>NZ_FXUF01000003.1 GCF_900182905.1 Anoxynatronum buryatiense | reverse complement strand
TCCATCCCGAACACAGCCGTTAAGCCCTTCAGCGCTGATGGTACTGGGACGTGAAGTCCTGGGAGAGTAGGTCGCTGCGACTCCTTACCTTCTAAATACCCTAACATTCCAGAGTAGCTCAATGGTGGAGCACCCGGCTGTTAACCGGTAGGTTGGAGGTTCGAGTCCTCTCTCTGGAGCCAATCATGCCGAAGTGGCGGAACTGGCAGACGCACAGGACTTAAAATCCTGCGATCCTTCAAGATCGTACCGGTTCGATTCCGGTCTTCGGCACCAGGATTTTAGCTAAGATTCATCAATTAACGACGCGGGGTGGAGCAGCTGGAAGCTCGTCGGGCTCATAACCCGGAGGCCGCAGGTTCGAATCCTGTCCCCGCAACCATTGTTTTAATATGGCGGCATAGCTCAGCCGGCTAGAGCGTTCGGTTCATACCCGAAAGGTCACAGGTTCGATTCCTGTTGCCGCTACCAATTAACCAGGCCCCTTGGTCAAGCGGTTAAGACACCGCCCTTTCACGGCGGTAACAGGGGTTCGATTCCCCTAGGGGTCACCAATGTGGGAGCATAGCTCAGCTGGGAGAGCACCTGCCTTACAAGCAGGGGGTCACAGGTTCGAGCCCTGTTGCTCCCACCAATATCCGGCCCGGTAGTTCAGTTGGTTAGAATGCCAGCCTGTCACGCTGGAGGTCGAGGGTTCGAGCCCCTTCCGGGTCGCCATCTTTATATTGTTGCGGGTGTGGCGGAATTGGCAGACGCACTAGACTTAGGATCTAGCGGGCGACCGTGGGGGTTCAAGTCCCTCCACCCGCACCACATTTTATTACTATGCGGAAGTGGCTCAGCGGTAGAGCATCGCCTTGCCAAGGCGAGGGTCGCGGGTTCGATTCCCGTCTTCCGCTCCAGTGATTTGACCCATTAGCTCAGTTGGTAGAGCACCTGACTTTTAATCAGGGTGTCCCGCGTTCGAGTCGCGGATGGGTCACCAGATTTATCAGGCGGCATAGCCAAGTGGTAAGGCAGAGGTCTGCAAAACCTTTATCCCCAGTTCGAGTCTGGGTGTCGCCTCCACATCGTGCGCTCATAGCTCAGCTGGATAGAGTGCTTGACTACGAATCAAGAGGTCGGGAGTTCGAATCTCTCTGGGCGCACCAGAACGTACAAAGGTCCAAACGTTAAATAAACGTTCGGGCCTTTTTCGCATGATATAATTATGATTATGACTTAAAAATAGAACACAGTTGATGTCATTTGATCATAAAAATTTCACACAGAGCCTTATGATATGATCATCATGTTCCTTTTGAGATAACAGAACAACACCATGGTTAAATGTGAGAAATTAGACTTGATTCTTACAACTACATAACATGTCAGTCATATCCCTTTACTAAAACAGCCATATTATGTAAAATAAATGTAGTTTCATAGAGGAGGAATATGCCATGAGAGCATTTCATTATAGGAGTTCTTCAACTAAAGGAAAATGTTTAATAATGACTATCAGCATGATAGTCATTCTGACTATTATGTTACTGATGACAAATATCAGCCACGCTATGACAGTGGGCACGGAGATTGGCGAGGTTCTTTCCACTGATATTCTTGCGGTCATTGACAATAAATCTATTCCTTCTCTTAATATTAACGGATATACCGCGATCATCGTTGAAGATTTACGGGCATATGGTTTTAACGTTTCATGGAATGAACAGGAGAGAACACTTCATGTAAACAGAAATTCAGCACAAAGTATTACCGGAAAGCCTTATGAAGTATCTCAGACAGAACCGGGTAAGCGACTTTATCCGGTATTGTTTACCGACATCAAAACTTATCTTGATGGTATTGAAGTGGTTTCTTTTAACATTGATGGTCAGACAGCAATTTACTTTAATCAATTGAAAAACTATGGGAATGTGGGCTGGAGCGAACAGGCTCGTGTTGCGTCTCTGGAATTTCCCGAACCTTTACTAGAAACATCAATTACACAGAATGACAACAAAACAGAAACAGTTACTACTGTCACCAGACACTCGACTCAACTGGATCCGGAAGAAAGTTATAGTTATCATCAACCATTTGATAAATCAGATATTCCAAAGTATATTGACGTAGGGATTAATTTTGGTGAAACGGCTTTGTCTCGCATACAGGTAACAACAGGTGATGGATTTGTTATTGGTGAATTTGCTGGTGATCAGTTCAATCCACAGATTAGAATCCAAGACACTAATCAATTGCAGCTGGTACGTGATGACAATTATTACATTGGTACTGATGGGTGGATACAAACATTGGAGAAGGCCCAGGAATTCTTGCAAGAGCTGCGTTTGTCAGGAGTAACCGGGTTAATCGCACGTGACATGCATGGATGGAACGTTTACGTTGGTCCTTACCAAACAGCTTCAGATGCAGATCGGGATATCATAAAGCTGGAAGTTGATTCTGTGTTGTGGCATGTTGTTGCCGCTGACTCAAGACGTATTCGAATCAGTAGCAGCTCAGGAAATCCAATTATTGTATATTCATCAGAAACGCCGCTTCACATTATCTCGGAATCGAATAATCCTGATCAGTCATTGGTGCAAATTGGTCAGGCAAAATATCGTGGATCAGTGACAGCCATTCGAAAACCATTCGAAAACGTGACGGTCATTAATCGACTGCCTATTGAACAATACTTGTACGGTGTTGTACCACGCGAGATGCCACATAGTTGGAGTTTAGAAGCACTCAAGGCACAGGCTGTTGCCGCCAGAGGTTTTGCCATTGCGAACCTTGGCAAATATCGCGATTTGGGTTTTGACGTTTGCACAACGGTCAATTCTCAGGTATATGGTGGATATACCAGTGAACAATCAAGCACCAATCAAGCAGTCGATCAAACCACAGGAATAGTGATGACCTATCAGGGGGAACTGGTAATTCCGTATTATCATTCCAATAGCGGAGGGCGAACTGAATCCAGTGAGAATGTGTGGCGTGAAGCAGTTCCATATGCTAGAGGAGTAGATGATTCATATTCGCTCAATGCTCCACACGCGAGCTGGGAAGTTAGTATGACATATCCAGAGTTGGAACAGGCAATGCGCAATAATCAAATGAACATTGGTGAAGTAGAAAATGTTTATATTGATGAGATGACTGAAAACGGACGTGTCAGCAAATTGATCGTTGTGGGTAGTCAGGGTATTCAAGAATTAATTAAGCAGGAGAATCGATGGGTATTCGGGCTTAAAAGCCACTATTTCAATATACAACTGAATAATCAATCAGTCATTTTTGCTGGAAAAGGATATGGCCATGGTGTTGGTATGAGTCAATATGGAGCAAAATCGATGGCAGAAGCAGGATACTCCTGGCAGCAGATTCTGCAACACTATTATTCAGGAGTTCACATCGAATAATTTGTAGATTTAATAGTTTGTGATTAAGCCCAATAAGCGATTCAAGGCATTCTTTCAGGGGAGTGCCTCGAATCGCTTGTTTGTCATTTTCAGAAGAAGAATCAAAAAATGTTTCATGAAATCTGAAACCATTTACTGGCAATATCGTTACAACTATTGGGTAGTATGTAAACATAGCGAGGCCAAATGAAATAAGTCATGTGGTATTATATAACGAATTTGACTTTTAACAGGAGGGAAATCATGAAAAAACGGAGCATAGTAGTGCTGGTGTTGATGATGATTTTTTCAACATATACAGTCAATGCTTTTATATTCAATGACATAGACAATCACTGGGCTGAAGAAGCAATCTATCAGGTAAGTTTCGATGTTCCGGTTTTCAGCGGGTATCCTGACGGAACTTTCAGACCTGATCATTCCATTACTAGAGCAGAATTTGTTGTGATGATCAATAAAATTATTAATTTAAATGGATTGAAGAGTGAATTCTCCATAAGTGATGCAGACTATTATGATCTGCCAGTTAATCACTGGGCATATAAAAGTGTCCAGAATGTTCATCAGCAAATGTTTGCGACCAAGGAAGATGCCCTCGCATTAAAAACTGTCTTTCCAGGCGAGTTTTTTTATCCAAACATACCAATTACACGTCTTGAAGTTGCACTGTTAACACATGGCCTGACAACACCCCCTATTTCTAATTCGGCAGATATACACTTTATTGATGTGAATGCCGCTGATCCCCATGCAAATCAATTGAGCGAACTGGCGGCAAGTGGAATTATCAGTGGTTATGAGGACGGGACATTTCGCCCTGACAACTTGATAACCCGAGCTGAAGCAGCTGTACTGGCAGAAAAAATATATCATAATCTTTCCTACTTGAAAATCGACCGACTCTCGATTGCGTATCCTGAAAACAATAGACAATTAGGGTATCCGGTTCTTGATATTCCATTAAATAGAAGTCAATATGATGAGTTGGATCGAAAAATGAATAATATTATTGCGACTCTGGAATATCGGGACATTGTAGGGTTTATACCATTCGATGAACGCGATCTTTATGATCCTGATCCAATCGAAACTTTATGGACCCTGAAAAACCAGGATTATCAGAGAGTATTGGCAAATAATTTTTATTTGATGGTCTACGATCAATCCATTAATCCGTTAAGAAGGGTGGAACTGGCAACAGAAGCCTTGCAAAAATACATGGGTATGAATCCATCGGATGTAAATGATTTCTTGTTGTTAGCTTATGAAATTCAAAACGAAGCCCCTGACACTCTTTTCATTGATGCACTGCAGCGACACCGTCGAAGTGAGTTGAGTCGACAGGAAAAGATTGAATCAACGATACTTCTTAGCGAAAAACTATTGAATCAAAATCGTTTGACAGAGGCGGCGGAACTATACCCACCTTTGATCCAATCCGAAACAGATATACCAACGCTGTTAATTCTGATTCAAAACGACGTATTCATCAGTTTTATTGATAAAGGAACGGGTTATGCACTTGATCGCCTCGATAATTACTGGGAACAATTAAAGGAACATTCTCGTTATTGGTTCTTTGAATCTGAAGTGGAAGAACATCTCACAGGTCTTGCAAAACAAATCATTCTTCAAAGTCAATAGATCATATGACAAGCTTCCAATCCACAAACAACGATTGGAAGCTTTACATCGCTGACATATTCCGTTATGATGATAAGCGTCGAGTTCATTTAAGCGGGGGATGTATATGGAAATATATTTGGATAATGCATCAACAACAAAATTAGATGTCAATGTGATGCGTGTTATGAATCAAAGCTATCAAGAAAATTATGCGAACCCTTCCTCAATGCACCATGCCGGATATTCTGTTAATCAGAAAATGGAATTGTCCCGAAAAACCATCAAAGATTTGCTCCATGTATCATCAGGAGAGCTCATCTTCACATCAGGAGGGTCAGAAGGTAACAATCTGGCAATCATGGGGACACATGGTTGGAAGTTTGGCCGGTACCAGTGGATATGTAGCGCTATTGAACACCCATCTGTGATGATGCCATACAGCTTTTTAAAAAAAAGTGGCGAACAAGTATTTCAGATTCCCTGTCAGAAAAATGGAATGATTGATGTTGCAGCACTGGAATCAATGGTCACGAGTGAAACAGCAATGGTTAGTTTGATGCACGTTAATAATGAAACAGGAATTAAACAACCGTTGGAAGCCGCGATCAAGGTCATTCGAGATAGCAATCCGAATACGTTGATTCACATTGACGGTATTCAGGCTGTGGGAAAAATTCGAGTGAATGTGTCTGCGCTGCAGGCTGATTTTTATAGCATCAGTGGTCATAAATTCAATGGGCCCAGAGGTATTGGAGCCTTATTCATTCGTTATCCCCGAAAAGTGATGTCCATGATTATGGGCGGTGGACAAGAAAACGGGATTCGAGCCGGTACTGAAAATATTGCAGGAATTGCTGGCATGGAAGCAGCATTAGAGTTGAAAATAAATGGCCTGAACGAAAAAATTAAAAAGACAAGAAGCTTGAGATACCAGATGATTGAGACATTAAATTCAGTTCTCGACGATGTTCACATTATTGAAGCAACAGAGGACAATCAGGCTCCGGGGATTCTTCAGGTTTGCATTGAAGGAACAAAGAGCGAAGTGATGCTACGGATGTTGTCAGATGATGGGATTCATCTGTCAGCTGGGTCGGCATGTTCATCACACAAGGCAGGCAGTCATGTTCTAAAGGCGATGAAAGTACCTGATCATTTAATAGAAGGTGCTTTGAGGGTTAGTTTTGATGAAAGCCTTACGCTTGAAGAATTGGATTATTTTTTGGGTTGTTTGGCAAAAAATACAAAAAAAATGAGAAAAATGATGAAGAGGTGAATCGTTGGAAAAGCTGATTATTATCCGAAGTGGTGAAACGGTTTTAAAGGGGAAAAACCGACGCCTTTTTGAAGAAAAGCTTATGAAGTCAGTTCGTCGCGTGCTTAAGCCACTAGGGTGTCATTCGTTTTATTTGCAGCACAATCGAATATACGTGCCCATCGAGCAGCGGGATGAATCTCCACTGCTGAAAGCGTTGATGAAGGTATTTGGTATTGATTTGATCAGTATCGCTGTTAAGATTCCTGTCGTTATGGAAGGGATAAAAGAAGCTGCACTTAATGAATTGTTGCATCTACAATTACAGCGGGGAGTAAAAACATTTAAGGTGCAGACAAAGAGAACAGATAAGTCGTTTCCAAATAGCTCTCAAGAAATCAGCCGAGAGATTGGCGCGTATCTGTTAAAGCACACAGAAGGGCTTTTAGTGGATGTACATCATCCAGAGACAACCATCCATGTGGAAATCAAAGAATCAGCATATATTTTCAGCGATAGAATTCGTGGATTAGGCGGATTGCCAAGGGAAACTAATGGCAATGCGATGCTGTTGCTTTCCGGAGGAATCGACAGCCCGGTGGCTGGCTGGATGGTGGCTCGAAGAGGTGTTGCTTTAAAGGCGGTGCATTTTCACAGTTACCCATATACAAGCAAACAAGCTATGGATAAAGTCAAAAATCTTGCCAGGCTGCTTTCGCATTATTGTGGACCAATTCAATTATTCTCTATTAACCTGCTGCCCTTTCAACAAGAAGTTGCCGAGAAGTGTCCGGATGACGAAGGAACAATTTTAGTGCGTCGAATGATGACCCGATTGGCAGAACTGCTGGCCACTTCACACGAGTGCGATGCGTTGATTACTGGGGAGTCGTTGGGACAAGTGGCAAGTCAAACAATTCAAAGCATACGTGTAACAAATGAAGCGGTATCGCTACCTGTATTTAGACCATTAATAGCAATGGATAAAAGTGAAATCATTCAATTTGCCCGTAAAATTGATACTTATGAGACATCTATTTTACCATTTGAGGATTGTTGTACTGTTTTTTTACCTAAACGTCCTGTCACCAAACCACGTCTGGATAAAATTGTAAACTCGGAAAAATTGATTGAGATGGAAGCGATGACCACCGATTTGTTGAATAGTGTTGAAGTGGAATGGGTTAAAGAGCCACTGCATCAGGTGGTGTGCGAAGATGCTTTGTCTTAGCCCGTATAATGTACAAAAGGAGGAAGCAGCATGTCGAAGTTAACACATTTTAATGAAGAAGGCCGTGCCAAAATGGTTGAAGTTGGACATAAACTGAATACACAGCGTGAGGCAACTTGCAAGGGATCAATTACAATGAAACCAGAAACGCTTCGTCGTATTATCGAGCACGACATTTATAAAGGGGATGTACTGGCAGTGGCTCAGGTAGCTGGCATTATGGCCGCCAAAAGAACCAGTGAGCTGATACCCATGTGTCATAACCTGTTTCTTTCAGGTGCCGATGTTCAGTTTCATATTGATCGGGAAAATAGTAGAATTGAAGTTTTGGCAAGTGTTAAAACAACCGGTAAAACAGGTGTGGAAATGGAAGCATTGACTGCAGTATCAGTAACAGCACTGACCATTTATGACATGTGCAAAGCCATTGATAAGGAAATGACCATAACTGATATTTGCCTGTTGCGCAAATCTGGCGGAAAATCAGGTGATTATGTCAGACCTGGCACAGAGGAAGATGAAATTCCGTTAGTGTAAGTATAAAAAATCTGAAAGTACTGGTACAGATAATCAATCATAATAGCAAAAACCGGCGTTGAAGTTATTACGCCGGTTTTTGCTATTTCATATACTCCATATGGTTTTCTTTACTGATGATGCGAAGCACATTCTGTTGCGCTTCCTTTCAAAATTTCAATGCCATGTACCAGAGAAGGACCAATAATATCCAGTGCCTCAAGTACACCTTTGGGACTTCCGGGAAGGTTAATAATGATCGTATCTTTGCGAATGCCTGCAACGGCTCGGGAGAGTATAGCTCTTGGATTAGACTCAAAGCTCTTAACCCGGATTAGATCTGTAAAGCCTGGAATAACACGCTCAATCACATCTTGTGTGGCTTCGGGAGTAATATCGCGCTTGGAAAAGCCTGTACCACCTGTTGTGAATACTAAATCCAGATGATCCACGTCACAAAAGGCAATCAATTGCTTGGAGATAACCTCCCTTTCATCGGGTATGATAACTTTTTGAACTACTTTGCCACCGATTTTTTCGATAAAACCAGCAATTGCAGGACCGCTTTGATCTTCTCTCTGGCCTTGGGCACCTTTATCACTGGCGGTGATTATACCAACGGTAAACATAAATGAATCCCCCTTCATTAAAATTCGACTGATTGTTGGTATCTGACTGTCCCGTTGATTTCAACCTCGTATTGTGACAATCCACTGCCAGGAGTACCGACGATACGAACCTCCCAATGATCACCATCACGATCAATCTGGTGCGTACGCACTTCGAGTAGTGTTCGTCTACCATCATGCACCCGATAAAGTGACAACTGGGCAGTTCCTTCGAAGCTTAATGGTCCGATTCGCAATGTTTTGCTGATGTAGTTGGAGTCAGTCGGTGATTCATTTGAGGGTGTATTGTTGTCCTGCGTATCGTTTGGGTCCCAGTTCCATGAATTTCCTGGATCGAAGGGGATATAACTTCCTGAACCATCAATGAAGGGGTCATATTCCGCCAGAGGTAATTCGTACGGGAAGTCCTGCGGAACAATACCATTATGTTCTTCAGGAATATAGGGTTCTGATCGCTTTGTAAAAATTCGGGTTTCAACTTCCCATGGGGGAGTCATCTCGGTGGCCAATTTTCCACTGGGAACGTGAATATCGGCTTGCACATGAACTTCACAGTATTCGGTGGGTTGTGTTCCTTGAACAAATAATTCCGATCGCACCGTGCTTCCGCGTGGGTCAAGTGCACACAATTCTGTGGGAAGTTTTCCTGACTTGGAACATATATTGACGCGTACCAGGCCGTCAGGCTGTTCAAAGGACTTGGGAGCATGGTCTTCATGAACCCGTACCATGACAGTCTTCCACAGTTCTGCAGCCATACGACTTCCTTCCGACAGTTTTTCAGGTAAATCATGTCCGATCCATACACCCGCAGTATAGTAAGGTGTATAGCCTACGAACCAGGCATCTTTTTGATCGCTGGTTGTACCTGTTTTGCCCGCTACAGGAATCTGACTGTTGCCTTGATCGATGCGGGCTCTGGAGCCGGTTCCTGATGAAACGGCATCACGGAGCAAGTCAGTCATGATAAAAGCAGCCTGTTCGGAAAGGACTCGGCTTCGTTCAGGCTTTTTATCCAGTATCAGGTTTCCACGACGGTCATATACTTTTGTAAAAGTGACTGGTTCTGTATATATTCCCTGATTGGCGAAAACAGCAAAGGCATTGGTCATCTCAAGCGGCGAAACGCCCTTCGTCATACCACCCAGTACCATGGAATAGTTTTCGTCATGGAAGGCCTGACCATTGCTGATAACAGGGTCATTTCCGTGAACCAGCGATGTGATACCCATTCGTTCCATATAGTCAAACATGATTTTGGCCGGAGGCCGATCATCGTACTGACCAAGCATCTCTGCAAATCTTACTGCAGCAACATTACTTGAAACCCGCATCGCTTCGCGCATGGTCATTAAGCCATAATAACCAATACTTGTATAGTGATTACGCGGCCAGGGAGTATTCGGCGCATGAATATTTAGATAGGTTGGGATATCATCCACAACAGTACCTGCCGTAAGACCCAGATCAAGAGCTGCAGTATAAGCAGCTAATGGTTTCATTGCTGATCCTGGCTGCCTGGGTGAAAGTGCACGATTAAATATTTTTTGCCCGTCGCTCATCCTTCCGCCAATTAGTGCTTTAATGTGGCCGGTATTATCATCAATGATAACCATCGCTGATTGAGGCTGAACATTGCCTTCTTCATCCAGAATGTAATTTCCTTCACTATCGCGCAATGTGCCGGGAAAGTTCTCCGCCTTACTAAACTCTTCTTCCAAAATGCGCTGCATGCGCATGTTTAGAGTACTGTGTATCGCAAGACCTCCTGATTGAACCATTTGACGCGCCTCGCTGCGAGTATAACCAATTTTTTCAAGTTCGTTGATAACATCTCGCTGTACAAGATCGCCAAAGTAGGAAGAAATCTCATCATTCGTTAATCGGTTAAGGTTAATACTTGCAGAGATATCTTGGTTTAGGGCAGCCTGATACTCTGATTCTGTTAAATAATTTAACCGGCGCATACTGCTTAAAACCAATCTCATGCGCGGTAGGGTTTCTGGATTGAATACGACTGTATATTCTGCGTCGCTGTCATTATAAACAACATGCGTGTCACGAACATTCTCTTTTCGAAGCGTTGAAACGGGAGAATATCTGGGTGGGTTGCGAGCAATGCCTGCCAGCAAGGCGGCTTCAGCATGCGTCAGTTCACCGAGATCCTTTGAAAAATAAAGTTCTGCTGCAGCCTGGATACCATTAGCCTGAACGCTATAAGAACCACTGTAAGCGACGCTTCCCAAATTTATGGTATTCAGATAAGCCTCAAGAATCTGTTCCTTGCTTAACTGACTGTCCAGCTGCATTCCATAATAGGCATCTTTTATTTTTCGGGTATATGTTTGTTCCGGAGAAAGATAAATGATCTTGGCGAGTTGTTGGTTGATTGTGCTGGCTCCCTGCATGGAACCTGTGCGAAAATTTGCCCAAAAAGCTCCGAAAATGCGCTTGATGTCGATGCCGTTATGAGACCAAAATCGTTCATCTTCAATGGCAACAAAAGCGTTAATCAAATGATCTGGAATTTCTTGATAATCAACCAGGGAGCGGTAGCCTTCTGTTTGAACTTTTTCCAGCACATGTCCATCTTCATCAAGGATGAATGAGCTTTCATCAAGAAATGAGTAAATATTACTGGCATCAATGGGTTCAATTTCTTTGACAATTCCAGCGACAATTCCAAGTGCAGTGCCTGCTGCCAGAAAGAGCACCAAAAAAATTGATATCAAGAGTGTCCAAAAGATGACTTTTCCGGCAGAGTTTTTCTTTTTGCGTCGGCGCACTGTTGATGCCGTGGAACTGCCTGATGATTGGGAAGCCCGTGTACGATTGCTTGTTGTATGTGACTCGCGATTCATGAATGACCCTCCATTAATAACTGCAATTTAATCTCCGATTGATTATACCACAACCTGTTGATTGAAAAAAGAAGTAGCCGTTCAAGCCCTGATCATTGTCAATTGAATGCTATAAGATAAGAGACGTAAAATATGTCAATAGGTTTCGGAAGATAGTCAAGTAGAAAACTGTAAAGATTTATAAAAGGGATTGTAAACTTCACTGCAATAAGGTATCATAAAGATAGTACAGGAAAGAAGGGGGAATCTGTTATGATTGTTCGCAACTGTGCTGGTGGCGTAGTGTTTTACGCAAATCAAGTGTTTATTCTTAAGAATGATAAAGATGAATGGGTATTGCCTAAAGGTAAGATTCGTAATGATGAACCAGCGGCAGATACTGCTTATAACCGCATTGATATTGAGGCGGGTCTTGAAGCAGAAATTCTGTCAACTGCCGGTGAAACATGTTACGAATTTTTTTCTGTCACCAGAAAGCAACCCGTGTGCAACCAAATTGTGTGGTACATTATGAATGCTAAATCCAAAGAGTTTCAGGTGAATACAACTGAAGGATTTGTTGATGGTGGATTTTACCCAATTGATGAGGCTATTGATAAAATAACCTATAGTCAGGACAGATCGCTCATCAGTCTTTCTTACCGCAAATATAAAGAAATGATGAAAGAAAAAGTGGCCATCTAATAGATTAAACTATATACACAAATAAGCAGCGGTGATGACACTGCTGCTTATTTGCTGAATAAATGCGGAGATGAAAAGCAGGAGCTGAACAATGAAAAAATACAGTACGGTAGCCCGGCAGTCTGCAATGACGTTGGAAGTTGAAAAATCATCATTCGTTGGTATTGCTTTTCCATTGAAACACGAAGAGGAAGCTGCTGAATTCCTGAAAAATACTCAAATTAAATACCCTGGCGCCAATCATTATGCATATGCTTATGTTTTTGGAGTCGATCGGCAGATTCAAAGATTCAGCGATGATGGAGAACCATCTGGAACAGCAGGTCTCCCAATATTAGAATTATTGAAGCATCGCTTTTTGGATAATACAATGGTAATTGTTCTGCGGTATTTTGGTGGCATTAAGCTAGGCACAGGCGGTTTAAAAAGGGCTTATTCTCATACTGCGATGGGGGCAATTCAAGCAGCCGGGATTATTACATTAACATTATGCAGCGTTTATGTCGTCAGTTGTCCATATCACTATTGGGGTAAAGTGCAATATGAACTTGAGAACAAAGACGTCCTGATGGATGAAGTCGAATACGGTGAAGTTGTAAAATTGAGACTTGTGGTACCCTTCGACTATGAAGAACTAATATTAAGGTGCCTTGATGATATTTCTTCGTCACAAATAATTATGAATCAACAGTCAACAGAGTATCGATATATTAAGTCTCTAATGGACTGATTACTTTTTGATATTTCGGGCATAAACATTATGTGATGAATTTGTGGGAGGAATGGAAAATGGATAACGTACAGGAAAGTAAGCGTAAAATGATCTCCATGAAGAAATGGGTTGTTGTGGGTGCAACACCAAATGAAGAAAAATTTGGCTATAAAATATTTAAATCACTTAAACAAAACCATTATCAGGTATGGGGAGTAAATCCAAACTACGCAGAACTGGAAGGCGAATTACTGTTCGCAACGTTGAAAGATTTACCAGAAAAACCTGATTGTATCAGCGTTGTGGTGCCTCCGCCTGTTGCATTGAAATTGGTGGAAGAAGCTGCGGATGCGGGTATTGCTTACATTTGGTTTCAGCCAGGAACATATGACCGCGATGTGCTGCAAAGAGCACGAGATTTGGATTTGAATATAGTGTATAATGATTGCGTACTTGTCACACTTGGTCATTAACTTAAATAACGCCGTATAAACGCCTGATTTCACGAATCATTTACTTGGGCGTTTATTTTTTTGCAGGCAAATGTGATATAATGCAACCAGATAAAATAAGGAGGAAGATACCCTCACTCTATATGAAAGCGAGCTGAATGAGATGAATGTATTTGATGACACCCGCATTGCCAAATCCATTGAGTGGTTGAAAGATCAGGTTAATGATGCTGGAGCCAAAGGCTTGGTAGTTGGAATTTCAGGTGGAATTGATTCAGCGGTTGTTGCCAATTTAATTAAACGGGCCTACCCAGATAATTCTATGGGTTTGATACTTCCGATAAGCAGTCAGCAAAAAGATGTCATTGACGGAATTGCCGTTGCTGAAGCTGCATCCCTACAGTATCAAATAATCGATTTTTCAGAGATTCATCGGACAATGATCAACAAAGTGACAGATGTCCTACAGAAAACAGGCCCAGTTACTGAACACTATCAAAAAATCAGCGATGCTAATTTGAGAGCCCGTTTACGCATGAGTACCATCTATGCGGTTGCTAATGCAATGAATTATTTAGTGGTTGGAACTGACAATGCAGCTGAGGTTTACACAGGCTACTTTACTAAGTATGGTGATGGGGGAGTGGATCTCTTGCCCATTGCAGGTTTATTAAAATCAGAAGTGTATCGCTGGGCAGAAGAGCTGGGAGTACCTAAACAGATCATTGAACGAGCACCTTCAGCGGGGCTATGGGAAGGGCAGACTGATGAAGATGAAATGGGAGTTACATATGAAATAATCGATCAATTTCTTGAGGGTAAAATGATACCGGAAAAAGAAAAAATGATCATACAATCAATGCATGAAAAAACTAGGCATAAGAGACAAATGCCCCCGATGCCTGAGTGGTAAAGATCAATTGCGCGAAGCCCTTTGATGTGCTAAAATGACTATGATAATGTTAAGTCAAGCCAATCTTTGGCTGAACAGCAAATTGATTAATACTCAATAGGTTAATACTTGTGACGTTAAACTGAATAGGAGTGCGATCAATGGGAAGGATAGGCAATATTAAAGAACGGAAGAATAAGCAGGATTCGAAGAAAGCCTCTGTTTATACAAAAATGGCACGATTAATAGCTGTTGCAGTGAAAGAAGGGGGGACAGATCCAGAGTACAATGCCGCTTTGAAGGCAGCAATTGATAAAGCCAAGGTCAATAATATGCCGAATGATAATATCGACAGGGCAATTAAAAAAGCCAGTGGCGATAATGACGGACAGAATTTTGAGCAGATTATCTATGAAGGCTACGGACCTGCCGGTGTGGCTGTGATTGTTGAAGTTTTGTCAGACAATCGAAACCGAACTGCCGGGGAAGTGCGTCATCTTTTCGACAAGTGCGGTGGAAATCTTGGAACCAGTGGATGCGTCTCTTATTTGTTTGATCGAAAAGGGCAATTGATTATTGAAAAAAACGATCAGTATATCGAAGACGAGTTGATGATGATTGCATTGGATTCAGGAGCTGAAGATTTTGTTGATGAATCAGATGCATATGTGATCATGACAGCACCAGAAGACTTGCATCAGATTAAGGGAAAGCTGGAAGCCGCTTCCATTCATATACTTGAAGCAGAGACTGTCTATGTACCGCAAACACAAGTTAAATTAAACGAAGAAGACAGCACAAAGATGGCCAAATTGGTAGATTTATTGGAAGACAATGATGATGTTCAAGAGGTGCATCACAACTGGGAACAGACATTGTAATTGCGAGAGAAATCACAAAAACCGTAACTGAGGAGTGATTCATTATCACTGGCAGAAGAACAGCACATTTCAGAAAAGGTTTACTGACAATAGCTTTTTTCTTGTTAACAGTGCAAACGGGTTTTGCAAACATGGGCTCTGGTATTGTCATCGGCGATAATGCTACAGTCAGGGCTGGTGGAGGGTTTGAAGAATCCGCAATTGCCAAGCTCTCAGCAGGGACGAATGTAGTGGTTAAGCAGGAATTGAATGGTTGGTATCAAATATCTTCCGACGCAACAACGGGATGGATATTTGAAGATTTACTGGTCATTCAACCTGAAAATCGAAACAGTGTGACAAAAGGAGTTGTAGATGCAGACAATTTAAATGTTCGCATATCTCCTTCAACAGAAGCTCAACGAGTTACTCAATTAAATCGAGGACAGGAAATAAGAGTAATTGATAATGAAAATGAATGGCTGCACGTAGTAATGAGTGATGGTCAAAAGGGATGGGTTCACGGTGAGTACATAGTTCGTATACCCAATCTGCCATCTGGAGCCATCAACAAAGATTCTTCCACTGTTTACGACTCGAAGGAATTGGCTCAAAGTGTTAAAACGCTTCAACTGGGCGATGTTGTATACATAAGCGGATATGAATCGAAAGCATACGTCATTGAGACCGAAGACGGTCGTATCGGGTGGATACCCAAGGATGACATATCTTTGATTATTAATGGTCAGAATCCTGTTAATCGAGGCGGCTTCAGAGGTAACGAAGATGAATTTATAAGCATTACAAAGTCCTATCTGGGAAGCCCGTATAAGTACGCATCTGCAGGTCCCAGTCGATTTGACTGTTCGGGATATGTTTATTATATTCTCAACACATACTATAAAGATGAATTAAAAGCAAACGGTATTAATTTGCCAAGATCATCTCGTACGATGGCAGGTGTTGGAACACCTGTGAGTCGTGACACCCTCCAGGTGGGCGACCTTGTATTTTTCAATAATACGAGTGGGTCCATCAATCATGTCGGTTTTTATATTGGTAACAACCAGTTTATTCATGCTTCCTCCGGCGGCAGCATGAGCGTGATCGTATCATCGTTGAATGAAGATAATTATCGCAGACGTTACAATACTGCCCGACGATTATTCTAGCTTTGCAGGATAGCCATGAGCAAAATAATCTTCAAGGAGGTCACGCGATGAAATTGTTGGAGATAAAATCATTGTTGGATGCAGAAATACTATCTGGTCACCAGTTCCTTGACCGAGAGGTCACTAATGCCTTTGCAGCAGATCTCATGAGTGATGTGTTGGCATTTGTAGATGACAAAACACTGCTTCTTACAGGACTAACCAACCCACACACCATTAGAACTGCTGAAATGATGGATATCCATTCCATTGTATTTGTCAGAGGGAAACGCCCGGACGAGGAAACCATACGCATGGCAGAAGAAAATGACATCGTGACAATGACAACAAGGAATATTCTTTTTGTTGCTTCGGGAATTTTATACTCCAAAGGACTTAGCGGAGCAAATATCATCCACAAATAGTGATGGGGTGGTTACAATTCAGCGTGCATATGCTGTTGAAAAAAATGATTTCAAGAGGGCTGGAGAAGTATCCAGTCAAATTAAAAAAATCATGAAACAAGTTGGCGTTCGACCTGATATTATCCGACGTGTTTCAGTTGCCGCTTATGAAGCGGAAATGAATATTATCATACATTCAGATGGAGGAAGCATTGAATTTATTCTAAATCCCGAAATCATTGAACTGGTTATCTTAGACAGGGGCCCGGGGATTGCTGATATTCAATTGGCAATGAAAGAAGGCTATTCCACTGCATCAAAAGATGTTAGAGAACTTGGATTTGGAGCAGGCATGGGGCTTCCAAATATGAAACGATGCTCCGACGAGTTCGTGATAGAATCGGAAGTCGGTAAATTTACAAAGTTGCAGATCATCTTCCATCAATCGACTTGAATTCCCATCAATGAAGATAAAGGAGGTGCCGACATGACAGTAGAAGGACTATGCCAGAATAACGACCTGACCTTGATTGCTGGCGCAAATGGACTTCAGCGGGAAATTGAAGGCATTTACATTGGTGATATGCTCAGTTGGGTTATGGGACGAGCGCAGGAAAAACAATTATGGATAACAATCCAGACCAATTTGAATATACTGGCCGTTGCGCTGATGGCAGATATTAGCTGTATCGTGGTAGTAGAAGATGCAGATATTCCTCATGAAACAATTAAGAAGGCCAATGATGAAGGAATACCCCTTTTTCAATCATCCCTGACAGCGTATGAACTGGCAATTAAGTTGACGGGTGCAGATGTGTTATGAAAGTCTATGTAGACCTTCATATCCATAGCGTACTCTCTCCTTGTGCAGACGAAGATATGACCCCCAACAATATCGTGAATATGGCGATACTAAAAGGATTGCAAATGATTGCAATTACCGATCACAACGCCATAGGCAACGTGTCTGCCTGCATCAAGGCATCGCAAAACACACCATTGTTGGTAGTTCCAGGCATAGAAATTACAACGCAGGAAGAAGTTCATTTGCTCGCATACTTTAATGAGTATACTGCATTGGCCAGCTTTTACAAAGATATTGAAAGACACCTTCCGCCTTTGCAGAATAGACCTGATATTTTTGGACATCAATGGCTCTTCGACTCAATGGATCGACTTATAGATGAAGATAATCGACTGCTAATGAATGCAATTCAATTATCGTTCGACCAGTTAATTAAGAAAATAATTGATTATGGAGGAGTACCGGTACCGGCTCATGTTAACCGAGACAGTTTCAGCATTCTTTCAAATCTAGGTTTTATTCCCTCAGAGCTTCCAATTCATTCTATCGAAGTAGTCAAGAATAACGGCGGAGCGTTGCCTGTTAGTCTACAAAAGCAATTAGCAATTTACCGACAGATTATCAGTTCAGACGCTCACAACCTGGGCAATCTTCTGGAACAGGTTTTTTTTGTTGAGTTGAAACAGGTAAGCATCAAACAGTTGCTGCAATGTTTATCGCGGCATCAGGAGGCGAAATAATGAAAGAGTTGGCACTGCATATACTTGACATTGTTCAAAACTCTATCAGTGCTGACGCCAGCCTGATTAACATTATTGTTCATGAAGACACCGTGGACGACCGCCTGGAAATCCAAATTAAAGACAATGGTAAAGGGATGGCTACAGATTTACTGAATAGCGTCAAAGATCCATTTACAACAACTCGAAAAACCCGGCGTGTTGGCCTTGGAATTCCCTTGTTAAACCAAGCGGCTCAAGAGTGCGACGGCAGCCTGGAAATCAAATCAGTTGAGGAATGTGGCACTGATTTGATTGCGTGGTTTCGTCTGTCGCATATTGACAGAATGCCATTGGGAAATATGGCAGAAACGATAGCTCTAATATTAATGAACGATAATGATTTTGACTTGCAGTACGAACACTGCTTCAACCAGCGCAAATTGACATTTAACACGCAGGAGCTGCGGCCTATGTTAGAAGACGTGCCGCTGAATCACCCTGATGTCATTGCCTGGATTAAGCAATCACTGCAAGAAGAAATAGATGAGTTATATCAACAACCTATTAAGGGGTGATCAGGAGAATGAAATTTTTATCTTTCAAGGGCGGGATTCATCCGCCGGAATCCAAGAAAGCGACGGAATCTCTGTCAATAGAAACAGCCAGGGATCCACAGAAAGTCATCATCCCACTCCACCAGCATATTGGTGCGCCTTGCCAACCGGTTGTGAAAGTAAAAGATCACGTTAAGGTGGGGCAAATGGTTGGTGAAGCACAGGGATTTGTGTCTGCACCAATCCATTCCAGTGTCTCGGGCGAAGTGAAGGAAGTTGCTGTTCGTGCCATTGGCGGAGGACGGGAAGCAGTTTGTGTTGTTATTGAATCGGACGGAAAGTTTGAAGTGCATGAGAGCGTGGTATCCCCTGGTGATTATAAGTTGATGGAATCAAGCGAAATAACAAAAGTAATTCAAGAAGCCGGCATTGTTGGTATGGGGGGGGCGACTTTCCCGACCCATGTTAAGCTTTCACCTCCGGCTGAAAAACCCATTGATACTGTTATTATTAATGGTGCTGAATGTGAGCCTTACTTGACTGCTGATCACCGCCTCATGATAGAAAGTTCCGGTGAGATCGTGGAAGGGCTACTCATTATTATGAAGGCTGTCGGCGCCGAAAAGGGCTATATTGCCATTGAGAACAACAAACCAGATGCGATTACAACTATGTTGCAGGCAGTTTCGGAAACTCCTGGCATTCAGGTGGTTTCGCTGCAAACAAAGTACCCTCAGGGAGCTGAAAAACAATTAATTGATGCCTGTACCGGAAGACAAGTACCTTCAGGCGGACTTCCGATGGATTCCGGCGTTGTGGTCAATAATATCGGCACTGCATTCCAAATCGCACATAGCTTTAGGACGGGAATGCCTTTAGTCGATCGAATCACAACAGTAACAGGAACTTGTATTTCAGAACCAAAAAACTTGCGAGTACGAATTGGAACATCTGTTGCTGATCTTATTGAACAGTGCGGTGGCTATAAAGAAACTCCCGGCAAACTGATCTTGGGAGGTCCTATGATGGGAATAGCCCAGGAAATGGATGAAATCCCTGTTGGCAAAGGGACTTCAGGTATACTAGCCTTTAATGAAAACGAAGCCATTATTCCGGATCCGGTGAATTGTATTCGATGTGGCAAGTGTATTGATGTGTGTCCCATTCATCTGATGCCGCTAATGATCAGTGAAAATGCATTAAAAGAACGCATGGATGAAGCAGAGAAGTATCACGCTATGGACTGTATTGAATGTGGGTCCTGCTCATATATTTGTCCATCGAAACGGCCGCTGGTTCATTCTATCCGAGTCGCAAAAAGCAGTATTATGGCTAAAAAGCGACAGGAAAAGAAATAGTTGACGGGAGGGAAACAGAATGGATCAAAAACTCATTGTCTCTTCATCACCCCATATTCGTGATGAAAGCAGTGTTCAAAAAGTCATGTCCGATGTAGTGATCGCACTTTTGCCGGCAACGATTGGTGCCGTGTATTTTTTTCGAACCAGAGCACTGATTCTAATTCTAATTGCCGTGATTACAGCGGTGATGGCAGAAGCCGTTATGCAGAAGTTGAGAAAGCAACCAGTAACCATCAGTGATATGAGTGCTGTTGTTACGGGCTTGTTGATTGCTTTAAACATAACAGCTGCCTCCGCTTGGTGGATTCCCATGATCGGCTCTGCATTTGCTATTGTCGTGGTTAAACAACTTTTTGGTGGATTAGGAAAAAACTTTATGAATCCGGCTTTGGCTGCCAGAATTTTGCTGACACTGTCTTGGACAGGGCGAATGACGGAGTGGATTACCCCTGGGGCTGATGCAGTTTCAACAGCGACACCACTGAGTTTTGTAAAAGGTCAAATGATGGTACCTGGCAATGCACCATCGCTTTTTGACAGCTTTGTAGGCAATATTGGTGGTTGTATGGGTGAAACCTCTGCACTTCTTTTATTGTTAGGTGGATTGTACTTGATATACAGAAATGTAATTGCAATACGTATACCGTTGATCTATATTGGTACAGTGGCTGCATTAACATTAATATACAGTGGATTTAACTTCCACTATATGGCTTATCATGTTGTTTCTGGTGGATTAATGATTGGTGCTATTTTCATGGCTACAGATTATGCCAGTTCGCCGGTAACAAGTGAAGGACGTATCATATTTGCCTTCGGATGTGGATTGCTGACTACAGTGATTCGTTTGTTTGGCGGTTTCAATGAAGGGGTAGGCTTTTCAATCCTGTTAATGAACGTGGCTACACCATTAATAGAGCGTTATACGGTCCCGGCTATTTATGGGGAGGTGAAGAAACAACATGCGTGATATGATTAAAATGGGCCTTATTCTACTATTGATTACGAGTATCGCTGGGCTAGTGCTTGGGATCACGAACAGTATGACAGAAGGCATTATTTTGGAACGTGCAATGGCGGGGGATATTGCTTCCATGCAAGTGTTACTCTCTGAGGCTGACAGTTTTGAGCCTGTTGATCACGAAGAGATCAGTGCATCATCAATGATAAAAGAGGTTTATGCCGGATACAAGGGTGGAGATTTGGTTGGTTTCACCATCAAAGTGGCTCCGGGAGGATATGGTGGTCCCATTGAAATGATGGTGGGTATTGATGCCACTGCTGAAATTACGGGCATAGAAATTCTTGAACAGACTGAAACTCCAGGCCTTGGGACTAAAATAACCGAAGAGAGCTATAAGACTCAATTTACTGGTCTTACAGCAGACAGCTCTATTGCTGTGGATACAATAGCCGGTGCCACTGTGTCCAGTGAAGCGGTTAACAATGGTGTGCGAGCTGCAGCAGCACTTTACGAAGATATATTGAATAATTAGTCAGGAGGTGGATAAAGTGAACATGGGAAAAGTTTTTGGACGTGGAATTGTATTAGATAACCCCATCTTTGTGCAAGCATTAGGCATGTGCCCCACATTAGCCGTTACTAATACTGCCATCAATGGGCTTGGAATGGGTGTGGCAACAACAGCGGTACTCCTTGGCAGCAATCTTGTAATCTCGCTGATTCGAAATGTGATTCCTCCTAAAATAAGAATTCCATCGTTTATTGTCGTCATTGCGACGTTTGTCACCATGGTAGGCATGCTGATGAAAGCTTATACACCTGAACTTGATCAGGCATTGGGAATTTTCATTCCCTTGATTGTGGTTAACTGCTTAATTCTTGGTCGTGCCGAATCATTTGCTTCCAAAAATGGTGCAGGTGCGTCTATCGTTGACGGGTTGGGAATGGGAGTTGGCTTTACATTGGCCCTGGTTGTATTGGGTGTTGTCAGAGAACTCATTGGGTTTGGAAGTGTCTTTGGCATGGCTGTAATGCCCGAAGCATTCGAACCAATGAGTATTATGACTATGGCTCCAGGGGCATTTCTTGCGCTTGGAATTTTGATGGCCATCTTCAATAAAATGGTTTATTCTAAGTCAAAATCTTAAGGAGGTGCCTACTATGTCTGGCTCATCGATCTTTATCATTCTCGTCAGTGCCATTTTTGTCAACAATTTTGTCCTCTCACGATTTCTTGGCATCTGTCCTTTTTTAGGTGTCTCCAAACAGGTTGAAACAGCAATGGGTATGGGAATGGCTGTTACCTTTGTGATGGCAATGGCTTCGATTATCACATATGTAGCACAAAGATTTATACTTGATAAGCTGAGAATTGAATATATGCAGACGATTGTATTTATTCTTGTCATTGCCTCTTTGGTTCAGCTTGTTGAAATGGTCATTCAGAAAACCAGTTATTCATTATATCAGTCACTGGGTGTATATTTGCCATTAATTACCACCAACTGTGCAGTACTGGGCTTGACACTCCTCAATATTCAAAATGACTATAATTTGGTCGAGTTGATTGTCCATGCCATTGGTGCAGCCATAGGCTTTACCTTGGCGATCGTTCTTTTTGCAGCTATTCGGGAACGGATGGAACTGTCTGACTTGCCGGTAGCGTTTAAAGGGTTTCCAATTGCTTTAATCACAGCAAGCCTTATGTCTTTGGCATTCATGGGCTTTATGGGCTTGGTCTAAAGGGGAGTGGAGTAGATGACCATTGAAGGAATTTTATATCCGGTGGCCAGTCTGGGTGGACTTGGTTTAGTATTTGGCGCCGGATTAGCATATGCATCACAAAAATTCAAAGTGGACGTTGATCCAAAAGTGACAACGATTCGAGACTTACTGCCAGGTGCCAATTGTGGCGGCTGTGGTGTTCCGGGCTGTGATAGTTTCGCTAAACTTGTTTCATCTGGTGAAGCAGCTGTGGATGGGTGTCCTGTTGGTGGACCGGAACTTGCTCAGAAACTTGCAGAGGTAATGGGCGTGGAAGTGACTGGAAGTACCAGACAGGTAGCGAAAGTAATCTGCAATGGCGGCAGCGATGCTTGCAAGGAAAAGTTTATCTACAATGGCATCACAGATTGTGTAGCAGCAAATCTGGTCAGCGGAGGAAGTAAATCCTGTAAGTTTGGTTGCCTGGGACTTGGAACATGCAAGAACGTTTGTCCATTTGGAGCCATCGAAATGACTGAAGACCATCTTGCCAAAATCATTCCGGAAAAATGTACAGGATGTTTGAAATGCGTTGAAGTTTGCCCCAAAAATGTTATTGTCATGACGCCCTTCCATCAGGAAGTAGTGATTACTTGCAACAGCAATGATTCTGGGAAGTTAGTCAGGCAAAAATGTAGTGTCGGATGCATTGGGTGCCAGATTTGTGTGAAAGCATGTCCTGAAGGTGCTATTGATTTCGAAAACAATCTTGCCTTCATCAACTATGAGAAGTGCACTAACTGCTATATCTGTGTGGGTAAGTGTCCCACCAAGGCAATTGAAGGTAAAGTGAAAAAAGCAACCGAAGAGACGGCTGTAAGCTAACCTCACAAAAGAACAGGGCCGCACGAGTAATCCTCAGGGCGGCTCTGTTTTTATGGCATTGGTGTATTTAGCTTGCCATGCTCCTCTTTAAATGTTACACTTTTTATGGATTAAGAAGCGAAAGAAGTGAGAATATTGAATCCGACGAAAAAAGTTGTTTATTTTGGAATATTAACGTCTTTGGGATTGGCACTGCATATTATTGAAGGATTCATCCCAAATCCATTTATGGGAATTGTGCCTGGTGCCAAAATTGGTCTGGCAAACATTATTGGATTAATGGCGTTGGTTCTTTTTGGCCTTCGTTTTGCCCTTGCTGTCAATTTGATGCGTGTTTTTATGGCTGGCATGCTGACGGGTGCAGTCACCTCAATGATGTATGGCTTGGCCGGAGCGCTTTTCAGCACACTTCTTATGTGGACAGCTCTACATTTCTTGAAACGTTTTTTAAGTCTTGTGGGCGTCAGCGTATTGGGAGCTTTGGGACACAATGTGGCGCAATTAAGCGTTGCAGGAGCAATGATTCAAAATATCCGCATTTTTGTTTACTTACCATTTATGATGTTTGCAAGCATTTTTACAGGCATTTTCATTGGTTTGACGGCCTATTTTGTTTTGCAAAAAGTGAAATACCGCTTCACCAACATCACATACTCACTGATATAACAGATTATTGGATAGACAGGAGGTGCCAGAGAACATGCATCGCAGCAAAAATATGGGAGTACTTCTTTTTATGCTGGTTACTGGTGTTTTAATAGGCAGTCTGTTGGGGGCGGTGCTTTCCAGGTTCATTCCTCTGCTCAGCTATGGACCAGGTCCACTGGGGATCAAAGAGTTTGGCATTGATTTAAGCATTATTTCTTTTCAATTAAGTTTGTTGATCGATCTGAACCTTGCTGGATTATTGGGTGTTATTATCGCTGTATTGATATTCAAAAAGCTTTAGGTGGAAAAAATACTATTATTGGTTATCATCTGGAGGCGGATGACACTGGATTCATATCAAACAACCATCAAGAAAATGCCTGCATCTGAACGACCGCGTGAACGTATGCAAAGTGCTGGTGCCCACGTACTTTCCAATCCTGAACTGCTGGGGATAATTCTAAGTAGTGGAACTCAGGATGTTAGTGCTGTTGAACTGGGCCGCCGAATACTGTGTCACCACCCGAATGAAGGGATTGTGTTTCTTAGAAATACAACAATTAGTGAGTTGTGTGAAATAAAGGGAATTGGGACTGCAAAGGCTTGTCAAATCATGGCAGCTGTTGAGCTTGGTAAACGCATTTCACTAAGGGAGCAAAATCAACGGTATAAGATAAAAAACCCAGAAGACATTTCCAGATTACTGATGGATGATTTGCGTTTTCTTCAAAAGGAAAAATTTTGCATTCTACTGTTAAATACAAAGCATGAAGTATTGAAGATCGAAGAAATTTCAGTGGGCAGCCTGAATGCTTCCATTGTTCATCCGAGAGAAGTGTTTCTACCCGCGATAAAGAACAGTTGTGCAGCTATCGCATTAGTTCACAATCATCCCAGTGGAGACCCTTCACCCAGCAAAGAAGATATTCAGATTACCAAAAGACTTATTGAAGCAGGAAAACTCTTGGGCATCTCAGTCATCGATCATGTTATAATTGGTGACAATGTGAGTGTAAGCCTGCGAGAATTAGATGCTTGCTCTTTTCAATAGACCCAGTGTCATGAAATCCAAATATTGAGTATACGTTAAAGATGGTGAATGAATTGATCAACTTGAATGACAAAAACCATGTACCGATTATTCTGACTATCGTTGTGATTGTCTTGATTATGATAATCGGCTTCACTTCCCATCAAAGGGAGCAAATATTCATTCTTGAGCGAGGCTTGGGAAATGTATTTTTACCTATACAGCGCATGATTTCAAAAGGGATGTCTCAGGTGGAGGAAAGCCTGGTTACTCTAATTCGCTCTTCGGATATTAAAGATGAAAACAATCAACTGAGAGCTATTAATGAGTCATTGCAGCATCAGCTTATAGAGCTTCAACTTACTCAGGAAGAATTATCTGAGTTGCAGCAGCTGCAGAGAACACTAAATAGTATAGACAGACGTGATGACTTCTTCCCGGTAACAGCCAATGTGATTGCAAAAAATCCCGGAAACTGGTTTGAAATGTTCACAATAGATGCGGGTTCACAACAAGGTGTTGAAAAAGACAGTGTTGTTATTGGCTCTGGAGGTTTGGTGGGTCGCGTCTATGAAACTGGTCATTTTTGGTCAAAGGTAATTGCCATCATAGATAACAGCAGCTCTGTTAGTTTTCAGGTATTGCGTGATGGCTCGCTTCAGGGAATTATTTCAGGAAGCGTTACCAATGAGCTATCAGGATATCTATTTGACCCAGATGCTGAAGTGGTCGTGGGAGATCAATTAATTACTTCAGGAATTGGTTTGTACCCAAAAGGAATTCTTATTGGTGAAGTTACAACGATTGACAGAACGCCTGATTTATTGCTTAAAAGTGTGAATGTTGAGCCGGCTGTTAACTTTAATCGACTAGATAAAGTGCTGGTTATCAGTCCGCGAACCATTGATGAATAGAGGCTGGATATGCAAAAATATGTGATTGCCTTTACTGTTCTGCTTTCCATCATTGCTGAATCTGCACTTTTTCCTTTTTTATCTATCAACGGTGTCGTACCCAATCTGACGTTGATTCTGGTCATCAGTTATGCCTTGTATGAAGAAGAAGGCAATGCCGGACTGATCGGTTTACTTGCAGGGTTGACAAAGGATATTGTAGTTGGGCGCATCATTGGAGTCAGTGCCATCAGTTTTATGCTTACCGGTTATTTTGTTGCTCACTACAATCGGAAGATATTTGCTGAACATGTGACTACCCCACTGATTTTAGTCATGTTGGCGACTCTATTTCATGAAAGCATTTACCTGCTTTTTGTATTTTTGTTAGGTTATCAGGTTGATCTTTTATATGCGATCCATCAGGTTTGGATGATTCAGTTCCTCTATCAGTTAATCATGACGATTCCTGTCTATGCATTTGTTCGCAAGTTATTGCAGTGGCATGTGATGAAGAAGCAATACTGAGGTGAAACCAATGTTCAACAATTTTAACAGACGTTTCGTTGTCATTTTTATCATGTTTGTTTTATTCTTTTTAATCATCATATTTCGATTGGCCAGTCTGATGATTGCAGAAGGAGAAGGGCATCGAGAGTATGCAGAAAACAGAATTGTCAAGAGTATTACTATTAGCGCTCCGAGAGGAGAAATTCGTGATAGGTATGGGCGCTTATTGGCTGGTAATCGTCCCAGTTTTGCGGTGGAGATATCCAAGAATGAGCTGGTAGACGATCAGATTAACGAAATTAGCGCTCAATTAATCCGAATATTTGAGAAAAATGGTGACAGTTATCTTGATGAATTTCCTATTAAGTATAATGGTCATCGATTTTTCTATACTTTTGATCAGGAAATTGAAAAATGGAAGGATGATTATGACATCCCCCAATGGTATCAGGCAAAAGAAGCCTTTGATCTTTTGCGAATACGCTATGAGATAGATGAAACTGATCCAGCTTTGATACAGCAGCAACTTTTAGCTATTCCAGAACTAACAATCCCCATTTCAATTCGAACATGGAAATTTACACAGGAAATGCAAAAGGATCAATGGCTTCAAAAATTTTTCATTCCAGATGAGCACCATCGAGCTGACGAGGCATTTTATTGGTTGAGAAATGAACGCTTTCGCATTCCTGAATCACTTTCAGACGATGATGCACGAAAAATAATGGCTATGCGGGAACAGATTGATACTCAACTTCCGGGGTTTATGCAATACCAACCAGTTAAAATTGCACAGGACATTTCTCAACAGTCAGTGACGATGGTTGAGGAAATGATTTTTGATTTGCCTGGTGTTAGTATTGTGGTAGAGCCAGTGCGCACATATCCAGAAAATGAATCTGCTGCCCATATTTTGGGAAATCTTGGAAAAATTTCTCAGCAAAATGAAATTGAACACTACATTAATGAGCATGGATACCTCCCGAGTGATATAATTGGTAAAACCGGAATTGAACACAGCTTTGAATCTTCGCTAAAGGGAACAGATGGTTCTCAAAGAGTGGTTGTTGATTCCAAAGGGCGACTGGTAAGAATTCTCGAAAAAGAAGAACCCATCCCTGGCGAAACAGTATTTTTGACAATTGATATTGAATTTCAAAAAAAAGTAGAACAAATTTTAGAAGATGTATTGTTGACCATTCAGGAGGGCGGCAGCTATGATACTCAATGGGGAAGCAATCGTTTGGTTGGAACACAAGGACCCCGTCGAAACGCAAATGCAGGAGCAGTTGTCGTAACCGATGTGAAAACTGGCGAGGTACTGGCGATGGCCAGTTACCCGGCTTACGATCCAAATCTTTTTGTAACAGGTATAAGTAGCGAAAACTGGAACAGTTTAATGCCGGATAATCCGAGAGATCCGCTGGCACCACGTCCACTAATGAATATTGCAATGTCCACTGCAGTACAGCCCGGTTCCACATACAAGATGCTGGTCGGCCTTGCTGGCTTGGAACAGGGACTCAGTCCAGATTATCGAATACAGGACCGGGGTTATATTCAAGTGGGAGAGCATTCCTTTGGGAACTGGCTCTGGAACCAGAGTCGTCAAACCATGGGAAACCAAAATTTGTATGAGGCAATAGCATTTTCTAACAACTATTACTTTTACAGTGTTGCAAATGCCTATGACTATAGTAAAAATCGCGCCCTTCCCTTTGAAATGAATATTGATACACTGGTGAACTACGCCCATTTATTTGGTTTGGATGATCCTACAGGTATTGAGATACAAATTCCAAGAGAACGATTTGGAGGTGTTCCCAATCCCGACACCAAGGCTCGGACAGTCAAAGCGATGCTGCGCAATCATCTTAATCGAATCATGAGTCTGGATGATTTAGATGAAACTAAAGTGGAACTGAATGACGCTAATCTTCGGGAAGTCATAGAACAGCTTGTTGCCATTGCAGACGACAACCCGCCCAGATATCAGGTATATCGTCATATATTAGATGCTGGCATTCGGGAAGAAAGAGCTAATGCCATCACTGACCTCGTTAAATATAGCTATTATAACCAGACGAATTGGTCTCTTGCAGACACCATGAACTTCGCCATAGGACAAGGTAGTCATGCTTACACACCTTTACAAATGGCGAATTATATGGCGACATTAGCGAATGGGGGCATTCGTCATCAGGTGAGCATTGTTAAACAGGTTATTTCTCAGGAGACCGGGCAGAAGAAAGTGACAGAGAGACAGTTGCCGGAAGCATTGAAGTTGAATAACCCCGATAACCTTGTACACATTCGCAGAGGGATGTATGATGCTACTATTACAGGTGGTGCCCGTAACTACTTTACACAGTTTCCGGTTAAAGTAGCGGCTAAAACCGGTACCGCTCAAAGAGAAGGTAAAATTCCACCAGCTGACGAGGTCGTATATTTAAAAACCCATTTATCGGCGTTTCGCGTGAATGAATTGGAAGTTGATGAATTGACTCAACAACTGATGAGTGAGAATCGAGACAATTATTTGTTCCAGGATGAAGGTTACGCCATGAGAGAAGCCATCAAGCTATTGAATCCATCCATTCGAAACAGCGATCTTGATCAGTTTAAGGATGATTATGATAACTTTTCATGGTTTACTGGGTTCGCACCCTATGAAGATCCTCAAATAGCGATTGCTGTGTTAGTTTTCCAGGGTGGGTCTGGAGGTTATGGCGCACCCATTTTCAGAGAAATTGTTGCAGAATATCTTGGACTGAATCAGGAGACTCATAATGTTTCAAACGCATTTAATAGTTTTCAGACAGAATAGGATTATGGTAAGATGATAGCGATAGATAAACATCTTGCGGAGTTTTCGAAGGACATCGTTACTGATGCGGTGAATATAGTCTATGTAGCCAGGAGGTGTTTACGATGCCAACAGGAGAGGGTACCGTTGAATTTAAAGGAACTGGAAGCGGTCTGACCATCCGTGTTCATTTAAATCAACCCTATGAAACCATTAAAGAAATGATTCGACATAGAATTGATGAAAAACCTGCTTTTTACACGGGAGCCACATTGGCCGCTGTCACATGCGAAGGAGTATCAGAGGAAACGAGGCAGGAGCTTGAGAATTGGTTGGCATCTGACTATCAAATGACCCTCAATGCACAAAAAAATCACGAAAAAGAACGGGAGATTTCGCGTAAAACAATAGCAGTTTCAGATGACGAAGAGAAGAATGCTGCACTGACACTGCTGCAAAACTTCAATCAGCAAAATCCTAAATTTGTTCAGGGGACAATGCGCTCCGGGCAAAAAGTGGATCATAATGGTGACGTCATTGTTTTGGGAGATGTGAATCCTGGAGCAGAGATTTATGCCGGCGGCAATATTGTCGTTATGGGAAATTTAAGGGGAACAGCACATGCCGGTTTAAACGGACAGGAGAATGCGTTTGTGGCAGCATTGATACTGCAACCAACACAGCTGAGAATTAATCAACTGATCACACGATCGCCGGATGATGTGCCTGAAAAAGTTTGGAATCCTGAGATAGCAAAAATAAAAGATCAGGTGATTTGTGTTGAACCATTTTTATCAAGAAATCGCGAAAATGATTAGGAGGGGAATAAATGGGAGAAGTGTTAGTCATTACATCTGGTAAGGGTGGAGTAGGCAAGACCACCACGACAGCTAATTTGGGAACCGGATTAGCCCAGCTGGGGAAAAAAGTAGTAGTGATTGATGCTGACATTGGGTTGCGAAATTTGGATGTCGTGCTTGGACTGGAGAATCGAATTGTATATGATCTGGTGGATGTGATTGAAGGAACCTGTCGGTTAAAGCAGGCTCTGATTAAAGATAAGCGCTACCCGGACCTCTTCCTGTTGCCAGCGGCGCAAACAAGAGATAAAAATGCCATCAACCCTGAACAAATGATTGCGCTTCATGAAGACCTTAAAGAAATTTTTGATTTTATTTTGGTCGATTGCCCTGCTGGAATTGAGCAAGGATTCAAGAACGCCATAGCAGGTGCAGACCGGGCGGTTGTTGTAACAACACCGGAAATTTCTGCGGTGAGAGATGCTGACCGCATTATCGGATTACTGGAAGCCGCTGAGTTGCGTAATCCAAAGCTGATTATTAACCGTATTAAAATCGATATGGTAAAAAATGGTGACATGATGAATATCGAAGATATGCTTGATATTTTGGCTATTGATTTGTTAGGTGTTGTGCCTGATGATCCGGCGATCGTTATTTCCACCAATCGTGGCGAACCTGTTGTAGATGGATCGCAATCTTATGCGGGACAGGCATTTCGCAATATAGCAAGACGTATATCTGGTGAAGATGTACCTTTTCTTGATTTGGAACTACAGGATAATTTCATTCATCGCCTTAAGAAAATACTTGGATTTGCCAGATAAATGTTAGAAAGGGGGATGTTCTGTGGATTTTTTCAAGTTTTTTATGGGTGAAAGCAAAAAAAGCAAAAATGTCGCCAAAGAAAGACTGAAGTTGGTGCTGGTCCATGATCGGGCAGACTGTTCTCAAGATTTTCTGGACGCAATTAAAGGTGATTTAATCAGAGTGATTTCTGACTACATGGTTATTGATGAAAATGAACTCGATATTCGGATGACACGAACCAAGCGCGATACCGATGATGCGATGGTGCCGGCTCTGGTGGCAAACATCCCCATCAAACAGATGAAAGATCGGAAAAGATAATGGAACAGGAGAGATGCATGAATATCGCACTGATTGCACACGACAATAAAAAGGATATGCTGGTCAATTTTGCCATAGCCTATGAGCAAATACTTTCCAGACATGCTATTTTTGCCACTGGTACTACCGGAAAACGCGTGATGGAAAGCACTAATTTAAAAGTGCATCGATTTTTATCCGGACCAATGGGGGGAGATCAACAAATAGGAGCTGAAATTGCCAATAATCGCATGGATTTAGTTATTTTTCTTCGCGATCCCATGACAGCCCAGCCCCACGAACCGGATATTCAAGCATTAATTCGCTTGTGTGATGTACACCTTATACCGGTAGCCACGAATATTGCCAGTGCTGAAATTATGCTAAAAGCTCTTGAACGCGGTGATTTTCGGTGGCGCCAATATTTGCACAAATACGAATCGACAGCTCGATAAATAGGAAGAATGACAGAAGACTATTGACTCAAATGGTCTTTTTTGTCTTGTGGAGAGTATAAGCAACCAATGGAGGATATAATGAACACTCAACTGGAAAGTCTTTTGAAAAAAGTGGAAAAACCTGCACGCTATATAGGCAATGAGTTCAACAGTTTTCATAAAAAAGTGGAAACTGAAACAATCAGATTTGCATGGTGTTTTCCTGATTTGTACGAAATTGGCATGAGTCATTTGGGCAGTCTGATTATGTACCATCTGCTTAATGAACAGCATGACATATTTTGCGAACGGTGCTATACCCCTGCACAGGACATGGAAACAGCAATGGCTGAACAAAAAATGCCTCTTTTTAGCCTTGAATCTACGACGCCTTTGCATCAATTCCATTTTATTGGTTTTACACTTCAATATGAACTGAGCTATACCAATATTTTGCATATGTTGACATTGGCCAATATTCCGCTGTTGGCATCAGAACGAAAATCAACCGATCCCCTTGTCATTTTGGGAGGTCCATGTGCCTACAATCCCGAACCATTGGCAGAAATAGCTGATTTGATTGTTATTGGAGAAGCAGAGGAAGTGATCCTTGAGATCATGGAAGCTTTCAGAGTTCATCGACAGGATAGAGACAGTTTCTTGATAGCGTGTGCATCACTTCAAGGTGTATATGTTCCCAGTTTATATGAATCGATTTACGATGAAAAAACAGGAAAATTTCTTAAGACCTGCCCAGTCAATGAGAGTGCACCTGTTCAAATAAAGAAACGTATCATTCAAAATCTTGACACTGTTTTTTATCCTCAAAAGCCTTTAGTACCGTACCTAAATGTTGTTCATGACCGTGCAACCATTGAACTTTTTAGAGGGTGTATTCGAGGCTGTCGCTTTTGCCAGGCAGGCGTTCTCTACCGACCCGTTCGAGAGAAGTCACTAAGCGTATTAATTGATGATGCACAAACCATTATTCAGGAAACCGGTTATGAAGAGCTGTCGCTTTCCTCATTAAGCACCAGTGACTATAGTCAGCTAAAGAATCTGACAGAAGCACTGACCGCCCAATTTTGTGATGATCGAGTGGGTTTATCATTGCCGTCTCTAAGACTGGATAACATGACAATGGAAATCCTGAAAGAAGTGCAGAAAGTGCGAAAATCTGGACTCACCTTTGCCCCAGAGGCTGGGAGCCAAAGAATGAGAGATGTGATTAACAAAGGAATTTCTGAGGAGGATCTCGTTACCGCGGTGAAAAATGCCTATGAGGCCGGCTGGAGCCAGGTAAAACTGTACTTTATGATTGGTCTTCCAACCGAAACCGATGAAGACGTAGAAGCGATTTATCAATTGGTATCAAAACTTGATCACGAAGTCTTTCAGAAAAGAGACAAACAATTGACGCACCCCTTGAGAATTAGTGTCAGTGTTTCGAATTTTGTCCCAAAGCCTTTCACACCGTTTCAATGGGTTCCCCAAGACACAATTGAAGCCTTTGACGCGAAACATCAGTTGCTGAAAGAAAAATTTCGCCACCGCCGATCCATCAGTTTTAACTATCATGATGCACAAACAAGTTTTCTTGAAGGCGTCTTTGCCCGTGGGGACCGACGTCTGGGAAGAGTGTTGCTGAAAGCATACCAAATGGGTTGTCGGTTTGACGGATGGGCAGAACACTTCAACTTTCAACGTTGGATGGAAGCGTTTGAAGCCTGTGGGATTGATCCCCTACAGTATACAACTGGAAAGCGTTTGATCGATGAAGCGCTTCCGTGGGATCATATTGATGTGATAGTGACAAAAGCATTCCTTCAAAAGGAGTACAATAAGTCAATTCAGGGAGAAACAACACCGCATTGCCGTTCAAGTTGTAGCGCTTGTGGGTTTCAGCAAACTCATCTGGGGGGGATCTGTCCATGATGATACGTGCTCGTTATTCCAAAACAGGCCATATGAGATTCCTGTCTCACCTTGATTTGGTTCGTCTTTTTGAAAGAGCGTTTCGGCGTGCGAAAATGCCCTTGGTATTCACTCAGGGCTATAATCCACATCCAATCATTTCTTTTGCTGCACCTTTGAGTGTGGGAGTTGGGAGTATCGCTGAGTATGTGGATGTGCAATTAGCGGAACCAGTGTCACCTGATACTTTTGTTCATCTCATGAATGAAATTCTTCCGCCGGGCATTGTGATCATGCAAGCAACAACGAAAGACTCCAAAGCATCTGATTCTTTAATGCAGGAAGCAGCAATCATGCAATATTCACTGACTTTCAAGTCTGCAAATCCCTTGGAACGCACTTCTTTGCAAGAATCTCATCAACATTTTCTGGAACTGGAAGAGTTGGTGATTGAAAAGAAACAGAAAAAGAAAAACAAACAGCGCCACCGACGAAATACTGAAAAAGTTAAGCGAATCGATATTGTGCCTTTTCTATATAAATGCACCTATGAAATCTTGGAAGAAGATACCATCATACTGAAACTTTCCATTTATGTGACTGAAAACGGCACCATCAAACCTGGTTTAATTTTGCAGCAGTGGCTTGAACACTGTCGTCTAAACATAGATTCAGATAGTCTGACAATCAAAAGAACTGAAATTTACCGCAAGACTGAATCTGGCTTTGAACCGATTCTTCCAGTAGTGAACGCATCAACCTAAAAAGTTTGTTTAAGATCTTTGGTTATCAGCTCAACATACCAGAAAGTAGGGTAATCATGAATCAAATCATTGCTGATGTGGGTGTATATGAAACAAGGGCAGCAGTGGTTCAAAATGGACGTATTATAGAAATGCATGTTGAAAGACACAACCAACGAAGTCTCGTGAATAATATCTACACCGGTCAAATCGTGAATCGACTGCCTGGTATGCAAACCATATTTGTTGATGCAGGATTAAGCAAGAACATATTTATCTATCAGGAAGACTTGACGGTGCCTTTCAACGATTTGCATGAAGGTGATTTTATACTGCTGCAAATTACGAAAGATGCTTTTGGTGAAAAAGGACCTAAAGGAACCATGCGAATGGCTATTCCGGGACGGTTTCTGATCATGCTGCCCAATGATAACCACATAGGCATCTCACATAAAATTAGCGATCATAATGAACGATCTCGTCTTGAAAATTGGGCACAAACCATACTTAACAACAATAATGGCATGATCATTAGAACTGCTGCCTCTGAACAAAATTTAAAAGCTTTAACGAAAGACTGGCAACATCTTCAATCTGTATGGCAACATATTGCAAACGAAAGCAAGCAGTCAATCAAAAAAATAGTATACCGTGAACAGTCGCTGCTGCCTCGCTTGTTGCGAGATACAGCCAATCAAAACACTGACCGCATTCAGATTAATGATTGTGAAGAAGCGCAACAACTTAAATCTTTATGCCAATTCACACAGCCAGATTTATTAGCTGTTTTTCAAGAAACTGGATCGGGTTCAAGTCCGTTTAGTGATGAAAATCTTGAACTTGAATGGCAAAGGTTGTTGAGTTCTGAAGTGCAACTCGAAAACGGTGGAACACTTGCCATAAATGCGACAGAGGCATTAACAGTGATTGATGTTAATAGCGGCCGGTATATTGGCAGCCATGGTTTTGAAGAGACGGCGCTGCAGGTGAATATTGCTGCAGCTATTGAAATTGCTCATCAGCTGAGGGTGCGCGATATCGGTGGGATTATTCTAATTGACTTTATTGATATGAAAAAAGAGACAAACAATGAAAAGGTGCTGGAAACTCTGAACAGAGCTTTGTCAGTTGACCGCCAAAAAACTGTTTTAGTGGGTATGACACAATTGGGATTGGTGGAAATGACAAGAAAAAGAAGCAGAAGCAATTTGAGTTCTCTCTATCAAACCACGTGTCCTTGCTGCCATGGTTCCGGTGCAATTTCATCAGTGCATTGGTTGGTATATGAGCTTGAAAAGGCCTTTAGACGCTATCAACAGCATTCTGAAATAAACGAAGCACATGTAACCTTGCATCCCACAAGATATCAGCAGTTGCGCACCCACGAACTGGATTTAACAACCTTGGCAAATGTTTACGGTTTAAACCTAAACCTGACACTTTCAAAGTCAATTGAAATTGAAGATTACACACTGTCTTTCCGTTGACAAACCAAGTGTTAGATGGTATAATTCAAATTTGTAGAAGCCGCACAAATCAGGTTTAAATTCTGAGAGCTGTATAATGCTTGAATGAACCTCAGATACCTTTATTTGGCGAGACTGGGATGAGGAGGTGTGACGATGTACGCAATCGTAGAAACTGGCGGTAAGCAATATCGAATTGAAGAAGGTTCCACCGTTGTAGTTGAAAAACTGGCTGTGTCAGAAGGTGAAAAAGTAGTCCTTGACCATGTGCTGGCTGTTTCAAAAGAAGGCTCTATCACAGTAGGTGAGCCTTTTGTGACAGGTGCTTCTGTAGAAGCTACCGTGATTGAAAATGGAAAATCCGACAAAGTGATTGTTTTCAAGTATAAGTCAAAAAAAGACTATCGTAGAAAACAGGGACACAGACAACCTTTCACTAAGTTAAAAATTGAAAGTATTAAAGCATAGGGATTACTGATGATCAACGTAAATGTGTGGCGTAATCCACAAAAACATATTGTACGCTATACTGTGAGTGGCCATTCGAACGTTGCGCCAACTGGCAAGGATATTGTTTGTGCAGCGGTATCTGTACTGGCTCAGACAACCATCATTGGTTTATATGAGGTATTGGGGCAAACACCTGAGTACAGCATAGAAGACGGGCTGTTAGAATGTACAATTAGTGAGGCATTAAACGAAACACAACGCAGAGAAGCAACTTTGTTGCTTGAAACAATGTTGCTGGGGATCCATAATATTCAGCAACAATATCCAGATATTATCGTCATTGATGACGAGGAGGTGTCATAATGATTTTTCAAATGAACTTGCAGCTGTTTGCCAGTAAAAAAGGTGTTGGTAGTTCTAAAAACGGACGCGACAGCATTTCCAAGCGACTGGGAACAAAAAAGAGTGATGGTCAGCTTGTTACTGCCGGAAATATTCTGGTGCGTCAACGCGGCACAAAAATCCATCCTGGATTAAACGTTGGTAAAGGTGGCGATGATACGCTATTTGCCATGATTGACGGGATCGTTAAATTCGAAAGAAAAGATAAAAAGAGAAAGCAGGTTAGCATTTATTCTGCTGAGACCCTGCAAGTACAGTAAGAGTTCAGCCGCCTGTCAGGCGGCTTTTTATTTAGCATAATAGATTTAATCATTGGTTGAATTGAAAGAAGGTGAATCATATGTTTGTTGATCATGCAGAAATCTCTTTGAAAGCCGGCGATGGTGGCAACGGCATTGTAGCGTTCAGAAGAGAAAAATATGTGCCGGATGGTGGTCCGGATGGCGGCGATGGTGGAAAGGGTGGCGATGTTTGGATCATAGCAGACAGCAACCTTAGAACACTTATGGATTTTCGGTATAAAAGACATTATAAAGCTGAAAAAGGTGAAGATGGCAGAAAAAAGAACATGTTCGGGAAAAGTGGGAATGATCTTGAGTTGCTGGTTCCATGTGGCACACTGATTATCAATAAGCAAACTGGTACTATGCTGGCTGATCTTGTGAATCCAGGTGATCGTTTTTTAGCTGCCAGAGGTGGTAAAGGCGGTAAAGGAAATGCACGCTTTAAGACACCCACACGACAGGCTCCACAATTTGCTACGGCGGGTGAGCAGGGTGAAGAAATTGAAGTCATGCTTGAACTGAAACTGATAGCTGATATAGGCCTTTTGGGCTTTCCAAATGTTGGCAAATCGACTCTGTTGTCTGTTATTTCTGAAGCCCGCCCCAAGATTGCCAATTATCATTTCACCACACTAACTCCAAATCTGGGAGTTGTGAAAGGAAAAGGCGGTGACAGTTTTGTGGTTGCCGACATTCCAGGGCTGATAGAAGGTGCATCGGAAGGTGTTGGGCTCGGGCACGATTTTTTAAGGCATATTGAACGAACAAAAGTATTAATACATGTGATTGATGCCGCCGGACTTGAGGGGCGTGATCCGGTGGATGACTATGAAAAATTGAATCTTGAATTATTTCAGTACGCAGAGGCTTTGAAAGAAAAACCCCAGATTATTGCAGCTAATAAAGTGGACCTACTTTTTGATGAAGATAAAATGGCCGTTTTGAAAGCCGGGTTTGAAGAGAAACAAAGGCCTTTTTATGTGATATCAGCAGCCACTGGTGCCGGTATCGATGAATTGATGACTGCAGCTGGAAAAATGCTGAAAGATGAGGAGCAGCGGCTTGAACATGAGGGTCCTTCCATCGAAACGACTGAGCGTGTTGTCAAACTTCCCCCAAAGGATATGGAGCGGTTTACCGTACGAAAGCAAGACGGTATTTACTTGGTTGAGGGAGACATGGTTAGAAAACTGATCTATTCACTTAACATGGAAAGCATGGACTCACTTTTGCACTTTTACCGTATTCTCGAAAAGCACGGTGTGATTGCCAGACTGAAAGAAATGGGTATTCACGAAGGTGATACAGTTCAAATCATGGAAGTTGAATTTGAGTTCACCGATCAAATGGACCCCGGACATTAGAAAGATGAATGAACAACAATCTGAGGTGGCATCATGGAAACGAGTGTTTTAAAACACATTGGTATCTTGGGTGGAACATTTGATCCTGTTCACCTGGGACATCTCACACTGGCTCAAGCGGCACTGAAAGAATGTAACCTTGATATTGTATACTTTGTGCCTGCCGGAGAACCACCACACAAAAATGGACACCTGATTACGCCAGTTGAACATCGGCAGAAAATGGTCGAGCTGGCAATTCAGAAACACCCATTCTTTGAGCTTTGTAACTTTGAAATAACGCGTCAAAAACCCAGCTATACAGTGCACCTGCTGAACCATTTGCGTCACAAACTTCCGGGTACAGAACTGTTTTTCATACTTGGGGCAGATTCATTATTGGAAATTGAAAGCTGGTATCACTTTGAAGAACTGTTTCAATTATCAAGGTTTATTGTTGTTAAAAGGGATAAAAGTACTGATACGGAACTATTGAACAGAGTTGCTTTTTTTCAGTCGGAATTTCATGCATCCATTCAACTAATACATGGTGTAAGAATGGATGTGTCGTCTTCGGAAATTCGGTCAAGGACTGCTGAAGGTCAGTCCATTCTTTCGATGACTCCGGAAACAGTTCAAGACTATATTAAACAGCATGGATTATACCAGAGCGAGACGAAAGGATACGCCAATGAACATCAATGAAGCACAGTTAAAGCACATTGAGCAAGTATTGGCAAAAAAAATGAAAGCCGGCCGATTCCAACACACAATGGGAGTGCGCACTGCTGCTTTGCGCCTGGCCGACCAATACGGAGCAGACCGTGACAAAACAGCGATGGCAGCATTGTTTCATGACTATGCAAAGGGTTTCAGTAAAAAAGAATTACTTCAGACCGTTCAGCGCTATCACCTGCAGCCTGATTCTCTTATGATTCAAGCCCATCAAATACTTCATGGAAGCGTTGCTGCTGCTATTGCACTTAATGAGTTTGGTATTGATGACGATGAAATTTTAAAAGCGATTGAATTTCACACCACGGGCCGGAAAAACATGGGAATTATTGAGAAAATTATTTATTTGGCTGATTTCATCGAAGAAGGGCGTGATTATTCTGGTGTTGTATTCCTTCGGGAGTTGGCCTATCGGGAGCTGGATCTGGCAGTATATCAGGCGCTTACAAACACAATGATTTATGTATTGGAAACAGGAAAACTGCTACATCCAAACACTGTAGAAGCGCGAAATCACATATTAAATGAACTTGGCGAAAAAAAGGTGAATGCTTTAAAATTAATGAGGGAGGGATTATATGGAAAAGACTCGGGAATTTCAACTGGTGGAATCTATCCTTAAGAGTATTGATGATAAAAAAGGGCAGCAACCAATTGTGTTGGATCTACGTGGCATTTCATCGCTTTGTGATTTTTTTGTTATTGCCAGTGCACCTTCAGCTCGTCAGGTAAAAGCCATTGCAGAAAATATCCGTGAAGATCTGGAAAACGTTGATATTGTTGTCAGACACCAAGAAGGATTAAAAGAGTCGCGTTGGATATTAATGGATTATGGTGATGTGGTGGTCCATCTTTTTATCACAGAAGATCGAGAGCATTACCAGTTGGAATCAATCTGGAAAGATGCACCAGTGCTTGATATTGACACAAATTGAGCCCATCATGTATAATAAGTTGAACTATGAGAGCATTACAAGAATATGAAAAATAGAAAAATGAATGAAATCTGTTATAATGGAATGGTGAAAGAACTAGTAGGCAAGCGTCACTTTCAGAGAACCGGTGGTTGCTGTGAATCGGTAGTGACAAATGGTGAACTCATCTTTTGCGCAGCGTTCCAGGGGTGGTTCCCATATCAGCCGGTTAAGTGGACTTTCTGTCAAACAGGGTGGTACCGCGGATTTCGATTCGTCCCTGTCCTGGACGGGAAGTTTTTTTGCATTCCCTTATTCTTTTGATTCATACTAATCTGTAATAAGAGGAGGATGACTATTGGCGACCTATGATTTTAATCACATTGAAACAAAATGGCAGCGCTATTGGGATGAGAATCAGGTTTTTGAATTGAATGGCTCTGATCGCCCTCAATACTATGCATTGGAAATGTTTCCTTATCCTTCAGGCAAAATTCATATGGGTCATGTGCGCAACTATTGTATTGGTGATGTGATTGCCCGCTTTAAAACGATGCAAGGTTACGACGTGTTGCATCCTATGGGGTGGGATGCTTTTGGTCTGCCTGCAGAAAATGCGGCAATTCAGCATCAGATTCACCCGGATACCTGGACAAAATCCAATATCAATGAAATGAAGGAACAGCTCAATCGCCTGGGATTAAGTTATGACTGGAGTCGTGAAGTTGCCACCTGTACACCGGACTACTATCGGTGGACGCAATGGATATTTCTCCAGTTCTATCATAAAGGGTTGGCATATAAAAAAGAATCCAGGGTCAACTGGTGCCCTTCTTGCGATACTGTATTAGCAAATGAGCAGGTTGTCGACGGCCAATGTGAACGGTGTGACAGTGCAGTTAATAAAAAAAATCTCAACCAATGGTATTTTAAAATTACTGATTATGCTGAAAAGCTTCTGGAAGACCTTGATTTACTGAAAGGCTGGCCGGATAAAGTTAAGACGATGCAATCAAACTGGATTGGAAAAAGTACTGGTGCAGATATTAAATTTCCAATTTCGGGCACTGATAAAGTTCTTACCGTTTTTACAACACGTCCCGATACAATTTTTGGTGCCACTTATATGGTACTGGCACCTGAACATGCAATTGTGGAAGAACTGGTTTCAGGTACATCTTACGAGAAAGGTGTACAGGATTTTGTTCACCAGTTACAACATTTGTCGGACGTGGAACGCACTTCTGCAGAAACTGAAAAAGAAGGCCGATTTACTGGTAGATACTGTTTAAATCCGTTTACAGGTCAGGAAATTCCAATCTACATTGCCAACTATGTTTTGGCTGATTATGGAACGGGTGCCATTATGGCTGTACCTGCCCATGATCAACGGGATCTTGACTTTGCAAACAAGTATGGTATATCTGTGATACCTGTGATACTTCCGCCTGAAACAGAAGAACCATACAAAATTGATTCTGATGCATATACCGGGCCGGGAACAATGATCAATTCTGGTCAATATAACGGAATGGAGAGTCAAGAAGCTTTTGACGCCATCTGTCAACAAATGGAGCAAGAAGGGATTGGTAAGCAAACCATCAGCTACCGATTACGCGACTGGCTTCTTTCCCGTCAGCGCTACTGGGGAGCACCCATCCCGGTGGTCTATTGTGATCATTGCGGTATTGTCCCTGTTCCTGAGAAAGATCTGCCGGTTACACTCCCGCTTGATGTTGCTTTCAGTGGAAAAGGAAAATCGCCGCTAACTACCAGCACTTCCTTTCTGAAGACAATATGTCCGACATGTGGCGAAGAAGCAACGAGAGAAACAGACACGATGGATACCTTTGTAGATTCTTCATGGTACTTCCTGAGGTACACAGACCCCCAAAACAGTGAAAAACCATTTGAAAAATCTTTGGCGAATCAATGGATGCCGGTTGACCAGTACATTGGCGGCGTCGAGCATGCCATCCTGCATTTGCTCTATTCTCGTTTCTTTATTAAGGTGATGAAGGATATTGGTTTGCTTGATTTTGATGAACCCTTCAATAATTTACTGACTCAGGGAATGGTTCTCAAAGATGGTGCAAAGATGTCCAAATCAAAAGGAAATGTCGTTAGCCCGGCAGAAATCATCAAGCTGTATGGTGCTGATACGGCACGATTGTTTGTTCTTTTTGCGGCTCCCCCCGAACGTGATTTGGAGTGGAGCGATCAGGGAGTAGAAGGGTGCTATCGATTTTTAAACCGAATTTGGCGACTGGTAACAGAAGCCAACAGCGACGCACTCATTCACCTTGAAAAAACACTGGAAACACCTGAAGATAAATCACTGCGATATAAAATTCATTACACAATTGCCAAAGTGACTGATGACGTAGAACAACGATTTAATTTCAATACAGCCATAAGTGCTGTCATGGAACTTGTCAATGAGCTTTATAAATATAAAGCTCAGAATAGAGAAAACATCAACGGACAGCTGTTGCAGGAAGGCATTGAGACCATGATTCAATTATTGGCGCCCTTTGCACCTCATATGATTGAGGAGTTGTGGCAGCTAATGGGTCATCGTGAAAGCGTTCACTTGGCTGCATGGCCAAAGGCAGACAAAAATGCGCTGGTGAAAGATGAAGTGGAGATTGTTGTGCAGGTTAATGGAAAGGTTAAAGAAAAGCTGACCATTTCTTCAAATCTTTCAAAAGAAGAAACTGAAAAACTGGCCATGGGACACGATAAAATTAGACAAACCATTGAAGGACAACAAGTAGTCCGAGTGATTGTCGTTCCAGGTAAACTGGTAAATATTGTTGTGAAGCCTTCCTGAGTAGTCGTTAGGAATGCAAAGAGAGGAAAGCGTTATGGAAACCATTAATCGAAAAAATCTACATCCTATTCTGAAGAGCATGATACCGCTGGTTGAATCCATCGGTAAAACATTTGGGAAAAACTGCGAAGTTGTACTTCACGAAATTGGTGATTCCTACAAAACTATCATTGCTATCCATAACGGCCATGTAACCGGGCGTTCGGTAGAGAGTCCCATGGTTAATGAAGGTCTTGAGTCGGTGCGAAACAAAGGCAATCATGCTGACCACATTCTGAACTACCAGAACAAAAGTTCAAATGGGAAGACGCTAAAATCTTCCACAATGCTGGTTCGGGATGAACAAGATCATGTAATAGGATGCCTTTGTATTAACCTGGATATATCTGAATTTATGATAGCACGAAAAGTACTTGAGGAAGTGACCTGGATTGAATCGCCGGAAGACCCGTTGGCAGTCGATCCCTCCAGCAGTAATGTCAATGATGTATTAAATCATCTGCTGACAGAAACCTTGGAAATCAGTGGAAAACCTGTTGCCTATATGAACAAGGAAGAAAAAGTGGCCATTGTTCGCAAACTTGATGAGCAGGGAGCATTTCTCATCAAAGGAGCTATTGATTCGGTGGCAAAAGTCTTGTGTGTTTCGCGTTACACCATCTATAATTATCTTGATGAGATTCGAGTTGACAGTTAAAATAAAGGAGGAAATCACCCATGAACCAAATGATTAGCACAGCAAAAGCACCAGCTGCCATTGGTCCTTATTCCCAGGCGGTGCAGGCAGGAAACATGATTTTTGTATCAGGTCAACTTCCATTAAATCCTGATACAATGGATTTTGTTTCAAATGACATACAGGATCAAACACGACAATGCCTGGATAATCTAATGGCCATTTTAGAAGCAGCTTCTTTTGCAAAAGACAGCATTGTCAAAGTAACCGTCTTTTTGAAAGATATGAATGATTTTGCCAAAATGAATGAAGTTTATGCCACTTTCTTCACCGATCATAAACCCGCCAGAGCTGCGGTTGAAGTCGCTCGCTTGCCTAAAGATGCTCAAGTGGAAATAGAAGCCATTGCCGTTAAAAGTGCCTGATTGATGATCAGAATGAACTTACACTGCACGTGAAAAGAAAAGCCCGGTTACGGCAGAAAATCTGCTCGTTACCGGGCTTTTCTATTCATAAGACTCGTATTGTTGATATCTGTCGGTTCTGGCTTGCATCCGGCGAATGCGTTTTTTCTTTCGACGCAAACGATACACGTAGCTTTGCCAAATCAGAAAAAATAGTAAAAAGGCCGGGAACAAATAACCACGATAGCTGATGCGTTGATATACTGGCACAAAATCGACTTGCTGCTGATTAACCAGTGAGACCTGCCCAATTAAGTTATCTTCATAAAAATAATCAATCGAACCAAAAATTGTCCCGGATTCTATAGGGGCAGTGATGTTTTCATCAATAAGGGAGAGTTTCGGTTTGATATCGTCTGCCATGATACTCCTCGGAACAACAAAGGAAAGCGTGCTGTCACTATAGAGTGTCAAAGAATCTTCGGTGCCGTTTAAAACTGGTATTGCAGTTAGCTCAGATCCTGACTCAACAAGAGTGATGGTGTGAAAATGTTGAAAGCCATAATCAAGCAGTGTTCTTGAATCTGAATAAATATTTTCCTGTTCAGCATTCAATACGACGGCAATAAAACGTTGGTCACCAAAATTCGCCGAGCTTACCAGGCAGTTGCGTGCACTGTTGGTATAGCCTGTTTTGATACCATCTACCGGCTCATAGTATATATCGGTACTCAGTCCCTGATACATCATTTGATGATTTGGTCCGGTTCCCCAGAGAAAGCGGTTAGAATTATTATAAACCCGTTGATCGGTTTCGCCGGTGGGAGGGATAACAAGAGACCGACTGGCAACAATTTCGCGAAACAGATCGTATTGCATCGCTTCCCGTGCAATCATTGCCAGGTCATAGGCAGTTGTTTTATGTGATTCATTTGGCAAACCATGAGGATTGGTGAAGTGAGTATTTTTAGCGCCAAGGGCGGCAGCGCGTTCATTCATCAAAAGAACAAAAGAATCAACAGAACCTGAGATATGCCGGGCCAACACTTCGGCCGCGTCATTGGCAGAACGAATCAATAATGCTTTTAGAAGCGTTTCCACTGAAAAAGATTCACCGGGGACTATGTACATACTTGACCCAGTCACACCAGGCTCGTAGTCGATATGAACAATATCATTCAGCGAGGCATTTTCTAGTACCAACAGCGCTGTTAGAATTTTAGTGGTACTGGCTGGAAAAGTGGGTTCATTGGCATTTTTATCAAAAAGAATGGTTCCTGTTTTCAGATCCATTAATACAGCACGTGGTGCAATGATGTCGGGTTCAACCGCTGTTGGAAAGGCATAAATAGGATTGATAAAAAGGGAAAACATTAGTACTAGAAACAGCAGGCTCGATAGAACAATTTCTGAAGTGCGTTTAATTGAAAATTTCAATGAGTTATCAGCTCCCGATAAAAATAAGAATAGTTAAAGGCGTTGGTGAAGAAAGACGGACATTTCACCCCACAAAGCCACTATTATATAGTACAATAGATTTGTTAATTTGTTAAGAGTGGAAAGACATCAAATTAGATTCCCATTTTTCGTCCTGAAGGAGCTGACACATGTGGCACTGTCGCGTCAACATAAGTGGATTTTTGTTATTGGAACCTGTTTGCTGTTTGTCATTTTAGGACTTTATCAACATTATGAACAGCAAAAAACCATTTATATCCTTTCAGAAATAGAAAAAACCAATCTTTCTGAACAGCTTCAACCAGAAAGTGCTCTTTCGGTGACTTCAGCAATAGAACAGGAAAAAGGGACAATCATGGTTCATATCGAAGGAATGATCCAACATCCAGGTGTTTATGAATTGGAAGAAGATGCACGTTTGATTGAACTTGTTCATTTAGCTGGTGGTCTCAGGGAAGGAGCTGCAAAAAAAGTTAACCTGGCACAAAAATTACATGATGAAGCCTTTGTGTTTATTCCCAGTGAAGAAGAATTTGATTTAGAAGTAGATACTACGTTACCAACATTGAATTTTCAACCTTCTGCTTCACCATCCAACAGCCAGCTGATTAATATTAATACAGCTGACCAACGTCAGCTGGAAACACTCCCCGGCATTGGACCGGTTCTGGCCGAAAGAATTATGGATTATCGGGAACAGCATGGTTCATTTAAGGCGCTTTCAGATTTAAAAAAAGTCAGTGGAATAGGAGATAAGAAATTTCAGGATTTAGAATCATCCATTACCATCTGAAAGAGTTTGATTATCGGGATGAATGTGCAAAAAGGACGACATAATACTATGATAAGGAGGTGATATGCATGGAACCAGTACGTTTGACAACACTGACAAAGAGCGCCGGCTGAGCAGCTAAAATCGGACCGGAGGTCCTGACTCAGGTTTTGGGGCAGTTGCCCAAAAAAATGGATCCAAGAGTACTTGTAGGCCTTGAAACAAGTGATGATGGTGCAGTCTACCAATTAACTCCAGATTTGGCGATTATCCAAACGGTCGATTTTTTCACACCTGTTGTGGACGATCCCTACACATTTGGAGAAATTGCTGCTGCCAATTCCCTAAGTGACATCTATGCCATGGGGGGAACACCGATTCTTGCTTTGAATATCGTTGGATTTCCCAATTGTCTTTCAACCCAGGTGTTGGAAAAAATTCTGCAGGGAGGGGCTGCAAAAGTATTGGAAGCAGGGGCTTCTTTGGTGGGGGGACATTCGGTGGAAGATGATGAGCCTAAATATGGTCTTTGCGTTACGGGAACAGTTCACCCTGATCATATACTCACTAATAAAAATGCTAAACCAGGCGATCGGCTGATTCTGACAAAACCGTTAGGAACCGGCGTGCTTAACACAGCTATAAAAGCTGAAATGTTAGGCGAAAGTGACTATCAGGAAGCTGTATCAGTAATGACACTGTTAAACAAATCTGCACTTGACGCCGCCAGAGGTGGTGCTATTAATGCTTGCACCGATATTACCGGGTTTGGTCTTTTCGGACATGCTATAGAAATGGCTGAAGGAAGCGGAGTGACCATCCGGCTTAAAATGTCAGCAATCCCTTTTATTTCTGCAGCGATTGACAACGCCCGAATGGGTTTAATTCCAGGTGGGATGTATCGAAATCGTGATTACTTTGGATCGCGTGTGAAGGTAACGGGGATAGTAGATGAAGCATTGTTGGACTTGTGCTATGATCCACAAACTTCTGGCGGATTGTTACTGGCAATACCCGAAAGTGATGTTTCGCGAGCACTGGAATCCCTTGAAAAGACGCAACCATGCGCATTTGCAGAGATTGGAAGTGTGGGAGAAGCTGCATCATATGCTATTGAAATAAGTGAATAGTATCAGGAAATGGAATAACCAAAACAGGACGGCATGCGCCGTCCTGTTTTGGTTAAAAATGTAAGCAAAATTGTCCTAGAGATTTTGCTTTTCAAAGAATTCCTTTGTCAGATTAACAACGACACCACTTAAAGCAAGCAGAGCCACCAAGTTGGGGATCGCCATCAGACCATTCAGTGTATCGGCGATGTCCCAGATCAATGTCAGGCTTCCCACAGAACCCAAAACGATGAGTGGCAACCAGATAATACGATAGATTTTGTTGAAACCTGAGCCAAGAATAAACTCTGCGCATTTTTCGCCGTAATATGCCCAGGAAAGCAGTGTTGAAAAGGCGAAAAACAAAATACCGATGGCGACAATAATACCACCGGGACCAGGGAGTCCTTCATTAAAGGCGGCAGTTGTTAGTGCTGCTCCAGTAACACCACTGCTCCAAACACCAGAAGTAATGATGGTTAGGGCGGTTAATGTACAAATGACAATGGTATCAGCGAAAACTTCAAACACCCCCCACAAACCCTGTCGCACAGGATGGTCTGTTCGGGCAGCAGCATGGGCAATTGGAGCACTACCCAAACCAGCTTCATTGGAGAAGACGCCGCGGGCAACCCCGAAACGCATGGCCATCATAACGGTCGCTCCTGCAAATCCGCCCACTCCGGCTTTGGCAGTAAAAGCGTGGCGGAAAATCAGAGCAAAAGCTTCAGGAATATGAACCAAGTTTAAAATAACAATGACGATAGCGCCAATCATGTAAAAAACTGCCATAAATGGAACAATTTTTTCAGTTACTTTAGCGATGCGTTTCAGACCACCCAGAATAACGGCTCCGGCGGCAATGGCAAGCACGACACCTGAGACAACGTGCGGAATGCCAAAGCTGGTGTTAAGCGCATCAGCCACTGAGTTGGCCTGTACCATGTTACCAATACCAAAGGCTGCCAATGCACCAAAGAGAGAGAAAATCCAGGCGAGCCATTTCCAGTTGGCGCCCATACCGTCAACAATGTAGTACATGGGGCCGCCCACCCAGTTGCCTTCGGCGTTCTTTTCACGATATCTGATGGCCAGTACGACTTCTGCAAATTTGGTCATCATGCCAAAGAAAGCAGAAACCCACATCCAGAATACCGCTCCTGGTCCACCGATGGCAATAGCAGTAGCCACACCGGCAATATTACCGGTACCAATGGTAGCGGCCAATGCAGTCGAAAGTGCCTGGAAAGGAGTAATATCACCATCTTCAGCAATTTCTGTCTTGTCAAAAATTTTGAACAGCGTTTCTTTCATGGCAAAGCCAAACTTACCTACCTGCAGGAAATTAGTTCTAAAAGAATAATAAACACCGGTTCCTACCAGAAGTACGAGCATGTAGGGTCCCCATACAATACCATTGATGGTGCCGTTGATGCTTTCAATCATCTGTACAAATCCGATCAAATCACACGACCTCCTTTGACATAGTGGTTGACCATCTCGACACAGACTTTCGGTGATTCGCCTCCTTTTCTTAAGATTTGCTTGGGATAAATGGTCATAACAAAAGACAATGAATGCGTTTAAGTACAGCACTGCACCTAATCCAGTTCATGCCGATAAAACGATCAATGCCTCTCTGTGTATGTATACCCAAAGCATTATACTATTATAACAGTTTCATATTATCATAATACTCAAAATAATAAAAGATGATGAATGTCCTTTTAAGACAATTTTAACGATGTGTTCACTCAAAAAACACATTTCGCGAAATGGTCAGAATCATTCAGCAATGTTTCAACGTTCTTGACATATAGCATTCAGCGAAATAGACATGCATTGTTCTCACAAAGTGTGATTTATGCTATAATTGAGTGGAATGATCATGGAGGTGTTACCTTGGAACGTCAGGCTTGGTTGCGGAAAATTCCCAAAACAGACGATGTGCTTCATCAGATTAAAACGATTGATGACATGCAAACTTTCAATGAGGATTTTATAAAAGCTGAAGTTCGTCAAGTCTTACAAGAACTAAGAGAAGCAATTCTCACTGGTGAATACTCCGAAGATCACCCGCAAAATCTGAGTATTCAGCAGATCATCAAGTCAGTTCAAGAAAGATGTCAGCAGATTTCCGCATTACAGCTGCGCAGAGTCATAAACGGGACTGGCGTGGTTCTTCATACAAACCTGGGCCGTGCGCCGCTGGGAAACTATGTTAAAGAAGCATTGTGGGACGTTGCTCAAGGGTACAGTAACCTTGAAATGAATTTAACAACAGGAAAACGAGGCAGTCGTTATGATCACATGAAAGAAATATTGCTGCGACTAACAGGTGCCGAAGACGTTTTAGTTGTCAATAATAACGCTGGTGCTGTTTTGTTGGTGCTTTCAGCCATCGCCAAGGGTAAAGAAGTGATTATATCCAGGGGTGAACTGGTGGAGATCGGTGGTTCTTTTCGAGTGCCAGAAGTAATGGAGCAAAGCGGTGCTACACTTATTGAAGTGGGAGCCACAAATAAAACCTATGTACGAGATTACGAAAAAGCAGTGACAGAACACACCGGGGCATTGCTGAAAGTACACCAAAGCAACTTTAAAATTGTGGGATTTACTCAGGAAGCATCAGTGGAGGAGCTGGTTTCACTGGCACATTCCCATGATTTGCCTTTAATTAATGATTTGGGCAGCGGACTTCTGATTGATCTTGAAGTCGATGGTTTTCCTGCAGAACCAACTGTACAGCAGGCCATTGAAGCAGGTAGTGATGTTGTCACATTTAGTGGTGACAAATTGCTGGGAGGTGCTCAGGCCGGTATCATCGCCGGAAAACGTGAATGGATCAGGCTTATTGAAAAGCATCCGTTAACAAGAGCCCTTCGAGTGGACAAGCTAACATTATGTGCTTTGGAAGCTACGTTGGTACAGTACCTCGATCCAATACAAGCTAAAAAACATATACCAGCTTTGAAGATGATGACTGAATCGGTTCAAAATCTGCAGCAACGTGCAAAGGATTTATATGATCAACTTCAGTCTGTCAATAATGACGATTCTGGCATTCAAATAGATATTATACCAGGGTCGTCTCAGGTGGGTGGTGGTTCATATCCAACTGTTCAAATGGAAAGCCGTCTCATCCGCTTCAGTTCATCGCTTGAGAACATACCCCGTCTCGAACGGTTCCTGCGCAGTCAAAGCCCTGCAATTGTTGGTCGTATTCAGGACAACGCACTGCTTTTGGATTTGCGTACCATTTTCCAGCAGGACTATAATGATATCTGCCAAGCATTTCTGGCTTGGATAACTCTGCAGAATCAGGAGTGAAGTTATGAAACATCTAATCATTGGAACAGCAGGGCACATTGATCATGGAAAAACCACGCTCATCCATGCATTGACCGGCAGAAACACCGATCGCCTGAAAGAGGAGCAGAAACGGGGTATTTCCATCGAGTTGGGGTTCACCTATTTTGATCTCCCAGATGAGCGGCGGGCAGGCATTATTGATGTGCCGGGGCATGAAAAGTTCATTCGCCATATGCTGGCTGGTGTCGGTGGAATGGATTTAGTCATGTTGGTTGTTGCAGCAGATGAAGGTGTCATGCCGCAGACAAAAGAACATCTGGATATTTTGTCATTGCTTGATATGAAACAAGGGGTCATTGTCATTACAAAATCTTCGCTGGTTGAGACTGACTGGCTCGAACTTATTAAAGAAGAGATAAGACAGGCAACAAGCGACACATTTTTGGAAGCCAGTCCAATTATAGCCGTAGACTCCATTACCGGTGATGGGATTCCAGTCCTTTTGGAGTTGCTAACCGAAGCATACGATAGGATTGAAACCCGTGACCAAACAGCGCCTTGTCGAATCCCCATCGATCGTGTATTTACCATAACTGGTTTTGGAACAGTTGTGACAGGTACATTGTTGGAAGGTACAGCAAAGGTTGAAGAAACGCTGGAAATTTTTCCGGAAGAAACAGTTGCTCGAATCAGAAACATTCAGGTTCATGGCAATACGGTTAAAGAAGCCTATGCAGGCCAGCGTGTGGCCATTAACCTGTCCGGATTGAAAAAAGATCAGATAAAACGCGGCAGCTTTCTTGCACAACCGGGATCCATGACATATACCATGATGGTTGATTGTCGAATAAAGATGTTAAAAAATGCCAACAGACCTTTAAAACAACGTGACCGCATACGATTATATCATGGCACTTCAGAAATTCTTGCCCGGGTTGTCATTCTTGAAAAAGAACAGGTTGAACCAGGTGAAAGTGCATTGGTGCAGTTTCGATTAGAAGAAAGGGCAGCTTTCAGAAAAGAAGATAAGCTCATTGTTCGATTCTATTCCCCCATGCAAACGTTGGGAGGTGCTCGTGTCATTGACCCGAACCCGGAAAAACATAAAGCACTTCGACAGGACGTCATCGATGAGCTTCAGGCGAAAGAAAGTGGTGGCCCGGAAGTCTATCTTGAGCAGCAAATACTTCGTTTTAGCAAAGAACTTCCTGATACAGGTGCTCTGTGTAAACACACCGGCTATTCTTCTGATCAGCTGATAGCACTTCTGCAACAGCTGGAAGAGGAAGGCAGTATTTACTCAATCGGTTCAATGGCATATGTCCATCAAGAATATTATCATCAAATTGTTGAGGATATAGTCAATAAATTATCGAGATATCACAAAGATAATCCGCTGAGAAGAGGCATGCCAAAAGAAGAACTGAAAAGCAGGGTATTTGGTGATATCCGCTCAAAAATAGTTGATCGCTGGCTGGAACAACTAGAAACTGAAGATATCATAAAAGCAGATGGTAAACTTGCTGCATTAGCGGATTTCAAAATTAAGATCAATCCGATCCAGCAGAAAATAATGAATCAGATTGAATCGCTTTATCTTGAAAAGCCTTTTGCACCACCACGGCTTGAAGAAATTGCAGGTATCATCAAAGTTAAAGAAAAAGAAGTGCGCCAAGTGATCGAGTTAATGCTGGGACAACCCTTAATTCGCATCAATCAGGAAATGGTTTTTCATCAAAATTCAATTAATGCAGCTAAAGATATGCTCCTGAAGCATTTTGAAAATCATTCAGACATCGCGCCAGCTGATTTCCGGGATCTTCTAGGCACAAGCAGGAAATTTGCAGTTGCTTTGCTGGAATATTTTGATCAGGAAAAACTGACGAAGCGCAATGGAGACAGCCGTATATTGAATCGAAAACTCTGATGATAATTAATGGTTTTTTTCATAAATAATTCGGTGTGCATAGACAGAGTTGATTAAGCTCCATCGGTTGTGATATAATACCTCCGTTGCCACTTTCATGGTAAAGGGTAATCAGGGAGTAGATGGGTGCTGGTGTATCCTCTGGTCTTCAAAACCAGTACGAGGGGTTAGTAGCCTCTTGGGTGGGTTCGATTCCCACGTACTCCCGCCAAAACAACACCGAATTGAGAGCTCCGGCTCTCAATTTATTTTTGTATTCAAGACGGCAGTCAATTCATTCTGGGGAGTTAGAAAGATGAACATGACATGGGAAGATCTCAAAAATCAATTAAAAAAGAAATGCATTAAAGTGACACGACAGCGAGAACAATTGCTTCGATTATTTCTATCTCCTGAACAGCATTTATTGACAGCTGCCCAAATTCATCAGGCACTACAGTTGACCGACCAAAATATGAACCCTTCAACCATTTACCGCAATCTGGAAACACTCGATGAAGCAGGGATTATTCGCCAGATCTCTTTGAACGACGGGCTTGCTCGCTATGAACTGGTAACAGATCATCATCACCATCATCTCATCTGTCTTCAATGCAACCGTATGCAAGTGGTAGACGTATGTCCCTTTGAAGAAATTAACCGCTTTGTAAAGCAGCACACAAATTTTCTTCCGGTGGAACATCGCTTTGAAATTTACGGCTATTGCAGTGAGTGCCGTCAGAATGAGGAAGAGGGAAAAAAATGATCATCATGGGGATTGATCCCGGATTAGCTATTACCGGCTTTGGACTGGTGCATTTTGAACAAAATCATTTCCAGGTAATACAGTATGGTGTCATTCGCACAGAAAGCAAACAGCCCTTACCGGATCGATTGCTGCAAATTCATCAGGGAATTCAAACACTTATCAAACAATATAAACCTGAGGCAGTAGCAGTCGAAGAGCTTTTTTTTAATACAAATGCGAAAAGTGCACTCTTGGTGGGACAGGCACGAGGCGTAGTTGTGGTTACTGCAGCTGCAGCAAGCTTACCAGTTTATGAGTATACACCGTTACAGGTCAAGCAAGGGATTGCAGGTTACGGACGTGCTGAGAAGAAACAGGTACAACACATGACAAAAACCCTCTTAAACCTCAAGGAAATTCCAAGACCTGATGATGCCGCAGATGCCCTTGCGATAGCTGTATGCCATGCACATACCGGTCATTTCAAGCAATTGTTCAGTGTGTAATTGCGCACTTTTTTGCCAGCGCAAAAGCAGTATTCATTTCTGGAAGGAGACTGCACCATGATAGAATTCGTAAAGGGAACCGTCCATTCAGTTTCGGTGGATCAGGCAATTATCGATGTGAATGGGATTGGTTATGGAGTCTACTCATCCCTTACGACGTTGGTAAAATTAGTGAATGGTCAGGAAGTAACGTTGCATACTCATTACAGTTTGAGGGAAGACGGCGCCAGTCTTTATGGATTTTTCAGCAGAAATGAGCTGGACATGTTTAAAAAATTAATCACAGTGACCAAAGTGGGTCCAAAAGCAGCCGTTGCCATTTTGTCTACATTTTCTGTCGAGAATCTTTGTCAGGAGATTCTGGCCCATAATCTGGATTCGTTGTCAAAAGCTCCAGGAATTGGTAAAAAAACAGCTGAGCGTATAGTTTTGGAGTTAAAGGACAAAGTGAAGAAAATGGGCTATACAGAGACAGATATACCCGTACAAATAAACTCGTTTGAAGACGAAGTGTTGGAAGCATTAATGGCGTTGGGTTATCATAAGACAGAGGCACTGGAAGCCGTCAGAGCAACGACTAATCAGGGGATTTCTACTGAAGAAGGTATCAAAGCGGCCTTGTCATGGCTGATGAAATAAGCGTCACAAAGATGGAAAAGAGGCGATTCCACCATGACTATAGAAGAACGGATTATTTCAGGCTCAACGCAGGAAGAAGACGTTGCCATTGAAAATGGCCTGAGGCCACGACGTTTGGATGATTATATTGGCCAGGAGAATAACAAGGAAAAATTCCGGATCTTTATCAAAGCGGCCAGAGAAAGAAATGAAGCACTTGATCATGTATTGCTTTATGGGCCCCCTGGTCTTGGAAAAACGACACTATCAAGCATTATCGCCAATGAATTGAATGTTAATATCCGAATCACCAGTGGACCTGCCATTGAACGTCCAGGAGATCTGGCTGCTGTTTTAACCAATCTTGGTGAAAACGATGTGCTGTTTATCGATGAAATCCACCGACTGAATCGTACGGTGGAAGAAATCTTGTACCCTGCCATGGAAGACTTTGCGCTGGATATCATTATCGGTAAAGGACCAAGTGCCCGAACGGTTCGTTTGGATTTATCCAAATTTACACTTATTGGAGCTACCACTCGTGCAGGGCTGCTTACTTCCCCGCTGAGAGACCGGTTTGGGGTAATCTGTCGGCTTGAGCTATATGAGCAACATGAACTGGCACAAATAGTCAGACGCTCTGCAAGAATTCTTGATATACCCATCGAAGAAAAAGCAGCTTCTGAAATTGCCTCCCGGTCCAGAGGAACGCCGCGTATAGCCAACCGACTGCTGAAACGCATACGAGATTATGCCCAGGTACGGGCAGATGGTGTTATTAACCTGCAGGTGGTGCAGGATGCAATGGCACTGTTGGAAATTGATCCTTTGGGACTGGATGGCACTGACAAAAAGATGATTTTGGCGATGATTGATCATTTCAATGGCGGGCCGGTGGGACTAGACACGCTTTCTGCTGTTACAGGAGAAGAAAAGACAACCATTGAAGACGTCTATGAACCGTATTTGATGCAAATTGGTTTTATGAGCCGTACACCGAGAGGGCGAGTGGTAATGAAACGTGCTTATGAGCATTATCATCGTTCTTTAGACGAAAAAAGCGAGTGATGAAAATGAACACCCTGGCAAAAGGATTGATGTTTTTGGGGCTGTTCCTGATATTAATTGGTTGTTGCATGCTATTAGCTAATCGAATGGGACTGGGACGCCTGCCTGGAGATTTTATGCTGCAGCGGAAAAACGTTATTGTGTATTTTCCATTGGCTACCAGCCTTTTGGTGAGCCTTTTGCTAACGATTCTGTTGAACCTGTTCCTTCGCCGCTAAGCAAAAGCACATTTTTCTGCAAGCCGACATTTCAAGAAAACAGATTCATTATTTATTCTCTAAGAAAGTATGTGGCCTATGAAAACAAATGAATTTTACTATGAGTTACCGGAGCACCTTATTGCGCAGCATCCATTGGAAAAACGGGATCAATCCCGTCTACTGACACTGAATGCCAAAGATAGAACCATCGAGCATTATCATTTTTCTGACATCAGACATTTATTAAAACCGGGTGACGGGCTTGTCATCAATAACTCCAGAGTGATTCCTGCTCGCTTAATTGGGCGTAAACGCTACACCAATGGCCGCGCTGAGTTTCTTCTTTTAAAGCAAACGCAGTTGAATCAGTGGGAGGTACTGGCAAAACCGGCCAAGAGAATAAAAACAGGCACAGAAGTCATATTTGGCAAAAATGATCTTCGCGCCGTTGTGCGTGAAGAAAAAGATGAAGGGCTGCGTATCATTGAATTTATGACAGATCGTCCCGTGCTTGAAGTGCTTGAAGAGCTTGGCGAAATGCCACTTCCTCCATATATTCATGAGCATCTGGAAGATAGAGAGCGCTATCAGACAGTTTACAGCCGCCATAAAGGATCTGCTGCTGCTCCAACAGCAGGACTCCACTTCACGAAAGAACTGCTTGAAGAAATCGAAAACATGGGAGTCAGTATTATTCCGGTAACGCTTCATGTTGGACTGGGCACCTTTCGCCCTGTACAGGCTGAAGATGTTGAAGCACACGAAATGCATGAAGAGTATTATGAGATATCGCAGGAAAGTGCCGATGCCATGAATCGTATCAAAACATCGGGAGGACGCATTGTTGCAGTTGGAACAACCACCTGTCGCACGCTTGAATCAGCTATGTGTAGCGGCGGGTCATCCATTGAGGAAGGCAGCGATTGGACGCGATTGTTCATAACGCCCGGATATCAGTTTCGCTGGGTTGATGTACTTATTACAAATTTTCATTTGCCTGAATCCACATTATTAATGCTTGTCAGTGCATTTGCTGGAAAAGACTTTGTGATGGAATCTTATCGTCAGGCAGTGGATGCGTCTTATCGATTCTTTAGTTTTGGTGACGCCATGTGGATTGAGCGATGATAGAAAAAGGAGCAACTATGAAAAAAAATATTTTTCAGCAAACAGCAGTATCCAGCGAGTCAAAGGGGAGAACAGGGTTACTGACAACCACACATGGTCAAATTGAAACGCCAATTTTTATGCCCGTTGGAACACAGGCAACTGTGAAAACCATGACACCAGAAGAATTAAAAACCATACACACCCAGATCCTACTCAGCAATACGTATCATTTGTATATGCGTCCGGGTCATGATTTGGTAGCCAGAGCAGGCGGGCTTCATTCCTTCATGAACTGGCCAGGGCCAATTCTGACTGACAGTGGTGGGTTCCAGGTATTTAGTCTGGGACCACTAAGAAAAATAACTGAAGAGGGTGTGGCATTTCAATCGCACATTGATGGTTCGCGGCATTTTATCTCACCGGAAAAATCTGTGGAGATCCAGAATTCACTGGGCGCTGACATCATCATGGCTTTTGACGAGTGCATTCCATATCCTGCTGATCACGAGTATGTGCTACACTCTGTCGATCGGACAACACGATGGGCCAAGCGCTGCTTTGATGCGCATAATCGATGGGATGACCAACATCTTTTTGGTATTATTCAGGGAGGGATTTTTCATGATCTACGCCAGCGAAGTGCAGAAGCATTGCTGGCGATGGACTTTCCAGGTTATGGTATCGGAGGGCTGAGTGTTGGCGAACCCAAAGAGTCGATGTATGATGTGCTTGATCATCTGATTCCACAAATGCCTCAAGATAAGCCCCGATACCTGATGGGAGTTGGCAGCCCTGACTGTTTAATTCACGGAGTGCTTCGGGGTGTCGATATGTTTGATTGTGTATTACCCACCCGTATTGCCCGAAACGGAACCGCCATGACAAGCATGGGTCAGGTTGTCATTAAAAATGCCGTTCACACAGAGGCCTTTGAACCCTTAGATCCCAATTGCGACTGCTATACGTGTCAAAACTATTCCAGGGCATACCTAAGACATTTGTTTAAGGCCAATGAAATTCTTGGTTTGCGACTGCTCACCTGGCACAATCTTCACTTTTTGCTTCATTTGATGAAAACACTTCGACAAGCGATTACTGAAGACCATTTAGTGGAAACATGCCGCGCTTTTTATCTGCAGTATTATGGCAAGCCGCTGGAATGGTAGTTGTCCATTGACAAGATACCGGAGATGTTGTTTAATGTAATAAGGATTGAACAATGACAGGAAGGAGGTCTAACATGCCGCAACAGTTATCTGGCTTGATTATTCCGTTGGGATTTCTTGCCATCTTCTATTTTCTAATTATTAAGCCGCAAAAAACCAAAGAGAAAAAAATCAGGGAAATGCGTAATAATTTGAAAGTTGGAGACGAAATCATCACCATCGGTGGTATCTACGGTAGAATACTGAAACTCAAGGATGAGGTCATCACCATTGAAGTTGGTATGGATAAGACAAAACTCACCATCACCAAATGGGCCGTTGGAAACCTCGCAGCTGAAACAGTATCAAAGGAAACCTCTGACAGCAGTAATGAATAATCCCATTGATTGACTCCATCAGGCAGCCGGCCAGTCCCGTGCTGCTTTTGGTTTGTAAGGATTTATTAGCGCTTCTCTTTTTTTTTCTGGAAGCGTGTGATATAATGCATAAGGATTCCATTTCGAAAGGAGAACGCTTCATGGCGCTTAAACGTATCAAAACTTTAAATGCATTGCATCTGCCCCCAAAAGGAGCAGATACAGGTTGTGGAGAATGTCAAACATCCTGTCAGTCAGCCTGTAAAACTTCCTGCACAGTGGGAAATCAAATCTGTGAAAAAGAATAGATTTTTGAAGAGTCCGTTCCATTAGCAGGAGTTTCGACTCCCTGCTTTTTTGTTTTGTGTATAAAATCGTCAGCAGTATACTGGAAAGGTTTCATGAGTGCTCTGCTGTAAATGAAGAAAGAAGGCCTTTAAGTGATTCACACATTCAGTAAGAATGGCATCAATCTGGCGATTGATGTGAACTCCGGTGCTGTACATATGGTGGATGAACTGGTTTACAAGATTCTAACCGGATCAGTCACCAGCAAACACTTACAGCTTCAGGATCATGAAAGACAACAGCTGGAAACTGAATATGGAAAATCAGCCGTAATTGATGCTTTGGCTGAAATCGGCCAACTAATATCAGCAAACCTGCTGTTTTCTGAAGCTCATCCGTTGGATGAAGAAGTGGCGCACCGCCCTGGTATTGTGAAAGCAATTTGCTTGCATGTGGCACACGATTGCAATCTTTCATGCGCATATTGTTTTGCATCAGAAGGCACCTTTCAAGGTGAAAGGTCTATGATGAACCTGTCGACAGGCAAAGCTGCCATTGACTTTTTGATTAGACATTCTGCGAAAAGAACCCATTTGGAAGTGGATTTTTTTGGCGGTGAACCTCTATTGAATATGCCATTAGTTAAAGAAGTCGTTGCATATGCACGAAGTCGTGAACAGGATACGGGAAAGGAATTTCGTTTCACACTGACAACTAATGCACTGGCACTTACTGATGAAAACATGGCATGGATTAACGAACATATGAGCAATGTGGTGCTCAGTCTCGACGGAAGACCTGAAATAAATGATCAAATGCGTAAATGTCGGAATGGTGAAGGCTCTTATCGGAAAATACTGCCAAACATCAAAAAAATGGCAGCTCTGAGGGCAGATCGCCCCCATTTTGTCAGGGGCACTTTTACAAGGGAAAACTTGGATTTTGCAAACGATGTGGCTCACTTGGTTGACCAGGGCTTTCGGGAAATCTCAGTGGAACCGGTTGTGGCACCACCAGAAAGCCCGCTTTCATTAAGGGATGAAGATTGCAATCTAATTGAAAAAGAATATGACCGCCTGGCAGAATTATACTTGCAATGTGCCAATGCGGGTCAGCCTTTCCGTTTTTTCCACTTCATCATTGATTTGAAACAGGGCCCGTGCATGAAAAAAAGGGCTTCAGGCTGTGGGGCTGGTACAGAGTATGTGGCCATTACACCAGAAGGAGATTTGTATCCTTGTCATCAATTCGTTGGTAACCCAGATTTTTGTATTGGTCATGTGTCAACTGGTTTGACGGCTGCTGAAACCGTGGCACAATTTGAAAATGCCACGATATATGATAAAAGTGAGTGTCGTGAATGCTGGGCAAAGTATTATTGCAGCGGCGGTTGTCATGCAAACGCCTGGCATAGCAATGGTTCACTTATTAAACCGTATGCCATTGGCTGCCGACTTGAAAAATCACGAATTGAAACTGCACTAATGTTGGTGGCAAAAGAAAGTGAGGAGATCGACTATGATCAAAGCCCATAATGGGCAGCATCCCACTATTGATAAAACTTGTTTTATTGCAGAAACAGCCAGTGTCATGGGAAATGTGGTTATGAAGCCAAATGCCAGTATTTGGTATGGTGTCGTTGCCAGAGGTGACTACAATGATATTTATATTGGTGAAGGCAGTAATATTCAGGATGGTTCAGTTTTACACATTGCCTACCACCATCCCACCATTATCGGTGATTTTGTAACGGTTGGACACAATGCCATTGTCCACGGATGTACCGTGGGAGATCGGGTGCTTGTCGGTATGGGTGCTATTATCCTAAATGGCGCTGTCATTGGAAACGATGCGATTATCGCAGCAGGCAGTCTGGTGCCGGAAGGCAAAACTATTCCGGCAGGCGTTTTGGCAATGGGATCACCAGCAAAAGTAATTCGTGATCTGACATCAGATGAAATCGACAAAATTAAGCGATCGGCAGAAGACTATATCGTTTTTGCCCAACAACACAAACGGGAACAAGACGCCCGATAAGGAGGAAACAACATGAAAGCAAAAGGTCTTATTGCCTTTGTGATAATTGTTGCATTGGCGATCACAGGTGTTTTGGCTGCTGTCAACGGGCTGCAAATAGGCGGTGCTGAAATAACACCTGTCAGAGACAGTATTAAACAGGGTCTTGATTTAAAGGGCGGTGTCTTTGTAGTTTTTGAGGCAGATACAACCGCCACAGGGCAGGAACTGGATCAACTGATTAACCAAACAATACAGGTATTCCGTCGACGGGTTGATGCCATGGGGTTGACAGAACCGACAATCGTTCAGGAAGGTGATCGGAGAATTCGTGTCGAACTGCCTGGAGTTGAGCAGGTGCAGGATGCGCTGGATATGATCGGAAAAACAGCACAGTTGCAGTTTGTAACACCTGACGGCGAGGTAGTGCTTACAGGCAGCAATGTGACAGACGCGGCCCCCACATATGTTGATAGAGAACCTAATCCAGTGGTTAGACTTGAACTGGACTCAGAAGGTACACGGAGCTTTTCAGACGCCACCGGAAGATATCTGGGTGAACCAATCTATATTATTCTTGATGATGAAGTGATTTCTGCCCCAATTGTTCAGGACCAGATTTCACTTGGAACAGCAACCATCAGCGGCAACTTTTCAATTGAAGAAGCATCCAATCTGGCGGCACTCATAAGAGCCGGCTCATTACCGGTCACCTTAAATGAAGTTCAGACTTCTACCATTACGGCTTCTTTGGGCGTCAATGCTCTCAACAGAAGTATTCAGGCAGCAAAGATAGGGATTGCGTTAGTGTTCCTTTTCATGCTGTTGATCTATCGGCTGCCAGGTCTTGTGGCCAACATCGCTTTGACAATCTATGTATTGTTGGTACTGGCCATCTTTATTAGTCTCAATGCCACGCTCACATTGCCGGGAATTGCAGCACTGATCCTCTCTATTGGCATGGCGGTAGATGCCAATGTTATTATTTTTGAACGTTTAAAAGAAGAGATGTCCAATGGAAAAACCGTTCGTGCGGCAGTTGATTCAGGATTCAAAAGAGCATTTAGAACCATCATGGATGCCAATATTACCACCCTCATTGCCGGCTTAGTTCTTTATCAGTTTGGAACAGGACCCATACGTGGGTTTGCAGTCATGTTGATAATTGGACTCGTCGTAAGTCTGTTGACAGCAGTATTTATCACCCGAGTACTACTCAAACTGTTGATTTCCACCAATCTTTTCAAAAATCCCCGCTACTTTGGCGTATAAGGAGGAAGCAGAAATGGATATTATTCATCAGAAAAAAATCTGGTTCTCCATCTCCGCCGCCATTATTCTGGTGGGGCTGGTAATGGCTCTTTTGACCGGAGTCAATGCAGGCATTGACTTTACCGGCGGTACCCTGATGGAGTTTGAACTGCATCAATCTGCCAGTACAGACGAAATCCGTTCGATTACAGACGCGTTTGATACAAGTGCCAGCATTAACTTTATTGGCAGTGATCAAACGACACTTCAGATCAGAACTATTGAAGATTTGGATCATTCTGAACGGATGGAAGTCTTCCGTGAACTGGAAACCCGTTATGAAATTACAGAAGATGATTTTTTGCGCGCTGAACAGTTTGGTCCTGCCATTGGAAGAGAAATTCGTGACAGAGCGTTTCTATCCATGCTGATAGCAGCAGTCGGAATGTTGATCTACATCACCTTTCGTTTCGAGTTCAGCTTTGGCATCGCAGCAATTATTGCATTGTTCCACGATATTTTAGTGGTTCTTGCGGTATATGTGATTTTCAGAATCCCGCTGAATAGCCCCTTTGTTGCAGCAATGTTAACCGTTTTGGGTTATTCAATCAATGATACCATTGTTGTTTTTGATCGGATTCGAGAAAATCGAAAAACCATGAAAAAGTTCGACTTTGAACAACTGGCCACCAACAGTATCAATCAAACAATCAAACGATCTGTCTATACCTCCCTGACAACACTGGTTATGATTCTTGCACTGTACATTATGGGAGTGCCTCAGATAAGAGAGTTTGCACTACCCCTGATCGCTGGAATTGTAAGTGGGACTTACTCTTCAATCTTCATTGCCAGCCCTGTATGGGTGATGATTAAGGAACGCACAAAGGATCGCAATAAAATGTTCGCCAAAGCTTGATCCGTCATCAGTGAGTTCCCTCCGACCACATACCGTATGCGCGTTACTGCGGCAGTGGTCGGTTTTTTCAATTATAACAACTGGGAATCGTGCATATATGGCGGGAGTTATTGCTCAATCTTCATCAAACCGTTATAATGAAACATATTGGCACTGACAAGATCTGAAAATTTGAACAATATCAGGAGGGTATACCATGGATCTTAAATCAACCATTCGTGAAATACAGGATTTTCCCAAAGAAGGTATTAACTTTAAAGACATTACCACCCTGCTGAAAGACCCATTGGCACTAAAAGCAACGATTGATGCCATTTCAGAAAACTTGAAGGATAAAGGCATTGAAATTATTGCCGGCCCTGAATCCCGCGGGTTTATTGTTGGTGTACCTGTCGCCTGTCAGGTGGGTGCGGGCTTTGTGCCCGTCAGAAAACCCGGAAAATTACCAGCTAAAGTTGAACGTTACGAATATGAACTGGAATATGGGACAGATGTTCTTGAAATCCACCATGATGCCATCAAACCAGGTCAAAAAGTAGCCATTGTGGACGACTTATTAGCCACTGGCGGCACTGTATTGGCAACGGCAAGGCTCATCGAATCATTGGGTGGAATTGTGGTTTCGGTCCAGTTCCTTATGGAACTAAATTTTCTCAATGGAAGAGAGAAACTGCAAGGGTACGAGGTGCAATCACTGATCACTTACGACGAATAAATCTTTGTGCAGTGTTCACTTGAAAATGAAGCTATGAGGAGGTGATCCTGAGATGCTGGAAAATCTCATTACCATGATTGAAGAGTATAATCCACAGTGTGATGTCGAACTGATCATCAGAGCTTTTCAGTATGCGGAAAGTGCCCATGAAGGCCAATACCGCAAATCGGGTGACAGGTACTTTTCTCATCCGGTGGAGGTTGCCAAAATCCTCATCCAAATGCAAATGGACAGCAGCACCATTGCAGCCGGGTTAATGCATGATGTACTGGAAGACACTCCCAATAGCTATGAGAAACTCAAATCTGAGTTTGGGGTTGAAATAGCAGAGCTGGTTGAAGGGGTCACCAAACTTACCAAAATGAGTTTTGAAACGCAAGAAGAAAAGCAAGCAGAAAACCTGCGCAAAATGTTTGTTGCAATGGCAAAGGACATTCGTGTTGTTTTGATAAAACTGGCAGACCGGCTTCATAATATGCGCACCCTTAAGTTTCAGAGTGATGAAAAGAAAAAAGAAAAAGCCCATGAAACCTTGGATATTTTTGCTCCAATTGCTCATCGCCTGGGTATTTCCCGCATTAAATGGGAACTTGAAGATCTCAGCCTGCTTTACATGGATCCTGAAGGGTATTATGCGTTGGTGGAAAAAGTTGCCAAAAAAAGAAAAGATCGTGAGGATTTCATCAATCTTGTCATTCGAGATTTAAAAGAAAAACTTTCCGATTTTGACATAGAAAATGAAATTTATGGGCGTCCCAAGCATTTCTATAGCATCTACAAAAAAATGGTAAATCAGGGCCGTGCCTTTGAAGAAATATTTGATTTTCTGGCCATTCGGGTGATTGTTGACAGCATTAAAGACTGTTATGGTGTTTTGGGTGTGGTTCACACCATCTGGAAACCCATTCCCGGTCGATTCAAAGACTATATCGCCATGCCGAAGCCTAATATGTATCAGTCTCTTCATACAACTGTGATTGGACCAAAAGGCGAACCTTTTGAAATTCAGATTCGAACCTGGGAAATGAATCAAATTGCAGAATATGGCATAGCGGCTCACTGGAAATACAAAGAAAATCAAACAACCAGGGAATCCAGTAACATTGATGAGAAACTTGGCTGGCTCAGCCAAATGATGGAGTGGGAAAAAGAAACAAAAGACCCCAAAGAGTTTATGGAATCACTGAAAATCGATCTGTTTACCAATGAGGTTTTTGTCTTTACGCCTAAGGGCAAAGTGATTGATTTGCCTGCCGGAGCTACCCCCATCGATTTTGCCTATAAAATTCATAGTGATATTGGCAACAAGTGCGTGGGAGCCAAAGTTGACGGCCGTATCGTTCCATTAAACTACAAATTGAAAAACGGTAATATCATAGAAGTGCTGACTTCATCCAACAGCAATGGCCCCAGTCGTGACTGGCTGAAGATTGTACAGAGTTCACAGGCTAAGACAAAAATTAAACAGTGGTTCAAAAAAGAACGTCGGGAAGAGAATATTACCAAAGGAAAAGAAATGCTGGAACAAAATGTCAAACGGATGAATGTACCCATGCAATTGGCAATGAACCCCAAAACACTGACATCTGTTGCTAAAAGAATGAGTCTGGCCTCAGAGGAAGACCTATATGCCACATTAGGCTATGGCGGCATCACACTGGCTCAGATTCTCCCTAAAATCAGAGAGTATATCAAACGTGAGATCCCGTCGGAAGAACTGGAAAAATGGATGCCGGCATTGCCCAAGAAAGAATCGGATAAAAAACGTCCGGTGAAAAAAAGTCAGGGTGTCAGCGTAAAAGGAATCGATAATATCATGGTGCGTTTTTCAAAATGTTGCAACCCGGTTCCCGGAGATGACATCGTGGGTTATATTACCCGGGGTCGAGGTGTTTCGGTTCATCGGCGTGACTGCCCCAGTCTTTCGGAAAGCCCGGAAAAAGATGAACGGGTGATTGAAGTGGAGTGGGACGGCGATACTCAAATTGATTTTCAGGCCGAAATTCAGATTAATGCCACCGACCGAAAAGGACTGCTGCGTGAAATCACTCAATTGCTGACAGATATGAAAGTAACTGTCAATGCGTTGAATGCCAGAACCAGTAAAGATCATTCCGCCTCTATCAATTTGGTCATCGAAACCAAAGATATTGCTTTTCTTGAGCACCTTATGCAAAAATGCAGACGAATGGAAGGTGTTCTGGATGTGTATCGCGTGAAAACGTAAGAATAGACAGTCGGCGTATATGCATTCATCCTAAACCATACTGACAAAAGAGGGAGTGGCAACAGTGAGAGCAGTCGTACAACGAGTCAGGAGCGCCAAAGTGACTGTGGATAATCAGATAACCGGAGAAATTCAACAAGGATTTTTGATATATGTGGGAGTTGAAAAAAACGACACCCAGGAAGATGTTAATTACATGGTGGAAAAAATCATTCATCTGCGCATATTTGAAGACCAGGATGGAAAAATGAACCGATCACTAATGGATGAAGCTGGTGAGATTTTATGTATTTCTCAGTTCACCCTGTTGGGTGACTGTCGAAAAGGAAGACGCCCCAGTTTTTCCGAAGCGAAGCCACCAGGCGAGGCAGATGCACTGTACCGTCAGTTTGTTGAAATGTGCAGAGACAAAGGGATTCACACCCAGACGGGTGTTTTTCAGGCGCATATGGCAGTTGAATCAGTGAATGATGGACCAGTCACCATGCTTGTCGACAGTAAAAAGCAATTTTAGTGACAAACACGCAGCCAATAATGGAAGGAGACCAACATGTTTAAAGTTAAAAAACTGGTAACAGGTCCGTTGCAGGTCAACACCTACATCTTGGGTGAAACAGAGTCTAAAGAAGCAATGGTGATTGATCCCGGCGGAAACGCCGGAGGTGTTATACAAGTTCTAGAACAACAAGGTTGGACGCTTAAACTCATTGTATTAACACATGGTCATGGTGATCATATTGGAGCAGTGGCAGAACTGCAGAATCGTACCGGCGTATCGATGGTTATTCATGAAGAAGATGTCGCCATGCTGACAGACAGTAAGCGAAACTTTACATCCATGATGGGGACAGGTATTGAAATTACCCCCGACGGTACACTGGAAGATGGTGATGAAATTCTACTGGGAGATCAGTCTGTTTTGGTAATTTCGACACCAGGTCATACACAGGGCGGAATTTGTCTCAAAGCAGACAATCTGTTGTTTACAGGAGATACCCTCTTCATGATGTCAATTGGCCGAACAGATCTTGAAGGCGGCAATCACCGTCAATTGATACGATCAATAAAAGATCGATTGATGGTCCTTGAAGACGATGTTGTCGTTTACCCTGGACACGGGCCTGAAAGCACAATTGGAGAGGAACGAACGAAAAATCCCTACCTGTAGGTGTTTATATGAACCAACATTTACCGATAACATTGCAAATAATTGTACAGGATGATTTTCTGATTTATGAAACCAGAGAGTTGGCGAGACTTTTTTATCCCGCTGAATTGACAGTAATCTCAGTGGACCCGACCATCGATGAAACCACCCCGGTGCCAACACTGGGGCTTCTTTGCTATTCAGAGAGAGCAGGATGTCGACTTATCTGCTGCCTGAAAACAGAAAGCCATACATTTATCGAGAGTTGCTTCATTGATGTTGAAAGATTCAAAAACGACTCAGTTGAACTTGATCGAAAACTGTTCAAGCGAGACTTTAAACAATGCCTTTTTAAAGTGTTGCAACAATGGCGACCCCGAGAGTTGCCCTGGGGCATACTCACAGGTGTCCGTCCGGTGAAACTGGCACATCAACTGACCCAACAACTTGAAAATGACCAACTAATACGAGATTCACTGGAAGCATGTTATTTTGTGAGCAAAAAGAAAGCTGCGCTGTTAACTGATGTTGCAGCGGTGCAACGTCCTTTATTAGACGGGACAACACCCGACCGCGTAAGCATGTATATCGGAGTTCCTCTTTGTCCATCACGGTGCACTTATTGTTCGTTTATTTCACAGCCAGTTAAAGGGCAGAATGATCCATTGCTGGACCAATACCTGGAAGCACTCATCATTGAGCTGAAGCAATCCATTCAGTGGCTGAAAGAACAAAAACGTCAACTTGACACCATTTATATCGGTGGTGGAACACCTTCTGTATTTTCAACTAAACAGATTCATCGACTAATGGATACGCTGGCGAGACTATACCCCTTACATCAGGTGCGTGAAATTACTTTTGAAGCCGGTCGGCCGGATACACTGACACTTGAGAAACTTCGTGAACTGCACCAATACCCGGTTCACCGACTGAGCATTAACCCACAAACATTCAATGACAGTACACTGACTAATGTTAATCGTCAACATACCGTCCATGAGTTCTATCAGGCATGGGAAATGGCATTGGCAGAAGGGTTTTCACTCATCAACTTAGACATCATCATTGGACTGCCCGGTGAAGGGATTCAGCATGTCAGGCATACACTGAAACAGGTTGCAGCGCTGCAGCCGCCAAATCTAACGGTACATGCATTGGCACTGAAACGCAGTTCATCCTTGGCTATGATCAGAAATAACCAGCGACTGGATGACCGGACAGCAGATTTATTGATGGATGAAATTGAAGCGATGGCCTATTCAAATCGTATGAGGCCTTATTATCTATACAGGCAAAAGGAAATCACCGGCCATTTGGAAAACATTGGTTATTCGCTTCCTGGTACCGAATGTCTTTATAATGTTCTCATGATGGAAGAAAAGCAGACCATTCTTGGTATTGGGGCCGGCGCAGTTTCGAAACAGTATTTTCCGGCTCAGGATCGAATTCGAAGAATTCCCAATCCCAAAAGTATCCACGTCTATATACAACGAATGCTCGAGGTGGGCTTCAATGACAAATCCTGGGAGTTATTTGATAAATAGTGGCCCAGTGGTCCGTTGCATCTAATGCAGTTCAATAGGTACTCGAACATCATCACGGGATCGAATGTGATACTGTCTAAAGAAAGAAGGAGATGATTGGATGTCAGAACAAGGCTTTTTCAAAAGAACTCACCGATGTGGTGAGCTGTCTGAGAAGCAACTAAACGAGCGGGTTGCACTCAATGGCTGGGTTCAAAAGCGACGTGACCTGGGGAGTTTAATTTTTGTCGACCTAAGAGACAGATCTGGACTTATTCAGATTATTTTTGATCGCGAACTATCCACCGAAGCATTTGAAAAAGCAGAAATGCTGGGTACAGAGTACGTTATATCTGTACAAGGAAAAGTTGTTAAACGCCAGGCAGAAAACCCGAACCTGCCCACTGGAAAAATAGAAGTTCATGCAGATGCCATGTTAATATTGAATGCCGCTGAAACGCCCCCAATCTATATTCGTGATGATGACGATGTTTCAGAAGCCCTGCGCCTGAAGTATCGTTACCTTGATTTACGCAAACCGGGTATGCAACGAAACCTCTTGTTGCGGCAACAGGTGGCGAATCATGTCAGACAATTTTTGACAGAAGAAGGTTTTGTGGAAGTCGAAACACCGGTGCTCACCAAACCGACTCCCGAGGGAGCCCGGGATTATTTGGTGCCCAGCAGGGTGAATCCGGGAAAGTTCTATGCGTTGCCTCAGTCACCACAGCTTTTCAAACAATTACTGATGGTGTCCGGAATGGATCGCTATTTTCAGATTGTCAAATGTTTTCGTGATGAAGATTTGAGAGCTGACAGACAGCCTGAATTTACACAAATCGACTGCGAAATGTCTTTTGTCACCCTCGAAGATGTGATTGATATCAATAGCCGATTGCTGCAGAGCCTGTTTAAGGCTGTGATGAGTATTGACCTGCCACTCACCTTCAAGCGACTAACCTACCAGGACGCCATAAGTCGTTTCGGATCTGACAAACCAGATCTTCGGTTTGGCATGGAATTAATTGATCTGGCACCTGTTGTTACAGGCTGTGGATTCAAAGTTTTTGATGAAACCCTGAATAAAGGCGGTCAAGTGAAATGCATCACCGTAAAAGGTGGAGCTGAGGCCTTCACACGTAAAGATATTAGCGCGCTTGAAGACTTAGTCAAAACGTATGGGGCAAAGGGCCTTGCCTGGATGAAGGTACAGACGGAAGATATTGTATCGCCCATTAAAAAGTTTTTCAGTGAAGAAACACTGGTGCAAATTCTTGCAAAATCGGAAGCTGAAGAGAATGATTTAATTCTTTTCATCGCAGATGAACCGTCAATAGTGGCAGCTTCATTAGGGTTCCTGCGGTGCGAGCTGGCAAAAAGGCTCAAAATCATTGAACCAAATCAATACCAGTTTGTTTGGATTACTGATTTTCCACTGCTCGAATATGATGATGAAGCAGAACGCTATGTAGCCATGCATCATCCCTTCACTTCACCTGTGGATGCTGATGTTACAAAACTTGACACAGCTCCCGGAGAAGCACGTGCAAAAGCCTATGATATTGTTCTTAATGGTTACGAAATTGGTGGTGGCAGTATTCGTATTCACAATGCCTCTCTTCAAGAAAAAATGTTTCGCACCCTTGGTTTGAATGAAACCGAGATTAACGAAAAATTTGGCTTTCTTTTAGATGCATTTCGATTTGGCACCCCACCCCATGGTGGCATTGCTTTCGGACTTGACCGTCTTGTTATGATTATGGCAGGAGAAGAAAATATTCGGCAGGTGATAGCATTCCCAAAAACACAAAACGCTGGTTGTCCATTAACCAATGCACCTTCGCCAGCTGACTTAAAGCAACTGGAAGAGCTGGGAATTTCTCTTTTGTCACTAAAAAGTGATTCAAATCCTCCACATTGTCAAAACGACTGATTTATGGTAATATAATGACATAGACAGCCTGCTGTGTGCGTGTATTCGATTTAGTTTTGAGCCAACACTATTACATTGGGAGCCTGGCGTCTGATGGTGGAGCAAAAGCCCTTTGGGACTTGTAAAATCATTGGCAGGGCACCCACCTGCGAGAGCAGGTCCAAAACGATCGACATACGGCATGGCGGGTGTCGCTTTGAAATTAAACCCTTTCAAGGGTTTTTTCCGAAATTTGGGAGGATCAACTGATGAAACAATGTGGACTGGTGATTGAAACTGGCGATCAGACAGCTCGAGTCCGAATGCAACGACATACCAGTTGTGCCGGATGCAATGCCTGCAAGATGGGATCATCTGAAAAGCCCATCGAACTGGAAGCACTGAATCCTCAAAATGTGACCAAAGGTCAAATCGTTGAAGTTGAGATGGAACATCAGCATGTATTGCTGGCTGCTTTTTTAATGTATGTGGTTCCGTTGCTGTTTTTAGTGACGGGTGTTGTCATCGGGCACTATGGTCTGCAGGCAATGGGCGTTCAGCAATATGCGGATTTACTGACGGCGATCTTTGCTTTCTCAATGACAGCTTTGTCATATGTGTTTTTAAACAGAAGTGAAAAAAACCAAAAGTTTAAATCAAAAATGCTCCCTGTCATCACCAATGTGATTGAGGAAGCAGACTAAACCGATATATAACGCGTAATATTTATCAAGAGGATTCAGACAAAGTGGTTTCAACACATTTGTCGGATTCTCTTTCTTTTTTCATTTGGCGGTTTTGTTTTTTGCTTTTTCGATAAGTATTGATACTTAACATAATCGTTAATGCAAATGCAATAGCTAGACCCACGAAGAAAGCATCAGTACCATATGAAGCTGCCATCGAATAATCCTGCTCCAAAATGGCAAGCATAGTATTATAGAGGCCAAAACCAGGTACAAAAGGCACGATGCCTGGAACAATAAAGACGGTCATCGGCTTCTTATCCCTAATAGAGAACATTTCCCCCAGCAATGCTATGACCAGAGTGCCGGTAAAGCTTCCGATAATGACAGACCCTGTCAACGATACTGTTCCAAGGTGTGCCAGCCACCCCATTGCTCCACCAAACCCTGCTTTGGGTAGAGAAGATAATGGCGCATTAAACAAAAAGGCAAATCCGCAAATGATAAAATTGACGATTAAAAGCTCCTTCAGTATCATCATAACAAACTTCCTCCAGTCAGCAATAACCAGGTTTTAAGAACGGCACCAACACCAATGGCAATGGAAGTGGCGATAATAACGGCTTCAGCACCTTTGGCCATGCCTGAAATCAAATCACCGGCAATGGAATCCCGAATCGCATTGGTAACGGCTACTCCCGGAACCAATACGATAACAGCACCGACAATCACTTTATCCATTTCAACCCCAGGCACAACTCCAGAGGCAATGACAGCCAATAGTGCTGCCACAGCACCGCCTGCCATGTGGCAAACAAAAGGCGGGAAACTGGCTTCATCCATTTTAGAAGCGGTGACAGTGACCAAAATACTTGCTAACAGTGCAAAGAAAAACTCAAGAAAGTTGGCGCCAAACAATGCAGCAAATAAAGCGCTTCCCATACCGCCAAAAACAGCCTTTTGCCAAAAAGGATACCCAGGCGATCGATCGATGACTTTGAGTTCCTGCATGGCTTCTTCCAGGCAAACATGACCAGCAACAAAACGTCGCGACAAATCATTTACCAGCGAAATCTTTTCCAGATTAATGGATCGATTCTTTATGCGCTTGATGAAAGTGGTCATATGTCCTGTATGATCACCTTTCTGATCAATGGAAACAAAAATACCCGTGGGTGTCACAAATACTTCAGTATATTCATAGTGTCCTGATCGACACAGCAGTGAAATAGTGTCTTCAACCCGATAGGTTTCTGCGCCGTTTTTGAGTAGTATTTCACCAGCGTAGAGGGCAAAAATCATTAGTTTTTTGGAAGCGTCAGTGTTCATGATGATCAGCCTTTCCTTAATAACTCCTGAGCTGCTTATTTGCGACGGTCGGGGCAATTAACCAGTTGTTTGGAAACTACACATGTCAATTGTTTTGCCAATAAGCTTCCTATGAAGTATAGGCTCTTTAGAAGCAAAAATCAAGTGGATCAACGTTAAAATAATTTCATCATCTTCATAACGCTTCAAGATCATCATATGCATTTTCATTTAAACTTTCAAAGTGCAAAATTATGGGCTTTACAGTATTCATGCAATGAGGTATGCTGATGTTAAGCTAAAAACTGAGAGGAGATGAATGAATGGATTATACATTTTTGAAAAAACAGGACCCTGAAATTCTGGAAGTGATTCATCGGGAGACAGCTCGACAACGTCATAAAATTGAACTGATTGCTTCTGAAAACTTTGTTTCTCCAGCAGTAATGGAAGCCATGGGCAGTCAGCTGACAAATAAGTATGCGGAAGGGTACCCTGGACATCGCTATTACGGGGGCTGTGAAGAAGTTGATGTTGCTGAAAATCTTGCCCGGGATCGCATGAAGCAGTTGTTTAAAGCAGAACATGCCAATGTGCAGCCTCATTCAGGCTCTGGTGCGAATTTTGGCGTCTATTTCGCTGTCTTAAAGCCAGGTGACAAGGTGTTGGGAATGAATTTGTCCCACGGCGGTCATCTTACTCATGGCAGTCCTGTCAACATGTCTGGCAACTACTATACTTTTGTGGCCTACGGCGTTGATGCTGAAACCCATTTGATCAACTATGATGAAGTTCGGGAACTTGCTCTAAAGGAAAAACCCCGAATGATTGTCGCTGGTGCCAGTGCCTATCCCCGTGAAATTGATTTTAAACGCTTCAGGGAAATTGCGGATGAAGTGGGTGCATATCTAATGGTTGATATGGCGCACATCGCAGGGTTAATTGCAGCCGACCTTCATCAAAACCCCTGCCTTTATGCTGACTTTGTTACCACAACCACTCACAAAACCCTCCGAGGCCCCAGAGGAGGAGCGATTCTCTGCCGAAAAGAGCATGCAAAAATGATTGATAAATCAATTTTTCCAGGGATACAAGGCGGTCCGCTGATGCATGTCATCGCCGCCAAAGCAGTTGCCTTTAAAGAGGCATTAGAACCGGAATTTAAAGAATACCAGCGTCAAACCATCTCCAATGCCAGGGCATTGGGTGAAGCACTGAAATCTCATGGGTTTAATCTGATATCTGATGGAACTGACACACATCTTCTTCTGCTGGATCTTCGCAATAAGGGCATCACAGGAAAAAATGCAGAACATCTATTGGATGAAGTCGGTATTACCTGCAATAAAAACACCATTCCCTATGACCCGGAAAGTCCGTTTGTGACCAGTGGTGTGCGCCTTGGAACACCAGCGGTGACGACCCGGGGCATGAAGGAAAATGCAATGAAAGAGATTGCTGATTTGATTGCTGAGATCATTCATCATCCAACCCATAAGGAAGAAGTGCAAACCAGAGTTGCTGCCCTGTGCTCCAGGTATAAACTGTACGAATAGACTCATCAGCAAAACATTGAAAGTGGTTTAAAGGGACGGGGGAACTGGCGTGGTCACTAAAAACGTTTTGATGGCAATTCTCCAAAATATTCTCAATGTCATTGATGAAGGAATTCACGTCATCGACAAAAATGGGTTTACCATTCTCTATAATAAAGCAATGGGAGAATTAGAGGGTATGCAGGCAGAAGATGTTGTCGGACAAAAGTTTCTCAGTGTTTTCCCCGACCTTAATCATCAAACCAGCACCCTGTTACAGGTATTAACATCCGAAAAACCAATTCTTGATCAAAGCCAGACTTATATGAATCGTCAGAAGAAGAAAATTATGACGATCAATTCCACTATTCCCCTCTATGTAAACAATGAAAAAATCGGAGCAGTTGAAATTGCAAAGAACATAACGCGAATCAAAGAACTCTCCGATGAAATTATGCGCCTGCAGCAAACCATAACACAACCGGTCTATCATGGAAAACATCATATTAGAAGTTATTCCTTTGAAGACCTGAAAGGGCAGAGTCCGACATTTCAAAAAGCAATCAAACTGGCAAAAAGAGCTGCCAAATCTTCTTCAAGTGTTCTTATTTATGGAGAAACAGGCACTGGCAAAGAACTTTTTGTTCAAGGGATCCATTACGCCAGCAGACGGTCATCCAATCCGTTTATAGCCCAGAATTGTGCTGCTTTTCCAGAATCTCTGCTGGAGAGTCTTTTGTTTGGAACTTCAAAAGGCAGTTTTACGGGTGCGGTTGATAGACCTGGAATTTTCGAACAGGCTAACGGTGGCACGATCCTTCTTGATGAAATTAATTCCATGGGGCTTCAACTTCAGGCGAAGCTTCTTCGTGTACTTCAGGAAGGATACGTTCGCCGTGTGGGAGGTTTAAAAGATATTCCGGTAGATGTCAGAATTATCGCCACTACCAACGAAGACCCCCAGTTCATACTCCAACACGGAAAAATTCGAAAAGACTTGTATTATCGATTGAATGTGGTCAATATTATGATTCCGCCCCTGAGAGATCGAAAAGAAGATATCGAAGGATTGACAAATTACTTTATTGCCAAGTACAATAGCCAACTGAAACTGTCGGTGACTGGTATGGATACAGAGTGTTTGGATGCTTTCATGAATTATTCCTGGCCTGGCAATGTACGTGAGCTTGAAAATGCCATTGAAGGTGCCATGAACCTAAGTATTGGAGAATCACTCCTGATGCGCGATAGTTTTCCTGAGTACATTTTTAGAGAAGCTGAGAAAAATTTTGCACAAACGCAAAATGATTTGCACGTGTCATTGGATGAATTTGTTGATCTCAATCAAGTGGTTGACCGAGTTGAAAGCGCTTATATCAAAAATGCCATGCTCCAAACAAGTGGAAATATCAGTCAAGCTGCACAACGATTGGGAATTAAAAGGCAGACGTTACAACACAAACTCAAAAAGTACAGCCTCGAACAATAGTTAAAAGGGTTGTAGCGCCGGAATTAATCCGGCGTTTTTTAATTTCTTTTATATTGGCACACCTTTTGCATAATAAGTAGGGTAGTCGAAATTCCAAAAACTGATGTCAGTTAATGTCGAACGAATGAACATTATTCAAAAGGAGGCAATATGATGGAAAATGTGAAAGTAATTATTTGGGGAATCGGTGCAATGGGTAGTGGAATGGCAAAAATGTTACTTGAAAAAAAAGGTGTTGATATTGTTGGTGTTTGCAGCCGCAGAAGTCACGTTGGAGAGAATTTGTTCGATGTACTGGAGATGGATGCCGCCGGGCGCCAACCCATCATCGTCACCAATGATATTGATACACTGGTGAAGCAGAAATCGGCTGATGTGGTACTTGTTGCAACAGACTCTTTCACTCGCGACACTTTTGACAAAATCAAAAAAGTAGCTGAGAATGGTATTAACGTCATTTCTATTGCTGAAGAAATGGCTTTCCCCAAAGCGCAGGAACCTGAGTTGGCAGAAAAAATGGATCAGATCGCAAAAGAAAATGGGATAACTATTCTGGGGACGGGCATAAACCCTGGATTTGTTTTAGACCTTCTGATTCTCGCCCTTACTGGAACTTGTGAAACTGTTGATTATATCAAAGCTTCCCGTGTCAATGACTTATCACCCTTCGGCACTGCCGTGATGAAAGGACAAGGTGTGGGACTGACAGAAGACGCATTTATGAGCGGTGTGGAAAGCGGCGAAGTTGTTGGTCATGTGGGCTTCCCCGAGAGTATCAGCATGGTGGCCGAAGGCCTGGGCTGGAAAATCAGCAAAATTGAACAAACTCGAGAACCTATTATCAGTACTGTTGCCCGTGAAACCAAATATGTTTCAGTCGATCCAGGTAATGTGGCAGGGTGCAGACATTGTGCCACTGGTGAAGTTGATGGCGAAATAAAGATAGATATGGAGCATCCACAGCAAATTCATCCAAGCCTTGAAGGCCAGGATACAGGTGACTATATATGGGTGCGGGGCGTACCCAACATCGATATGCAAATCAAGCCAGAAATTCCTGGTGGTATTGGTACCATTGCGATGGCAGTGAATATGATTCCTCATGTAATTAATTCCCGCCCCGGTTTGAAAACGATGATGGATATGCCAGTGCCAAGGGCAATCATGGGAGATATGAGAGATATGATCGAGCGATAGATTAATCCTCTGTTTGGTAAAGTCAATTTCATTGACGTGAAATTCAAACAGAAAATATCTATAATGCTGAAGCATGAGTGAAAGCAGGAAAGGAAGCGAATGCCGTGATACAACAGGGAACATGGGTAAAAATACAACGTCAGGTATTACCGGCCGGCCAGCGGGCACCTCAATTGCCGGAAGACACCAAACAAGTACCATTTTTGATGTGGGCGAAGGGTTTTTTGATTGCAGATGCTGAGATGAATAGTCTGGTGACTGTCAAAACCATAACGGGGCGCCTCGTTGAAGGAACATTAATGGAAGTGGAGCCGTCTTATCAGCATAATTACGGCACTTTTGTACCCGAGTTGCTTCGTATTGGTGCTGATTTGCGTCGGGAGCGGTGGGGAGGTGACGATGATGAGAGATAACAGCTACCAAGCCGTCATGTCACGACGCCCTGAAATCATGAAAGCTTCAGTTGGAATCGATTATCATCAGTTCGAACTGCCTGGTATCGGATTTGACTATGAACGAATGATGAAAGAGACCGGCTATACCCTTTCGGAAATGCAGGAAATTCAGGGTGCCACAGGAGTTGGCAACACACCGTTACTGGAGATGAATAACCTGACAGCTCTCGCCCGAAAGTATGCTCCAAAGGGAAAAGGCGCGCGTATTTTCATCAAAGATGAAGCTGCTAATCCATCAGGTAGTTTTAAAGCCAGGAGGGCTGCCAACGCAGTTCACCATGCCAAAAAACTGGGATACAAGGGAGTCATTGCAGCCACCAGCGGTAATTACGGAGCTGCGGTTGCCAGTCAGGCTGCCATGCACGGGCTGAAGTGCATCATTGTTCAGGAGTGCTACGACAGTCAGTATGTGGGACAGCCTGAAATCATTGAAAAAGCGCGGAAATGTGAAGCTTATGGAGCCGAGGTGTTACAGACCAGCGTGGGCCCAGAACTGTTTTACATTTTCCTCACACTACTTGAAGAAACGGGCTACTTTAACGCCTCCCTCTACACACCTTTTGGCATTGCCGGGGTGGAAACCCTGGGCTACGAGCTGGCCATGCAATTTCGCGAAAGAGAAGGACGCGACCCTGATGTGGTTTTGTGCACCAATGCTGGTGGCGGCAACTTAACTGGTACTGCCAGAGGGTTGATTAAGGCTGGTGCAACTGAATCAAAAATAGTGGGTGCCAGCGTTGACCTGACGGGGCTTCATATGGCCAGTGACAATCACTTTAATCGCAAGTCCTTCACCACCGGACATACCGGCTTTGGGATGCCCTTCGCAACCAGTCCTGACCGATCTGATGTCCCCAGATCTGCAGCCAGACCCCTGCGTTACATGGATCGCTATCTGTTGGTCAATCAGGGCGAGGTGTTTTATATGACAGAAGCGCTGGCTCAGCTTGAAGGCCTTGAACGTGGTCCTGCAGGCAATACAGCACTGGCTGCTGCCTTCGCACTAGCCCAGGAAATGAATGAAGATCAGATAATTGTTGTGCAAGAAACCGAGTATACAGGAGCAGGTAAGCATATTCAGGCACAGTTGACCTTTGCCCGTGAAAATGGAATACGAATTTTCTTTGGCAATCCTGACGAGGAAGTAAAAGGTGAAAACATCATATTGCCTGAACACCCCTCACAGATGAAAGCACGTGATGTTGACATGAACAAGCTACGCGCTTCACTCATCAAAAATGCCATTGCAGGTGCATCAGCAATCACTCAGGAAGATGTGGAATATCTGATGGCAGAAACCAAAACAGACAAGCCATTTATCGTGGCTGAACTTGAAAAAATGAACATTACTGTGAAAGTCTGATATCTTCTGCAAACAGGTCAACGATTATGATGGTAACGATGAGGAAATGCCCGATGGGCATTTCCTGCATCGATTTTTTGAAAAGAGGTGAATGATTTGAAAAGAACTGATGATTTTCAAACTCGAAGAGAACATTTAACACATCTGAGTGATGAAGCGTTGGAACAACGTTTTTGGGATTTGGCTGAGAAATTGGTTGATCCCATGCTTGATCTGGCCCATCACAATACCACCCCTTCCATCGAACGATCCGTTTTACTGCGCATGGGCTTCTCAAGTCTGGAAGCAAAAGCCATTGTTGAAGGTGTTATGGATAGAGGCCTTATGGGCAAAGGGGCAGGTCATGTGGTATATAAGCTGGCAAAGATGAGAAAGGCTGCCATACGTGAAACAGGACTGAAACTGGCTGCAGGCGAAGGCTGGGATGAAGCTGTTGCTTTGTTTAAGGAGGCAAGATAATGGAACTTAAACCCAATGATAAACTTAACATCAGAGAACTTTTGAAAGATCTGGACAAGTACAGACCCAAACGCAGGGGCTGGACCTGGCGAGAAAAAGAAAAAGATTTAAAAATGGGCCACTTCACTTATCAAGATTGTGCCAAGCCACTGGAACAGAGCGTTCCCCTTCCATCAGCCAAATACTTTGGAGATATTGATCCTCAGCCTGACAGTGTGATCACAACAGAAATTGCCTCGGGACGCTTTGAAGATGATATCCGCCGTATGCGCATGGCCGCCTGGCATGGCGCTGATCATCTGATGGTGATTCGGACAGCAGGCCAAAGTCATTTTGACGGTCTAATCGAGGGTACTCCCCAGGGCATCGGAGGCATACCCATCACCCGCAAGCAAGTGCGTGCCCAGCGCAAAGCCCTTGATCTTATCGAAGAAGAAGTGGGACGTCCTTTAAATTATCATTCTTACATCAGCGGGGTAGCAGGGCCTGAAATTTCTGTCATGTTTGCTGAAGAGGGTGTCAATGGTGCTCATCAGGATCCCCAGTACAACGTGCTTTACAGAAACATTAATATGGTACGTTCCTATGTTGATGCTGCAGAAGCGAAGAAAATCATGGTATGGGCGGATATTGCCCAAATTGATGGTGCTCACAATGCCAATGCCACCGCTCGGGAAGCCTGGAAAGTAATGCCAGAACTTCTGGTGCAACATGCCATCAACTCCATTTTTTCAGTTAAGGTGGGTATGAAAAAAGAAAACATTTGTCTTTCAACCGTGCCGCCAACAGCACCGCCGGCACCATGCATGAAGCTGGATTTACCCTATGCGGTGGCACTGAGAGACCTTTTTAGAGACTATAAAATGCGGGCACAAATGAATACAAAGTACATTGAATCTTCCACCCGGGAAGCCACCGTTACCCACGTGCTAAATCTTATGATTTCACGCCTGACCCGGGCCGACATCCAGTCAACCATCACCCCGGATGAAGGGCGCAATGTTCCCTGGCACATTTACAACATGGAAGCCGTCGATACTGCCAAACAGGCTTTTGTTGGAATGGACGATCTAATGTCCATGGTACAGTTGAAAGAAGATGGCTATCTCCATGAGCGAAGCCGGGAAATTAAAGAAAGAGCAGTCCTCTTTATGGAAGAAGTGCTGGAGACAGGTGGTTACTTCCAGGCAGTGGAAGAAGGATTTTTTGTAGACTCCGGTTACTACCCGGAACGAAATGGTGATGGTATTTCCCGTAAAATCGATGGAGGCATTGGTGCTGGAAACATCTTTGAAAGAGACAAGGATTATCTGGCGCCGGTGACAGCGCATTACGGATACAACAATTTAGAACAATATGATCCGGCTGCCAAAGAAAATCCGTCAACTCTTATCGGTGGCTGCACACTTGAAGACCCTGATAAAATTATCTACATCGACGAGCTTGATGAGACGGATAATGTACATGTACGCCTTGAAGAACAGAAGGATTTAATGGATACCAGCAAGCTGAAACCAGAAATGGAATGGCGGGGTGATGGCATTGTTATGCTTAATATGTTTATTCCTGCCAGCCGTCGTGTTGCCGAATATGCAGCCATTGAATTTGCTAAGAAAATGAATCTTAAAGAAGTGGAAGTCATCCATAAAGAAGTCATGCAAACAGCTGAAGGAACGCGGGTTGAATTAAAAGGCCGCGTTGACTTTACGGTGGATATCAATGACCTGGTGATTCCGCCAGAACCGGAGATCATGTCTGATGATCAAATTCGGGAGTCAATTGAAGCACAACCCCTGAAAATTGTTGCAGGTACAGTTGGAGAGGACGAACATTCCGTTGGGTTGCGTGAAATCATTGATATTAAACATGGTGGTATCGAAAAATATGGAATAGAATGTGAGTATCTTGGAACATCTGTATCCATAGAAAAATTGGTGGATGCAGCCATTGAACTCAACGCAAATGCTATTCTGGCTTCCACCATTATTAGTCATGATGAGATCCATTACAAAAATATGAAAAAATTGCATGAAATCTGTGTCGAAAAAGGTGTGCGAGATCGACTGATTCTGGTGGCCGGTGGCACCCAGGTGACACCTGAGCTGGCAGTTAAACAAGGGATCGACGCCGGTTTCGGCCGTGGAACTAAAGGAGTTCATGTCGCCACATTCCTGGTGAATCGAAGAGAAGAGATGGCCCATGAAAATTGATGTTCTTGTGGCAGAAATTGGCAGCACGACAACAGTTGTGAATGCATTTAATGGAATCCACACCCCTGACCCGGTTTTTCTGGGTCAGGGGCAGGCACCAACAAGTGTACTCGAAGGAGATGTGCGGATCGGTCTCAACAACGCCATCGAGGAACTTTCAAAATATCTAAAGACAGAGACAGTTATCTATGATGAAATGTTGGCCACCAGCAGTGCTGCTGGCGGTCTTAAAATGACAGTGCACGGCCTGGTGCATGATATGACAGTCCGGGCAGCAAGAGAAGCTGCACTCGGAGCCGGAGCCATTATCCATAAAGTGACCGCCGGAAAACTCCGTCAAACCGATTTGAATGCCATTCAGGAGATTAACCCCAATATCATTCTCATTGCAGGAGGCGTGGATTATGGTGAAAAGGAAACCGCCATCGAAAATGCTGAAAAGTTGGCATCCTTAAACCTGAAGATCCCTTTCATCTATGCCGGCAATATCGAGAATCAGGAAGAAATAAAACTTATTTTTGATAAAACAAAAAGTCGACTGTATGTGGTCGAAAATGTATATCCCAAAATTGATCAGCTGAACATTGAGCCCACACGCCGTATCATTCAGGATGTATTTGAAGCCCATATTATCCATGCACCTGGGATGGAACATGTACGAGAACTTGTCAACGGACCCATCATACCAACTCCCGGTGCAGTGATGGAAGCATCAAAATTGATGAAAGAACAAATGGGAGATCTTCTTGCTTTTGATGTAGGTGGTGCCACGACAGACCTGCATTCAGTTACAGAGGGAAGCGAAGAAATTAACCGGATCTTGATCAGCCCTGAACCTGTTGCCAAAAGAACGGTTGAAGGTGATTTGGGTGTCTTTGTTAATCTAAAAAATATTGTGGCATTGATAGGAGAAGAAAACCTTCAGAAAGAAATAGAAGAAAAGATGCAGATGAATCTCTTTGAGTTAATGGAAACGCACCAGGCTATTCCTGCCACTCCCCAGCAGATTGCATTTGCAGAGCGTTTGACACAGGAGGCTGTTAAAACAGCACTTCAGAGACATGTGGGACAGATAAAACACCTGTACGGGCCTGGTGGAAAAACCACCATTGCAGAAGGTAAAGATTTGTCCAATGTGCAATATATTATTGGGACGGGTGGTGCATTGACTCGACTGCCCCATGGTTACCAAATACTGCGCAGCATCCTTGCAAAGCATGAGCAAAACAAATTGCTGCCTACAGAAGATGCAGTGGTATTACTTGATCATGATTACATCATGGCTTCTTTGGGAGTTCTGTCGAGAAAGTATCCGGCCAGTGCTTATCAGTTAATGAAAAAAAGCATGCGCTGGAAAGGAGGAGCATTTCATGAACCCAAGAATTAAGATTCATCTGGGAAAACTGACACATAATGCTGCCCTAATGGTTGACATGTGCGCTGCATCAGGTATTAAGGTAAGTGCTGTCACCAAAGGTTTTTGCGCCAAACCTCAGGCAGCAGCAGCTCTGCTGAAGGGTGGCATCACCAGTCTGGCGGATTCGCGTATCGAAAACCTTCGCAAGCTCCAACCTCTAGAAGCAGAAAAACTCCTGCTGCGACTTCCCATGATCAACCAGGCAGAGCAAGTCGTTTGGTTTTCAGATATCAGCTTAAATTCACAATGGGCAACCATTCAGGCATTGAATAAAGCAGCTGGTAAACGAGGCGTCCGTCATGGTGTGATTTTAATGATGGACTTGGGTGATCTTCGTGAAGGGCTCTTCAGTGAAAGAGCTTTCCTGGATCTGGTGAAAAACACCTGCCGCCTGTCTCATATCGACCTGAAAGGAATTGGAACCAATCTCACCTGTTTCGGTGCGATTCTGCCTGATGAAAAGAACCTGGGTCGCTTAAAAGCCATTGCAGAGCAATCGGTGACCATTGCAGGAAAACCACTGGAAATGGTCAGTGGTGGCAATAGCAGCAGCCTGTATTTGCTGCAGGAAGGCAAACTTCCGGAAGGCATCAATCACTTGAGAATTGGCGAAGGAATTCTTCTTGGAACTGAAAGTGCTTATGGCACTCAACTTCCAAATATGAACCATGACTGCTTTCAATTGGTGGCAGAACTGATTGAAGTGGAAGAAAAGCCTTCTGTACCCACAGGTACTATTGGAAAAGACGCTTTTGGTCAGGTGCCTGTTTTTGAAGATCGCGGCATCCGAAAAAGGGCGATTGCAGCTGTCGGCAAACAGGATTTTGCCACTCATGCTATTACCCCGCTCAACCAGGGAGTTGAGATCCTTGGTGCCAGCAGCGATCATCTGATTTTAGATATCAGCGATGCGTCTCGAACTTATCGCGTTGGAGATGAAGTGACCTTCTCGCTCAGCTATGGTGCAATGCTGGCCTTAAATACCAGCAGCTATGTATCAACCCAGTATGTGGAAGGAGCTTAGACTGAAGCGAGTTATTTTTCTGAAAACTGAAACCCCGTATGCACTGTTTTGTGATCAAAAATAATGGCCTTTTACCATTTTGATCCTAGTGCAAACAGGGTTTTTTCATTGGATTCTTTTGTGAACATGAACTATAATGAGAGTAACATTCTTAAAGGAGATGGTTCCATGAATCCCATCGATCTTCGAAGTGATACAGTGACGCAACCAACCCCGGAAATGGTAAAAGCCATGACACAGGCACCACTTGGTGACGATGTGTATGGCGATGATCCCACTGTAAACCGTTTAGAGGAAATGGCTGCAGAAAAACTGGGTAAAGAAGCAGCTCTTCTGGTTCCCACGGGCACCATGGGTAACCTGATTGCAGTTCTCACCCACACGAAACCGGGACAAGAAATGATTCTTGAAGAAAAGTCCCATATTTTTCTTTATGAAGTGGCCAGCGTTGCACGGATAGCCGGAGTTCAAACACGCCCGCTGTGTGGTCCCCGGGGACAAATGAACCTGGAGTGCATCGAAGATGCCATTCGTCCGGATAATATTCATTTCCCCGAGACGGGGCTCATTGCATTGGAAAATACACATAATATGTACGGTGGAGCAGTACTTCCTCTGGAGTACATGAAAAAAGTGTTCACGTTGGCGCAGTCAAGAAACCTTCCGGTTCATCTCGATGGAGCGCGCATATTTAATGCTGCCACAGCACTGAAAAGAGATGTTCGAGAAATAGCACAGTATTCAGATTCAGTGATGTTCTGCCTGTCAAAAGGCCTGGGAGCCCCTGTGGGGAGTATGCTGGTGGGTAGTCAGGCATTTATCAATACAGCACGTAAACACCGAAAAATGCTGGGTGGCGGTATGCGTCAGGCCGGGGTTTTAGCAGCTTGTGGCCTTGTGGCACTTGAACATATGGTGGAACGACTACACGAAGATCACGATAATGCACGTTTTTTGGCAGAAGAACTTTTGAAAACTGGCCATTTCATAACTCAACCAGAGTCGGTTAAAACAAACATTGTCAATGCGGTGCTGGATAGTGAAAAGAACAACGCCTTTGATCTCCTGGAAAAAATGGCCCAGAATGGAGTATTGGCCAATGCCCGAAGCCGTCGGCATTTTCGTTTTGTAACCCATAAAGATGTGAGTCGGGAACAAATAATTGAGGCTGTTGCCATTTTTAATAGCGTCCTGCGCTAATGATATCACCAAGCACAGGCTGTCTTATCTCAACATTAGCTGCCTGATTTGTAAAGAGAGGGAAATCGTATGGATATTTTTGATATCATGAACCGAAATCAGATAAAAGAAGAAGCGCCACTGGCTGATCGAATGAGGCCACAAAAATTAGAAGAAGTGGTGGGTCAAAGCCAGCTTCTTGGTAAGGGTCGTTTCTTGCAACGCTGTGTGAGTGCACGACGGATCCCCTCCCTGATTCTGTATGGCCCACCAGGCAGCGGAAAAACGACAATGGCCCGTCTGCTGGCAGCGGCCTCAGACAGCACTTTTTTTCAATTGAGTGCGGTGATGGCAGGGGTAAAAGATATTCGCACGGTAGTTGAAGAAGCTGAACATTTGCGGAAACATGCCGGAAAGAAATCCATCCTTTTCATTGATGAAATTCATCGATTTTCAAAGAATCAACAGGATGCTCTCTTGCCACATGTGGAAAAAGGGCTGATTGTTTTAGTGGGAGCCACCACTGAAAATCCATATTTCGAAGTAAACAGTGCTTTAATATCCAGAGTAACCGTCTTGAAACTGTTGCCTCTGAAAACATCAGATATACAGGTTTTACTGGAAAAGAGCTTAGTTGATGAAGAGCGGGGTTTGGGAAGACTATCGCCTGAAGTAGCACCTGAAGCCATGAATTTTCTTGCTGAAACTGCTGGAGGAGACGCCCGAAAAGCATTGAATGCACTTGAAATTGCCGCTTTAAGCACTCCCGCAAATGAACAGGGGAAAATATTAGTAAATCTTGAGGATGCCAAAGAATCTATCCAGAAAAGAGCTGTTCGTTATGACAAAAATGGAGATCAGCACTATGATGTGATTTCTGCCTTTATAAAAAGCATTCGAGGCAGCGATCCCGATGCCGCCCTTCATTATATGGCAAAAATGATTGCAGCAGGAGAAGACCCGGAATTCATCGCCCGTCGCATCATTATTTCTGCTTCTGAAGACATTGGTAACGCAGATCCTATGGGAATGTCTGTTGCGATGGCAGCTCATTATGCCGTTAAACACATTGGACTTCCTGAAGCACGCATTCCCCTTGCCCAGGCAGTGACGTATCTGGCAACTGCTCCAAAAAGCAATGCTGCCTTTCTGGCTATCAATCGGGCTCAGGCCGATGTTGAAAAACGCGGTACAGAAGTACCGCAGCATCTTCGCGATGCGCATTACAGAGGTGCGGTTAGCCTAGGGCATGGAAAAGACTACAAATATGCTCATAATTATCCCGATCATTATGTGCACCAGCAATATTTACCTGATTCCCTTTTGGGTGCAAAGTATTATGAAATGACAGATCAGGGGGAAGAAAAGAAACGAAAAGCCTATATGAATAAGTTGCATAACCAGTAAAAAGAACCCTGCCTTGTTGAAATGGCAGGGTTCTTTTGAAATCTTCTACTGAGACTTATGGTGTATTAACCATAAACTTTTTCACCGTCTTTATAGGTGGCTACGGCTTTGATCTCTTTAATGTTTTCCTCCTCCACCTGATAGGGGTGGGCTGACAGTACGGTAAAGTCGGCCCGGTTCCCGGGTGCCAGTTGACCCTTAATATGTGTTTCTCGTGTGAGAAGAGGCGGGTAGAGGGTAAACAGCTTAATCGCCTCTTCACGTGTAAGTGCTTCTTCCGGAATCCACCCATTCTTCGGATTGCCTGACAGGTCTTTTCGGGCAATAGCCGTATAGAGGTTTTCAAACGGATTGAATCCTTCAACGGGTGCGTCTGAACTGCCTACGCAGGGGATCCCCATCTGAAAATAGGTTTTCCAGCAATAGCTGGTTTGTAAACGCTGGGTACCCACTCTTTCTTCGGCAATATGCCAGTCAGAATGTAAAAAGATAGGCTGAAAATTGGCCACCACCTGCAGCCGCTGATACTGTTCAAGTAATTCCGGGCTGGCAATCTGACTGTGAATGATGGAAGGCTTTAATTGGTGTTGTTGAATCAAAGGCTGGTATCTTTCGTAAGCTGCCAGTACTTTTTCCATGGTCAGATCTCCAATGGCATGAATGGCAGTATCAAATCCATGCTCAAAAGCCTGACGAATCATTTGATCCAAGCTTTCTTCAGACATGAGCATAAAGCCACTGGTGGATGGATCGTCACTGTATGGTGACTTTAAAGCCGCTGTGCGTGATCCCAGTGAACCGTCTCCCAGAATTTTAATTGGTCCGGCCATCAACCGGTTAAAACATTTACCCGTCGTAAGTCCATTATCGAGATAAAATTGAAAGTCCGAAGGTTCATAGGTGATCATCTGAAGCACAACATTCAAAGGCAGAAGATTGGCACTGTCAAGCTCTAGGTAAGCTTCCAGCAGAGCCTGTCGGTCTCCGACCATCCCAAAGTCATCTGTATGCACGCCGGTAAAACCCATGGCCACTAAATCCTGACAACCCGCAAGAATTAACTCTTTCATTTCTTCTTTTTCTTTGATGGGTGGAATAACCCGGTCAACCAGATTCATGGCAGTCTCCCGCAAAATACCTGTTGGATTCCCATCGGCATCCCTGTCAATGCGACCGCCTTCGGGATCGGGAGTATCTTTGGTGATGCCCGCCAAACGCAATGCTTCAGTGTTCACGACACATATGTGGTAGCACATCCGAAGCAACTTCATTGGATACTGCTCAGAAACAGCATCAAGGTCGTGGCGAGTGGGCATTTTGCGAACCGGAAAAGCATCATGATTCCAGCCGGATCCGTTGATCCATGTTCCGGGTATCAGTTTTTTTTGATCAATAAAATCGCTTACTTTTTGCTGCATGGCATCAAGACTGGTTACGCCTTTGAGACTGACATTTTTTTCTTTCATGGCAGCGTAACCAATCAAGTGGAGATGACAGTCAACCAGTCCGGGGCTGACGGTACGGCCTTCCAAATCAACGATTTTTGTAACAGGCGCCTGAGTTGTATCATGAGGATTCAACGATAACTCGGTGCCTGTTGCTACGATGACACCATTTTCCACAAGAAAGGCATCGAATGAAGCCTGGCCGTCAAACAGCACTGGATCTGCATGAATAAAGAGGGTCTTCACATTCATCACTCCTGTCAGTTTGAATGGTCAAAGGGTTCTGGTGCAGTTAGTGACACAGTTTGATTCTTTTATTCTTTCTTGTCCTATATTATAGCATAGATTTTAACAGCCTTTGGTATAAAGCGAAACGCATTCAAAAGAAAAAGCAACTGGCACACAGCTTGCATAGAAATAAAGCATGATGCGAAAGAATACAATCAATCGTTACCAATAAAAAGCGAACAGGAGGAGACAACATGCTGGAAATAAATCGAGAACGACTTGAAGCACTTTTTTACAATTTGGTGGCAACCCCTGGCATTTCTGGAACGACGCAGGAGAACACAACCAGTGAAACAATTATGGCACACTTCGAATCAGTGCCCTATTTTCAAAAGCACACCCAGTATTTGAGAGCATTCCCCATTGAAGGTGATGCTTTCCATCGCAAGGTCGTGACGGCCCTGGTAAAAGGAAAGTCTGCTTCCAACCGCACTATTGTTATGATCGGGCATACAGATGTGGTAGATGCATCAGACTATGGTAAAAATCAAGACGTTGCGTTCCACCCTCAAGAACTGATGAAACGAATTAACCCGGAATCTCTTTCTCCGGATGCTCGGCGTGACTATGAATCCGGCGAGTGGATTTTTGGTCGGGGTGTGATGGACATGCGTTGCGGTGTTGCTGTTGCCATGGCAATGATTGAGGCTGCCGCCGATAACCTTGATACTTTAGAAGGAAATTTATTATTTGTCGGTGTACCTGATGAAGAAAATAATTCTCTTGGAATGATTTCAGCTACCAACAATCTGGTAACTCTGGCAGAAACCCATGACCTTGACTATATGGTCTGCATTGATGGTGAACCTCAATTTCCCCGATATCCTGGTGACCCGGGAAAATATGTGTATCAGGGAACTCTTGGTAAATTTGTTCTAATGGCTTATGCTGTTGGCAAAGAAACCCATGGAGGCGACTCTCTTACCGGTCTCAATGCCAACCTGATCATATCAGAACTGACTCGGCGTATTGAACTTAACATGGATTTGGCAGATATCTTTGAAGATGTAGTGGTTTCACCTCCCACTTCACTGAAACAGACAGACACCAAGGAACATTACAATGTGAAAACTCCTGAATCCGCCTACGCCTATTATAATTTTCTGACGGCAGATCAATCTCCCAAACATTTTTTTGATCAGGTTCGGCAACTGGCCATGGAAGCCATGCAAGATGCACTGCAACGTCAGAAAGATCAAACCCGGCGCTACTTTCAAATGACAGGCTCAACGGGCAGTTACTACGATTGGAGCCCTACCGTCCTTTCTTACAGCGAACTCTGGCAGATGGCAGTGGAAAACGGTGGGCAAACCTTTGAGGCTCATATGGACTCCTGCAGAAAAAAATGGAAGCAACAGCCAGAAATGGACCAACGCATTCTCAGTCTTGAAATGGTTCAAGAGGTACACAGCTTTTGTGCCGATCAGCATCCAAAAATAATCCTGTTGTATGTGCCTCCTTACTATCCCCATATTAAGCCCAGCACCACCACTCCACGTCAGGCCAAAGCTGCTCAGGTGGTCAATCAAGTGGCTGATTACGCAAAAGAAGTCTTTGGCGAAACGGTGCTGGTGGATAAGTTTTTCACCGGCTTATGTGATTTGAGTTTTGTGTGCCTTCAAAATGCTGAAGATGTGATTTCAAATATTCAACCCAATATGCCCAACTGGGGATTCTCCTACGAACTCCCCGTCGAAACCATCAAGAAGTTGAATTTACCGGTGATGAACATCGGTCCTTATGGCAAAGATGCTCATAAAAATACAGAAAGATTACACACGGATTACTCATTCAGAGTATATCCGGCATTACTGTCTTATGCAATCCAAGAGCTGCTTCAACCAGAATCACTTTAATGGGAGCCATAACGCTGCACAATCCCCTGCGTTGGGTTATTTAACTGACAGTCACAGTTGACAGCAGAATAAGTAATACTATTGTAAATGTTATTACCTATCAGTAAATACAAGCCAGGTACCAAATGAAAATGGTACCTGGCTTTGTCAATGCTGTGAATGAAGATGGTAGTACTACCGAATATCTTTCAAATAATACTTCTCACTGGTGAAGAATTCCTTTGTTAACGCTACCACTTCCTTACGCAGGAGAATAATAGCTATCATGTTGGGGATGATAATGGCCGCCAGCATGATATCCAGAAAATGCCACAATACCTCAGCGGCACCCACGGCACCTACAATGATCGATATCAGATAAACATAAATCCATTTTTTGGAGAAAGCAGTTCCAAACAGGTATTCTGCCTGCTTTTCACCATAAAAAATGACCACGATAATAGTTGATACGACAAATGCCAGCAATGAAAAAGTAACCACGGCACCGCCCATGGGGCCAAACATTTCCCCGAAAGCCATTGCAGGTAATGCTGAGGGATCTGCTGCCGCACCTTCTTCCAGCCAGAGACCGCTGGTGAGAATCACCAATGCTGTAATGGTGCAAATGACCAGTGTATCAATAATGACTTCAAAAACGCCCCAGAAACCCTGACGAACTGGATGATCTGTAATGGCTGCCGAATGAGCCATGGGTGCAGTTCCCATGCCCGCTTCATTGGAATAAGCTCCACGAGCTACCCCCCAGCGGACAACGGCAGCAAAAGCAGCACCGCCAAAACCGCCAACGGCTGCTGCCGGTTGAAAAGCGTGTGAAAAAATAAGGCCAAAAGCAGCAGGAACCTTTGTGATATTAGAGAAAATGATGATAACAGCGCCCAGTAAATACAATATTGACATAAAGGGTACCAGTTTTTCCGTTACCCGGCCAATACGTTTAATACCGCCAACAACTACCATGCCGACCAACACCATCATAATAACCCCTGATACCAGCGGCGAGAGATTAAAAGCAGTGGAAGCAGATGCAGCAACAGAGTTGGCTTGTACCATCACACTGGGGATCAGTTCCAGCATCAGGCCAAGGGCGAAGAAAGCAGCCAGAAACTTGGAGTTAAGTCCTTTTTTCATGTAGTACATGGGTCCGCCGACAAATTCACCTTCCGCATTTTTTTCGCGGTATTTGACTCCCAGTACAGTTTCGGCAAATTTGGAGCCCATACCGACGAAGGCTATGACCCACATCCAAAAAATGGCACCTGGGCCACCAAACATAATGGCAGCGGGGACACCAATAATATTGGATGCACCCACCGTTGAAGCCAAAGCAGCAGTTACTGATTGAAATGGTGTTACAGTACCTTCGCCTTCTGGCTTGGTAAAAATCTTTCCAAAGGTTTGTTTAACGATATATGGAAAATAACGGAACTGAAAAAATCCCAGTTCAATTGAGAGCCAAAGGCCGCCCCCCACAAGTAAAATCAACATTGGTGGTCCCCATACCAAACCGGTTAACCACCCAACAACATTAAGTAATCCTTCCATTTAACATATCCCCTTTCTTTCATTATGTTCTGCTGCAAAATCCTGAGCACTTTGGCATCAGGCATCAGACAAAAACAGTCATGAATGGCAACACCTCCTCTTTAATAAGCAAACATCGATAAGTATAATCTCATTGGTATTTATTTGCAAGTTTCGTTCCAAAATAGTGTTCATAATTCAGAATCTTGTTACCAAACGAAAGAATTAGATCGAATTATTATAAAAAGAATGTCAACTGAATTTTTGTTCAAAAATATGATCGATGGATGCGGTAAATTTCAATGGTCATCGATTTTGGCAGACAAATTCAATTATCAAGCAATTTTTACAATTGGATAATCATAAATTCAAGAGTGGATGAAAATAAAAATGACGATAATCGCATCATCGTCATTTTAAAAGCATAAAATGTAATTATTTTATTAAGAATATAGACGATTTATATCAAGTGCAAATGAATGGGCGAATTATGCAAATAAATTGGCAAACTCTATTGAAAAATTAGAAAGAGTTTGCCGGGCACTTGTTTGAAAATATTTAGCGAAATAGATCATGAATTGTTTCGAAAAGCAATTCAGGCATAACTTCAAAGGAGAAAGGTTTGTGTAGTCTTTCCGTAAACTGGTGAGCATCTTTTCCAAAAGGACCAATGTTGGCCACCGGTACATCAAAGGCGCGCATTTCGTCAATGGGCAGCTCATACTTTTCAGGCCAAGCCGGCATATTGGTAATCAGTTTGTTAATCGTATCCTGATTTTCGGTTACACTGCAAAAACTTAAATCAGAAATATAGGGGTAAAACTTTCGCAGTTTAAGTGGTTCGCTTATTTTTGGCTGAACTTTCGCCGCACTGTTATTTAAAGCTTCCAGCAGGCGACGTTCCCGATCATCTTTGCCATTGATGTACATATGCGGGTAATAAGGCGGCGCAAAATAGACGATGATCATCGGGTCTGAATCAGGGTTCATTTTGCATATTTCCTCGACAACCGCCAGGCTGTATGCCCTGTCGTCCATTGTTTCTGGATCAAGACGACGTTTCAATGCAGCAAGACGTTGCTTCATTTTGTCTCCCAGTTCGGCTTCGAGCTTGCGATACAGAGCATCAAATGTATACACCTTGGTTTTCCAGGGCAGGTTTTGGAAAGGAATCTCGCTCATTCTGCAATATTCCCGATAGTTATCATTCAGACGGTGAATAACTTGATTGAAGGCTTTTTCTGCTTTTATAACAAGCTTATCCATAACCTCATCGGGTTCACTGGCATGAGTTGGATAATTAAAATATAAGTGTGCAGATTTGGCAATTTGAACCGAATAGTCCTGCTTAAGGTCTTTTTGCTTTAATGTGATGGGAGGAACTGTCACTTCGCCATCGGCAACATCGCAAAGATCCTTGCACAAATTTATTTCGCGAACCAGTTCTGAAGAGAGTTCGTTGGGATCCAAACCGCCAAAACTTTGGCCTACATGGGTTTCTTTTCCAACGATGTAAAAGGAGGGAAGCAACTTGCCGATGGTTCCCACATAGATATATCGGTTCTCATCACCTTCATAACGAGAAGTCATATAATCTGTGTCAAGCACTGCCACATACTCGAGATCATCTTTTTTTCGAATGGCATTCAGTAATTTTAAAGCGCTGAGCATACCTGCTGAGTTCCCTTCTTCATCAGGTACCCCTAAAAAGATCACATTGCCATTGAAAAGGTCCGGGTTACGCGCAGCTTCCAGTGTAGTGGCCAAATTTGCCGCCACACCACATTTCATGTCAAAAATACCGCGTCCAAAAACCCACTCACCACTTTCCAGGTCGCGCTTGACTTCATCGCTCAGTGTCATCTGTTTCAATGCTTCTTCAAGAGCCGGAGGATTATTGGCAATATGCTTCAAATCTCTGTAATCTTCAATACCCACCGTGTCAATATGTCCCAGCAAAATAACGGTTTTACGGTGTTCGCCGTTACCGCCTTTCACGTAAGCAATGACATTGCGACGCTGATCGGTGCTGTGTTGCTGCAGTTTTTGCAGAAACAACTGTTCCGGATGTTCCTGAAAATATGGTTCGTTTTTCAATAATTCAAAAATATGTCGTGCAATTTCTGTCTCGCCGTCAGTTTCCACAGCGCTGGGGATACGAGTTAGTTCAAGGGTGTACTTTTCAGTGTTTTCCTGAATGCGCTTCAGCATGATAGACGCTCCTTTGTCATTCGAATTTTAAGCCGCAGTTTTTCGGTGGCGAAGTTCACAAGAATCAATCAATCAGTTACGCTCTGTTAAAATCATTTGTTAATTAAGTAAGCAAGGAGCATGCCAAAACCATTGAACTAAACAATCAAAGGAATGTTGACAAATTTAGTCGGGTATTCTATACTGTAGATATTGTAATGGATAGAACGGAGGCATATCATGATTCTCTCCACACGCGGCCGCTATGGATTAAAGGCCATGTTCGAGCTGGGGCTTCATTATGGAAAGGGTCCCATCCCGCTTAAAATCATTGCCGAAAGGCAGTGCATTCCAGAAAATTATTTGGAACAACTTATTGCTATACTTAGAAAAGCCGGCCTGGTTAAAAGTGTCCGTGGCGCCCAGGGCGGTTATTTGATGCTTCGTCCGCCTGATCAGGTGACAGTGGCGCAGGTATTGCTGGCACTGGAAGGTCCTCTGGCACCTGCAGAGTGTGTCGCCGACCCTGAAGCTCCCCGGTGCCGACTGGCAGATGAATGTGTCACCCGGAGCGTATGGGAAAAAATTCGTGTGAGTATTCATGATGTCATTGATGCCATGACGCTGCAACACATGATTGAAGAACAGCTTCATCTCCATGCACCCACATCTAATCATCCAAAGGAGTGATCTCATGAACGTATACCTGGATTATAGTGCCACCACACCAGTAAAACCCGAAGTGTTGGAAGCCATGATGCCTTTTCTGACACAACAGTATGGTAACCCTTCAAGTCTTCATCGTTTTGGGCGTGAAAGCCGCAAGGCGGTTGATGTTGCCCGTGATCAGATTGCCAAAACCCTGAATGCCAGTCCTGACGAGATTTTTTTTACCGGCGGTGGATCAGAGGCAGATAACTGGGCCATTAAAGGCACTGCTTATGCACTTCAGTCAAAAGGGCGCCATATCATCACCACAGCCATTGAGCACCATGCGGTGTTGCATGCTTGCGAATATCTTGAAAAAGAAGGCTTTCAGGTTACCTATCTGCCAGTGGATGAAAGCGGCTTGATTTCACTGGAAGACTTGAAAAATGCCATTAAAAGTGATACTATTCTCATCAGTGTTATGTATGCCAACAATGAAATTGGAACCATTCAGCCCATCGAAGAAATCGGCCGCATTGCCAGGGAACATCGTGTGCTGTTTCATACAGATGCAGTACAGACTTACGGGCATCTGGTGATGGATACCAAGCAACTTCCTGTTGACATGATTTCAATCTCCGCCCACAAGTTATATGGTCCCAAAGGTGTGGGTGCTCTCTATCTTCGTAAGGGTGTACGCATACACAACCTGATACACGGCGGCGGCCAGGAAAAAAAGAAGCGGGCCGGCACCGAAAATATTGCGGGTATTGTGGGTTTTGGAAAAGCGGCTGAACTTGCCTATACCGATGTGGAAGCCCACGACCAACGCCTGACAGCACTCCGGGATAATTTGAAGAATCGTTTGATGGAAACCATTCCCTATACCCGACTCAATGGTCATCCAGAAAGACGATTGTGCAATAATGTGAATCTCAGCTTTGAATTTATTGAAGGAGAATCCATGCTTTTAAGTCTGGATATGGTGGGAATAGGCGCATCCAGCGGGTCTGCCTGCACCTCCGGGTCACTGGATCCTTCCCATGTGTTGCTGGCCATTGGTCTTAGTCATGAAATCGCCCACGGGTCACTTCGGTTAACGTTGGGAGATATGACAACACAAGAAGAAATTGATTATGTCGTGGAGCAACTGCCACCCATTGTGCAGCGACTGCGTGACATGTCACCCCTATATGAACAGGTTAAGGAGGGCAACCGTTAATCATGTACAGCGAAAAAGTCATGGAACATTTTACCAACCCCCGCAACGTAGGCGAAATTGCTGATGCTGATGCCATTGGTCAGGTAGGTAATCCCAAATGTGGCGACATCATGAAAATGTATTTCAAGATTGAAAATGATGTTATTGTGGATGTGAAGTTTAAAACCTTTGGATGTGGCAGTGCCATCGCATCTTCCAGTATGGCCACCGAACTCATCAAAGGAAAAACCATTGACGAAGCACTTGCATTATCCAACCGGGCTGTTGCAGATGCTCTTGATGGTCTCCCGCCGGTAAAGATGCATTGCTCTGTTCTGGCAGAAGAAGCCATCAAAAGTGCCATGTTTGATTTCGCACAGCGACACCAGCGGGAGTTTGAAGGTCTAAAAGGATACCAACCGCCCACCGGCGACGAAGATCATCACGATCACGGTGAAGAAGAATAAACTAAAGCGGAGAAGACACTTCTCCGCTTTGTCCATGCGTGTCATTATTGATTGATCCATAACGAATTGGGGAATTATGTATGAAGATAACAAATCAAAAAAAAGTGTTGCTGGGAATGAGCGGCGGGGTAGACAGTTCAGTGGCGGCCTATGTGCTAAAAGAGCAGGGGTATGATGTCATCGGCGTCACCATGCAAATTTGGCAAGATGAAAAAGTGGAAGAAAACACACCTGAAAGCAGCTGTTGTTCCCTCAGTGCCGTTGAAGATGCCCGACGAGTGGCCAATCACCTGGACATTCCATTTTACGTGATGAATTTCAAAGATTATTTCCGTGAAACGGTGATTGACTATTTTGTAAAGGAATACAGAGCAGGGCGAACTCCCAATCCCTGCATTGCCTGCAACCGATATGTCAAGTTCGAAGAACTGTTGCGACGCGCCTTACAATTAGGCTGTGATTACGTGGCCACCGGCCATTACGCCATCATCGAACAAGACTCCCATACAGGGCGCTATCTTTTGAAAAAATCGGTAACTGACAAAAAAGATCAAACCTATGCCTTATATCAAATGACTCAGGAACAACTGCAGCGAACGCTGATGCCTCTTGGAAACTACCACAAAGAAGAAGTTCGGCGCATAGCCCAAGAGCTTAACCTCCCTGTGGCCAGCAAGCCTGAAAGTCAGGAAATTTGTTTTGTGCCCGACAATCAGTACGGAAAATTCATCGAAGCTTACGACGGTCAGATAACTGAAACAGGACTCTTCAAAGATCAAAATGGACATACCGTCGGAACCCACAAGGGAATTATTCACTACACGGTGGGACAACGAAAAGGATTGGGTCTGGCCATGGGAAAACCGGTGTATGTGACAGATATTCTTCCGGCTGAAAAGGAAGTTCATATAGGCAATCTGGAAAATCTAATGGCTCGAGGGTTGCTGGCCGAAGATCTGAATTTTATTCCCTGGGACACCCTGCCGATCAACCATCCTGTGACCATCAAAATCAGATACAATGCCAGTCCGGTTCCGGGTGTTGCCAACATAACAAACAGTGGAAAATTAGAAGTTATATTTAATGAGCCTCAAAAAGCCATATCACCAGGTCAGTCGGTGGTATTGTATGATGGTGATACGGTGATCGGTGGCGGTATCATTCAGTCACGTATCCGATAAAGGATGCCTGAATCTGTCGCAGAAGCATCACTACCACTTTTTTACATGAATCAGATGCAGGAAACCCCTGCCCCGTGATATAATGGTGCCACAAAAGGAGGATCAACATGGAGAAAAAAGGGATCAATGAAATTCGTCAAGCCTTTCTTGAATTTTTTGAGTCAAAAGATCATTTGGTGCGCCCCAGTTTTTCCCTGATACCTAAAGATGACAATAGCCTGCTTCTGATTAACTCCGGTATGGCGCCATTAAAGCCTTTTTTTGCAGGCACACAGGTTCCCCCCAAAAATAGAATGGCCACCAGTCAAAAATGTATACGAACAGGCGATATAGAGAACGTTGGCAAAACCGCCCGGCACGCCACTTTTTTTGAAATGCTGGGAAATTTTTCTTTCGGTGATTATTTCAAAAAAGAAGCCATACGATGGAGCTGGGAGTTTTCACTGGAGCATCTGAAACTTCCACCGGAACGTATCTGGGCATCGATTTATGAAGATGATGATGAAGCCTTTCATCTGTGGCGCCAGGAAGTGGGCCTGCCCGAAGAACGCATTGTGCGTCTTGGCAAAGAAGATAACTTCTGGGAGATTGGACTGGGCCCCTGTGGTCCCTGCTCTGAGCTTTACTTTGACCGGGGAGAAAAATATGGCTGCGGTGATGCTGCCTGTAAGCCCGGCTGCGAGTGTGACCGCTATGTGGAATACTGGAATCTTGTTTTCACCCAGTTCAACAAAGATGAAGCCGGTAACTATACACCATTGCCTAATCCCAATATCGATACCGGAATGGGCCTGGAACGCGTAGCCTGTATGTTGCAGGAAGTTGATTCCATTTTTGAAATAGACGGCATGCGGGTAATTCTCGACAATGTCTGTGAACGTTCAGGTGTCACTTATGGGGAAAATCATCAACATGATATATCCATTCGCATCATTACAGACCATATACGTTCCATCACCTTTATGATCAGCGATGGCATACTGCCCAGCAACGAGGGCAGGGGCTATGTGTTGCGTCGGCTGTTGCGCCGGGCTGCCCGGCATGGAAAGCTTCTGGGACTTAACCAGGCCTTCCTGTATCAGCTGATGGATAAAGTTGTCGAAAAATTCCATTCCGGATACCCGGAGCTGATGGAAAAACAAGAGACGATTCGTAAAGTGATACTGGTGGAAGAGGACCGTTTTCTGGAAACCATTCATCAGGGCAGCGAAATGCTCGGTGATTACATTGAAATGATGAAATCGGAAGGCCAGCAAGTTCTTAGCGGCTCTCAGGCTTTTCGTCTCTACGATACATTTGGGTTCCCCCTTGATCTAACCAAAGAGATTCTTGAAGAAACAGGTATGACCGTTGATGAACCAGCCTTTAAAGCAGAAATGGAACAACAAAAAACACGTGCCCGAAATGCCCGCAGTGAAGCCGGCGCTGTAGGCTGGAAAGAAGATCCGTTAACCGTACTGACAGCAGTGCCTCAAACCAGTTTTGTCGGTTATGGCAGTCTCGCTGTATCTGCCACTGTTACCGCTCTCATTCAAGAAGGAGCATCTGTTGAAAGAGGTCTTGCCGAAAAAGGAACGACGATGTTCGTTCTCTTGGACCAAACTCCGTTTTACGGAGAGGGTGGCGGGCAGGTGGGAGATCAGGGTGTTTTAAAAGGTGCCGCTTTCATAGGACGTGTGGTTGATACCCGAAAGGGAAGCGGGGAAGTGATCTACCATGTTGTTGAGGCCGACCAGGGGCAGATAGCCGTGGGAGATACGCTGCAGGCCATTGTTACTTCCGAGCGTCGAGCCGATACAGCCCGGAATCACACTGCAACCCATCTGTTGCATAAAGCTCTTAAACATATACTGGGAGAACATGTGCAACAAGCCGGATCTCTGGTTACTCCAGAACGCCTCCGATTTGACTTTAACCATTTTGAACCCATGACCGCAGAAGAGCTTGAAACGGTTGAAACCATTGTCAACCAACAAATTCAGCGATCACTCCCGGTTCAAATCATGGAAACCTCTATTGAAAAGGCCCGTTCACTGGGAGCTGAAGCCTTGTTTGATGCCAAATACGGCGAGACGGTGCGTGTTGTGAAAACCGGTGATTTCAGCCTTGAACTTTGTGGCGGCACCCATGTCAACAACAGTGGCGAAATCGGCATGTTGCTGATTCTTGGCGAAAGCGGCATTGCTTCAGGCGTGAGGCGTATTGAAGCCGTTACAGGCACCGGTGCATACCGCCTCTTCAAACAGCATCAGGAAACACTACAAACCATGGCTTCTATGCTGAAAACCCGCCATGAGCGGCTGCTCCCTCGACTGGATGAAATGATTCAGGAGAGCCGGGAGAAGGATCAACTGATTCAAAAAATGAAACAGGAACAAATGAAAGACCAGCAGGGTGATTTGCTTCAGAATGCAGTCACCATTGGACAAACGGCTGTGGTGATCACTTCTCTTGAAGGTCAGTCAATGGACGCACTTCGGGAACTGGGAGACCGCATCAAAGAAAAAGCAGGTTCGGCAGCAATATTACTTGCTTCACATGAGGAAGATAAAGTTCACATCATGGCCACCCTTTCGAAAGATCTGGTTGAAAAGGGCCTCCATGCCGGAAAACTGGTAAAAGAAGTCGCTGCTATCACAGGTGGCGGCGGCGGCGGCAGGCCTGACATGGCCCAGGCCGGTGGTAAAAAACCCGATAAAATCCCTGAAGCCCTTTCCCGTGCCATGGAAATGATTCAGCAGGCTTTAGCGTAAAAGCAGTTTTATCAAAGGAGGAATCAGTGATGAGTGATCAAATGAATAATACCATGCGTTTCAGTCTTGAACAGGACAAAAAAGACCAGGCCCGGGAAATCATCACACAGGTTTACCAGGCATTGGAAGAAAAGGGCTATAATCCTGCCAATCAGTTTATTGGGTATATTCTTTCAGGAGATCCGTCCTACATCACCAGTCATGGCGGTGCACGCAGCCAGATTCGTAAAATTGAACGGGATGAAATACTGGAAGAGCTGCTTAACAGCTATATAAAGCACCATATGAACCAGAAATGATTTCGCCGGTTTCCCAGCATGCGTTAGGCAAGACGCAAATCAGGGTTTCCAGGCTTTGTTACGGAACCCTGACACTGGGCCCCCTTCAGCGAAACATGACACCTGAGGCTGGCGGCCGCCTGTTGTGTCACGCTTACCAACAAGGTATCACTTTTTTTGATACGGCACAGCTATATGGTACTTACCCCCATCTCCGGTACTTGCTAAAGCAGGTGCGCCGTGAGAATGTGGTTATCATGACCAAGTCATACGCCTGGTCAACAGAAACCGCCAGAGAAGCAGTGGAAGAAGCTCTGGAAGAAATGGGAACCCATTACCTGGATATCATGTTGATGCATGAGCAGGAGAGCCTTCACACCCTGCAGGGGCACGGAGATGCACTACAGGAATACATGCGCTTGAAAGACAGGGGCATTATTCGTGCTGTGGGGTTTTCCACACACCGCATCGCGACTGTGACTGCAAGCCTTCATTATCCTCAGTTACAGGTGATTTTTCCCATTTTCAACCCATCTGGCCTGGGAATTCAAGACGGGGGTATTGACGAAATGACCCAGGCTCTTCAGACAGCACAGGCTGCGGGAAAAGCAATTGTGGGGATGAAACCTCTGGGCGGTGGCCATTTGCTGGGCAACTACGAAGAGGCCCTGCGATTCTCTCTCGAACACCCATTACTGGATGCTGTGGCAGTGGGTATGCAGTCACAGGCAGAAATCAACGCCAACTGCCTGATGGCAAATAATTTGCCACTCACCAGGTCTGCCCGCGAGGCAGCGATGTCCAGGAAAAGAAAACTTCACTTGGGAGACGAGTGCCGGGGATGCGGAAACTGCATCAAACGATGCCGTCAGAAAGCGCTCTCCATTATTAATGGGCAGGCAGTTGTGGATCACAGTCGGTGCATTCTATGCAGTTATTGTGTGGTGGATTGCCCAGAATTCTGCATTAAGGTCTTATAAGCCGTTATTCAACCACACAAAAGGAGAACACTATGGAACCTTTTAAACGCATTCTAGCCCTTGACGTTGGTGACAAAACCATCGGAATGGCAATCAGCGATCCTATGGGTTGGACGGCACAGGGCTTGCACACCATCCGCAGGGATACCCTCGAAGTCGATATCGACGCCTTAAAAACCATCATCCAGCAGTACGAAGTTACGCGTCTGGTGGTGGGCCTGCCCAAAAATATGAATGGCACCATTGGGCCGCAAGCAGAAAAAGTGCGTCATTTTATAGAACAGCTTCACCCAGAAATAAGCTGCGAGATCACAGAATGGGACGAGCGTCTGACAACAAAAATGGCCGAACGCTCCCTTATAGAAGCAGATTTGAGACGAAGCAAAAGAAAAAAAATCATTGATACTGCAGCAGCAGTCTGTATACTGCAGGGGTATCTGGATTTTTTAAATAGATGAAAAGTGAATTGACAACCAAATCCCAAAGGAGGTAAGAAATATGACCCATGACCACGAACATGATCACAATCACGATGAACACATTGTTACCCTGGTGGATGAAAATGGAGAAGAACAAGATTTCGAGATCATTATGACCATGGAAATGGAAGACCAGGAATATGCCATTCTTTTGCCCGTCGACGCTGACGAAGATGAAGATGCCTACATTTTCCGCATGGAACAGGATCCCAATGATGAAGAACAGGTGATGCTGGTAGCAGTTGAAGATGACGATGAGTTTGAACAGGTTGCCGCTGCATACGAAACCATGTTGGATGAAATGGAAACAGAAGAAAGCTAACATATTGTCTGCACATCCAAACACTGCAGGCGGATTCATTAGCTGAGTTCCGCCTGCAGTGTTTTCCCCACTTTCATTTGACAACTATGGGTCAAACCGTTATAATAAGATTTGAAATGATTATTATATGAGAATCATCAGGCACAGAACCTGATGGAAGCAGGTGAAAATATGGAAAATCCTCTGGATCAATTAAAAACATTACTAAAAGAAAAAGGATATAAACTGACCCCGCAGCGCAGGGCAGTTTTAAATATTATCATGGAAAATCAGGGGCAGCATCTCAATACAGAAGAGATCTATGACCTGGTGAAAACCCAATGCCCGGACATTGGACTGGCGACGGTATATCGAACGTTGCAGATCCTTGATGAAATGGGTTTGATCCTGAAGATCAATCTGGATGATGGATGCAGTCGGTACGAGTTTAACAATCACAAAGAAGATCACCAGCATCATCACCTGATTTGCCAGAACTGCGGAGCCATCATTGAAGTCGGGGAAGACCTTTTGGATCCGCTGGAAGAAGAGATTACCAACAAGTATCAGTTTACAATCACAGACCATAAAGTCAAATTTTTCGGATTATGCTCCAAATGCAGGTAGTCCATCTTAAAGATATGGGACTGCCTGTATTTGTGTGCGCGAAAACAGAAAGGAATTAATATGACAGATACAACAACGAAACCAAAGAAAAAAAAGAAGTGGTTTAAACGACCCACCCAATCAGACAAACCGAAAGAACAGCCTGTTGAAAAAAATGCATCCACAGTAGCAGCAGACATTTCAACAGCAACAACATCAAAAGTGTCACCAGCAAAGAAAAAGAAACGCCCGGCGAAAGCTCAACCGGTGCCGGTGCCAGAACCAGGCGGAGAAAAAATAAAAATTATTCCTCTTGGCGGTCTAAAAGAAATCGGAAAAAACCTGACCCTGGTGGAATACAAAAATGAAATTCTCATCATCGACTGCGGTCTCAGTTTTCCTGATGATGAAATGCTGGGCATCGATATTGTCATTCCCGACATGACATATCTGGTGAAAAACCAAGAGAAAATAAGAGGCGTGGTCATTACCCACGGTCACGAAGACCATATTGGTGCCATTCCTTACCTGCTAAAACAGATTAACGTTCCCATTTATGGCCCCCGTCTGGCCTTGGGACTCCTGGAAGTTAAGTTCAAAGAACACCGACTGAACAATGTGCGTATGCAACGCATCAAGGGTGATGAAACATTCCAGCTGGGCGTCTTTAAAATTGAACCGATACGAACCACACACAGTATTCCTGACGCCTTTGCCATTGCAGTGCATACCGATATCGGCACCATTCTTCATACAGGAGATTTTAAAATTGATTACACGCCTGTAGATGGACAGGTGATGGATCTTCATAAGTTTGCAGATCTTGGGGAAAAGGGCGTATTGTTAATGTTGGCTGATAGTACCAATGTTGAACGCCCCGGCGCCACTATCTCAGAGCAAAATGTACGCAAATCCCTTGAGAATGCTTTTATGAACTGCAAAAGCCGTATTATCGTAGCCACGTTCTCATCCAATATTCACCGGCTGCAGATTATTATTAACACAGCACAAAAATTTAACCGTAAAGTGGTCATTAACGGTCGCAGCATGCTCAATGTTTTTGCTGTTGCCAGTGAGCTGGGTGTCATGAACGTGCCCGAAGGTCTTGTCATCGATCTTCGAGACATGGATGAATACCGGGATGATCAGCTGGTGCTTTTAACTACCGGAAGCCAGGGAGAACCCATGGCTGCGCTGAGCCGCATGTCTTCCGGCGAACACAGAAAACTGGATATACAGGCAGGAGATCTGGTGATCTTCTCCGCCTCACCCATTCCTGGCAATGAAAAAACCGTCAGCCGAGTTATCAACCAACTCTTTGAAAAGGGAGCAAATGTAATTTATGATTCTCTGGCTGAGGTGCATACCTCCGGGCACGCCTGCCAGGAAGAATTAAAGTTGATGCACAACCTGGTACGCCCCAAGTACTTTATACCCGTTCATGGAGAGTACAGACATTTGAAGCAGCATGCCAATCTGGCCATGAGCCTGGGCATGCCTGAAGAAAATGTGTTTACCATGCAAAATGGACAGGTGTTGGAGCTTGACCAGATAGAAGGAAAAATCACCGGCAAGGTTCAGGCAGGTCCGATTTTGGTGGATGGCCTGGGTGTGGGTGATGTAGGCAGTATCGTCCTTCGTGACCGCAAGCATTTGGCCGAAGATGGTTTGATGGTGGTTGTCGTCACCATGGATCGCAGCGAAGCCAAAGTCGTCGCCGGACCCGATATCATTTCCAGAGGATTTGTCTATGTGCGCGAATCAGAAGATTTGATGGAAGAAGCCCGCATAGTCGTTCAAAAATCACTTGACCAAATGGAACAGCGGGGCGTCAAAGAATGGGCCCAGCTCAAGAACGGCATTCGTGACGGTCTGAAAGATTTCCTGTATCACAAAACCCAGCGCCGTCCCATGATTCTCCCCATCATTATGGAAGTTTAATACCATACATTAAACAACCAACCACAAAACAACCAACCACAGGAGGCATCACGATTCCCACAGGGAAACGAGATTGCCTCCTTATACATATGTTCTCAAATATCAGCGTTCACGTGAATGTATGGTAACATACCGCATTCCCTATTGCTGGAAACTTGCGCCTGCGATATAATTACCTGAGACTTTCGAAATGGAGGCGTGCTGTTTGGATATTTTATTGTACCTGGTCATTATTGTGGCCGGCGGCTTCATCGGTTACCGCCGCATGTTAAAACCATCCATCCTGAACCGGCTGGATTTTTTTCAGAGTGGCGCTTTGTTACTCTTATTATTCATCATGGGTGTGAATATTGGCCTTGACGAAACAGTGATCGCATCTTTCGCTACCATCGGGCTACAGGCAGTGGTATTGGCTGGTTTTTCGATTATCTTCAGTGTCATAGGCGTTAAGATGGTTTCTGCTCACATTCTTCATCGAAAAGGAGACTCAAGATGACCATCGCTATTTTCATTGCAGTTGCTCTGGGCATTGGTGCCGGTATCCTGGTGATCCCCCCCACCATTATTCCCCACATGGGCAGTCTCATTACTTTTGGTCTGTGCCTGCTACTGTTTTTTGTAGGCATTGATGTGGGACGTCAAGGAGACTTATTGAAAAAGATCCGGGAAATGGGTTTTCGCATTCTCCTGGTACCCTTTATGGTAGCTCTCGGCAGTGTGCTGGGAACCATGGCAGGCGGGTTGCTCCTCCATATACCCTGGTATCAGGCGGGTGCTGTGGGAGCTGGTTTTGGCTGGTATTCCTTTTCGGCTATAGAGCTTTCAAAACATAGTGCCCAGCTGGGAACGCTCGCCTTCATAACAAATATTTCCAGAGAAGTGATGGCACTGGTATCCATCCCCTTTGTCGCTCGTTATATCGGAAAACTGGAAAGCATAGCCCCTGCCGGCGCCACCAGTATGGATGTAACCCTGCCCATTATTTCCCGTTCGACAGATGGCAATGTGGCCATCATTGCTTTTATTACCGGTGTTGTTCTGACAGCCATTGTGCCGGTACTGGTACCCTTTCTAATGACTTTCGGGTAACCAGAAAGTACAAAAGGAGTTATTTGATGAACCCTATTACACAACCCTATGTGGAAGATTATTTAAAGACATTACTACCTCAACGCTCAGGCATACTCAACAGGCTAGAGCAGGAGGCACAAAACCAGAAGATCCCCATCATTACACCGGAAGTGGCTTCACTGATGGAAACACTCATTAAAACGACCCGCAGCCAATACCTTCTCGAAGTAGGCACAGCCATTGGCTACTCAGCTATTCTGTTTTGCTATGCCGCCGGTCCAAACTGCAGGCTGATTACCATCGAAAGAGATCCGCACCTGATTGATACTGCAAGATGTTATATTGAAGAGGCTGGCTGTTCCCAACAGATTAAAGTAATGCCCGGTGACGCGACAGAAATCCTTCCTTGCCTCACCGAACCAGTGGATATGATTTTTCTTGACGGTGCCAAGGGACACTATCATCAGATGCTGGAGCACTGTCTTAAATTATTGAAACCGGGCGGCCTGTTGATTTCCGACAATGTGCTGTTTAGAGGCATGGTGGCCAGCGATGCCATGGTGAAGCGGCGAAAAAAGACCATCGTGACGCGTATGCGCAACTACCTGAAAACCATTACCAGTCACCCACAACTCCAAACCAGCTTATTACCCATAGGCGACGGCCTTGCCATCAGTCTGAAACTGAACGAAACATCATCAAATCTATAATAACGGGGGATCCCATGACTCATCTTCTGAAACCACCACCATCAATTGAACTGCTGGCACCTGCCGGTGATCTGGAACGATTAAAAACCGCTGTCATTTATGGAGCAGACGCCGTGTATCTGGGAGGCCAGGTTTTCGGACTGCGGGCAGCTGCCAAAAATTTCAGCGTCAGTCAGCTGGAAGAAGGGGTTGCCTTTGCCCATGGTCATGGAGCTAAGGTTTACCTGACCCTGAATATCATTCCTCATGAAGACGATCTGAAAGAACTGCCGGAGTACCTGAATACCATCAGCCATATACCGCTGGATGCATTTATCGTTTCTGACCCCGGTACCTTTGATATGGTGCAGGAACTGGCACCCCAAATACCAATTCATATCAGCACACAGGCAAACACCACCAACAGCCAGTCGCTGAAATTTTGGCACCGGCTGGGTGCCCAGCGGGTGGTGCTTGCACGTGAATTGAGTCTCCAGGAAATAGCCCAGATTCGAAAAGAGGTACCAGCCACCCTTGAATTGGAAGCCTTTATTCACGGTGCCATGTGTATTTCCTATTCAGGCCGCTGCCTGTTGAGTAACTACATGATTCAGCGAGACGCCAACCGGGGAGAATGTGCGCATCCCTGCCGCTGGAAATACCACCTGGTGGAAGAGAAACGTCCTGGAGAATACATGCCTGTATACGAAGATGCGACGGGCACATATATTTTTCATTCCAAAGATCTCTGTCTGATCCAGCACTTGCCCCAACTTATCAAGGCAGGCATCACCAGTCTGAAAATCGAAGGACGCATGAAAACCGTCCATTACGTTGCCACAGTGGTAAGGGCATACCGCATGGCATTGGATGCTTACCTGACCGATCCTGACAACTGGGTACCAGATCCAACGTGGATGCAGGAACTGTCGAAAGCAAGCCATCGCCCCTTTACCACAGGATTTTACTTTGATGCTCCGGGGCCTGAAGACCACATATATGAGGATACCGACCAGAGCCGCAGCTATGATTTCATTGCCAAAATAATCGACTTCGATCCGCACACCATGACAGCCACCGCCGAACAACGAAACCGATTTTTTGAAGGCGACGAAGTGGAAATCATTGCACCACACCGGGTATTGCAACGCTTCACCATCACAAAACTGAAAAATGAAGCAGGTGAGTCAATTGAACAGGCTCCTCACCCCCAGCAAATTGTCACTTTTCAGGTCCCGTTTGAAGTGGTCCCCGAAGCACTGATTCGAAAAGAACGAAGGGTAAAGGAGGCAGCGAAATGAGCAAGCCCATTCTCATCGGGATTACCGGCGGCACCGGTTCCGGCAAAAGCACCGTTTCCCGTCAAATTCTGAAACACCTGCCAGAACAGAGTATTGCCATCATTCCTCAAGATGCCTATTACAAGAACCAAGACCATCTGCCTCTGGAAGAACGCATCAAAGTCAATTACGACCATCCTTTTTCTTTTGAAACAGATCTCCTCACGCGTCACCTGAAAGCCCTTCAAAATGGTGAATCCATTGAAATGCCCCAGTATGATTTCGAACGCCATACACGTAAGAAAGAAACTCTCACGATTGAGTCCCGAAACATTATCATCTTAGAAGGCATTCTGCTTTTTGATGACCCTGATTTGCGGGAACTGATGGACATCAAAATTTTTGTCGACACCGATGCCGATGTGCGGATCATTCGCCGTATCATGAGAGATATCAAAGAACGGGGGCGTTCTCTTGATTCAGTCATCAACCAGTACATGACCACCGTTCGACCGGCACATCTCCAGTTTGTGGAGCCCAATAAAAAATATGCAGACATTATTATCCCTGAGGGTGGTAAAAACCAGGTGGCCATTGATATCATCGTCACGAAAATCAAGGCCATTCTTGAAGATTAAGTCATGCGCCGACAAAGGAGATTTTAGATATAATGAAACTACTGCAACCAAATTTATGGGTGGATAACTTGCATGAAATACCCCTTCAACAGCTACAAACCATCGGCATAAGAGGCCTGATGATTGATATTGATAATACACTGGTTGCCTGGGACAAATCCGAACCTGCAACAGAGGTACGCCAGTGGGTTGCCGATGCCAGAGCACTGGGCTTTCAAGTGGTGCTGGTTTCCAATAACCATTCACTTCGTGTCGATGAAATGCAGGCATTTTTCATGGTTCATGGTTTTTCAAAAGCAAAAAAACCCACTTTGGGAACTTTGAAAAAAGCCATTCGTCTCATGGGGTTCCAGCGACAGCAAGTGGCCATGATCGGAGACCAGATTTTCACCGATGTGCTGGGGGGGAATCGTTTGGGTGTCTACACCATCCTGGTGACTCCCATAAAAAGTAAAGAGTTCTGGTGGACCACACTGGTTCGGCCATTGGAAGCCCGGGTGCTTCACCGCATGAAAAAGTTCCGCAATTCTGGTTGAAATGAAAAGCATTCCGTTCACCAAATGCGTGACGTCACGTTATGTCATAAATATATCAAAATATTCACTTTACGAATGATAAAAAAATGGTATAATAGGATCATAACGGGTATGTTATAAAAAATAGGAAAATTAGCCCGGTTTACAACATGAAGCAAATTCATACAGAAGGAAACGACCCGCGGCTACAGATGGACGCCTATGCCGTGGTGATCCAGTGGCGTAACCGGCTGAATAGACATATTCGTCGGTTTTATTTTTTTATGACCGGAGGAATTGACATGAAGACATTAAAGAACAGACGGCTTGGCGACTTGCTGGTGGAAACCGGCATCATCACACCGGATCAACTGAAAGATGCACTTACCATTCAAAAGGAATCCAACAAAAAAATCGGCGAAGTACTGGTGGAAGAAGGGTATATCTCTGAAAAGCAAATTATAGAGGTGCTAGAGTTTCAACTGGGAATCCCCCATATGGATCTGGAAAAAACCTATATCGATCCAGAGATGCCCCGCTTGATTTCAGAAAAAATGGCCAGAAGACACAACCTGATTCCCATTACCCAAACCGATAACCGCCTGATGGTGGCCATGGCCGACCCACTGAATATTTTTGCTGTTGATGATGTGAAAATTGCCACGGGCATGCAGGTGGATCCGGTGATTGCCAGTAAAGAAGACATCCTCAATGCTATTGGCCTCTATTATGAAAAAGAGAGTGCTGAAAAAGCACTTGAAGAATTTGATGAAACCTATACCAGTGATTTTTTTGATGATCTAAATGAAGAGACACTGGCAAATGTTGAAAAAGCACCAGTTGTTAAACTACTGAACTCAGTCATTCGTCAGGCCATCAAAATGAAAGCCAGCGATATTCATATTGAACCGTTGGAACGAAGCCTGCGGGTGCGGTTCCGAATCGACGGTGATCTTCAGGAGATTATGAAACCTCAAAAAGCCAGCCACTCTGCTGTGGTTACCCGAATAAAAATCATGGGTAAAATGGATATTGCAGAAAAACGGGTTCCCCAAGATGGCCGGGTGGAAATGGAAATTGACGGGCGAGAAATTGACATGCGTCTGGCGGTGATGCCCACCGTTTATGGTGAAAAAATTGTCATACGACTCCTTGACCGAAGTGCCATTCTGCTCAGTAAAGACCAGCTTGGCTTCAACGATAATAACATGAAAACTTTTGACCGCATCATTCAGCACCCCCACGGCATTATTCTGGTCACCGGACCCACTGGTTCCGGGAAAACCACCACTCTTTATACCGTGCTTCAGGAACTCAATAAGATAGATAAGAACATCATCACCGTGGAAGACCCGGTGGAGTATCGAATCAACGGAATCAATCAGTCGCAGGTAAATGTTAAGGCGGGCCTCACTTTTGCCAGCGGCCTGCGTTCAATATTGCGACAAGACCCAGACATTATCATGATTGGCGAAATCCGTGATACAGAAACGGCACAAATTGCAGTTCGGGCTGCCATCACCGGTCATCTGGTCCTCAGCACTCTTCATACCAACGACACTGTTTCCACCATCTCCCGCCTTATCGATATGGGTATAGAGCCGTTTTTGGTTTCCAGCTCAGTAGTGGGCATTATGGCTCAACGACTGGTGAAAAGAATATGTCCTGATTGTCAAACATCCTGTGAACCCAATGAAAAAGAGAGAGAACTGTTGAACCTTGACAACGGTGCTGTCATCTATCGGGGAAAAGGGTGTAATGCTTGCAATCAGACAGGATACAGGGGGCGTACCGGTATTCATGAAATATTGCCCATGTACGACAGAATTAAAACCATGATCGATGAAAGAAAACCCATTGAATCCATTCGCCAGCAAGCCATCCAATCAGGCATGATTACCCTGCGCCAAAGCTGCCGTCAGTTGGTGCTGAATGGTACCACCACTGTGGACGAACTGGTTAAAATGACATACTCACTGGAATAAGGAGGGATCACGTGGACATCCTGCAATTTTTAAAACGAGCTATTGAACTCAAAGCTTCTGATTTGCATATTACGGCAATGCTTCCCCCCATCGTTCGTGTTGATGGTCGACTGGAGAAGCTCACTGATGCTCCTCTTGCCCCCGAAGATACCGCCATGCTGGTGAAACAGGTGCTCACAGAAAAACAGCTCATCAAGCTGCAGGAAAGGGGAGAAATGGATGTTTCCTTTTCTCATCCCGGTTTGGGGCGTTTTCGTGTGAATGCTTACAGACAGCGAGGCAGCTATGGCATGGCCTTTCGGGTTGTTTACTCCCAGATTCCCACACTTGAAGAGCTGGGACTGCCGCCAAATGTTTCCGATTTCACCCGAAAACAGCGAGGACTGGTTTTGGTTACCGGTCCTACGGGTTCTGGTAAATCCACCACGCTGGCTTCCATGATTGAGTTGATCAACCAGGAGCGAAATTGTCATGTGCTGACATTGGAAGACCCCATTGAATACCTTCACAAACATAACAAAAGTGTTATTAACCAGCGGGAAATCGGAGAGGACACCCACAGTTTTGCCAACGGCCTCCGGGCCGCCCTGCGCCAGGACCCGGACGTTATTCTGGTTGGTGAGATGCGAGATCTCGAAACCATTGCTATTGCAGTCACAGCCGCTGAAACCGGCCACCTGGTACTTTCCACCCTTCATACCATCGGAGCAGCCAATACTGTCGACCGCATCATTGATGTGTTTCCCCCTTATCAACAGGAGCAAATCAAGGTACAGCTGGCTGCAGTGCTTGAGGGAATTATTTCCCAGCAGCTGATGGTACGAAAAGAAGGAAAGGGAAGAGTGGCCGCCTTTGAAGTGATGACTGCAACTCCGGCCATCCGCAACCTTGTGCGCGAGGGTAAAACTCACCAGATTCAGACATCAGTGCAAACCGGTGGCAAGCATGGCATGATCACCATGGATAACGCCTTATTAAGCCTTTACAAAAACAATGATATTTCGAGAGAAACCTGCCTTTCTTACTCACAAGACCTTGACTATATTAAAAAACAACTGGCTACCATACTGTAGAAACGGGGTGAAAAAATGCCGCTTTACAAGTTCAAAGCAGTGTCAGCCACTGGTGAAAACATTGAAGGTACCGAGAACGCTTCCTCAAAAGGAGATGTGATCCAGCGGCTGCGTGATAAACGGCATTATCCGGTTTCCATTGAAGAAGTCATCGAAAAAGATATCCGTGACATTCAGATTTTCGGCCACATCAGCATCAAACATATTGCTGTCTTCTGCCGGCAGTTTTATACCATGCTGGCTGCAGGGGTCACCATAATGAATACCCTAGATATCCTGAAACAACAAACAGAGCATAAACGCTTTAAAGGCATTATCAGCGACCTGTATGAAGACGTGCAGAAGGGCTTCACTTTTTCTGAGGCTCTTGAAAAACACCCTGGCGTTTTTCCCCAGCTCATGATTTATATGGTGGCGGCAGGAGAAGCCTCCGGCAGTCTCGATGTGGTCATGGAACGCATGGCCGATCATTATGAAAAAGAATTTAAAGTCAATAACCGGGTGAAAAGCGCCATGGTATACCCCATCATCCTCATGGTTGTCGCAACCCTTGTGGTGATCTTTCTCCTGGTGGTGGTCATGCCCACCTTCATCGGCATGTTTCAGGGAAGCGGTGTTGAATTACCTCTCCCCACCCGTATTTTACTGGCCATCAGTGGATTCTTACAGTCATTCTGGCACGTATTGCTGGGAGCCCTGCTTGTCTTTTCGCTTATCATGCGTCGAATGGCTTCCACCCCTGAAGGCAGTCGCACATTTGATCGTTGGAAACTGCGCATCCCCCTTGTTAAGGGCCTCACTCGAAAAGTGGTCAGCGCCCGGTTCTGTCGTACCCTTTCGACCCTTTTGATCAGCGGTATTCCACTGCTCCAGTCCCTTGATAATGTGGCTGGCGCGGTAGGCAATAAAATTGTTGGCGATGGCATCATTGCCGCAAAAGATGAAATCAGAAAGGGGGCGGCTTTGTCGGTACCCATTCGCAAACTGGGATTCTTCCCGCCAATGGTTGATAACATGATTAAAATTGGCGAAGAATCCGGTACACTGGATGACATTCTTGATAAAACCGCCAATTTCTTCGACGAGGAGGTGGAGACAGAAATTCAGCGCATGCTGACTTTTATGGAGCCTATCATGATTGTGGTCATGGGAGTCATTATTGGCTTCATTGTGATCAGTATGGTGTTGCCAATGTTTGATGTGCTTCAAACCGTACAATAAAATTTGAGGAGGGACTTGTATGATTCAATGGTTTAACAAGAAGTTGAAAAACAGAAAAGGCTTCACGTTGATTGAACTGATTGTGGTTATTGCGATTTTGGGTATTTTGGCGTTGATTGCAATTCCGAGATTCACTGGTACACTTAACAATGCTAGAGCAAGTGCTGATGATGCTACTTTTAGAGTAATCCAAAGTGCTGTAAGTTTGTATGTAGCAGAAAACGGTCCTGTAGCTGCTGATGGTACTGACTTATTCTCAGCGTTAACAACTGGTGGTGCATATCTTGATGCAGATAATTTGAAATGGTCTGATGATTCTGCGATAACTGCGATTAGTGTAAATGTTGATGGGTCTGTAGCAGGTACAACTCCTACGAAACCATAGGAACGGGGAGGTACTGTAACCTCTTTCCCTACCCCACAGCACTACCACAAGAGTCAGCCTAAGGGCTGGCTCTTTTCTAGGTAAGATGCGTGGTTCCGGAGGCATGCAATCTATTGCAGAAAAATTAAGAAAGGCATACAATAGTGCACAGAATTGACGTCATGACGGGTGTGCCTCGAAGGTAACAATATGGCTCCTTTTTCAGATGCTCACCATGTAATGATATTGCGAGTCCAAAGGAGATGAGCCCATGGAAGAGAATATGAAAAAACTTGAAGACCTGATGGATCAGGACGATGGATTTTTGGAAGCGCTTTTCGGAAAAGAAACAGCAGAAGAAGTGCAGGCATTTTTAAATGGAAAGGGTGTGTCCTTGACACTGGAGGAAATAGACCAGCAACGGGATTTTCTGGTGAAAGCAATGGAAGCTGATGCGGCAGGCGAAGAATTATCAGAAGAAGAGATGGACAAAGTAGCAGGCGGCAAGCTTTACAGAGGTAGATCCAGAAGACCTGCTGATTACGATCCAACTGCACCTAAACCTTTCCCTTGGTAAACCATTAGTGGCACCACTACAAGAGTCAGCCGACCGGCTGGCTTTTTTTATACAATTGTTTAACTAAACAAGCCACACAGCCCCCCAAAATGGATGTTGTTTCCGTATAGTCTGTTAATAATGTAAGTTGTAGGCTGTTTCAAAATTGCATTGATGCTGGAAGCTGCGGAATGGAAGGGGGGAGAAATTTGAAACAAAATCGTTCGAATAAAGGATTTTCGCTTATTTGGGTGATGATTGTAATGCTGGTACTGAGTATTTTAGGAGTGGCACTTTTATCTGTGAGTATGGCAGAAACACGACACACGATGCGCTCTGAGCATCAGATTCAAGTGGATTACATCGCCAGATCGGGCGTTGAAGCAGGGTATCAAAAACTATTAGGTATTTCTCCCCGCACAAGTGTGCCGGAGCTGGTATCAGCGGCAAATAGTCTTGGCACAACCAGTCTTCAAAACGTTCCTCTGGGGAATGGCACTTATTCCATCAGTTACATCCATGACGCTGATCACTCTGCCCTCATCACCATTCGGGCAGAAGGAAAACATCATTCCACAGCGTTATCAAGCATTGTAACTCTTCTGGTGCCAACCAATGTCATTTTTAATACAACCCCCTGGACAGAGCCACCCAATGGATGGTGGCGGGCTTCTAATTTATGGGACGATGTGAATCCTGATGTGGATGGTACTTTGGATATGACTGGTAGTGCCGTGGCGTTCAGCGGTTCGCCAACCAAGTCTCCTCAAAACGGGAAGAAAATTTCTGTATTTCGAGCCAATGTAATTTTGTTTCGTGGAACTAACAACAGTGGTGTGACCTTTCAACAACAGAAAAATACCAATGATGTCACTTTTGATGCAGAAATAATCATTTTTGAAGGGACAGTTCGCCTTAGAGACGATAACAAGAAAGTCACCTTTGATCTAAGTAATCATATGCTGAATGGTTCAGTAATTCCCTGGACATATGTGGGCCAGGCCGGCTTTGAAGATGAGAGCCGTTATAATCATTTTATCAATGGGTCCTATGAGGATTATGATGAGTATCAGTTTGAAGAAGCTGTTGCCGATGGTGTTAAGTTTGGATTGGTCTACTTTGAAGGCAACGTCATAAAAGACGGGACAGGTACCATCATTAATTCAGGTTACTACTATTACGCACAAAATACGAACATCAACAAATCTTCTGTGGTCGTTCGTGATGCATATGAACCTGGAGTGGAGTTAATCCGAGTCAGAACTGATGATCCCATTAAGCAGGGCCTGGCAGACAGGCAAAGCATCCGAACATACCGTGCCGGCAGTGAAAAAATGATCTATAGTACAGAATAAGTAAAGAAGGTGATGTGATGAAAGATAATCTTAACGAAAAAGGACTCACATTAATTGAAGTGATCATTTCTTTGGCCATCATCAGCATTGTCGTTATTTCTTTTCTGACCATGTTTACGTCTGGCTTTGATACTGTTTTTTCAATGGGAAGAAGAACTGAAGCTACGAGAATAGCACAGCAGTTTTTAGATGAACACTATGCCGCTGAACCTCTTGATATCAATAATCTTCCCAATGTGCCAAGCATTTCACCCTATATGGTCCAACGCGATCGACAAAATGGACCCGATGGGCTCAATCAGATTACCATTACGGTGTTGTATCGAAATGGATCCCGATCAGTGACACTCACAGGACTTGTACCTTAAAGAAAGGTTGATTTCAAATGTTGAAGTCCGTGAAAAAAAATCGATTACTATTTACCCATAACAATCGGAGTGGGATCACGCTGATTGAATTAATCATTGCCATCGCCATTGCTTTAATGGTTTTGACGGTTTCTTTTTCGGTTTTCAGTTTTGGTAACAGCACATTCAGGCAAGGTGTCAACCAATATGATATTCAAAGTGATATCCGACTGGCCTCCGATTATATTCAGAATCAAGTTCGTTACGCTACCTTCATAAAACTTATTGATACGCCAACATTCAATGAGTTTTTGGAGTTTGACGAGGGTGATCCGGCTGAATTATTGGCCATCAAGCAGAAACTGGAATACATTTACTTTGATGAAAACAATCGATTAAATCATGTCATTTTTAATTCTTCCAACGACACTTATAGTCAAATGAAGTTCCGATCTTCTTTTACACTGCCAGGCTCTTCAATTATTCCAGACCAACATATGCTTATCGTTCAGGTAGATGCAGATGATCGCGATGCCAACTATCAATTGAACTCAAAAATTAATTTGCCTAATATGCAGCTGGCAAATTACACCATTGAAGCTGATGGCAACAAAGGGATTTTGTTCTCAATAGATACTGATTTGATAGGACTGATATCTGAAGAAGGAGGACTGGGAGGGCCGGGAGGAGGTTCAGGAGGCAGTTCCGACGATGACGATGAAGAATCTTCTGAAGTTCAGACGATCAATCTGGCTTTAATTGGTAATCTCACTAAACCGGTTCATAATGGTACGCCTGTAACCACCTTCGCAACTGATCAATATACTGCAACAGTTTCATGGAACCCCAATCCTTTCGAAGATTCGGGAAAGTTTAAAAACAATACGATTTATACAGCAACAGTCATTATCACACCAAAAGTTGGATACACCGTAATTGGTCTGCTTCAAAATTTTTTTCATGTGACAGGAGCGAATACGACAACCAACCCAGCAAACTCCAATATCATCACTGCGGTTTTCCCTTCAACATAGCAGATTTTCTCTAAACCATAAACCAAATAAAATGCACTGATACAACTGAAAAATGGTATCAGTGCATTTTACTGTTCAAGTATTGTCTGATTATTTTGAATGAGTCGTGGTATGATACTGGTAGTATCAAAAATCAAAGGGGAGTGATGATTCTATGAGATCAAAATGGTTGCTTTTTATCCTGATCACCCTGTTAGTCAGTTTTCTTTTATCTGGTTGTATAGACGATTCCCTGATTTCAGAAGAATACTACGAAGATTTCGAAGATAAAATGGGCCTTCTACAGGTGCGGGTGGAAGATTTCAGCCGATTAATGACTGAAGAAGAAAGAAACCAGTTTGAGCAACGGGTTGAGTTGGAAATCTTTCGTTTTTCCATGGCTTTGTTTGATGATTTAGAGCGTTTAACAGATGCTGCTGATGAACCAGAGTCAGAAGCCATTGAAGAACTGTTAAATGCTTATTTGATTGAGCTTGAAGAGATTATTGATGAACTTGAGTTAACTTATGCGCCAGCAGTTTCAACAGTAAGGCTTATCATTGGAGAATCGCGGGCTTGGGTGGATCAGGCAGAGCTCGGATTGGATCAACCCCCCACCATTTCTGAGACCGGACGCACACTCGTGCCTCTTCGCTTCGTGGCCGAAGCGCTTTCAGCTGAGGTGAACTGGAATGAGACTGAACGCAAGATCACTTACACCAAAGGTCCACAGGAAATTGTGCTGCATCTCAATGAAGCAACCGCAATGGTAAACGGCAGCAGGGTTGATCTGGGTGTTCCACCTGTGATCATCAACGGCCGAACACTGGTGCCATTGAGGTTCATCAGCGAGACGATGGGATTCCTGGTTGACTGGCAAGAAGAAATTCAACAGGTGACAGTCACTGGCCGACTGGATGGTCAGATACCATCTGAGTTTAAGCCAATGGAGATAGCAATGGATGTAGATGAATATGAAGAGGATATTGTTCTTGCTTCCTCATTATTGGGCGTTATTGTTGATGCAGGTTGGGAAGATACCCTTCCTTACATCGTGTTACTGGTCGATGGAGAGACTGAAAGGTTTGAAGCAACATCTGATTTGCTTGAAACAGTTATAGATGAATGGGATCATTACAGCCATTGGGGTCTTTATGAAGCTGAATTTGATGAGTTTGACCGCGTGGTCACACTTGAATACGGCGAAGGTGTTGCTGATATTATTGGTATCTTTGCAGACTTTTATACCGAGAAAACCCTTGCAGATGTGCTGGATAGTGACGGTAATCACATTATGTTAATCAGTGTCGATAATCTGCTTAACAGTGATGATCCTGAAGACTTGCCGGGATTCTCAACCATCATTAATAATCAATTAACACCTGCTGACGGCGATATCATAATCCTTTCAGAAAATGTTGTGGTTTACGTGGAAGGTGATGATGGAATTTTTGTTACAGGAAACGTCGATATGATTGATGATCATCTCTATGACTATGTTGAGCTTTATGACATTGACGGTGATCTGATATATGATATTGTTGTGATTTGGTTGATATGAATAAGCACCGTCACATTCGCGCGTTCCATGAGTCAAGTTTCGTCAAGATTATCTAAAATGTCACGTTATTTTATGTATATTGAGTATACACAAGATTGCCACTATGTTATAATCAAAGGACGTAAGACCTATATATAATCCTCGACATAAAAACAGAGGATATGACCCGCAGCTATAGATGGACGCCTTATGCTGTGGTGATCCAGTGGCGTAACCGGCTGAAGAGCCGGTTTTTTGTTGCATGGAGAAATCGGTCTGAATAGTACTTTTGAAAGATTAGTTTGTTGACAGTCAATAAGAATTGGTTTATTCAAAAAAGCCGACTGTTTTTTTGCGTGAAGCTTTGGATATTTGTCATGACAAAATAAGAGCCAGTATTGGCCTATAACAATGATTGCAATTGGTGATATCATTCATTTTAACCAATAATAATGTCGATTCTATTTGGGAGTGTTAATATGAAAAACATTCAAACAATATTTGTTAGTACGAAAAAGCAGCATGGATCTGCCTTGATATTAGTCGTCATACTGCTCTTTGTATCCTCAATCCTTGTTGCATCGGCAGCCATGATGACTCAAGCAAATACGGCTATGACTTCATTGCAGGAACAAGGCATCAGATCATACTATATTGCTCGCTCTGGAGCTGAACTGGCCTATGAGGTAATATACAGCAATAATGATCTTTACACTCAGTTCAGAACCAATGATCAACTTCTAAGCGAATCGATCACTTTTACTGAGGGAGGCATTGTTACAGGCAATGCCGATGTGGTTATTGAATCTTATGACGGCGATAATGGAAAAACACTACAAATATCCTCTACAGGTATTGCCGCAGGAACTGATCATAGTAAGACGGCTGTGTTAATCATTGATAATATGGAAAAAGAGGGAGATTTTTGGTGGGCGCAGTGAGTTGGTCTGTTAAGGAGGAGCTCAAATGAAAGTTAGAAGAAGCAGGGAGATAGAAGGAGTTACATTGATTGAACTTATTATTGTTTTAGGATTAATCAGTTTGGTGATTATGGTTACAGGGCCAATGATTAATTTTTCAGGTAATGCACACCGAAAAACAGTAGACGAGTTTAATCTACAATCAAGCATGCGTATTGCTTCTCAAACGATAGCTAATTTTACTCGACATGGCACTGCAGTCTTTCCAATTTTACAGGATAAGCTTGATAATGAAGGTCTGGCAAATGGATGGAACTATTTTGCTTTGGATAGTGGAGGGAAACGTTTAGTTCATTTTGTGTGGAATTCTACAAGTAATTCGCATACTGAAAATCAATTAATTGAGCTTGACGCTAATGATGATCTATATTTGGGAATGTCATTTTTCCAAGATCCTTCAGATACTCGCTTACTGCAGTTCGATTTACATGCTTTTCGGCAAGGCCAATCCAGTTCAGTGATGAAGATTTCATCGGAACTAAATGCAATTAATACTGCAAGGATTGATCAAGTTGGCTCATCATCCAACAGACCTGTCGCTTTAGCATACAGGACAGGAGCCAGACCAGACCCGCGAATGAAAATTGCTGTGACATTTGTTGTTGACATATCCGGCAGTATGAATTTTGATATGGCTGGGAACCCTTCATCTGGCTATGCTGGTTACAATGCTGCTGTGTTTGATACAAATGACGTAAGAATTGACCACTTAAAGAATATATCTCCGGGGATGATTGATAGATTTGCCAATTTTGAACATGCGCCAGTATACCTTTCTCTTATTCAGTTTAATGATAATGCTAATAATAATAAAACAGGTCCTTTGCTGAACTTGCATGATCAAGCAAATGTTCAGTCTGTTAAAGATCAAATTGTAGCTATCACACCGACGGGTGGAACTAATACAGGCGATGGGATGAGAAGGGCTTACCATGTACTTAGAAATTTTTATCTTGCAAACGAAGCAGATTATAATGTTAAGTCTTATCTTATTCTCTTGATGGATGGAGATCCAACTTACTGGAGTTCGACTTCTGGAAGTGGAACAAACTATCAGGTTAACGATGGAAACATCAACACACTTAGAGGGAATGGAAGCACTACTATCACAGACTCTCACAACTATGTGAAACACATTTCAGAAACACTCATCACAGGATCGACTAGTCCTTTTGACATCAGCACTTCAGTAATTGCTTTTACGAATGAGACCGATGGCGGCCAGGTTCGAGCACAGCAAACAGCTGACTTTTGTGATGACCCAGGCAACGAGTTTCGTAACGGTTCGTACTATCATGCTTTTTCTGGCGGTAAACTGGATGAAGTTTTCAATGATATCATCAATAGTATTCTTGATGATACTTGGCATATTTACGGTCCTTGATTGTTTAAGAAAAGAGGTGAATAAATGCGAAATCGTAAGGGGTTAACACTTGTTGAAATAATAATTGCTATGGCATTGATTGGGATCATTGCAGTGGGTATTCTGCCTGGTTTTTCATCACAGTTCTTTATCATGAAAAAGGCTGCGAACATTACTACTGATGCTTTTAATGCCCAAGCACTTATGGAAGAGCGTGTTTACCTTGCAAGGCAGTTATTAAGAGATCATGATGATTTGACGACATTATCAGAGTATTCTTTAGCTGAAAATATAACTTTTCTGGGTAAAAACGTCGATTTGCACCAATTATCCCTGCCATTTCCTAATAATCACGCAAAGAGACTAAATGTTTACCTCTCACAAATAATGTCAGTCAAGGAAACCAGATCTCAACTAAACGTTGAGAACGTTCAGATTCACGTTGAGGGCGTGTTTGCAACAGAAGCTTTGCTAAGTGACAACCCTGTGCTCACAGCTTATCACAATGTCAATGATACGGGCACCCTTTTTTATGCGAACTTGTACAGTTGGTACGTATCCCACCGTGGCATTGCCAATCCAGTTTTCCCAAATGATTACGATCAAATACATTTGTTGAATACGACTACTGAATTGAATAATTTATTAACAATGGTGGGATCCAACAGATATATCCGTTTGGTTGTTACACCAGTTGATATCCATGGACGTGCTGGGAATCGTCAGATTAGTTCTAATCATGTGTTTCTTGAGGGCGAGGAATGGCGTTCAGGCATATTTGCTTGGATTGATAAAAATAATGATGGTGTTTTTGAGGAAATGAGTGGAGATATTCGGCTTGCTGACAGCGAAAATCATATTATCAAATTATTGGATTCATCTGGCTTTGACTCTCTGGAAAGTTTTCCAAATCCATCTAATCCTGCTGAAATCATTGACCCAAGCGGTGGTGCTTTGTTTGTTCCGATGCGAACACTAGGATCTACGAGCCCAGTCATTGTGCAGAATGACCACTTAGTCAAATGGGCAGTGGATAATGATGTCAACATTGCCAAGAGCATCCAAGTAACTAACAACAGCAATATTGACATCCTCTCTAGAAATGGGGCTATTACGCTATATCAGGACATCCAGTTGGATGCTTCTGGTAATCCTGTAAAAGTTGCTGGAACCATACAGATGGCAAACAACGGACCTTCATTGAATACTGGTAAAGACATTTCTTTAAAAGCAGACAGAGGGTTGATTGGCATCAATAATTACGCGTCATTAAGTGCTGAAAATATTGACATGGCATCAGCAGGACGCATTTACATGCACCAGGCAACTATATCTGCGACTGGTAATCTAATGTTGGATACTGCCATAAATGTTGGAACTTCTACAGACCGACAAATCAATATTAATAATTCCACCTTGACTATTGGTTCTGGCACTTCCATAATTAAATCTGGTGCCGGTGCTCCTATCTCCTTCAATGACTCTGTAGTGAATAAGGTTGGATCAAGTAGCAGCATCTTTGTTGTTAACTCTGGTAACAGTCATATCGATTTTAAGGGTGGAGGATGGGACCATCAAGTTAAGGTAAGGGTGCCCGACGGTAAAACTATTTTGTTGGAGAGTGGAAGCAGTATTATTGATAATCAAGGGCATTTGGATATTGGCAACAGTGGTTTGGTTAGATTTAATAGCCCCATGAACAACACTGTACAGTACCCCTTTGGGATTAATCTTAGTCCTGTCAATGGTAGTGGCTCTGAAAACATGGCAGAACTCTCATCAATTAATTATGACAGTTCCTTTGGAACAGGCAACATTACACCTGTCGCTAATACTTGGACGTCTTTGGGAAATTTGCGTATGCGAGTGGATAAGGCAGGGGGAGAAGATGGCATTAGTTCTATCAGCTATTCTCTTGACAATGGTATCATCACCATAACAGGGTCTGCTGATGAACCAAATCTTTTTGTACCAGTTACATTGACTGTTGAAGATCCCCGGTTCCGTTATACCGGTAATACAAGTCTGCCAATAGTGGAAAATCAAATACCATTTGCTTTTACTTCAAATGAAGACGGGGACGTCAACATTATTGTTGGTTTAAATGGTACAATTACAAGTTTAGTCCATGATCCAATTGAAAGAACTGTATTATATGGAACCTCACTGGAGGAAGCACGCAAAGCATTAGGGAACACAGTTCTCGTTAATGTTACTTATGATGGGGGTATCACTGCAATAACAAGTGTTCCGGTTACATGGAGCACTAATTCAACGCCGACTTACAATAGTTTTATTACACCTGCATCTTATGAGTTTGCAAGTTCTTTTGAAGCACTTCCTCCTGGTCTCACTGGAAATTTATCACCGCCAGTTGGACGTGTCGCCATCGGTGACGTACCTGTTTTAGGAGTTCAAATCAATGAAGATGATTTTATACTTCCAATGACTTCTGTAAAGCAGCTAAGCGTTACGATTACCCCTGAATATGCGACTAATCAACAAGTCAACTGGTCAAGCAGCAATCCTTCGATAGCAACAGTTACTTCCAGTGGTGTGGTATCAGCTGTAGCTCCAGGTAAAGCGACCATTACAGTTACATCTGTCGATGGAAATCATTCGGATTCTGTTGAAGTTACTATTCACTCAATGGTAACCGCAACATTGAGCTGGCAAGCAGGACAATGGCCAAATGAAGTTGGATGGTACATTGTAGACTTAAGTGACAATTCAATTATTCACCAAGAGAATACAGGTCAACATAATTCCAATAACACAAGATCACGAAATAGCTTTACTGACAACATTGAACTTCACTATGGTCGAATTTATCAAGTACGTGCATTTGATGATTATGGAGATGGATGGAATGGTGGTAGACTTATTATTAGTTACAACTCAAATGAGTTGTTCAATGGTACGCTAAATAATGGCGGACAACGCAATCGCAATAATAATCAACCTATAGGTAATGGAGTGAATATTGGGCAGTTTTCACTAAACTAAACTCCAAATCTACATCATTTTGTCTCATGAAATTAGTTTTTTTATATCCGAGGGGATGATTTATTGCTTGTATTATTTTTTCTGCTTCTGTTCATAGGCTCCTTCCTCAACGTCTGCATTTACCGCATTCCCCGGGAAGAGTCCATTGTTTTCCCGGGGTCCCATTGCCCTCATTGCAATACACCGCTCAAGCCCTTTGAACTGCTGCCAGTGGTCAGCTGGCTGGCTCTCAGGGGCAAGTGCCGCACCTGCGGCGTGAAAATTTCTGCCCGATACCCGGCGGTTGAGCTGCTGACGGGTATACTGATAACACTGGTATATCTGTCTTATGGTTTGTCGATTTCTTTTTTTGCCATATCCTTTTTAACCCTGCTGCTTATTGTGATGACCTTTATCGATCTGGATCACCAGATTATTCCTGATGGTCTAACCATCATGGTGGCAGTGGGAGGCGTTTTTCATTTGGCCTACGGGCTGATCGGTAACACTGGCATCACTATTGGGCAGGCAGCTTTGGGAGTACTGATTGGCGGAGGCTTTTTTCTTGCCATCGCCATTGTCTCCAATGGCGGCATGGGTGGCGGCGACATCAAGCTCATGGCTGCATTGGGGCTGTGGTTTGGCTGGCAGGGTATTTTACTGGTGATGTTTTTGTCGTTTATCATTGGAGGGATTGTTTCGGTGGGGCTTCTCATCGCCCGCAGAAAAGGTCGAAAGTCCATGGTACCTTTTGGTCCCTTCATTGGAATTGGTACTTTTTTGACAGCTGTATATGGAAACCAGATCATTCAATGGTACTTTTCAATGTTCATCTAAAAGGGGGTAACCGGATTGAATCGACACAAAGGCCTTAAACTGGCAGGAAAAGAAGTGATATCCCTTGATATCGGGCAGCATTCCATTCAAATGGTGGTTGGAAAGCCTAACACTGGCAGCATTGATGTCAAACATGCTATTTCGCTGCGTACCCCAAAGGGATGTTACGAAAAAGGACGCATCACCGACATGGAGACGCTGAAAACAAGCATTGGTACCACTCTTGACTCATTGAAAATCAGAACCAAAACTGCCCTGTGTGTGGTTGAAAGTAACGAAATCATCACCCGCGAGGTGCTGTTGCCGGCAGCGGAAGAAGAACAAATCGAAAAAATGTTGGCCTTTGAAATACAACAGTATATGCCGATTGAACTGAGTGATTATATGGTTCAGTCAAAAGTACTCGAAGAAGTGATGGAGAATGGCGTTGCCAAGTCTCGGGTGTTGGTAACCGCAGTACCAAAGGATTTATCACGATCTTACTTTGAGCTGATTAAATCGCTTAATTTACATCCGACAGTTTTTGACATTGAATCAAATGCGTTGGATAAACTTATCAGCTCTAATTTTCTTGTAAATGGTGACAGCTCCATCAAAGATCATGCAATAGCCGTATTGGACATCGGTTATTCTCATTTGAATGTGATCGTTTTTGAGAAAGGCCACTACAAATTCAATCGATTTATTGGTCAGGGTTCGCAGAGCATTGACCAAAACTTGGTGAGTTTCATGGATGTTTCTTTTGATGAAGCTGAAAAGATGAAATCTGATATTGCACATTTAAACAAGGAATTTGAACTGCCTGATGAATTTATAGACCCAGTCGACCCACAGGCACAGAAAATGCGTGTGCTGAATATCGTGCGAAACACTGTAGACAGCTGGGTTGATGACATTGATCGCATTTTTAAATACTACACTACACGGGGCATGGGTAATACCATAGAGCAAATCTATCTTTATGGAGGTTCTTCACAACTCAAAGGCCTTGATGCATATTTACAGGATGCTTTTGGCATCCCCACTAGTTGCATCAGCAGCTTGACCAATGTCAATATCAGCCAGTATACCGGCGAAGCAGCGCTGGGATCTTATATCAATGCACTGGGTACCATGATCAGAAGATAAGGGGGGATGGGTAGATGCGCGATTTTAACTTTTTTGAAGTGTTTGATGAAGGCAGTCAACGGTCGGAAGGCTTGAAAATCAGCTTTCCGGTAGTATTGGTCATCTTGTTGCTTCTGGCTGCTGCATGGCCTGTCTACAATTTTATTACCCTCTCCCAATTGAGAGGAAGTGTTGATGATCATCGACAGGTGCTGCAATCAGATCCGCGATATCCTCTGATATCCACGGTTGAAGCAAAAGAAGCTCAAAAGGTTGAGGTAAACCGGCAGCTGGAACAAATGGAGACTGCTGCCCTGGCAATTGAAGCCCGTGAGGTTATCAATGAGTCTTTACTGTATACCATTGCAACGGCAATGCCCGCCGATACGGCTTTATCAGGCATGACCATTACAGGACCAGATATTCAGCTTCAGGGAATAGCCCGCAGCAAACCGGCAATTGCCGAATTTGAGTTCAACGTGCGTGAAACCGGGTATTTCGAGCAACTGTTTATCCCCAATATTTCTGAAACAGATGATGGTTGGCAGTTTAGCTTCATGTTCAGAGTGAAAGGGGGCGATGTGCAGTGAGAATGACAAAACGTGAAAAAGTATTATTGTCTATCCTCATTTTTGCCCTGCTGTTTTATGGTTCCTATCGGTTTCTAGTCATTCCTCAAATGAGTGAAATGGCGTTTTATAAAACAGAACTTGAAGAACTGCAGTTGCAAATTGGACGATTGTCGACATTGGAAGAACAGGAGCAACGACTGGATCAGGAAATTCATGAAGCCATTGAACGACAAGTGGCAGTTCAGGCGAACTATTTTTCATTGATTGAGGAACAGGAAGAAATTATTTTGTTGCTAAATGAATTTCTTATGAATCCTGATGTCAGTGCCACAGCTTTTTCCTTTACGCCCCCTTCAAGAGAAACAACAGGTGATACTGAGCTGGCTTCCATGAACGTTCTGGTGACGTACGAAGCCAATTACGCTTCTTTGATTAATTTGCTTCGATCCATGTGGCAGTTTGACCGAAAAATTGTTGTCAATCAGTTAGCCATGTCGGCTGTAGAGGCAGATCGTTTGACGGGTAATCTGCAGCTGAATCTCTATGACCTGACTCATATGACTGGCCAAGTGGATAACTTGTTCATGTGGCTGCAAAGTGCTGAAAATTTCAAAACAAACCCTTTTTCACCAGCAGCACCAGCCGGTGCATTTCAAATGCGATACATGTTTCTGGATGCCGATGCAGCTCTGTTAGCACAAATGCCCTATGTTCCCTTTGAAGACATGGGAGGCCACTGGGCTGAAACGGCTGTGCATGCCCTTGGAGAACGGGGTGCCTTCCCACCATCAGGCAACCTGACATATGGACCTGATCTTCCCATTAGCCGGGGTGAGTTTATCATCTTGTTGGACCGACTTTTTGATTGGCCTATGCCATCGGAACCAGTAGATCTGACACAGTTTGATGATTATGAAGAGCTGGGTCGTTATGAGAGTTCCATTTCACGGGCAATTTTCAGCGGTTATCTTAGCGGCTTCATTGTGGGGCATCAGGATAACACTCTGCGGCCAAACGCTCCCATTGCCTATCGGGAAGTGGAGTTTGTCATGCGAAAAATCCTGAATGATGAGAGTTTTGGTTGGACAGAAACTGCCCAGCTGATTCAGAACGAAACGGGTCACTCATCAGAAGGCATTACTGACTCTGCAGCTTATTTAACTCGGGGTGAAGCGGCTTATTTCCTTTATCGAATCATTGAATAAATAATGGGTTAGACAATCAAATATTAACCCGGCAATCATTATGTGCAGCAATGATTGCCGGGTATTTTTATCTATGGTAAAATCAAGAAGAATTCCTGATGAGCTGTCAGATGAGATAGAGAGGACGCCTATGTACCCTGTTGATTTAACATCAGATTATCAGCGATTAAATCGTCTGCTCAAAAGTGTTATCAGTATTTTTCCTGGATTTTTATCCGTAATTGATGCTGATTATAATTTGGTGTACACCAATCTGAAACCTCGGAACGTTGGCATTGATCACCAGGATTTGACAGGGGATAAATGTTTTAAGCATTGCAAATACATACAAAACAGCCCAGATGAGTGCTTTGCAAAAAAAGTATTTGCCACGGGAAATCACGTGTTGGGCAAACAGATACAACTGGGAAATGGTCGTTGGGTTGAAGTGAACAGCATCCCTCTGAAGGATGATTTTGGCTCCATATTGTTTGTGGTGGAGTTTATTTCTGATATCACCCAGTACAAGGAAACGGAGCGATCTTTAAAAGAAAGCGAAGAACGCTGGCAACTGGCACTTGAAGGAAATAACGATGGAATTTGGGACTGGAACATACGCACCAATGAAGTGTTTTTTTCTGACCGATGGGTGGATATGCTGGGATATGAACATGGTCAGTTAAAAAGCGTATTTCAGACGTTTACCATGCTGATTCATCCGGTGGATATCGGAAAAGTGATGAAAGGGCTGCAGGACCACATGGCTCAAAAGACCAACCATTTTTCCATGGAATATCGAATGCAGTGCAATGAAGGACAGTATAAGTGGATTCATGGACGAGCTCAAGCTACCTGGGATGATTCTGGAAAAGCTATTCGTATGACAGGCTCTCACACAGATATCACTGAGCGGAAATTACGTGAAGAAGAAATCAGTTTCCTGACTTTTCATGATAAACTTACCGGATTATATAACCGTGCCTACTTCGATGATGCAATGAAACGTCTGGATACAGAAAGAATGTTGCCTCTTTCGGTGATTATAGGTGATGTCAATGGTTTGAAGGTTACCAATGATATTTTTGGTCACTTGGTGGGAGATCAACTGCTGAGTAAAATTGCCGAGATTCTTCAAACAACCTGCCGAAAAGAAGACATTGTCGCCCGCTGGGGCGGCGATGAATTCGCTATCTTGCTTCCCCGAACACCTGTATTAGTGGCTGAGGATATTTGCCAGCGTATTACCACTGCTTGCAGCAGTTATGATGACGAAGTGATTCGCCCCAATATTTCGCTGGGAGCTGCTGCAAAATTACGTATGGACCAGAAAATGAGTGTTGTGATCAAAGAAGCAGAAGACCTCATGTACCGCCACAAACTGTTGGAAAGCCGCAGTAATCAGAATGTTGTCATTGCTTCACTGGAAAAAACTCTTTTTGAGCGCAGTAATGAAACAGAGGAGCATGCGCAGCGCATGAAAACCATGGGATTTCATTTAGGTCAGGTTCTTAACCTGAGTTCCAGTGAACAGGATGCACTTCGATTGCTGTGTGTGCTTCACGACATAGGAAAAATTGCGATTACCGATAGTATTCTCACTAAAAATGGACCCTTGACACTGGATGAGTGGCATCAAATGAAAAAGCATCCGGAGATTGGTTACCGTATTGCAAAATCCTCCAGCAAGTTGGAACACATTGCCGATTACATCCTTTTTCATCATGAACGCTGGGATGGCAGCGGCTATCCCAAAGGCTTGAAAGGAAAAGAAATTCCAAGGCTTTCTCGCTTGCTTACCATCATAGACGCTTATGATGTGATGACTCATGAAAGGGTATACAAAGAACCCCGGTCACATGGTGAGGCTGTCGGGGAACTGAAGCAGTGTGCAGGCACACAGTTTGACCCGGAAATGGTGAAAGCGTTTATCCGCATTGACTGGCCGCATCTTTTGGAAATGACACGATGATTGATTTTAAAGTCGGCAATTTTCATCAACGGGGGTATACACTCCTTGAACTGTTACTTGTTTTGGCAATTTTAAGCCTTTTGATGAGTATTGCTTTTCCTGATGTTGCATCTTTACGCCATCAAACTCAATTGCGAACAACAGCAGCAGAACTGGAAAGTGCGCTGCAATTAGCGCGGCAGCTAAGTGCCGATGAATGTCGGGAATATGTGGTGGAATTAACGGATGAGCAGTTTCATGTTCGGGAGAATCGCCTGAGCTCTCCCCTCATATTTAAGCAGGTCCTGCCTCCTGGAATCAAGCGCAACCAGGCTTCTATTCAGCGGATTACCTACAACCGCCATGGACTGACCGGATATGGACTATTTATTCTGGAAAACCGACGCGGTCAACAGATCGATATAGAGGTACATATTGGTACCGGACGTGTGATTGTTTCAGATCTTTATGATTAATGCCTGTAACAGTGTGCTGACGACTTTGGATATGACAGGAGATCGGGATGGTAAAAAACAAAAGAGGCTTTACCCTTATTGAAGTGTTACTGGCATTGTTGATAGTGGGACTATTCTTTATTCCGGTAAGCCACGGGATGATGTTGTCTGTCAGAATCAATACGCAGGCCCATCAACGTATTACAGCCATGAGAGCGCAACAGGCACAGTTGGAAGAAGCCATGGTATTGCTGGAGGCAGATGAACCGATCCAAATCCATCAACAGGGTTTCAATCATACACCTTTGCTTCAGATGAGCAGTTTACCTTCAGAAATGGATGACGACAGTTTGACGGCGGCATTGCCCACATTGCGTGTCTTACAGTTGCCTGGCGAAAAGCCATGGAATGCACCGCGGTACTTTCCGCTGCCTGAAGGTGACGATCATGAAGAGTGACTGCTTCCCCAGAGCTGGTTTGACGTTGATTGAGGTCATGATTTCACTGGCGCTGATCTCATTATTGCTGCTGGTTACCTACACTGGCTCTCTCTTCGTCTTTAGCCATCATCGTCAGCAAAGCCATCATTTCAAAGAGGAGCAGAACCTGCGACAGGCAATGGATGCCATCGAGAAACGCTTTCGTGAACTGAATCAACAGGAGATCACCTATCATTCTGCACAAAAATCTTTTAATAGCAGAATTCCCCGCACTGATTTTCCGGGAATGACTACTGTCTGGATTGACTTCAGCGGCGTAAATCGGAATCGCCTCAATACCTGGCTATATTTTGACCGCACCTCAGGCACACTCAGGGTTAATAAAAACAATGAACATAATGTTTTATATACTGGCATTGAGGATATATTGATAAAAGAGGTTATTTCGGGAAAACTTATCGAAATAACACTGATTGGACGACGAATTGATCGGGAGCAGACATTGACTCTTAAGCTTTCCTACAGATGTGATGACTCATGAACCACACTATCAGATGTCGGCGGGGGGCGGCAAGTCTGTTTGTGATCATGATGGGAATGCTCCTCATTTTACTGACAATGTCCCTGTTGACGCGTCAGCTGGCGGAACAGCAGGCTGTTCGTTCTTTTGAAAACCGTCTGCAGGCCCATTATCTGACAGAATCAGGTATGGAGCTGGCCTTATGGCAATTAAACGAGTGGACAGATCGGGCAGTGGAGGCTTTTCTTGAGATCGAATCATACGATAGCGGGTCATCGGCGCTGCTGGCAGAACATGTGCGTCACGAAGTAATCTTTCAGTTGCATCATATGAATGCATATCGCACCACACCTCTTCAGCAGGTTTTTGCAGATGACCCTACACCCCATGCCTTAAGAATGCTCGCTGAAGTTTCCATAGACGAAAAAGAAATCGTAATCACTGTTCAGGGGAACTATGGAAATGCCCGGGTGGCTCAGCGGGCAGTCGTAGAGCTTCCGGTCATTGTTGATGGTTCGTCAGATGAATCTGTATCAGAAGGATTGCATGTGAAAACAATGTTTTTGCGCACCCGCAATCAGGTTGTGGCGGTGTGGCCTTAAGTACTTTTCAGTGGCATTTATGTTATTTGAGCACCTTCCGGAAAGGGGAGTCATTGATGCAATTGCGCAACCATATGGAAATTGTTGTTCAGTATGTACTAGCAGATTTGCTTAAAGATCAACCCAGTGTCTGTCAATGTGAAAAGTGCCAGGCAGATATGATGGCCATTGCGCTGAATCACCTGCCACCTAAGTATTATGTGACTGATGAGGGAGCTGCTTACTCCAAAGCCAATGAGTTGAGTATTCAGTTTGAGGCAGATGTGATGAGGGAGCTGGTTTTGGCAATGGTGGTCATTAAAGAACACCCCCGGCATGAAGCTTAAAGATCACTGGACTCAGCCAAAATATGTTGAATACTTCGACAAAGTTGCTTTTGTTTTCATCATTTTGAATATTTTCTTGACAATTTATATGGCAAGGATTAAACTGTTTCTAATTATAGAAGACGGGAATGATTCAAATGATGGGATCTTCAATGTCTAACTTACAACGTGCTTATTATTTCTTTTTTAGCTGGGGCTATTTTTACTTTAGCGCCGGCTATTTGACATTGAACAAATCCCTCATCTATCATTCGCATGAAGCATCGCCGGCTCTAACCTGACAGCTGCCGATCTAATAACCGCATGATATGAATTGTTAGAAAAGAGGGATTTCAAACGAAATCCCTCTTTTTGTTTTGATCTTTTGGTTGACGTAGCAATCATCCTAACAGTCCAAAGAATATTTCTGAATTTGAATGAAAGGGGTTATCACACATGACCAGACTGGAAGACCTGCGCAAGAAGGTAGACCTCTGTGACCGCCAGCTGGCTGCTGTTCTTGAAAAGCGGCTGGAGATCATCATGGAAATCATGGAGGAAAAGAAACTGCAAAAAATGCCGATTTTCAACAAAGAACGGGAGGAAAAGGTGATTAATCAAATCGGTCATTATGTGGCAAATCCAGATTTGCGGGAAGAAGTACGCTTTATTCATCAACATGTGCTTCAAAGCTGTCGCAGAATCCAGTCAAAGCGCTTATTTCCCTATCATATAACCTTGGTGGGCTTTATGGGAAGCGGTAAAACCACTGTGGGAGTAGAGCTTTCAAATATGTTGGCGATGGAGCAAATAGATGTTGACAGAGTGATTGAGGAGCGCATGAACATGCGGGTGAGCGAAATCTTTCAGCTTTATGGAGAACAAGTTTTTCGCCAATTGGAGAGTAATGTGGTGGAAGAACTCTCAAAAAGAGAAAATGTCATTATATTTTGCAGCGGCGGTGGTGTCGTGTTGAACGAGAAGAACATCGAGAACATAAAAGAAACCGGCGTGATTGTCTGGTTAAAAGCGAGCCCCCAGGAGATTTACCGGCGTATTTGTGACGATCAGAGTCGCCCCCTCCTGAAAGACAATATGTCTGTCGATAAAATCAGCCAGATGCTGGAAAGCCGACTCCCATTATATGAAGATGCTGCCGACCTTGTCGTGAACACCGATGAAAAAGATGTGGAACAGGTGAGTCATGAAATTGTTGAACAATTAATGCAGCTGGATATTAATCGAAAGGTGCATCACCGTCACGCCATTAATCTTTAATGGAGAGTCAGGATAGAGAGGATGATCACTCATGAATCGGATTATTCGTGTCAAAGATGTTTCCATCGGTGAGGGCCCACCAAAAGTATGTGCTCCCATGGTTGGCAGTATGCTGTCTTCGCTGGAAGAAGAAGCTGGAATAATCAATGAGCTTGCCTGTGATTTAGTTGAATGGCGAGTGGATTATTTTAGTGGTGTGATGAGCATTGATTCTGTGAAAGAAGCACTTAAACGCATCAACAGTATCTTGATGGGAAAACCCCTGATTTTCACCTTTCGTAATAAAGCTGAAGGCGGTCAATGTGAGATAGATGCTGCCTATTATCAGGAACTGCTTTCAGCAGTGATGCAGACACGCCTGGTTGACCTGGTGGATGTTGAGCTGGCGATGGAAGAATCCATGATTCGTGAGCTGGTTACCACCGCCCGCAAAAATCAGGTAAATGTTATTATTTCGAGCCATGACTTTAATCAAACTCCTTCAGCAGAAAAAATGGTTCAGCAAATGCTAAAAGCTGCAGAGCTGGGAGGCGACATCCCAAAGTTGGCAGTGATGCCCCGGTGTTCTGCGGATGTGCTGGCTTTGATGGAGGCAACCCGATGTGTGAAGGAAGACCATGGCGTCGGACCGCTTATTACAATGGCCATGGGAGGACTGGGGATGATTAGCCGTCTTGCAGGAGAAGTATATGGTTCAGATCTCACTTTTGGTGCTGCAAAAGCAGCTTCTGCACCTGGCCAAATTGCCGCATCTGAACTGCAGCAGGTAATTCAACTCATTCATCAGAATATGCCTGCAATCAATGAATAGGGGGAGTGCTGACATGACAGAGTACAGAATAACCGGCAAGACACGTTTGGTGGCACTTCTGGGTTCTCCGGTACGCCACAGTCAGTCACCACAAATGCACAATACTGCCTTTCAGGCATTGAACCTCAACTACACTTACCTGGTTTTTGACATTCAGCAAAATCAACTGGAAGCAGCTATTCAGGCAATGAAGACTCTTGATGTGGCAGGATTCAACGTGACCATGCCTCACAAGGAAAAGGTGATACCTTTTCTTGATGAACTGTCACCAGAAGCATCGATAATCGGTGCTGTGAATACGGTAAAAAATGAAAATGGGAAATTGACCGGTTACAACACAGATGGAATGGGATTCATTATGTCACTGGCAGAAGAAAATATTCCCGTTTCGGGTAAAAAAATCATTATTCTTGGTGCAGGAGGAGCAGGTAAGAGCGTCGCCATACAGCTTGCACTTGAGAATGTTGGAGAACTGATGATTTTTAATCGCAGTGCAGCGCCTGCTGAGGCACTTTGTCGGTTAATCAATGAAAAGATTCCGACCTGTCAAGTTTCTCAGCATCGTTTGGATGAAACGGTTTTGAAGGAAGCGCTATCGACTGCAGATGTACTTGTGAATACAACCAACGTTGGTATGGGTGATCTGGAAAAAGTCAGTCTAATTAAAGATGCTGCGTGGCTGCATTCGAAACTGAAAGTAGTTGACATTATCTACTCTCCGCCAAAAACGAAGCTGTTGGAAATCGCTGAAACTGCCGGTTGCCAGACGGTGAATGGAATCGGAATGGTGGTTGGACAGGGTGCCCTCGCCTTTGAAATCTGGACAGGTGCGCATATGCCCGTAGCTGATGTTAAATCAGGCATTCTAGCAAACTCATAGTGTCTTGCTATTTTTATAACAGCTTCAGCAAAAACAGGCTCCCCATTGACGGGCAGCCTGTTTTTGCTGAAGCCGCTGCAAAATAATGGTCATTGCGAATCGCCGTTCAAACGAATACGTTCATGATGAGATGTGAAGTAATTGATAAAGCTGCTGACAACAGGATTTGCACGGCATTTAGTGTTCCAAAGAAGACAAATTGACCGGTTCATGCTTCTTCCTTCAAATGGAATTGCTGTTACTTTGTAGCTGTCTAGGGATGGGATATTTGGCATGATGGCAATTCCCAGCTGTGATCCCACAAAAGCTGCCATTGAATTGCATTCGTCGACTTTAAATGCTATCTCCGGCCTTATTCCATGTTTTTTGAAAAGCGCTTCAGTTTGAAGAAAGAGGTCTGTATTTTTGTGAATCATTACAAATTTTTCATTTTTAAAATCTTCAATCGTGACAGATGTACGAGTTGCCAATGGATGATCATTATAGACCACCAAATACAACTCCTGATTGAATACAGGCACCGAAGAGATCCCTTCACTGAGGACTTCCGGGTGTGGTGCCATGACAACATCCATGGTACAGTCCAGCAGTTTTTCAATGAGGGTGTTGGTCATGCCCACCTGTAAGTTGAAATGAATATTTCGATTGCCCTGAGAACCGTAGAATTCATCCACAAGATGGGGAATGGCATCAAAGCTCACGCTGTAAATATATCCCAGGTTAATGATTCCACCCGATGGATTTTTCATATTTGAAATCTGTGCTTCACCCTGTGAAAGGATGTGTAGTGCGCTCTCTGCATAAGGAAGAAACGCTTCACCGAACTCTGTCAAAAAAACCTTTTTACCATCTTTCCCAAATAAGGAAACCCCGAGCTCTTTTGAGAGTTCGGAAAGGGCATAACTTAAACTGGGTTGTGAAATATTGAGTTGTTCAGCCGTTTTTGTGTAGTGTAAGGTATTACACATTTCTACGAAATATCGTAACTGGTGCAAGGTCATATAATCGCCTCCTGAGCTTCTGGCATTTTTCAGCCATTTCATTCATTAAATCTTTGACAAAAAATCATCAATTTAATATATGGATTCATATCGTCAGCAACAAAGCCATTCCTTGAAAAAAGCAATCATGATGAGGGATCATTATTGATAAATTATAGAGAGATTCTATCATCATTATACAAAATGAGTATTAGACTTTCAAGTAAAAATACTATAATCTTTAATTACAAGAAATTATTCATTCATTATTCAGAATAGTGATGAAAGAGGTGAGGATGATGAAACTTCCAACAGCCATTACGCTTTGTGAAGTTGGACTTCGAGATGGTTTACAGAACGAGGCAACAATATTGAATACTCAGTCTAAAATAACGCTGACAAAAGAGATGATTGCTGCAGGATTGACTGTCATTGAGTTGGGTTCATTTATGAACCCCAAAGCTGTTCCGCAAATGGCTGATACCGATGCACTTTTTTTCCATTTCAGTGAAGTTAAAAACGTAGAGTTGCGAGCATTGGTTGCCAATAAAAAAGGCGTCGAACGTGCCGTTAACTGTGGGTGTCGTAAAATTAAACTGAATGTATCTGCAAGTCTTGGCCATAACTTGGCGAACATCAACATGACTCCAGAGGAAAGCATTGCCAGATTTGCAGAAAGTGTAGAACTGGCAGAAAAAAGTGGTATCGAAGTGTCCGGATCCATCTCAATGCCATTTGGATCTCCCTGGGAAGGGAGCATCTCTCTGGACGCAATCCAAAGCATTATTGATGCTTATCTGAAGGTTGGGGTGCGAGAAATTTCTCTATCAGACGCTTCAGGAATGGCAGTACCCAATCAGGTCTATACAATGTGCAAACACCTGCAGGAACGTTATTCAGATGTAAAATGGTGGCTTCATTTTCACAACACCAGAGGTATGGCCATGGCGAATATTCTGGCAGGCATGCAGGCGGGTATCACACATTTTGATTCTTCTCTGGGTGGTCTCGGTGGTTGCCCCTTTGTTCCGGGAGCGGCTGGCAATGTAGCTTCTGAAGATGTGATTCACATGCTTGATGAAATGAACATCAGTACTGGTATCGATCTAGTTCAGATCATCAGTTCAGCAAAAAAACTTCAGGATTGGGTTGGTCACGAAACTGATTCTTATGTGTTGAAAGCCGGCCGCTCCAAGGATTTGATTAAGTAAGCACGAGTTCTTCATTATTAATGGAAAACGTTTCCTGAAAGCTGAACATTGTTCTATGAAAATGTAGGGAGGAATATGAATGAGTAGAATGAATTCGATGGAAGAAGTATATGCAAAGTTGTCAAGTGATCAAATTGCAGAGATCGAAGAAAAATTTGCAAAGGCAGATGCCGCGCAAAAGATTTTTGAAAAATGGAGTCAGGAAGACATCGACCGAACGATCCAGGCAATCGCTTGGAAAGTGGCCAACACTCAGACATTTAAAGAGCTTGTCAAAATGGGTATCGAAGAAAGCCAGTTTGGAGACCCGGTAAGCCGTGAAAACAAAAAATTTAAAATCAGAGGCGTTCTCAGAGACGCATTGCGTCAGAAAAGCGTAGGTATCATTGATGAGATTCCAGAAAAAGGGATTGTGAAGTACGCGAAGCCGGTTGGGGTTATTGCCTGTGTTGTCCCGGCAACAAATCCTGACTTGACACCTGCGGGCAATGCCATTTATGCGCTGAAAGCCCGGAATGCCATCATTTTTTCTCCCCATCCACGTGCGGCAAAAACCGGGGGCAGGACCATTGAATTAATGAGGGAAGGCCTTCGCCAGGTAGGTGCCCCAGAAGACTTAATTCAAATTTTAGGGCAGGGAAAGGCCAAAATCAACAAGGACTTTTCTGAAGCTTTGAATGCAAAATGTGATTTGGTCATCGCTACCGGAGGTCAAGGTGTGGTGCGCAGAGCCTATCACTCAGGTACACCGGCCTATGGTGTTGGTGCAGGAAATGCCACAATGATCTGGGATGAAACCGCCAAGAATGATCTATACCAGGCAGCACACAACACGATGCTTTCAAAGACGTCTGATTTCGGGTCTGGCTGCTCTGCCGATGGTAACATAGTCATTCATGACAGCATTTATGCAGAGGGTGTGAGAGCACTGGTTGAAGTTGGCGGTTACCTGTTGAACAAACAGGAACAAGATGCGGTTAAACAAGTTATGTGGGATGAAGCTTGTCACCGATTGTCCAACTCAGTTGCACTGTCACCTCAGCGAATGACCGAATTGGCAGGATTTTCAATTCCAGAAGATCGTAAATTCCTGATTGCCACAGGTACCGGGTCCTATACAGAAAGTTATGATGATGTTTGGTGCCGGGAAAAACTCACAACTCTTCTGGCGGTTCATCAGTATGAAGGTGAGTTTCAAAATGCCATCGACATTATCATGGCGATCCATGAAGTTGGCGGTGTCGGTCACAGTGTTGGCATTTTCTCTTTTGATGAAAATCATATTCACAGACTTGCCCTTGAAGCTCATGTTGGCAGAATCATGGTACGCCAGCCTCAGTCAAAAGCCAACGCCGGCGCCTTCACAAACGGAATGCCTATGACATCTAGCATTGGCTGTGGAACTTGGGGTGGAAACGCCACCTCGGAAAATGTTCATTTGCATCATTACATGAATGTCACCTGGGTATCGACAGAAATCCCTGAAGATAAGCCCAGTGACGAAACATTGTTTGGGGAGTTTTACCAGCCCGAAAGAGAAGGTCGGGCGTAAAGAAGGAGGCAGACTGTTGAAAAAATTAATTTCTGTACAAATGGTGGATTACCTTGAACGCCGTGGCGTCGAGTATATTTTTGGCCTTTGTGGTCATACTGTGATTGGATTTCTTGATGCTTTATCAAAATCAGAAAAACTTCAGTACATTTCATTTCGAAATGAACAGTTAGCTGCCATGGCTGCAGATGGATATGCCCGTATTAAAAAGAAAGCGGGCGTGGTCATGTGTCATCTGGGGCCTGGCTTAACCAACGTGATCACCGGAGTAGCCAATGCATCATTTGATTCGATTCCCATGGTGGTAATTGCTGGAGATGTACCACGCTATTACTATGGAAAGCATCCTCACCAGGAAGTCAACATGCATGCCGATGGTTCGCAATATGAAATGCTAAGGCCTATCGTCAAGCGAGCCTGGCGTGTGGATGACGCTGAAGCAATGCCTGAAATATTGGATAAAGCTTTTCGACTGGCTGAAAGCGGCAGACCCGGACCAGTGCTGATCTCTGTTCCCATGGACGTTTTCTCTGTGGAAATAGAAGAAGACCTTTTTGCGCGCACTTATCGTGACAGTCATGAAACCATTAAACCTGCATTAGCGCCTTCAGCAGCCAAATCAATTGCCAGAAAGCTGATTGAAGCGAAAAACCCTGTTATACATGCAGGTGGCGGTGTTTTATTGGCAGACGCTTCTCAGGAACTTGCTGAACTAGTTGAATTTCTCGATATTCCTGTATCAAGAACACTGATGGGGCAAGGATGCCTTTCAGACAAACATCCACTGATGCTTGGTCAAACAGGTTTCTGGGGCTTGGAATTCACTCATCAGTTTACCGCTAATGCCGATGTGTTGTTGGGACTTGGAACCCGTTTTGCTGAAGCTGACAGCTCCAGTTGGTACCCCGGCGTCACTTTTGACATGAACAAAACTGAGTTTTTACAAATTGATATTGATCCGGCTGAAATAGGCCGCAACTATCCGGTGAGTATCGGTGCCGTCGCTGATCTTAAAGAGGCACTGGCACAGATTTTGGACGAAGCGAAAAAACTGAAGCCCGAAGGGATTAGTAAGCCTGAGCTTCGTCAGATGATCAAAGAAAAGCGCGAATCTTTCAAACAGGATAATGTGGCCATCTCTGAAGACAATCGATTCCCCATGACTCCTCAGCGCATTCTGAAAGATGTCAAGGAATCCATTCCTGAAGACAGTTTAATTTTTACTGATGTGGGATGGAACAAAAATGGCGTCGCTCAGCAGTTTGATATTACATTGGCCGGATCCATTCACCATAGTTCAGGTCTGGCGACCATGGGTTTTGGAGCCTCTGCACTGATTGGTGGCAAACTGGCAGCACCGGAAAAGGCTGTGATCACTTTAGTGGGTGACGGTGGCTTTGGTATAAACCCCAGCACGTTGGCGACAGCAGTTGAACAAAACATACCCGTCATCTGGATTGTGATGAACAATGCAGCTTTCGGAACCATTGCCGGTCTTGAGTATGCCAATTACAAAACAAAGTTCGGTACTGTTTTCACCACTCCTGATGGGGAACCATATTCTCCAAACTGGGCAGCTGTTGCAAAAGCCTACGGTGTGGAAGCCCTTAAAATTGAATCTGCCGAAGAGTTCAAACCGGCACTTGAGCAAGCGTTATCCAGCAATAAACCGTTCCTGTTGGATGTTCCCATGGAAAACATTCCTGTACCCACACCAGGTTGCTGGAATATCAATGATATCTATACGCCAAAACAAAATATCAGTAACGGTAAGGTTGTCAAAAATGAACAGGGTGAATATGTGGTTCCCAGCCACTCTACCTCTCATAAATAAGGGCTCTGAGTCCGAAAGGAGAGTCATTGATGTCAAGAAAGTTTTCGCTTGCCTATTTGACGATTCCTGGAACAGATCCCATTGAGCAGATTAGGATTGCAGCGAAAGCCGGCTACGATTGTGTCGGCCTTCGCCCCATCCCCATGCATCTGCCCAACGAACCGCTGTTTCAGTTTGACAAAGATTCCGGCTTATTTAAACTGATAAAGAAAACGTTATCAGATACTGGTATTCAACTCATGGACATTGAGCTGGCCCGTGTAAGGGAAGACTTGAAAGTGGAAGACTATGAGTCAGCTTTTTCTGCGGGTGCAGAACTGGGTGCCACAGATGTTCTTTCCAGCGTTTGGACAAGTAACAAAGAATTTGCAATCGAACAGTTTGCAAAAATATGCGATTTAGCTGCCACGTACAACCTGCGTGTTAATCTTGAGTTTGTGACTTTTTCGGGCGTTCCGGGATTATCAGAAGCGCTGGAAATACTGAAGGCAGTCAATCGTCCCAATGCCGCTCTTATGGTGGACACCCTGCATGCTCACCGATCAAAGGTTGCAGCGAAAGACCTGGCAGAAGTAGATAACTCTCTTTATGGATTTATTCATTTGTGTGACGGCCCAGGTTACATCCCCTCCCTGGATGATCCTGAAATGATTGGAGTCGCAAGAGAAGGGCGATTGTACCCAGGTGACGGTGAAATTGATTTAAAGGGAATGCTTCAGGCAATGCCTCAAAAGCCAATTTCCATAGAACTGCCAAATTCTAAAGAAATTCAGATGCGTGGCACTTTGGGACATGCACTCCAATGCCTTGAAAAAGCGAAAAAATTGCTGGCATATTAATTGGGTGGTGTCATGATGACTGTAACACTGTATGACGGTAAGAGGTAAATAGATGGAAAGAGAGTTGATTAAACGTGCCGGTTAATATCCATACAAAAATGATAGCACTACTTGGTAAACCATTATCTCAGTCATATGCAGCGCGTATGCAAAATGCAGCTTATCGAGCCACCGGACTTAATATGCTCTATTTTTACGCAGAGGTGGAAAATGATCATCTGGAGGATGTCATTAACGGCATTCGTCACATGAATTTTGCCGGGTTTGCAGTTACCAAGCCAAACAAGGTGGAAGTGATGAAATACGTCGATGAAATGGATCCCCTATGTGAAAAGATGAATGCCAGCAACACGGTTGTTCTAAAAGAGGGGCGTTTGATTGCTTACAATACAGACGGAACCGGTTTTTTAAGGTCTCTGATGGAAGAAGCACCTCAGATCAGTCTTCCCGATTCAACATTTATCTGTCTTGGAGCCGGTGGTGCGGGCCGAGCTATTTGTAGCGTCTTGGCATATCATGGGGCCAAAAAGATATATATCTACGATTTAAACATCGCTGCTGCTCAAGAATTGACAAAGGACATCAATGAGCGGTTTGCACCGGTGGCAGAAATGGTTAACCCTGAAGAAGCAAATGCGTTAAAGACAAAAGTTACACTTTCGGACGTGGTGATGAATAACACGGGTCTTGGAATGGCTGCAAGTGCGGATAAAACACCTGTACCAAAGGATTTTCTTAATCCTGGTCAGCTTTGCTTCGATGCTACTTACAACCCGTCCAAAACCAGATTTCTGCTCGAAGCCGAGCAGGTAGGCTGTCAGGTGATGAATGGTCTTGGAATGTCTCTTTATCAGGGAGCCGAACAAATTGAACTGTGGAGCGGCCAGAAGGCCCCTATTGAAGTCATGCGCGAAGAACTTTTTACGATCCTTTCACATCGAGGCGACGTATGACATAATAGATCAAAGGTTATACTTCCATAGTTGAAAGGAGTCGATGTTATGAAAGTTATCAAATGGTTGGACGATCACTTTGAAGAGTCAATCTTAATTATCCTGTTGGCGACTATTTCCACCGTGATGATGGCTCAGATTCTGGCAAGAACCTTTGTGCGTTCCATGCCCTGGCCAGAAGAATTTGCACGATACTGTTATATTTGGACAGTATTTCTTTCCCTCGGCTATACCATTAAGAAAGGAAATATGTTACGAGTTACAGTTGTGATGGACATGCTCCCCCAAAAGCTGCGAAAGTCCATTGAGATTCTTACAAACTTGATGGTACTGGTTTTGTTTGCTATCTTATTTAGATACTCAATCACGTATACTGGCATCATCAAAACAACTGGACAGCTCTCGCCGGCAATGCGGATTCCCATGTGGATGATGTATCTATCCACCAACATTGGATTCGCCCTTGCAGTCGTTCGCATGATTCAAGAAATTATCAACAACTTTAAAAACTTCAATCAAAAAATAGAAACAACAGTTGAGGCTACACTTAAAGAGGCACAGCAGGAAGTTGCATCCACCGGTACAACACTTTCTGATGCGACCAATTTAACAGGAGGTGACGTATAGTGGCATTCTGGATCTTTTTGGTGTTTATGGTTAGTTTAATTTTTGCCATTCCCATTACTATGAGTATGGTATTGGGTGCGCTGACGCCTCTCATACTGGGAGGAACAGGAAGCTCTATTCAACAACTGATTGCCAACAGCTTTTCAGGGTCAGACACAACACCCATACTGGCAGTTCCTTTATTTATCCTTGGCGGTGTTTTAATGGCCGAGGGTGGTATCTCCCGGAGATTATTCAATTTTTTCGCTTATTTTGTTGGAAACCTGCCTGGCGGGTTACCATGTGCAGTCATTCTGACCTGCCTCTTTTATGGTGCTATTTCTGGATCTGGCCCTGCAACCACCGCTGCAGTAGGCTCCATGACCATCCCATTTCTAGTTGAAATGGGGTATAGCAAAACTTGGTCAGCAGGGATGATTGCAACGGCAGGCGGGCTTGGGGTTATTATTCCGCCATCCATTCCATTCGTTCTCTATTCTCTTGCTACAGGAGTCTCCACTGGTGCACTTTTCTTGGGAGGAATTTTGCCTGGAATTCTCATTGGACTTGCAATGATGGTTTACGCGGTGATTTACTGCATTAGAAACGGAGAAGATAAAGAGAAGATCAACATTAAGATGAGCGAATTACGGGCTAAAGGGTTTCTCAGCCTGCTCAAGGAGAGTTTTTGGGCTTTAATGTCTCCCATCATTGTTTTGGGGGGAATCTATTCAGGGATTGTCACCCCGACTGAAGCAGCCGTTATCTCTGTTTTTTATTCTCTTTTTGTATCGCTGGTGATCTACAAGTCTTTTACGGTAAAAAGCATTGTTCCATTCCTGGGAAAAGCAGTCAAAACCTATGCACCCCTTTGCTTTGTGCTTGCTTTTGCCATCGCTTTCGGACGTGTACTGGCACTGGCCAAAGCACCTGCCTTAATTGAAAACTTCATATTAAGCAACTTCACATCCAGTTTTACAGTTCTTACAGGCATTGTGGTGGTTTTTCTGATCCTGGGTATGGTCATGGACACCGGGCCGGCCATTGTTATTTTATCACCCATTCTTCTCCCAGCAGTACAGGCGATGGGAGTTCATCCTGTTCATTTTGGCGTCATCATGGTTTGTTGTCTTTCAATTGGACTGGCAACACCACCATTTGGACTTGATCTTTTTGTTGCCGGAACATTGGCTGATACCGCACCCATGAATGTTGCCAAAACGGCTATACCATTTATTCTGGCATTTGCGATAGCGTTATTTCTCATTACTTATATACCTTGGTTCAGTCTCGTGTTTCTGTAAGAAAAATTCGATGTCAATACCATCAGTCAAAGGAGTGATGCGATGGATTAATCTGCAACTCCAGTAAAGGCGTTGGTTTCAAATGAAGATAAGACAAGGGAGGATATAAAATGAAAAAACTGCTTGTACTTTTACTAGTCGCTTCAATGCTAATGGCAGCATGCGGATCACCAGCACCAGCACCGGCTCAGCCTGCAGAACCATCAGACCAACCTGCAGATCAACCTGCAGCTGCTTCAGGCTTTGATGCGTTAGATCCGGTAGTACTCATTGGTGCAGACAACTCAGGAGTAGGTGCAATCGCCCAACTTTACGGTGAACTTGTGACCGAAAAAGTGGCAGCCATTACTGGCGGGCAACTGACAATCGATTATTTCCCCAACAGCCAGCTGGGGAATGACCAGGAACTCCAGGGACAAATGCTTGCCGGTGACATTGACTTTGTCATTGCGCAAACAGCACAAACAGTGTCATTCGTTCCTGAGGTCGCCATCTTCGACCTGCCCATGGTATTTGCAAAATACAGCGCTGAAGAGATCGATTATGCTCTGAATGCAAGTCCGTTTTATGATCTGATTAACCAGGCTTATGCAGATAAGAATATGTATATCTTGCACTATCTTCAAGGTGGGACTTTCCGCGAAACCACATCAAACAAAGCGATTCGTTCTATTGACGACTTTAATGGGTTGAGAATCAGAACAATGGAAAACCAAAACCATATGGCATTCTGGCAATCACTGGGTGCATCACCAACACCACTTCCCTGGCCTGAAGTATACGTATCTCTTCAGCAAGGACTTGTGGATGCTCAGGAAAATGCAACAGATACCAATGTTGGCGCTAATTTTCAGGAAGTTCAGGATTATCTGATCATGACTCACCATATTTTGTACTGCAACCAATTTCTAATTAATGCAAGTAAGTTTGACAGCCTCGACCCGCTCTACCAGGAAGCGCTGATGCAGGCAGTTAAGGAAGCTGCAGCTGAAATTGAAGCCGGACTTGCAGAAGTTGATGAAAATAACAAACAAATTTTAATTGATGGTGGCATGGAGCTCATTGAGTTTGACGAAAGCTTCGTTGATGAAGTTCTTGTAAAAGCACAGGGAGTATATGATTCCATCGGAACTGCCATCGGACAAGAATATGTAGATGCGCTCTTAAATGCACTGGAAAATGCCCAATAACTGATTTTACAACACAGAAGCATTGATGCAAATGCAGCCAGATTGGTTTCTGGCTGCATTTCAACAAAACCCTGGCTTATATAATGCACCGTTCTTTTTATATACACTTTCAGAACAAAAACAGGAAGGAAGAAGTGATACATGCACAAATTGCAACAGGATAAGCAGCTAACATTGGAACAACGACAGGAGCTGGACACAGCACTGTTTAAGGCCCGCGAAGCTCAAAAGATAATCGAACACTATGGCCAAAGAGAGATCGATCACTTGATACAAGCAATAGCCTGGTCAGTTGCCAATAAACAAACTTTTGAAAAACTATCTCTCATGGGCGTTGAAGAAAGTCGGTTGGGAGACCCAGTGGGACGCGTTAATAAGCGTTTTAAAATTAAAGGGATTTTGAGGGATGCTTTGCGTCAGAAAAGTGTTGGCATCATTGAAGAAATACCCGAAAAAGGAATTGTCAAATATGCAAAACCCATCGGTATTATTGGTTCAATCGTTCCAACAACGAACCCGGAATTAACTCCTTCTGGAACTGCCATATATGGCATTAAAGCCCGAAATGCAATTATTTATTCACCTCATCCACGTTCGAGAAAAACCACTTTTGAAACAGTTCGATATATGCGAGAAGCTCTCGAACGAGAAGGTGCGCCAGCAGACTTGTTGCAATGTCTTCAAAATGTGAATATCCCCATGACCAAGGCACTGATGGCCGAAGTAGATTTAGTACTGGCCACAGGTGGGCCTGACATGGTTAAATCTGCCTATAGCTCAGGAACGCCTGCTTATGGTGTTGGTTCCGGAAACTCTACCATGATTATTGACGAAACTGCTGACATTCAAGAAGCGGCCATGAACACTCGAATGAGTAAAACTTCAGACTTTGGTTCAGGATGCTCCGCAGATGGAAACTTGATTATCGAAGAAAGCATCTATGAAAAAATGTTGGATCAATTGCAGCTGGAAGGTGGCTATTTGGCCAGTGAAGAAGAAAAAGCTCTTCTAAAAAAAGCTATGTGGGACGAGGAAGGTCACCGCTTACCAGATACAGTTGCACAGGCAGCACCTGATCTGGCTAAAAAAGCCGGATTTACAATTTCCGATGACCGCAAGTTTATTATAGTTATTGGAGATGAAATTGGAAAAGAGCATTTCTTCTCCAGCGAAAAACTGACAACTTTGTTGGCAGTATATCGATACACCGGTTTTGATCAGGCACTGGAAATGATGCGTGCTATTTATGAGGTCAAGGGTAAAGGCCATTCTTGTGGTATTTATTCCTTTGATGATGCTCACATTCATCAGTTAGCTATGATTGCTCCCGTCAGCAGAATCATGGTGAGACAACCCCAATCAAAAGCTAATGCCGGCGCCTTCAATAATGGGATGCCCATGACTTCCAGTTTAGGTTGTGGATCCTGGGGCGGGAATATTATTTCAGAAAATGTTAATTTGAAGCATTACATGAACACCACATGGGTATCACGCCCGATTCAGGAAGATAGACCCTCTGACGAGGAACTTTTTGGTAAATTCTTTGACCCGGAGTTGGAAAAGTAGCCTCATTTTATGGACACCCCCCTTTGTTTAGCGAGACTGGCAATTAGATCTTTATGATTTAAGCCATGTCTCGCATTTTTTTTGAAAAAATCAGCTTTAAATGAAACTGCTATAATTGTTTGCTTCTTCCAGCACGGATGACATGAGAGATATTTCCAAAACACTGAAACCTGTTCAATAATTGGTTAATATGATATACTTGTATCGTTATCAAGCTGAACACACAAAGGATTCAAGGGATTTAGGGCACTACTATCATATAATCTGGAGGAATCACATGAATGCTCGATTAACTGCCATTCGCAACTGGATAGCCGCTGAAAAACTGGATGCTGTGTTGTTGTCAAAACCAGCCAACCGAAAATACGCCGCCGGATTCACCGGATCGGCAGGCACCGTAGTGGTTACACCCGATCATCAATACCTGATAACCGATTTCAGGTATAAAAGTCAGGTGTCGGAACAGAGCCCTGATTTTACATATTTACAGATCGATAAGCACGAATCGGCCATTAAGCATCTGCGGGAACTAGGATTTAAACGGGTAGGGATCGAAGAAGAATTCATCAGTTACTCACTTGCCTGTGAATACGAAAAGGGAGTTCCTGGCATAGAGTTGGTTCCTATGAATAACCAAATGACGATTTTTCGTTCTGTCAAAGAACCTGGTGAGGCAGAAATTATTCGCCGAGCTGCAGCCATTGCAGATAAAGGCTGGGAAATGATTCTTAATAAAATACAACCGGGCATTTCTGAGAATGCATTGGCGTTGGAGCTTGAATTTTATATGCGTCAAAATGGTGCCGATGGTGTCAGCTTTCAATTTATAGTTGCATCGGGGCTGCGGTCAGCCTTGCCTCATGGCATTGCTTCTGATAAACTGATTGAGGTTGGCGATTTTCTTACATTTGATTATGGTAATCTGGTTGACGGATACTGCTCTGATATGACACGAACCGTCGTAGTGGGAAAAGCAACTGATCGCCAGAAAGAAATATACCAAACCGTTCTTAACGCACAAAAAGCCGCGCTGAAGGCAGTACGGCCCGGGATCACAGGTATTGAACTGGATGAAATTGCGCGACAGATCATTACTGAAGCAGGTTTTGGTGATTATTTTGGCCACGGGTTGGGGCATGGGGTTGGTCTCGAAATTCATGAACTGCCTCATGTGAATCATCTGGGCAAGGTTCCCTTGGAACCTGGCATGGTGATCACCATTGAACCGGGCATCTATATCCCCGATGAGGGTGGTGTCCGCATTGAAGATTTAGTTTTAGTAACGGCTGATGGATATGAGGTATTATCTCATTCCAATAAAGAGTTGGTGGAAGTTCCTGTGTAGAACCCGGAGTCAGTCTATTCTAACGAGATGCGGAGGATGAACTATGATTTATGCAAGTGATTTTCGAAAGGGGAAAACTTTTCAAAAGGAAGGCGAACCATGTGTTGTGGTTGACTTTCAACACGTAAAACCAGGCAAAGGTGCGGCTTTTGTTCGTACTAAATACAAAAACCTTAAAACTGGTGCTATTCGCGAAGAAGCCTTTAACCCCAACGACAAGTTTGAATTGGCAATTATTGAAACAAAGGAAATGCAGTATCTTTATAGTGATGGTGAATTGTATTTCTTCATGGATAACGAGACCTATGAACAGGTTCCTTTGACAAAAGAAATTGTGGAAGATTCGATTATTTATCTAAAAGAAAATGATAGTGCCACTGTTAAATTTTATCAGGGCAGTGCGTTTCAGTTGGATGCTCCCAATTTTGTGGAACTTCAGGTAACTGAATGTGAACCCGGCATTAAAGGAGATACGGCTTCCAATGTGACCAAAGCTGCCACTGTGGAAACAGGCGCTATCGTTCAGGTGCCCCTTTTTGTTAACGAAGGTGATGTGATTCGTATTGATACCCGATCCGGTGAATATATGTCCCGGGTATAAAGTCGTTTTGACGATATGTTTTTTAAAAAGCAGTGTAGACTGGATACATTCTCTTTAAAATGTGTCAACAAATGTTATTTACAAACAAGGGTGTTTAGACAAGGAGGCGTAATATGAACCATCTTTTTGAAAATGTGGCTTACCTCAAAGGACTGGCAGAAGGCTTAAACATTAAAGAGTCATCAAAAGAAGGAAAACTGCTGCTGGGGATTTTGGACACCCTGGAAGAAATCGTTGCATCGATGGAAGAATTACAGGAAGAACAGGAAGATCTTGCTGATTATGTTGAAGCGCTGGATGATGATTTGGCAGAAGCTGAATCACTTATTTCTGACGACTTTGACGAAAATGATGATGATGATGATTATGAAGATGAAGAAATTGACTTCATGGAAATCGAGTGTCCAAAGTGTGGTGAAGCCATCTATCTTGATGAGGATATTTTGTATGATGAGGATGCAGAAATACTGTGCCCACAATGCCATGAGCTCATCGAATTTGCTGATGATGACTTCTGTGAAGAGGGTTGCTGCTGCGGTGGCGATTGCCATGATGACGAAGAAGAAGAAGTTGTCGCAGAGGATCATCAACAGGAATAGTGCTGAAAACATGTGTTGGCGAAAGAAAATCCTTTGATCACTCATGGGATTTTCTTTGTTAAGGAGGATGCTAAATGGTTATGGAAGAGCATCGCAGTGGAGAAATTCACATTGCTGAAGATGTGATTGCCACAATTGCCAGTTTAAGTGCCACTGATGTGAAGGGCGTTGCTGGTATGAGCGGCGGCCTTACCGGCGGTATTGCCGATGTTTTGGGCAAAAAAAACCTTTCTAAAGGTGTTAAAGTCGAAGTGAAAAATCAGGTGGTCTATCTTCATTTAAATTTGGTACTGGAATACGGCATTGCCATCCCTGATATAGCCTGGGAAATTCAGGATAAAGTCAAAACTATGGTTGAAACCATGACAGCGCTGAAAGTAGGTGCTGTAGACATTCATGTGCAGGCAGTGCGGTTTCCCGAAGAAAGCATTGATACTGCCCGTGAATCGTCTTAACCTGTGAGTGGAGGTACCCTGCATGAAGCGTAAAGAAGCCAGAGAACTGTGTATGCAGTTAGTATACGAAATGATCATCAAGAATGAGTTTAGTTTGGCGGGGTATCAACATTTTCTTGAGGACGCCCCTGAAAGTCCTGATCAGGATGTTTACATTAGACAGGTGCTTACCTCTGTGATTGAACGTCATGATGAAGTTGACCAAATGATTCGATCTTATGCCATTGACTGGCAGATGGAACGTATTGCCCGGGTGGATCTGGCAATTCTTCGTGTTTCAATTGCGGAATTACTGGATTTAGATGACATTCCCAGTTATGTCTCTGTGAATGAAGCAATTGAGATGGCAAAAAAGTTTAGTACCGAAAATTCATCAGCCTTTGTTAATGGCATTTTGGGCACCTACCTGAAAGACCGGGGGGAAGATCGTCATGCAACTCCCTGAAGCAGTTTTAGCTTTTGATACCAGTAATTATACCACCTCAATTGCTTTAATGGATACTTCCTATCAGCTCTTGGATCAACGACGTCAATTGTTAACTGTAACAGAAGGAAAACGGGGCCTCAGACAATCTGAAGCCCTTTTTCAGCATGTTCGGGAATTACCGGTTCTGTTGAAATCCATGGAAAGTGCTTTAAGTCAGGTATGTTTAAAAGCAGTGGGGTACAGCAATCGACCACGTGATATTGAAGGTTCTTACATGCCTGTTTTTCTGGCGGGTGAATCCCTGGCCAGGTCTGTGGCTGTCATCCATCAGGTTCCCTGCTTTTCTTACAGTCATCAGGAAGGTCATCTGGCAGCTGGACTTTGGTCTTTAGGGCTTGAAATGAACCGCCCATTTTATGCACTTCACCTTTCCGGCGGAACAACAGAATTACTGCGCGTGGCACCAACGCGTGAAGTGGGATATACTGCCGTTGTTGTGGCACAAACCAGCGATATCAGCTTGGGGCAGCTCATTGACCGCCTTGGTGTTGCCATGGGTTTGTCTTTCCCTGCAGGACCTGCCTTGGAAAAATTAGCTCAAAAGAATGAACTTCCCTTGATTGAAATTCCTTTCTCTATCCATCAAAATCAGAACAGCCAAAAACATGGTTGTCACCTGGAGTTAAGTCTTTCAGGTCCGGAAACATTTTTACAACGATGCCTGCAATCAGGCATGCATTCCAATGAACAACTGGCTGCCAGTATTTTTCATTTTTCCGGTATTTTATTGGGAAAATTGATGAAGAAGGCATGGACTTTGGAACCACTTACTTCACTACTCACTGTTGGGGGAGTAGCATCGAACTGTCTGGTGCGTGAAACGATGGAAACTTTTCTAAAAAAACTTCCATTAACCATCCACCATGCCCAGCAGGAATTTTGCAGTGATAACGCTGCAGGAACTGCTGTATTAACAGCTGCCCATATCAACCAGATATTTACAAACCAATAGTTATTATTTCTGGTGGAGGAGTTGATTGTCATTCGCATCAAAACACTGTCTGTCTCACAGCTGAATCTTTATATTAAACGACTCATTCAGGCAGACCCTATTTTACATATGGCACAGGTAGCAGGCGAAGTTTCCAACTGTACTTATCACAGTAGTGGACATGTCTACTTTTCACTTAAAGATGAAAACAGCCGGGTAAGGTGTGTCATGTTCCGTCAACAGGTACAGCTTCTGTCTTTTCGCATGAAAGATGGGATGCGGGTGACTGTTTCAGGAGCTGTTTCACTTTACGAACGCGATGGCCAATACCAGATTATAGCCGCACGTGTAGAAGAAACAGGTTTGGGAGACTGGTTTCTCGCTTTCCAACAATTAAAAGAGAAGCTGAAAAAAGAAGGACTGATGGACGAATCTCAAAAAAAGACGCTGCCCCCTTTTCCTGAGAATATTGGCATCATTACATCTGAATCAAGTGCTGCATTACAGGATTTTTTAACAGTTTTAAAACGTCGCTGGCCAATTGCGAAGCTGTATCTTTTTCCGGCACAGGTTCAGGGTGAACAGGCGTCATCTTCACTCACGGAAGCTATGAACAAAGCAGCTACCCATCCCCTCGATTTGATCTTATTAGGCCGGGGAGGCGGATCAGTCGAAGAGCTGTGGGCATTTAACAGCGAATCTCTGGCATATGCCATTGCACGATCGCCCATTCCTGTTGTGACCGGCATTGGTCATGAAACCGATTTTACAATTGCTGATTTTGTAGCAGATCAACGAGCTAATACTCCTACTGCCGCAGCAGAATTAGCAGTCCCGGATCATGTCTTGCTTGAGCGTCAGCTGAATCAACTTTTTATTCGTTTGAGACGCAGTACCAGTGAACGAATTGAACGTCACAGGTATCAGCTAAACAGTTTGTATCGTAGCACGCCGCTTCGTTCCCCACGCAGTTTTCTTGAAGAACGGCAACAAGCACTGGACATGTTACAACATCGGATAATCACTCGAATGCAAACAAAACTTCGAGAGCAACGAATGATTCTTCAACACAAAGGAGAACAATTGAATCAACTAAGCCCTTTGAACGTTCTTGGCAGGGGGTATGCTTTCGTCAGGGACCAGTCAGACAATATGATTGCTGCCATACAGCAAGTTAACACTGGCGACACTGTTTGCGTCCAGTTACAGGATGGTCACTTTCAGGCACAGGTAACCGATGTGGAAAAAACAGGCAAGAAATGCGCTGTTGAAGGAGGAAGCAATTAATGGCCGCCCGAAAAAAAACTTATGAAACTGCCTTTAAACGACTGGAAGAAATTACCGATAAACTTGAAAATCAATCCTTGGGTCTGGAGGAATCTTTATCCCTCTTTCAAGAGGGAATTCAACTTTATCGTCAGTGTCATGAGAAGCTGACAAAGGCAGAAGAAACGCTTACCGTCGTTCTGTCAGAATCAGATCTCGAGACCACCAAATCATTCCAGAATGAAATGGAGGATGCCTGATGGAATGGCGCGATCAGCTGAATCATTACATCGAAATGATAAACCACTCATTGCGTGAATATACGAATATTGGTGATGAAAGAAATCATTTGGTTGTTGAAGCCATGCAGTACAGTTTATTTGCCGGCGGAAAGAGACTTCGCCCGGTGTTGACACTGGCCGTTACTGAAATGCTGAATGGGACAGTGGAGAAAGCGATGCCGTACGCCTGCGCACTTGAAATGATACATACGTATTCATTGATTCATGATGACTTACCTGCCATGGATAATGATGATTTCAGGCGGGGAAAGCCTACTAATCATAAAATATTTGGTGATGGGGTTGCCATCCTGGCGGGAGATGGTTTGTTGAATCTTGCTTATGAAATAATGCTGCAGGATTTACTCCTGAAGAAAAATCCCGATTCGTTTATTCGCGCCATGAAGTGTATCGGCAATGCTGCGGGAGTAAGAGGAATGATTGGCGGCCAAACCGCCGATCTGATAAATGAAGGAAAATCGGTAACTGCCGAGACACTGACCTACATTCATCAACAAAAAACAGGTGCCTTGTTGTCAGCCTCTCTCACAGCAGGTGCCTATGCGGCCGAAGCCGATGAACAGACTGCGTCAGAATTAGCAGCAGCAGGTCACGCTTTGGGTATGGCATTTCAAATTCAAGATGATCTGCTTGATTTGGATGGCAGTGCTGAAGAATTGGGAAAGCCAATTGGCAGCGACTTGCGCAATAATAAAGCCACCTTTCCTTCTCTTTATGGCATTGACGATTCTCGAAAACAGGTGAAATCTTTGACAAATAAAACGCTTGCAACTTTTAAGTCATATGGAGAATCATCAGAATTCCTACAGTCACTGGCCCGTTATCTTGTTAATCGTCGCTCTTGATGATTGATGAAAATCCAATCTGCGTATCAAATTACGATTGGGGTAATTCTAAAAAAAGGGGTGATGCCATGGACATTCTGGCAGGAATCGGAAATAATCGCATTCTCTGGATCACTATTATTGCCTGGTTTATTGCCCAGGTCTTAAAAGTCATAACCACTCTTTTAATGGATAAGCATTTAAACTTATTGCGCCTTGTCGGTTCTGGAGGTATGCCAAGTTCACATTCGTCGTTTGTCATGAGTCTTGCAACTGGTGTTGGAAAACTACATGGATGGGATTCATCGATCTTTGCGCTGTCACTGGTATTTGCTTTAGTAGTGATGTACGATGCAGCAGGTGTTCGATATGCTGTTGGACGCCAGGCAGTGATTCTAAATCAAATCATTGAAGATTTTCATCATCATCGAAAAGATAAAAAGCTCACTGAAAATCGATTGAAAGAATTAGTGGGACATACACCCTATGAAGTGTTTGCTGGTGCTGTACTTGGAATTGCCATCGCATGGTGGCTGGTTTGATGATACGCCTGCATTATGGTATAATATAGTCAGAAACTGCAGTGGTGCAGTATTCTAGTCAGTTCTGCCGGTTGCTGAGGGCGGGCCTAAAAATCCGTCAAAGGGCACATCGATGAAGTTCCTGGTTTCGGCTTGCGACGCCCAGTCGTGGGTCCTTTCTGGGAGTAAGAAGATGGGGGCGATCCGCAATGGCATGCGGGCGTTGACCCTCGCTTCGTGGAGGCCTTATTCAGTGCAGACTGAGAAGGTAGAAACCTGTGCAGGCGTCTTGAGAGACAGCGTAGCGCACAGCGTAGCCTGCCTTGAGTGGGGTAAGCAGATAGGTGGATCAGGTTCTCTGAGCCAGGGCCCGGTAAAGGGGATTATTGCCACCTGAAACTTATGCTGCAAAAGAGGCTAAGAACCGGCAGTATTGTAGAGGAAATCTCCTAGACTGTTCGCAAGAGACCTTTCAGGGATTACAGTGCGGACTAAGTGGCAATCCAGTTCTGCTATTGGCGACAAGGCAGGGACATCTTTAAAGGGAAACCGCTGTGCTGGCGACACGCAGTAGAAGTCTGGGAAAACTTACTGGACCTAAGCCGTAAAATTTACCTGACGGGTTACCACTGTGGGTTCTGCTGATAGCTGAGTCATGCTATCAGTTTTCCTTTTTGACTTTAGGTCCCGGTAAACTGGCTCTGTTATTTTGAATCTGGAGGAACGGAATGTGGCAAAATTTAAAAAACCACCCCGAAACGGGCGTGGTGAGCAGGGACATATTGAAGAACTGTTCAAAAAATATAATATCAAATGGGTTGTTACCGTTTCGATATGGACTTTTTTCTTGGCTGCGTTATTCAACTATCTATCGGAACAGTTACTGATTCGTGCTGAGATTGTTGCTTCTTTTTTCATTCTCATCAGCATTATCTTGTTAGGTGTTTTTTTTGATATGGTGGGAATTGCTGTGGCCGTCGCTTCAGAAAAGCCCTTTCACGCCATGGCCGCAGATAAAGTACCTTCTGCCCGGGCCGCCATCCGTCTGCTCAAAAATGCGGGGGTAGTCTCCAATATCTGTAATGACGTCGTTGGCGACATTTGCGGTATCATCAGCGGTGTCGCAGCTGCCACCATTTTGCTTAAAATTGTGCCGCAAATGCCGATGCTTCATCAATTACTGGTGACCCTGGTTCTGGGAGGCTTTGTTGCGTCCTTAACTGTGGGAGGTAAAGCCATTGGAAAAAATATTGCCCTTGAAAAATCCCATGAAATTGTTCATGCGGTTGCAAAAATTTCATGGGTATTCACACGTTCGACAAATTAATTTCTCGTTTTTCAGCGAACTTCAACGCAGCCTTTACTATATAGAAAGGCTGTTTTTCAATAAAATCTCCTCAAATGATTGATTCTAACCGGCACAAGGGTTACAATGAACTCATAATGGTTCAAACTGAAATATTTATGATGGTAATGGAAAGAGAGAGGATTTCATGACTTCTTTACTGGAACAGATTCAGTCACCAAAGGATCTCCAGGCACTTAACGAAAAAGAACTGACAATGCTGGCTCAAGAAATTAGACAATTTCTGGTTACCAGCGTTTCTAAAACTGGTGGCCACTTAGCTTCCAACCTGGGTGTTGTTGAGTTAACACTGGCACTGCATCAGGTCTATGATACCTTTCAGGATAAAATCATTTGGGATGTTGGACATCAGACTTATGTTCATAAGTTGCTGACAGGACGATTACAAACGTTTCATACATTGAGACAATATGGTGGCATAAGTGGATTCCCCAAAAGACATGAAAGTCTTCATGACCATTTTAACACCGGCCACAGTGCCACCTCTATATCTGCTGCTTTAGGCATGGCTACAGCCCGTGACTTAAAAGGCGAAAAACATCAGATCGCTGCAGTCATAGGTGACGGTGCCATGACAGGTGGAATGGCCTTTGAAGCATTGAACCACGCTGGTCAGAGCCATTTGGATCTGACTGTTGTACTCAACGATAACAAAATGTCGATAGCCAGAAATGTGGGTGGTTTATCCAATTATCTCACTCGCATTCGTACAATGCCGGTTTATTCCAGACTAAAAGAAGACCTTGAACATTTAATGGACCACTTTGCCATAGGAAAATCTTTCTATCGAACTGCAGAAAAAGCAAAAGATTCCATTAAATACTTCTTTGTTCCAGGAGTCCTTTTCGAAGAATTAGGCTTTACTTATATAGGCCCGATTGATGGACATCAGATACATGATCTGAAGGAAGCTTTTCGTCTCGCCCGGCGCATTGGAGGTCCTAAACTGGTTCATGTGATGACTGTTAAAGGAAAGGGTTATGGACCTGCTGAAAAGTTTCCTGCCAAGTTTCATGGCATTGGCACTTTTGACCCTGAAACAGGTAAAACACCTTTATTGACGCGGACTCCCTCGTTTTCGCAAATTGCAGGAAGCACTTTGGAGTCACTGGCAGAGAGTGACCCGAGAGTGGTTGCCATTACCGCCGCCATGCCTGACGGAACTGGCTTAACCAATTTTGAGCACCGCTTTCCCCACCGTTTTTTTGATGTTGGCATCGCAGAACAACATGCGGTAACATTTGCTGCAGGACAGGCAGCAGCAGGCTTGCGACCATTTTTTGCAGTTTATTCTTCTTTTTTACAAAGAGGCTATGATCAATTGATTCATGATGTTTGCTTGCAGAATTTACCCGTCACTTTCTTGGTAGATCGTGCAGGGCTGGTGGGAAATGACGGCGAAACTCATCACGGCGTTTTTGATATTTCATGTCTTTCTGCCATTCCCAATTTGACAATTCTATCACCAGCAGACGGTACAGAACTCTCTGATATGATGCGGTACTCCCTTGAACTGAATAGTCCTGTTTTGATTCGTTATCCAAGAGGAGAAGCGCACGCGCTTACTGTCAAGAGAGAACCCATTCAATATGGCAAAGGCTCGGTGCTGCAGGTGGATGGTAATGATTATCTGATCATAGCGCTGGGCACCATGGTTCACAGAGCTTTGGAAGTACTTAATCAAACAGCAAAAGACGGACTCTTTGGTCAAATCATTAATCCCCGGTTTGTCAAACCGCTGGATCACACTTTACTGCTTCGCCATGGCCAACAAGTTCGGCAGGTATACGTACTTGAGGAGAACCAGCAGATTGGCGGTTTAGGACGACAAGTGCAGGCACTCTATCAGGAAAATCAACTCACTTGCCCGGTTCACACTCTGGGGCTTCCAGACAACTTCACGCCCCAGGGAGATATGAACCATTTATATCAGCATCTTGAATTAACTGTTGAAAAATTGGTACAGCGCATTCATAAAGATAGTTCCCAAACATCCCGACAACCACACAAAGTGGTTTCAATGAATTTAACGGAGAAACGATCCTATGGCAAAACAGCGAATTGACCTGTTGTTGGTTGAGAAAGGTCTGTTCTCCAGCAGAGAGAAAGCTCGGGCCGCCATTATGGCTGGGCAGATTCTTGCTGACAGAGAACGGATTGACAAAGCCGGCACCCAGGTGCATTTAGATGCAATCATTGAAATTAAAGGAAAGCCTCTTGCTTTTGTCAGCAGAGGTGGCTTAAAACTGGAAAAGGCTATTGAACAATTTCACCTATCCCTGAAGGAAAAGGTATGCATGGACATCGGTGCCTCCACCGGAGGATTTACTGACTGTATGCTTCAACATGGTGCTTCAAGAGTTTATGCCGTCGATGTGGGTTACGGTCAGTTGGACTGGAACCTACGTAATGACCCGCGAGTGGTGGTCATGGAGCGCACTAATATTCGTTATGTCACACCCGAAGATTTAAATGAAGCCATGGATATGATTTCCATTGATGTTTCATTCATATCGCTCAAACTGGTATTGCCTGTAGCATATCATTTGTTAAAGTCTGGCGGTGTGGTTGTCGCACTCATTAAGCCACAGTTTGAAGCAGGGAAAAGTCAAGTGGGTAAAAACGGTGTCGTGCGTGATGCCATCATCCATGAGCATGTCATCACAGAGGTTGCCAGCTTTGCCACATCAGTGGGATTTTCTGTTGAAGAACTTGATTTTTCCCCTATTCGTGGCCCAAAAGGAAATGTGGAATTTCTGACGCTTCTGTCAAAAAATTCTATTTCCTCAGAAACTGTTGCATCACTTGAAAAAGTGAAAGCGGTTGTTCTCAAAGCTCATCAACATCAATGGTGACTGGTCATTTTTGAGATGCTGGTCAGAGAAGGAGGAAATTATGAAATATTTACGACACGCAAAAATTCTTGAAATCATTAACCAACGTGATATTGAGACTCAGGAGGAGCTCACACGCGCTCTGAAGGAATTGGGTATGAACGTGACGCAGGCAACTGTTTCACGGGATATAAAAGAACTGCGGCTAATCAAACAAATGTCTCGAAACGGACGGTACAAGTATGCTTCCCTGGCAAGTCAGGAATCGATGCTGACTGATCGCTTGGTGCGCCTGTTTAAAGAATCCATTGTATCGTTGGATCATGCCGGCAACATTCTTGTGTTGCGCACCATCCCCGCCGCCGCTCAGGCAGCAGCTTCTGCCATTGATGCTGCCGGGTTTGATGAGGTGGTTGGTACCATAGCAGGAGATGATACTATTTTTGTGCTTATACGTCAGGCCGAAGATGTGGATGAAGTCAAAGAACGGTTCAGAAAATTGACAGAATAGGATTTGAATATTGGGGGATATCTATGCTGCTGGAACTGAAAATCAACGATTTTGCTTTGATTGATGATTTGCAGCTATCTTTCAGTCCCGGATTAACTGTGTTATCCGGAGAAACTGGTGCTGGTAAATCCATTGTGGTGGACGCTGTCAGTATGTGTCTTGGCGGACGCGCAGACCGGGATCTGGTTAAGAGCGGTGCCGCAAAAGCACATATTCAGTCAGTTTTCGAGGTTGACTGGCAACCGGAGGCAACCCATGCCAGACTACTTCAAGAAGCTGGTGTTGTCGGCGAAGATATACATCAGTTGATTGTCAGCCGAGAAATTCATGCTACCGGTAGAAGTGTCAGTAGAATCAACGGTATTATTGTTACCCAACAGTTATTAAGACAAGTGATGCAGCATGTGGCAGACCTTCATGGTCAACATGAACATCAGTCACTGCTTCAGCAGGAAAGCCACTTGAGTTTGCTGGATAGCTTTGGAGGAGATACTCTTCAGGAGATTAAGGAGGAATATCTTCAATGTTACCAAGCGCTTTGTCGCCTGCGCCAAAATTTACACCAGTTAGGATCCAGCGAAACTGAACGCGCACGTGAACTGGATTTTGTATCGTTTCAGATTCAGGAGATAGAGGAAGCCCAGCTTCAGCCTGACGAAGAAGAGATGCTGAATAAAAAAAATGATCTGCTTCGCCATGCTCAGCAAATCACCACCGCATTGGGTACTTTTCATGAAGAAATCTATGAAGGGTCCATGGGATCGACGGTACTTGATACCTTGAGCAAGAATACCAAAGCACTTTGGACCGTTTCTGGCTACAGTCCTGAACTGGGGGATTTTGCAAGTCAGGCAGAAGAGCTCCAGATCAGACTTCAGGATTTGTCCCAGGAGTTGAAACGATATCTTGAATCCATTGAGTTTGACCCTGAAGAAATCACACGCATTCAGGTGCGTTTGGACCTTATTCATAATTTAAAGCGAAAGTATGGTGCTTCTGTAGTTGACATACTTGCCTTTCAAAAACAACTTCAGCAAAAATATGAATCTTTAATTAACAGTGAAACGTATTATCAGAAAATAATGGCCGATTTAAGTGAACATCAGGGCAAAACTTTGGAACTGGCACAAAAATTAAGCCGACAGCGTAAAATCATTGCATCTAAACTGGAAGAGGAAATGATAGCAGTGTTGCATGATTTAAAAATGGGTAAAACTATTTTTAAGATCGCCCACACTATTTCTGAGAGTAGCTCTTTAGATGAAAATGGCATTGATGTTGTTGCTTTCCTGATTTCTACTAATCCAGGGGAGCCTGTTAAACCACTTTCCAAAATTGCTTCTGGTGGAGAAATGTCCAGAATTATGTTGGCCTTCAAAACTATTTTTGCCCGCATCGATGCAATTCCAACACTCATTTTTGATGAAATTGACGCTGGAATCAGCGGACGTGCCGCTCAGGTTGTTGGCGAAAAGATGTCATTTGTCGCAGGTCATCACCAAGTCATATGTATCACACATTTACCACAGATTGCTGCTCTGGCAGATCACCACCTGTATATTGAAAAACAGGTGATGGATGAGAGAACACAAGTCCACGTCAGGTACCTTTCTGAAGAAGAACGACTCTATGAGCTGGGAAGACTAATGGATGGGAATATATCGGAAATAACTTTAACTCATGCCCGTGAAATGCGTCAGAAAGCTACTCAAGTTACAAAAAAACAACAACGTTCTTAGTACCGTTTTTTCAACCAGGAGCTTAAAACGTCCTCAACGGCCCGACGACTTATGTCTGTTTCATACCCACGTTGATAAAGAGATTGCATCATTCGGCGTCGTAGCATGGGTTCCTCCGGTTCTTTCGCCTCCCAGCGTTGAAGGGTTTTTTCTGCCAAGGCCAGTGCATGATCGTAGAGTGCGGGTTCAGCATCTTCACGTGCTTTTACTAACGATTCATCTCTTTCCATTTCCTTGATCACACGATAAATCACGTCACTCGTAAAACCACGACTGAAAAGTTTGCGTGTCAATTGGTCCAGATTTTTTCTAAGTGGCATGTCCAGTGCTGAAAGCATGAATTTCCGAGCCAGCGCCAAAGCCTTTTTCTCGTCTTCCTTTTCATCATAAACTTCCATGGCCTGCTGAATCAGTTCGTCATCAATTCCTTTACGAGCCAGTTTTCCGGGCAGACTGTTTTTTCCTTTTAAAGGATGCTGCATTGTCATCTCCGACACCCGTCGAGTGAAACTTTCATCATTTATATATCCATAATCAGATAGTCTGCTCAAGGTTTCAGTAATTTCTTTTGGAGTATATTCCTTTATTTTTAGATATTTTTCCATTTCCTGTCGAGTACGTGACTGATAGGATAAGTAGTTTAGAGCGGCTGATATTGCTTCGGGCTTTTTTTTCATGAGGCGCACCTCCCTTAATGAGCACATCATTTTGATTACTCTCATTGTACCGAAACTGAACAACTTGTCAATCATCTTCAAAAAAGGTATGATGAAGTCACTGAAGAATGTTGCAAAGGGTGATTCTGAAAGGAGCCGTTGGAGTAAATGTATGAGAAGACTCTGAAGTCGGCACGAATTTATGAAGGAAAAATAATCAATGTGCGGGTCGATACAGTTGAACTTCCTGATCAGAAGTATTCTAAGCGGGAAATCGTCGAACATTCCGGTGCAGCAGCGGTGGTTCCCATCACCCAGGAAGGTGATGTTATTCTGGTTAAGCAATTTCGCAAACCAGTGGAAGACGTTTTGCTCGAAATACCAGCAGGTAGACTTGAAACCAAGGAATCAGCAGATAATTGTGCTTTCCGGGAACTGTTGGAAGAGACTGGTTATCGGGCAGGGCAACTGGACAAACTGACAGCCTATTATTCCAGTCCAGGTTTCTCCAACGAAGTAATTCATCTCTACCTGGCAAGAGATCTGACAGAAGGTCAAGCACAGCCTGATGAAGATGAATATCTGGAAATCACTAAGATTCCATTGTCTGAAGCACTGACGATGGTTCATAACGGATCAATACAGGATAGTAAAACCATCATTGGATTGTTGATGGCTGCCAGCAGGGTGTGACAATAAAACAGTAAGGAGACTGTCATGGAAGCTTTGATGCAGCAGTACAGAACTTATCTGGTAAAAGATCGGAAGCTGTCATCCAACACGCTGGAATCTTATCAGCGAGATTTGCAGCAATTTTTCGTATATCTGGGCGAACAGGGTGTACCTCATCCGCGCGATGCCAGCCAAACAACGCTGATCGGTTACTGTCTTTCGATGGAGCATAAGGGCCGGGCACCTTCAACAATAGCACGCAATGTTGCCTCATTACGCTGCTTTTATCATTATCTTCTGCAACAACAGATGATCCGGCAAAATCCGGCAGAACAACTGGAATCTCCCAGAAGTCAAAAGCGTCTTCCCAGCATACTTTCTTTTGACGAAGTTGAAAAACTCTTACACCAACCCTCCGGCAAAGGATTTAAAGCTTACCGAGACAAGGCGATGCTTGAGCTTCTGTATGCAACGGGTATCCGGGTTTCTGAGTTGATCTCGTTGCATTTAAAAGATGTGGACCTTTCATTGGGATTTGTACGCTGTTGTCAGGAACGTTCCCGCGAACGAATTATTCCACTGGGTTCTAAAGCAATTGAATCTGTTCGCAGATATCTGGAAAAATATCGGCCACATAGTGATCAGACACTCTTGTTTCTTAATGTGCAGGGAAAGCCATTGACGCGTCAAGGATTTTGGAAAATAGTCAAATCTTATGCAGTCAAAGCCGGTATTGATAAGCCCATCACACCGCATACACTAAGGCATTCTTTTGCAACTCATCTGCTTCAAAATGGGGCGGATCTCCAAGCTGTTCAAGAAATGATGGGGCACTCAGACATTTCCACCACCCAAGTTTATGCTCAAATGATTCATAGCCGGATTAAAGATGTCTACAACAAAGCTCATCCCCGGGCATAATCGTTGCATATCAGTGCCTGTTCCGCAATGTTATTTTTGCTGTACAGGACAATGAAAGGAGTTTTGCCCATGATTAATCGAGTCATTCTACTGATTCTGGATAGTGTCGGTATCGGTGCTCTGCCAGATGCCCATGATTTTGGAGATGTGGGAGCCAATACACTGGGAAATATCATCAAGAGTACCGGTGGTATTGCCCTCCCTCATATGCAGGCCCTCGGCCTTGGAAATATCGAGGGAATCGAAGGAATTGATGCCGTTACCCTTCCCCAGGGTGCTTATGGTCGTTCTGCAGAAATTTCCAGCGGAAAAGACACCACTACAGGCCACTGGGAAATAGCAGGGCTTCATATTAAAGAACCATTTAAAACTTTCCCCGATGGGTTTCCCAAGGAAATTATGACAAGGTTTGAGAAAGCAATTGGCCGGGGAACCCTTGGAAATTACGCAGCATCTGGCACGGCTATCATAGAAGAACTGGGAGCCGAACATATGGCAACGGGCAAGCCCATCGTATACACCTCTGCCGACAGTGTGTTTCAGGTTGCTGCCCACGAATCAGTGATTTCTATCGATGAACTTTACCAAATGTGCGTCATCGCAAGAGAAATCATGCGTGGCGACTATGCGCTGGCTCGGATTATTGCACGTCCTTTCACAGGAGAACCCGGCAGTTTTTCACGCACCCACCGCCGCAAAGACTACTCCCTTGATCCCACAGGTAAAACCATGCTGGACTATGCTGCAGAAGCGGGATATGAGGTGGTTGCAGTTGGAAAAATCGAAGATATCTTCAATGGTAAAGGCATCACCCACGCTGTCCACACAGAGAATAACATGGATGGTATCGATCAAACACTTAAAATGATGGAAGCATTCCCTACCGGACTGATTTTCACTAATCTTGTAGATTTCGATATGAAATATGGTCATCGCCGTGATTCCAGTGGTTATCGAAAAGCACTTGAAGAGGCCGATGCCCGATTGCCGGAGATTTTGTCTCGAATGTTACCGCATGATTTATTAATCATCACTGCGGATCATGGCAACGACCCAACTTTCAAAGGCAGTGACCACACGCGGGAATATGTGCCGATTCTGGCAGCCGGTGATCTGGTAAGAAAAGGAACTGATTTGGGTACCCGAAGAACCTTTGCCGACATTTCCAGCACTGTTTCTGAAGTACTGAAAACAAAAGACACAGGTGTGGGATCAAGTTTTGCAGCTGAACTTTTTGACAAAGTATAGCCGCCATCAGTCTCCCCTATGAATGCCGTCAGTACACTGTCGGCATTCATTTCCTTATATCGTGAGTACTTGTTAATCACCATATTCTGACAGGAGTGATAATGATGATTTCTCAGGAAATGATTCATGAAGCTGCAAGCGCCATCCAAGAACGATGCTCAATTAAACCATCTGTTGGACTGATTCTCGGATCAGGCCTTGGCGTTATGGCAGATGAAGTCGAAATGCCGGTCTGCATACCGTATGCTGATATTCCACACTTTCCACTCTCAACTGTTGAAGGGCATGCCGGCGAACTGGTGGTTGGCACCTTAAGCGGAAAGCCTGTTGTTATGATGAAGGGGCGTTTCCATCTTTATGAAGGTTATCATCCTTCTCTCATTGCTTTCCCTATCAGGGTACTGGCAGCTTTGGGCATTCATCAGCTGTTTGTTACCAATGCTGCAGGTGGCGTCAATGAGTCATTTTCTCCCGGTGACTTAATGTTGATAACAGACCATCTGAATGTGGCAGGTACTAATCCTTTAATAGGAAAAAATGATGATCGCCTGGGCCCCCGTTTTCCTGATATGTCGAATGCGTATGACCTTGATCTTCGGGAGATTGCTAAAGAATCTGCGAAAAAGCAGGATTTACTACTTCGCGAAGGAGTGTATGCCTGGATGACAGGGCCAAACTATGAAACTCCTGCAGAAATTCGCATGCTGCGAAAACTTGGAGCTGATGCCGTGGGAATGTCCACTGTTCCCGAAGTACTGGTGGCAGTCCACAGTGGACTAAAAGTACTTGGTATATCTTGCATCACCAATATGGCGGCAGGTATTCTCGATCAGCCATTGAACCATCACGAAGTGATGGAGACAGCTCAACAGGTGGAAAAAGCTTTCAAACAACTGATTCGCGATATTCTTCAAACGCTCTAAGGAGGCCTGTCATGATGACACCATTACAAATGGTTGCAGAATCAACTGCTTTTTTGAATGAAAAAATCAAATTAAAGCCGACGATTGGCTGCATTTTAGGTTCAGGCTTAGGTGATTTGGCAGACCACATGACAGAGGCTGTGGTGATTCCTTATGAAACTATCCCGCATTTTCCGGTATCTACGGTGGAAGGCCATGCTGGACATTTGGTTGTTGGATCTTTGGGAGGTAAATCTGTTGCAATAATGAAAGGTCGATTCCACTATTATGAAGGTTACTCGATGCAAGCAGTAACTTATCCAATAAGGGTTATGAAGGCACTGGGTATTTCCTCACTCATCGTTACTAATGCCTGTGGTGGTTTGAATCCCAGTTTTCATGCCGGTGGTTTGATGTTGATTTCCGATCATTTGAATCTGACTGGAGACAACCCTCTCATCGGTGCAAATGTGAATGAATGGGGCCCCCGTTTTCCAGATCTTTCCAATGCTTATGATGCAAGTCTCCGAAAAAAAGCCGGCGCGATTGCCCAGCAGTTGAATATCGATCTATTCGAAGGCGTCTATGCATCTATCAGCGGCCCAAACTACATGGCCAGAGCAGAGCTTGCTATGTTAACTTATTTGGGAGCTGATGTTGTAGGGATGTCAACCGCACCTGAAGTCATCGTGGCCAATCATGCAGAAATTCGGGTGCTGGGTATTTCCTGCATCACGGATATGGCAATTCCTGATTCGCTGGTATCCATCAGCCATGAAGAAGTGATGGCTGTGGCTGAAAAAACGAAACCCACTTTTATCAAGCTGGTTAAGCAAATTATCGAAGAAGCCTTTTAGGGAGGATACCACCGTGCGTATGTTGGATCTAATATTGAAAAAGAAAAATGGCGGCACTTTATCAAAAGCAGAAATTCAGTTTTTTATTCAGGGAGTAACCCACGACACCATCCCCGACTATCAGACGGCTGCTTTTCTCATGGCTGTTTGCTTTCAGGGCATGACGCCACAGGAAACATCCGCATTAACTGAAGCTATGATGTATTCTGGAGATACCATTGATCTCTCTGAGATTCACGGAGTGAAAGTTGACAAGCACAGTACCGGCGGAGTAGGCGACAAAACAACCATTGCGCTGGGACCCATGGTTGCCGCCTGCGGTATTCCAGTTGCCAAAATGTCAGGTCGGGGTCTGGGCCATACAGGAGGCACCATCGATAAACTGGAGTCATTTAAAGGATTTCAAACAGCACTTCCCATCAGGCAATTCATGAATCAGGTCAATGAAATCAAACTGGCTGTAGCCGGCCAGACTGCCAACCTTGCACCGGCTGATAAAAAACTATACGCTTTAAGAGATGTCACCGGCACAGTGGAAAATGTTTCTCTAATTGCCAGCAGTGTCATGTCGAAAAAATTGGCTAGTGGTGCTGATGCCATTGTATTGGATGTCAAAACCGGTAGCGGTGCTTTTATGAAAACAAAAGAAGAAGCAGTCAATTTGGCCCGCACAATGGTGGAAATCGGAAAACATATGGGAAGAAAGACCGTCGCATTAGTGACAGACATGGACCAGCCTCTTGGAAAATCTGTGGGCAATATACTTGAAGTGAAAGAAGCCATTGATGTTCTGAAAGGTCAGGGACCAAAAGACATTACTGAATTATGCATACAGCTGGGCGCATGGATGTTGGTACTTGGCGAATGTGCCGCTGATTTGGATGAGGGTAAAGCAGCAATGAAAAAAAGTATTACTTCTGGCAGTGCGCTTGAAAGCATGCGCCAATTTATTGCCAGCCAAGGCGGTGATCCCCGATATGTGGATGATCCTTCTTTGTTTGACTCTGCCAGCTATTTAATTGAAGTTACCTCACCTGGAAGCGGTATTGTAACGCATATTGATGCGGAAGGAATCGGTCGTGCTGCTCTGGTATTGGGAGCCGGCCGGGAACAAAAGGACAGTCAGATTGACCTGGCAGTCGGCATTGTTCTGAATAAAAAAGTGGGTGATGAGGTTGCATTGGGTGAATCAATAGCAACACTTCATGTGAATGACCTTTCAAAGGTTGAAGAATCAGAATTGATCTTGCTGGCATCATACCTCATTGGAGAACAGGCACCTGAACCAAACCCATTGATTTATGCAGTTATTCAAGCCTAAAATGTCATTTCATTGAGTCACTTAATTGGAAAAGCCGTTTGTGGCAAGGAGGCAGCTTCATGAAACTCATTACCAGCCATCAAAATCTGGATTTCGACGGACTGGCCAGCATGGTGGCTTGTTCAAAGTTGCATGCCGATGCCTTAATGGCTTTTTCTGGCAATTTGGAGCAGGAAGTGAAACGTTTTTATAGTTTCTATAAAAATGTGCTGCCCATCAAATATTCCAATAAGATTCGCCTTGAAATGGTGAAAGAGCTGATTCTGGTGGATATTCACACCTCTGATCGTATCGGAAAATTCAGTGAGATCATCAATCACGTTCCGGTCACCATCTATGATCATCACTTTCCAGCAGACAAAGCCATTGAAGGAGCGCAGCTGGATATGAAGCCCTATGGCGCAACCGTCACGCTTCTGATAGAAAAGCTCATGGCGGCGAAAATTCCTGTTAACCCCTTTGAAGCGACATTATTTACTCTTGGGATTTACGCCGACACCAACTGCCTCACTTTTAACAATACCACCAGCAATGATGCAAAAGCATTAGCCTGGCTTTTGGAAATGGAAGCAAATCTTGAGATTGTCAATGAGTACGTACGGGATGCCTGGAGCCATGATCATGAACACATTTTTTCCACATTGCTTAACAATGCCGAAACCCATGAGATCAATCACTTCAGAATTGGCATTGCCACGTACGAAAGTGATACATTTGTCAATGAAATCGGTATTATTGCCAATAAAATGCTGGAAGTTCTTCGGGCAGATGCAGTATTTATGATTGTTCGCATGGAATCACGTTGCTATATCATTGGCAGAAGCATGGAAAACAACGTTAATATTCCTTTCGTACTGGAACCTTTTGGCGGTGCGGGACATCCTCGGGCTGCTTCAGCCACTATCAAGGATGGTCTTCCTTTTCAATTGAAACCGCAGTTGCTGACCTCATTGAAAGAACGAATCAAACCCCAGGTGGTGGCCCGTGAAATAATGAGCCGCCCGGTTAAAACCATTCAATCCGGCCTTTCGATAGAAGAAGCGAACAAAATTCTGTTGCGGTACGGTCACACAGGCATGCCTGTGATCAATGAGCAGCAACAAATTTGTGGAATTATTTCTAGAACCGACATCGAGAAAGCCATGAATCATCACTTGGGTCACGCACCGGTAAAGGCCTTTATGAGTCATGAAGTTATCAGTATTTCTGCCGACACCTCCGTGGGTGACATAAATGAATTATTGGTAACTCACAACATCGGGCGGCTGCCGGTGATGGAAGATGATCAGATTATTGGCATTGTCACAAGAACTGATCTGCTTAAATATCTACACGGAAGTCATGCTTCTTACTGGTATCAGAAAATATTTCTTGACCCTGATGTCGAAACCTTTAACTGCCGCCAAGCATTGGAACAACTGTCAAGCAATATCTTTGAATTGCTGCGAACAGCGGGAACTGTCGGTGATGAACTCAATCAGAATGTCTATGTGGTGGGCGGTTTTGTCAGAGATCTCATGCTGAAAACCGACAACTGGGACATTGACTTCGTCACTGAAGGTGACGGTATCGTCTTTGCAAAAGCCCTTCACCAGGCGGTGGGCGGCAAACTCACCGTCCATCCACAGTTTGAAACCGCTGTCATTCGTTTATCCAGTCATATTACACTGGATGTTGTCACGGCGCGAAGGGAATACTACGAGTATCCTGCCGCATTGCCAAAAGTGGAAAAGAGCAACATATGGAGCGACTTATTTCGACGTGATTTTACCATTAATTGTATGGCCATCTGTTTGAATCAGTCTTCTTTTGGAGATATGAGCGACTATTTTGGCGGCATGAAAGACCTTCAAAACAAGTCTATTCGCGTACTTTATAATTTAAGTTTTATTGAAGATCCGACACGCATTTTTAGAGCTATACGTTTTGCAGCTCGACTTGGTTTTCACTTGGAGGTTTCTACACGTCAATTTTTACAACAGGCACTACAAAACGATATGATTCGGCGCCTCAGTCATGACCGTATCCGTGAAGAGTTTCTTCATATGATTAGAGAGCAGGAATCCTTTCATCACAGCATGACGCTGATGAAAGAACTGGGTGTTTTCCAGGCCCTACATTCTGGCTTCATTGTACAGTCCCACACACTGGAACGTCTGAAGGGTATTCGTTTTGCAATGGAGGGTTTCAGACAATTATCGCCATCATCCTTCAATCAAACAGTTGTCATGTTGATGCAAATTATGTCTGAAGTACCGCCGGCATATTTGGAAGAAGTATGCCAAATTTTAGTTGCCAACCAAACACTCATTCAGCAAATGATGAAGTCAATGAACCAACGAGACACCATTTATCATATTCTGAAAGAAGACGAGGTAGATCGCTTTACTATATATCAATTGCTTCGACCACACACCGAAGAGGCGCTTATGTTTTTCTACAATGACTCCGATGATCCATATATCCGGCATTACATTGCTTTTTATTTGCTTAAACTGAGACATATTCAGCTGACCATTTCAGGTAATGATCTCAAATCACTGGGAATCAATCCAGGTCCAATTTATCGTCGCATCTTGGATAATGTGCTGAAAGCAAAGGTGCTTGGCACCATTTATGATCATGATGGTGAACTGAAATACGCTGAAAACTTATATAACAGACTGAAGGAGGCACCACATGCTTAATTTTGACTTAAACCGAATCATCATGATTTTGCCTGGTATATTACTGGGTTTAACCATTCACGAGTTTTCTCATGGTTACATGGCTTACCGATTAGGAGATCCCACAGCAAAAAATAATGGCAGACTGACCCTGAATCCTATTGCTCACATAGATCCTTTTGGATTTTTAATGCTCCTGTTTGCAGGATTTGGCTGGGCAAAACCCGTCCCGGTTAACCCCTATTATTTTACCGGTGACCGGCGCAGAGGAACATTGCTGGTATCACTGGCCGGTCCGGTTTCAAATATCGTGACGGCAACCCTGCTGACAGTGATTCTTGGAATGGTCATTCGGATCACCGGAGGGCCTGGTCTACTCGTGCAGCAATTATTCTTCTCAGCTATTTCAATCAACCTGGTGCTGGCAGTTTTTAACCTTTTTCCAATACCGCCGCTGGATGGCTCAAAAATTCTTATATCGCTATTTCCCTCAAGATTTGAACATGCATTTTATGAGTTGGAGCGATACACCTACATTATTCTGATTCTGTTATTGTTTCTGGGTGTCATCAGACGCATTCTGTTTCCCATTGTTAATGTGCTGTTTAATGGTCTCATGATGCTGCTGATGATGATTGTATGAAGGGGAGTCTCCAATGAGCGCCGACTTGAACCTAAAACTGAAGGTTTTTGAGGGACCGCTTGACCTCCTTTGTCATTTGATACAGGTAAACGAAATTGATATCTATGATATTCCCATCACAGAGATTACTCATCAATACATGGCCTATCTAAATGAACTGCAGTCTTTTCAGATGGAAGTGGCCAGTGAATTTTTAGTCATGGCGGCAACATTGATGGAAATCAAATCCCGAACTCTTTTGCCGGCAAACCGTTCAGCTGCAGCAGCAGGAGAAGAAGAGGAATCCCACGATCCTCGTGAAGAATTAGTTAGGCAATTACTTGAATATCAACAATTTCAGCAAGCTGCGGCATTTTTAAAAACTTTTGAGAATGGACAACCCCATTATTTCAAACCACCCGAGGATCTCTACGCGTTTGTCCAATCCTTATCATCTCCCGAACCAGCTGAACCCGAAATACTTGATATCGCTGGTCCCGAGGTATTGGCTAGTACCTTTTGTGATTTAATGAGAATATATCTCAACAGCAGAGGAGAAGAGAAGCAACAACCTATCACGATGGCCCGGGAACAATTTACCATTGCACAGCAAAACGAATATGTGCTTGACCAATTAAAAAAAGAACGGGTCCTTCATTTCACAACTTTTTTTCTATCACTCAATCACAGAGAAAAGATCATTGTCACTTTTTTAAGTTTGCTGGAATTAATGCGTACCAATCAGGTGATGGTGACAACAAATCCCAAAGGTCACGACTTGATCATTGTTTCAAGGTATTCATCCCATCGAGGCAGTCACTGACAGTCTATGATCATCGCCAGAAATGATTGTTTTGCTGTGGATTATGTAAAGAGGTGAATCATATTTTGGAAAGAGAAAAACAAAAAGCTGTTCTGGAAGCACTCCTTTTTGCTTATTCTGAGCCCATCAGCGCACCAGAACTATCCAAAGCCACGGGCTTCTCGCTTAAAGAAACCAGAGAGCTCCTTAGCGAACTGCGTGCAGATTATGCTTTTTATCACCGGGGCATGATTCTGCTGCAAATGGAAGATGACTATCAGTTGGCCACCAACCCGGTTTATGTTACGTACCTGGAAAAACTCATCACCCCCCGAAGTTATAAGACGCTTTCTCAGGCTTCTCTGGAAGCACTTGCCATCATTGCCTATAAGCAACCCATTACAAAGGCTGAAATCGAAGATATACGTGGTGTTAAATGCGACCAGGCGATACGCACACTACTTGAGAAGCACCTGATTGAAGACAAGGGAAGGCTGGAAAAAATTGGTCGTCCAATCATATATGGAACAACGTCACATTTTTTAAAAACTTTTGGTTTCACATCCCTGAGTGAACTGCCGGATACAAATGCGTTTCTCAAGAGTGATGAAAAATGTGTTAGTGGTGAAGAACTCCAACAAAGCATCGATTGATCGCTAGTGATAAAAAAACTGCTCTTCGGTACTATTCTTTAAATGCGTATTTAGCGAATAGTTCAATGGTAATTTTCTATGGGAGTGATTTCCATGAAACGTAAAATATCCACATCAACAAAACCAACAATAAAACGGCAGCTTCATGTTCACAATAAATCTGATAAACCTGATCACATTGTATTTCGAGAACAGAGCATGATTCAACGAAGTCTGGAAACGGAGCAAAAGCTACCGACATTTATGCAGGATTTTTTTCTGTACTTACGAAATGCTGTGGCACCATCGACCCGGCTTGCATATCTGGAAGATATCGTCTTTTTTTGCCAGTATCTGGTGGATGAAACAACACTTACCCAGGCTGCAAGCGTCCAGGACATTTTGCTCGATGAGTTTAGATCCATTACTGCTCGGGATATCAATTATTTCATCGGTCAATACTGTCAACGCTATACCATTCAAGAAACTCATCAGATTCGGGTCATGGAAAACCATCAACGTGCACTGGCACGAAAAAAATCTTCTCTTTCTGTGTTGTTTAAAAACCTTTATAGGGATGGATGGCTTCAAGTGAATATCACAGACGGTTTTAATCCCATTCAGCTTCCCAAGCCTCAACCTGATGCCATTAAGCGGTTGGATATTGATGAAGTGGTTCATTTGCTTGATCTTGTGGAAACGGGTGTGCAATTGTCAGCTAAAGAAAAAAAATACTGGGAAAGAACAAGGTTCCGTGATCGTGCTATTTTAGTGCTTTTCTTAACATATGGTCTTCGCGTCACCGAACTTCACCAGCTGAATATTTCATCTTTTAACTTTAGTAGAGGTGAATTTAAGATTTATCGAAAAAGGGGCAAAGAATCTCTGATGCCTATCAATCAATCCTGCGAACGCGTCATCCGGGATTATCTCAATAAAGAACGTCCTTCAGATGAAATCGTGGATGAAGAGCACCGTGATGCGCTGTTTCTGTCACTTCAAAAGAAACGAATGACGATACGCACCATACAAAATCTGGTGAAAAAATATACGGCACTTGTTCTGGGCACTACTGCCAAAAACGGATACAGTCCACACAAGCTTAGGGCTACTGCTGCTACTTCTCTTATTCAACAGGGATTCTCGATCTTTGATGTTCAAAATTTACTGGACCATGATAACGTAACGACAACACAGCTATATGCCGCCCATAAAAAAGATGTTAAACGAGAGATAGTAAAAAACTTTGAATGGCTGGACGATGAATCCAATGATATCGATCAATCATAGACAACCAATTCTCATATGTATATCAAAATCAAATTACCAGCTGGAAGAACGTTTGTTTGAACTACACTAATAATTATGCTATAATCATATTATGTGAATCAATCCTTGTTGATAGGTTGATAGAAAGGAGCCATCCCATGTATGAAGATCTAACGCTTAAACAGCGGGAAGTCATTCAATATATGAAGCAAACTCTGCGGGAAAAGGGATACCCCCCTTCAGTCAGGGAGATTGGACGGGCTGTGAATCTTCGCTCCACTTCCACTGTCCATAACCACCTGATCAACCTTGAGAAAAAAGGGTACATTAAACGCGACTCAACAAAACCACGGGCAATAGAAATATTTGATGCACCTTTCAGAAATGAAACTGCCGTCAGAAATCCGTTAAATATTCCCCTTGTCGGAACTGTAACTGCGGGCGAACCTATACTGGCTGTGGAAAATATTGAAGAGTACTTCTCTTTGCCTCACCATTTTGTTAACTCCGATGAGGAGATTTTTCTTCTGAAAGTTAAAGGAAACAGTATGATATCGGCCGGTATTATGAGTGATGACTTCGTAATGGTTCAGAAACAATCAAATGCAGTCAACGGTGATATCGTCGTTGCCATGTTGGATGATGAAGCAACCGTTAAACGTTTCTTTAAAGAAAAAGACTATTATCGCCTCCAACCTGAGAATCCTGAAATGGAGCCTATTATTGTACATGAAGTCGCTATTATTGGCAAAGTGATCGGTCTGTTACGACGCTACTGATGAGTACTTAAATGGTAATCACCATCAAAACGCTGGGTCACAGTAACTATTCGTAGTTGAATGGTTACTGTGACCCAGTGTTTTTTTCAAGATGATTCAATTTGTTATAAATTGATCACTGCATCAAGAGCTTTCATCACTCCAAATTTTGCATGGGGGTAGGTGAGTCCTCCCTGAAAATATACCTGGTATGGGGGGCGCATGGGTCCGTCGGCACTTAGCTCTATAGATGAACCCTGGATAAAGGCACCAGCCGCCATAATGACAGGATCCTGATAACCTGGCATATCCCACGCTACAGGTGTCACGTGATGATCCACTGGGGCAGCAGCCTGAACGCCCCTACAAAATGCTTTCACAGCTTCAGGAGTATTCAACTGGACACCTTGTATAATGTCGCTACGAGAAGCATTCCAAGTGGGTTGAACCTGATAGCCGGCACTTTCAAATACTTTTGCTGCAAGAATAGCTCCCTTAACTGCCTCACACACAATCATGGGCGCCAAAAATAGTCCTTGTAATACAGTGCGAGTTGTTCCAAAAGTCAAACCGCATTCTTTTCCAATTCCTGGCGCAGTTAGTCTGCTGGCAGCACGCTCTACCAGTTCAGCTTTTCCGGCCACATACCCGCCTGTTAATGCAATTCCGCCTCCAGGATTTTTAATCAAAGAACCAGCAATGATATCTGCACCCATTTCAAGAGGTTCTTTCAAGTCTAAAAATTCTCCATAGCAGTTATCTACCATAATGATGATTTCTGGCCAGCGAAGTTTTATCTGTTGAATCTGACTTTCGAGGTCTGTCAATGATAATGCAGGGCGAAATGAATACCCTGTAGATCGCTGAAAATACACCATCGTCGGTTTTTTTTCCAGGATAGCCTGATTGATTGCCTGTTGATCCAAAGAATTGTCTGGTTTTAGATTAATTTGACGGTAGTGGACGCCCGATTTAATTAAGCTTCCCGGATACTCACCCGCGAGTCCGATTAATTGGTGCAACGTATCATATGGCGCGCCTGTGACACACAATAATGAGTCTTCTGCAAACAAATTTCCTGCAAGCGCCAGGCTTAGAGCATGTGTGCCATTAACAATATTTGGTCTGACCAATGCGTCTTCCGCACCAAAAACGGAGGCAAATATCTCCTCCGTTTTTTCTCTTCCCGGATCATTGTAGCCGTACCCGGTGTACCATTGGAAATGATGGTCACTCAACTGAGCCTTTTGCATGGCTTTCAATACTTTATACTGATTGTATTCCTTAATGCTCTCTCTATTACGAAAAAGTGGATCTACTGCTTCTTCAGCGGCTTTCACCAAGCGAATAACCTGCGAACTGATCCCCAGTTGCTGAAGAATCTCTTCGGTTTCCTGCATATGTGATGACTCCCTTCAACTAGAGTGATTCCACAGGATCCTGTTGCGCCTGATAAAAGTTTACTGCTTTTGCAGGAATGATAGTCGAGATGGCATGTTTGTAAATCATTTGCTGCTTTCCTTCGCTGTCCAGCACGATGGTGTAATTGTCAAAGCCTTTCACATGTCCTCTCAATTGAAAACCATTCATCAGAAAAATAGTAATGGGAGTGTTTTCTTTTCTCACCTGATTTAAAAATACATCCTGTAGATTAATGCTGTTTTTCATTATTATGTTGCCCCTCTCTGTGTTTTTTTCAGCTGGATCAGGGTTTTTTCCCTGTTTAACTTTCCATCGTTAGTCTGATTTGGTGGCTGATGATGTCTGCCATTCGATGCATCGCAGTTTGCCTCTCTTCTCCTGAATCAATGGAAAGCCATGTGGCTTCAGGAAGCTTCTTAAACCAGGTCAATTGTCGTTTGGCATATCGTCGACTGTTTCGCTTAATCATTTCTACGGCTTCTTCATACCCAATTTCACCTTCAAAATAACGAATTATTTCTTTATAGCCGACACCCAGTAAGGCAGGTGATTTGGCTGAAAAGCCATTATCCAGCAAATGACGCACTTCCTTTTCAAGCCCCTGTTTCAACATCATATCCACCCGGTGATTAATTCGTTGATAAAGAGCCTGCCGATCTTCATTGATAACAAAGGTCAGATATCGATACGTCTCATTTCGGTTGAGTTCACTTGAAAAATCATTGATGCCCTCATTCGATTCCATTACTATTTCGAGCGCCCGAACCACTCTTTTGACATTGTGTGGATGAATGCGTTGAGCTGCTGTAGGGTCAAGTGTTTGCAGCCGTTGATGAAGTACGTGACTGCCTTTCTGTGCAGCTACAGCTTCCAACTGTTGACGAATCTTTGACGCACCGTTCACCCTGGAAAAATCCATCTGATATAATAAAGAATGTAGATACAAGCCAGTACCCCCAACCACAATTGGAACAGCACCCAGCTGATGAATTTCATCAATTTTTCGCAATGCAATCTGCTGAAAGTCAGCTACTGTAAAACGTTGATCAGGACTAACCAAATTAATCAAATGATGTGGAATACCCATTTGTTCTTCTTTACTTGACTTTGCCGTTCCAATATCCATGTGTTGATAGATTTGCATGGAATCGGCAGATATAATTTCTCCGCGGATGAGATGTGCCAATAGAATGCTGACATGTGTTTTGCCTACTGCTGTTGGGCCTGTAATAATTACAACCAAAGGTCGTTGTTCCGAAGTTGCCATAAATATGCGTCCTTTCACAATTGGAGGAAGTTCCCTTTGCTAACTGTCATCACTTTGTCAGAAGGCTTGTTATCATCTTCCATTATTCCAATGTATCTGTCTACTATTTCAATATCCACAAGTCATAAACACGTCTTAAGACCCATGTATCCATTCCTTAAACTCTCTTAAAGAGTTTTTCAAGATCGTATTCCCGCATTTTTAAAACGATTGGACGTCCGTGTGGACATGTAAGCGGAATCGGAAGACGAATCATCTGGTCTAAAAGTGCCGTCATTTCCATGCGGTTCAATGAATCGCGTGCTTTAATGGCAAGTCGGCAAGCATGTCTGATTAGTTTTTCCAGAGGTAGCGGCTGATGCTGCCAATCTTCTCTCATAAACTCATCAATCAGACTCTTCAAAAAGTTGGTCTCTGCCGGTAATCCCATTTGATATGGAACACCGGTAATTCGAATAGATTGGTGCCCAAATGATTCAAGAATGAAGCCCATCTGTTTAAACATACTGTTATGAGCCATAACCCAATCCATTTCTGAGATCGATAAATCAATGATGGGTCCTTCCATTAATTCTTGGATTGCCACACCCTGTTGACGGGCCTCGCTTAACAATGATTCATACATGATGCGTTCATGTGCGGCATGCTGATCAATTAAATAGAGATACTCACCCGACTCAAGCACAATATATGTCTTAAAAGCCTGCCCCAAAAGATGATATTGACGGTTTGTCAGCACTTCATCCAGAAATTGTTGTTGTGATTGTAGTGCGGGATTGATTGGTGACGTGGGAGGCAAGACATTTACATGTGATGCAGCATAATTCACTTCAGTTTGTCTGACTTCAAATTGAGAAGATGTCTCAACTTCTCTGTTTTCAGGCTTAAACGCACCATGTTGCTCTATTTGCGGCATTGAATCAGCTTTCATATTCAATGAATCATCATTTTTTTCCTGTTGAGATTCAGACAATGCCTTGTCTATTGTTTCAACCTTGTCAGACCTTCGCTGCAAACTATGCAAATGAATTTGTTCTCCTGAAAGAGATTTGCCGTATGCATGCGTATGGGCCAAGCCGTAGCTTCTGGATGGTTCTGAGTGAACCATGGTAGTTTGTGTTTGAAGTGCCTTCTTAACGTAATCGCTAAGTGACTCAACGATCCATTGTGGATACTGAAATTTAATGGCCACTTTTGACGGATGAACGTTAACATCCAATAGTTCTGGCGTAATGTCAATATAGAGTACACATAGAGGGAAACGATTTACCATCAAAGCACCTTCATAAGCGCGTTCAAGCCCCTGTGTCAGCACTTCACTGCGTACACTTCTGCCATTCACATAATAGAACTGATACTGCCGATTTCCTCTTGAGAAATGGGGTTGGCTCAGCAAGCCGCTGATTGTCAAACGATAGTTTTCAAGTGAGTATGTTGTCTGAGCTGTTTCGAACATATTTCGACCAATGTCTTCTGGAAATATCGACAAAACAGCAGGTGAAAGCGTATTTTCGCCTCGGGTAGTTAACGTAATGTTATTATTGTTAATGTATTGAAAAGCAATATCTGGTCTGCTCAGCGCTAATCGCGTGATCAACTCGGATATACGTGCTGATTCTGCACCATCGCTTTTCATGAACTTAAGGCGTGCTGGTGTTTGATAAAAAAGATCCCGGACGATGATCCGGGTTCCATCCGGGCAACCTATTTCTTCCAGTGACATCATCTGACCACTTTCAAAGATGGCCCTGTACCCGCTCACGCGAGATGGTTGCTTTGTGGTGATTTCCACTCTTGAAACTGCCGCTATGCTTGCCAGTGCTTCTCCTCTGAACCCCAGTGTATGCAAATGCTGCAGATCATCAATAGTGCGCAGTTTAGAAGTGGTATGTGACTTAAAGGCAATTTCAATTTCATCGCCCGGAATACCTGCCCCATTGTCGGTAACCGCAATGCTGCTTTTCCCTCCATGCTCTATTTCAACCTGAATAATCGTTGCTCCAGCATCAATGGCATTTTCCATTAATTCTTTAACCACGGAAAAAGGACCTTCAATTACTTCTCCCGCCGCGATTTGATTAATCATATGGGTATCCAACTGCCGAATGCTGTGTGTCACCTGAACGCACCTCCCACGTTGACTCAGATTATAATACGGATAACTTCAACATATATAGATACTACGGAATTCTGATTGAGTTATTCTTTTCATCTTGATCTGAAAAGGTACTTTCCAACAGATCCATCGATTCTTTTTGCAGTTCATACAGTTTATTAAGCGCTTCTAACGGTGTCATTGTCATCACATCCAGTTCCTGTATTGATCCAAAGTAATTCTTCAGTTTCTGGTAGTGAATTTGCAATTTTCGGGTATGCTGGGGGAGTGGATGAACCTGCGGAAGTATCTGGGAAGCCGGCGCTTTTGAGCTGATGCGTTGCTGTCTTTTCTCAAAGATGGAAATGGGAGGCTGTGAAGCATCAAACCGATTTTCCAGTACATGTAAAATGGCTTTCGCTTCTTCCAGAACCTCTTCCGGCAGACCCGCCAGCTTGGCAACTTGAATCCCATAGCTTTTATCGCTCGTTCCTACGATCACTTTGCGCAAAAAAATGACTTCATGAGACTTTTCTTTGACAGCCACCCGATAGTTCGCCACCCCGGCGAAGGTTTCTTCCAGTTCAGTTAGTTCATGGTAATGTGTGGAAAACAGTGTTTTGGCACCAATATTTTCGTGCAAGTAATCAATCACTGACCATGCGATACTCAAACCATCATAAGTACTGGTACCTCTTCCCACTTCATCAAGAATGATCAGACTTCGGTGCGTAGCTGATCGCAATATAGATGATACCTCACTCATTTCAACCATAAATGTACTTTGTCCCTGGGATAGATCATCACTGGCACCAATTCGGGTGAAAACTCTATCCACCACACCAATATGGGCAGTATCAGCAGGCACGTAGGATCCCATCTGAGCCATGAGAACAATCAGTGCCACCTGACGCATGTAAGTCGATTTGCCAGCCATATTGGGGCCTGTAATGAGGTGAATAAACTGTTGCTGTTGATTGATCGTGGTATCATTAGGAACAAACTGGTGATGCTGAAGGGTTTTTTCAACCACCGGATGACGTCCGTTTCGAATAGAAATGCCACTGTGATTCCCCACCTTCGGGCATTGATATCGGTTTTGAAAGGCCGTTTCTGCAAGCGCTGCTATGGCATCAATCGTGGAAATGGCTCGACCTGTTTTCTGAAGATCAGCAATATGAGTCTTAAGCACATCTCGAATTTCAGAAAATACCCTGGATTCAAGCAAAAAGGCTTTTTCTTCTGCGCCTAAAATCTTGGCCTCAAGATCCTTCAGCGGATCTGTAATATACCGTTCACAGTTGGCCAGTGTTTGCTTACGCTGGTAATGGTCTGGTATTAGTTGAACATTAGACTTGGTCACTTCAATATAGTAGCCAAATACTCGGTTAAATCCGGTTTTCAGGTTTTTAATGCCTGTTGCTTCCCGTTCATTTTTTTCATAGGTGGCTATCCATTGTTTCCCTTCTTTCGCAGCATTTCGCAATTCATCAATTTCCTGATGATAGCCTTCTTTAATAACACCACCGTCTTTGATTTGCAGCGGAGCCTCTTCATGGATCGATTTATCCAGCAAATCGATTAATATCTCTTTCGGATCCACAAGGCCCATCTGCTGGTCAATCAGTTGGCTGCCAGTGTTGCTGCCAAGGCGATTTTGAACTTCTTCAATGTTCATCAGCGTTTGTTTCAGTGCCAAAAGATCTCTTGGGTTGGCAGTTTGGAAGGATATTTTCCCGATGAGTCTTTCCAGATCATAGACTGATTGAAGCAACTTTCGGATGTCCTGGCGGATCAATGGATGATCCAGAAAGTAAGTGACCGCATCCAATCGTTGATTAATGGCAGTAGCATCAAGTAAGGGCTCTTCCACCCATCTCCTCAACATTCGTCCACCCATTGCTGTTTTGGTTTTGTCCAGCACCCATAGAAGTGTCCCTTTTCGCTGTTTATCCCGTAGCGTTTCTGTCAGTTCGAGATTTTGGCGGGTATGAAGATCTAATACCATGGTTTTCTGATGTTCTAAAAGCTGAATGTGAGTAAAATGCTCCAATGTTCGTTTCTGAGTGCTTTCAATATATTCATAAAGCACTGCCAACGTCTCCATGGCTGTATCAGATAACTGTTCTAAAACAGCTTTTGTCTCAGGCCGCTGAAATTGTCGATACAATCGCTCATAGGTTCTGTCAGATAGGGCCATTTCCCGGTAAGACCGGGCATCTGTTAGAAAAATTCCTGCTTCCTGACTCCATTTATGAAAGCGTTGCAACGGGGATGAGCCATCTTCATTGTTCAGAGTAGTATCATCAACGGCATCTGCCAATATTTCTCCCGGCCTGATACGACCCAGTTCGTTTAAGAGAGTTTCAACCGGACTTTCTTCCGGCTGAATCATGACAGACATTTCACCGGTGGAAAGATCAGCAAAGGCCAATGCCCATTTTAACCCTGTTAATGTAATGGCTGCAAGATAATGATTCTGTTTCTCATCAAGAAGACTGGAATCAGTCACCGTACCGGGCGTAATGACGCGAACGACTTCTCGGCGAACAATGCCTGTGGCCATGGCTGGATCCTCTGTCTGCTCGCAAATAGCCACTTTATAACCTTTTCGAATTAAACGATCGATGTAACCCTGTGCCGAATGGTGAGGAACACCGCACATGGGCGCCCGCTCCTCCTTTCCACAATTTCTCCCTGTAAGGGTGATTTCCAGTTCTCTTGAAGCTATCTGCGCATCCTCAAAAAAAAGCTCGTAAAAATCACCCAGTCGATAAAACAACAACGTATCCGGGTATGCTTCCTTTATTTGCTGATACTGTTGCATCATCGGTGTTAGTCCTGACAATATCACCACTCCTCAAGATACATGCCAATGGTTTTCGCATTGATTACACATCATCGTCTTCCAACGGGCATACGCCCAATAACGAAAAAGTCTTCGCATCAGTGATTGTTACAGGCACAATACGTCCAATCCATTCTTTTTTTCCTGCAAAATTAACCAGTTTATGAGTTTCTGTTCGTCCGGTAAGGCGATCAGGGTTATTTTTGCTGATTCCCTCCACCAATACAGAAAGTGTTTCACCCATAATCCGTTGATTATTCGCCAGTCCCATCTCATTAACCGCTGCAACCAATTGATTGAACCGTCGCATTTTATCTTCATCGGCCACCTGATTTTTCATTTCCGCTGCCGGTGTACCAGTTCTTACCGAGTACAGAAAGGTGAAGGCTGCATCATAACCCACTGCTTTTACAAGCGTTAAGGTATCTTCAAAATCTTCATCGGTTTCTCCTGGAAACCCCACAATTATGTCAGTCGTAATGGCGATACCGGGAATCTTTGATTTGAGTTTCTGAACTTTATCAAGATAAGTTTCACGGGTGTATTTTCGGTTCATTTCTTTCAGGATCCGATTGCTTCCCGCTTGCACCGGCAAATGAAGATGATTGCAGACCTTTTTTAAATTGGCCATGGCTTCCATCAGTTTTTCTGAGAAGTCCGCCGGATGTGAAGTCATGAATCTAATTCGCTGAATGCCGGGCACACCATGGATTAAATACAGCAAATCCGCAAAATCAACTTTCTCACCCAAAGTCTTCCCATAGGAGTTGACATTCTGACCGAGCAATGTTACCTCCACTGTCCCCTGGGCGGCCAGTTGATGAATTTCTTCCAATATCTTCTCTGGCTCTCTGCTACGTTCTCGTCCTCTGGTATAGGGCACTATACAATAAGAGCAAAAATTGTTACAACCATACATGATATTAACAAACGCTTTTGAAACATATTTGCGCTCCACCGGGAGATCTTCTGCTATCTCTTCTTCGTTGTCCCACACTTCCACCAGCAACCCTTCCATTGACTGGGCATTAACCAGCAACTCTGGAAATCGGTGTAGATTATGGGTGCCGAAAACTAAATCCACAAAAGGATAAGATTTTCTAATCTTTTCCACCACATGATTTTGCTGCATCATGCAGCCACAGATGGCCAGAATCAGATCAGGGTTCTTTTCTTTTAAATGCTTCATTTCTCCCAAATTTCCATATACCTTCAGTTCTGCATTCTCACGAACGCAGCAGGTGTTAAGAATGATTAAGTCTGCCTGATCAAGCCTGTCGGCTTCCAAATAGTTCATTTGCGCTAACATGGCAGCTAATTTTTCAGAATCATGCTCATTCATCTGACACCCATAGGTCTTAATATGAAAACACTTTTCATTCATTATCACATTGGACACCATCCTTCAAATATCTTTTATCATTGTACCCTATTTCACTCTTAATCGGAAGTCCTCTTCATTCTGAGGCCTGCATCGAATTCTTTACATATAACCCTGAGAAATACCCGATGTTGCTTGCACACAATTCATATATACTTCGCGTAATATTCAGATGGAGTTCACATTGATGCTGTAAGATCGTGGCATCGGCAGTACAACATCAGAAATATTCGATATCTTCAAGGTAATGCAGCTCAGATTTTCTTTATATTCAGCATTTTTTCAAGTATACTTAAATGGTTAACAGGTGTCATTCATAGAACTCAATCGCTTTAACTGACACTAAACACGAATGTAACGGAGGTGATGAAAATGGCAAATCTCTTAATTGTGGATGATGAAGAAAAAATCAGGGCACTCATCAAAAAATATGCGCTTTACGAAGGACACCATGTCACAGAGGCCCCCAATGGTATGGCAGCCATTGAATTATGCCGCACCCAATTATTTGATATCATTATTATGGATATCATGATGCCTGAACTTGATGGTTTTTCTTCGGTAAAGGAAATTCGAAAATTCCAGGATATTCCCGTGCTGATGCTCTCAGCTCGCGGGGAAGAATATGATAAAATTCATGGTTTTGAATTGGGTATTGATGATTATGTGGTGAAGCCATTTTCTCCTAAAGAACTGATGATGAGGCTCGAAGCCATTATGAAACGTTTTCGGCATACAGGCACTACAGTTCATGAAGTATTTGAAAAGGATGGCTTTCACGCTGATTTTACTGCTCGTAAGATTCTGATTGACAGTCAACCTGTGGATCTTTCTCCCAAAGAATATGATCTGCTTTTTTATCTGATCAAAAATCGCACCATCGCGCTGACACGCGAACAAATCATCACAGAAGTTTGGGGGTACGCCTATGGTGGTGATGATCGCACGCTGGACACGCATATCAAATTACTGCGTAAATCATTGGGAGAATACGCTCAGTTTATTACAACCCTTCGAGGCGTTGGATATCGATTTGAAGGATAGCATTTCGACAGAATTGATTAGTTTACCTGTTAGTGAGGTGACAGGAAGAGATGAATAAAATCAGCATTAAATGGAAAATCTATTTATTTCTTTTAGGGTTTTGTGCCCTCCTATTGTTGATCCTTTGGTTGTTTCAGGTCATATTTCTAGACTCCTTCTATAAAAAAATCAAAATCAGTGAAGTTAAAAGTGCCGCAGCCACCATTGTTCGCCAAATAGACGATGATAATCTGCAGGAAGTCGTTGAAGCATTTGCTGAGAATAATGATCTCTGTATTGAGGTGCTAAGCGAAAGTGGAACACAACTCTATTCCGCTCACGCTTCGAGAAATTGCATGATTCACAGCATGCCGGTTCATGAAAAAATAAACTTGGTTGTCAAAACGCTTGAGAGTGGTGGTGAACTGTTGGAATATTTAAACCCTGATTCCAATAGATTGCCGCGGCCCAGCGCTCCTCTCACCACGGGAAGTGTTGACACTACGTCTGATACATTTCGCCGTATTCCACCCATTGACAGGAATCCCAACCAATCGATTATTTATTCAAAAATAATTACAGATGAACATGGAAAAATCGTAGTTGTGTTGATTAATTCGATGATTATACCAGTAAATGCCACTACACAAACATTAAGAGTGCAATTGTCTTATATAACTATTCTTATGGTTTTATTCTCAATCTTCATGGCTTTTTTTATTGCAAAACGTGTTTCTACCCCTATTGAAAAACTCAATGAGAGTGCCAAGACCTTGGCTAAAGGAAACTATGAAACCATTTTTTCAGGCACTGGCTACCGCGAAATCAACGAGCTTTCCGATACGCTTAACCAAACTGCCAAAGAATTATCCCAAGTAGAAAAACTTCGTCAGGATTTAATTGCAAATATCTCACACGATCTGCGAACACCTCTGACTTTAATCAGCGGCTACGCTGAGGCAATGCGGGATTTGCCTGGAGAAATGAAATCAGAAAATGCCCAGATCATCCTGGATGAAACCAACCGATTGAGCACCATGGTTAATGACCTGTTGGATATTTCCAAGCTTCAATCTGGTATGCATCAGGTCTCTCCCGCCATCTACGATTTAACTGAACAGTTACAGAAAACTATCCACCGATTAAATGAGCTTTTAAAAAATGATGGATATGAAATCAGTTTTAACCACGATCATCATGTTTTGATTAATGCAGATGAAAGTAAAATCGCCCAAGCATTCTATAATTTACTGATCAATGCCGTCAACTACACCGGCGATGACAAAAAAGTGGTTGTTACTCAGCGTATTACAGATGACTCTGTGACAATAGAAGTGATGAACACCGGCGCAGGAATTGAAGCGGAAATGCTCCCCTATATTTGGGATCGCTATTTCAAAATTGATGAAAATCACCGTAGAGGAGTCACGGGGACGGGTTTGGGTTTGTCTATTGTGAAATCCATCGTCGAACTTCATCAGGGCCAGTATGGCGTGATTTCACATCCTGATGAAAATACCATTTTCTGGTTTTCGTTGCCTCACCACTTTATCAATGTCTGATGAAAGAGCCTCTTTCACAAGTAATTAATTCCACAGTTCAAATGCAATAACCGTTGAGATCAAGCAAGTCTCTCGAGATAACAAGAGGCTTGCTTTTGTTATTGAATAGGATTATGAACTTTGTTGTGAAAAAGTTGCTATTTTTCAGCACGCGATCTGGTAGACAACTTGGCTGATATCATCATTTTCACTTAACATTCGAACCTTCTTCAGACAATCTTCACTTATACCTTCTATACTGGCATTAACCGAAGTACCATATGAAGCGCCTCTCAGACATCTATTCGTTCATATGTCTTGCTTCGGCAAATATTTGGCTTATATTAGTCAATAAATCCGAAAGGCGGAGTGACAATGACGCATCATGAAAAAAGCAATTCCAGTTTTTCTGGCAAAATGTATCACTTGGTCATATTGATCATGGTATTCACATTGACATTGGTCGGCATAGCCGGTTGTAATGTGGCAAGCTCACAAACACCCGAACCCATCCTCACAAACCAGATGTCCGATGAATTTCTCCGGTTCACGGGAGTCATTAGCGACGTTGCCGGCATTGAATCCACCTTTACGTCAGATGATTTTTCCTTCGACTGGCAGCAACAGGTGTATACATCGTTAAAACTGGATGGAGACACCATCATTTCCTATGGCGAAGGCGTTTCCATCAGTGGATCAATTGCCACTATCACAGCATCGGGGATTTATGAAGTGAGTGGCACATTGGCAGATGGCAGTATTGAAGTGAACATTGATAAATCTCAGGATAAAAATCCGGTCATTCTTGTATTGAATGGAGTTGATATTACCAGTAAAACCAGTGCACCCATTCATGTAAAATCTGCTGCCAAAGTGATTCTGCTTCTGGAAGCAGCAACAGAAAATCGTCTGGCTGACACGGCTCACATGCTGCCCGATGAAAACAATGAACCGCGTGCCACCATTTTCAGTAAAGATGATCTTTCTATCACTGGTGATGGCACTCTTACCATCACCGCCAACTACAATGATGCTATCAATGGCCGTGATGACGTGTATATCACTGGTGGTAGTCTGATCATTGATTCTGTGGCAGATGGTATTGTTGGAAAAGACAGTGTTCAGATTGCCGGCGGTTCCTTAACTATCACTGCCGAAAAAGATGGTATTCGTTCAACCAATGATACAGACAGTTCTAAAGGAAACATTATCATTTATGATGGTCAATTTTCCATTGATGCCTCTGCAGATACTATACAAGCTGAAAACACCCTCTATATTGCTGATGGTAGTTATCATCTCATTTCTGGCGGCGGGTATCCAGGTCATAGCACTACTACAGGAAATGAAACAGGCCGATTTGGAATGCGTCCCGAAGGTTTAAGAAATGGCGCCCCCTTCCTTTCAACTGATGCGCCTTTGGAAAACAGCGATAATGATGAGACTGACAGCAGCACCATCAGCCAAAAGGGCTTGAAAGCAGGTGCCAATCTGATTATTGATGGTGGTTATATTGATATCTCCTCTTATGATGATGCGGTCCACAGCGATGGCCACTTGTCGATCAATGATGGTACTTTGCTTATTGAAACTGGTGATGATGCGATCCATTCCGATGATACATTGGTTATAAACGGCGGAGAAATTACCATCACTAATGCTTACGAGGGTATCGAAAGTGCCTCAATAACAATAAATGGGGGTTCTATCTATATTAATGCCGATGATGATGGTATCAATGTCAATGAATCAGGCGGTATATTCATTTTAAACGGTGGTGATATCCATGTAATCGGACGAGGTGATGGTATCGACTCAAATGGTGACATTCGAATGCTTGGCGGTAGTCTTCGTGTGGATGGTCTCTCAATGGGCATGGAAGGCGCTATCGATTATGACGGCGTGTTTGAAATTGGCGGTGGTGATCTGGTTGCACTGGGAAGTGCCACACTGTCGAGACTGTCAGAAAGTGATTTGACTCAACCGATGATTTATATGCAGTTCAGTGTTGCTCAGCCAGCCGGTACATTGATCAGTCTTCAGGATTCACAGGGAAACGAAATATTGTCACACACGTCATCCATGGATGCTGCATATGCGCTTTTTTCGTCGCCCGAACTGACTATGGGAAGTAAATATGCTGTTATTAGTGATGGCTTACTATTAGTAAGTGTAACACTTGAAAATACCGTCACCTATCTTTCGGAATCAGGTGTCACCGATGCTCCTCAAAACATGATGCCTGGTGGTGGGCGTCAAAGAGGCGGATCTCCAATGGTACCGCAGGGACCTGCTGATTCAACAGAAAGCTTCAACGAACAGCTTCAGAATATGCCACAAGGTTTTAATGGAGAAATTCCAGTACCTCCAGAAGGTTTTGGCGGAGAACGTCCGCCAAGGCAGGGAATCATTGATGAACAACCGCCTGCTCAGCCATAAGGATGCGAGGCCATAATCAAAATGCTGACTCATTGTTTTTGAGTCAGCATTTTGATGTTCTTTATCTTGTTTTATTACGGAAGTTTATTCAGCGCCATTTCAAATTCTGCCATGATATCATTAAAATCTTCAAGTCCACTGGACAGTCTCAGTGTACCTTTCGAAATACCTGCCTGCTTCAGTTCTTGATCATCGAGAGCTCTATGAGACGTTTTCGCCGGATATGAAAGTGTCGTGGATACACCTGCGAGGCTTGGAACAAGTCTGATGTTCTCCAAATCGCGAATGAGTTGATAAGCGGCTGCTTCTCCACCAATCAGGTCAAAACTTAACATGCCACCAAATAACTCCTTCTGAAATAGTTTTTTCCCGATTTCATGGGTAGCCGATTTGGCAAGCCCCGGATAGTAAACCTTTTCAACTTTTGGATGTTTTTCCAGATAAGAAGCCATTTGCATGGCATTATGCGAATGTTGTCGAACTCTCAATTCCAGTGTTCTCAAACTTCTCACCAGCAGCCATGCATCAAAAGGGCTCATCATCGGACCATATAACGCGGCGATTCCTTCAATTTTCTCCATCTCTTCTCGTTTTTGAGTGACGACGATTCCCCCGGTAACATCACTATGTCCACAAATGTATTTAGTGGCACTATAAACCACGACATCAGCTCCAAGAGTTAACGGCCTGCAAACAACAGCTGTTGCAAATGTATTGTCCACAATGAGCTTGATACCGCTTTCCTTACATACTTCAACCATTTTATCAAGGTCCACAACATCCATCATTGGATTGGAAATTGTTTCAACATAAAGCAGGCGTGTATTCTGACGTACAGCCTCAGTAATTGATTCAATCGTTGGAGTCACAAAAGTGACGTCAATATTGAAGCGTTTCAGTTCGTTTTTTAATAATGAATAGGTGCCGCCATATAGAACATTGGCAGCAACAATGTGATCACCCGCCTCCACATGTGCTAGGATGGACAAAGTAATTGCCGCCATACCCGATGCATAGACGCCGCTAGCTTCGCCACCATCAATCTGTGACATGATTTCTTTCAGGGCATCATGTACGGGGTTTCCATTACGGGAATAGATGTAGCCAGGTGCATCCCCGGCATAAACCTGATCGAGCATTTCCACATCTTCAAAATCAAAAACAGAACTCATAGTGATTGGCAGTGATTTGGGTCTCGAGACAGAGTCTGGCAATTTGCTTCCCATGCGTGTCAGATAGGTCTGCATCCCTTTTTCCATTTCAGTCCTTCCTCTCATTTAGAGTATTTTCTTCTTATTTAACATAGATTTCTCCGTCTGATGTGCAAGTCTTCTCATCCGTTAAAACCATTATAGGTGATTATGCCATACGGTTCAAATAAAAAGCCGCTCCCGAAGGAGCAGCACTTTTAACGCTGATTTAATGTAACATAGTCACTAATTGGAGAAACGCTTTTATACGCAGGACGCATTATTTTATTATCGCTGATGATCTGTTCAATGCGATGTGCACACCACCCTGCTATTCGGGCAGTTGCAAAAAGTGGCGTATACAACTCTTCGGGAATACCCAGCAGTTCATATACAAATCCAGAATAGAGGTCGACATTGGCGCAAATGGTAAAATCTGGCCCCTTCATTTCGCAAAGAATTTCCTTTGTGATGGTTTCAATGTGAAAGTAGAGATTAAACATTTCTTCTGCATTTTTTTCTCTGGCTAGTTCATGTGCTTTCTCCCGCAATAATTCTGCACGGGGATCTGTTATGGTGTACACAGCATGACCCATACCATATATGAGCCCTTCTCCATTGTATGCTTCTTTTTTCAGTATTTTTACCAGATAATCCTTGAGAGCCTCTCTTTTGTGCCAGTTGTGACAGTTTTGTTTAATATCATCGACCATGGATTTCACTTGCTTATTTGCACCACCGTGTTTTGGTCCTTTTAGAGACCCAACAGCTGTTGAAATAGCTGAGTAAGTATCGGTACCACTAGACGAAACCACTCTGTTTGCAAAAGCAGAATTATTACCGCCACCATGCTCTGCATGAATCACCAAACAGAGATCCAAAATTTCTGCCTCATTTTTTGTATACTGATTATCTTTTCGAATCATATGAAGTATGTTTTCAGCTGTTCCAATACCAGATACTGGAGCATGAATATAAAGACTCTTGCCATCAAAATAATGTGCTTTTGCCTGGTAACCATACGAAATAACTGTGGGAAACCGGGCAATCAGTTCGATACTTTGCTTGAGAACGTTAGCAACACCTATATCATCTGGATTTTCATCATAAGAATAGAAAGCCAGCACACTCCGTTGAAGCTTGTTCATGATATCTTTGCTGGGAGCCTTCAAAATCATATTCTCAGTAAAATCACGGGGCAGTGATCTGCTTGTGTCCAATAATTCCTGAAAGCCTTCCAACGCTGTCATATCCGGCAATTCGCCAAACAGAATCAAATATGCCACTTCTTCAAAACCATGGCGTCCCTCTTCCTGACATCGTCTCATCAAGTCTGTCATGTCAATGCCTCGATAATACAGTTTTCCCGTCGTTGGGACTTTTCGTTCCTCATTCATGAGGTAACCGTGAACATCAGCGATTTGAGTCAACCCAACAAGAACGCCTGTTCCATTACTGTTACGCAATCCTCGCTTCACTTCGTACTGTTCATAATAAGATGGATGAATCACATTGTTAGTTGCAGCTTTTTCAGTTAATGTTGCAAAGGAAGCAGATTCACGAAAGCTCTTAACATTCCTCTTTATTAAGTTTGCCGCCAGCGTGTCGGCAGAAACATTGATTCTTTTTGCTGTTGTTGCAGATGTAGTTGCTAGATCATAAGGCATCAATAACAACCCCCGTTAATTTTTTTGTTGTTCCTTTTCCGCCAAGATCAGGTGTCAATTCTATGCCTGCTTTCAATACCCGATAAACTGCTGTGCGAACTCTTGATGCTGCAGTTGTTTCTCCCAAATAATCCAGCATCATAGCTGCACTTAATGTCAGAGCTATGGGGTTAGCAATTCCCTTACCGGCAATATCTGGTGCACTTCCGTGAACGGCTTCAAAAATGGCACAATCTTTCCCAATATTTGCACTGGGAATGAGACCCAGTCCACCTACCAAACCAGCAGCTAAATCAGAAAGAATATCTCCATAAAGGTTTTCTGTAACAACTACATCAAATTTTTCCGGATACATGACCAGCTGCATGCACATATTATCTACGATAACTTCAGAATACTCTATATCAGGATAGTCAGCGGCCACATTCCGGCTAGCTTCCAAAAAGAGTCCGTCTGCCATTTTCATGATATTTGCTTTATGTACGGCACATACTTTCTGACGTTTTTTCCGTTTTGAATATTCGAATGCTGCGCGGACAATATTCTCTGAAGCTTGACGTGTGATTACCTTGATACCATGGACTTCATCCTCTGATACCCGTACCTCTCGACCCGCATATAAATCTTCAGTGTTTTCTCGGAAAATAACCAAATCAACCTCTGAATATTTTCCAATCTCCGGGTAACTGGTCACCGGTCTCATATTAGCGTACAATTCATATTTTTGCCTTAAAAGTACATTAATGCTTTTAAAGCCGCCTCCAATTGGTGTGGTGATTGGCCCTTTCAAAACCACACGATGTGCTTCAATGGCATCAAATACAGACTGCGGGATCAATTCACCTGTTTTATCAAGAACTGCAGTTCCTGCCTCTACCACCAGCCAGTCGATTTCAACGCCTGTTGCACCAACAATTTTACGAGTTGCTTCAGCTACCTCAGGACCGATGCCGTCACCTGGAATTAAAACAACCTTATACATTGTATTCTCCTCTCCTTGCTCCCCATTTATTTGCCAACAATAAATTTACAGATAACTACATATCCATAAAATGCAATTATGATTATCTTAACATTCTTTTTTCGGATATTTTAATCAAATTATATGCAAGTTCCATTTCTTTGTCAATCATTAAATTGCATTTATTGAATAATATTTTGCGTTTTATGCAATTTATCTATCTCATCCTTGCATTTCCTTCAATGGCACCTTAAGTAAAACCCGCTCTTAAATCATTTTTTGAATAATAAAAACCAGTTCCACAAAGGAACCGGCTTTTATTTAACTGCGGTATGTGTGCTGTTTCATTGCGCTTTTCCATGAATGGCTCATCTCTGATTTGAATTCTATACTGATCTATGATATACTGCGTGCATATAAAATTCTAAAGGTGATGGAGTTCACCCGAAAAGCTGCTCTGCAGATGATGACTCCTGTAAATGCCGTCAAATTATTTCACCGGCATTTACAGGAGTTTTTTGCATCGAAATCCACTTAATCTATCTTACTTTGAAGGAGTGTCGTTCAATGGCATTAAGCATCGCACTGATCACTTTACTTGGTTTACTGTTTCATAAAGTGTTTCAAAAATTTAAACTGCCTGGTCTATTGGGGTTGCTGTTGTTGGGGATCATATTAGGACCTTACGGATTTAATCTGATTGATTCGACAACCTTAGCCATTTCCGGAGATCTAAGAAAGATAGCACTTATCATTATTCTGCTGAGGGCAGGTCTGGGTATCAGTCGCGACAATTTAAATGAGGTTGGCTCCGAAGCTCTCAAAATGAGTGTGCTTCCCTGTATGCTGGAAGGAATCGTGATCACATTGCTTGCCATGCACTGGCTGGCATTTCCTTTTCTGGAAGCTGGTATGCTGGGATTTATAGTTGCAGCAGTCTCACCAGCGGTCATTGTGCCAGCTATGCTTGCACTGATGAACCATCAGAAAAAAATTAATCAACGGATTCCCACACTGATTCTGGCAGGTGCTTCTCTTGATGACGTCATTGCAATAACGGTACTTTCCTCTTTCATTAGCATATTCAGCGGTCAGTCCTTTCATTTGATTTGGCAAATAGCCTCTGTCCCACTGTCAATCATTAACGGTTTAATCGTTGGCGGTCTTGTAGCCACAATGCTTTTGTGGCTTTTTAATGCATATGATATCAGACATACAAAAAAAGTACTCTTGTTAGTCGGGGCTGGTATTTTAATGACAGCTGCTGAAGATGCATTCAATGAGAGGCTTCCCATGGCCGCTCTATTAGGTGTGATGTTCACTGGCTTTCTCATACTCGAAAGAAAACCACAGGTTGCAAAAGCTCTTTCAGACAAACTATCAAAGGTGTGGATATTTGCAGAAATACTGCTCTTTGTCATGGTGGGTGCAGCCGTTAACTTTTCGCTTGCACTCGAAGCAGGTTGGTGGGGGGTACTTATAATTCTCTGCGGATTGACCGCCCGAAGTCTGGGTGTATTCCTTTCAGTGTCTCGAGAAGGTTACTCCTGGAAAGAAATAGGGTTTTGCATTATCGCTTATCTGCCGAAGGCAACGGTGCAGGCAGCAACGGGCGCATTACCGCTTGCAGCAGGGGCAATCCATGGAGATACAATTCTTGCGTTGGCAGTGTTGTCCATCATTATTACAGCTCCCCTGGGAGCCTTTGGAATTCAGTGGGGCAGCCGAAATCTTTTGTAGTTCTGCACCTATTCCAATTATCATTCAACTACCATTGTTATGATCCATATTGCCAACATGCATTTGATGATCCAATAAATCAGTATACAGATATTGCGGGGCTCTAACCGGTTCTCTGCGTTTTAAAATGATATTAATACTTTCACTTGCAGCCAACAAAGCTGCCATACCAACTCCAATGCTGCAAGTGGGTACTGGCCTGTGCCCATCAACAACTTCTTTCAACATGTCTTTCGTCATTGCTCTTTCAGCATATGAAGGGATTACAGGCATAACCCTTTCAGAAGTAATGGAACCGGATGTCAAGTTGTCCAGATCTTGATCAGGGTTAAGCCCATTATATTCTTCCAATGTTATTCCTTGGGGATCAAAGCTTGAAACCAACGCACCAAAACCAATAGCTCCAGCAAATAGATAATAAATGCCTTTTGATCTGGCGGCTCTTTGTAAAAAAATAGATTCTTTCCATGCACCATAATCCATTTCATCAATCACCAGATCACACCCTTCAACGAAAGATACCGCTGAAGCGACATCGGTAATACCATTTTGATCGCTATGAATACTGGCATCAGGGTTTATTTCACAAAGGATTTTCTGGATGACTGCTGCTTTGTTGTCGTTCATCGTATGACATGTCGCTCCATACTGCCTATTAATATTGCTGGGTTCAAAACTTCCGGGATCACAAATTTTTATGCAACCTACACCTAAACGAATAAAACGTTCTGCAAGTAGTCCGCCCACACCGCCAGCTCCTGCAATTCCGATGGTTATTTGCTGTAAACGTTTCTGTTCGTTTTCTGTGAATATCCCAATATTGCGATTAAAGTAATGCTGATAATCTGCCAACATGTACATACGCCCCCTCGGAATGATATTCTCTCTTAAACCTGAAGATCATGCAACAATTTCACCTTCTCATGCCGCTATCATTTCACTCTTATTCAACGACTCTCATCTTCTGTTTTCTTCGGCAAAAAAAAAGAAATTCCTGCCAGATATCAGCGAATTTCTTTTTTAATTTGCTAACAATGAAGACAAAGAGTAAATTGTCGATTATCAACGGTTCGCTTTGATGGTAGAAAGACTGGCGACCTCACCCGAAATAATACCGGAACGATGTTCAACAGGTCGAGCTGCCTGATAAACGTCATTGATTTGCGCCAGTAATTCATTGCGTTCTATTTCCATTTCAATTAAAGTCATACGCATTTCTTCAAGTCTTATTCGCCTTTGTTGCAATTGCACTTCACGCTGGTAAAGATGATGGAATACAATGCTGCATGGTACAGTAAGTATCGTTATCAGTACCAATATACGGGCAATTTGCTGAAGGTGCCGCTGTTTACTTTGATGCCTTTTTCGCATGAAGGTTCATCCTTTCCACTGGTTCAAGTGAACTCTCGCACATATATTGATTTCGATGATAAGACTGACATTTTTCGCTTAATGTGAAATTAAAGATTGTTTTCTCGTTATTCATCTAATAACACCATTATATGTTCACGTTGTGTGAATGTCAACCGTTTCACTTCTCTTTTTGTGAAATTTGTTGATTGTTTTGCAAAATGTGATATTCTGTAATGGGAGGGATCAACATGTATGTATTGGGTAAACGGCTAAAGCAACTTCGAGAGCAACATCGAATGAATCAATCTGATATTCGCAAACTCTTAAACCTTTCCAGCAGTTCCACTATTTCTCAGTACGAAAGTGGCGAAAGAGTTCCAAGCATTGATAACCTGAAGCGTTTAGCAGCGTTTTTCGAAGTAAGCGTTGACTATCTTATCGGACTAAACAATGACTTAGGGCCAGAAAACAACGCCGGAACCGTCCCCTTAATTGGCAGCATTCGGGCAGGAACTCCGCTGCTGGCAGAGGAGAACTGGGAAGATGCTTTGAATCTGGCAGAATATGGAGCCGATTTCGCACTGACGGTTATTGGCGACTCGATGAGCTGGGCAGGTATCTATGAAGGTGATATAGCTTTATTAGTAAGTCAGCAAATTGCCCGACACGGAGATATTGTGGCAGCAGGCGTTGAAAATGATTATTGGGCAGCAACTCTGAAATTTTTTATTCAAAACGGAAGAGAAACATTATTGCGGCCTGCAAACCCTCTCTATCCAGATATACCATATACTTCAGAATATCGGATCATTGGAAAGTTGGTAAAAGTGATTAAACAGCCACCGTCACTTCACGATTATCAGGCAATGCTGTCACACAAATATATGTTGGATGAAAGTTGGTCGAAAGCAATCGAAAAAGCCACCCAACATAACTTGGATGGCGAAAGCGTCCTTCAAATGATCGAGTTATTTAGACAAATTAATCGACAATAGCATCCAGCAGATATCGTCAGAACAGGTGATACCTTTATTATTGCACACTCTCAATTCCCAAACGTCCAACACCTATTTTGATATCAATTCTTTGAGTAGGCTCCTCGGGATCATATCCAGCTGAAAACAATTCATCTTCGCGACGCACCCAATAACGATCATCCATTACTGTTTGTGTAAGTACATTATCGGTGCGAATGATTGCATTGGCATTTCGGGGAATACGTAGCAGTATATGACTGGCACCAGTATTTATTTTTACATCAGTATCCATTTGAGGTTGTCCAAAAACCAACGTGGCTTCACCAGCTCCCATGGAAAAATCAAGAGAACGATAAGTTATATCCTTTAGATCCATGTGTGCTGTAGCAGCGCCCACTTTAAAGGTTAGATCCCAAAGAATTTGATTGTTTAGAGCCAGGAGACCATCCGCCATGTGATATTTGCTGTTTTTCCACGAAACATTCTTCGAACTTATCTCAACGACCATCTGCCCGTTTCTGTCATGTTCGATGCGTTTTTCCAACCGGCCTGGAAATCCAGTTACCTGAAGCAGAGCTTGGTCAGTGGCCACTAATTCAAAATTTAGTGCACCAGTGTTCAAATTAAGAGCAACCTCATCAATATTTTTTTCAACCGGCAGGAAAATTTCGTCACTTATCTGCACAGGATGTTTCCAAAATGGTTGTGCAGGTGTTGTTAATCCAATACCAATGAGTAATGCAAAGAAAAGAGTCCATGTAAGCGCTGGGACAAAGTTTGAACGATGAAAGATAGTATTGATGCCAATAATGACAAGAATAAGCGGCCAAAATCGCCATAGACTCCCAAACGTCCACCAATGGAGGTATCCCAGATTACGCAGAAGTAAAAGGCTTCCCAATCCAATGAAAATGATTCCTGGTGTAAATTTACGGCGATTCATGATGCTCACTTCCTTTTATTGACGAGCATGACAACACCAATAAGAATCAAGATAGCCGGCCATAAGTAGCTAAAATCAATCCAGTACCATCTGAAAAAGTTTCGACTGAAGAACATCACTCCGATGAGGATCAGAATGGCGCCAACTGTCATATTGTTTCGTTCACGATCATTTGAATGTCGATGGTTATCCCGGGGAGATTGCTTCCTTGAATCGGCGAACGGCTCACTCTCGCCTAACTTCTCATGACCTTCATATGTGTTTTCATCATCAACTTCATAAACATCTGCAGTTTCTGTCTGATTGTTGGACGACTGATATTGTTGCTGCCGGGTTTCGAAATAATCAAACGGTTCTTCAGGCATAATAATGGCAGCAATAATATATGCTAATATGCCGGTTCCCCCTGCAAATGTAAAGACAATCCAGATTAGCCTTACCAGCGTGGGATCAATCTCAAAATAGTTGGCAATACCGGCACACACACCCGCCAGCTTTTTATCAGTTCTTGATCTGTAAAATCGTTTCTCCATTTGGTATGGTTCCCCTTTCATATGATATGCATTCAATTATAACTACGACAATCTTCATCTTTTGTTTTCTACACAAGAAACAAACCTTCCGTCACATATCATACGAAAGGTTTGTTGTTATAAATAATACTATTTTTGATTGTGGCGCACCATATACATGATGGCAATGTCATCATCAATTTGATTCTTATCTACTTTTCCAAATGAAGCCATCAGTTGTTCCATAAAAAGTTCAGGATCGTTCAGCGCCCGATTATCCAATAGTTTGGCGTGATGAAACACACTCAGATAGCTCTTGCTTTTTTCTGGATTTCTAGGATTCTCGAAAAGACCATCTGTGTACGTTAGAATTGCCTCACCTGGCTGCCATAGGCATTCTTGATTGATGTACGTGGCATCATCGAAAAGCCCTATCAAGTATCCATTCACTTCAAGCATCTGCCAGTCTTCTGTGTTCTTGCGAATCAACACAGGGTATGGGTGACCAGCATTGGAATATCGTATGGTATCCCCCGCAATGCACCCGACAAAAACAGAAAAGCATAGGTTGGCACTGTCAGACATTAAATGATAGAAAGTTAAATTGATTTCCTGCAATACGGATGCCGGATCATCATTTGCCTGAATTGCATGATTGAAAACCACTTTTAGCATGGATGCAACTAAAGAAGCAGCAACGCCATGTCCAGTAATATCGGCGATCATAAACCAGTCTTTATCAGGAGTTTCAACATAATCAAAGAGATCGCCACCCAGTTCATCGCAGGCCAGATACTTTTGATATACCTTTACCCGTTGATGCTCATCTTTTGAACGAATTAAAGATCGTTGCAACATACTTGCAATTTTTAACTCATTTTTCATTCGGTGGTTAATTTCTTTTAATTTTTTTCGTTGTTCGTAAAATTTCAGAGCATTGTTTGCCTTAAGAGGGATAATGACTTTCATTTGCTCGGGTGTGATGGGTTTCGTGAAATAATCCATGGCTCCCAGCTCAAGGGTTTTCTTAATGCTCTCCATATCTGTCACCGCTGAATTAACAATAACGGGAATATCTTGATGGCGCTGATCTTTTTTCATCTCTGCCAGCACTTCGTATCCATCTTTTCCTGGCATCATTAAATCCAGAATCACAAGATCAATTTCCTGTTTGTCAAGACTTTCCAAAGCTTGAAACCCGTCCTCTGCATCTACGAAGCGAATATCAGCAATGGTGTCGCTCAATACCTTTTTCATCAATTTACGATTCACAAGCATGTCGTCCACAATCAGTATATTGTACATAGACAGGCTCCTCACATTTCGAGGCCAATGTTCACCTCAATTTTCCCTGCATCAGTTTCTAATTCTATTGCCAGCGTTTCCACTGGGCTGATGATCATGAATATGTCCTTTCCATAAATAATTGAAGGGGGACTGGGCATCACTTCATTAACTGCTTCCAAACTTGAGAGCGATCCAATGGCTGTGCCTGTAATCATGTTGGCAAACTCAGACATGGCACTACGTGCCATACCATCCAATTGCTCGACCGGCATCCCCATCATCATGGAAGAGATGATATTTTTGGCTGTTGCTTCAGAAAATGCATAGCTCACATTACCTTTCACATCACCCACCAGCCCGACAATGGAAATAATATCTTTGTCGACACTCATGGTTTCCTTCTTTTTGATAGTGCCTCTGGTCACATTTTGAATTCCAAATTGTTGCAATATACTTTTGACAGAATCTAAAAATGGGGTAATATACTGGACATCCATTATGCTACTCCCCCTTTTTCGAAAGCTACATTAATGCGCATATTGCCGTGCCTGCTGGTGCAGTGAATGGTAGCAGACTGGATTTTTGGTATGGAAATGATCATTTCTTTCCCAATAAAAACGGCCGGTGAAGCCAAACGCAGATTATAAGACTGCTCATTATTCAAAAAAGTGAGGGCGTCACCACCGATGATGTTGCTCAATTCTCCCATCATTCCCATGAATGTTGAATCTTTCATATCATCATACGTTTCACCCATTACCTGTTGAACAATTTCTTTTGCCAGAGATGGTTCCAAGTCAAGAAGCAAGCGTCCTTTCAAAACTCCTGCAAAAGTAACCAGTGCAGATACACCATAGGACGCAATATCATCTTGCTGTTCCTGGAACGAATCACTTTCTTGAATCTGCACTGAAGCCATCTGGTTGATCATATTCTTTGCACTCTCTAAAAAAGGACTCGTCAGTTGCGGGTTCATGGCCTTCCCTCCTAAACAATTTTAGCAATGGCACTCACAATTTTGTAATCATCAAAAGGCTTTTTCAGAAAAATATCAACACCAATTGAATGCGCTTCTTCCTTGATGGCATCGTCACCCATTGCACTCAGCATGATGATTTTGGCAGAAGGGTCTTTTTCTTTTATAAACCGCGCGGCATCAATACCTTCCATCACTGGCATTGTAATATCCATGAAAACCAGATCCGGCTTAAGCTCTGCGTATAGGTCAACGCCTTCCTTGCCATTTTTGGCATCTCCGCACACCTCGTATCCATTGCGTTCAAGGACTTTACGCAACAGATTATGAATAATAGGCGAATCATCAACAATCAGTACTCGTTTCATTTTATCCCTCCATAATCTGTAATGTATTGATCGTTTGGTGACTATCGTATACGAAACACTTTTAGTATAAAGGATAAATCGCTGCTAATAAAGCGTTTCTGTATGAATTGCGATTGTTTTTTGTGAACAATGAAATGATTTTCTCCCACGATGGTAAATGGTGGTGTTATTTCAAAGTAGTAATCCGTTTCTCTTAGGATTGCTTTCGAGCGGCCGGCGATGAGATTCATCATTTCAGCCACACCATCATACAGATCTTCATTTTCAAGTTCATAATAGGGTATCCCTGTCATATAGGATACCAGTATCAGGGCCGTTTGCCGAGTCATGGTAATAGAAGCCATTCCACTGTTTTTTCCCACTAGAAACATGGCCCCAGATATTTCACAAGGTTGCGGCACCCCATCAAGCCCACAACATCCCTGTCCTTCATAACTCAAGTCCTCTTCCATCTCAAAGCCGGTCATTGTAAGCATTACGTCACTCACAGCCATTGAAAAAGCTTCTTGATAACGATGGTCCTGATCACTCATGCAATTCACCTCTTCCCAGGCATTCCATGATTTTTTTAATTAGTTCTTCCATGGTAAATGGTTTAACGACATAATGAACTGCACCAGCTTTAATAGCCTTCACGATATTCTCTTTCTCACTCTCTGTTGTAACCATCATTACCGGAATGTAACTATACAACTTGTTAGACTTAATTTTTTCCAAGAGTTCAAGACCGTTCATGCCGGGCATATTCCAGTCCAGCAAGATTAGTCCTATTTCTTCAACATTTTTTTCCAGCACTTCCATGCCTTCAAGACCATCGGAGGCTTCCAGCAGATCATAACCAAGAACTTCTACAGCACCCCGGATTATTTTTCGGACAATTGCGGAATCATCAACAGACAATATTTTCATGATTGTCACTCCTTTGCTTGGTAATAAACACCTTTTTCGTGCTGTCGGGGTTCGAAATAGGCTTTATAGTCAGGGAAGATTTCCGAATTTCCAATAAAGAGAACACCTTTTGATTTCAATGCCTGTGCCAGCTTTTCTGTCATTTCACGTTTGAATTGCTGCGAAAAGTAAATCATCACATAACGACAAAATATAACATCGAATTTTCCCAATCCAATAAAAGAGTTTTGTAGATTGAATTGTTGAAATTTGACGTGTTGTTTAAACTCATTTTTAACAATCCATACCCTGCCTTCATTATTGAAATATGTATCCTTATATTTTGGATCAAGTCCCCGCATAATTGAAATCGGATCATAACGGCCCGCTCGGGCAATCTCAAGAATAGGTCCGGAAATATCTGTTCCAATCACTTCAAAATCATTCAAACTAACATCTTTAATTGAATAGCGTTTGAGATATTGGTCTATTGAAATTACCGTTGAGTAGGCTTCCTGTCCAGAAGAGGCAGCAGCACTCCATATACGGATACGTCGACCAGTTTTTCTGATTTCATCAATGTACACTGGCATTAGTATCAATTCGAGAACCTGCCAAGGTGTTTTATCCCGAAACCAAAGAGTCTCATTTGTCGTGATGGCATCGATAACCCGTTCTGAAAGTTTTGGGTCTTTTTTCTGAGCCAGCATCGAGTATAGTTCTTCAAATGTGTTCAAATTAGCTTCTACCAGCAATTTTGTCAAACGGCTCTCTATGAGGTAGGCTTTCTCATTGCCAATTGCAATACCACATTGTTCTTCGATGTATTTTTGAAACTGTAAAAATGCTTTTGTCGATAACCCACTGCCCATCTGCTTCACCTCCTGCGCGATCCAAATGCTGCGATTCGTTCTGCGATCTGATCTATGGGTAAGCTTTCATCAGAAAAGCCTGCTTCTTCAACACTTCGGGGCATTCCGTAGACCACACATGTCTCTTCATTCTGAGTAATGCAATAAACTTCGCAGCTTTCTTGCATCCGAGCAATGCCAGCAGTGCCATCACTGCCCATCCCAGTAAGTATGATTACCAGAACCCGCTGTCCTTGACAGGATTCTGCAATAGAGTTGAATAGCACGTCTGCAGCCGGTTTAACACCATTGACATAGGCAGTGTCCAAGAGTTGTACTTTTCTTTTCCCCCCTGACTGCACAACACTCATATGAAGTCCCCCTGCAGCAATGATCGCACTGGAAGCATTCATTTCCATTTCATTTTCAGCTTCCATCACTTCGAGGTGTGTCTTGTGATTGAGAGTCTGAGCCAAAACCCGTGTGAAGTGTTTCGGCATATGTTGCACAATCAACAACGGAATATTAAATTCATGAGGTATACTGGACAACAGCCTTTCCAACGCGACAGGTCCGCCTGTGGAAGAAGCAATTAACACCATATCTGCTTGACTCCAACTTCTCTTTTGATTGTTGGTTGGTTGTTGTATTGCTAATTGACGGGGCACCTTACGCGGTTCTGACAATCGAGTTGCATTCAAATGACTTTCCCCATCAGTAGTTCGCCGGCTCATTTGTCTAATTTGAATTTGTGCAAAGAGAATTTTAAGCATGCGAGTAATGGAAGCAATATTATGGTTTGCATCACCCCCAGTTGGCTTGAGAATAAATTCCAATGCACCCAGTTCCAGTGCTTTCATGGTGTTTTTGACACTTTCACTACCGTCGCTGCTGATCATAATCACATCAATATGTGGATAATCCATTTTAATTTTCTTCAAGGTTTCAAGACCATCCATTTCCGGCATAAAGACATCCAGCAACACCACATCAAAGGGGCGTTGTTTCAGCCAGTCAAGGGCAATAGCACCATTTGGTGCTGTTTTGGAAACCTCGCACAATCCAGTATCCTCCACGGCCTGAGAAAGAATTTTTCGGTAGATGATGGTATCATCCACCACTAGTGCTTTCAGTTTTGCCACAAGTATCACCTATCTTCAAATAATATTATCTGTCAAAGACCCTCTCTGCATCCAATATCAACAACAGTTTTTCATGCAGCTTAACCACTTCGCTGATATATTCGCTGCGTATTTCTTCAACGTTGGCGGGTGTTTTTTCACACCAGTCATGTTGAATGTCTAAAACATCGCCTGACTCATCAATCAAAAAACCTACTTGATTTGACCCATTTCCCTGTGCTTTAAGAATGATACAGGCCATATTTCTTGACGAAGGTTTTTCCGTTTTGCTCAATTCATGCTTCACAGATGAAATTCCAAGAATTTGGCTCAGATCAAATAATGACACCACTTGTCCACGAAGGTTCATTAAACCCACAATTGTCGGGTCTGAGTCAGGCACGTGGCTATATTCCACGCGTCGGCTGATTTCTTTTACTAAGCTAATATCAAGTCCGAACATTTTATGATTTAGGTAAAAGGACAGCACTTTTCCGTTCATACCGCTTTCCCCCTTAGATGTAATGCTTTTTTAAGGGTTTCAAGAATGGTCACTTTATCAAGCTTGAACTCATAGAAATCAAAACCCGCCTCAAAACCAGCCTGACGATCCAAAGCACCAGTCATCGAAGTGAGCGCCACCATGGGTAATGCAGCCAAATCAGGATCTTTACGTATTTCTCTGGCCAATTCCAACCCATCCATCACAGGCATTTGGATGTCACTCAACACCAAATCCACCGCCTTTTCTTTTAAAAGCTCGAGTGCAGTTTTTCCATTTTCAACTGCATAGACCTGATAGCCTGCCCATTCCAGATAATTTTTTGTCATGCGGGAAAAAAAGGGCGTATCTTCTGCTAAAAGAATGACCGCGCCTTCGGCTGAATTTTTCAATGATTTATTCTCATATTCATCTGGCGAAACCATTTCAAAAATTTCGTAAATGTTCACCAGCAGTACAATTTTATCATTTAAAATAGTTGATCCGATAATTCCTTTACCTTTGATATCTTCCTGATTTAATTTGATGCTGGTCATCATGGTATCGTGAATTTTTTCAATAATGAGACCGATGGGATTGGCAACAAGTTTGGGAATTATAACATATAGCTTTTCTGGATTATTTTGTTTGCTGGTAACCGGCAAGTATTGCTCTGGACGAATCACACGCAAGGCTTCGCCTCGGTGCTTGATGTATTCTTTGTCGCCAATAATCTCAATTTGTGAGGGTAGAATTTCTTCCACTCTTGAAACCAACGAGAGGTCGATAGCAAAAGTCTCTTCACCTGAACATTTGAACATCAACAGGTTTTGTGCTTCTCGCAGCTCTTCTGTCTGCTCTTGTTGTTCAAGCTGTGTTGTTTCAATTTGGTCTTCTGTAAAACGAAGGCTTGCTTTGGTGACAATTCCCTCAGGATCAAGTATCATGGCTGTTTTTCCATCTCCCATGATCGTCACACCTGAGTATCCTTGGCAGTTCTTAAAATATTTCGGCAGAGGCTTCACCAATATCTCCTCTTCGTCAAAAATACGGTCAACAATTAAACCAAATCTTTTTGAGCCTGCTTTCAGCACTAAAACACGGGTAATATCGGCAGCTGTTCCCTCCGAATCTGTTTGCCTTTGATCCAGCCCCAACACTTCTCCCAAGTGAACTATCGGCAACAGCTTTCCTCTAAGCCGCAGTACTTGTGCGCGATGCACAAGCTCAATTTTTTTACTCTCATCACCAGCTTTGATACGTACCATTTCCTGTAAGTTTACCTGCGGTAATGCAAACTTATAGTTGTTAACTTCTACAATTAGGGAAGGAATAATGGCCAGTGTTAGGGGTAAAATCATTCGAAAAGTTGTTCCTTCGCCAAGCTTTGTTTGAATTTCGACGGTGCCTCCCAGTTTTTCAATATTGGTTTTCACCACATCCATTCCAACACCGCGGCCGGAAACATCTGTAATTTTCTCAGCAGTTGAAAAACCTGGCTTCATAAGAATCTGTAGCACTTCCTGCTCACCCATATGTTTCAATTCTGATTCCGAAACCAGCCCTTTTTCCAATCCTTTCTTTCGAATACGGTCAGCATCGATTCCCGCTCCATCATCCACAATATCAATGTGAACATATCCGCTTTCGTGATAAGCTTTCAGCAAAACAGTTCCTTTTGTCGGCTTGCCTGCTTTTTTGCGTTCGGCAGGCATTTCAAGTCCATGATCTGCAGCATTTCGTATCAAATGGGTTAATGGGTCGCTGAGAGATTCTATGATTGATTTATCCAGCTCAACATGTGATCCCTCAATAATCAAATCAACTTCTTTGCCTAGTTTTTTGGACAAATCCCGAATAACTCTTGGCATTTTATTAAACACATTGCCCACAGGCTGCATGCGTGTTTGCATGATTTTTTCCTGCAACTCTGTTGTCACACGATCAATGTTTTGAAGAATGGAATCCAAACCATTGATTTGTTTTCGATGCTGATCAATATTGCGCAACAGTTGATTTCTGCCCAGCACCATTTCACTTGCCAGATTGAGAAGGTCATTCAAAAGAGATACATGCACACGAACACTGTCTTCTGCCGTTGAACCGCTTTCTTTTCTCCCTACAACTGACAATCCGTCTGCTACAACGGATATGGTTTCTGTACCGTTTTGACTCTGAGTCTCTTTGTTTTCATTTTCATTGAATATGATTTCCGGTGTTTGGTTCTCGGTTAGCTTTGACAGTTTGGCCTTTTTAATGCTTGCTTCATTCGAAAGATTTAGCGTTGATAAGTCTGTTTCAGTATCAAGCTCTTCGATACTCTCATCCTGAATATCCAGCGCAATGGGTAACAAGTTTTTTTCCAATACTGTAGTGAAAACAAATGCAAATACGACGTCCGCTTCCATAACTGAGTCAAGTCCGTCAATGTCGCTGATATCAATAAAAGAATCAACAATCTCTCCCACTGATTGTATCTTTTTAAAAAATTTAATTGGACTGATCTCACTTCCCAAATCTCGATTCATTGCAATGGTGACTTTATAAAGATGGTGCCCATGCTGACGTGCTTTTTTGATTTGATTTTCCTGATGCTGATCTATTTCCATTATTTTGTGATTGGTCTCAGCACTGGATAATATCAATTTTTTAGCCGTCTCAGGAGCAGTTTCCTGATTTAACAAATCGGTGAATATGGCCACATAGTTTGTCACGTCCACATCATTGCTATCTGTCACATTGTCTACCATTGTTTTCAATTGGTCATTTCCACGCAACAGGTGATCTATCATGACTGAATCAGGGGCTATTTTCTGGTTGCGAATTTCCCCCAACAGATTTTCCATGACATGTGCCAGCTCAACAATTTTTTCTAATCCAAAAAAACCAGCAGTTCCTTTAATGCTGTGAATTGACCTGAATATTGTATTTATATTTTCCGAGTCGCCACAGCCCTCTTCCATACTTAGCAGCCCTGCTTCAATCATATCAAGATGGCTTTTTGCCTCTTCAACAAATTCATTGATGAATTCTTCATTTTGAATCATCAGATCACCCCAGCTTCGTTGATTTTCTACTGAATATCAAAAATATTATCCAACCGAATAATACTGAATAGATCTTTAATTTCTTCTCTCGCGCCACTTACCAAAAACTTCTTGTTCGCTGCATCGATGGATCGATACATACCAATAATCAGGGTGATTCCTGTGGAATCAATGTATTCAACACCAGTGAGATCTGCCACCACACGTTCGCATCCAGGTTCCATTTCCAGAATCGCTTTGACTTCCCGAGTCAGATCGGGTACCAATGCTGCAGTAAGATTACTGTCAAATGAAATGGTTAACGTTTCTTTCTTTATCATATTTTTCATCTCTACACCCTCCAATTATAAATTGCTTTAACTTGGTTTCCCTTAATATCCAGGGTTAATCCTAATTGTTGAATCATCCAAAGACCTCGACTTCGTTGCTGATTTGCTCCATTAGTTTCTGGTGCTGCGGTCATATTTGAAGAAAAGCCCGCACCTTCATCTCTGACACAGATTTCCACTATTTGTTTGCCGTAGCAAATGCTGCAAATCACTTTCTTATTCCTGTCGAAAGCATTGCCATGTTCAACTGCATTATTCAGCAGTTCTCGCAACACAAAATTAATGTGAAAGTTCACCTTGGGGTTCATCTTGGATCCGTAATATAATTGCAATCGATTCGTCAATATCACCGCGCACCGATCAGCTTCACGAAAATCGGAGAAAAAAGTTACTTGGTACTGTTCCATTCAATCACCATTTTCAATGGGTTTTTCAAACATGGAATATCATTCATTTCAAAAAGTGGTCGCTTTTAACTTCAAAAATGACGCAAATGTCATCAACTATACAAGCACCAAAAACATTCATTAAAATCCCGGGCCCCAAATAACAGGGCTCGGATAAGGGTATCACCATTTGTCGTTGTAAGAACCAAGCCTGGAAGAAATGATTCCATATATATATATTTAGGATGTTCCCTTCAAAGTGAGTTGACAAATGATGATATTCATCCTATTCAAGGTCTATTGACCTATCTGACTCCTTGGGTATTATTACCCAGCAAAGCTAATTTATAACCGTGGATACTACACTTTAATTGTTTTCCAATGCCCTTTGCGGTAACGACGAGTCATAAGCAAAGCTTCAACAACATATTGTGTGACAGAAATTATCCAGACAACAGTTAACGGTAGCTGAAAGACGAACACTGCCAAATAAATAAGAGGAAGTCGTATGCATAGATTTGTGACGAGCGATATACGAAAGGGGCCCTGGGTGTCGCCAGCTCCTTTTAAAGCGCCTGAAATTACCATGGCAATTGCTATTGGAATCTGTTCAAATGCACCAATTCGAATACTTCTACCCGCCAATTCAACCGCGTCAGTACTCGTGCTTAGAAGTCCCATGATCCGATGAGGCATGAAAAAAAACAAGACACCCACCGACCCCATAAGTATCACAGCAAACAAAACGCAACGTCGCACACTTTCATCTGCAGCTTTCAATTTACCCGCTCCTAAACGCTGTCCCATCAACGTTGCAGCAGCAACTGCAAATCCGTATCCTGGCATAAATGAAACTGATTCACCCGCGACCGCTAGAGAATGTGCTGCGTAAGACACAGTGCCTAATTGTGCGATCCAAAAAGAGGAGACTAATCGGCTTCCTTCGTTCATTGTCACTTCAAGACCAGCAGGTATGCTAAGTTTTACCAGATTTTTAACACTTGTTGACTCAAAAAAGAACAATTTTCGAAACGAAAGCCTGATGGTTCCACTGCCACGAAACAAATAGTAAAACGTTACACAGGCTCCTAAAATTTGTGCAGTTCCAGTTGCTATCGCAGCTCCTCTTGATCCCATGGCAGGGAATCCGAGTTTACCAAAAATCAACACATAATCCGCAACGATATTGAAAACATTGGCTACCACTGCTGAAAGCAGCGGTATAAAAGTGTTTCCACTACCTCTTATGATGGCATTTCCCACCATTTGAGGAATTAAGAAATATGCACCGATATAAACGATCCGCATATACTCAGACCCTTTATCAATCACAAGCGGGTCGTCCACCAGCTTTTCAAAAATAGGCTGAGCCATCAGCATGCCCACAGTTGCAATCACCAGACCCAGAATAATACTTAATCCCATGGCTTGGGAAGCGGTATGTGTTGCTTTTTCGCTATTATCGGCACCAATGGCACGTGCTACCATAGCTGTTGCACCTGTACCCAGGGCACCGAAAATAGCTGCAATTGTGAACATCATATGTGCTCCCAGATTGACAGCTGCAATGTCTGCGGGCGTTAATCGGCCCACCATAGCAGTATCAGCCGTCCACACCAGTGTGTGCATCAGCATTTCCAAAATTGCAGGCCCGGCCAATACCATGATTTGTTGATTTAATGAGGCAGTTGGGTCGTTGAGAGATGATTGATATGTCACAAGAAGTGCCTCCAATATGTTTTGATAAGATTATGTATCGATTCGTCAGCAAAGCGACACTCGCTTTGCAACCATATGCTATAATTGAGTATACCACAGCCATGATCAATTATCAGCTTACCAGGAGGTGCCTGTCAATGAAGACTGCCTTTATTTTTGATCTCGACGGTGTGATTGTTGATACCGCAAAATATCATTATCTAGCTTGGCAGCGTTTAGCTGCTGAAATGGGATTTTCATTTGACGAAACTGACAATGAACGCTTGAAAGGCGTTGGCCGCATGCAGGCGTTGGATATTCTTCTTGAAATCGGAGGCTTATCGTTTACCGAAAATCATCGCATTCAATTGGCACAGCAAAAAAACACATGGTATGTCGAATATTTGGAAACACTCAATCAGGATGCCGTACTTCCAGGAGCTGTCGATTTTTTGAAAAAAAGTCGGCAGCTTGGCTTAAAAACAGCCCTGGGCTCAGCAAGTCAGAACGCATCGTTGATTTTGAAAAAACTCGATCTATTACCATATTTTGATGCTATAGTGGATGGAAATATTACAACACGTGCAAAGCCCGATCCGGAAGTGTTTGTGTTGGGAGCAAAAGCACTTAGTGAACCACCCTCCAATTGTGTGGTTTTTGAAGATGCCCAGGCTGGTATTGATGCTGCTTTGAATGCGGGCATGACCGCAGTAGGTGTTGGCTTTCCTGACCACTTAAAAGGTGCCGCCCTCGTAGTTCCTTCACTGCAGGTATTAACCCCTCAATCACTTATACTTCAATTGCTCTAAGCATAGTTATAATAGCTATTGTAAACATGTCAGTCAAGTTAATTACCTGTATGCAACAAAGACCGCGAAAGATGAACAACATCCTTTCGCGGTCCTTTTTTGATCGATCCACTCTACAACCGGACCCATAAAAAATGATTTTAATGCATGCTGATGCAAGCATAAAACAACGGCAGATCAAAATTTAAACTTCGAGGATATTTTTCCAGCAGTTTTGATGACTTGAGATATAACCGCTTCCTTGTCTGTGATCCGAAAGGTGGGCATCGACACACTAACTGCCGCGATACAATTACCAAGTTGATCAAAAATGGGAGCTCCTATGCAAGTCAGACCCACTTCCACTTCTTCATGATCAGTTGCAAAACCTTGATATCGAATTATTTCCACCATTTTTTCAATCGTCTTTTTTTCGATAATGGTATTTGGTGTATAGGATTTTAATAACTCATTAGATTTCATCAAATGATCATAACAACCATTACTATTGTAAGCCAACAAACATTTTCCCACGGATGTGGCATGCAACTGTCGTTTATCACCAACATGGGGAACAGCTGAAAATTGCCGCTCGGCATCTGCTTTTAGAACTGTCACCGCATTCAAACCCAGCGCTATGGAAACGTTCACACTTTCATTAAGGTTTTGTGCTAACTCTCTAATGGATGCAAGTGCAAGTTTTTCCAACATATTAACTATTTCTGTTTTGCTGCCAATAAGATAAGGCTTGATTGTCAGGTAATACATCTTCGATTGAATATCCCTATGAATGTATCCAGCTTCTTCCAGCGTCAAGAGTAAACGATGCGTGGTGCTTGTGGGATAATTAAGTTCTTTGCTAATATCTGTCATATTCCATCCAGGTGCAATAGCAAATAGATCCAACATTTGCAATGCTTTTAAAACAGATTGAATGCTGCCAGTACTCATATGATCATCTCTCATATCACACTCTCTTTATTTAAATGTACAAATGATATCGGCAGGCAAGGATGGATGACGCAATGCCAGGTCAACAGATACGCGCCAATACATCATGAATCTTGAATGTTTCAACCTTGCAAAACTTGTCAACAGACAGGCCGCATCAACAGGAATGCAGACAAATCAGTTGATAATATATTATGTCATTTTTGAAATACTTCAATCAAGCGGCTTAAGTTTTGCAGTAAAGTGTCGCAATATGGCGGGCTCCCAGATAATTTTGTATCCCTTGAGTTGATCAGCACGCTCTCGAATCGATTTCAACGCTTCAACGATCACATCCAGATGCGACTGAGTGTAAACACGGCGGGGCACTGCCAATCGGGTAAACTCAAATTCTGATTCAATTTGTTCCCCACTGTCTGGGTGATTTCCCATCATATAGGAACCGATGTCACAAGATCGAATCCCTGCTTCAATATATAGTTCAAGTGCTAATGTTTGTGCAGGAAATTGGTGATATGGAATGTGGGGAAGCATTTTTTTAGCATCAATAAACAGCGCGTGCCCACCGACTGGAGATTGGAAAGCAATACCGGCATCATGTAGTTTTCCTGCCAAATACTCCATCTGCCCAATTCGGTATTGCAGGTAATCAAAATCTGTTCCCTCCTGTAATCCAATGGCCATCGCTTCAATATCGCGGCCAGCCAAACCACCATAAGAAATAAATCCTTCCAGTGGTATCGTTCTGGCTTTTATTGTTTCAAATAATGCTTCATTATCTTTAACGCCAATCAATCCGCCCATGTTGATGATAGCATCCTTTTTGGCGCTCATAGTAAAGAAATCCGCATAGCTGAACATTTCACGGGCAATATCCTTGATAGATTTATCTTCATAACCCGCTTCTCTTTTTTTAATAAAATACGCATTTTCTGCATAACGAGCAGCATCAATGCATACAGGAATATCGAATGATTTGGCAATTTCGCTGGTTTCTCGAATATTGGCCATTGAAACAGGTTGTCCACCTGCACTGTTATTTGTCACAGTGATAATGATCATGCCAATTTTTTCAGGCCCATACTCTTCTATCAGATTGATCATACGCTTCGTATCCATATTCCCTTTGAAGGGATGGTAGCTCACAGTATCCAGCGCTTCACGTATCACGCAATCCACGGCCCGTGCTCCGGCTAGCTCCACATGTGCTCGTGTGGTATCGAAGTGCATATTGGAAATGGCCACCTTGCCTTCTTCCAGGAAAATCGGCATCACTACCTTTTCAGCAGCCCTGCCTTGATGTACCGGTTGAAAAAAAGCATAGTCGAAAATGTCTTTTGCCGATTCCATTAAATGACGAAAACTGCGAGACCCGGAATAAGATTCGTCACCTACCATCATTCCTGACCACTGTTTGTCACTCATGGCCCCAGTACCACTGTCAGTAAGAAGGTCGATGTAAACATCGTCAGAATTAAGACCAAAAACGTTGTAATGCGCTTCCTCGATCTTTCTGACGCGTTCTTCCCGGGTAAGTATTTTGATTGGTTCAACCATTTTAATTTTAAATGGTTCAGCGTAATAATTTGTCATTTTTCATCCTCCTGAATAAGTTGAATTTCGTCTGGCAACATTTAAAACCAATCATTTTTCCGCATTGTGGGAACGATTCCCATAATGCGGAAAAAACAATGCCCAAATACTTCTAGTTTATTTCATTTTATATGAAAGATATCATTTTTGCAATAACATTCAACACTTATCATGATAAAGAAGTTTCTTCTTTCTGTATCATGTGAAATTGGTTGGAGACATATTGTCTACATGATGTCAAATCCCAAAGATAACTGAATAGATGCAAGTTTTAAAAAATAATACGGAGGCCCACACCCTTCAGAGGATGTGTTATAATCAGGGTGATCAATTGAATTATTTAAATGACAGGAGGTAATCAGATGGAGTTTTCCAAAAGAATTACCGGGATGCAGGAATCACCCATTCGCAAACTGGTGCCTTATGCACAACAAGCAAAAGCGAAGGGTAAGAAAGTGTTTCATTTGAACATTGGTCAACCTGATATCGAAACACCTGCCAGTTTCATGGATACCATTAAACAGTTTGATGAAAAGGTATTGGCTTACACCCTGTCCCAGGGAATTCCTGAACTGATAAAGGCCATCATTGACTACTATAAAAAAAATGACATTTATTTTGAAGATGATGAGGTTTTAATCACCAACGGCGGTTCCGAAGCAATTATGTTTGCCATTATCGCTGTTGCTGATGCTGGAGATGAAATTCTTATTCCTGAACCTTTCTACACCAACTATAATGGATTCAGTGCTGCGGTCAGCGTCAGCGTATCACCCATTACATGTCAAGCAGAAACAGGTTTTCACCTGCCCTCCAAGCAGGCAATTGAAGAAGTGATTAATCCCAAAACAAAAGCGATCCTGCTTTCAAATCCCGGAAATCCCACCGGAGTTGTTTACACCAGGGATGAAATTCACATGCTTGCAGAATTAGCTGCAGAGTATGGTCTTTATATCATTGCAGATGAAGTTTATCGTGAGTTCGTATATGATGGGTTGGCTTATACAAGCTTTGGACACATAAAAAGTATTCAGGATCGGGTAATCATTGTAGACAGTATTTCAAAGCGCTACAGTGCCTGCGGTGCCAGAATCGGAAGCTTGGCATCCAAAAACAAAGAATTAATAAAACAGATTTTAAAACTTTGTCAGGGGCGATTATGCGTTCCCACACTGGAGCAGATAGGGGCTGTCAAGCTGTATCAAACACCTGACTCTTATCTAACTGATATTAACCATGAGTATCAAAAACGCCGCGATTCAGTATTTAAATCTCTGAATCAAATTCACGGTGTGTTTTGCAAGAAACCTGCTGGTGCTTTCTATGTAGTTGCTAAACTGCCTGTAGATGATGCGGAAAAATTTGTCATTTGGATGCTCAATGATTTTGATGACCAAGGTGCAACTGTTATGCTGGCCCCCGCAGAAGGCTTTTATGCAACACCTGGCCTGGGAAGAGACGAAGCACGCATTGCCTATATTCTAAAGGAAAATGATTTGGAAAAGGCGATGGATATTTTGCAAAAGGCATTGAAAGCTTACCCCGGCAATACCCTTGCATAGAGAATAATATTATAAAAAGCCTGTGTCCTCTCCACACTGAGGACGCAGGCTTTTTCATTTAAAGCTAACCTTTGATACTACTAATCACTGCGTTGATAAAAAAAAGTTTTTAAGGGTGTCAGGTGATACCGGTTTGGTAAAATGATCTGCTCGGTACTTCCAACAAAAAGAACCGCCTTAGGCTTTAATGCATCATGAAATTTATGATACATGATACTTTTGGTTTCTTCTGTAAAGTAGATCATCACATTGCGGCAAATGATCAAATCACACTTCGAAGGATATGCATCCTCTAACAAATTGTGTTTTTTGAAATTGACCTGACGTTTTACAGTGTCTTTAATCCGGTATGCATCCCCATTTTTGTCGAAGAACTGCTGAACATCTGCAGGGTCCAGATTTTTGACGGCTTTGCTATTATAGATCCCGTTATTAGCTTTTTCAAGCGCCCCTGCATCAATATCTGTTGCCAGAATATCAATTTCAGTCAAGGGCATAAAACGGGACATTAACATGACCAGCGTATAGGGCTCCTCGCCGGTAGAGCAGGCAGCGCTCCAGATTTTTAACTTTCTGGTGCTTTTCATAAGTGACGGGATAACTTCTTTCTCCAAAACATCCCACTGTTGTGGATTCCTACGAAACTCTGACACGTTGATAGTCAAATAATTGATAAATTCTTCCATCAATCGTTTATCATTCTGCAACGCTTTAAGATAAGCATCGTAAGAGTTCAGCCGGTTTCTGGAAATCAAAGATTCAATCCGTCGCTTCATCTGCCGTTCCTTATAGCTGGACAAGTCAATACCAGTCAAGCGATATACCTGTTCTTTAAACTGTTCATAACCTTCCATTGCGGTGCTCCTTTAACTGCATCGTTCAGAACATTATTCTGGCTTGCTCTCTTCGGTTTCTTCAACAGCTTCGGTTTCTTCAACAGCTTCGGTTTCTTCAACAGTTTCAGAAATATCATCCGCCATGTTCACAGCATCCGTTTCATCCGTATCTTCTAATGCTTCTTCTTTGAAAACATCACCAACAGCATCGCCAATGGTCACTGCTTGTTCTTCAGTTTCTGAGACATTGTTGTCCGCTGCTTCTGTTTCACCGACGCTTTCGTCAGCCTTATTGTCTTTTTCCACAGCGGCCATGCTCAGGCTCATTCGCTGGTCGGTCACGTTAACATCGAGTATTTTAACTTGTACTTTTTGACCTTTCTGTAATACATCCGATGGTTTTGCTACGTGAGCTTCGCTAATTTGTGAGATATGCACCAAACCATCGAGTCCCGGTTCGATTTCCACGAAAGCACCAAAATCAACAAGACGGACGACGACGCCTTCAATGACTTCACCAATCTGATACTTATCACCCGCCACTTTCCAAGGCTCAGGTTGAGTTGATTTGAGGCTTAGTGAAATACGTTCGCTGCTTTCTTCGAAATCCAATACCTCGACGTCAACTTGTTGACCAATTGAGAGAACATCTGAAGGGTGTTTAACACGTCCCCATGATAACTCAGAGATATGAATAAGTCCGTCAATACCTCCAATATCAACAAAGGCACCAAAGTTAGTAATTTGTTTTACCTGGCCTTCGACAACTTGACCCTTTTGGAGTGTTATCAAGAGCTCCTTCTTTTTTTGCTCTTTTTCTTCTTGGATTACTACTTTGCGCGAAAGAATTACCTTGCTTCTTCTGCGATCCATTTCAAGAATTCGTACTTTTGACTGCTGGCCCACAAATACATTCAGATCATCCACATATCGATCAGATAATTGACTAGCCGGAATAAAACATTTCACATTTTTATAGTACGCAATCATTCCGCCACGAACAACTTCTTTCATAGTTACATCGATGGTTTCTTCTTTTTCTTTCGCATCTGACAACTCAACCCATTCATTCATTGCATCCACTTTTTTGCGGGAAAGCAGTACATTGCCATCACCATCATCAACCTGGACCACACATACTTCGATTTCATCTCCCACCGAAAAATGGGCAGGAAGGTCAGAAGCAATTTCACCGGCAACTTCATCACGTGGAATGATACCGTCTGATTTATAGCCCAGGTTAACAGTAACTTCATCCCGGGTTACACTAATCACATGGCCCTTTACAATGTCGCCGCTGTGCAGGCGAACCATGGTTTTTTCAATTTCTTCCATCAGGTGATTCATTTCGTTATTTTGATCGTTGTTGGTGCTCATTCAATTACCCCCTATGGTTGAATAGTTTCAGGTGTAGCATAATGATTCCATTGTCTATTCGACAAAAAACACCAGATTCCTTCTATTCTTTGTAAAAAAATCAAATTATTTTATTATCTCCCGTCGACTAATTTCTCCACGGATTCCTTTTTAATTTTTTCACAAAAGAGTTGAGTGATATTTTCCACCACCTCATGAATAGAAAGACTGGTCGAATCTATATGAACGGCATCATTTGCCGGAGTTAACGGATCGTGTTCCCGATTTTCATCAACATAATCCCTTTGTTTTATTTGTTCTTCAATGGCTTTCAGTTGTACGTCTGGCTGTTGCTCACGCAGTTCTTCAAAACGCCTGCGAGCTCTTTCTTCCACAGAAGCAGTTAGAAAAACCTTTAAGTCTGCTTCTGTAAGCACCACTGTTCCAATATCTCTTCCATCCATTACAACGTGTGAATGTTGCGAGATGCATTTTTGGAATTGCACCATTTCTTCGCGGATTTCTTTAACAGAGGCAACAGTTGAAACGCCTTTTGTCACTTTTTCAGATCGAATCAGATCAGTTACGTCTTCTTGATCTAAAAAAATGTGCTCATTTTCTATTGTGATCTCTGTCTGCTTTGCCAATGCAATCATCGCATGTACATCATTAAGAGGAATACACTGTTTGAGAATTTTATAGGTGATCGCCCGGTACATAGCTCCAGTATCAATATATGTAAATGCCAGTTTTGATGCCAATAGTTTTGCAATCGTGCTTTTCCCTGCTCCTGCAGGTCCATCAATGGCAATTTGGTAAATTTGGTCTTTTTTTAATCCGCACAAAGTATCATAAATAGATTGAATTTCATCACCCGGTGTAGATGCTCCTGCGGTTAACCCTATTTTTTCTGCATCAATTAATTTACCAATTGGAAGATCTGTTTGAGTTTCCACCAGATAGGTGCTTTCTGGCAAAAAATTCTGACACACTTCATATAACTTGCGAGTATTAGAACTGTGTCTGCCTCCCACAACCACCATCGCCGAGACTAGTACCGCCAGTTCCGCAGCCGCACGTTGCCGATCTTGTGTTGCCAGGCAAATCGTGTGATGAACGTATGTTTGTGGATTCAACTCAGTAAGTTTTGAAGCGATTTTTTCAAACAATTGAACCGGTAACGTTGTTTGAGCAACCACACAGAGCGGTCCTTCTGCCGGTACCTTTTTCAAGTCATTTTCATCAGAAATAATAATACCTCTATTTTGGCACCAGCCATTGATTCCAATAACTTCAGGGTGTTCCGAATTGCCCACTATAATCACTGTTTCACCCAACTGGTGACGCGCCTGAACAATCGTCTGTATCTTTTTCACAAAAGGACAAGTAGTGTCAACAACACGCAGTCCTTTTGCCTCCAAAACATCATATACATCTTTCGCAACACCATGGGAACGGATAATGACAGTTCCTTCTGAGGCTTCACTGACATCATTGATAGTGTTGAGTCCTTTTTTTTCAAGAGACTCGACAACTTGCTGGTTATGAATCACAGGACCCAGGGAGCATACTGGATGCACACCTGCTTCGATTGAATTGACTTCTTCTGTCGTTCGGCGAACTGCTTTTTCAACACCAAAACAGAAACCAGAATGGTTTGCTAAAATGACTTCCAAGACGTCTCTCTCCTATTCTTGAAACCTATAAAATCATTGCCAGTCAGGCCTCAGCTTAACGGCTTCTCTTAAATACACGTGAACCAGCTCAGATTTAGTAAGAGGGGTCTGAATGGTCAACAACACACGGATACATCGTGGCAATTGGCCGATCACTACTTTTTCTTCCACATTCAGTATCGCCGTATCATTCCACCCAAGTTGTTCACGAACGACAACAGAAGGATACCTGGAGACCAAATCAGATGTTGCGCTAACAATCAAATTGACAACCTGATCTTCATTCAACTGATTTTGCTGGATTAATGTGTTCATCAGTTCCATCATAGCCATATCGATGAATTCTGCCTGATCCTCTTCAACAGTTATCGCTCCCCTGAGGGACATCAGATTCATTCCATCACCTTCCTTGGAAAAACGACTCGCCTGCTTTGTGCTACAACGATTATACATGAAAAGATTCACTTTCACAAGGGCAGTCACATATCATGAGATTTCATCCGTATAACATAAAGAAATGCAACCGACAAAGATTGCATTTCGAAAACAGCCAAGAACACTGTGGCTTGGAAGAAGATTTTCAACTTACGTAGAGGTTACTTATCTCGCCCATCGTATATATTGTATTTTTCCCAGATGGTCTCCAGTTTATTGAAATATTCAGTAATATCACGTTTTTCCCGCATTCCAATGGCAACAATAATGGCATTCAATAAACTCAAGGGAGCCACCAGCGAGTCCACAAATGAAGCCATGCTGCTTTTGGCCGTTAGATAATGATCGGCCAAACCTGCAATGGGGGAAATAGCACTGTCTGTAATCGCAACCACTTTAGCGCCCTGTTCTTTCGCGTACCTTGTCACTTCAATGGTTCGACTTGAATAGCGGGGAAAAGAAAGACTGATCAACAGATCTTTTTCGGAGATGCGTAACATTTGCTCGTAGATGTCACTTATCCCAAATCCAACCATGCTGACATTTCCCAGAATCAAACTCAAATAAAACCCCAGAAAATCCGCCAGTGATTTTGAACTCCGAAGACCAATAATATAAATTCGCTCTGCCTTCATCATTTCATCAATGACATTTTCAATATTATTATAATTAATACCTTCTATGGTCTGTCGAACATTCTCCATATCTGACTTCATGATTTTTTCGACCACTTCCATATCACTGGAGTAGTCTTTACCCATTTCCACCCGCTGAACTGTTGTAAGTTTGGTTTTAATTATATCCTGCAGTGATCTTTGCAACTGCGGATATCCCTCAAACCCAAGACTGTTGGCAAATCGAACAACCGTCGACTCACTCACATTTGTTTGAGATCCCAGCTTTGATGCTGTCATAAATGCCGCTTTGTCATAGTGATCAATGATAAATTGTGCAATGCGTTTCTGTCCCTTGCTCAGCTTTGGGAATTGTTTCTGGATGCTGAGAATCAAATCATGCTGGTCATCCATTGGTTCACCTCCGTCGTCAGATAATGCATCTGGTTGATGTGCTTGATCAGACCTGCACCGGTTCCTCTATCCATGCTGAAAACGTTTCCGTCTTTATGATTATACAACATATTTACATTTGGGTACAGCCATTCTTAAATAGCCAACCCTTGGATATTAACGGTTAATGTGTTGGGTCACTGATCAACTGAATCAGTTGGTAACCCTCTTGCAAAGCCTGTCGATTCAAGGTTTCTGTGCCTGGCGGAACACGTTTGAGTACCGCAGCCTCCAGAGATTCCCTCGTCACAGCCTGGGTAAGCTCACGAATGGCAGCCAATGCCACGATATTTGCCACCATCACACGCTTCAGCTTTTCTGTTGCGGTTTGAATGATTGGGATTCTGACAACTTGAAAGTTTTCAAAGGTAGTTGGACTGATATCAATGGAATCATCCAAAATCAATAGCCCATTCATTTTGAGCGACGACAGGTACTTGTCACAGGCCTTTTGGGTTAGCGCCAGCAAAACATCGGCATTCTGAACTTTTGGAAAGTCAATTTCACCGTCGCTGATAATCACTTCCGCTTTACTGGCTCCGCCTCTGGCTTCGGGACCATATGACTGGGCCTGAATGGCATTCTTGCCTTCCAAAATAGCAGCTTCTGCCAGAATAATGCCTGCCAGAATGAGCCCTTGTCCACCGGATCCTCCCAATCTGACTTCAATTTTCTCACTCATGATCCGTCAGCTCCTTTTGCAGATTATCAATGATTTTTTGATATTCTGAAACATACTCCGGCTTTTCTTCCCGGGTGAATTCGCCAATGAAAAATTTATCTTCTTTCTTTTCGGGTGGCAATTTGTCGGCCATTTTGATATCAATGGCGTTTTCTTTATAATAATTCATTAAATCAACAGCGTTACCCTTTTTATTTTTCCGACCGTAATAGGTTGGACATCCGCTGACGGCTTCAATCATCGCAAAGCCTTTATGAGCTATACCCGTTTGAATGTATTTGATGAGCTGAGGCACGTGATAGGCTGTGGACCGAGCCACATAAGTCGCACCCGCACCTGTTGACAGTTTGCAAATATCAAAGTCAGGATCAATGGTTCCGTAGGGAGCTGTTGTCCCTTTCTCATGATAAGGTGTGGCAGGTGATGACTGCCCGCCTGTCATTCCATAAATCTTATTGTTAAATACTATTGTGGTGATATCAATATTTCGGCGCGCACTGTGTATCAAATGATTACCCCCAATGGCTGTGCAGTCGCCATCACCAGTGATGACAATCACTTCGAGTTCAGGTCGGGCCAGCTTAACGCCAGTGGCAAAAGCAAGTGCTCTGCCGTGAGTTGTATGCAATGTATTGAAGTTCATATATCCGGTAGCCCGTGAAGAACAACCGATTCCCGAAACCACACACACCTTTGTTTTATCCAGCTTCAAATTTTCGATTGCCTGTGCTACGCCTCGCATAATCACCCCGTGGCCACAGCCGGGACACCATATATGTGGCAGTCGATGACTTCTGAAATTATCTTGGATCAATTGGCTTCCCTGACTCATCTTAATATGCCTCCTTTACTTTAGCGATTATTTCTTCGGGCGTAATGGCTTCCCCGTTCACTTTTCCGTACTGGAATACTTTTGAATCTGGCATTTTAACTCGATGCACTGGAATCACATACTGTCCCAGATTCATTTCAGCTACCAGTATCTTTTTGGTTTTTTGTGTCAGAGTATGAATGCGTTTTTCTGGAAAAGGCCAAAGGGTTATGGGGCGGAACAAGCCAACTTTCATTCCAGCTTTTCTGCATTCTTTTACCGCCTGACGAGCAGCTCTGGCAACACCGCCATAAGCAATAATAACCAGCTCAGCATCATCTGTTTCAAACTCTTCATAGGTAATAATGTCATCAGCATTGTCTGAGACTTTATTCATTAAGTGGCACAACAGTTTTTCGGCCACATCAGTGTCTGTTTTTGGGAACCCATACTCATCGTATACCAGGCCAGTCACATGAAAAGGATAGCCATCACCAAATGCAGCCATGCGTGGTACAATTTCTCCGCGTTGAACCTCATAGGCTTTGTAGTTGGGATCATTGGCCTTTGGCTTTAAGCGATCAAATATTTCATATTCATCAGAATTGGGTATTTCAATTCTTTCACGCAAGTGTCCAATAATTTCATCCATCATCAGAAATACCGGTGTGCGATACTTCTCAGCCAAGTTAAAGCAACGGATTGTCAAGTCATAGGCTTCTCTCACAGATGAAGGACATAATGCAATTGTGGGATGGTCTCCGTGAGTTCCCCATTTTGCTTGCATCACATCTCCCTGGGATGGCGCCGTTGGAAGACCAGTGCTCGGTCCCGCGCGCATAACATCAATAACGACACACGGAATTTGTGCCATCGCAGCATAGCCTATATTTTCCTGTTTAAGAGAAAAACCAGGTCCACTGGTTGCGGTCATCGATTTTAATCCCGCCAGCGACCCACCTATAGTGGCTGCCATACCGGCAATTTCATCTTCCATTTGTATAAACTTTCCTCCCAGTACGGGAAGCTTCTCTGCACAAAGTTCAGCAATTTCTGTTGATGGTGTAATGGGATAACCGGCATAAAACCGCATGCCGGCAGCAATTGCCCCTTCTACACAGGCCTCATTTCCCTGCATTAATTTGACGACTCTCTCACCCATTTGTTTCATCCTCCTGTTCTTCCAGATAAATGGCAAAATCGGGACAGCGCATTTCACACAACCCACAACTGGTACATTTTTCAGGATTAACAATTTGAACTTTATCATTCTCGATCGCTAAAATCTTAACAGGGCAGAAGGCCACACATATGCCACACCCCTTACACCATGAGGTAATTGTCTTCAGTTGCTTTTTTTTTCGCTCTTTAACCATCATCTCATCCCTTTCACATTTTCATTCACTATGGTTCTTGCTACTTGCGGGTGCTATTCAGATCGTTTTGACGGGATCACCTATCACTAAGCATAGCAAAACATCGCGCAAAATGCAATAAATATTTCATTTTGCGCGATGTTTTTCTTTTTATGCAATTATAATTTCATGATTTGCAGAAAGTTGATGATTCGCGCAGACTTGTTAATTATGTGTCAATATTACTATTGTGATTTTTCAATCTTTACAGCTACTAAAGCAAACGTTTTCTTATTCACTCATGCATCGATGGGATGTGAATCTTGCAAACAAGATGTGCTGCCAGTATGATTACAGTGATGTTAAAATACGGCAGGCTTTCAGAAAGTATGGTGAGCTGTCACCATAGCAAAAAAATAATCCTCATGATTATCCGAAAATTGGAGGACATATTTTTATACATTTAAAAAAACGGCCTGCTATAGACCGTTTTTCACTCATGTTATTTTATTTTTAAATCCCATTTCTCCATATCCGGAATTAATGATATATCTGTCATATCATAATGCAGCGGTGTGATAGAGACATAATGATTCTTGACAGCTGTCATATCACTGTCTGATTGCTGTGGTAAATCCATTAGCTCACCCGCCATCCAGTAATAAGAATTACCACGGGGATCTGTACGGTGTACAAAGTTATTGACATACCGTCGTATCCCGAGGCGGGTGACTTTAACCCCCTTAATAAAAGTTTTATCACATACCGGATAGTTAACATTATAAATGATTGGTGACTGTTGCTTTGGTGTCAGCACTCGCGGAACCATATCTCTTATAAAAGTTGCGGCATCATCAAACTGTAAAATCTGATGATGCGCCATGGAAACGGCGATAGCCGGTAATCCCATAATAGCTGCTTCAATAGCCCCTGAAACGGTTCCGGAATATATGACATCTGTTCCCAGGTTAGGCCCGTTGTTGATGCCTGAAACAACCAAATGAGGCAGATCTTCTTTCAATAAAACATCCATTGACAGTTTGATACAATCAGCCGGCGTTCCGTTAATGGAAAAGGCTTTCACATCTTTCCCAAATCGGCTGATGTTTTTGACGGTAATGGGTGAATGCATCGTAATGGCATGTCCAGTGGCGCTTTTTTCCCGGTTGGGTGCAGCCACTGTTACCCGAGCCATTTTCTTCAGCTCCATCGCCAAAGCGTAGATACCCTCAGCATAGATTCCGTCATCATTGGTGATGAGAATGTGCATCGTATCCGCTCCTTTAATCTGAACCACTCCATAAGCGTGATGTCACCACCATGCCTTACACTGGATGCGTCTTCTCTTCTTCATTGTAGAGGGTGGTTTCAATCTGATACTTCTTCGACCAGCGGTCTTTGAAGAAGTTCATGGCAATCTGGGGGAAGAGGGCATAAGAGAGCACGTCTTCAGGCTGCTCTTCGTATTCTTTCATTTCTTCCCGTATTTTTGCCAGCTGTGGCGGGATGTCGTCTGCGGGCCGGTGGGTGATAACGGCTTCGCTGCCAATGATCTTTTGGATCATGGCGGGGTCGATTTCTTTGGCGGGTTTTCCGTAGAGGCCTTTGACGTAGTCTTTGACTTCTTTGGGTACCATTTTATACCGTTCGCCGGCCAGTACGTTAAAGAGGGCCTGGGTGCCCACGATTTGGCTGGTGGGGGTGACCAGGGGTGGATAGCCCAGTTCTTCTCTGACCCGAGGCACTTCTGCCAGTACTTCGTCCATTTTTTCCATCTTCTTCTGTTCTTTCAGCTGGGAGATGAAGTTGGACAGCATGCCGCCGGGGATTTGGTTGATGAGGGTGCGGGTGTCCACGCTCATGACTTTCAGGTCGATGAGGCCTTCATTGAAGTATTTTTCCCGCAGGGGCCGGAAGTACTGGGCGATTTCGTCCAGGTGTACCAGGTCCATGTGGGTGTCGTACTGGGTGCCCTGCAGGGCGGCCACCAGGGGTTCGGCGGCGGGCTGGGAGGTTCCCAGAGCCATGGGGGAGATGGCGGTGTCGACGATGTCGGCGCCGGCTTCGATGGCTTTGATGTAGGTCATGCTTCCCAGGCCGCAGGTGTCGTGGGTGTGTACCTGGATGGGCAGGTCAACGGTCTTTTTCAGGGCTGACACCAGTTCATAGGCGACGTAGGGGGGCAGGATGCCGGACATGTCTTTGATGCAGATGGAATCGGCCCCCATCTGGGCCATGGCTTTGGCCTGTTCCAGATAGTAGGTGGTGTTGTGCACGGGGCTGATGGTGTAGGAGATACAGCACTGGGCGTGGCCGCCTTCTTTGTTGATGGCTTTGACGGCGGTTTCCAGATTGCGCACGTCGTTGAGGGCGTCGAAAACGCGGATGATGTCGATGCCGTTCCCGATGGCCCGTTTGACAAACTCTTCCACCACGTCGTCGGCATAGTGTTTGTATCCCAGAATGTTCTGACCTCGCAGCAGCATTTGCAGCTTGGTGTTTTTAATGGCTTTTCGGATGATGCGCAACCGTTCCCAGGGGTCTTCGTTCAGGTAACGCAGGCAGGAATCAAAGGTGGCTCCGCCCCACATTTCAAGGGAGTGGTAGCCGGCTGCGTCCATTTTTTCTGCGATGGGCAGCATCACGTCTGTTGGCATTCGGGTGGCCATTAATGACTGGTGGGCGTCCCGATAGGTTGTATCTGTTAGTTTTACCTGTCCCATTGTTGTGCCTCCTTCTTTTTTCCGCTACTGTTTTTATCCACTAATGAATCAAGGTAATTTAAATCTTATTATACTGGATGAGCCAGATTTCGGCAATGAGTATTATTAGTTCCGTTGAATGATTATTAAAATTGGGGACTGACTCCTGCCAGCGTTGATTTTAGTAATTTCAGTTACGTGCCACTCCGGTTCCTCTAAGTGTCTGACATACTCAAGCAATTTTTGTCGTTCCTCGGCTCCACCCATATGGCCACTGTATGACATAATGGAGATCAGACCACTACTTTCAATCAGCCCTCCCCTTATTAGAGATTGTAATGCTGGTTGCAGGCTGTTCCAAGAAGTGGTGGTGTCTTTTGTACCTCCAGGCAAATATCCCAGATTAAACATGGCGGCATTTACTGTTCTGGGTAGGTAATGAGCAAGACGGCTATGACAGTCGTTGATGAGTGAAATTTCTTCATGTTGCCGTAAGTAACCTGCTTCGCTCAGATGCTTCCTGGTTTTTTCGATAGCAGCTAATTGAACATCAAACGCATACACCTGTCCACCAGGACAAACTTGCCTCCATAAGAAACATGTGTCCAGCCCATTTCCCATGGTGCCATCTATCACATGATCCCCACGTTTTAGTCGTTTTTCCAATAATTCTTGTGCAAGGGCAGCATATTTGTGAATGGAACACTGATCCTGTGTTTTTTTATTTTTATCTTGCAAATCTTGAAAAATATCAGCCGACATTTAATCAAGAACCTCCTCTGCAAGTTCCTTCGAAAATGACAGCAGGCTTTGCCGCCAACATATTCTGATTGTGTAAATTGGTGAACGAATCCTGAAAATCTATAGTAACTATTGGTACCTGATCAGTAGGTATAAATGCATCTTGTAATACGATGAGTTTTTCATGAAAACTTCTGTCTGCAATGACCCATTCCACAGATTTGCGATAAAGCGCATTAAGAGTGGTTCGCATCAAACCGTCCTGAATTGCTGGGTCCTGGCCTGCTGTTTCGAGATATAGTAGTTGATAAATCTGCTCACCTACTTTCCTGATTGCCAAAAAACCCTTCAGATGATCATTGTCCAGGAATAAAAAAAACCGATCACCCACATTGAAAGAAAGGCATTCCTCCACCTGATTCTGCAGAAAATTCATTAGTTTGGAATCTTCACCTTTTTTCATTTCTCTTACTTCGATCATTCTTTTCACCTGCCAAAAGAAAGATTTTCGATAACACTTGTTTCAAACTGTGATTACAATCAGGATTGATCCGGATTCATTAACTGATTTACTTCTTTAACACTTAGGTACCGCCATTCTCCCGGCTTTAAGTCACCTAATGTTAAAGAACCAACACCTACTCGTTTAAGCTGGCTGACCGGATACCCCAAAAAATCACACATTTTTCTCACCTGGCGGTTCTTTCCTTCTCTTAGGACGATCTCAACCTGGCACTTGTTTGGCTTTTTTTTCAATATGTTAATTTCGGCTGGTGCAGTCACATACTCCTCAATGCTAACACCGCTTCGAAACTGGTGCATCGCATCTTCTGTGATAACTCCCTGAAGCCATGCGTGATAAACTTTCTTTGTTTGATACCTGGGATGCGTCAACCGCAATGCTACGTCACCGTCACTTGTAAGGAGCAAAAGACCAGATGTCAGGTAATCCAGTCTGCCGACTGGATACAGACGTTCACTCACTTTCACCAGGTCAATTACTGTTGTTCTTCCAAACTGATCTTTTACCGTCGAAACAACCCCAATCGGTTTATGAAGTAGAATCGTCGATTTTTGTTGTGATGGAAGTACGTTTTTTCCCCGGTATGTCACTCGATCTGTGTCCGAGTCAATTTGGTACCCCATTTCAGTGATCACATTACCATTGACGGACACGTGCCCGGCAGCTATTTCAGTTTCACACTGTCTTCTTGAGGCTATGCCGTTCATTGACAAATATTTTTGTAAACGCATTTTCATTCTTTCAACGCTCCCTACGGATAAACACGGTTTAGCGTACGGGCAAAGGGGATCGTTTGGCGAATATGATCGATTCCACAGATCCAGGCAACAGTTCTTTCAAGTCCCAAGCCAAAACCGGAATGAGGAACTGAACCGAATTTCCTAAGCTCAATGTACCATTGGTATACTTCTTCGGGAAGGTTTTCTGCCCGAAGCTTTTCAAGCAGTAGCTCCAAATCATGAATCCGTTGTGATCCTCCAATTATTTCGCCGTATCCTTCTGGAGCAATGAGGTCGGCTCCCAGAATCACTTCAGGATTTGTTGGATCAGGCTGCATGTAGAAAGCTTTCATCGACGTTGGAAAATGGGTAATGAAAACTGGTTTTTCATACTGATCGGCAATATGTGTTTCATGAGGTGCTCCAAAATCATCTCCCCATTCAAACTCAAAACCTGCATTTTTCAGCATTTCAACTGCTTCAGTATAGGTAATGCGGGGAAAAGGTGGTTCAATTTTTTCAAGAGCAGTTACATCGCGCCCCAATAGCTCTAATTCCCTTCGGCGCCGCTGCAAAACCCGTTTAATCACATAACTAACCATTTCTTCCTGCACCTTCAAATTTCCTTCAAAATCAACAAATGCCATTTCTGGTTCTATCATCCAAAACTCATTCAGATGTTTCCTGGTTTTGGACTTCTCAGCTCTAAAAGTTGGCCCAAAACTATATACTTTCCCGAAGGCCATCGCTGCTGCTTCAGCATAAAGCTGGCCCGTTTGTGACAAGTAGGCGTTTTCACCAAAGTAGTCTATTTCAAAAAGTTCTGTGGTTCCTTCGCAACTGGCAGGTGTAATGATAGGTGGCTCCACCAGCACGAATCCTTCTTCGTGAAAAAATTCCCGGAGTCCCAGGTTAATCTCATCCCGTATACGAAGAATGGCATGTTGCCGCGGTGTCCGCATCCACAAATGTCGATAATCCATGAGAAAGTCTGTACCATGTTCCTTTAATGAAATCGGATATCCTTCTTCGGCTCGACAGACTACTTCGACTTCTCTGACCAGCAGTTCATATCCCAGCGCAGATCGTTCATCACGTTGCACCATTCCTGTGACATGAAAGGAAGATTCTTGAGGAAGGCTCTTGCAAGTTTCAAAAACAGCTTCCGACACCTCTTTCTTAACAACAACACCTTGAATGAAACCGGATCCGTCACGAATCTGGAGAAAAATGATTTTGCCGCTGGATCGTTTGTTGTAAAGCCATCCGGATAAAGTGACTACCTGACCTTCATAAACATTAATATTTTCAATGGTTGCTCTTATCATTTCTTGTCCCTCCTGTATTATACGTTAAGATCGCTGGATGCAGGTGTCCAGGGATATTTCTGTAAAATGGGTAGAATTTCTGTTTCGATGAACTTGGAAGTTTGTTCTGGTGCCCGTCCAACGTACTGTTCAGCTTCTAAAATATGTGCGAGATCATCTTGCGTCAAACCGAAAAGCGGATCTTCTGAAATGCGCTGTATAAGATCATTCGATTTGCCTTCCATTTTAACTCTTTCAGCCGCTTTCATGGAATGCAAACGAATTTGCTCATGCAGTTGCTGGCGATCGCCCCCGCGTTTAACAGCTGCCATCATGATATTTTCAGTCGCCATGAAAGGCAGCTCCAAATCAATATGTGTTCCGATCATTTTTTCATAAACAACCAGTCCGCTGAAAACATTCAAGGCAATATCCAGAACTGCATCAATCGCAAGGAAAGACTCTGGTATGGTTAACCTGCGGTTGGCCGAGTCATCCAGTGTCCGTTCAAACCATTGGGTTGCCTGTGTCATGGCAGCATTTTGCTGCAGGGCAATTACCCAGCGACATAGAGAAGCAATTCTTTCTGAACGCATGGGGTTGCGCTTATAGGCCATTGCTGAAGAGCCCACCTGACCGGCTTCAAAAGGTTCTTCAATTTCTTTTAAATGTTGTAATAATCGCAGATCATTAGTGGTTTTGTGCAGGGACTGGGCAATTCCACTAAGAACTGAAAGTACCTCAAAGTCAATTTTACGTGTATATGTCTGTCCTGTAACAGGTATGCGGTCGTTAAACCCCATTATTTCAGCAACTTTTTTATCCAGTAGTTCCACTCTTTCGTGATCTCCTTCAAAGAGTTTCAGAAAGCTGGCCTGTGTTCCCGTTGTGCCCTTGACGCCTCTAAATTTGAGACGATGAAGTTGATGTTGCAAATTCTCAAAATCCATTAACAGATCATAAAGCCAAAGGCACCCCCGTTTACCAACCGTTGTCAACTGTGCAGGTTGAAAGTGCGTAAAGCCAAGTGTCGGCAGATTTTTATACTGCAGGCAAAAACGCGACATGGCATCCATTAATCGCAACATTTTTTCTGAAAGCACCATCAACGCCTCTTTGATTTGGATTAAATCAGTATTATCACCAACATAAGCACTGGTGGCGCCTAAATGAATGATAGGCATTGCTTTAGGGCATTGTTGCCCGAAAGCAAAGACATGAGCCATCACATCATGTCGAATTTCTTTTTCCTTTTCTTTTGCAATCTCATAGTTAATATTATCCTGATGCATTTCCATTTCTATAATCTGTTCATCATCTATGGGCAACCCAAGTGATTGTTCTGCTTTTGCTAATGCAATCCACAACTTGCGCCATGTTCGAAACTTATTGTCGGCAGAGAAAACGGTTAGCATCTCCCGACTGGCATAGCGTTCCACTAAAGGATTTTCATAATTTGGTTTTTCAATTTTCATAAATGGCCCCTTTCTGGCTATTGTAAATGACTTGCGCCTGTATTCTTGTATTTTCACAACATCTAAAAGTATATCACAGCTTTAACCGTTAGGTCATCTGTTGTTGTAGTAATATCGAATTGGCTCCAGTTCTACAGCACAATCACCTAAGTCAGTTTCTCTTATGCGACTTTGTGGTGGAGCGTGAAAATCTGATCCACCTGTTACCAGCAACTTGTACTTCTTAGCAAGTTGAAGATAATGCATTTTTTGGTCAAGTCGATGCGTCGGATAATGTGCTTCAATTCCATTGATCCCCGCCTCTATCATTTCTTTGACTATTTGATCATTCCGAATCAGACCTGGATGAGCCAAAACTGAGATACCTCCCAATTGATGAATCATATCAATGGTTTCTTTAGGCGCCAGCTTAAATCGTGATACATAGGCAGGTTTGCCTTGCCGCAGGTACTCATCAAAAGCTTCTTGGACGCTTGAGACCACCTGCTGTTCAATCATTGCCCTGGCAACATGTACCCTGCCGACAATCCCATCACCTGCTATCAAACGCACTTGATCCATGGTGATATTAATGCCAAGTTGATTCAGTTTTTTAACCATCTGAAATGAACGGTTATTTCGCGCCTCTTTCAATTGCAGCATTAGATCTTGTAGTCCTGCATCGGTTTCATCCAGACCATAACCCAGCAGATGAACCTCTGTTCCTTCGGTTTCAGTGCTAAACTCAATACCTGGCAATAACCAGAAAGAATCATCTTCTGCCACTGATGATCTTGCCTCTGGTAAAGCCTCCATTGTATCGTGATCAGTGATGGCAATGCCGCCCAACCCTTTTTCCCGGGCATAATGGATCAGTTGAGAAGCAGAAAAAGTGCCATCTGATGCATGAGTATGGGTGTGCATGTCAATTCGCATCATTATCCCGCCTCTTTGTGGATATTTCATTTGCTTTATAATTCCATTATAAACTAAAAAAAGCCTGCTTCATAGCGGGCTTTTTAGTATCGGGTTGTCTTCAGTCTCAGCGCGGTTCAACAATCAGCTTAATCGCCGTTCGCGCCTCTCCATCAATGATGATATCTACAAATGCAGGAATACAAATGAGATCCACGCCACTCGGAGCAACAAATCCCCTTGCTATGGCCACTGATTTAACTGCCTGATTGAGAGCTCCTGCACCAATGGCCTGTACTTCTGCTGTGCCATTTTCCCGAAGCACACCCGCCAAAGCACCTGCAACAGAATTAGGGTTTGATTTTGATGACACTTTTAAGACATCCATATTTGGTCTCCTCCCTCTTTCAGTTCGTACATGGTTTTACTTTTTAGTGTATTATCATTTTGTTAAAACCTGTCATCCCTCATATTTCAGCATTTTTTGCCTGGCTCAATTAGAATGGCTTCATTTCATTCTGTTTGCCAAACGATATTACAGACATTTTACGGCTGTTATTATTTAAAATGCTGACAATTGCTTAATTTATTATACACCTTTTGTAAAACTATTTCATAGTGATATTTTAAGGCATCGGCATTTTTGAAGTGTTATTAAATAAATCGCAAAAAGCAGCCTTCGTATCAAAGGCTGCCTTCGGTTTTCGATCTTATTTTGCGTATTCAACTGCGCGTGTTTCCCGGATCACATTAACTTTAATTTGACCCGGATATTCTAATTCTGATTCAATGCGTTTGGTCAGGTTTCGCGCAAGCATAACAATTTCTGCATCGCTGTATGATTCAGGTTTGACTAATATTCTAATCTCTCTACCAGCCTGAATAGCAAAGCACTTTTCAACTCCGTCATAGTCATTGGCTATTTCTTCCAATTTCTGTAATCGTTTAATGTAGGATTCCAGCGTTTCTCTTCTGGCACCCGGGCGTGCTGCAGAAATCGCATCAGCCGCAGTTACCAACACTGCTTCAACGGTTTGCGGTTCATAATCTCCATGATGTGTTGAGATTGCATGAATCACTTCTTTTGACTCTTTATACTTTCTCAACAATTCCATGCCGATTTCAACATGTGTTCCTTCAACTTCATGATCTACTGCTTTGCCAATATCATGGAACAAACCTGCACGTCGAGCTACCTTTATGTCAGCTCCCAATTCAGTTGCCATAATACCTGCAACATGTGACACTTCAACAGCGTGTTTCAGCACGCTTTGCCCATAGCTGGTACGAAATCGAAGTCTGCCAAGCAATTTAATGAGTTCGGGATGAACATTATGAACGCCGGCGTCAAAGGCTGCCTGTTCGCCCTCTTCTTTCATCATTGTCTCCACTTCACGTTTTGCTTTTTCAACCATTTCTTCAATACGAGCCGGGTGAATTCTACCATCAACAATCAGCTTTTCCAGTGCAACTCGGGCAATCTCCCGGCGAACTGGATCAAATCCTGACAAAATAACGGCTTCCGGTGTGTCGTCAATAATCAGATCAATGCCTGTCAGGGTCTCCAGCGTGCGAATATTGCGGCCCTCGCGTCCAATAATACGCCCCTTCATTTCATCATTTGGCAATTGAACCACAGTAACTGTCGTTTCGGCCACATGATCAGCAGCGCATTTCTGAATGGTATAAGTGATGATCTCTTTCGCACGTTTCTCTGCTTCTTCTTTTGCCCGTGACTCCATTTCCTTGATCATCATCGCTGTTTCAACGCGAATCTCTTTTTCAACATCACGCAGTAACAACGTCTTCGCTTCTTCACCTGTTAAGCCAGATAACTCTTCAAGCTTTTGTTTCTCTTGATTCCTTAATTGCTCCAATTGTTCGCCCTTTTCATCAAGTTCCACCAGTTTTCGCGAAAGCTTTTCATCTTTCTTTTCAAGATTCTCGGCTTTCTTATCCAAGGTTTCTTCCTTTTGAATCAAACGGCGCTCAATTTTTTGAAGCTCATTGCGCCTTTCTCTGCTCTCTCTTTCGAATTCACTGCGAAGTTTGTGCACTTCTTCCTTCGCTTCAATCAGAAGCTCTTTTTTGGTTGTTTCAACTTCTTTCTCAGCTTCTTCGATCAGCTTTTTTGCTAACTCTTCTGCAGAATTAACTTTTCCTTCAGCAATGGATTTTCGAATAAAATAGCCGATAAGGCATCCTGCAACGGCAACCAAGATGAGTACAATAACGGTAATGCCATTAAAAACGATATGCGGACACCTCCTTTATGAAATTGTCGGTCATGCATTTTTCAGAACTGCATCCATTGTCAACAATGAAACATCGAATCCTTAAATAATGAGACTATGACATCTTTCATTTTAACTTTTTTTCGAATCAGTGTCAAGGTGATGGCTTCAAACACTGACCGACTTCAGACACTACCCATTCTATACCATTTTTTTAGCAAAAGAGGACTGCTAGTTGTAGCAATCCTCTTTGAGATGTATCTATGAAAAAAATCACTGATCGATGTGATCCGCTTCATCTTTGTCAACGACTTCAACTTCCCCCACGCTACGTAAAGGTAGTTGATAATGCTCACGTATTCGATTCTCCACTTCAATGAAAATCGCAACATTCTCCTTCATAAATTGTTTGGCAGCTTCACGGCCCTGCCCAAGGCGCTGATCGCCGTAGCTATACCAAGCACCTGATTTGTTAACAATTTCCAAGCCTGTTGCAACATCAAGTACGTCTCCATACCGGGAAATGCCTTCTCCATACATAATATCAAACTCAGCTTGTTTAAAGGGTGGCGCCACTTTATTTTTGACAACCTTAACCCGGGTTCGGTTCCCAATCATATCCGTTCCCTGCTTAATCCCTTCAATTCGCCGCACATCCAGCCGGACAGAAGCATAGAATTTCAAAGCTCTCCCTCCCGGCGTGACCTCAGGATTTCCAAACATGACTCCCACTTTTTCCCTGAGCTGATTGATGAAAATCGTCGTAGTCTTGGATTTATTAACCGATCCTGCCAGCTTACGAAGTGCCTGTGACATGAGTCTTGCCTGCAACCCTACGTGCGTGTCGCCCATATCACCCTCTATTTCTGCTTTTGGTACCAACGCAGCCACTGAGTCGACCACAATGACGTCGATGGCACCACTTCTCACCAGTGCCTCTGCAATTTCCAAGGCTTGCTCGCCAGTATCTGGCTGCGAGACAATTAACTCATCCACATTGACACCCAGTTTTCGGGCATATGAAGGATCCAGAGCATGTTCAGCATCAATAAAGGCTGCAGAGCCACCATTTTTCTGAGCTTCAGCAATCACATGGAGTGCCAAAGTCGTTTTGCCGGAAGATTCAGGCCCAAAAATCTCAACAATCCTGCCTCTGGGAACCCCTCCCAGACCCAATGCAATATCCAGATCGATTGATCCAGTAGAAATGCATTCCAGCTGCAGTTTTGATTCTTCTCCCAGCTTCATGACAGAACCTTTTCCGAACTGTTTTTCAATTTGACTAATTGCCATTTCCAATGCTTTCTTTTTGTCCATAGAGTCCCAGCTTTGCTGGTTCACCGCCTTTCAGATGATAAACACATTTCTAAATAATTACGCTACATAACTACTCTTTGAGAATCATTTGCTTATTCAGGCGCAGATAATCAATTCCAGAAATGATTGTGAAGATAACTGCTGCATACATCATAATCTGATCCATGGGGATCCCCACATATCGAAATGGGAAGTTGTTGATGAGAAGAGCAATAATGGCAACGATCTGTGTGATCGTTTTAGCTTTACCCCACCAGCTGGCAGCTATTACGACGCCCTCTGAAGCAGCCACTGCGCGTAAAATACTGATGGTAAACTCTCTTGAAATGATAATAACCACAACCCAGGCTGAGAGTTTTCCCATTTGCACAAGAGAGATTAATGCTGCTGAAACCAGTAATTTGTCTGCTAAAGGGTCAATGAATTTCCCCAGAGTGGTAATTTGATTTCTCTTTCGCGCAATGTAACCATCCAGCGTATCTGTTAATGCTGCCACAACAAAGATGAGTGCGGCAATACTTTCTCCATAGGGAACTTTATTGAGGAGAAACAGCATGAATACGGGTATGAGAAAGATTCGCAGGATAGTTAGCTTATTTGCCAGGTTCAGCTTCATCAATCATCACTCCCATCAGGTCGTATTCCAGTGCATCAGTTATGACCACAGGTACAAAAGTGCCTGTTTCCAATTCATGTGGCGCATCAAAGTATACTAGACCGTCAATTTCAGGGGCATCTCCTGTCGTTCGTCCTGCGTAGTGGTAGTTGCTGTCAGATGAATCCAGTTTTTCCTCAACAAACACTGACAGGCGACTGCCAATTTTATTACGTTGAATACGCCTTGAAACAGATTGCTGTAGTTGCATGATTTCCTGTTGGCGCCGCTTTTTGGTATCTTCATCAACCTGCTCTTGCATCGTGGCAGCTGGAGTATCTTCTTCCTGAGAATAAGTAAATACGCCCAGTTTATCAAATGCCATTTCTTCAACAAAAGACTTCAGTGAAACGAATTCTTCTTCTGTTTCTCCTGGAAAGCCCACAATCAATGTCGTACGCAATACGATTCCAGGAATTTTTTCGCGAATCATAGAAATGGTATGTATCAGTTTCTTACGTGTCGTTTGACGATTCATTCGCTTAAGAATTCGATCTTCGCTGTGTTGTATCGGTATATCAAGATAAGCACAGATCTTTTGACTCTTGTGAATTGTGTCAAGCAACTTCATGTCTATCCGTTCCGGGTAACAATACATAATTCTTATCCACCGAATCCCTTTGATACGTTCGAGTTCCTCCAACAGTCTTGTTAACGAAGGTTGGTGATACAGATCAATACCATAACTGGTCGTATCTTGAGCTATCAGGATAAGCTCTTTAACACCTTCGGCTGCCAAATCTGAAGCTTCTTGAATCACTGCTTCTATTCTGCGACTTCTCAACGGGCCTCTCAGCTTTGGAATAATACAATAAGTACAATGATGATTACAACCTTCAGCAATTTTCAAGTAAGCCAAATGATTGGCCGAGGTGCGTACCCGTCTTAATTTTTCCTGGTAAGGTTGATCTATCTGACCAATCCGCAGCTCTCGTTGCTCTTTCATCACGTTTTCCACTACCTGAGCAATTTCTTCAAATCTTCCTGTGCCAACCATGCCGTCAATTTCAGGCATTTCATTCAACAGTTCTTGATGATATCGCTCTGAGAGACAACCCGTTACAATAAGCTTCGATAGTGTTGTCTGTTTGTGCCGGGCGGCAGCCAGAATACGACTTATACTTTCCTCTTTTGCACTCTCAATAAATCCACAGGTATTGATCACTGCAATCGTAGCTTCTTCGATTCGATCAGTAACATTGTAACCATAGTCTTGAAGAAGTCCCAGCATCATTTCTGCATCTATCAAATTTTTTGTGCATCCCAACGACTCAAGGTATATTTTATTAGTATTCAATTGATGATCCTCACTTCCACTTCATCAAATCTTCGCAAAGTTTGTCTGTATGTCTGCAAATTTTATCTTTTAATCGCTGACGTTCTCAGTGTTAAAGGCATTTTCTTCAGTTGAGACACCAAAGTTATCAGTCATTTGCCATATATATTTTTTTATCTTTTTATGCGCTTCGTTTATTGTATCATATGTGATTTCCAAATCATATGCATATTTTTTGATGGAATGGCAATACAATGGGTCATAATAACTCACCATCAGTTCTCGAGCAATCTCCCGATAGGATTTTTGGGATAACATTTGCTGAAGCTGATGGATTTTTTCATGCCCCAAGAATTTCACTAAATCACCCAACGCTTTTTGAATGTCAGCCTCATCATGTTCCAATACACCCCAGTAATCACTCATAATTTGCTCGATGCGCAAGTCCAAAGTAGTATGCAGTAAAACATGCTTTCCAGCCACCATTTGTCTATGGATCTCTCTGGGTATGGTAATGTCGCCTATTCGCTGGCTTTCACTCTCTACTATAATATATTGATTTTTTAAGTGTATCAATTGGTGAAATAGTAGTGAATCGAATTGCTTTTGAGTCATCTTTTCTTTCGAATGTCCAATAAATCCAAATACAGAGCCACTGTTTCGGGCAAGTCCCTCCAAGTCTATTACCGGATGTCCTTCTGATTTTAATTGCTTTAACAAGGTTGTTTTTCCGCAACCAGTATAGCCATGAATCACAATAAAAGAATGGTTCACTTTCATGGGTGCCTCAAAGTACTCGATGATCACTTGTCGATACCGTTTATAGCCACCCACCAATTGTTTCACAGGAATTTCCAGCGAATTCAGCAGTTGGACCAGCGGTCCGCTTCGATATCCTCCGCGGGAACAAAATAGAATGACGCAAGGACACTCTTTCAGAAGTCCGGAAATTTGAGAAGTCATTCTTTCAAGTCGTGCTGATACATGATGTATCCCTGTTATTTTCGCAGATTCACGACTTTCATTTTTATATATCGTTCCAACAATGGCACGTTCTTCATCGTCCAATATGGGTATGTTCATCGCATTATCAATCGTGCCCTTACGATACTCTCCTGGTGATCTTAAATCAATCAAAATTTTGTTTTTCTCTTCTAACATCTCTTCTACTGTGATCGTCAGGGGATTCGTCATATTTACTGCCTTCTTCCAATTTTTTAAGTTTGATCCCTGTTCGAATATTTAACAGGGAATATTCTAATGATCTTTCTGCGATGATGATTCCATTTCCTCCATCCCAGAAGGTCGATTGATAACTTTCCGGGGTTTTGTTCCTTCGTTTGGGCCAACGTAGCCTTTGGACTCCATTTCATCAATCAGCCTTGCAGCTCGATTGTATCCCATTTTTAAGCGGCGTTGCAGCATGGATATAGAAATCTGCTGATGATCGAATGCAATACGCAAGGCTTCCTGGAACAAATCATCCGATTCTTCTTCATAGGACGCTTCGGGCATTGATTCGATTTTATCCATTACAGTCGTCTCGTACTCAGGCTCACCACCACTTTGTGATTTCAAGAAATCAACCACTCGCTTCACTTCTTCATCTGAAACAAAGGCACCTTGTATGCGAACCGGCTTGTTATAACCAATTGGATGAAACAGCATATCTCCCTTGCCCAGCAGTTTTTCTGCTCCGCCCATATCCAGAATGGTTCTGGAATCAACCTGAGAGGCAACAGAAAACGCAATGCGAGAAGGAATGTTCGCCTTAATTATGCCCGTAATCACATCCACAGACGGCCGCTGCGTGGCTATAATTAGATGAATACCTGCCGCCCGCGCCATTTGAGCCAGACGACATATATAATCTTCTACTTCTTTTGCCGCAACCAACATAAGGTCCGCCAACTCATCAATTATCACGACAATATAGGGCAGCGAATCATCTTTTTGCTTTTCGTTGTAGCCAGCTATATCTCGAACACCACTTGCAGCAAAGCGCTGATATCGTTCCTCCATCTCCGTTACGGCCCATCGTAAAGCGCCAGTAGCCTTTTTGGGATCTGTCACAACTGGAATCATTAAATGTGGTATCCCGTTATACTGATTTAACTCAACTACTTTTGGGTCAATCATCAAAAGTTTGACTTCATCTGGTTTTGCTCTGAAAAGAAGGCTTAAAATCAGCGTATTGATACAGACACTTTTTCCAGAACCTGTAGCACCTGCCACCAGCAGGTGCGGCATTTTATTAATATCAAAAACCATTGGGTCTCCCGCTATATTTCTTCCTAGGGCAAAAGGGAGAGGCGCCTGAAGTGTCTGATATTCTGTCGCACTGAGCAATTCTTTCAAATCTACCATTGCTACCTGATCATTGGGAATTTCGATGCCTATTGCTGCTTTGCCAGGGATTGGTGCTTCAATTCGGATAGAAGAAGCCGCCAGATTTAATGCAATATCATCACTTAAATTCACTACTTTACTGACTTTGACACCTCTGCTGGGCTGCAATTCATAGCGGGTAATGGTGGGGCCCTGACTCACTTTAATCACTTTAGCAGCTACACCAAAACTTTCCAGTGTTTCCTCAAGAAGTTTAGCTTTTGCCAGCATTTGTCGCCGATCTGTACGGGGTTGATAAAGCTGGTCTCCTTTTAGTAACGACAGTGCCGGTAACTGAAATGCCCGCAGTGATTTTTTCATTCCAGGTTCTTTCAGTGTTGCCGCCAGTGTTTCTTCAAACGGTTTTTCCGAAAGCGCCTGTTCGCCAGTTTTCTTTGCATCATCTTGTATACCGGGTTCGAGCTCCAGTTTGCGTTGTTCGCTGCGTTTCGGTTCATAAGTAATCATTTGAAAATGCACTGCTTCTTCTGCTTGCAGCTGTGAATCAGCTTCTTTTTCTGTTATGACGAATGGCGTTGTTTTGCTGCACTCGGCTACCTCTGGCTGACGAATACTTGCTTCCATCAATTTCTGTTCTTTACGCATCTTTATTTTATCAGATATTTGAAGAAGAAAACGCTTCATCATTCGCATAGCGTTGACAAGAAGCTGGGGACTAACCAGCCAAATGACCGCCAAAGTAACGCTTATCAAAAATATGGCAGTTCCTGTACGCCCAAGTAAATATATCGGCCAGTATAACAGTAGGGTTCCAATGAAACCGGTACCTTCCGATAGAGCGCCTCTTCTGATGGCCGTCATTAAGCTTGTTCCAAAATCCTCGTTTCGGAGGCTAACCAACAGTGAAGCATCCAGCAACCCTGCCATCATATGAAAAAACATCATCACAATTACCACCATGATGACTCGTTGCTTTACATTCGGCCGATGATGAACTTTAAACAGGATGAGCCCTGCAGTGACAAGGAAAAGATAAACATAGGGATAAGCCATCCAACCCAAAAGAGCAAAAAAGAGCCATCGAACCGCTATGCCAATAAATCCGCCGCTTTTGGTGTGCATGGCAAATAGAGCGAAAAGAAAAAATCCAATGGAAAGAATTCCCACAATTTCCAGTGGAATACGCCGTTTGTTATGACCCCGGCTTTTTCCTGCCGAACCGGCCTTACTCCTGCGGCCAGGATTTTTGCCTGTTTGACTCCCATTCCTCTGTCTATTTTTGTCAGATGACTGCTGTTTCATCAACTCACCTCTTATTCCAGTTGTTTCAAGATACACGACCAACCAAAACAGCCATTTTTTGATCAGGATGCATGTATTGACGCATGACTCTTTCTGCATTTGTTTGCTCAAGTTCATTGATTTTTTTTAAAATCATATCAGGAGTATCTATTCGATTAAGCAACAACTCTGATTTCCCCATGGCTGCCATTCTGCCACTGGTACTCTCCATCCCCAAAAGATAGCTCCCTTTCAATTGCTTCCTTGCTTTTTCAAATTCATCTGCAGTAAAACCTGTTTTCATTAGTTCTTCAAGCTCACTATCAATCAATTCCCGAACCGCAGTCAGTTGTCCAGGATTCATACTGCAATATAATGTGAAAACGCCATTGCTGGTGTAATTGTGCATGGATGAGTATATGCTGTAAACTAATCCCTTTTCTTCTCGAATCGATTGAAAGAGCCGCGAGCTCATTGTACCTCCAATGATATTATTGATTACCAAGAGATCAAACATTTCAGACGATCCAAGAACTGCACCCTGATAGCCAATATTTAAATGTATTTGTTCAATATCCTTTGCACGAGATATTTCGCCAAAACAAAGGGTTGGGGTGGTAAGCGTTTTCTTTTCTGTAGATGGTGCGCCTTTCCAATCATAAAAATATCGATGCAGCAGTTCATCAAGATATGCCGGGTCAAAATTACCTGCAACTGAAATCACAGTATCTTCCGGTCGATAGTGGTTCTTCATATATGCCAACATGGCATCTCTCGTTAAACTTTCGATGGAATCCGACTGACCAAGAATAGAATAGCCTAATGGATGGTGACGGAACATGTTTTCTATTAACAGGTCATGGGCGAGATCTTCAGGAGAATCTTCATACATGCTGATTTCTTCACCAATAACACTCTTTTCTTTCTCGATTTCTTCAGGATCAAAGCGTGAGTTAAATAACATATCTGCCAGTAATTCCACCGCCATACTCAGGTTTTCATCCAATACTTTCATGTAATAACAGGTGTACTCCCGACTGGTGAACGCATTGATATGACCACCTACACCGTCAACCATTTCGGCAATTTCACGAGCCGACCGGCTTTCAGTTCCTTTGAAAAGCATATGTTCTATAAAGTGAGAAATCCCGTTGTTAGATTCGCTTTCTGTGACAACGCCGGCCCGAATCCAGAATCCGATAGCCACTGATTTCACTACCGGGATCTGTTCACTTACAATTCGAAGCCCGTTGGTTAATTTCTTATATTCTGCCATAAATGCCCCTCTTTCGTCATAACGAAATAAAAACATAAACCCATTTCGGTTTATGCTCTTATTTATTCATACCGATGTTATTTGCGAAAATTTCTTTTGCTCCGATCACGATCCCTATCACGGTTGCCACCCCGGTCTCGAGACTCTTGATTTTCCGAGCCTGGTGGAGGAGTTAGCAACGCTTTCGCTGATAAGCTTACTTTGCCTTGTGGATCGATTTCGATAATTTTAACCTGAACTTCATCTCCCACACTGAGTACATCTTCAACTTTATTGACCCGTTCGTGGGAAATGTTGGAAATATGCAAAAGGCCATCCTTGCCAGGCATAAACTCGGCGAAAGCTCCAAAGGCTGTCAGTTTAACCACTTTAGCTGTATATATCTCTCCCACTTCAGGATCTTTAATGATATTGGCAATGATATCCCAGGCCTTTTGTCCGGACTCCAGAGATTCAGCAGCAATATAGATAGTGCCATCATTTTCAATATCAATTTTGACTCCGGTCTCACCAACAATTTTGTTAATGGTTTTGCCGCCGGCACCAATCACTTCTCGAATTTTGTCTGGATGAATATGCATCACCAGAATACGTGGTGCATAAGGAGAAAGCTCAGGTCTGGGTTCACTGATAACTTCTTTCATTTTTCCAAGAATATGCAGTCGACCGGCATGTGCTTTTTCCAATGCCTTTTCCAATATTTCCCTGCCAATGCCGGCGATTTTAATGTCCATCTGAATGGCTGTAATACCGTCCTCTGTTCCCGCTACTTTGAAGTCCATATCGCCAAGAAAATCTTCCATGCCCAGAATATCCGTTAGGATTGCCACATCTTCGCCTTCCTTAATCAAGCCCATGGCTACTCCTGCCACCATTTTTTTAATGGGAACACCTGCGTCCATCAATGATAGCGTACTGCCGCAAACACTTGCCTGTGAAGTTGATCCGTTTGATGATAAAACTTCTGAAACCACACGGATAGCATATGGAAAGTCATCCTTAGATGGGATCATTGGTTCAAGTGCTCTTTCAGCTAATGCACCATGGCCGATATCACGTCTGCTCGGTCCTCGCATGAATCTGGTTTCTCCCACGCTGAAAGGAGGAAAGTTATAGTGATGCATATAACGTTTTTCCTCTTCTTCGCTCAAACCATCTATCATCTGAACGTCACCCAAAGCTCCTAGTGTAGTGATCGTCAGCGCCTGTGTGTCACCACGAGTAAATAACCCAGATCCATGTGTTTTAGGGATTAAACCCACTTCAGAACTGATTGATCGAACCTCATCAAGCCCCCGATCATCAATACGTTTTTTTTCGGTGATTACCCGGCTGCGAAGTTCTTCTTTCACAATTTGTTTCAGTAGTCCTTTGATAAGAAGTATTTTGTCCTCATACTTTTCATTAAAAGCAACTTTTGCTTCATCTTGAACAGCGTCCAAATTTGCAATTCTTTCCAGTTTATCAGGAGTTCGTAATGCTTCGGCAATCCTAACCTGGGCAAACTCGCGAATTTCCTGTTCAATTGATGCATCAAGTTCTTCTGCTAAAACAGTTTGCTTTTCTTTTCCAATAGCTGCCTGAATCTCTTCGATAAAAGCTACGATTTTTTTGATTTCCTCATGACCGTATAAAATCGCTTCTAAAATCGTCGCTTCAGATAGTTCATGCGCCCCTGCTTCAATCATCATCACTGCATCTTTTGTTCCGGCAACCACCAAATCAAGAGCACTCGTCTCCCGCTGTTTACTGGTTGGATTAACAACAAATTCCCCATCAATATAGCCGACATGCAACCCGGCGATAGGGCCCATAAAAGGAATGTCTGAAATAGAAAGTGCAACAGAAGCACCTATCATAGCCACAACATCAGGCAAACAGTCATGATCCATGGAGAGTACAGTGGCAATTACCTGTACTTCATTTCGATATCCGTCAGGGAAAAGGGGACGAATTGGGCGATCAATCAATCGACAAGCTAGAACCGCTTTTTCTGAAGGTCGTCCCTCCCGCTTAATGAAACCTCCGGGGATTTTACCAGCTGCATACATTTTTTCTTCGTAGTCGACGCTTAGAGGGAAAAAATCAATACCTTCCCGTGGTGATTTTGAACTGCAAGCGGTTACCAGTACAATTGTATCGCCGTAGCGTACTGTACAGCTGCCTCCGGCTAAAAAGGCCATTTTACCAGTTTCAATGGTGAGGGTTCTACCGTTGAGCTGTGTTGAAAATTGTCGAACCATCAATCTGATCCTCCCTTCACTTATAACACGTATGAGATGCTCAATTCAGCATCCAGTCAACGACGCTTTTAACGTCCATAAATGTTCTATTGGTTTGATGCTGAAGCACCTAATTCACAGGTTTGATCATTGATATAAAAGGAGACATTATAAGACAAGAGCGGGAAATCCCGCTCTCGATTACTTTCTGAGTCCCAGCTTTTCGATCAATTGCCGATATTTTTCAATATCTTTTTTCTTCAGGTAGTTTAACATGTTGCGTCGTTTACCAACCATCTTCAGCAATCCACGTCGGGAATGATGATCTTTTTTATGAATTTTCAAGTGTTCATTCAGATGATTGATGCGGTCTGTCATAAGTGCAATCTGAACTTCGGGTGAACCTGTATCAGAATCATGTGTTCTGAACGATTCAATAATTGACTTCTTTTTGGCTTCTTCCATGGATCGTTTCACCTCCTTATATTTATCCCCTCATCCCAAGTAACCGTTGGTGAATCGAATGACCGAGGATGGGTTCCTGACCTAATCATACTATCATAGTTTTTTTTGTTTGTAAATAGGCTTTTATGACTTGGACGTCTTGCTGTATCTGCTTTTTTAGAGATTCAACTTGTTGAAATGTGATTTGATCTCTTATTTTTTTATGAAAATACAGCTCAATTTCTCTTTCGTAAAGCATTAGATCACAATCAATAATGAACGTTTCAACTGTTGTTTTTTTGGCGCTAAAGGTAGGATTGGCACCCACCGAAGTTGCTCCGAAATAAAGCTTCGCGTCGATCCGCACGCAGGTCGCATAGACTCCCTCCGCTGGTACCATTTGCTGCTCTTCCAAAATCAAATTTGCCGTCGGATATCCCAGCGTCCTTCCCCTGCCATACCCACGTTCAACCTTATTATACATCATAAATGGGCGTCCAAGAAGCCGTGTCACTTTCTCCATATTACCCTTTTCAATTTCCCGCCGAATTTGTGTGCTGCTGATTTTGCTGTTTCCATCAAAAACCGGCGGCACTACAATTAATCGAAAATCATGCGCAACCGAAAGGTCTTTCAGCATGTTAATATCGCCTTTGGCTTTTGCTCCAAAACGAAAATCCTCTCCAACCACCACCAGTTTTGCATTCAACAAATCAACCAAAATTGTTCTCGCAAAAATGTCGGGCGGCATTTGCATGAGCTCTTTCGTAAACTTGTCCAGAAAAAGCATCTCAACACCCATTTTTTCCATGATTCTGATTTTCAAAGAAATCGGTGTAATTTTAGAAGGAAAAACCTGGTTGGGACGATCGACAAGCACTGTTCCGGGATGGTTTTTAAACGTATAGACAGTCGGAATTAATCTCTGCAACCCACTTTCACGAACCATCGTATGCAAAAGAGCCTGATGCCCCAAGTGAATTCCATCAAAATTTCCCAATGCCACCGCACGTGGTTCACTGGCATACATCAGTTCGCGATAATTATCCAGCACTTTCATGACTCAGCGACTCCTTTGTTTCTCGCTTAACTGTACGGTTGATGCAGTTTCCGGAAGTAACTTAACCATTTTAAAGTGTGTTCCGGCTTCATTTATATGCCCAATGCCGACAAAGCAATCAGAAGTATAGACTCTTAGATATTGATTCGGAAAATGATTTCTATCATTGTCAATTTGATCAATTTGAATTGGCACGCCATTAAATAGCCATTTGTGCAACGAATTATGGATATGAACAGCCGGGTAATTACTTAATGCTTTGTCAATGGGAATCAACAACGTTTCCCAGTTCACAGCATCGCCTATTTCATCAGGTGTAATTGCTTGGTGAACTGACTGTCGACAAGTTTCAAGTCTTAATAGAAAGGCCATTGTGGCACCACAACCAAGTTTCTGACCCACATCGTGGCAAAGGGTTCTCACATATGTTCCCTCTGAACAAACAACATCAAAGCGCACACGATCCTGATTCATTGAAATCCAGTTAATCTCAAAGATTTCTTTTCGCTTGGCAACACGTTCAACCGTTTCACCTTTTCTGGCGAGTTCGTATAATTTTTTTCCCTGCTTTTTCACAGCAGAGTACATGGGAGGTATCTGCCAGTAATCGCCCATGAAAGAATTTAAAGTTTGCTCGACCATTTCCTTATCAGGAATCAATTTGCAGACCGCTGTCATTTTTCCAGTGGTATCTTGAGTGTCTGTGGTTATGCCCAAAAGCATTTCCACTCGATATATTTTGCGATGGTGATCCAGAAAGGGAATCATTTTGGTGGCATCTCCAACGCAAACCGGTAAAACTCCTGCTGCCTGTGGGTCCAAAGTACCTGCATGTCCGACTCTTTTCGTCTGGGTTATCCTGCGCAGAAATGCGACCACCTGATGTGAAGTCATTCCAGGTGGTTTCAATACGTTAAACAGACCCATTCTCATGTGTAACCTCCGCGAATAACGTTTCCATCATTGGAATCAATATTTTCCTTGCTTCCTGCAAAGAGTCTTCGATTACTGCGCCCGCCGCTCGCTGATGGCCGCCACCTCCCAGTTGGGATGCCAGTTCATTTACATCAAGCCAGCATTTCGAGCGAAAACTCACTTTTGTCTCTGTCTTATTCAACTCTTTTAATATCACTGCCAGTTCAACACCAGCGATATCTCTTGCATAGGCTATCATTTCGTCCAGATCTTCATAAGCAACACCGAACTGTCGCATGCTTTCATCAGGCACACTCATTAAAACCGCCCTGCCTTTGGACAGTAATTCCATATGGTCAACTAAATGCGCCATAAACCGGACATTTTGAACAGGACGATTCTGATACAAGTTGTAACGGATCAGCCCCTGGTCTGCGCCCACCCGAAGTAGATTTGCCACAATTTCGTGGGTTTTGTCAGTTGTGTTTTCATAGAGATAATGACCTGTATCCATCACAATTCCCGTTAAAAGACATGTGGCAATATCTTCACCTAACTCCCAACCCATTTCATTTGAAAGGCAGGCAACCAACTCTGCGGTGGAAGAGCTTTCTACATCTACCACGTTGACATGTGCAAACTTGGTATTGCTAATATGATGATCCACATTAACTATGGTTATTTGGCTTCCCAGTTTTAAAAAAGATTCAATTCCGTAAGCACGTTGAGCACTTCCACAATCCAATGCAATGCAATAATCAAATTCACCGGCAACCAGTCCAGAAACGTTTCTTATCTCACCGAATCCTGGTAAAAAGTTGAATTTTGAACGCTGATCTTCTTCAGCAAAGGCTTCTACCTGCTGCACTTTGCTTTTCAGCAAATGCAGCAGGCCAAGCAGAGAGCCATAGGCATCTCCATCTGGGTGAACATGGGTAACCAAGGCAACTTTGTGATGTGCCTTTAGTAACTGCAATGGATTTTTATTCTGAATCTTTCTCATGTGTGTCGCTCCTGTGATCTTCATCTGTCACGGGTTTTTCAGGTTGGTTTTCTGCCATCTGCTTTTTGAAGTGATCTGCATCAGTGCGATTTACGGCAGCAATTTTCTGCGACATGCTAACACCGTATTCAATGGAGTTATCTTCCTTAAAAAGAATCGCAGGTGTATGATGAAGCTTTACTCTTTTTCCAACCTCGCGCCTGACATATCCTGCCGATTTTGCTAACCCCTCTAGCGTCTGTTGTTTTTCATCTTCAGACCCTAATACACTAATATACACAGTTGCAAAGCTAAGATCTCTGGTAACATCAACAGAGACAACACTCGCCATTTGCGAAATGCGAGGGTCTTTAAGTTCATGGCGGATGATCTGGCTAATAATCTTCTTGTACTCTTCATTGATGCGACTCACTCTTGGATAAGCCATATTCCTCATCCTCTCATTCATCGATCATTGGAATAAACATAATCTTTATTTAATCCTCTGATGATAACTAAACGCGTTTCTGCTCCTTCATTTGGAAGGCCTCAATTATATCGCCTTCCTTGACATCATTATAGTTTTCAATTCCAATGCCACACTCATAACCGGTTGCCACTTCCTTCACGTCATCTTTAAACCTTCTCAGAGAGTTAATGCTGCCCTCATGAATGACAATACCATTCCTCACAAGTCGAATGCTGGCATTTCTCAGGATTTTCCCGTCAATGACATAACAACCACCAACCATTCCAATACCAGGAACTTTGAAGGTAGCTCTCACTTCTGCTTTGCCCAGCTCAACTTCTTTGTATTCAGGATCCAACATGCCTGTCATGGCAGCTTCAATATCTTCAAGGGCATTGTATATGATTCGGTAAGTTCGAATATCCACGTCTTCTTTTTTGGCAAGTGCCGAAGCGTGTGTCGTTGGTCTCACGTTGAAACCAATGATAATGGCATTGGATGCAGCCGCCAACATGACATCAGTTTCAGTGATCGCTCCCACTCCGCCATGAATGGGACGAATGATAACTTTGTCGTTGGAAAGTTTTTGCAGGGATTGCTTCACTGCTTCAACAGACCCATGGACATCTGCCTTCAAAATGATATTAAGCTCTTTGATTTGGCCATCCTGCATCTGCTGATACAGGGCGTCGAGTGAAATTTTCTGACTGGCTTTCAGCTGCGCTTCCTTGATTCGGTTGATTCGATTTGCTACAATATCACGGGCTGTTCTGTCATCATCTACTGCCAACAATTGATCGCCTGCATCCGGAACTTCGGATAGCCCCGTAATTTCAATAGCTGTTGATGGTTTTGCCACCGATACATTGCGGCTTTTGTCGTTAATCATAGCTCGAACCCGTCCGCTGGTATTGCCTACGACCACTGAATCACCAACGCGCAACGTTCCGTTTTGTATCAAAACAGTTGCCACTGGTCCGCGCCCCTTGTCCAGTTTTGCCTCGATGACCACTCCAATGGCTTCGCGATTCGGATTAGCTTTCAGTTCTTCCATTTCAGCCACCAGCAAAATCATTTCCAACAAATTGTCTATATTTTCGCCTTTCAGTGCAGACACCGGAACAGCAATGACCTCACCGCCATATTCCTCAATAATCATGCCGTGATCTGCCAATTCTTGTTTCACACGGTCAGGATTAGCTCCCGGCTTATCTATTTTGTTAATCGCCACAATTACTGGTACTTTCGCCGCTTTGGCATGATTGATAGCTTCAATCGTCTGAGGCATGACGCCATCATCGGCTGCAACAACCAGAATAGCAATATCCGTTACTTTTGCTCCTCTTGCGCGCATAGCAGTAAAAGCTTCATGACCAGGCGTATCTAAAAAAACTATTTTCTTTTTATCAATTTCCACTTCTGAAGCACCAATATGCTGTGTAATGCCACCAGCTTCGCGTTCGGTCACCTTTGTTTTTCGAATGGCATCTAACAAAGAAGTTTTCCCATGGTCAACATGCCCCATCACTGTTACGACAGGTGGTCTTGAACGCAGGTCTTTCGCTTCGTCTTTCGCGATATAAACATCAACTTCTTCCACACGTTCTTCTTCTTTTTTGTGAATCTCAATTTCATATTCCAGCGCAATTTTATTGGCTGCTTCGAAATCAATTTCTTGATTGATAGCTGCCATAATTCCCATTTGAATCAGTTTCATGATGATTTCATTGGGATTTTTGCGTAATTTATCAGCAAAGTCTTTTACGATGATCTGTTCTCCAATTTCGATAATTGCCGGGCCTTCTTTCTGTTCAATTTTTGCTGTTTCCGGTTTTGATTTAGGCGAAGGACGATGTCCTGGCTTTTTATCTTTTCCCTTCTGACGCACTTCTTTGACTGCCTTCTTTTCCGCTTCTTTTGATAAGGGCTTTTTATTGCCATCCTTCTGCAGTGTCGACTGGCTTTTGCCCTGCAGCTCTTTTTTAGCAGGTGCCGCTGCACTTGACTCGGAAATCGCTCGACCGCTTGGGGGTCTCGTTTCTTTCCGATCAGTTGATTTTACACCTGAACTTTGTCGAGATCCAGTGGATGATTTTGTTGAGACCGCTTTTGTTTTTTCTTGTTGTACAACCGTTTTACTGTTACCAGATACAGGGGTTCCTTCTGGCACAGCCTTTTCAGCAACTACATTTTTCTGAGAAGCTGATTTTTGGGTTGTTTCATCTTTTATAAGTTCCGTGACTAATTTTGCTTCTTCTTCTTCCAGCGTGCTCATGTGGTTTTTCGTTACGACCCCCAGTTGATCAAGTTTCTTGATTAACGTTTTCGTTTCAACATTCAATTGTTTTGCGAGTTGATAGACACGCACTTTTGACATACGCTTCACCTCCAGCATTTCACCTTTCGGTCATTCAGCTGCTCTTTTATTTATCTGAATGGCGAATCCAGGATCGACTACTACGACAATCGCCCGCGGGCTTTTGCCAATGGCATTTCCCAATTCCTGCCTGGTCAGGATCTTCAGAATGGGAGTTTGATAACGTTCCGCCAGTTGCATAAACTCATGCTGCGTTGTTGCTGCCGCATCTTCTGCCATAATCATCAGCTTTGCTTTTTTTTTCGTTACAGCAATTCTGCTGCCAGTTTCACCTGAGATCAGCTTTCCTGCTCTTGCTGCGAATCCCAACATGGTTTTAATCCCATCAGTGTTCAATGATCTGACCCTTCCTGAAACTTTTCAGCCAGAGCTGTATAAACTTCATCAGGTACATCACGTTTAAATGCCCTGTTTAACGCTTTTGTTTTTTTGATTTTCTCAAAACATTCTGTTTGCCTGCATACATAAGCACCGCGGCCATGAGCTTTGCCATGGGAATCCAAGTGAACCTGCCCTTCCTTATTGGCAACAATGCGTATCAGATCTTTCTTGTTCTTCATTTCCTGGCAGGCGATGCATTTCCTTAATGGTGTTTTTTTTGGGTTCAAAACGTCGCCCCCTATATAAAATTACGCTCTATTCTTCAGTTGTATCCAAATCCGTCTCAGGATCAGTCATGACGATGGTCTCATCAGCTGAGTGTACCTGTTCTTCGTCTATAGCACCGGTATTTGCTTGAGCTGATTCCAGCTCTGCCATTTGGCTTTCACTTTTTATGTCAATTTTCCATCCTGTCAGTTTCGCAGCCAGCCTGGCATTTTGTCCTTCTTTTCCTATGGCCAGAGAAAGCTGGTAGTCAGGCACAACCACCCGGGCTGATTTGGTGTCTTCATAGACGTATGTCTGGCTTACTTTAGCCGGGCTAAGTGCACTTGTAATGAACTCTTTCGGACTATCACTATACCGGATGATATCAATTTTTTCGCCCCTCAGTTCGTTAACGATTGCCTGTACACGAACACCTTTTTGCCCGACACACGCACCCACAGGATCAACATTGGGGTCCTTGGTGTCAACAGCAATTTTTGTCCGATAACCGGCCTCTCTTGAAATGCTTTTAATTTCGACAATGCCATCATGAATCTCGGGTACTTCCAGCTCAAAAAGCCTTTTAATGAGGCCAGGATGTGTACGAGATACAAGAATTTGAGGCCCTTTAGTGGTTTTCTTCACTTCAACGATGTACGTTTTAATTCGGTCACCTGTATGATAGTTTTCACCAGGCATTTGCTCGTTATGTCCAAGTATGGCTTCTGTTTTTCCGAGATTAATTAAAATGGTTCCTCGAACTGCACGCGCCACAACACCCGCTATAATATCTGATTCTCGGCTGATATATTCCTCAAAAACAACGCCGCGTTCAGCTTCTCGGATGCGTTGTACGACAACCTGTTTTGCGGTTTGAGCTGCAATGCGTCCAAAATCTCTGGGAGTAACTTCACGTTCGACAACATCGCCTATTTCATATCGGGGATCTGTTGCTTTTGCTTCTTCCAAACTAATTTCCTGAGTATCATCATCAACTTCGTTCACCACTCGCTTTTGGCCATAGACATGTACCGCTCCGCTATCACGACTTACTTCAACCCTGACCTGATGAGTAGAACCGAAATTTCGTTTATAGCTGGAAATCAATGCTGCTTCTATAGCCTCAATCAGCACATCTTTTGAAATGCCCTTGTCCTGCTGGATTTGTTCCAGCGCTTCCATAAATTCGATGTTCATGCCCGAGCCTCCTAAAAAATAATGGCAAGTTTCACAAGTGCAACTTGTGACTCATTAAAGGTTAATTGCTGACCATCATTCGTTTCAATGATCAGCGAAACACCTTGTTTATCAATCAAGACTCCTTCATATTGTTTTTCGCCATTGAAGGGTTGATACAATTTAACCTCTACGCGTTTTCCGAGATTCCTTAGAAAATCCGTTTCTTTTTTCAGCGGTCTGTCCAATCCAGGAGAGGATACTTCTAAAAAGTATTGCTCCTGAATCCAATCGTATTCATCAAGTTTAGCATCCAATCGTCGACTCAAAGTCTCGCAGTCATTGATTGTTACACCGTCTGTTTTGTCAATATAGACCCTTAAAAAATAATCGGGCCCCTCTTTGACAAATTCCACATCAATGAGTTCAACGTTCTCTTCCAATAATTGTTGCGTCAAATCAGTGACTGCCTGTTCAATTTCTTTTCGTTTCATAAGTTCCCCTCCTGTCATCAGGTCCTCTCCTATATTATTTGTTGGAGAACCCGGTTTCAGACTCATTGTTTCCACCACAGCAGTATTTATTGTGATGAACAGGAAAGAGTGGGGAGTACCCACTCTTCTAGTCGTTGATATGCGATTCAAGACAACACTTTTCATCACCAGATCCATATCGGTATCATTATACCACAGCAACCGCCTCAAATCAAGATTGAATCGGCAGGTTAAAGAGTGACAGTTGGTTGGTTTCAGGCAAATCGTGGCAGGCCCCATGATTTCGTAATGTCTCAATGACAACTTTAGATGCACCTGTTCTTTGGCGCAAATCTTCAAGTGACAGAAAATCACCTTTTTCCCGTTCTTCAGAAATGCGACGCGCAGCGTTTTGTCCAACACCCTGCAACGAAGAAAGAGGTGGAAGCACTTTGTTCTTTTCAATAATAAATTGTTCGGGATGAGAGGCGTAAAGATTTACTTGCAACATCTCAATTTCGCGACTGAACATTTCCAGTGCCACCTCCAACACTATCATTTGATTTTTTTCCTTTGCAGTTGCTTGATTTCCCAGATTCTCCAGTTCTTTCAATTTATTCATTACTGCATCAATTCCCTGAATCATAAGGTGTGCATCAAAGTCTTCCACCTTCATGCTGAAATAAGTTGCATAAAAGGCCTCGGGATAATGCACCTTATACCAGGCAATACGAAAAGACATCATTACATAGGCCACTGCATGCGCTTTCGGAAACATATATTTGATCTTGTTGCAGGAATCAATATACCACTGAGGCACTTGGTTCTCAGCCATAAGCTTCATTTCATCCTCTGTTACGCCTTTTCCCTTTCTGACATTTTCCATTATTTTAAAAGCACTTTTTGAGGGCAGCCCTTTAAGGATCAGATAGTTCATAATATCATCCCTGGTGCATATGACTTCTTTTAGTGATGCCACACCATTTCGAACCAGTTCCTGAGCATTGTTCAGCCACACATCTGTTCCGTGTGACAGACCACTGATGCGCACCAGTTCTCCAAATGTTTCAGGTTGTGTATCTTGGAGCATTTGGCGAACAAATTTGGTTCCAAACTCTGGAATGGCGATACTTCCCAGCTCTGGTGAAAAACGTTCATCCTGAAAATTGAGGGCTTCTGCTCCAACAAAAATACTTTTTGTCAACTGGTCATCCAGCGGTATTTCCAATGCGTTTGTATCAGTAAAATCTTCCAGCATACGAATCATCGTTGGCACATCGTGACCAAGAATATCTAGTTTCAGTAATCTGCCACTAAGCGCATGGTAGTCAAAGTGAGTGGTGATCACACCCGATTTTTTGTCATTGGCTGGATACTGAATTGGTGTAAATTCATGAATGTCACGATCTGCAGGAACAATCATGACACCGCCAGGATGCTGACCCGTTGTTTTTTTGACACCGGTACATCCCTCTGTCAGTCGTTTTACTTCTGCATTACTATGCTGAATACCCTTTTCTTCGCCAAATTTTTTTACATATCCATAGGCGGTTTTATTGGCAATGGTACCAATCGTTCCCGCCCGAAAAACCTTACTTTCTCCAAACAAATGTTCTATATATTGATGGGCAGTAGCCTGGTACTCTCCAGCAAAATTAAGGTCAATATCCGGTTCTTTATCTCCTTCAAATCCAAGAAATACTTCAAAGGGAATGGAATGCCCTTCTTTACGGTATTGAGTGCCGCAGTTGGAGCAGTGTTGATCAGGCAGGTCTGCCCCAGATTCCACTTCTCCTTCTGTAAAGAATTGCGAGTGGCGACAAGCCGGGCACACATAGTGGGGCGCCAATGGATTTACTTCTGTTATGCCACTCATGGTAGCTGCGAATGATGAACCGACAGAACCTCTGGATCCCACCAAGTAGCCATCACTAAGTGATTTCGCTACCAGTTTGTGTGCAATCATGTACATCACTGCATAGCCATTATCAATAATCGACCGCAACTCACGTTCCAATCGTTTTTCCACGAGGTCGGGCAATGGATCTCCGTAGATTTCAGCTGCTTTTGTGCGACAGAGTTTTTCCAATTGTTCTTCTGATCCATCAATAAAGGGCGGAAACGTACCCTCCGGAACCGGAACCAAATCTTCTATTTGAGATGCCAATGCACGTGGTTGTACGATAACAATTTCCTCTGCCCGTTCCTTGCCTAGATATGAAAACTCTTCCAGCATTTCTGTGGTGGTTTTTAAATTCAACAATGCCGGATCTTCTGTATCGTCAAAGCCCATTCCCGCCTGAAGCACCTGACGGAATAAATCATCACAGGCACGGGTATAATGAGCATCTCCTGTTGCCAACACGGGTTTATTCAGCTGATCTCCCAGCTGAATAATGCGTTTGTTGATTTCCATCAATTCCTCACGGCTGCCTGCCAGTCCTTTATCGATGAGAAATGCATTGTTGGAAGTTGGTTGAACTTCCAGGTAATCATAAAAAGCAGCAATGGTTGTCAGTTTTGTTTCCGGTTCTCTGTTGAGAACTGCCTGATATAACTCTCCAGCCTGGCAAGCAGTTCCAACAAAAAGACCTTCCCGTTTGCGATTTAATAAGCTTTTGGGAATACGTGGTTTTTTATAAAAATACTTCATGTGCGATTCAGAAACTATCTCGTATAGATTTCTTAATCCTTTTTGATTTTGCACAAGTAAAATCACATGATACGGTTTCAAACGAGAGACATCAACAGCCTGTGTCAATACTTGGTTCATTTTTGACATCGAATTAATGCCTTGTTCTTTCATTCGCTGAACTAATTTAAGAAATACTTCTGCCGTAGCCCTGGCATCATGGATAGCACGATGATGGTTTTCCAAGTTTACCTGCAGTGCTTTTGCGACCAAGTTCAGTTTGTGTCGTTTTAATTCTTTTAAGAGAATTCTTGATAAGGCAAGAGTATCCAGCACCGGAAAATTGAAGCCCATTCCTATTCGTCTCATATTCTCCCGAATAAAACCGGCGTCAAAATCAGCATTGTGGGCAACTAAAACAGCCCCTTTGCAAAAGTCTATGAACCGGGGCAATTCTTCCAAAATAAGAGGAGCATCCTTTACCATCTCATTGGTTATGCCTGTAAGTTCGGTGATTTCTGAAGAAATGAGTTTTTCGGGATTAATAAGGGAGCAATATTCTCCAACAATTTCGCCATTTTCAACACGAACAGCTCCAATTTCGGTAATTCGGTCGTGGGCATTTGAAAGCCCTGTTGTTTCAATGTCAAAAACAACAAATGCATCTTCAAAAGTATGGTTGTCTGCGCCTGTCACCAGTTCCATTTCGTCATCAACCAAATATCCTTCCATCCCATAGAAAATGCGTATGCCATGTTTTTTACCAGCGGCGGCGGCTTCTGGAAAGGCCTGCACAACACCATGATCTGTGATGGCGATTCCAGAATGGCCCCATTTAGCCGCCTGGGCAATAACAGAGGTTGGCGAACAGATTCCATCCATCTGCGACATGTTGGTATGGCAGTGAAATTCAATTCGTTTGTCCGGGGCATTGTCGGTTGATGGTTTGGAAGAATGAGGCATTATATCTGATACCATCAGAATATTTTCTTTGCTGTAATGGTCAAACTGAATACTTCCTCTAACTAATATAGTTGTGCCCGATTTCAGGAGTTCTTCCAGATTAACTTGTGTTTTTTTTGGTTCAAATAATTTGGCAGTGATCGAGCCAGTATAGTCAGTCAGATCAAAAATGTAGAGCTTCCTATCGTTTTTCAGCACTCGAACATCCACAGAAAAAATATCACCTTTAATTGTCGCCTGAGTATCGTCTTCTCTCAATTCGCCAATTGTCTGTAGTGTTGTATTAATTGGTTTTCCCACCCAAGTTCCTTGGGCTGGTTTGCCGTTTTCTCCCTGGTTTCGGGTTTTCATCATTTTACCTTGTGATGATGAGTTGCTCTTCTTGACTGAACTGTTATCATTGCCATGGCCATTGTTTTGAACCAGGGCATCGGAAATAATGACTTTTTCCAATGCTTTTTTTGACTTCTCATAAGCGGTATTATCAAATACTAATGGATTATTTGTAGCAATTCGACATTTAAGCTGTACACCATACATATTGGCGATCATTTTCCCAATCATTTCATGGATGCGTTTATCAAATGCTTTTCGTTCGAGGGTGGGATCTTGAAAGATCAATTGTAGTTCGCCATTCACCAGATCCCACACCACCTCATCTTTCAGGAGAGCCGCTGCCGCACTCATTTGAGCGAGAACGTAGTGAATGTTTTCTTCGAAAAAGGGAGCTTTTTTTAATTTTTCCGGTTCTGTTTCTTTGAAATCAGTCATCAATCGATATGCGACCGAATCATTGATTCCCAAACTATTCTTAATCTGGCTCATAAAGTCATCCAGTTGACGCAAGGGTAATGGTTTGCTCGTTTCAAGATAGAGCATTACGCGAGCCTGTTTTTTGATATGCACCAATCGATTTAAACGACATTGTATCCATATGTGATGTTCGTCGGTATGAGCGACATTGAGTTTTTTCAACATGTGAGAAAGTGTATATGTTGTATTGAGCGACATGGGAACCTCCTGAGATACATAGCAAATCGTCCTGATATCTGATCAAAGATTTTCAATTTCTTCTAAAAGTTCTTCAACAATTCGATTTTCGGGAATTTTTCGAATGACTTTTCCTTTTTTGAAAAGTAATGCGCATTCTTTTCCTCCGGCAATTCCAATATCTGCCTCTCGTGCTTCACCTGGCCCATTCACAGCGCACCCCATAATGGCAACTGTTAAGTTTTTATCTTTGCTGATGAGTTTATTTTCAATCTGTTGGGCAAGTTCAATGAGATTAATTTGGCATCGGCCGCATGTCGGGCAAGAAATTATCTGAATGCGATCTTTCAACAAGCCCAAAACCCTTAAAATGTTTTTGCCAGCTTCAATTTCTAGAACAGGATCTGCCGTTAGCGAAACCCGGATGGTGTCACCAATACCATCAAGCAACAGCGCACCAATGCCAATTGCTGACTTAAGCGTTCCAGTTTCACGGTTCCCGGCTTCTGTGACACCCAAGTGAAGCGGGTATGGCACTTTTGAAGAAATCTGACGATAAGCTTCCACCATCACTTTCAAGCTGCTTGCTTTTAATGACAGTACAATTTGATCGAATTTATCTGCTTCCAATATTTTCACATGCTCCAATGCACTTTCAACTAATGCTTCAGCAGTAGCATTGCCATAACGTGCCTGTATTCGATGATCAAGAGAACCAGCATTGACACCAATACGAATGGGGATATTTTTTTCCTTCGCCATTTCGGTCACCATTTGAACACGTTCTCTGCTGCCTATATTACCTGGGTTTATCCTTAGCTTATCAGTTCCCTGTTGCATGGCAATTAAGGCAAGATTGTAATCAAAGTGTATGTCTGCAACCAGTGGAATATTAATTTGCTTTTTGATAGCTCCTATAGCCTCTGCCGCCGCCACATCAGGAACGGCCACTCGTACCACCTGACAGCCGGCATTTTCCAGCAACCGTATCTGGGCAACGGTGTCTTTGACATTTCGGGTATCGGTGGTCGTCATGGATTGGAGAACAATGGGATACGGCCCTCCAATGGATAGAGAGCCGATGTTAACGATGGTTGATTTGCGTTTATTCATTCTCAGTCACCTTTTCAGTTATCTTGATTTCACTTTAACATGACAGCTTTTACAGATAATTAAAAAAATGTCAAAATGTCTTTATATGTGATGACTACCATTAACAGCATTAACAGCGTAATGCCAATCATATGAACCATCGCTTCTTTTTCAGGGTCAATGGGTCGACCTCTCAAGCCTTCAATAAGAAGAAAAATAATGCGACTTCCATCAAGGGCTGGAATCGGGAGCAAGTTCATAATACCTAAATTTATGCTGATCAATCCTGCCAAACCAACCACGTCCATCCATCCAGAGCGACTCGCCTGCCCCACAAGACTGATAATACCCACAGGTCCTGCCACGTCGGCAGTATCTGCCTGGCCTCTTATCAATTGACGCAGGAATGAAAATATTTCAGAAAAGATAAATTTTGATTGTTCAAAACTACTGCGAAATGCGGCTGGCAAAGATTTTTCTGAGCCCGGAATAATGCCAATAAGGAGCCGCCCTGTTTCTTCATCAAATCTTGGTGTAACAGTAAAATGCAGAATTTCACCCTGACGATTGATGAGTACCTCCACCGGGTTACCTCCTGATGATGCAATTTCTCCCACCAGTTCTTCCCATGAATTGATTTCTTCACCATCAATTTCAACAACCTTATCACCAGGTTGTAAACCTGCCTCTTGGGCTGGCGAGTCAGGAATCATGTCTCCAATATGTGTTCCAGGTACTCCCAGCGAGAAAAAAATCAGGAAAAAACACATAAATCCCAGTATGAAGTTCATCAAAGGACCGGCAAAAATGACACTGATACGTGCTTTCACCGTCTTCTGGCTGAAGCTGTCAGTGGCTGACGAACTCTCATCTTCTCCTTCCATACGAACAAAGCCACCAATGGGAAATATCCTCAATGCATAGACTGTGCCCCGGTGCTTATGCTGAATCATTTTTGGACCCATGCCGATGGCAAACTCGTGGACACGAATACCGACAAGTTTGGCCACCCCAAAGTGTCCTAGCTCATGAAAAAAAACCAACAACCCAAAGACTAATATTGCCACAACGGCAGTTGTCATCATTTACACCTTCCTTAGAAAAAAGACTTGAGCTTCGATCGCGTCCAATTTTCCACTTCTATCAGTTCTTCCAGTTCCAGATATTCAAAGGGCACATGCTGATGCATCACACGTTCGATGTAATCCGATATTTGATAAACACTAATTTTTCCCTGCAAAAAAGACTCCACTAAAAAATCATTTGCCGCATTCATTACGCAGGGCAATGTCTTGCCAACGACAAGCGCTTCTCTTGCCAAACGCAGACATGGAAACTTTTCCACGTTTGGTGCTTCAAAAGTCAGCGCACCTATTGATAACAGATCCAATGAATTTAAATGGTTTTTTAATCGCTTTGGCCATGAAAGGGCATATTGGATGGGTACCCGCATGTCCGGTAATCCCATCTGTGCCAGAACCGAAGTATCTTGGAATTCAACCATGGAGTGAACGATACTCTGAGGATGTATCAGAACATCAATCTGTTCATTCGTCAGATCAAAAAGCCAGGCGGCTTCAATGATTTCAAGGCCTTTATTCATCATAGTGGCTGAATCGATGGTGATTTTTCGCCCCATTGACCAATTAGGATGATTAAGCGCGTCTTCAAGCGTAGCACGATTAATGGATTCCCGGCTCCACGTGCGGAAGGGGCCCCCTGAAGCAGTTAAAACAACTCTTTTGACCTCATTCTTGTTTTCACTATTCAAGCACTGAAATATTGCAGAATGCTCGCTGTCAACCGGAATGATTTGCTTGCCGTTTCGAGCTGCCAGTTTCGTCATTAGCATTCCACCTGAAACCAAGGATTCTTTATTGGCCAGTGCAAGGTCTTTCCCGTTTTTTAAAGCCAGATAGCTGGGAGTCAGCCCACGGCTTCCCACTAGGGCGTTTAACACCAACTCAGTTTCCGGCATTGAAACTGCTGTCTCCAATCCATCATCACCGTGTAATATGCGTGTTCTATTTGTAGGTAATATTCTGCTTAGGTGATTTGCATCCTCATATTTTTTCAAAATCGCCACTTTTGGTCTAAATTCAATAATCTGTTTTGCAAGCAGATCGATGTTATGCCCTGCTGTTAACGCGACGACTTCATACTCTTCACGATGCCTGCGAACCACATCCAGCGCCTGTGTTCCTATTGAGCCTGTAGAACCCAACAGGGAAATTTTTTTGGACACAACCACACCCCGCTTATTATCTTATCCCATTCATACCCGCTTCTCTTATCCTTATCGCAAAATCAATATTTTTAAAAAAAGATAGACAAAGGGAGCTGTTAGAAGAATGCTGTCAAAACGATCAAGGATTCCGCCGTGTCCTGGAAACAAGCGCCCAAAATCTTTTATTCCCACGGTTCGTTTAATAAGCGAGGCAGAAAGATCGCCAAATTGAGATACAATAGCTCCCAGGCAACCTAATAGAAGAAACGCAGGTAGATGGTCCGGCATAAGTAGCTTTGAAAAAATGAGACATCCTAACATGCTGCCTACAATTCCCCCAACAGCGCCTTCAACGGTCTTTTTGGGACTGATAGAGGGGCACAATTTTCGACGCCCCATGGCGTACCCTGTCAGGTAAGCTCCGGAATCGCATCCCCAAGAAATAATAAACACTAACCAGAGGGCATGCGGCATTAATAGTTCTTCGATTAATAGCATTTGATATAAAAGTACTGCCACATAGATAAAGCCGAACCACGTGATCAGGGTATCCTGCATTTGAACGGTCTTGTGATGGATCACCCAGACCACCAAAAGGATAACCAGTGTCATTGGAATGGCAATTTGTTGAGCAGTACCCCCATTCACAAGAAAGAACCCTATGTATAAGATACCTGTTCCACTATAGCCTGTCCATGCAACGGGGTTAAAACCACCCTGCCGGGCACAGTGATAAAACTCGTGCAAGCCGATGATAGACACTGTCATCAAGGAAAGCGTTAGCAAATGAGAACCTTTAGTTAAAATATAAAATAAAATTGGTAGTCCTACAATCGTGGTCAGGATGCGTTTGCCCAAAGTGCTGCCTCCTTTATGTTAACCCGCCAAAACGTCGTTTTCTGTTTTGGTAGTCTTTGATGGCTTCTTTAAAATGTTCACCTCGAAAATCAGGCCAAAGTGTGTCAGTAAAATAAAGTTCAGTGTATGCAAGTTGCCAAAGCAGAAAATTACTGATGCGTTGTTCACCACTTGTTCTGATCAGTAAATCCGGATCAGGCATAGCTGCTGTATCAAGTCGTGAACGAATATCATCTTCTGAAATAGATTCAGTTTGTACTTGGCCTTCAACCGCTTCTTTCATCAGTTGCTTTATCACACGTGTCAGTTCATTTCTGCCACCATAGTTAAGGGCAATATTCATTTTTAAACCATTATTTGAGGCAGTTTTGGCAATTGCCATTTCAATCTCATCTCGAACAGTCCCATGAAATCGGCTCAAGTCACCGATTGTGCTGATACAGACCTTCTGTCGATTCAACTCTTCAATCTCTTTACGCAGATAGTCAACCAATAGGTTCATCAAAAATTGAACTTCATTTTCTGGTCTTTTCCAATTTTCAGTAGAAAAAGCATACAGCGTCATCATTTCTATGTTCATTTCTGATGCAGTTTTGACAATTTCGCGAATCGCTTCAACTCCCTGCTGATGACCAGCAGTGCGAGGTAAGTGACGTTGTTCGGCCCACCGGCCATTACCATCCATAATAATGGCAATATGGTGTGGCAGACGCTTCATGTCAATGGATTCATCAGGTCTGCTTTTCTTTTTAAATATTGCCATAATAAGCACCTCAGCAATCAGAAGCCCCCTGAATCAGGGGGCTAAAAATAGGCGATCAATAATACTGTCTTCCCATGTTCATCGAACTGTTGGCGAATAATCCTTTGTTCGCCCGATAAAGAGTTTTTCTCGGTATTAGCTTTGACAATAGTAAAGGGTAGTTCCATTGTTGATAAACAGCTAACAGCTTCCTCTTTATGTTGTCCCAGAAGATCTGGATAATCCAAATACTAAACCTCCATCATTTCTTTTTCTTTTAGTGCGAGTAGTTCGTCAATGTTTTCAATGTACTTATCAGTCATTTTTTGGACTGTTTCTTGCGCTTGTTTCAAATCATCTTCTGTTATTTCACCAGATTTTTCCATTTTTTTCAGGGCATCGTTGGCATTGCGTCTCTCATTGCGAATGGCTACCCGTCCGTCTTCTGCTTTTCCTTTGACAATCTTTGTTAAATCCTTTCGACGCTCTTCTGTCAGTTGAGGGATAGCCAATCGAATCACTTTTCCATCATTAGAAGGATTGATTCCCAAATCAGACTTTTGGATGGCCTTTTCAATATCTGTCAGCACAGAAGGATCAAAGGGTTGAATGGTAATTAACCGTGGTTCTGGTGCAGCGACCGTTGCAATCTGTTTCAAGGGAGTAACAGCACCATAATACTCAATTGTGATTCGATCCAACATCGCCGGATTGGCACGACCCGCTCTTACACTGTTGAACTCATCCTGAATGACTGCAATGGTTTTCTTCATTTTTTCCTCAACGGCTTTATGGATTTCCAGTTGCATCGTAAATCCCCCTTTAAAATTAGCTGTGAATATAGGTGCCAATGGCTTTGCCCAACACCACTTTCTTAATATTTTCAGGGTCGTCAAGGCCAAACACTTTGATGGGAATCTGATTATCCATACACAGGGAAGTTGCTGTAGAATCCATGACTTTAAGCCCTCTATTTAAAACATCAATGTAACTGATGTCGAGAAGCCTGCTGGCATCATCATTTTCATTGGGATCTTTATCATAAACAGCATCTACTTTTTTAGCCAGTAAAATAACGTCTGCTTCAATTTCAGCCGCTCGCAAAGCTGCTGTTGTGTCTGTTGAAAAATAGGGATTTCCAGTACCGGCTGCAAATATGACGACGCGATTTTTTTCCAGATGCCTCACTGCACGTCTGCGAATGTAGGGTTCCGCAATCTGCCTCATTTCAATAGCAGTTTGAACACGTGTAACGACTTCGACATTCTCAAGTGCATCCTGGAGCGCAAGACTGTTGATAACGGTTGCCATCATACCCATATAATCTGCAGTCGTTCTGTCCATATGTGTACCAGTACGTCCCCGCCAAAAATTGCCACCACCAACAACAACAGCCACCTGAACACCCATAGCGACCACTTCTTTAATCTGACCGGCGATACGAACAAGTGTATCAGGGTCAAGACCAAACCCCTTTTCTCCAGCCAATGCTTCTCCGCTAAGCTTAAGTAATATTCGATGATATAAAGGTTTTTCCATCAACTGATTCTCCCGTCTTGCTGATGTTTTAAGGCATCATTGTCAGACTTCATAGTTAAAGAGAACACCAAGGTGTTCTCATGTGAATCAATTACTGGATTTGTTTTGCCACTTCTTCTGCAAAATTTTCCTCTTTTTTCTCGATTCCCTCACCAACTTCGAAGCGTGCAAATCTTCTAATGCTCAGATGTTCGCCGATTTTTGCAACTTTCGCCGTTAATAACTGCTGAATTGTCATATCAGGGTCTTTAACAAAATCCTGCTCAAGAAGGCATACTTCTTTGTAGTACTTTTCGATACGGCCTTCCACCATTTTATCAACTATTTTTTCGGGCTTACCTTCATTAAGTGCTTGCTTGCGCAGAATGTCTCTTTCCTTCTCAATCATGTCTTGAGGAACTTCTTCACGGCTGACGTATTGTGGATTTGACGCAGCAATTTGCATAGCAACATCCTTAACAAAATTGCGAAACTCTTCATTCTTCGCAACAAAGTCTGTCTCGGAGTTCACTTCCAATAAAACGCCGATTCGCCCACCATGAATATATGCTTCAACAATACCTTCAGCGGCAATTCTACCCGCTTTTTTGGCAACTGCTGCCAGTCCTTTTTCCCGCAATACTTCCACTGCTTTTTCCATGTCACCGTCAGTTTCGACTAGCGCTTTTTTACAGTCCATCATACCGGCTCCTGTTTTTTCACGCAATTCTTTAACCATGCCTGCCGTAATATTCATGAGTTCACCCTCCACGATAATAGTAAAGGCAAGGGGTGGAGTGACAAATGCATTCCTACCCTTACCTTGTTATAACATTAAGCTTCCGCTGAAGTTTCTTCTACTTCATCCTGAAAACTTTGTTTTCCTTCCACTACAGCATCTGCCATTGTTGCCGCTAAAAGTTTAACCGCTCGAATAGCATCATCGTTACCAGGAATCACATAATCAATTTCATCAGGGTCGCAGTTGGTGTCAACAATAGCTACTACTGGTATACCCAACTTTCTCGCTTCCAATATGGCAATCCGTTCTTTTCGGGGATCTACCACAAAGAGTGCATGCGGCATTTCTTTCATGTCTTTGATCCCGCCCAAAAACTTTTCGAGTCGTTCCATTTCATGTTTCAGTTGAATGACTTCTTTTTTGGGGAGAACGTCAAAGGTACCGTCCTCTTCCATTTTTTCAAGTTTATGCAATCGGTCAATGCGCAGCTTAATGGTTTTGAAGTTTGTTAGCATGCCGCCCAGCCAGCGTTGATTGACAAAGTACATGCCGCAACGCTTTGCTTCCTCTGCAATGGATTCTTGAGCCTGTTTTTTTGTTCCAACAAATAGTATCTTTCCGCCTTCTTCCACCACACTCTTGATCACATTGTAGGCCGCATCAACTTTCTTGACGGTTTTTTGCAGATCAATAATATAAATACCATTTCGTTCTGTGAAGATGTACTCTGCCATCTTGGGGTTCCATCTTCTTGTTTGGTGCCCAAAATGCACCCCTGCTTCCAACAACTGCTTCATTGATACTACACTCATTTTACTAACCTCCTGAATTGTTTTTTCCGCCACTTCCATCCATTTTCTCCGGGACTCCCTGCGGGAGCACCTCCATCAAAATCAAGAAGTGTGTGATTTGTCGCCCTATGTATTCTATCACATCAACCGTTGCAAGGCAACGGATTTTTATATTTTTGGTATATAGCTGTTGATTCAATAGTCATCATTTTGTCTCTTGCATCTGCTTCATGACGGCACGCACCATTTGTGCTTCGCCAATGCTCTTTCCTGTTAGTTTTGCAGCCTGTTCCACCGATATGCCTTCTTGAAGCAAAAGGATCAACTCTTGGTTTTTTTGAACAAAAGTGTGAAATTGAAGGCTGTTAAGGAAAGAAGACGGAAAAGATTCGGTTGCTCTTGGCTGTTCTTCATTCTTCTGTTGAAGTTGTACAATTTCATCTTTAAGGTTGGCAATTTCTTCTTCCATGGTGGCGATCCGCTCATCCATTCTTCTGATCTTTTCCTGTTCAAAAATGAGTTTTTCCGCTACTTTTTGAACAATTGTATCGCCAGCTGTGTGGGATGATTTGCTTCTTATCATTGCCAATGTTGATAAGATCATTGCAACAAGACTGATGATGGTTACAGCAGTATTAATCTGCAGCGTTTCCGGCAAATCCGTCACCTCAGATCCTTATATCAAGCCGGTTACCTTTGTATGCTTCTGTCACCTTTTTTTCTGAAGGATTTCTTTTTTTCTTGTTTTTCTGATGCTGTTGTTCATTTTTCTGCTGACCATCTTCATCCACCAAACTTCCCTGCGATGCATCAGAATGGATGACTTTGCTTTTATTGCGCTCTACTTCCGACTGTACATTATCTTGCATAAAGGCATTTACATTGCTTCCCCGATGATGCTGTTCATGCTGGTTTTTTGCTTCATGTACCGTGTTGAGTGCGGAAATCGAATGATCAATGGGCTTGATGGACATGTTGCTCACCTCCTATTTCTCAAACATCCCGATGGCTACATCACCTTCCCTGTAAAAAAGCGTGCACATTGCCAGATCATCGTACACATGCTTAACTGCATTGTAAATGGAGATTCGAACACCTGGGTAAATGGTTTGTGAAGCATGGATTTTTCCTTTGGTGGCATCCTCCATTTGCTGATCCATGTCGACAATCTCCCGCTGAATGTCAAGCTGTTGGTCTTTCATCACTTCATAAGTTTTCACAGAACGCACCAGCATATCTTTTTTCGATGGTGGCAGAGGAACATTTTTATTCATCTTATTGAGTATTTCGATGGTCTGTTTTAAGTTCTCAAGGTTCTTGACAGTTTCTTTTAATTTTGCTTTCGCCTGATCATATTTCTCTTTTAAGTTAGGATCGATACCTACTTCGATTTGTGTTTGTGTTCCCATCGAAGAACCTATTACCTGTGCGATTATTTCTTCACCAGCTTTAACAACGCCGCCAACAATTAATCCTTTTTTGCCTTTAATCAGGATTTTTCGACGCGCATAAACAACGCTGTGGAGGATACAATCTGCTTCAACGTTGCCGCCTGCATTTATTTTAGTATTTTCAATATACCGTGCAACCAAATCACCTTTGCAGTACAATTCGGCCTGATTATTCCCCTGAATACCCCGCTTCAGAACAATATTTGAATTTGATTTGAGTATAGCCCCTTCAACAACACCTTCTACCTCAATGTCACCATCTGCTTCAATTACAAATCCAGATTTTACATTTCCTTTAACAAGCACTTTCCCATTAAACCGGATATTACCAGTGGTGTTATCGACATTTGCAGGTACTTGATAGACAGGACTTACTGTAATTTTGCCGTCACGTATAAAAACCTGGCCATCTGCCAAGGCCCGCATTTGGAGACTATCACTGCTAAGTTCAACGAATTTGCCAGGTTGAAAACGAGCAGGCTTTCCTGGTTTTTGGGGAACAGCTTTGCCTGTTACGTCAGTACCGGGTACACCTTCCGTCGGCAATATTTGTTCCGCCAGTAGATCATTTTGGCGGACGTTTTCAATTAAATCAAGGTTCTTAAAGTCAACTGTTCCATCTTCATTGATAGATGGTTTCTTCTGTTCCTCAATATTAAAGTGATAGATCACTTGTCCGGCTTCGCCGTCAACCGGTCTCTCTCCCCTGGCACAAATAAAACTGTTTTCATAATACTGATGCGCGACTTTTTCTTCAATAATTTGTCGATCGATACCATGCACCACATTCGCTGTTTTAAGAGCTTCAATAGCTGTTTCAACCGTTACGGGGCGTCCCTCTCCCACCGGTTCTGTGAAAAGCATCATTGCCTCCATCCGGTCTGGAGAGAGAGTAACTTTTACTTCTCCATCAATATTCTGAGGTTCCTTGTGTTCAGAGACATTAAAATCGTTAACTTCCGTCATATTGATCCCCCTCGTGAGCAGTGATGTCTATCCTTCCATCCTGTTTCGAATGCGGGTTACAGCCTTTGAATGCAATTGTGAGATTCTTGATTCTGAAACACCCATAATATTGCCGATTTCTTTATATGTTAGCTCTTCATAATAGTAGAGTGAAATCACTTGGCGTTCTCTATCAGGCAAGAGTTGAATACTCTCCATGAGCAGTTTGCTCGTCTCACTTTTCATCAACATTTGTTCAGGTAATTCTTGATGGGATTCCACCGCTTTTATTTCTTCGGCAGAATCCATTAGCTTCTCTTCCAGGGAAATCATATTGAATGTACTTGTTTGCTGGAGTACTGACTGAAATTCCTGCACCGACATATCCAAAGCTTCAGCAATCATTGCGTCAGAAATCTGTCCTTGATACTGGTTTTCCAGCTTTGAAATGACTTCTTCAATTTGCTTGGATTTCTGTCTCACAGACCGAGGAATCCAATCCAGATTGCGAATTTGATCCACAACCGCCCCCCGAATCCGAATCTGGGCATAAGTTTCAAATTTGACATTTTTGCCTGGATCAAATTTTTCAATGGCGTCAATCAAACCGAAAATACCATAACTCACGAGGTCATCAAATTCCAGATGGTTTCCATAGGTGGCATAGAGTCGTCCGGCAATAATCTTAACCAGTTCCACATACGTTTCGATTAAACGGGTTTTAGTTCCCGGATCTTTATGCTTCCTATACTGTTCCCACAATTCTTTGGTATCCATGGTGAGTCCCCCCGGCAGCCAGTGTTATAGTTCTCTCATTCCTTTACCAATGGCTTTGACAAGTAGTCGTCCCGAGTCAGGGTGTATTTCTATGGTACGACCATAATTCCCTCCTGTATCTTCCGCATGGAGAGGTATACGATACTCTGTCAGCAATTTTTTGGTTGCCATCGTGTTTCGTGAACCAATTTTCATTATATCTGATTGGCTGTCCATTGCAAACATCTGTGCTCCACCCGCTATTTTTGCGTACAACCGACTTCTCAGAGCCCCTGCTTCCACCATCTCTTTTAGCAATATTTCCAATGCTGTATCAGCAAATTTGGCTTTATTGGCATTATTCTTTATCTGAGTGCTATCTGGCAACATAATATGCGCCAGTCCCGCCAGCCTTTTGTCTGGATCATATAAGGCAATACCAACACATGAACCCAACCCCAAAGTTGTTAATACATCAGGAGCTTTCGCAATTTTCAGGTCGGCCATACCGACTTTGATTAATTCTGCCATGTATTAACTCACTCCCAGGGCTTCAAGTAAAATGCCATAAGAATTTTCGTCGGGTATCAGAAAAAAGTTGGCTGTCACTTCTTGCGTCCCATCAAAGAGGCGATTTTCAATCATAAGCACTTTATCGCTGATCTCGCCAAACTGAATAGCCGGAACACTTAGAATTGCCCCTGCCATATCGACACACAGTGAAGGTGGTGACAAATTAATTCTGAGGTTCGTCAATGCTGCTAAAGAAGATATATACGAGCCCGATAGTATATTGCCAATTTCTTGCAATGCTGATCTGTCCATCTCATCCAAATCATATACTTCATTTTCATCGAAGTCGGCAGGATCTTTTCCCATTAGTATCCCCGTCAGCATTTTGGCAGACTGAATATCCATCAGTACCATAATATTTCCCTTAATGGCTCCATTCATTCCGAAGTATATGCCTGATACAACATTTTCTTCACCGCCAAGAATACCCGGCACTTCTTCAATGTCCATAATTCTGACAACAGGTACTTTCATATCGACTTTCTTTTGAATCATTACTGCCAATGATGTCGCTGCATTACCTGCCCCGATATTCCCTATTTCCCTTAAAACATCCAAATGTATACTGCTCAGGTCGTCAATCGAACGTGTCAATGTTCCTGACTCCTTTCCTCCGATGATTCCTGATCATTTAAGCCAAGTATCGCAAACACATCCAACATAATAATCATTCGGTCATCAATCTTGCCAATTCCTTTTATGGATGTTTCTTCCACATGACTTAGCACACTGGTTGCATTTTCAATGTTTTCCTGTGGTATACTCAACACTTCCGAAGAACTGTCAGTCATAATTCCAACCGTTAACTCTTCCACCGAAAGAATGATGATTCGAGAATCATCCGTCACTGGTATGCTTTCCAATCCGAACAATTTTCTCAGGTCAATAACCGGGACAATTTCACCCCGAAGATTAATGACCCCTAAAATATAAGGCTGTGCATTGGGTACGCGAGTAATGTCGGTCACTTTTTCAATGATTTCGACAAAGTGAATCGAAACCCCATAAGACTCACCATCTAACTTAAAAATGACATACTGGTCCACAGCAGCATCGTGCTTTTGATCCTGATTGTTCATATAATCCCTCCTTAGAAGAAAGAGTTGGTGTCAACAATTAATGCAACGGTTCCGTTACCCAGAATAGTAGCACCTGCAATCCCTTGAATTCCAGATAAATAACGCCCTAATGACTTTATGACGACTTCTTGTTGGCCTATCAATTCATCCACCACGAGACCAAAAGTGCGATCTCCATGATTGACAATAACTACCGTATTTTCTTCCTGTTTTTCGTTTTCTTCAGGCACTGAGAGCAGATGTGATAATCTGAGAACAGGTAATGTGGACTGCCGGAAAAGCACCACCTCTTTCCCCTGAACTTTTCGGATGGCACTTTCTTGAATGGTTGAAATTTCACGGATGTTATTCAATGGTATGGCATACTTCTCCACTCCTACATGTACCAGAAGCGCTTGTATAATTGCAAGTGTCAATGGAAGACGGATGATAAACCGAGTCCCTTTCATGGGCTGTGAATCAACCTCGACAACGCCGCCTAACGTTTCAATTTTCGTTTTAACTACGTCCAGACCAACACCACGCCCTGAAAGGTCTGATACGGTGTCTGCTGTGCTGAATCCGGGATGAAAGAGAAACTGGATGACTTCTTTATCTTCCATCAACTGACTTTGCGACTGAGAAATCAGACCCCGATCAAGCGCTTTGGCTTTAACTCGTTCAATATCAATCCCTTTGCCATCATCCTGAACTTCGATAACGACACTGTTCCCATCGGGATAGGCAATTAACTTAAGCGTTCCCGCTTGATCTTTATGGTTTCTAATGCGAGTTTCGGGCTCTTCGATGCCATGATCAATGGCATTCCTAATTAAATGAATTAACGGATCACCTATCTCATCAATAACCGTCCGGTCAACCTCTGTTTCTTCACCTGTCAACTGAAGGTTGATTTCTTTGCCTAAATCTTTTGACAAATCCCGAACCATCCTTGGAAAACGATTGAATACTCGTTCGATTGGAACCATGCGCACCTTCATGACTGCATCATGCAGGCTGGTTGTAATTCTCTCCAGTTGTTCAGTTGTATCACTAATCGATTTTTGCTGACTCATCTGATGCGCGTCTTCTAACCGTGTCTTAATAATAATCAGCTCGCTCACAAGGTTCATCAGATTATCAAGACGATCAATGTCCACTCGAACAGTTTTTCCAGTTTTAGCTTTTTTCTTAGCATCCAAATCACCTTTTGATGATTCTGCCATTCCACCCTTATCCAATTCCATCACCGCCGCAGCTATTTCAGTGGGTGCATGGTTCGCGTCATCCTGGCTGCGAATGTTATCAACTGTTAATTCCGTTGCAATAATTTCATCCACTTCAGCAATGTTGCTCAATTCTTGAATTAATGAAACTTCTGGCTTTTCAGTAACAACCGTCAAAACAAACGAGAAATCAAATCTTTCATCTTCAATATCCTCAATGCTTGGATTTGCATGAATAATTTCTGCCATTGTTTCGAGAGTGCTGAAAATAATATAGGCTCTTGCAGATTTAAGCATGCATTTGGGGTTGAGTGAAATTTTAAGCCTAAAAATCTGGTAGCCCTTATCGGAAGCTTTCTGAATCATGCTTGCTACATACTCATCCACTTCAAGATCGGTTTCTCCATCAGCAGCTTCTTGATAATCTGCAGGCGCATTGCTACTAGTTTCAGTGATTTTGATGGGTGACTGCGGATTCTCAAGGAGTTGAAGATTTTTCACAAGTTCAGCAGAAACATTATCCCCTTCCTGCTGTGTTGTTTCGATATTCACAATATAGTTTTCCAGTTGATCAAGGCACTCAAACAAAAGATCAACCACTTTCCCATTGACAGCCAATTTACCATTGCGGATTTGATCGAGGACATTTTCCATTTGATGCGTCAGGCTGAGTACATGATTGTACCCCATGGTGCCTGACATTCCTTTTATCGTATGGGCGATACGAAAAAGTTCATTCAGATGGGTTGTATCCTGAGGGTTTTTCTCCATTGTCAGCAAAATATCGTTCATATGCTGCAAGTGCTCTTTTGACTCATCAATAAACATATCTAAATACTGGTTCACATCCATCCTACCGGCCTCCTATTCTGTTGGTGATTGCATCGGTGATCCGTTCCAAAGACACTACCTGGTCGACAACACCTGCAACAACTGCACTTTTGGGCATTCCATAAACAACACAGCTTTGTTCATCTTGAGCAAGTACGTACGTTTTCGTGACACATTTCAGGTTTTTGATTCCCTTCGTTCCATCAGCACCCATTCCTGTCATGACAACGCAAATGACCTCCTCAACGCTACTTTCTGCCAGCGAATCAAACATGCGATCCGCCGCCGGTCTGTGACCGCCTACAGGGTCTTCTCTTGTGAGTTCAACGTGCAATCGATGCCTGGATGGTTTGACTGTCAGGTGATAATCGCCTGGCGCAATATATACCGTTCCTGGTTGTATGATTTCACTTTGTTCTGCCTCTTTGACAGTCACTTGAGATAATTGATTAAGACGTTCTGCTAATGATTTGGTAAAGCCAGGCGGCATGTGTTGCACTACTAAGACCGGCAAGGAAAGATTTTGAGGTAGAAAAGGTATCACCGATTGCAATGCTTTTGGCCCTCCGGTTGAAACAGCGATAGCAACTAACCGTTTTATTGAAAGTGACGATTCTTCAACCGTTGTCATTTTCATACCCCGAACCGGCGGTTTTTCAATCATCTCTTTTGCCTCAAGGCGCGTGTAAGAATCTTCGATGCGTTCTTTTTTTGCTGATTTGGGGTGTTCTTTGACCTGCACTTCCATTTCCCGCTTCATTCTGGTCGGAACATGGGTTGGTGTCACCTGAACTCGGTACGAAATTGATTCTTTTATTTTTGCAATCAAATCATTTCTAAACTGCCCCGACGTAATCATAAAAGAAAGTGTTGGTTTTTGTATGAAATCCACAGCACCCAGCTCCAACGCACGAATCGTCTCAGGACTTCCTTCTTCCGTAAGGCTGCTGAGCATGATAACAGGCACAGGGCACTCTTTCATCACAGCTTCCAGAGTTTCAAGCCCGTCCATCACCGGCATTTCAATATCCAGTGTGATCACATCCGGTTTATCTTGAGCAATAATACCCATGGCTTCTTTACCATTGCGCGCATGAGCAATCACTTGGATCAATGGATCACTATGTAGTATATCATTAATGACTTTTCTCATGAAGGCAGAGTCATCAACAACCAGCACCCTTATGGGAGTTGAGGGATTCCTCATCTAGACCAGTCCTTTTTGGCGCAATTCTCCTTGTTTATGGAAAATATAGCCAACTATTTTATTCTGATTTTGTTCGCTAACATCAATGAATTGTGCGCCAATTTCGTAGCGCTTATCGTGGGGCATCCTCTGAGAGCGAACAATTTTTGCCGCCACTGCAATTACATGTTCGTCAAGATGTAATGTGCACTCAATTTTTTCTCCCACATAAAATGATCGAGGTGAAATCATTCTAACACCACCGCCACTGATATCCTGAACAACCGCTTCACAAGATTGTTCATTTTCAAGGCTCCTTAACCTGCACTGCAGCATGTATTTCAGGCGAAAAAATTCGCGTCGCTGGGTTTTTTCCGGTTCTGTCAATCGGGCAATCTGAAAATAAGTCAGGTGATCATCCTTCACTTTTTTAAGGAAAGTTGCCTGAAACATGTAAATACCCGCTTCGCGATAGTAGATGATATCAGCCTTTTGACCGACACGAATGGGGTATTCAACTCCCTTAGACACAGGTGGCGTCACATAATAGAACTCGCTGTCGACATTCATCACCTGAGAATAGAGTACAATATATCCATCGGGATTTGACGGATGATAAATGCGCACATCCACTTTATCTCCCGTTTCCAAAAGAATTTCCATCAATCCCGCTCCTTACCGGAAAATCCCCATTAGTCGATGTACAAACCCACCTCTGTTCATGGACACATGATCAAAAGAGTCATTTTCATTCGTCAGTCTTAACGCAATTACTTCTATGTTTTTGGCGGCGATGCTGCCAGGATACTCGACCATTAACGGTGTCTGCTTTTTAACCGCTTTTGATACCGACACATCTTCCAGAACAGTTCCCAGCTTTTCCAGTTTTTTGCCCAAAAATTTCTCACTGGCATTACTAATTTTATCATAGTACTGGTTTCCTTCTTTCGTTGTTTCAGCACGATTAATCACAATATGGATGCGTGTCGTCAGTTTTTCATTGGATATGGCCTTGATCATTGCATACGCATCTGTTAGTGAGGTAGGCTCAGGTGTTGTCACCACTATGATATCATCACTTGCTCCAGAAAAAGCCAAGATGCTTTTTGACAAACCTGCACCCGTGTCGATGATGGCCACATCAAAAAGCTGGTATAGTTCCTGAAAGTGAAAAATAAGCCGTTGAATTTTTTCCTGTGGAAGATCCAGCAAATCCATCATCCCAGAGCCGCCAGAAATAATTTTAAGGCCTTCTGGTCCATTCCCAAGAATGTCTTCCAGTTTCATATCTGAGTATAGTAGATTATTTAAAGTGTATCGGGGCACAGTTCCTGCTACAACGTCCACATTGGCCAAACCCAGGTCGGCATCAATGACAACGGTACGTTTTCCCAGGCGACAAAGTGCAATTCCCAAATTGATGGAAAAATTTGTTTTACCGACTCCACCTTTTCCACTTGTAACACAAATAAACCTTGTTCTTTGTGCTGATGATGCAATTTCAGCACTTTCAAAGGTCTCAGCTTTTTTTTCGATCCTATTCTGGATCATTTCTCTTAATTTGCCCGCCTGATCCATTATGGTTTCTCCTTAATGAGCAGATTAATGATTTTCTCAACGGTGACTGCTTCAATATCATCCGGCACACTCTGACCTGTAGTCATAAATGAGATGGGTTTTGATGTCAGTACCGGTACATTTACCAGCGTTCCAAAGGCTGAGGCTTCATCAATTTTTGTGATAATGATTTTATAGTCATCTAAAAACTGATACTTTTCCAGTATATCACGAATGTCCTGCTGTCGTGTTGTGCAGCTTAATAATAAATAAATTTCTTTCTGCGGAATTTGCTCCAGCAAGCCCATCAGTTCATTCATTTGCTGGTCATCCTGATGACTTCTCCCTGCTGTATCGATCATAATGAGATCAAGATGGCTCAACTGCTTTATGGCTTCGCCCACTTCGGAGGCCTGGTAAATCACCCGCAAAGGGATATTAAGAATATCTGCATAGGTTCTCAGTTGTTCAACCGCTGCAATACGATAGGTATCGGCACTAATGAGACCCACACTCTTTCCTTCATTTAGGGAAGCTCTGGCTGCTAACTTGGCAATTGTTGTTGTTTTTCCAACACCCGTTGGGCCGACAAAAACAATCATCTGTTGTCTTGGATCATATGGTTTAATGATTACATGTTGCTGCACACATTCTCTTATGATTTCTCGAATGTCATGCTCATCGCTTTGAAAATCTTTCATTGAATGAAGGGAATTCTGGCAGTTTTGGACAAGTTTGTCAGCAACCGACTGATCCAAATCATTTTTTCGAAATATAAGCTCAATAAAAGATTCTTCAATAGCCACTTTCCCCTTATCAATATCAGTTTGCTGTTGCATCAACTGATTGATCATTTCCCTGATTTGTTTCAGTTCTTCTTCAACCGGATCAACTTGTGACTGAACGGGTGTGATGGGTTTCATTCTTTGAACCGGTGTCGGTAGAGGCCTTTGAGCTTGCACTGAAGTATTCATAGCAGAAGACGGCATGTCTTCTTTGGCCGCAACAACCTCAATCACAGGCTTTTTAAAAAAACCTAACAATCCTTTGGGTTTCACTTTTCGTTGATGTATGATGACTGCATCAGGCCCCAGTTCCATTTTCACTTTCATCAATGCTTCATGATTATCCCGTGCCTGGATTCTTTTAATCTTCATGCGGCACTCACCACCCCAATGGATTCAATTTCTACAGACGGATCAATTTCATTATAAGATAGAATGATGAGATCCGTCGATATTTGCTCGGAAATACGTTTGAAATAGATACGCACAACAGGCGCAGTTAAAATCACAGGCTGTTCTCCCATGGAAATCAGCTTTTGCACTTGTCGTGAAAGACTATTTAATAACCGTTGCATCAAATCAGGCTCCAAGTTCACATAGGTGCCACTTTCAGTCTGTTTTAAAGACGACATAATAGCTTGCTCAAGAGATTTGTCCAGGACAATCACTCTGAATGGCTGCGTTGTAATGAACTGTCTGGTAATTGCACGACTGAGGCCTTGTCGGACGTATTCTGTCAGCATATCGGTATCACGTGTAATAACAGCGTAATCTGCCAGCGTTTCCAGAATCGTCACCAAGTCTCGAATGGAAATTCCCTCTTTTAAAAGGTTAACCAACACTTTTTGCACTTCACCCAATGATAACTGATTGGGAACCAGTTCATCCACCAGGGCACCGTTTTCTTCTTTGACATTATCAATTAGTTTCTTAACATCCTGACGGCCAAGGAGTTCATGCGCATGTTTTTTGATGATTTCTGTCAAGTGGGTCGCAATGATTGAGGGCGGATCAACAACCGTATAACCTGCCATTTCAGCTTTCTCGCGTTCCTGCTCATTAATCCATTTGGCAGGCAGACCAAAGGCTGGTTCAATCGTTTCGATGCCTTCAATGGATTCATCAGCGGTGCCAGGATTCATGGCCATGTAATGATCAAACATAATATCACCTGAGGCAATCTCTATCCCCCTGATTTTAATGATGTATTGATTTGGCTCCAACTGAATATTGTCGCGCAGTCGAATCATTGGAACAATAATTCCCATTTCCAGCGCACACTGACGCCTAATCATGACTAAGCGATCAAAGAGGTCTCCTCCCTGGCTTGCATCTGCCAGAGGCAAAATACCATACCCAAATTCCAGTTCTATTGGATCTACATTCAGCAGTGGCATCACATTTTCCGGCTTTCTTTTTTCTTCAATTTCCTCCTGAATCATATCCGTCGGTTCAGTTGTTTCAATCTGCTTGAGTTCTCTTCTTAAAGTCAGTCCCATGAACAAAAAGGCGAATGAAATGACTAAGAATGGAAATGTGGGTAACGGTGTCATTCCAAATAAAAACAGCACTCCAGAGAGTATCAGCATCACAGTTGGCTGGCGAAATAATTGACGGAGCAGATCACTACCCAAATTACCCTCAGAAGCCGCTCTGGTAACAATAATACCTGTTGCTGTTGAAATGAGGAGCGCGGGTATTTGAGAAACCAACCCATCTCCTACCGTTAGTAATGTATATTTCTGGATAGCTTCGCCAAAACTAAGGCCTCCCATTGCCACACCGATAACCAAGCCTGCCATAATGTTAATTAAAGTAATAAGGATGCCGGCAATCGCATCGTTTTTAACAAATTTACTGGCACCGTCCATTGCACCATAAAAGTCAGCTTCCTGCTGTATTTTTTTGCGTCTTTCTCTGGCCTCCGTATCATCGATGAGACCAGTGTTTAAATCAGCATCAATGGCCATTTGTTTTCCTGGCATCGCATCCAGTGTAAATCGAGCTGCAACCTCAGCAACCCGCTCAGCTCCTTTTGTGATAACCAAAAACTGAACTAATACAATAATGACAAACACGATAAATCCCACTATCGCATTACCCTGCATAACAAAATTACCGAAGGTATCAATCACACTGCCTGCATCGCCCTGGGAAAGAATGTAACGTGTTGTTGTAATGTTTAATGATAACCTGAATAGCGTTGTTACAAGAAGAATAGATGGGAATACAGAAAATTCCAGTGCTTCTCGAATATACATAGCAAGCACCAGAATTAAAAGCGCCAATGAAATGTTGAAACTGAGCAGCACATCAAGCAAGCCCAATGGAATTGGTATAACAATTATGACAACAATCCCAATAATTGCTAATACTACTAAAATGTCGCCCTGTTTCATCGTCGGGCCTCCTTCATTTGTTTGCTATCCAACTGGTAAACATATGCCAAAACTCCGGCAACAGCCTCATAGAGATCTGGAGGGATTAAATCACCAATTTCAACAGTATCATATAGCACTCTTGCAAGCGCTCGGTTTTCGACCATTGGTATACCATGTTCTTCAGCAATTTTCTTAATATTTTGAGCGACGAGATTCTGTCCTTTCGCCACCACGACAGGTGCTGCATATTGTTCAGGAGCATATCTAACTGCAATGGCATAATGGGTTGGATTTGTTATGACTACGTCTGCTTTGGGAATTTCCTGCATCATACGCCGCATTGAAATCTGCATTTGCTTTTGGCGAATTTTCGATTTAATTTTAGGATCTCCTTCAACTTGTTTGTGTTCGTCTTTTACTTCCTGCTTACTCATTTTAAGTTTCTTCTCGTGTTCATATTTTTGATAGTAATAGTCCAAAACAGCCAACAAAACTAAAACGGCTCCAGCTCTTAATCCAATGTTGAGTGTTATTTGCGACACAATGGCGATCGATTGTTCGATTTCACGCTCCATTAAGCTGAATATCGTTCCCAGTTGGGACGTGATATAACGAAAAATGACAAACCCTATTAAAAATATTTTAATCAACGATTTGAAAAGTTCCATCACTTTTTCAAGAGAAAAGAGCTTTTTGAGTCCCTTTATGGGATTAAGCTTGCTTAACTTGGGTTGAAGCGGTTTTGAGGATATTAAGAACCCGACCTGCAAGAAACTGCATGTGACACCAATAACTAAAACTACCAGCGCCAGAGGCATTGTCATAATCAAAATTGCAGCAATAAGTGTAAGTGTCAACGCCTGAATATTTTTTATGGTAAAAAGATGATCTCCCAGCATAAATTCATCAAAAACATAATGACTGACATTCATCATCGTTGAACCATAATGACTTGATAGCAAAAAAAGCAGGACAAACGCAGCAAGCAGGGTCAGTGAAGTATTAATTTCCCGGCTCTGCAGCACCTGTCCTTCTTCTCTTGCTTTTTTCCGTTTTCGGGGAGTTGCTTTTTCAGTTTTTTCATCTTCGGCAAACAGTTGAAGATTAATTGACCATTCCATAACATCATCCTTATGAAAGCAACTGGATCATCTGATAGATTCCCTGAAACATACGGTCGAAAAAGCTTTCAGAAAAAGGTAACAGCGCCTGCAGTGTCACCCAAATGGTCAGCATACCAACAACAATTCGTAATGGCATACCAACGACAAATACATTTATTTGGGGCATCGTTTTGGCAAAAATTCCAAGAACAACATTTGCTAGAAAAGAAGTCACCACAACCGGCAGGCTTAAGAGAAATGCCATAACTGTCATATCTCTAAAAAAGGTGATCATTCCACGAACCAAATCATCTGACAGTATGATCACATGTCCAATGGGAATCTGGTGATAGCTGTCATTAAGTGCTCTGATAAAAATATGGTGACCGTTGATGCTCAGAAAAATAAATACAAATAAAATGTTGTAGAAACTTCCAAAGATAGGCATTTCAGTGTCAGATAAGGGGTCAATGGCATTTACCATGGCAAACCCGGTTTGTCTGTCGAGTAAAGTGCCGGCCAGCGAAGTAAGCGAAAAATAGACGGCACCAACAAAACCGATTAAAATTCCCACAAGCAACTCCTGGATGGATTGACCTGCGAATAAAATCAAGTTCCCGCTATGAACAACAGCAGTTCCTTCAACCAACGGCATCAATATAAAACTGATCATACCCGCCATTCCAATCCGAGCGACCATGGGCGTGTTTTCGTTGGAAAAGATTGGTGCCGATACGAAAATGCCACTGACGCGCATAAATACCAACAGGAAGAGATCGACTGACTGCAACAAAAAATCAATGGTATTTTGTTCCATGAACTGCACCACTCTTTACTGAATAAATTGCGAAAAGTCACTAAACAAACTGGTTGTAAAGTTGATTAGAATAGAGAGCAGCCACGGTGCGAAGATGATCACTGAAGCAAAAACAGCAACAATTTTGGGAACAAAGGTTAATGTCTGTTCTTGTATGGAAGTAATTGTCTGAAATATGCTGACACTCAAACCGACAATCAGTCCAAATCCAAGCATTGGGGCAGCCATGATGAGGATGGTTAGCATAGTTTGCTGGCCCAATTCAATGATCATACCTTCGTCCATTGTTCTTTCTCCTTCCGTTGTTTACCTGAAGCTTGTGATCAGTGAGCGAATAATCAGGTTCCATCCATCAACCATAATAAATAGCAGTAATTTAAACGGCAGTGAAATCATGGCCGGCGGCAGCATCATCATTCCCATGGAGAGTAAAGTACTGGCAATCACCATGTCGAGTACGATGAAAGGTATAAATAAGACGAACCCTATTTGAAATGCAGTTTTCATTTCACTGATAATAAATGCAGGAATCAGAACAGTGTTGGACACTTCTTCCAGGCTTGTAACCGGCCCTTCATCGGCAATCTCCATAAACATAGCGAGATCTTTTTCCCGGGTTTGTCGAAACATAAACTCACGGATCGGATCCATTGCATTCGTAAATGCCTCAACTTGATTAATCTCCTGATTAAGGTAAGGCTGCAACGCTTGATCGTTGATATCTGTCAGCACAGTTCTCATGGTGAAGAGGGTCAGGAAGAGTGCTAAGCCAATAATTATCTGATTAGGAGGCGTTGTTTGCGTTGCGATTGCTCTTCGCAAGAATCCCAACACAATCACAATACGCGTAAAGCTTGTGAGCATAATCAGAATAGCAGGAGCCAATGACAGTACCGTCAGTAAAAGCAATATCTGCAAACTTGAAGCAACTTCTTCGGGATTTTCGGCTTCGCTAAAGTTGATTTCCAAACTGGGAAAAGGTAGAGTTGCAGCTTCAGAATGGTCAGGCACTCCTATCACCGTCACGAAAACCATCAGCAAGATCATCACACAATGAAGGCTTACGCGCCGTGATCGATTTTTATGATGAATACCTGTTGATCTAATCATAATCACCCTCTTGAGGGCCTTCCTGTCGAACATCAGGGTTGGTCCGTGTTATGAGCCGATGAATGATCTGTGGAAATCCGACTGGGTTCGATTTGTCAATCGTCATATCTCCGGTTTGTTTACTGACTTCCCATTCTTCAATGGAATACTTATCCAGGGTCACCATTTCTTTTCCTTGGCCAGCAACAATGTACACCTTTGATCCTACCTTAATAGCCTGAATATTCACCCCTCCGGGAAGAATGGTTTTTTCCAGCAGGGATATGTGGCGCGTTTTAGAAATCAGCGATGTTTTATTGCCAATCCAGCGCGTTGTATAATAAGCACCGATAATCATAAGTGTCGTAACAGCGAAAAAAAGAAATAATGACACTGCGGCAGAGTCATTCATATAAAACATCCTTTACTATCCAATCACTTTTTTCACTGCTTCAATGACACGTTCAGCCTGAAATGGCTTGACAATAAAGTCTTTTGCACCAGCCTGAATGGCTTCAATAACCATACTTTGCTGTCCCATCGCTGAACACATGATAATCTTTGCATTTGGATCAACTTTCTTAATTGCCTTAACTGCTTCAATCCCATCCAGTTCAGGCATTGTAATATCCATGATGGTAAGGGTTGGTGACAGTTCTTTGAATTTTTCGACAGCCACTGCTCCGTTTTCTGCCTCTCCAATTACTTCAAGGCCGTTTTTTGTTAAAACATCTTTGATCATCATTCGCATAAAGGCTGCATCATCAACGATTAGAATTCCATTAGCCATTGGTTATCCTCCTCAAATTTTGATCGGCTGAGTCTTGCATCAGCTAATCTCTTCATCATTTGTTTTCAATCAAGTGTGTATTTCAACACAGTACTTCGCATTTCATTATACACAATTCAGCACTAAACATAAAGCATCATATCTTCGAGAAACGCTTATTGGGATTAACAATGTCTGTCACTCGGATGCCATAGTTTTCATCAATGACCACTACTTCACCCTTAGCAACATATTGACCATTAACCAGTATATCCAGCGGCTCTCCCACAATACGATCGAGTTCAACAATTGTACCCGGTCCAAACTCCAACACTTCACTCACACGTTTTACAGTTCGTCCCAGTTCAACAGTCACTTTTAACGGGACATCCTGGATTAAGGCAATATTTTCAGGAATGGCGGTCCCTGATGCAGTATCGTCAAAAGACTGAAACTGAGCAGGTTGAACATTCACATTTGGCTGTGGCTGAGCAACTGGCGGCGGTGTTGACTGCCGCTGAGGTGTGGCAGGCGGTTGCATCGCCGGTGCTGTCGGCATTGTCGCTTCATCAAAGTCCATCATGAAGTCATCATTTGCCGCTGGCATTGGCTGTGGTGCCGTCGTAGTTGGAGCCTCTGATCCACCACTTTCAGGCATCAACGTTTGAACCATCTCATTGGCAAAATCAATTGGAATCAACTGCATGATTTCACTGTCAATCAAGTCTCCAACTTCCATTTTGAAAGCAATGCGTACAAAAGTCTCATCCAAGTCTGATACATGCTGATTCAGATTTGGTGTCTGTAAATCAAGTTGAAATGCTTTTGGGGGGCTGATGTCGATTTTCTTCATAAACATTTCCGACAGGGAAGTTGACGATGATCCCACCATTTGATTCATCGCTTCAGCAATGGCACTCAAATGCAAGTCAGAAATCGGATCGTCTGTCGCCTCGGGTGACTGACCCATCATAAGATTAGTGATAATTTTCACATCAGATTCTTTCAGCACCATTAAATTAGTGCCTTTAATCCCTTCTTTATAGCGCACTTCAACACCAACGAAAGGAAGTGGATATTCCTTTGAAAGGTTTTTGAGACTCATTAATGCAACTCTGGGTGTTGTAATCACCACTTTATTATTCAACAATGTTGATAACGTGGTTGCCGCTGTTCCCATACTAATATTGCCGATTTCACCGATCGTATCTTTGGCCTGCTCTGAAAAATAAATTTCTTCTTCAGTCGTTGCCGCTTCTGATGATGGTTCATCATCAGATGAATCTCCACCGCTCAACAGAGCATCAATTTCTTCCTGGGATAACATATCACTCATCAAGTTCATCCCCTCTCTCTTCTTTACTCGTGATTCTCACAGCTAAATGGTTATTACTGGTACCCGGCACACCTCTGTATTTCATTTTATCTCCCACATAAAGAATCAATTCGCCATCAGTCGGAGTGTCGAGACCAATCACATCGCCAACCTGCATTTCCAGAAAATGACGAACAGTAATGTGCGTATGTGCCAACTCGGCTCCTATTTCAACCCGTGTTTTTTCAACACGCTTTTGAAGCTTCAACTTATCATCTTCAGTCACTGATTTTGAAATACTTGCAAACCAAAACCGGGTGCTCAGTTTGTCGATAATAGGTTCAATCACCAAGTGGGGCAGGCAAATATTGAGCAGACCTTCCACTTCACCTATTCGCAGACTCAGCGTCACCAGTGCAATCGTTTCATTATGAGAAACGATTTGTGCAAACTGGGAGTTCGTTTCAATTTTGTCCAACTTGGGATTAAGTTCAACCACATTTTCCCAGGGCTGCTCCATCAGTGCGATGATTTGTCTTTTCAGCTTTTTGATCAGGGTTAACTCGATTTCAGTAAAAGTTCGCGATTCATTGAACGGTTTTCCACTGCCTCCCAGGATGCGGTCTATAATATTAAATGCAATTGAGGGTGACAGATCAACAATGATTTGACCTGATAAAGGTTGAAAATTAACAATTGACAATACCGCAGGATTAACCACGGAGTTGCTGAACTCATAATAGGACAGCTCTTCAACGTTCTTGACCTCGGCATGAATATAGGTGCGCAAGTATCCGGAAAGAAACGTATTTAATGACCGGGCAAAATTTTCGTGAATAATCTGCAGGGTCCTCAACTGATCCTTTGCCAGCTTTTTAGGACTTTTAAAATCGTACAGTTTAATTTTTTTGTCCTGCTGAACATCTTTCATTTCGTCAGCATCAACTTCACCGCTGCTCAACTGCGCCAAAAGCGCATCTATCTCGCTTTGTGACAAAACATCTGCCAAGGCTGTCACCTCCTACTGCACGATATATTCCACAAAATACACATTGGAAATCTGATCTGATTGCGACACTTCGGAGATAACCTGTATCAGCTCCTGGCGAAGTAGTTGCTGACCTTCAGGGTCAAGCACATCCTCAGCCCGCTTCCCAATTAGTGTTTTTATGACGCTGTCCCGCAAAACAATGTGGTTATTTTCCAATGTATCCAACAACTTTTTGTCGGTTGTTTCCACCACTATTGAACCTCTGAAGAAACTTCGCTGAGAACCCAAATTTGTTGAAAATTCCCCCAGTTGATACTCAAAGGTGGGTATCACCACCACTTTTTCAGAGGGCGTCCGAAAAACAAAAATATAGAGAAGGCTTCCCACCAAAATCGCTGTGACCAAAAATGCAACCAGCGAGATAATGATGATTTTTTTCATATCCATTTACATCCCTCCTGTCATCATATTAGCGGCTGGTGGCAGTGAATTCAGAGCGAAGTATCACAATATCCACCCGTCGATTCTTTGACTTGTTTTCTGCTGTATCGTTTGGTGCCACGGGATGATATTCTCCATAACCTGATGCGGAAAACCGCACCGGCTCCACGTTCAGCTCTTCAATCATATATCGAACCACATTCGCGGCACGGGCAACCGATAGCTCCCAGTTGGTTTCGTACCGCGCCCCCGGACGCAGGGGATCAGTATCTGTATGTCCTTCTATTCGGACAAATTTATCATAAAACTCCGGCTCCCGAATGACCATTCCAACAAAGTCAAGTATTTCCAGTGAATCGGTTTTAATTTCTGACCTGCCTGAATCAAACAATACATTATCCTGAAAGCGCAGCACCAATCCTCGCGTTTCAAGTGTCACCAGAACATCCGCCTGCATGTCTCTTTCTTCAAGAAATTCTGCCAAGCGCTCCTGGAGTCTGCGAAAATCTTCCAGTTCCTGGAGCTCCTGCAGGGTAAGGTCATCCAGCTCTGCTTCTGATAGTATTTCACTGGGTTCTATGGTTCGTCCTGCCTCAAGTACACCTACCGCTCCCTGAAATGATTGAATGAAAGCATCCAGTTTGCGCACATCGATTTCTGAAAAGGCAAAAAGAAGAACGAAGAAACACAGCAGGAGTGTCACCATATCTCCGTAGGTTGTCATCCACTCCGGAGCACCTTTTTTAGCCTCTTCTGCCGGTTTTTTTCTGGGCATTACTCTTCCTCACCTTTCTGCTTCTGTTCCGATATTTCAGCCCGGACTTTAGGCGGTAAGAAGGCTTTTAATTTTTCTTCGATAATTCTAGGGTTTTCCCCCGCCTGTATTGAAAGCAGCCCTTCAAGCATAATTTCTTTCAGCAAGATTTCTTCTCGACTTCTAAATTTCAGCTTGTTGGCAATGGGAAGAAAGATCAGGTTTGCCATTAGAGACCCATAAAAGGTGGTGATAAGAGCAACAGCCATACTCGGACCAATGGTGGAAGGGTCATCCAACCTTCGCAGCATATTAATAAGGCCAATAAGCGTTCCGATCATTCCGAAAGCTGGTGCATAGGTGCCCATTACTTCAAAAATACCCTGACCTTCTTTGTGTCTTTCTTCTACAAAAGAAAGTTCAGTTTCCAGAAGATTACGCACCAACTCAGGGTCGGTCCCATCAACCACCAACATGACACCCTTTTGCAAGAACGGGTCATCAATTTGCTCAGAAGCCTCTTCAAGGGCTAACAACCCTTCTTTTCGAGCTGTATTGGCTAAATCAATTACTTTAGTAATGATTATACCAGCTTCATTCTTTTGTGCCGAGAATGCTTTTCGTACGACTTTGAGAGAATCCAGCACTGTGTATAGTGGGTAAGCCACAAAAGTAGCTGCAACCGTACCGCCAACAACAATTAGGATAGATGGCAAATTAAAGAATGTAACAATGTCGCCATCCTGCATAATTCCCATAATGATAAATGCCAGACCTACCAGGATTCCCACAATGGTTGCTAAATCCAAAACAGCACCCCTTTTCCCTTTGCCGATATCAAATGCTCAGCTAAATATGTATGTTTCGTTTATATTGAATAACCTTTTCCAGAATCTCGTCAATAGAATCAGCCACAACGATTTTCTGACCATTGGTTAGTGTGATCACAGTATCCGGTGTTTCTTCAATCGCTTGAATGAGTTCGGCATTAATGACTATTTCGCTTTGATTGAGGCGTTTGAGCCTGATCATGGGCATTCTTCCTTTCAGGTACTCCGGGAGCCGTTAACGGCTCCCGGACTCATTTCCTGTTGAACCTATCGTTTCATGTTAACAACTTCCTGCAGCATCTCATCACTGGTGGAGATAATACGAGAATTCGCCTGGAAACCACGCTGGGTAGTGATCATGTTGGTGAACTCTCTTGATAAGTCTGTATTTGACATTTCAAGAGCTCCGGGATTTAGTCCGCCAAATCCACCCGCCCCAGGTGCACCAATGATGGCCTGACCTGAGTTGTTGGTGACACGGTACAGGTTGCTGCCGGTTTTCTCAAGACCTGCCGCATTTTTGAAGTTTGCCAGAGCAACACGACCGATGATCCGGCTTTGGCCATTATCAAAGAATCCAGTAATTTCTCCTGTTGAGGCTACTGAAAAGTCTTCCAGTGTCCCCTGTTTGAAACCGTTGATATTCGGAGCTGAAGCCGTGGATTCGTTGGCAAACATGGTCAAACCTGCAAAACTTATCGTAAATGGTAAAACACCTGCTCCGTTGGTTAGTCCTGCACCAATCGAAAGATTTAAGGTTGTTGTTGTGCCAGTAAGCCTGCCATCTTTATCAAACTCAATTGTTGGACTTGTTGTCGGTGCAGTTGGCGGGTCAGTGACAGCTCCTCCTGTTGCTCCTCCTGCCTGAATGACAGTACCATCTTTGTTTAGGTAGAAGGTTTCCATCGAATATTCACTGATGGGATTATCTGGGTCTGTATTATCCACTCCAGTTTTAACAAAAACTTGCTTAATACGGTGAATACCGCCCAGTCCATCATATACCTCAAAGGTTGTTTCACGGGCAATGTACTGTTCCATACCTGCATTAACAACCAGACGATCGTCAACAATCGAATATATCCCTGCTGGGTCTACAATATCGCCCGCCCAAATAGGTGCTTCACTGTTCAAATTGCCTTCATATCCCACGCGGTCTGTTGCTTCTGCCGGAAATGATTGAGCTTTTGAGATAACTAATCCTTCCAGATTGCTTCCCAGAACACCTTCATTGTCTGCCATATACCCCAGTACCCGATATCCGTCCGGGGTAACCATATTGCCGTCTCGGTCAAGGGCAAAACTGCCGGCGCGGGTATAGCTTCGGTTGAGGAAGTTGGCGTCGTTGGAAACGATGAAAAAACCATCGCCATTAATCATCATATCTGTATTGTAATCGGTTCGTTCCACAGCTCCACGAATATGAAAGGTATCCATGGATGCCACGTTAATCCCCAGACCCACCTGCTGCGGATTGGTACCTCCAAGGCCCGCCTGGGGTGACCCAGCGCCTCTCAGGGTTTGGTTAAAGACTTCCTGAAAAGTCACCCGGTTTGCTTTATATCCCACTGTGTTGACGTTCGCTATGTTATTGCCGATGGCATCCATACGAAGCTGATGAGCCCGCAGGCCCGACACAGCAGAGAACATTGATCGCATCATCTTACATGACCTCCTATGAGTTGGTTCACTTCCTCTGTCAGTCGGAAGTGACAAGCCCCCACCATGTGGTCCGGCTTGTTGTTCGCTTTAGACAATCACTGCTCCATCGATGTTGGTAAAAACCTGATCTTTTAATTGATCCTCAACTGTAGCAGTAATCACTGTTTTGTTCTTCACACTGGCAATGAATGCACGATTATCCATCATAATCAGTGTCTCTTTAATTCCTTTTTTCGCTGCCTGACTGATGCCAGCATCGATACGCAGTATTTCCTGAGGTGTCAGTATAATATTTCGCTGCATCAATCTTTCGGTGGCATGTTTAGAAAAAACCACATGGTGCTGTCTTTGCACATGTTCGTTTAAAACGTGCTTGAAAGAGTTGCCATCATCGGTTGCCGACGTGATTTTGGGGTTTCCTGCAGCCGGCTGAACAGGACTGATGGCTGAGTTAATTTTAAGTTCATATGCCTTCATGCTGTCGCCTCCCTGCGAATATACACTTTATGGTTCTGATACTTCTTTATCTTCATCATTGCCCTCTTCTGAATCTTCGGGGTCGGGATTCTCTGGCGCCGGTGTACTGGTGCCCAGATACGCTTCAAGCATTAAATTCAGTTTTGTCAATTGGGTGGCAATGGTTGTCTGGCTGTTCACAATATTGTTGTTCATGTGAATCATGTGATCCATGATTTCTTCATGATTGGCTTTATAAGAGTCATTGAGATTCTGCATTTGTTCCAATGAACTGAACTGTGCCATTTGTGCAATGAATTCCCGATCTTCCATGGGGCTTAAAGGGTCCTGATTACTCAATTGCGTCACCAAAAGTCTCAGGAAGGCATCTTTGTCCAGCACACTATTGTTTTGGCTGCTCTGTTGCGGATCATATTCCCGTGTTTTCCAATCAATTTGATCTACTGTATTCGGCATGATAAACCTCCTTTCCTGCAAATTTTACTGGCTTACTTATCCCACCTGGTCAAATCCGCCTGTAGTTAAATATGGATTGTGAGATTCCATTTGAACCGCGGCTGTTGTTAACCCACTGACACCCTCTGACATTTCGGCTTTGTTGAGTCTTCGCCGTTGACGAGCTTGCTGAAACTGAAAAGCCCGCTGTTTGTCTGATGACTCAGGGTCTTGTCCAACGAAAACTTCCAACCCAGACAAGTTCACTCCCTTGCCAGAAAGCGCGTCTCTCAGTTGCCCAAAATTTGATTCGATTAAATCACGTGCCTGCTGTGTTTCGGCATAAATTCTGGCAGTCAGACCATTCTGTTGATTGGCAACTAGCTGGATTGTCAATTTTCCCAGATTCTCCGGAATCAGCTGCATGGTAACCTGACTTTCATTTTTGCTGTGAATAACCTGGATTTTTTGCATTAACTGTTGAGTCACATCCTGCTGCAAGTGTTCTTTTTGATGATCGAGCTCCTGGACGAAACTGTTTTGACTAAGCCAGAGTTCCACCTGATTGGGTGTCATTTGAACAAGTGTTTCACCTTGATGATTGATGGTCACACTGGCCGGTTCGGGTGATTGTCGTTGTTCTTTTCCCTGCTGGTCTGGCTGTTGTTGATTCGAGCTATTCGAAGCCTGAGTCAGGTCAATCACAGTTTCTGCCTTCTGGTCTGCCATACCCGCTGGTGATTTTTCAGGTGTGACGATTTCTTGCTTTGTGTCAGGTACTACCGCCTGTTGACTCTCTGCCAAAACTGTCGGTTGTTCTTCTTTTGCAGTTTGTGACAGTTTTTGCAAACCTTCTTCAGGCATTAGTTCCTGTTGCAGTTTATGAAGGAGCTCTTTCAGCCCTTTTTCAATCTCATCATGACTGCTTTCGTCAGATTTCATCAAATCCTGAAATTCTTTAACCATGTCGAGTAATGATTTTGCCAACAACTCACTTTCATTAGCAGCTTTTGATAATACGTGATCTTGATCTGTGTCTGCCACTATACTCAGGTCGTTGAATTTCAGTGCCTGAAGAAGTGCTGAGAGCAGTTCATCCGCAGGCAGTTCCTGCCAGTTTTCCGGAATAACCATCTCTTGGTCGACTTTCGTTTCTTCTGTTTCAAGCACTTTTTCATCTTTCACTGCTGGCAAATTTTGAATTGCTTCAGTCTGATCTTTTGTTTGTGAAGCTTGATTCTGAAGTGTTTGTGGTGTTTGTGGTGTTTCTGATTGTGCAGCAATGTTTCTGTTCATTGGTTGACGGCCTTCATCTTTTCCCCGCTGATTGATTCTGTTATTGCTTTTTTCAAGAGAGTTTTTCAGAAAACGATCGAAGGATCCTGATGAAGCTGATCGTTTTTGAAGAGATCTGTCTGCTCTTTGTTGCAACGCAGGCATCATCATATTTTGATCGATTTTTTGCATTCTTTCACCTCCTTTCAAATATGATTGTCAAATCTATCCTACTCCCCGTAAAGCCTTTGGGAGAGCAAAACCGCTCTTGGAGTGCTGAGTTGGCCCAGTAATTCCGAAATTAATGCTGGCCTCATTTCATTCAGGACATCTAAGACTAACTGTTCTTCAGTAATCACAATCTGATCTTCCGGCGAAAAAATATGTTGTTGTACAATGGTGTTGCTTACCAGCATACGTTCTACCAAAGGAGCCAGTTCTGCTAAATCCATTCGCTGATAAACCGCTACCAGTTCCTGTATTTTTCGGTTGTAATCCTGATAGACACTAACTGCTTCTGTTAATTGTTTGGTTTTTCCTTCTCTTGATTCAACCAGTTTTTCCAGCTGCATCATTTCTTTTAGAAGTTGTTGGGTTATTTCCGGATCTTCAGACCTGGCCAGAATTCTACCACCTTTGCTGACGCTCAGTTGATGGTATAAAAATGCAAGGTCTGTCAGCGGGTGCTCATTTTCAGTTGTCAATAATGGAATGAGTTCTTTAACACGTTTACTGCTGTATAAGTTTGACTGCTGTATGAGTCCCTGCTCATGACTTAGCTGAGAGGCCACTTGCTTATCAATCTCTGACAAGAGGGATCCCGGCAACTGATTGCGCACCTGCTGTACCAGACTGTCATCAAGGTAACGCATATAGTAGGCCGCTTGTGCCGGCGCAAACTGATGAAATAATTGTCCCAGCTCATCAGATCTGATTTCACCAGAGCGATGCATTCTTTGAATTTCATTGACAGCATCAGGACGTGACAGCGAGGTCAAGTAACTTGACAGGGACGATGAACGGACAAGAAGGTCCTGTTCAACCTCTTCAAGGATGCGCAGGAGTGTATCATCATTGACAAATGCTCGCTGCAATTTTTCAGTCACATCTGCCATTTTTCGGGGGTTTTCCCGATTCATCATTAACAGTAAATCCTGATAAAGCTGCTCGTCTTCAGCTCGAATGACCAAAAGTTTGTCAACAATGCGATCCTGATCCATGGTGATATAATGACGGGCGATTTCCCGCTTCAAAATATCTTGATCTTCTGGTGTCGGCAACGACCTGAAATAGTTTCCCGCCGGACCTGGAATCAAAGACAATATATTATTTGTGGATTGTTTAAAAGACTCATTGCTGACATAAAGGACACCTATTGTCACAATGGGAATTAGTAATACTACCAAAACGACAATAAGGATTGTTTTAAAGGAACCGGCTTTTTCATCTCTTTCCTGAATGGCTTCCGACATCGCGACCTCCTTGTTGCACAACTATTTCAATGCATTTTTAAAGGATACGAACTGGTCGATACCGGCCCGCTCAATTTTTTGCTCTGTTTCACGAAAGGATTCAAAATCTTTTTCTTTAATTTTTTCGAATTTTCGGGTCTCTTTTTTTGCTTCTACCAATATATTTCGGCATTTTTCCACTTCTTCTTCAGCATCATCAATCATCGTCTGCTGCAGACGGATCAAATCCTGAAACCATTGTATCTGATTTGACTTCAGTTGCATCTCTGATACACGTACCTGTTGGTGGATTGCCTCGTGCCATAGTGACATTGCTTTCTCATGTTGTTCAGTTAAATGAGCTAATTTTTTTTTCTCTTCCTCCAGCTTTCCAACAGCTTCTCCAAGCTTCATTTTGGCTTCATCTTCTTTTTTTACCTTAAAAGCAAGCAAATTTTCGAAACGAAATTCAAACCCTTTTGGCATTACCAGCAACTCCCTTTATTCTTGAAGCAACTCTGCCATTAACTCAAGCGTGCGATCATATGTTGTCGGCTCGTGCACATCTTGCTGAAGAAACTGATTGATGGCTTCTATTTTTTCAATGGCATAGTCGATTTTTCTATTGGAGCCTCTTGCATAGGCCCCAATGCTAATCAAATCTTCAGCTTCCTGATACGTTGAAAGGATTTCCTTCACTTCATTCGCCATTCGTGTATGTTCTTTCGCAACGATATTTGGCATCACACGACTTAAGCTTGCCAATACATCGATGGCTGGATAATGAGTTCTGTTGGCAAGCTTTCTGGAGAGCACGATATGCCCGTCAAGTATTCCCCGTACTGCATCGGCAATCGGTTCGTTGAGGTCATCACCATCCACAAGAACCGTATATAGACCAGTGATGGCGCCATTTTCAGAAGTGCCAGATCGCTCAAGTAACTTAGGCAATACCGCGAAAACTGATGGTGTGTATCCCTTTGTTACCGGTGGCTCTCCAATTGCAAGGCCTATTTCTCGTTGAGCCATTGAAAACCTGGTGATGGAGTCCATCATCAGCATCACATTCAATCCTTCATCCCGGAAATACTCAGCCACTGCACTGGCCAGGAGGGCACCTTTCATGCGAATCAGAGGCGGCTGGTCTGAAGTGGCAACAATGACCACTGAGCGTTTCAAACCTTCTTGTTGAAGATCGTTGTCAATAAATTCTCTTACCTCACGACCACGCTCGCCAATGAGGGCAATCACATTGACATCTGCCTGAGTGTTTCTGGCGATCATTCCCAGCAGCGTACTTTTACCCACACCACTACCTGCGAAAATACCAATCCGCTGGCCATTGCCGCATGTCAGCAGACCATCAATGTCTCTAACACCCAGGGGCAATGCATCCAGAATACGACTTCTTTCAAGAGGGTTTAGCGGCTGTCCCATCACCTGATAGCTGGTAGAACCTTGAATAGATGCTTTTCCATCAAGGGGGTTTCCCAAGCCATCCAGAACCCTTCCCAATAATTGGTTGCCAACCTTGACCTTTAAGCTCGTGCCCGTAGCTTCAACCTTGCTTCCCGGACCAATTCCTTCCATATCACCCAATGGCATTAGCAATACTTTTTTTTCTTTGAAACCAACCACTTCTGCCATAAGAGGTTTTGAATCTTTAAACGTGTAGATTTTGCAAATTTCACCAATCCTCACAGAAGGACCAACTGACTCAATTGTAAGTCCGATCACTTGGGACACTCTCCCAAAATACTTGATGAGTTCTGCCTGCTGGAGCGCTTCATGATATTTATTGAGTTCGATGCCAGGCATTAGTCATCCCCACTTTTCAATAATTCCGTAAATGCTGCTTCAATTTGACGAAGCTGCGTTTCAATTCCGGCATCAACCTGCCCCGAGGCAGTTTCTATCACGACACTCCCCGGACTCATGGAGGGGTCGCTTTTAACCTCTATATCATAGATACCTTCTGTCATTAAATAAATGCGATTTTGGTAAGCATATACCAAATCATAATCCATTTCACTCACGTGAATGACCAGATTTTCTGTATAATTGCACTTTTTGAGGCCTTCTTCAATCAGCGTAAAGATGCTTTCCTGATTGTCTTGCATTTCTGACTGAATCACGCGTCGGGAAGTTTGAATGACTAATTGGACAATCTGAGATTCCAGTTCCTTGGCCAATCGATTTCTCTCATCTATCGCCTGTTGTTTCAGTTGCTTCGCTTCCAGCAAAATCGCCATCGTTTCCTGATAACCAGATTCTTTACCCTCCGCAGAGCCAGTCTCAAAGCCAGCATGATAGCCTTCTTCTTTAGCTTGTTCCAGCGCTTTTAGACTATCCTGATAACTTTTCTCAAGAATTTCAGCAGCTTCTTTTTCAGCCTGCTCAATAATAACCGTTGACTCTTCTTCAGCTTTGGAAATGATGGACTGTCTTTCCTGTTGCCAAGCCTCATATTCTGGATAACTATCATTGGGCATGTCAGCGTTTTCGTGCAGCGCTTTTTCTTTTTCCTGGCTCTGAAAAGCACGGGCTTTAATTTCAATTTTATCCCCGATCTGCAATTGACTGGATTTGTAAATTTTATACAATAATGTCATCCCCTCCACCGCGAGCAATAATAATATCTCCGGAGTCTTCCAATTTTCTGATGACATTGACAATCTTCTGCTGCGCTTCTTCCACATCTCGTAGACGTATGGGGCCCATAAACTCCATATCTTCACGTATCATTTCAGCCATACGCTTTGACATGTTGCTGTAGAATACATTCGCCAGTTCTTCCGTGGCTCCCTTGAGGGCAATCGCCATGTCGCTATTGTCAATTTCACGGATGAACCGCTGAATAGAAGTGCTGTCCAAATTAATGATATCCTCAAAGACAAACATTTTCTTGCGAATTTGCTCTGCCAGTTCAGCGTCTTGAATTTCAAGTGTATCCATGATGTTTTTCTCTGTCCCACGATCTACCGCATTGAGGATGTCAACAATCGTTTGAATACCTCCAGCGCTGGTATAATCCTGACTTACCAGGGATGACAGATTTTTTTCAAGGACCATCTCCACTTCTTTGATGATCTCAGGAGAAGTGCGATCCATGGTCGCAATCCGTTGTGCAACCTCGGATTGCTTCTCCTGCGGTAATGCTGACAGGACCTGTGATGATTGCTCTGGAGATAAGTAAGCCAATATGAGTGCAATAGTCTGAGGGTGTTCATTCTGAATAAAATTAAGTAAGTGACTTGGGTCTGCCTTGCGAGCAAAGTCGAATGGTTTAACCTGAAGAGAGGCGGTCAGTTTGTTGATGATATCCATGGCTCTTTCAGATCCCAGTGCTTTTTCCAGCACATCTTTTGCGTAATTAATACCGCCTTCAGAAATGTACTCTTGCGCCACACATATTTGATAAAATTCTTCAAGAATACGTTCCTTTTCTTCAGGAGCCACTTTTTTCATATTGGCAATTTCCAGTGTTAATTCTTCAATCTCTTCATCATGAAGGTTTTTGAAAATCTGCGATGAATACTCCGGCCCCAGGCTGATCAACAAGATGGCAGCCTTCTCCTTGCCGCTCAGTTGACCTTTAGAACCCCGCTTACTCATAATTGTCCACCCCTAATCCTCGCTGAGCCAGTTTCTCAACAGATGTGAAATCGCTTCAGGATTTTTATCAACCAATTTTTCAATTTGTTGTTTTACCTGAGAACCTGACATTTCTAATTCGAGATCATCCTCAGGTACCTGGTCTTGAAATGCCATATCCAACTCAAGTTCATCCTCTGGTTCTTTTCTGGTAAATCGTCTATATAGAAGAAAACTGCCCACCAACGCAACCACCGCCAATACCACTAGCAACCACACTGGAATAACCGGAGCAGCGGCAGTAGTAAAGTCTGGCACAGCCGGTACATCGAAACGTTGAACTCCTACCTGAACAACTCTTGTATCCAAGCCAGCAGCTGCAGATATGATATTCATCAGTTCTGTGCGTTCATCGTCAGTTAAGTTGCCATCTGGCAGTGCATCACTATTGATAAAAACCGCAACAGTAATATCTTGAACCTGTCCCTGTGCTTTTATGATTTTCTGTCGGAGTTCATTAATCTCATAGTTGATCGTTCTGCTGGCTTCTTCGTATGTAGTGGTTGTGCCATCCATTTCCACATATTGGACGACATCTTCCACATTTGGGTCCGTTCCGGGGACTGCCCCTCCACCCTCAGAAACAGATGACCGGTGCAACTCTTGCAGACTTCTGGCAATTCCTTCGGTTTCATCTTCAATTGGAGGGGAAAACTGCTGAATTTCAGTAACTTCACTGTTGAAATCGAGTCTGACATTCGCCATTACAACCACATTTCCATACCCATAAACGGTTGACAAAAAGTCAGTGATGCTTTTTTCAAGGTCACTCTTAACCGTTCGCTGCATGGTGAGCTGGTTGCTTACTTCCATGGCCTCTGATGATTCCTGGCGTTGACTCAAAACACGTCCATCAGGCCCGTGAACCGTCACATTTTCAGGAACCAATCCATCAACCGCATTCGATACCAGTACTGCAATGCCATTGACACTGGCATCATCAAGCTGGTTTTGCAAATCTAAAAAAACTGATGCCTTTGAAAAGGACTGCTCGTCACCAAGGAGAAACCCTGAACGTTCAGGAATCGAGATGTTAACAACTGCTTTTCGGACTCCTGGAATTTCTTCAATGGTGGCTGCCAGAAAGTTTTGTTGGGCCAGCTGAATCCTCCTTGAACGTTCTTCACTTGTCATCATAAATGAACTGCCCGAAAAGGCCTCGTCAAATGAAAATCTGGCGGTAGGCAGGCCTTCGGTCGCGACGACCACCTGGGCTCTTTTTTCGTCGCTTTTAGGCACCTCAATAATTCGACTGGTTGCACCCAGCTGTGCACGAATATTATTTGCCTGAAGGACATTCATAACCTCGCCTGATTGTTGAGGGTCTAAATTGTCATAAAGAACAACATATTCAGTTCTTGTCACGTAAAAAATAACGCCTGTCGCAATCAACAGGACCAACGCAAGTGCGACAGCCATGGTTATTTTTTGTCTTTTGTTGTATTGTAGAAAAAACTCATTAAGCTGTGCGCGTATTTTTTCAAGAGCCTCTGCCATCGATCCTGTTCACCTCAATTTATTGGTTAATTAAATTTGCATCCGCATAATTTCGCGATATGCTTCCATTACTTTTCCACGTACCGCCGCAACCATTTGAAAAGCAATATCAGCTTTTTGACCAGCGATGATCACATCATGCAAGTTATCCACTTGACCAGTGGCCAGTTTTTCTGCGTATTGATCGGATATCAATTGAAGTTCATTGGTTTCCCTGAGGGCGTTCTCCATCACTGCCATAAATGAACTTTGCTCCTGATTTGTCTGTTTTTGATCAAATAAACCAAGGCTGCTTTCCGTCATTATGCGATTGATCGACATCATTTCCATTGTTCATTCCTCCCGAATCTTAAACCTATCTTCCAATTTCCAATGCACGCTGCGCCATATTTTTAGATGTGTTCATGGCATTAACATTCGCCTCATATGCTCTGGATGCAGTGATCAAATTGGCCATTTCGGTCATGATATCAACATTGGGCATTTCCACATATCCTTCAACATTTGCGTCAGGATGTCCTGGATCATACACCATTTTATATGGTGCTGGATCATGATGAATGCCTGTTACCTCAACACCACCGATACCATATTGATTTTTGCTTGCCTGATTGAGGAAATGTGAGAAGGGAAGAGGAGTTGATTTTTCTCGAAATGTAACAACCTGTCGTCGATAGGGTGTACCGCTGGCAGTTCTTGTAGTATTCGCATTTGCAATGTTCTTAGAGATAACATCCATGCGAAGTCTTTCAGCAGTCAATCCCGTCGCGCTAATGTTCATCGAATTGAAGAGGCTCACGGCTATTTACCTCCTTCTGTAATGGCTGTGCGCAGTTTCTGAAAACTACTGTTCACACGTGCACTAAGTGTTTGATATAATAATTCATTCTTCACACGCTCGGCTGATTCAACATCAATGTCAACATTGTTGCCATCTCTTCGAGTACTGTAAGACTGATGTTGCCTTACCTCATATTGAACATCGTCAATAGTGGCTGCCCCAATTGGCAAATGCCGTTGATGTGTTTGCCAACCTGCAAGAGTTGAACCATTCAATACGTTCTGGAGAATGGATTCAAATTCAACACTGCTTTTTTTATAACCCGGCGTGTTCACGTTGGCGATGTTATTACTGATAATTTCGTTTCGCTTCCACGATGCGTCTAAAGCTTTCGACATCATATCAACATTTTGATAGAGATTTATCATTCTCAAGCTTCCTCCTTATTAGTTGATGCTGGAAGAATGAATATGCCATGCAAATCACTTGATAGGACAATATTTCACAAAATCTATTATAGCACAGCGAAGGATTTTGGGGTCTTTTTTTTGCATTTTTTAACATATATTAAGACCATAGTATCAGTTATTGCAGCTCTACATATTGATCTTTAAATATATGGAAAAAAGAAGCCATTGAATAACGACTTCTTTCTTGTATCAATTTGTCACTATTGTTACCGTTTTAACTTTCGCAGCTCTTCCAATAAACGCGTATTCAGAATACGGATGTGAGTTCCTTTCATGCCCAGCGAGCGGGATTCGATCACTCCGGCGCTTTCAAACTTGCGAAGGGCATTAACAATGACCGATCGTGTAATTCCCACACGGTCAGCAATCTTACTGGCGACAAGCAACCCTTCCGTCCCGTTCAGTTCATTGAAGATATGTTCAACCGCCTCAAGTTCTGAATATGAAAGTGTATCAATCGCCATTTTAACGACTGCTTTCTTGCGGGCCTCTTCTTCAATTTCATCAGATTTGGCTCTCAGAATTTCCAGACCAACAACAGTCGCGCTGTATTCTGCCATCACCAAATCATCATCAGCGAACTCATTGTCGTGTCTGGCCAGCACCATTGTTCCTAATCGTTGACCACTTCCGTTAATGGGAACCACCGTCACCAATTTATTATAACTTTGCACATCGTACTTGAACAGTTTAAGCAGTGCGTCTTTGGTGATGTTTGACTGTGTTTCTGTTACAAGAAGTAACTGTTCGTTGTATTCTTCAGGAAATCTCTTTTCGCCGGTTTGTTCATCCAGGATGATCGGGCAGTCTGAAGTATCTGTCAAACTGACACCAAGCACTTTTCCTTTTGAACTGGCAACATAGACATTTGCATCAAGAATATCGCTGAGGGTTCTGCACAATTCATTGAATGATACGGCATTTTCTGATGATTTTTGAAGAATCGAATTAATTCTTCTGGTTTTTTCCAATAATGAAGCGGACATTACGGAACCTCCTTTTAGTTGTCGTTGTTATATGTGATCTTTCATATAACGTTTCTTCTGCATAATCAAATCCTAACACAATTATTCAAAAAATTCAATTTGTTTTTTCCGTCGTTTCATCTAAATATGCTTTTTCAAATCCGCACGTTTTGTCGGGACAAACCAGTTTCGTTTCTTTTTTGGTTTTTTTAATGGTCAGTAACGACTGGCATTTAGGACATTTTTCGTTCACAGGCTGATTCCACGATACAAAGCGACAATCTGGAAACTGGTTGCATCCATAAAAGATGCGTCCTTTTTTGGATTTGCGTTCCACCACTTCTCCATTATCACATATGGGGCATGGGATTCCCAGCTTTTTAACAAATGGTTTCGTATTGCTACATTCTGGATAGTTTGAGCAGGCAAGAAATTTTCCATACCGCCCATACTTGATAAGCATTGGTGAACCACATTTGTCACACAACTCATCACTTTCTTCAACAAAGTCAACTTCTTCAACATGTTCATCAGCATGCTTCAGCATAACTTCAAACGGCTCGAAAAACGAACGTATAATTCGCTTCCATTCCTCATTGCCTGCTTCCACTTCATCCAACTGCTTTTCCATCTCTGCTGTGAAATTGACTTCTATAATCTGACCAAAATAATCTTCAAGAAGTCGGGTGACTAAAACCCCCAACTCAGTTGGCTTCAGATTTTTGCTTTCTCTGATCACATATCCTCTTGAAAGGATTGTACTGATGGTCGGTGCGTAGGTGCTGGGGCGACCAATACCAAGTTCTTCCATCGCTTTGACCAGACTTGCTTCTGTATATCTGGCTGGTGGCTGAGTAAAGTGTTGGGACGGTGTTGTGGCGTCTATATCAAAAATATCTCCCACTTCAAGATTTGGAAGTAATTGATCTTTCGCTACTGTGGCAAAACTATATGCTTTCAGAAAACCATCAAAAATTAAGCGGGAACCATTGGCTTTAAACTGGCAGTCTTTCACCTCGAAAATGGCAGCGATTGATTGATATCTAGCCGGTTGCATGCGGCTGGAAACGAATCGTTCCCAGATCAGTCGGTATAACTTATACTGGTCATTTGACAGAAATGATTTCAGTTCATCCGGAGTCTTCAAGACATCCGTTGGCCGAATGGCTTCATGTGCATCCTGAACAGCACTGCCTTGTTTTTTCTTTTTTGCAGAGCTGCTTTTGCTTTTGTTCAGATACTCTTTTCCATATTCATCAAGAATATAGGCCTGCACACCGGCCTCAGCTTCATCCGATACCCGGGTAGAATCTGTTCTCAAATAGGTAATAAGACCGATGCTTCCTTCCTTGCCAAGATCGATGCCTTCATAAAGCTGTTGTGCCACCATCATCGTCTTCCGTGTGGCAAAACCAATGCGATTTGAAGCTTCTTGCTGCAAGGTGCTGGTTGTGAACGGCTCTGCCGGATTGCGTTTCTTTTCTCCATCTTTTATTTGAGAAACAGTTAATGGAGATTGATTAATATGCTGTAATACGCGATCAACCGCATCCTGGTTTGGTAATTTTTTATTACCATTTTCATCCTGATGAAAAGCAACTTTTAACCGGTCCTTCTTTGAATTTATAATGTCCAACTCTAAATTCCAATATTCTTCGGGAATAAAGCGTTTGATCTCTTCTTCACGATCTTTGATCATTTTAGTAGCAACTGACTGCACTCGCCCCGCACTAAGACCTTTTCTCAGTTTTTTCCACAATAATGGACTTAATTTATACCCAACCAGGCGATCCAACACGCGCCTGGCCTGTTGGGCATCAACCAATTGCTTATCAATCACACGGGGGTTTTTCACCGCCGTTTTAATGGCATTTTTTGTGATTTCATTAAAAACAATTCGACATGGTTCTTCATCGGAGAGGTTCAGTGCTTTTGCCAGATGCCATGAGATGGCTTCGCCTTCCCGGTCAAGGTCAGTTGCCAGCAATACTTTCTTCGCTTTTTTTGCTTCTTTTTTTATCTCATTCAGTATCGGCCCTTTGCCTCGAATGGTGATATACTGCGGCTCGAAATCATGGTCAATATCCACTCCCATTTTACTTTTAGGAAGATCGATGATATGACCCACAGTCGCTTTAACCGTATAGTGACTACCAAGAAATTTCTTTATGGTTTTGGCTTTTGCCGGCGACTCGACAATGACCAGTGATTTGGACATGAAAACACCTCATTTGCATTTTAAAAACTCACGGTCGATTATATCAGGTTTTCAATATACTGTAAATGTTTTACCAGGCAGTTGTTGAATCAGGCCCTTCAGCTCGAGTACCGTCAGAAGCGAACTGACTTCAGATACTGTTTTTTCAAGTCGATAAATTAACATCTCCATTTGTACCGGTCCCTCCGCAATCAAGTCCATCACTTCAAGTTCTGCCAGACTGAGCTGATTTCTCCATTCACCAGAATCTCTCACAGTTTTCGTTGAATGCTTAACCTCTGGATAAGCATCAAGAAGGTCATCAGTCTCCAGCACCATTCTTGCACCGTCACGAATAAGACGATTGGTTCCAGCACTTGCTTTCTGATTGACATTGCCAGGCAATGCAAAAACTTCCCGTCCCTGCTCCATTGCAAAGTCAGCAGTTATTAAAGCGCCGCTCTTCTCACCAGCTTCCACGACAAACACGCCTCGACTCAATCCACTAATAATGCGATTTCTAGCCGGAAAGTAGTGTTTTTGAGGCTGCACACCAGGCCCGTATTCGCTTACCAGCGCCCCTGATTCCTCTATTTGTTGGTAAAGAGATCGGTGAGCTGCAGGATATATTCCATCAATGCCGCCACCCAACACACCAATGGTATAACCGGCAACATCCAACGTGCCTCGGTGTGCAGCAGCGTCAATACCATAAGCTAATCCACTGACTATCCCAATACCTTTGTTTGAAAGCTCCCGACTAAAATGATCGGCCGCCCAAACTCCATAGCTTGTCGCCCGGCGCGCTCCAACAATGCCAAGAAACGGCATATGATTCGTGAAGTGTCCTTTTATGTAAATCACCCAAGGGGGGTCAAAAATATGTTTTAAGTCTTCCGGGTATTCTTCATCCAAAAGTGTCTTGATGGTAAATTTATCCTGTACGCAAAATGTGGTTTCCAACAGTTCTTCCCTGTTCTTGATGCAGCTTGAAAGCAATCCTTTCATCTGCGGCCCTATTCCAGATATGGATTCAATTTGATTTTCCGTAAGACTCAGAACTTCAGAAAATGAATTGCAATATTCTCTAAGAACTGTCAGAGACTGAGAGTAATGACAGCCTGCCAAGCTCAAAGCAATGAGAGCATCTCGTTCTTTCATGGCATCAACTCCTTTTAAAATGATGCATGTTCCGAAACTGAAGTGCTTCAGCCAAGTGTTGCTGTAAGATGATTTCTGAGGCATCCAAATCGGCTATTGAGCGAGCGACTTTTAGAATGCGGTGATAACCTCTTGCACTTAGCTTCATACGATCAAATGCCTGCTTCATCATTTTCTCTGCATCTGGCTCAAGTGGACAGTATTGATTAATTTGGGCAGGTTTTAAACCCGAATTTGTATAGCATGATGCTTTTCTATAACGTTGTCGTTGTATTTCTCTTGCTTTTCTGACTTTTTCCCGCACCGTTGCAGTGTTTTCTGAAGACGTCTCCTTTGTCAGATCTTCGTATTCAATACGTCTGGATTCAACGAACAAGTCTATCCTATCGAGCATTGGTCCAGATATTTTATTGGTATATCTTTGTACTTGATGGGGTGCGCATTGGCAGATTTGCCCCTTTTCTTCAAATCCTGCATACCCGCAAGGACAAGGGTTCATTGCCGCAACCAACATAAATTCGCTGGGAAAAGAAAATGAACCTGCTGATCTTGAAACGACGACACAACCGTCTTCCAGTGGTTGTCTGAGAATTTCCATTGAGCGTTTGTCAAACTCAGGCAATTCATCCAAAAAAAGAACACCTCGATGGCTAAGGGAAATCTCTCCCGGTCTCGGGATTCGACCGCCGCCTGCAAGGGCCACCGCAGAAGTCGTATGATGTGGTGCTCGAAAGGGCCGTTGCCTGAAAGATGCATTTTCAGGTGTCAGTAAACCTGCCGCGCTTTGAATCACTGCCACTTCCATCGATTCACTGAAAGACATTTCCGGCAAAATTGCCGGCAGTCTTCTTGCAGCCATGGTTTTCCCAGAACCAGGCGGGCCAATTAACAGTAAGTTATGTGCACCAGCAGCTGCAATTTCAAGTGCCCGCTTCACATTTTCCTGCCCGCGCAAATCAGCCAAAACAGGCCACTCTTGCTTATGATCAGGATTGGTTTGTGAAAATGTTTCTGAATCAGCAAATGTTAAACCCTTTTGAATCATCGAGTTCAGTTCCCGCAAATCTTTAGGAAAGCAGCATTGTAATCCCTTTAACAACCCTGCTTCGTATCGGTTTTCCCATGGAAGAATAACCCGGTTGTAACCCTGGCGTTGAAGCTCCATCATCATAGGCAACGCGCCATTAATTCGAAGAATTGAGCCATCTAATGACAGTTCTCCCAGCATTATTGCCTCTTTCAATGGTTCCGCGGGCAACTGGCCGGTGGATAATAATATGGCTAAAGCAATGGGCAGATCAAAATGGCTGCCTTCCTTGCGAGAATCTGCAGGTGCCAAATTAACTGTTACCCGCTGCATTGGAAACTGGAACCCGCTGTTATCAATTGCTGCACGCACTCTATCGCGCGATTCTTTCACCGCCGCATCAGGTAATCCGACAATGTTAACCGTGGGCAACCCATTGGCCGTATCCACTTCAACATCAATTTTCAACACATGTAATCCGGTCAGACTGGCTGTTGTCGTTTTTGAAAGCATCACCGTTCGCCCTTCCCTATGATTTCCTTCACAACAATGTGTACCCGTAGCAGATGGTATCACTTATTCAACTTCGATATTTGTTGTAAAATGCAATTATCCATTGAAAAAAAAGGCATTTTCAATGTGATTAATCTGTTCCTCTCCGTTTTTACAGAGAATTTCGATCACATCGAACCGAAATAATAGGTGGTTGATTCTATATCGTTGAATATACTGCTGCGCAATTTGATATATTTTCTTCTGTTTGGCATACGTTACCGATTCTCTGGGCAAGCCATATTGGGTTGACTTTCTTGTTTTAACCTCCACAAAAATAAGCATTTTTTCACGCCGCATGATGAGGTCCACTTCACCCAAACGACAACGATAATTTCGATGAACGAGTTGATATCCATTTTCAATAAGATGTTTCAGCGCTGCCTGCTCACCTGCTTTTCCAGTCACTTGATTCATTATCTTAACCCTTTCCATTCATCAGTTTTCGAATAAATGTCAACCGATGCAAAGGACTTGGTCCAAACTTCAGTAAGGCTTCCCGATGATTTTTTGTTGCATAGCCTTTGTGTTGATTAAGGCCATATACCGGGTACTGCTCATGCCACGATTCGCACATCTGGTCACGCGTCACTTTTGCGACGATGGATGCAGCTGCAATTCCATGAACCCGATCTTCGCCATGTATCAATGATTGTTGGGGATATGGAAGATCCAGAATTTCAGCATCAATCAACAACGCCTCCGGAATTGTCGGTTTCCCCTCTTTGTCCCGGAGATTTTCAACCGCTAACTTCATCGCTTTTCGCGAGGCCTGTTTGATGTTGATGCGATCAATTTCTTCAGCAGTTACCACACCAATGCCAACGGCCAATGCTTTTTCTTTAATAATCGAGTATAGGAACGTGCGTTTTGATGGAGACAGCTTCTTTGAATCTTTCACACCGTCCAGATACTCATAGGGTTTTAGAATCACCGCAGCAGCAACGACTGGACCAAAAAGACATCCGCGTCCAACTTCATCACAGCAGGCGATGTGGTGAGTACCTTTGTTCCAGAGAAGTTCTTCATGGTGAAATGGCTTCATGCGGTCACCTCATCCGATGGCTTTTCCAATGTAATACGCCCCAACTTACCACTTCGAAACTCTTCCAGCAAAATGCGGGCAATTCGCTGATAATCAATTTCGCCTGCCTTTAAAAGACATCCTCTTGCTTGTCCAATGGAATCAATGTAATCTGTCAGCGGCTGAGTGACATCTCCTCCATATCGAGCTTCCAGCAATAATGGGTAATGTATTTGTAATGTTTGCAATAGATTCCAGGCTAGTTCCTGTTGGTCGACGATTTCATCACGAATCGCACCGGTCTGAGCCAGCCGGATCCCTGTCGCGGCATCCTCAAATTTGGGCCAAAGAATGCCTGGCGTGTCTAACAATTCTATTCTGTCATGAACGCGAATCCATTGCTTCCCTCTTGTAACACCAGGCTTATCACCGGTTTTGGCGCTGCCTTTTCCTGCCAGCTGATTAATGAGCGTCGATTTGCCCACATTGGGAATTCCCACAACCATTACCCTGGCAGGCCGTGAATTTCTTCCCCTGGCTTTCAGTTGTGCCGCCTTTTCCTTAAATACCTTGTCAACAGATTCTTGGACCAAACGGTTAATGCCACTCCTGGTTGCATTCACCTGAATCACTTCAAGGCCCTGTTGCTGAAAATATGCCTGCCATTGTTTGTTCATGTATTCATCGGCAAGGTCAACTTTGTTCAACACAACGATCCTTTTCTTATGTTGCAACAGATTCGCCAGCTTCGGATTACTGCTGCTGTATGGTATGCGAGCGTCAAGAAGCTCCAACACCAAATCTACCAACTGCAACTGTTCTTTCAGCAGGCTTTCTGTTTTTTTCATGTGTCCCGGGTACCAGTTAATGCTCATTTATTCACCCCTATAATGAAAGGGACTTCAAAGAGTCCCTTTTCACTACCGTTTTTCTTTGATTTTAAAAGCAGCTTTGCCGATACGGTCACGGATATAGTGGAGTTTTGCTCTGCGAACCTTACCTCTTTTCATCACCTGAATCTTTTCAATCTTGGGTGAATGAACAGGGAAGGTTCTTTCTACACCAACACCTGAAGCAATTCTTCGAACTGTAAAGGTCTCACGCAATCCACCGCCCTGACGTTTGATGACGATTCCTTCAAACACCTGGATTCTCTCGCGATTGCCCTCTTTAACCTTGACATGCACTTTAACAGTATCACCAGTGTTAAACGTCACTTGATCCTGCTTTAAATGCTCTTGTTCCAATGTGCGGATTAAGTCCATGTTTGTCCCTCCTTCCTCAAGAACGTTCGTATGTTTACCATTTCATAGAGGAACGTTCGTCATCCTGCCATTATAACATGCAGGTACATCTGGTACAATCCATTTATGATTCTTGTTTCAGTTTTTCAAGCCACTGAAGTTCTTTGGGTGATAACTCAGCTTTTGCCATCAGATCTGGTCTTTTTTGCCAGGTTTCACGAATAGACTCCCACCTGCGCCACTGTCGAATATGTTCGTGATTTCCCGAAAGTAATGTGTGAGGCACTTTCATCCCACGATATTCGGGCGGGCGGGTGTAATGAGGGTATTCCAGTAAATCATTGTAATGCGATTCATCCATGTAGCTTTGTTCATCTTTTAAGACACCGGGTATCAACCTGACAATCGCATCAATCATCACTGCCGCCGGTAATTCGCCGCCGGTCAGAACATAATCGCCTATGGAAATCTCATCTGTCACCAGCGAATCAATGACGCGTTGATCAACACCTTCATAATGACCACACAAAAAAATCAAGGCTTCTTCGCAGGCAAGCTCTACAGCCATTTTCTGTGTGAAAGTGTTTCCTTTGGGTGTGCAGTAGATCGTGCGGATTTTTCGATCGCCAGGAAGTTGCCTTGTCACATTGGAATGGGCATCAAAAATAGGCGGCGGTGTCATCACCATGCCTCCACCACCTCCATAGGGATAATCATCCACACTACGGTGTCGGTCGTTGGCATAATCACGAATCTGATGACAGTTAATGGAAAACAACTCTTTATCTCGTGCACGCTTGATAATGCTGTAACTGAAGATCTGCTCCAACAGTTCGGGAAACAATGTCAGGATATGAATTTTCATGAAAGCATCCCTTCAATGGGATCAATGACAATTTTTCCGTCTTCAGGAAGTATTTCCAGCACAAACACTTTTACCGCAGGCACCATCCATTCATCCTTCCCATCAGGAGAGGTGATGACATACACATCGTGAGCAGCTGTACTGATAACTTGCGTCAGGGTGCCCATCTCTCGTCCATCCGGATAAACTGCCTGTAAGCCAACTAAGTCAGAAACATAGTGCCGGTCAGCTTCCAGAGCCGGTCGCTGGGTTTCATCAGTGTAGAGGTGCTTACCACGAAGCAGCTCTGCCTGGTCGATGTGATTCAAGCCTTTAAAGTAGAGTATCACATCTTTGGGTCTGATTTTAACCTCACTGATAACCCACTTCTGATCGCTACCTTCAATGTATAACCATTCCAATTCCAGAAATCGGGCAGCATCATCCGTCATGGGGCGGACACGAAGTCCTCCCTTGATTCCATGTGTCGTAGCAATAAAACCAACTTTAAGATATTTCATGTTTGAAACCTCCATCGCCAGATTTTTCAAATGTCTGTTACTGGCGCTGTTGGAATCTGTCTGGCGTTACAGGATTTCCACAATGACCTTTTTGCTTTCTTTTGTCGCTGCTGCTTTAATCACAGTGCGGATTGCTTTGGCAATTCGGCCTTGTTTTCCGATCACTTTTCCCATGTCTTCAGGCGCAACACGAAGCTCAATGATGATAGAAGAGCTATTTTCCACTTCGTTTACCTGCACCTGATCCGGATGGTCCACCAGGGCTTTCGCAATAAGTTCCACCAGATAGCCCATGTCTTGATCCTCCCTCGCTCACCAGGTTTATTGCTGCAGGACGCCATTGTTTTTCAGCAACACTCGAACTGTTTCGGTTGGTTTCGCACCATTTGAAATCCATTTTTGTGCCTTTTCCTGATCAATTTTAATTTCTTTGGGTTCTGATACAGGGTTATAGTAGCCAATTTCTTCAATGAATCGTCCGTCCCGAGGTGCTCGGCTGTCAGCCACAACAATACGGTAGAATGGACGTTTTTTAGCACCCATGCGCTTCAGTCTGATTTTTACTGCCATGCTTTTTCACCTCCCTTTCATGTTTCTGGGACCTTCCTTCGGCAATATGATTATTCCAAGGAAATCCATTTATCAGTAAAGGTTTACATGCCGGGAAATGGCATTTTAAACCGTCCACCCTTTTTCATGCCCTTTTCCATATCCATAAACTGTTTCATCATTTTTCGTGTCTGTTCAAACTGTTTCAGCAGTTTATTGACTTGCTGAATACTAGTGCCACTTCCGATGGCTATTCGCTTGCGTCTTGATCCGTTAATCAAGCCGGGGTTGGAGCGCTCTTCCCGGGTCATTGACTGAATAATGGCTTCAATGTGTACCAGTTCCCGGTCATCAACTTCCAGATTCTTCAGTTGTTTGCCTCCCATTCCCGGAATCATCTGCAACACCTGGCTAAGAGGTCCCATATTTTTCATTTGTTGCAACTGATCGAGAAAATCATCGAAAGTGAACTGCTGTGTTCGCATTTTTTTCTCAAGTTCCTGAGCTTTTTTCAGATCAATATTGGATTGTGCTTTTTCAATCAGACTAAGCATATCCCCCATACCCAGTATTCGAGAAGCCATTCTGTCAGGGTGAAATGGTTCAAATTCATCAATTTTTTCGCCTATTCCTGCGAACTTAATCGGCTTTTGCGTGACTGCTCGAACAGAAAGTGCTGCACCACCACGTGTATCACCATCAAGTTTTGTTAGAATAACACCGTCAATGCCAATTTGCTCGTGAAACTGTTCTGCCACATTCACGGCATCCTGGCCTGTCATGGAATCTACCACCAATAAGATTTCCTGTGGTTTAACAGCTGCTTTAATCTGCTGCAGTTCTTCCATTAACAGTTCATCAATGTGCAGCCGGCCGGCAGTATCAATAATGACAGTATCAAGTCCCTGTCGATTGGCGTGCTCAACAGCAGCCTTGGATATATGCACCGGACTCGTTCCGTCTCCCATTGAGAAGACCGGCACATCCACCTGTCCGCCCACAGTTTTCAATTGCTGAATAGCTGCCGGGCGATAAATATCACAAGCAACTAACAAAGGGCTCTTTTGCTGTTTCTTTAGATGTTTAGCCAGTTTTCCACACGTGGTTGTCTTCCCCGAGCCCTGAAGACCCACCATCATATAGATTGTTGGTGGTTTGGATGAAAAAGTAAGTTTGCTCTGGCTGCTTCCCATCAAGGCGGTTAACTCTTCATTGACAATTTTAATCACGTGTTGTCCCGGGGTCAGGCTTTCCATTACTTCGTCTCCCACTGCCCGATCCGATACACGTTTGATAAAATCTTTCACCACTTTGAAGTTAACATCTGCTTCCAGCAAAGCCAGCTTCACTTCACGCATAGCTTCCTTCACATCTTTTTCAGTAAGTTTCCCCTTGCTTTTCAGTTTACTGAGTGTATTTTGAAGTTTTTCAGAAAGTCCTTCAAATATCATAGGGCATGCTCCTTAAGAGGTGCTGATCTGATAAAGCTGCTCCAGCGACGATTTAATTCGCTTAATATGTGTCATTGATCCCTGAGCAGCTTCAACGCCACTCATTTCCATTTCCATTTTTGCCAGGCATTCCTTCATTTGCAGAATGATACGGCTTTGGCGCTGAAATGTTCTCAGCAAACTCATCCGGTCTTCGTATTGTTCCAGAAGTTTCTCTGTTCGCTTCAAATGATCATAGACTCCCTGTCTGGAGATGGTCATTTCTTCAGCAATTTCAGCCAGTGTGAAATCCTGGTTGTAGTAAAGATCCATCATTTGACGCTGCTTTTCAGTTAAAAGCGCCTGGTAGCAATCATAAAGCAATAAGATGCCTGTATTTTTATCCATTATTCTTTTCACCACTGTAAAGGTTATTTGCTTTACGAACACAAGGATATTTTACTTGATTCTCATATGCTTGTCAACCTCATATTTTGATATCATCAGCAATTCTCGTTTCGTTGGTGTCTCCCAAAAGTGCCTCTGCAAATGAACTGGGATCAAAGGGTTGAAGATCCTCCAACTGTTCTCCTACACCAATCATTTTGACTGGCGTACCCATAGACTTGGTGATCGCCAGCACGATACCTCCTTTTGCTGTTCCATCAAGTTTTGTCAGTACAATTCCTGTTAGCTGGGCAACTTCACCAAATACTTTCGCCTGCTGGAGGGCATTTTGTCCGGTGGTGGCATCGAGCACCAGTAACACTTCTTTGCGAGCTTCTGGATATTCCCGGTCAACAACACGAAAAATTTTACCCAATTCGTTCATCAGATTCTTCTTGTTGTGAAGCCTGCCTGCAGTATCGCAGATTAAGATTTCACAGTTGCGCGCCTTCGCCGAATGAATGGCATCAAAGATGACTGCTGCAGGATCAGAACCCTCTTGGTGACGTATTACAGGCACCTGGTTGCGCTGCCCCCATACTTCCAACTGATCAATGGCACCGGCCCGAAACGTATCTCCCGCTGCCAGCATCACCTCTTTATGCTGTTGCTTGAAATAATGTGCCAGTTTTCCAATTGTCGTCGTTTTACCAACTCCATTAACACCTACTACCAACACAACAGCCGGCGGTGGTTCCACCTGAAGCTCTCGATTTCCCGTGCTTAAAATATTGATGATCAGTTCTTTCAGAAGTACTTTAACTTGATGCGGATCGTCTGTTTTTACTTCTTTTACTTTTTCTCGTAATGATTCTATTAACTCCATTGTGATATCAAACCCAAGGTCTGCTGTAATGAGAATCTCTTCCAGCTCGTCGTAAAATGCTTCGTCAATTTTGCCATACCCACTGATTAAGGTGTCAATTTTATCGGTAAACTCTTTTGTTGTTTTACTTAGTCCTTGCTTTAATCGCTGAAAAAAACCTGTTTTAGTTTGTTCACTCACTAATAGTTCCTCCCTGATTACTCATTTGCAGCATTTCTCACTGCTGATATCAGCCAGTCATCATCTCACGCTTGACTTCTTCCAGTTTTAGCGGCAGTAAGCTGGAAACCCCTTTCTCCTGCATCGTGACGCCATAAAGTGTATGTGCGCGTTCCATCGTCTGTTTTTTATGGGTCACTACTATGAATTGAATTTCTTCCGAGAGATCAATTAGAAAATCAGCAAAACGACTGACATTGGCATCGTCTAAAGCTGCTTCAATTTCGTCTAAAACACAAAAAGGTGAAGGCTTCACCAGCAAAATACCGAAAAGAAGAGAAATCGCCGTTAATGCTTTTTCTCCACCGGATAGAAGCGACAAATGTTGAAATTTTTTGCCTGGCGGCTGTGCTATAATATCAATTCCCGTTGTTAAAAGATCTTCCGGATTTTGTAGTACGAGCTCAGTATTGCCTCCTCTGAATAAGCGCTGAAAAACAGATTTGAACTGCACCTGAATCTTATCAAACTGTTCCTGAAACTGTTGAATCATGTGCTTTTCCAGTTCAGAAATAATCGTCTCCAGAGACTGTCTTGCCTGTAGCATGTCTTCCTCTTGACTGGTTAGAAATTCATAGCGCTCTTTCACACGTCGATATTCATCCAGAGCCCCCACATGCACCTCTCCCAGTAACTGCATTTCTTGCTTCAGTCCTGGAAGATCAGATGGTTTTAAAGCGTTTTCCGACTGACTGTTCAGCCAGATCTTTGCCTGCGTAGGGTTCATTTCGTGATACTCCAATAAACGGTCTATTACCTGTTGGCGTTGCCATTCCTGTTTAGATAAGCGTAGCTCTGCCTGGTGATTTTTCTCAATAAGGCGTTGTTGATTCTCATTATGCAGCAGCCGATCTTTCTGCTTCAATCGAAGTTCCTTCTGAATGCGGTTCTGATTATCCTGTAGTTGTTGCAAATTTAGTTGTTCTTCTTTCAGTTTGTTATTTTGAACGGTTTCTTTCCCTTTCAACTCCTGCATAGCGTTGTGTGTATCGGTTTGTTTACTGCTTGTTTCTTCAATATCTTTAAGTAATTGTAATTCTCTCATTTTCTGTGATTGGTGCCGCGTTTCCACGTTCTTCTTTTCTGCTTCCAGTGCTTTATTTTTTTCACGATGAGCAGCCAACGCCACCTGATGTTCGCCTGCAATATTTTTTAGTTCGTTTAACTGAGATAGCAATTGTTGCTGCAGTGCCACTTCACGTTCCACTTCTGCCCGCACACCAGCAAGTTCTTTCTCTTTATCATCCAGCTCTTCCCGTAATTGTTTCAACTCATTGCCAAGATTTTTTAAATGATCTGACAGCTGCTCCTGTTCCTGATTAAAACGTTGAATTCTCTGAGTCAATAAAGAAATCTGTTGCTGTAAATGGTCCATTTCCCCTTCACATTTCACCAGTTGATGCTCTCGTTGTGTTTTTTCCTGTCTCTGCTCCATTAAGTGAGCTTTGATTGAACTCCGCTTGATTTTAAGTTTTTCGATGTGAGATTCTGCCAAATTGCGTTTCTCAGCGAGTTGATGTATTTCATTGCCAAGCTCTTCAATTTCTCGCTTCCGAACCAAAAGCCCGTCCTGTTGGGCTGAAACACTCCCCCCTGTCATGGAACCGCCGGGCTGTATTAAATCCCCTTCTATTGTAGTCAATTTCACCTGATGTTTTAATTCCCGGGCAAGACGAATGGCTGTATCCAAATCACTGGTCACCACTACTCGCCCTAGCAAATTCTGAAAAACAGACTGATACGGACTTGGAAAACTGATGAGATCAATGGCACAAGCCGCTGCTTCTTCATATTTTTCAATAATTTGCTGTTCATAATGGTTCAAAGCGCGACCTTTGATCACGTTAATGGGTAAAACCGTCACCCTCCCCTGATGCTTGTTTTTCAGAAAATCAATCAACTTTTTTCCCTGAGACTCTTCATCAGTCACTAAGTATTGCAGTGCTGGTCCCAAAGATGTTTCAATGGCAGTCTCGTAACCCTTTGGCACTCTCAGCAAATCAGCAATCACACCGTGGAAACCACCTGCCAGCTCAGGATTTTGCTGTACCGCTCTCAACACATTCCTCACGCCCCGCTGGAATCCTTCAAAGGTTTTTTCCATGTTCACCAGTGTGTTTTTCCTGTGCATGCGTTGGTCGTGCTCTTGATTCAACTGATACAGCTGCTTTTCCATCTGCATCAGCTGGCGTTCAACTTCTTCCAGCGACGCTTCTGAAGTCTCCATTTCACCAGCGATCATCACCAGTGCTTTTTTTAATGCCCTTAATTCAGCCTCCACCATTTGATGCTTTTGCTGCGCTTCATCGGCTTCTAATTCAATCATCGTGTGATCTTCCTGCAGTTGTTGCTGCCGTTGAATGGCTGCATCTTCCAAAGCTTGTACTCTTTCGATACGCGCCTTCAGACCTGCGATCTGATTCAGAGATTCTATGATGCCCGCCTTGTTGTTCTCCAACTGATTTTGCCTTTGTAACAACTGGCTGCTTTCCAGTTGGATTCTTTCATTGAGTTCGGCCATTTTCTCTTCCTGTTCAATGTATCCTTGCTGTTGATGTAACAGCTTTTCTTCTAACTGCAGGAGATTCTCTTTTTCCTGGCAAATTTCTAACTGCAATTGACCTGAAGTTGCATTTAATCTGTTTTTTTGGTCCTCCAAATGTTCCATGTGCTGTTTGTGAAGGCGATGCTGAGTATGGTTTTCTTCCAATTCTGTTTCAATTTCTTTTATGCGTCGACCGATCAACTCTTTTTCCGCTTCGCATTGTTGTACTTCATTTTCAGATTTTTGAAGTTCCCTTTCCAACAACACCAACTCAGTCTGAATCTCATTCAGCATTTGCTGCCAACGTTGCTGTTCAATCCTGATCTGATTAATTCCATCGTCAGATTTTGTGATGTCTTTAAGGAAATGATCCACTTCAAGCCTTCGTATTTTTTCCCGCAGATTCAAGTATTTTTCCGCTTTTTCCGCCTGTAAGCGAAGTGGTTCAAGCTGTTCCTCCAACTCCAGCAAAATGTCTTTTAACCGGGAAAGATTTTCGTTGGTTTGTTTAATCTTTTTTTCCGCTTCTTCTTTCCGGGTTCGGTACTTGACTATTCCTGCCGCTTCTTCAAACAGCAGCCGACGCTCTTCACCTCTTTGACTCAGTAATTCATCAATACGTCCCTGTCCAATGATGGAATAACCTTCTTTTCCAATGCCCGTATCCATCAGAAGCTCTTTAACATCTTTTAGACGGCATCGATCGCGATTGAGAAAGTACTCACTTTCACCAGATCTGTAGACTCTGCGGGTAATCGCCACTTCTTGATAAGGGACACTCATCATTCCTGCATTGTTATCAAAAACGATGGTTACCTCCGCTAATCCCTGTGGCTTTTTGCGGTCAGTGCCAGAAAAGATAACATCTTCCATTTTTTGTCCCCGAAGACTTCTGGCACTTTGTTCTCCCAACACCCACCGAATCGCATCGGCTATGTTGCTTTTGCCACAGCCATTGGGACCTACCACAGCAGTAACGCCTGTTTCAAATCCCAGTTCAACGCGCTGTGCAAAGGATTTAAATCCCTTCATTTCAAGTTTTTTTAACCGCAAATGGAACCCTCCCAAAACACACTTGTGATGCTATCTTACACAGAGCTCCTAATCCATGCATTTTACGATTTCATTTCCAAAAAATTGATCGCTGACTTTGCAGCCCGCTGCTCTGCTTCTTTCTTGTTTTTTCCCTGTCCGGCACCCAATGTCTGGTTTCCGACACGAACCTCGATAAAAAAGGTTTTATTATGATCCGGTCCCTGTTCATCAACAACACAGTATTCAATTCTTTCTTGTGTTGACCCCTGCTGACCGCCTTGCCATATTTCCTGCAGCTTTGTCTTGTAGTCAGTCATCAAGTCGCCATTGGCTGCCAAGTCAATCAGGTCGTGAAAGTTGTTCAAGACAAAAGCTCTTGCTATTTCAAATCCACCATCCAGATAGATAGCTGCAATCAATGATTCCAATCCATCTGCAAGAATTGACTCTCTGTCGCGGCCGCCACTGGCTTCTTCGCCCCTACCCAGCAACAGATAGCTTCCTATATTGATTCGTCGTGCTTTCAGTGCCAACGAGGCTTCACAAACAACATTGGCACGAACTTTTGTTAATTCACCTTCAGGCAAGTGGTGATAGGTTTCAAATATATAATGACTGATGATCAGTCCCAATACCGAGTCGCCCAAAAATTCAAGCCTTTCATTATCACGCATCCGTCGATGTTTCCATTCATTTGCAAATGAACTGTGCGTCATTGCTTCCATTAGGATACTTTCCTTTTTAAATGAATAACCTATGCGTTGTTGCAGTTCCGGACATATTTGATACCAATGATCTAAATCTTTCATTGATGCGTCGCCTCCTCCAACTCAATTGAGGCATTAGGTAATTGACTGACAATATGGGGAACCAGCTGATTTTCAAAAGAAATTTTAGCCTGTCGAACAGCATTCTTAAGTGCCTTTGCATTTGAGCTCCCATGGGCCTTGATTAATAAACCGTTAACCCCCAGAAAAGGAACACCCCCGTGTTCAGTGTAATCAAACCGTTTTTTAAAGTCACGGAGCCCCGGCTTTATCAGCAGAGCACCTGCTTTTCTGACAAAGTTGCGAGTCAGTTCCTGTTTCAGTGTATCCCCAAAGATGCCTGCCACTCCTTCATACAACTTCAGTATAATATTACCGGTAAACCCGTCGCAAACGATGACATCCGCAACACCGGCTGGAATATCTCTGGCTTCAATATTTCCCTTAAAGCCAATATGGGCCTGTTCCAGCAAAGGGTAGGTTTCTTTTGAGAGTTCATTACCCTTCTCCGCCTCAATGCCAACATTCACCAATCTGATTTCCGGTTCATCGATCCCTGCCATTGTCTGCATGTAACTGCGCCCCATTCGGGCGAAATCCAATAGATGCTGAGGCTTGCAATCGGCATTGGCTCCTGCATCAATCAGAAGAGAAATGCCTCTTGGGGTTGGTATTGGAACTGCCAGGGCAGGACGGCTGATGCCTTTAATTCGTCCAAGAATGAAGAGTCCCCCAGCCAGTAATGCTCCGGTATTTCCCGCGGATATGATTGCATCTGCTTCACCATTTCTAACCATCTGAAAGGCAACAGACATGGATGAATTCTTTTTTTGACGCAATGCTACTGACGGTTTATCCTGATTTTCAATAATTTCAGAACAATGAACAATTGTCAATGCATCTCCAACCGATGGATATTGCTTAAGTTCATTTCGGAGAACTTCTTCCCGTCCGGTCAGGATCATGTGCACACCCAATTCTTCAATGGCCTGAAGCGCTGCCTCAACAGTAGCCCGCGGTCCAAAATCGCCTCCCATGGCATCCATTACCACTTTCATACCCGTTCCTCCTTTATGGTGTCCATTGTTACCAGTATAAACTTTCCTCTAAATACCTGCACCTGTCTGTTTTGAATCAGCACATGAACAAAGTGTTTATTGCCTCTGACTCTGACAACTTCAGCCTTGGCGACAAGCTTGTCACCAGACTCAACTGGCTGCAAGTATTTAATATTCGATACGCCTGTTAATGCCGCATTGGCATCAATAACAGCCATCGCCAGAGACTCCGCCTGCGAGTAAATATGATGCCCCATTACCATGCTGGTTTTTTTGAAAGCCATTTCCCTGTTTGTTTCCAGTATTGAAATGCCGCTTTCACCTAATTTTAAATCAATCAATTCCCCCACAATCTCTGTTCCAGCCATACTCCTCACTTTTTCGTAATTCTCCGACGCTGCATGACGCATGCGTTCCCGCAATTCTGGAATACCTAACTCCAGCCGGTCCAGACGGATGGTTTGTATACTGACCTGAAATCGTATTGCCAGGTCTTCATCAGTCAGAAACGGATCTTCCGAAATCAATTGTTGTAATTGCACCTGCCTTTCACGCTTGTTTCTGCGTGGTGTCGAACCGTTTATCTTCATCTGATTCACCTCGGGTTCATTAGTACCTGATGCTAATCTCAGTATACCTGAGTTTTTTATAACTGACAAGGAAGTCCCTAAACAGAAAAAAACAGCAAAGCCATTCGGCAATGCTGTTTTCTAAATTACTACTTGACATCAATGACTTCTTTGCCCTTGTATGTTCCGCAATTGGTGCATACTCTGTGGGAAAGTTTTGGTTCATGGCATTGAGGACACTCTGAGGTGGTTGGAGCAACATACTTGGAGTTAGAAGCTCTTCTCATATCTCGGTCAGATTTACTTGTTTTGCGCTTTGGTACTGGCATGACAACACCTCCTTACTCATTCGCTTTCTCAAGCCAGTCTCGCAATTGGGCAAGTCTGGGGTCTGGCTCTTTTTCATTTTTTTCTCGATCCAGACAGTCACATTCACCCTGTTCTCGACTTTGACCACACAGGCTGCAAATTCCTTCGCAGTTCTCGCGGCATAGTGTTTTCACGGGCAACTGAATCATCATCTGTTCTTGTGCATGCTGGAGTAAATCCAGATGAAAGCCTTCATAAAAGCATACATCACCCTCAGGCTCTATTTCTTTTTCGTTTCCAGCGGGCAGCAGTTCTTCAAAAGATTGGGCCTCGATTGCCTGTTCGACCGCTTCCAGGCAACGTGCACAGTGGGTGGTGATATTGACCTGAATTTGAGTTTCCAGAAAAAGCTGATCGCCAATTTTCCGAACATTACCGTTCACCTGAACAGGACCATTGCACACAATCACATCTCCATAATAGTCCACATCCGGTTGCTCATACGTAAACTCATAGGAGAGAAAATCTGCTTCCTTTTTCAGCAACGGAGATATATCCAGTTTCATCGTACCACCTCTGTTTCCAATAGGAAAAATTATATGGCTCCGGAAACCATTTGTCAAGGCAAATTTCAAACCTTATGAAATTAAAGCTTTTGTTTCTCTTGCTATCATCAGTTCTTCATTAGTGGGCATCAGAACAATTTTCACAGTGGAATCGTCAGTGCTGATAATTGCTTCTTTACCTCGAAGATTATCATTTTTAGAATCGTCGATGTTAGCACCCATGAAAGCCAGTGTTTTGCATATTTCTTTGCGGGCTGTGTCAGAGTTTTCTCCCAAGCCTGCAGTGAATACAACGGCGTCCAAACCGCCCATTTCTGCAGCGTATGCGCCTATGTACTTGGTAACTCGCTTGTAAAATATTTCCAGGGCAACCTGCGCTCGTTCATTATCCTGAGCAGCAGCATTTTCGATATCTCTAAAATCACTACTGACGCCGGAAATTCCAAGCACACCCGATTTCTTGTTCATGATATTATTCACAGCGTTGATATCTAAACCTTCTTTTTCCATGATGTAGGAAATAATCGCAGGATCCAAATCACCGCATCTTGTTCCCATCGCCAGACCTTCCAAAGGTGTAAAGCCCATGGTTGTATCAATTGATTTGCCATTCATCACAGCGGCCATACTTGCCCCGTTACCCAAATGACAGGTGACTAATTTTAATGTTTCCAATGGTTTTTCAAGTAATTCAGCTGTTTTAATAGCCACATACTTGTGAGATGTTCCGTGAAAACCATAGCGACGAATTTTGTATTTTTCGTAAAGTTCGTATGGAAGTGCGTATAAATAGGATGATTTCGGCATGGTTTGATGAAAAGCAGTGTCAAAAACACCAACCATGGGCACTTCGGCCAAAATTTCCTGACAAGCGTAGATTCCCATCAAGTTGGGAGGATTATGCAAAGGTGCCAGATCAGAACACTCTTCAAGAGCATCAATGACCTCTTGGGTGATCATTACTGAGCCGGAAAATTTTTCGCCCGCATGCACAACCCGATGACCAACTGCATTGATCTCATCCAACGTGCTCACCACACCATGATCTTTGTCCTGCAATGCATCCAGTACAACTTTAATAGCTTCTTTGTGATTGTGAAGTGCGACTTCTATCACCGTCTTGTCTTTATCGACAGGTTCATGCTTGACAAAAGAACCCTCGATTCCGATCCGCTCTGCTACGCCTTTTGCAAGCAGCGTTTCGTTTTCCATGTTGATGATCTGATACTTAAGTGATGAGCTGCCGCAATTTAATACCAATACTTTCATGTTTGACCCTCCCATGATTAAATGTGATTACATCCATTTCCCAATGCTTCCTGTCAATAATAATAAACTTTTAACAATTTTTCAACACCTGGTCCAAATTATCACATTACTTGCCAGATGTTTCTTTATTCGCTTTGGTCTCTATTGACACACTGAATTTCATTATAGCATAATCCTTTTATCCATACCACTTATCCATATTACGAAAACAAGGTTATACAGGTATATTTTTTATATCCATCGAAATTGACATCTCTTACCATCTGGTGTGTTACTTGCATCTCATGATAAGATGGATATCATATTGAACATAACTTAAGAAAGGCGGTTTCAACCATGCCTATTCTGGGACTTATAACGGAATACAACCCTTTTCATCATGGTCATCTTCATCATTTGAACGAATCAAAAAAAATCACTGGCGCAACTCATACCGTGGCTGTGATGAGCGGACATTTTATGCAGCGGGGAGAGCCTGCCCTCACCGACAAATGGACCCGAGCTTCAATGGCTGTGGCTTGTGGTGTCGATCTTGTGCTTGAACTGCCTACTATTTTTGCTTGTTCAACAGCTGAACAGTTTGCACGTGGCAGCATTCTGTTGCTTGATCAGTTGGGGTGCGTGACCGATGTATGCTTCGGAAGTGAAATAGGCGATCCGGCCATCTTTAAACTTATTGGGTTCTTACTGGCCGATCCACATCCTGACTATTCCTATTATTTAAAAAAAGCTCTATCGTCAGGCATTCCTTTTGCTGCCGCTCAGGAAAAAGCCCTGATATATATCATTGAACGCGATTTCCCAGAAAAACTGCCATTGGCCAAACAGGTCTTTAATCGACCAAATAATGTGCTGGGTATGGCTTATGCCAAGCACATCATCAAAACAGGCTCTTCTATGGCATTGCACACCATTCAGCGCATCGGAGCCGAATATCATGATCCAACAACAGTGCATTCCATTAGCAGTGCGACAGGCATCCGACGCCTTTACCATAATACTGGAGATGTATCTTCCATCAAACCCTTTCTGCCTTCCCAAGCTTATGAAAGGTTGCTTTGTGGTATTAGCGAAGGTCGCGGGCCGGTGTTTCATGATGATTATCATCAGGAGCTTCTGACACTTTTAAAGCGTTCCAGTATTTGCGAGTTTGCAAACCTTCCAGATATTTCTGAAGGACTTGAACATCGAATCATGAAATGCGTTAAAAAAGCAGGCTCCATTGAAGAATTCATGTTTTGCGTCAAAAACAAACGAGTGCCATACACTCGTTTGCAAAGAATGCTCATCCATTTGCTATTAAATCTCAACCGAAACCAACTGGCAACATACCAGCATGACACATCTTCAACATATGGCCGCATTCTTGCTTTCAATGACAGGGGAAGGGAGTTAATCCGAACTTGTCAAGCCACCGCAAAAATACCGCTTATCAACAAAATGGCCAATTTCCAAACAGCTTCTCCTGAAATCAATCAGTTACTGGACATAGACTTCAAGGCCAGTCGAATTTATGGTGCAAAACTGCTCCATAAGTCTTTTTTGCATGGAGATCCAGACCTTCTCATGAGCCCCGTTTATGTTAAATAACCTGAATCGTTAGTTGTTCTGGCGACTCATTTGCTTCAACTCTTTTCTGTTTTCTTCAATGGTATGCAACATTTCGCGAAGCGTCTCACTGGTCTCAGCCAGCAGGTCATCTGTATATTCCCGGGCGCTCATCTTCATTTCTTTGGCTCCCTGCTGTGCCTGCAGAATAATTTCTTCTGCCTTTTGTCGCGCCATGCGAACAATTTCATCCTGCTCAACCAGCGATTCAGCATGCTTGCGTGCTTCCTGGATGGTTTGTTCACCTTCCTGTTGTGCTTCTGTTAAAATTCGCTGGCGTTCTTCCTTAATCCAAAGAGCCTGTTTCATCTCATCAGGTAGATGAATTCTGATTTCTTTAATGATTTCCAGTAACTCTCCCTGATCAACCATGACTTTGCTTACAAAAGGGATCGTTGATCCGCTTTCAATCAAGTCTTCCAGTTCTTCAAGCAGTTGCAGTACATCCACGACTATCCCTCCCTGTCATCTGTTAACCCAGAACGAAATTTATGTCGAATCACTTTTTCGACCGTTTCCGGCACTAACCCTTTAATGCAGCCATTCAGTTTTGCAACTTCTTTTACAAGACTGGAACTTAAAAATGAATTCTGACTCTGTGTCATCAGAAACATCGTCTCAACCTTTTGGTTTAACTTTCGATTCATTAAAGCCATTTGAAACTCATATTCGAAATCAGAAACTGCTCGCAGCCCTTTAATAATAACCTGTGCATTCTGTTCATCCGCAAAATCAACCAAAAGACCTGCATGCATTTTAACCGACACATTGTGAAAGGGAGCAACAACTTCCTCTATCATGGCAACTCTTTCCTCTAGAGTGAACAGCGGTGACTTCGAGGTATTGGGAAGTACTGTCACAAAGACTTCGTCACAAAGCCTTGAAGCGCGCTCAATGATATCCAGATGCCCGTTGGTGATAGGGTCAAAACTTCCCGGGTATAAAGCCCTGATCATTCGCGTTCCTCCTTCCGGTTGTAGTAAGCAACGCCGGTGGTTCCGTATTTTCGCACTGATGTTTGATGAAAATCACCCATTTTTTCTGGAATCTTTTCTTCAAAGCTGAACTCAACCACCACAAGCCCCTCCATTTTGACCACTCCTGCCTGGCTCAAGCACCGCAGGGTTTTTTCAATGTGACCCTGGCAATAGGGCGGATCTGCAAAAACCAAATCAAACATAATTTGCCTAGATTTAAGCTGCTTTATTGCAATATCTGTTTCTTGTTGAAGCAGTTCAGCCCTTTCCAACAAGCGTGTTTTGGTCAAGTTTTCCTTTATCAGTTCTATCTGCCTGGGTGCACAATCGACAAAAACAGCTCTTTGAGCGTTGCGTGATAACGCTTCAATGCCCAAGGTGCCTGCACCCGCAAAAAGATCCAATACAACCGCATTTCCCACCCGCGACTGTATAGAGTTAAAGATCGCTTCCCGAACCCTGTCAGAGGTGGGGCGAACTGCCGTTCCTTTAGGTGACAGCAATCGGTGTCCTTTCGCACTCCCGCCAATTACGCGCATATGGTCCCATTCCCTTTGTGAGTTATTCCAGCGAAAAAAGATAGTAATAGAGTGGCTGACCACCAAAGTACACCTCAATTTCAAGCTCAGGGTACTGTTTTTTTAAGTGTTCCTCCAACTCTGATGCCATTGATTCTTTGATATCTTCCCCATAATAGACTGTCAAAATTTCATCTTTTTCGGTAATCATTTTCTCTATCAATTGTAGAGACACCTGTTGAACGTCTTTTCCGGCAGCCAGAATTTCTTTCCCTGCCAAACCGATCATAGCGCCTTTGTTAATGGTCAGCCCATTCATTTCTGTATCTCGTACCGCATAGGTTACCTGTCCGGTTCTGACATCGGTGATTGCTTCCTGCATCAAATCCTGATTCTCTTCTGCGCTCATTTCAGGATGAAACGCCAGCACGGCAGCAATTCCCTGCGGAACAGTCTTGCTCGGTATCACTGTCACAGGTTTTGGACTCAATGCCTTTGCCTGATTTGCAGCCATTATAATATTACTGTTGTTGGGCAGAATAAAAACATGTTCCACATTCATTTTTTCAATGGCTTTCAAAAAATCCTCTGTACTGGGATTCATGGTCTGGCCACCTTCAATGACCTCATCAACCGTAAAATCCCTGAAAATTTGCGCAATCCCTTCCCCCATGGCAACAGTGATCATGCCATAAGGTTTTGACGGATCTTCAGTTGCAGCCGTTGTCTCTGTTACTGCTTTTTCAAAAATCTCATGACGGTGTTGCAAACGCATATTATCAATTTTAATATCACTCAGATATCCCAGTTTCAAAGCTGATTCCATCACTTCACCGGGGTGATTGGTATGAATATGAACTTTTATGATATTCCCGTTACCCACCACCAGCTGTGAATCACCCGATGTTTCAAAGGCCTCTCTCAATGGATCCACATGGCTGGCATCTGAATGAATAATAAACTCGGTGCAATAGCCGTACTCAAGCGATTCATCATGTTCATGTGATGAAGTGACATTCATTTGAGGCAATGCTTCCTCAATCAGTACGATGCTTTTGCCTGTAAGTCCATTGTATGCGCCTTCCAGAATTGATACCAATCCTTTTCCACCTGAATCGACTACACCGGCATCTTTAAGCACTTTTAGCAATTCTGGAGTCCCCTCCAGAGATTCATTGGCTGCCCGAATCACCTGTTCGCAAAAATACTCCAACTCAACAGACTGCTCTGCCAACTTAATGGCAGCTTCAGCACTTTCGCGAGCCACTGTCAAAATGGTTCCTTCTGTTGGCTTCATCACTGCTTTATAGGCAGTATCTGAAGCACATTTCAATGCAAGTGCCATATCTTGTATGGTTAACCGTTGTTTTCCTGCAACACTCTTGGAAAAACCACGAAACAACTGAGAGAGAATCACTCCCGAATTTCCCCGGGCACCCATCAATGATCCATTCGCAGCATGTTCCATTAGTTCATCCAATTCATCACTTTGTGCTTTTCCCAGTTCTCTAATGGCAGCTTCCATCGTGAGTGACATATTGGTGCCTGTATCGCCATCTGGCACGGGAAAAACATTCAATGCATTGATGACCTCCTGCTGTGCCTGCAGGTTCTGTCTGGCAGCCGTAAGCATTTTTCTCAGCATGACGCCATCGATGGTCTCTTTATTCAAAGGGGCTACCTCCTTCAGTTACTTTTGTACACGCACACCCTGAATGTTGACATTCACTTTGCTCACTGTCATCCCCGTCAGGTTTTCAATGCTGTATTTAACTTTTTCAATGATGTTATTTGCAACCACAGAAATTCGGGTTCCAAACTGAATGATCACGTAAAGGTCAATGACAATTTCGTCATCGTTGGTGTGAACCTTAACGCCCTTGCTGGATTGCTCACGAAGCAAAAGTTCAACCAGCCCACCTGCAGACGATCGGGTGACCATTCCCACAACACCATAGCACTCCATGGCCGAAAGTCCTGCAATGGATGCCAGTACATGATCATCAATAATGGTTGTCCCGTACTGGTTTGTCAATTTGCCAGGCATAGATGTTCCTCCCTATCTATTCGTTATCAGCCTTCATCAATGCGGTCTCCTTCATCATCGCTCTTTTCAAAAACTCATAGAACGTTGGGATACCCTAATCATTATATCACAGCTGATAGAATTTGTTGACGACCAATTCTATCAACCCAATAGCAACCACCATTTGCCGTTTCATCATCAAGTTATTAATAGGCTGTTGCAAAACCGTCATTTATGTGATAACATGTTAATGTTTTAAAGGTTGACCTTGATTAAAGGAGGTGTTTCAACATGGCAAGAACATGCTACGTATGCGACAAAGGAAAAGTGTTTGGCAATCAGGTCAGTCACTCCAACCGCCACAGTAAAAGAGTCTGGCTGCCAAATCTCAGAAGAGTCAAAGCTGTGATTGATGGCTCACCAAGAAGAATCAACGTATGTACCCGATGCCTCCGTTCAGGGAAAGTGGAGCGTGCTTTATAAGCTTTTTCGGATATTAAAAGCCTCTTTGTTGCGGTAACGGAGAGGCTTTTTTTATTTTCCCGATCACCCGAGACTTTGTTCTTTCCTCTTATTGCGAATAGCCAGCAATAGCCCTTTTTCCACCCGAATCACCGGACAATCCGAAGCGATAACATTGCTGATGCAACGACTGCTCCCCAGATGTATTGTTGCCCGATTCAGCGGATATTCGAATCCAAGAAGCGTCAGCCCCGTCACCATATTTGATATGGGGATAAAGGAAACCGTTTCTCCACTTCTCCATGAAGGATTAACTTCTTTTCCGATAATACGCATTTCAACCGTTTCACTTTCAATAGTTCCTTCCACTTGACGATTCCAAAGCAATTTCAATAAAAAGATATTTCCAAGGGTATGATCGATCCGACTGCCAATTGCACCTGTCATCGTCACGTGCCTGGCGCCTTTTTCAATGGCGTGGAGCAGCGCCAGTTCAGTATCAGTATAATCTTTACGGGTTTCGTAGCGCAGGAGGGGAATATGATGTTCTTCAACCCATTGAAGATCTTCAGCAGATATCGAATCCAGATCTCCTGCCAGTATCGATGGTGTTATACCAATGGGACGTAAATGTCTGACGGCTCCATCAACACAAATAATCATATCATGTACATTTGCCTGTTCCTCCAAATAAGCCAGATCGTCAACATCACCATTGGTCACCACAAGAATTCTCATCTATGTCACTCCTACACTTGTTCAGTTGCAGCTCTTCTTAAACCAGCAACTGCCTGTTCAGGATTTTTGCTGTTGAAAATGGCGGATCCTGCAACGAAAACAGTCGCGCCGGCGGCAGCTATTTCTCCGATATTGCCGGAATGAATACCTCCGTCCACCTGGATGACAGCCTGACTTGAGGCGGTTGTGATCATGTCTTTCAGTTTTGCAATTTTGGGAAGCATTGCAGAAATGAATGTCTGCCCTCCAAAACCAGGATTGACTGTCATTACCAGCACCATATCCAGATCTGAAAGTACATATTCCAGTGTATGAAGTGGTGTTGAAGGATTAAGTGCCACACATGCCATCGCCCCAAGCTCCTTAATCTGGTAAATGGTTCGGTGAAGGTGTGGACAAGTCTCAGCCTGCACAGATATGATATCGGCGCCAGCTTTCACAAAGTCCGGTATATATTTTTCAGGTTCAACAATCATTAAATGCACGTCAAAGAGCAGCTGACTTTTAGAACGCAAAGCAGCCACTACTGGTGGTCCAATTGTAATATTCGGTACAAAGCGTCCATCCATAACATCCACATGAATATAGTCGGCACCCGCTTTTTCCATACGAGTGATTTCCTGCCCCAGACACGAAAAATCTGCCGCAAGGATGGAGGGAGCAATTTTTATCATATTAATACCTCCGATTCTGACGAATCTCCTCAATAATCTGTTTGTAGTTCTGATAGCGGTTCGAGTGAATATCGCCTATGTTAACAGCTTCTTTCACAAAACAACCCGGCTCTTCCAAATGCAAGCAGGAACTAAATCGACATTTTTCCTGAACAGCTTCTATCTCTCTGAAATAATGGCGTACCTCTTCCTTTTCCAAATAGTCTACCGTCAGTGTGCTAAATCCAGGCGTATCCATTAGCCATGTTTCATCATTCACTTGAAATAGTTCCGAGTGACGAGTGGTGTGTTTACCCCGGTTAATCCTTACGCTCAACTTGCCAGTTTCAAGCGAAAAACCCGGAAACAAGCTGTTAATCAGCGTCGATTTTCCCACTCCAGAAGTGCCCGCAAGTGCTGTTGTATGGGCTTGCAGGGATGATTTGAGAGTTGATAACCCTTCGCCTGTTGCAGCACTGACATGCAACACCTGATACCCCGCCTGTTTGTATGCCTTCATCAGTTTTTCATCTTCTTGAGAACTATTCATATCCATTTTATTAAAACATATGATCACAGGCAACTGCTGACTCTCTGCCATTACCAAAATTCTGTCCAGCAACACAAAATTGGGAGCTGGCTTTTGATGGGCAAAAACCACAAGAACCTGATCAACATTGGCTACAGGTGGTCGAATCAGTTCATTATGGCGCCGATAAATTAGTTCCAGCATACCTTCACTCACTTCATGTTGCGTGACGGTCACTTCAACTTCGTCACCAACAAGAGGCGTCACCTCTTTTTTTTTAAGAATTCCCCTTCCTTTACATGTAATCACACCTTCATTTGTCTGTACGTAGAAGAATCCACTAATTGCTTTGACAATTCTGCCCTTGATCATGATCCCTCCCTAAAAAGTAACGTCAGTCGTATGCACCACGCGACCATCAATTTCTATTTCGTAGGTCTGGACTCCTGTTCCGGTAACGTTCACTTGTAAATGGTCACCTTCGTTGTCAATATTATGTGTTTTACTGAAAATCAATGTTCGCTGTCCATCATCCAGTCGATAGAGCCTTACTTCCACAATGCCGCTCTGTCCAACTGGTCCAATAGTCATGGGACGCGAGCGCACTGACTCACCGGTTGCTGGATCTGTCGGTGCTTCCGGTGTTGTTCCATTGACCTCTTCAGGATCTTCGGGATCCAACACAGGCTCTTCAATTTGAATTTCTTCTACACCCTTACTCACCGTGATTGTTATAGCAGTATTTTCCGCTACTTCCCGGCCAGCTGGAATACTCTGCCCGATAACCATGTTTTCCACATACTCATTACTGAATTCTTCCCGGACTTCTCCAATGCGCAGATTAAAACTTTCAAGAATTCCCCTTGCATTTTCAAGGGTGTTTCCCTCAACGTTGGGCATGGGAATCAGAGCCACCTCAGGCCCTTCACTGATAATCAGATGTACCGTGCCGCCTTCTTCATGAGCACTGCCTGCCCTGGGATCCTGCCGCACGACAGTGCCTTTTGGTAAATCACTAAAAACATATTCTGGTTCCGCCATCACAAACCCTTCATCTTCCAATGCAAACCGGGCATCATCTAGGGTTTTGTATGTAACGTCCGGCACTTCGACAGCATCTTCAACCGTACTGACAATTAGTTCCACCGGGTAGTTGGGGCGCACACTCATCCCTGCCGAAGGATTCTGTGCCAATATAGTATTTGCTGCCACTTCACTATCAAACCGATATTCAATACGATGCTGCAAATCAAGTGCTTCCAGCTCAATGCGTGCTTCTTCCAGTGAGAGTCCCTCAAGTTGCGGCACCTTTATACTGTCGTCGGATGTGCCAAAAAGACTGCTCAGATAAAATAAGCCAAATGTGAATAGTAATGCTGCCACCAAGGCAGTAAGAACGCCTGTCACAAGAATAAATCTGGTTTTCCCTGTTTTTTTTCTTCTGTTACTTTTTTGAGCAGCCATTTTTCGAATCCCGTCTCCTTTTGTCTGCGGAGTGATTTGTGTCGGACTTTCATCATACTCTTCATCTGCATCTTCCAAAATATAGGTCGGATCAGTTTCCAGCTGATTGAGTGCATCTATTAAAGCAGCTGCTGACTGAAAACGAGCCATTTGTTCCTTTTGGGTCAGTTTGAGAATAATGCCTTCAAGACCCTCAGAAATAGAAGGATTGACATCAGAGGGCAATTCCATATCTTGTTGAAGATGTTTAAGGGCAACCGTAATAGGGCTCTCACCTTCAAAGGGCACTTTCCCTGTGGCCATTTCATACATCACAATTCCCAAAGAATATAAGTCTGTTTTGGCATCAGTATATCCCCCCCGTGCCTGTTCAGGTGAAAAATAGTGAACAGAACCCACCAGACTTCCTGTATTCGTCAAGGTGGACGCCGAGGCTGACAAAGCAATCCCAAAATCCGTGACTTTTGCCCGATGGTCTTCTGTTATTAGAATGTTCTGTGGCTTAATATCGCGATGGACCACGAAGTTCTCATGGGCATGTTGCAATGCCCTTGCTATTTGCTTTGTGAAGTATATTATTTCTTCCTGATGTAAGTTCTTTTTTTCCTGGATCAGCTTCTTAAGGGTTTTGCCACTCACCAGTTCCATCACAATATAATAGAGATCATCAATTTCACCGACATCATACACATTGACAATGTTGGGGTGTGATAGACTTGCAACTGCCTGAGATTCCCTTTTGAATTTGCTGACTAAATCTTTGTCGTGAATGTACTCATGACGCAGAATTTTGATGGCTACATATCTGTTCAGAAGATGGCATTTAGCTTTATAGACTACTGCCATGCCTCCTCCGCCAATTTTTTCTATAATTTCGTAACGATTACCCAACATTCTGCCAATCAAGGGGCTCACCTGCTTTCTTTCTGATCTGGCTGAACGTTCACCAGCAACACAGTAATATTATCATGCCCACCTCGTTGAATTGCAAGCTCTACCAAGTTTCTTGCAGCTTCCTGTTCGTGTGTTGCCTGCAGAACTGTCAGTGTTATTTCTGCGTCACTCACCATATTAGTCAATCCATCTGTACACAATAAAACCCGATCATGGGGTTGTAGTTCAATGGATAAAAAGTCTGTTTTAATGGTGTCACTAATTCCCAACGCCCTTGTTATCACGTGTTTTTGTGGGTGATTCATGGCTTCTGCTTCTGTGATTTCACCTCGCAGGTATAGTTCCGCCACCAGAGAATGATCTCTCGTTAACTGCGTTATTTTTTTACTTCTCAGCAAATAGGCCCGGCTGTCACCAACATGACCCACAATCGATCCTTCAGCTGAGTGAAAAAGCAACGTCAGCGTCGTCCCCATCCCGCTGCATGAAGGTTCCATGCGGGCATGATCCAGAATACGGCGATTGGCACGTTGAAATGCTTCAAATAAAAGCCCTTCAGCTGCAACATTGTCCAGATCAGGAGAAGCATACTTTCGAACATGCTCCAAGACCGCTTCGACCGCCATTCTGCTGGCTACTTCACCACACTGATGTCCTCCCATTCCGTCAGCAACAACGTAGAGGCCATATCCATTTTCCAGAATGCCATAATCGTCTTGATTGATTTCCCGGATTTTACCGGCGTCTGTGCAGACACCTGTTCTCATGATGGCTCCTCCCGCAACTCGTCTTATGACCCTCTTTTCCAGTGTTACTCTCCCAGCTCAGGTTCGGTTAATGTGCGCCTTTTGAGCTGACCACAGGCAGCATCAATATCACTGCCCATTTCTCTTCTGATTGTTACTGGAATTCCTTTTTTCTCTAACACCAACTTTAATCGTTGGGCATGCTGCCCATCTGTTGATCGAAATGTTGAACCTCTTATTGGATTAACCGGAATCAGGTTGACATGGCATAGTTTTCCGACAAGAAGGTCTCCCAGCATACCCATATGCTCTACTGAGTCATTCACACCCTTGATCAGGGCATACTCATAGGTGATTCGCCTTCCCGTCTGTCTGGCATACGCTTCACAGGCCTCAACAAGATCATGAACTGAGTACCGGCTTGCTACAGGCATCAGTCTCATTCTGATGGCATCATTGGGGGCGTGCAAGGAAATTGCCAGATTAAAAGGCAGTTGAAGCAATGCCAGCTGCCTTATTTCAGGAATTAGCCCACATGTAGAGAGGGTAATATGCCTCATGCTGATATGAAGTCCCTTAGGATGATTAACAATTTTCATTAATTTTACTACGTTAGCCAGGTTCTGTAAAGGCTCACCGCTACCCATAAGGACCAGATGACTTACCCGCCTGGGCTGATCACCAGCAATGAAGAGAACCTGACCAAGCAGTTCGGCCGTTGTCAAGTTGCGAATCAGCCCCTCTTGTCCAGATGCACAAAAAGAGCATCCCATGGCACAACCAACCTGAGTGGAGAGGCATACGCTGACTCCGTGTCGGTATATCATCAGAACGCTTTCAATGAGTTGCCCGTCTTCCAGTTGGAACAGATATTTGGTGGTACCATCCACCGATGAGACTTGTTTGCGTACCATTTTCAGTGCATTGATGTAATAGCTATTTTTCAATGTCTGCCGCTGATCGATTGGCAAATTGGTCATTTCATCGAAGGAAGTGATTCCCTTCTGAAGCCACGCAAAAACTTGATCGCCACGAAAAGCCGGCCAGCCAAGTTCTTGGATTTCCTTTCGCATTTCTTCAAACGAATAATTCAGTAAGTCTTTTTTCATACCTGTTCACTCCATGAAATTCTTTCTTCTTAATCTGTTCTTTTCATACGCGCCACAAAAAAACCGTCAAAGTCCATATGAACATGTGGACCCAGTTGAATAAATCCTTTTGACACTATTGTTTCAGTGAAGAGATCATTGATGGAATCATGTATCCCTTTCTCGATCAATGGTTCCAGTTTAAAGTTTGGATGATTATCAAGGAACCGTTCTAAAACAGCGTCATTCTCCCTGCGCAGGTATGTGCAGGTGGAATAGACAAGCACGCCTTCATTTCGAACCATCTTGCCTGCATTTTCCAGCATCTGGTACTGTAGCTGGGGAAGCTCTCGCAGTCGCTGCCAGTTTTTAATATACTTAAGTTCCGGTTTTTTTCGAATCATCCCAAGACTCGAACATGGAGCATCCAGCAAAACCCTGTCGGCTTTCTGTATCATTTCAGGATCCGGTTTGCGGCCGTCTTGTTCCTGACACGTAATGAGTTCGTTGCAACCCAGGCGCCGGGCATTATCCTGGATCTGCTGAATTCGACCGACAGATATATCTCTTGCCATCACCATGCCCCGGCCTTTCATACGCTGCGCAATAAAAGTCGCTTTACCTCCAGGAGCCGCAGCCATATCAATGATTCTTTCTCCCGGTTGAGGATCAAGCCAATGCACCGCCATCATTGAGGCAAGACTTTGGATATGAAACAGGCCACGTCGATACACATCGCTATGGGTAATCAGGCCCTGTTGTGTAGTCACTTTGAAAGCCTCAGGGATATAGCCCAGCGGCTCCAGCTCAATTCCCTCCTGCCCAATGGCAAGCAGCAAATCTTCCATTTTTCCCTTCTGCAGATTGAGCCTCACTGTCAGGCTCGGAGGCTGCTGATGAGCAGCGAGCATCGTTTTCAAATCTGACCAGCTGTAATCCTGATGCAAAAGTTCCACCAACCATAGTGGATGAGAATAACGCAGCGACAATGCCTGAATATTATCATTCACTATGATTGGCATACTCACTCTATTCTTAACTCCACTGCGGGTAATTGCTCTTAACACAGCATTTACCAGACCGGCTGCTTTCGGCTTTTTCTTCTTTGCCAGCTCGACCGCCTCATTGATAACAGCATAAGCCGGAATTCTATCTGTAAAGCAAAGTTGATAGGCTGATATGCGTAGAATCCCTCTCAGAAAAGGGTCCAGTTTATCAACAGGGCGCCGGGCATGGGTCGCTATCAGTTGATCCAGCTGAAGCAACTGCTCCAGTGATCCATAGACAAGCAACAGGAATAACCGCTGGTCTTCATCTGACCACCAACCCTTTTCCAACCAGCGACCTGTTTCCCGATTGGAAAAACGTTCAAACGTTAATATGTTCTCCAATGCATGGGCAGCCGCTTCTCTCGGACTTATTTTCAAGGAGTTTCATCCCTTCTTTGCTGTTCTCGAATGAAATGAACAGTAATAAACAATGTCAAACATAAAGAAAGGCGCTTATCACGCCTTTTCATCAGGATCTTCGGTTTCGAAGTAAGATCAATCTTAGCAGTTGTGCTACTGCCGTAGCCATCGCCGCTACATAAGTGAGAGCTGCGGCATTAAGTACTTTTTTCGAGGCTGGCACTTCATCGTCCACCAAAAATCCATTTGTTGACAGCAACTGCAACGCCCTGCTACTGGCATTGAACTCCACAGGAAGTGTGACCACCTGAAATAGAACCGCCGCCGTAAACAACAGAATACCCAAGTCGATCATTCCCAGTGAATCAAAGATAAAGCCAGCAATGACAAAAACCCAGGCCATGGATGATCCGAAACGTGCAATGGGGAAAATAGCATTTCTCCATGATAACGGGGCGTATCCATTGGCATGCTGAAGCGCATGCCCCACCTCATGGGCAGCCACACTGACCGCTGCAACCGACGTTCCCTGGTAAACTTCACGAGAAAGCCGCAACACACGCGAACGGGGGTCGTAGTGGTCCGACAAGTAGCCTTCTGTTAATTCCACCGGCACATCAAATAAATGATGTTGATCCAGAATCGACCTGGCCACTTCTCTTCCCGTGTAGCCTTTGCGTGCAGCGACTCGAAGAAATTTAGCGAAAGTGTTTTTGACTTTGCTCTGAGCATAAAGTGCGAATATCATTGCCGGAATCAGTATGACAAAACTCGAATCATAGGGTAACCACACTTTTATCACCTCTTTATAAATCGTTTCAATACTTGTTCTACTTCTAACAAATTCACCCTGGTATTATGGCAAGGCCCCTCTGGTCTTTCATTGGTCAGGGCATAAACTGGCAGTTGTCTCACATCCATCAGCCCGCTCATGAGATCACGTTCGCAGGCAATGGCAATGACCAGGGCAGGTTTCATATCTTGGATTCTTTTTCTGGCCAACGTCCCTCCTGTTACCACCACTACTTCCACCTGATATCGTCGCTGTAAGTCCAGAAGCCCGGATATGTTGCAGGCGCCGCATTCGGTGCACTGGGTAATATCATTGGTAATTTTAATCCCGCAGGCAGCTTGTTGCAGACAGTGGGGGGTGAGTATCAGCACTTCATCAGCATTATAACGCTTTTTATGATTTAAAAGAGCCTGGTTGTTCAGCCTTGTATAAGCCCGACGTATATCATCTTTGTCAATGTTGAACCAGAGACTCATGTGAGTCAGCGTTGGGTAAAGCCATCTTAGGAAAAAGTGTGACATTGAAAACATCCAAATGGGAATGGGTTTATTATACCACAAACGTCGAAAGGCCACCATTCCCGATAATGCAATAATAGAGAGCGCCACTAAGACGGCCAGTAACACAACTCCGATGAGACGATATCCCAAGAGCGTTTCCTCAGCCAAAATCCACACAAAGACTCCTATCGCTGTCGCAAGAGCGACCAATAGCAGCAGCAATAGTATCATTGTTTTTTTGAGGCTCTTTTGCTCTTGGTTGGTCATCCTGTTCATGATGATCATACTCCAAATCGCATGTTGGGTTTAATGCTGTGACCATGTAAAAAATCGCAGACTGCCATTCTTTTTTTTCCTTCCAATTGAACATCCTTTACCAATAATCTGTCTTCACCAGTTGCAATGACCATTCCTTCAGAAGAGACCTGCTCCACTGTTCCCGATGGTAGCGCAGATGTTCCAGAAAGTACTGATGCTTCCCAAATCTTCAGCGTCTTACCGTTCCATTGTGTATAGGCAGTTGGCCAGGGTTGAGTGCCTCGAATCAGGCAGTCAATACTGGATGCAGAAGCATTCCAGTTGATTAATCCAGCATGTTTTGTCAGTCTGGGTGCATACGTCGCTCTGGAATGATCTTGAGGCTTCGGATCCAATGATTGGGTAATGCATGAGATCATCGTTTCCCTGAGCGTCTCAGCGCCAATGACCGACAAACGATCATGCAGGGTCTGTGCGGTTTCATCTTTACGAATCTTGATGCTCTTCTGCAACAGCATTGGTCCTGTATCCATGCCCTCATCCATCAGCATTGTCGTAATGCCGGTTTCAAGACATCCGTCGATCAGACACTGTTGAATCGGTGCAGCTCCCCGATAAAAAGGCAGCAATGAGGCATGAACATTAATGCAGCCATATGCCGGTAAGCGGATCACATCAGCCGGCAGCAACAGCCCATAAGCAACGACAACAATTACTTCCGGTCTCCATGACGCCAGGGTGGACCGAAATTTTTCATCTTTTGAAGATTCAGGTTGGAACACAGGCAGACCTAATTCAAGTGCTTTTACCTTTACCGGCGTTGGCGACGTGTGATAACCACGCCCTTTCGGCCTATCTGGCTGAGTGTAGACACCCTGAAGCTGTATTTCAGGTATGGTGGACAAAACCTCCAGGCAGGGAACTGCAAATGCCGGGGTTCCCATAAAGACTGTTCTCATTGTTTTCCTCCTGTCAATGCCATGCCTATGATTATCTCTCAGATTACTGCCGTTCGATGACCGGTGATGCGTCAGTTATTTCATCATCTTGATCATCCTCATCATCTTCCGGCAAAGCCCTGTCGATGAACAGAATACCGTTCAAGTGATCCACTTCATGACATATAGCTCGCGCCAGCAGCCCTTCGGCATCAAGTTCAAAAATCTCACCTTTTCGATTTAATGCCTGTACGCGCACCTTTTCAGGTCGAATCACACGGCCGCTTTGATCAGGAAGACTCAAACATCCTTCAATGGCGCATTGCTCTCCTTCTTCATGAATGATCGTCGGGTTAATATACTCAATCACTTCTTCCTCCACATCCGTCACAATAATGCGTTTCAAAATCCCCACCTGAGGCGCTGCCAACCCAACTCCATCTGCCAAGGCCATTGTTTCTTTCATATCATCTAACAACGTCAAAACCCGTTGATTAATATCAGTAACTTCCCTTGATTTTTTTCTCAAGACCGGGTCGTCGTCTGTTCGAATAATTCGTATTGCCATTGTCAACTTCCTTTCGAAATAGATTGTACCAACAAGTTAACTTACCCCACAATTCGCGGGTCAGGATCAACGGTCACAGTTACCATTGGAGAAATATATCGATCGCGGCCATCCATCAACAGATATTTGACCGTTTTTCTCATAAGATGAAAGGGTATTTTTACAGATTTCATCAACAGTGTATAGCGGTAGCGGTTTTCGATTTTGGCAATTAGAGCTGGACCCGGCTCCATGACTTCCTCAAGATGCTCGCCATATCCGCTTTTTTCGAGAATAAAGCGTACTGCCGCAGCTGAATGATGTGCTGCTTTAGCCACCGCTTCTTCTGATTCGCTCCAAAATGTTACCTGAATCAAACGGGAAAACGGTGGGTAAAGAAAGCGTTGGCGAATTTGCATTTCTTCCTGATAAAAGCGATGGTAATCCTGAATAGCAGACAGATGAACCGCATAATGATCAGGTTGAAATGTCTGGAGAATGACTTTTCCTTCTTGCATTCCCCGCCCTGCACGGCCCGCTACCTGCGTCATCAGCTGAAATGTCTTTTCTGCCGCTCTAAAATCCGGCAAGTTCAGCGAAGTATCGGCAAGTAAAATTCCCACCACTGTTACATTTGGAAAATCAAGTCCTTTGGCGATCATTTGGGTTCCCACAAGTAAATCAATTTCTTTTGCTTCAAACCTTTCCAGGATTGCCTGGTGTGATCCTTTTTGTCGAGTGACATCCTGATCCATTCTTGCAACCACATGATCGGGAAAAAGCAACTGCAAGCCTTCTTCCACCTTTTGGGTACCTGCCCCCTGAAAGCTGACAAGTTCACCACACATCGGACAACTTTCTGGCACCGGCTCCCGTCGACCGCAATAATGGCATTTCAGTACACGTTCTTTTCGATGCCATTTCATAGAGATATCACATTGAGAGCATTTGGCCACATACCCACACTGGGGACACATCACAAGTGTGGCAAACGCACGCCGGTTCAAAAGCAATATAGCCTGATGTTTTTTGCCCAGACAATGTTCCAGCGCAGCTATCAGCGAACGGCTAAAAAGCGTTCTGTTTCCTTCCCTGGCTTCCTTTCTTAAATCAACCACTTCCACCTGAGGTAAACGCCCTCCTGCCGCTCTTTCTTTAAGTTCAACCAGCAATATCTTTTGATGCTCTGCTTCATGGTAAGACTCCAAGGAGGGGGTTGCTGATCCCAAAAGCAGCTGCGCCTTTTCAAGACGACATCGTTGTCTGGCAATTTCGGTGGCATGATAGCGGGGTGCCTGCTCCGATTTATAGGTATGTTCGTGTTCTTCGTCAATAATAATGATCCCCAGGTTTTGGCACGGTGCAAAAATAGCCGACCGTGGTCCTATCACAATTCTTGCCTCTCCCCTGCGAATCCGCCCCCATTCATCCAGTTTTTCTCCTTCTGATAAATGACTGTGCAGTACCGCAACCTGGTCCCCAAAACGGCCGCGAAATCGCTGAACCATTTGGGGTGTTAATGCAATTTCAGGAACAAGCAAAATACTGTCTTGTTGTTGTGCCAATGTTCTTTTAATAAGTTGTAGATATATTTCCGTTTTTCCGCTGCCAGTGATACCATGCAGCAATACTGGTATTTCCGGTTTTTTTTCCCAGTGTCCTCTGATCAGCATCATTGCCCTTTCCTGAAAATGAGTTAGTCTGGGTTCAGGATATGGGGTTGTCACCGAATCCTTAAAAGGGTTGCGCCGGGTTATTTCTTCGGAAATCGTTATAAAGCCCTTCGCAGCCAATGCCTTCACTGCACTGTTGGGTGCCCCTGTCATTTTTAGCAGTGATGCTAATGGCGCATGTCTGATTTCCTGTAATGCTTCAAGAACTTTTTGCTGCATCGGAGCCCGCTTCATCTTTATTTGTTGCTCTGCCAGTTCTTCGCTCTCAAGCTGACAGTGTACCCAAATGACTTTCTTTTTTCCCGTACGATGATTCGGAACAAAGCATCGAATCCCTTCAATGTAACGGCATAAATATGATTTTTTCATCCACCGAACCATTTCTATCTGTGCGGCGGTCATCACGTATGCTTCTTCCGAAATGTGCGCCAGTTCTTTTAATGGTTGATCCATTTTCTGCCGGCATTTGATCGACATGACAAAAGCTTCTGTGAGGCGATTGTTTCTACCGAAGGGCACCGTTACCTGCATGCCTGGTTGAATCAGCGTTTGCATATGTTCTGGGATAAGATAATCAAACAGATGATCAAGTTTAGCATGATAATGGTCCAGAATAACCTGGGCAATCAGTATTTCTTTCTTCAAGTGAATGCCCCCTAAGCAGACGGTTCCTACTTTCTATTCAAAATGGTGACAATTTCCGAGATAATTTCCTGGGCAATGATCTCTTTCGACGCAAGCGGGATTTCTTTCATTTCACCTGACGGCTTCATTAAAATCACCTCGTTTGTATCGTGCTGAAACCCAGCCCCTTCACGACTGACATCATTGGCAACCATCAGATCCAATCGCTTTCTTTTCATTTTATCAGCAGCATATGCAGCCACCTGTTCTGTTTCTGCCGCAAATCCTACCAGAATCTGATGTGTTTTCTTTTTCCCAAGTTCCAGCAAAATATCAGGATTCTTCACCATTTGAATGGTCAAATCAGTCTGATTCTTTTTTATTTTCTGCATCGCCATCTCTGCAGGCCTATAATCTGCAACTGCTGCTGCCTTGATGACGACCTGTTGCTGATCGAACAGTTGTAAAACTATCTCATGCATCTCTTTGGTTGTTTTCACAGAATGATAAGTGCAGCCTGCAGGTGGTTCCAAATGGACAGGCCCAGCCACCAGAGTCACTTTGGCTCCGCAGAGCAATGCTGCTTTTGCCAATGCAAAGCCCATTTTCCCTGATGAGTGATTTGAAATGTAGCGAACAGGATCAATCGGCTCCATGGTTGGTCCTGCTGTGATAAGCACATTCACATCTTTAAGGGTTTGGTTGCGACGGAAGTGATCAAGAATATACCCTTCAATCTGACTTGGTTCTGCCATTTTACCTGTTCCCGTGTCACCACAAGCCAGAAGGCCTTCGCAGGGATCAATGAATTGATAGCCCACTTGCTGTAATGTCTTCATGTTTTTTTGAAAAATGGGATTTTCATACATTTTTGTATTCATGGCAGGTGCAAAAACAACAGGTGCAGTCGATGCCATCACTGCTGTCGTAAGAAAATCATCCGCAATACCCCCAGCAATCTTTCCGATGATGTTGGCAGTTGCCGGAGCAATCACAATAAGATCTGCCTTTTGTGATAATGAAATATGTTCGATTTCCCAGTGTTTAATGGACTGAAACAAACTTGTAACCACCACATTTCTGCTCAATGCCTGAAATGTTTGTGGGTGAACAAATGATGTGGCAGCCTCTGTCATGACCACATCCACTTGTGCTCCCTGCTTGACCAGTCGACTAACCAGCTCACATGATTTATAGGCAGCTATCCCGCCACTAACACCAACAACTATCTGTTTTCCTTTCAGCATTGAATCCCACCTCTTTCACATAAACGATGTCTATCATTTTTCAGGAAGAGAAAGTTTTAAGCCAATAATGCCTGCTGCGGACAACGCTGGCCTTTTCAGCCTTTAAAATGCTTTCAATAAGTTGAACAGCATCGCTGACATGGTCATTCATGACAGCATAATCGTAGTTCCCAAGATGAAGAATCTCCTCCAATGCACTGTTCATCCGCCGCTCCAGTTCTTCCGGCGTTTCGGTTCCACGGTGATTAATCCTTCGATGCAGTTCTTCCATTGATGGTGGTAAAATAAAGAGAAACACTCCCTGAGAAAACTTTTTTCGCACCTGCATGGCACCTGCCGTATCAATTTCCAGCAATACATCTTTGCCTCTCTCCAGCTGCTCTCTGACGAATTCTCTGGGGGTTCCATAATAATTTCCATAGACAACTGCGTGCTCTAAGAAAGCATCTTGATGCAATTTTTTCTGGAACTCATCCTCGGAATGAAAGAAATAATTAATGCCCTCCACTTCACCGGGCCTTGCTTTTCGCGTCGTTGCAGAAACTGAAAGTTGTACGCTTGGATTTCGTCTGATAAATTCTTTCACAATGGTGCTTTTGCCGGTTCCAGAAGGTCCGGAAATAACAATCAGAATTCCCTCTTGTGTCATCGCTGCTCCTCCATCTTTTTCCTGATTCGTCTATTCCTCATCTGCATCATAACCCTTATACTCTTTACCGTCATCTTTTTCTTCTTTTGAGTCGTTTCGGGTATGCAGCCGATGAGCCACCGTTTCGGGCTGAACAGCCGAAAGGATAATATGATCACTGTCAGTGACTATGACTGCCCTGGTACGGCGACCATAAGTAGCATCTATCAACGAACCCTGTTCCCGTGCCTCCTGTATCATTCGTTTAATCGGAGCTGATTCAGGACTAACGATGGCTACAATTCGATTAACAGAAACAATATTGCCAAATCCAATATTGATCAGGCGATGTGTCATGATGATTCTCCTTTATTCGATATTCTGAACCTGTTCCCGAATTTTCTCCAGTTCACTCTTTATTTCGACAACCAGCCCATTTACTTTTAAATCGCCTGCTTTTGATCCGATCGTGTTAATCTCGCGATTCAATTCCTGCATTAAAAAATCCAACTTTCGGCCAACAGCATCTTCTTGCTCCATGGTATGCAGAAACTGACTCAAATGGCTGTTGAACCGGACAACTTCTTCATCAATACTGCTTTTTTCTGCCATCATGGCAATTTCCATCATCAGTCGATTTTCGTCGATTTCAATCTCGCGATCCGTTATCTCCTGTATTCGTCTCATCAGACGTTCCCGGTAGCTTTCAGACACTTCGGGACTAATCAGCTGAATCTGATCAATCATTTCTTTTAGTAAATCAAGTCTTTCCGATAAAACCGCTTTCATCGTTGTTCCTTCAGTTTTTCGCATTTGCATTAGCTGTCCCAGAGCAGTCAGCACACCTTTTTCAAGGCAGTTCCACAACAACGTTTCATCCAACTCCTGTTGTTCAACGGTAATCACTTCCGGCAATCTTACAAGTTGAGCGACTGTCAGATCATTTCTAATTGCGAGGGAATCACTCAGACGTACCATGGATTGTTGATATTCGCGGCAAAGATTTTCGTCAATCAGGACTCGTTTGTCTGACTCCTCACTCGATCGCTGGTTGACATACAGGTCAACACGACCTCTTCGAATGTGCGCCTTAAGGCACTGGCGAATCTTTTCTTCAAGAAATCCCAGCTTTCGGGGTATTTTAATCCCCATATCAAGATACCGGTGATTCACTGATTTGATTTCAATTGTGAATCCGGTGTGCTGCACAGTCACTTCAGCTCTTCCAAATCCTGTCATGCTGTTCACTGGTTAACACGTCCTCTCTTTGGATTAAATGCTGTCATTTCTGTGCAAATACTCCCCATGACAAATATCAGTTGCCGGTCCGGTCATTACCAGTCGCTGGTCTGGGTAAATAGCCAGATGAAGCTGACCACCTTCTGCGTTTACTTGAACCTCATCTTTTACAAGGCCTAGTTGATGAGCCACCGCACAAACACTGGTTATTCCTGTTCCACAGGCAAGTGTATGCCCTGCGCCCCGTTCCCAGGTCATCACCCGGGCCTGGCGGGAGTTTTCAATGTAGCAGAAGTTCACATTTGTTCCATCAGGAAAAAGTGCATGCTTCTCGATCATCGGCCCAACTTGATCCACCAGATCAGGTACAGGGCTATCAGTGAAAATGACAACATGAGGCACTCCCATGGTGACATAAGCATATTCAAATGATTGACCACCCGCTTCAAGTGTTGCATGTAATGTATGTATCACGGGTTTACCCATGTCAACAGACACTTCGCTGGTATTGATGTCGACCGCTCGAATGTTTAATGCGATCACACCTGCAAGGGTTTCAATGCGCATTTCTCTTTTGTCAGAAGATGCCTTTGCATCAATGTAACGCGCAAAACAACGAATGCCATTGCCGCACATTTCTCCTCGCGATCCGTCACTGTTGTAGTAATCCATGCGTGCATCTGCAACGCTGGATGCGGCGGCGACCATCAGCCCGTCAGCACCAATGCCAAAACGCCGATGACAAGCATTCTTAACAAGGCTGGCAATTTCGATGCCTGCCGGAAGTTCCATTTCTTTCACCAGTATAAAATCATTTCCAATGCCCTGCATTTTAACAAACGGGATTTTCACAGGATTGCCTCCTTTTTTATTCCTTCCATTATAACAAATTCTCCCTTTTATTTCGATGGCACTTTCCTTAAATTCCATATTTAGAAATAACTCGCCTGTCGATACCCCTTGAATATCATCTCTGAATCAAGTATGATATCTCATGAATAGACAGGAGTGATTATTATGCCTTTAGATGGAAGTGTTGTGGCAGCTCTCCGCCATGAACTTGAACAGTATGCCCTTGACAGCCGTATTGATAAAATATACCAACCGGAATCTGATGAATTGGTATTAACTCTCCGCAATCGTGGTGAACAACGTCGGCTGCTTATTTCGGCGCACAATCAGTATCCACGTGCTCATTTCACCACCCTTGCACGATCTAATCCTGCTCAGCCGCCGGTTTTTTGCATGCTGCTTCGAAAGCACCTTTCGGGTGGTCGAATCATCCATATTGAGCAGCCTGACTTTGAACGGATGCTGATTTTTCACGTGCAGGGGCTCGACGAGCTTAATCAGATCACCCACAAGAAATTAATTATCGAAATGATGGGAAAACATAGCAATATCATTCTGGTGGATACACATTCCGGCCTGATTCTGGATGCCATCAAAAGAGTCCCGCTTCACATCAGTCGCAAACGTCAAGTTCTTCCAGGATTAGCTTATGAGATGCCACCCATGAGTAAAATAAATCCACTGACATTGAGCGATGCAATTGATCTGAACGACTGTTTTTCGCATTCTGACAACCAGCCATTAAAAAGCACCCTTATAAACACCTTTAATGGGTTGTCCCCGCTAATGGCTTCTGAAATACTTGTTCGGTCAGGCATTGATCACAGTCAACACTGGTCTGAACTGAGTCACGCAGAAAAGAAATCTTTTAAGAATGTGTTCTTAGAAGTGACCCATCTTATTTCTCAGGCCGATTTCTCCCCTGCATTGTATCAGGATACTGTCACTGGTCGAATGATCGATTTTTCTGTTATTCCCATCCAGCATTTGAATGCTCTTGATTCGATCCCCGCAGACAGTACCAGCCAACTGCTAGAGCGCTTTTATGGACTCAAAGATCATCAGGAACGTTTAACACAACGTTCTTCAGATTTGCGCAAGATGCTTACTCTTAAACGAAATCGCCACACCCACAAACTGCAAAACCTGCATCAGGATGAGACGAATGCACTGAAGGCCACTCAAGATAAAATCAAGGCTGATTTGTTGATGGCCGGTTTGCATGAAATTGAGGCCGGTCAGTCCACCTATCAGACAGTCAATTACTATGACGACGCCCAACCTACAATAGATATTCAGCTGGATTCCCGAAAAACTCCGGCTCAAAATGCTCAACGACTCTATAAGCGCTATCACAAAGCCAAAACAGCTTTGGTGGAAATCAAACGACAACGCGAAAAAACCCAACAGGAAATTCAGTACCTGGATCAATTATTTCATTCTCTCGACCAGGCGGACTCATTGGCTGATTTAGAGGTGATTCGCCAGGAGCTGGTTGATGCGGGTTACTTGAAGAAACGCTTATCCCGGGGCAAGAAGCCCAAACCACCGGCGGAAAGTCAACCCCTAAAGTATACATCCAGTCAAGGTCACACCATTCTGGTAGGCAAGAACAATCTCCAAAATGAAATGGTCACTTTTCGAATCGGAAAGAAAAATGATCTTTGGTTCCATGTGAAAGACCTTCCCGGTTCGCATGTGGTACTCATATTGGAGCAACAGCAACCCTCAGATGACGAAATTCGAGAGGCAGCTCTGCTGGCCGCTTATTACAGCAAGGGCCGGCAAAGCGGGAAGCTGCCTGTCGATTATACCTGGTGCCGGCATGTTAAAAAACAGCGTGGTGCTCAGCCTGGAATGGTGATCTATGAACAGCATCAGACAATCTATGTTACCCCCAGTGAGTCCGGTATCAACAATTTGCTTGAGAATAATTTAAAAAACAGCCGCTGATGTGGCTGTTTTTTATTCTTTCCCCATTTGTGCCCGAAGCGTTATCAGTACTTTTTGAAAAGAATCTGGCAGCTTTGATTCAAATATCATTTCCTCGCCCGTAACAGGGTGCCTGAAGCCAAGACTTTTGGCGTGCAACACCTGTCCAATTAAATTGAACTTCTTTTGAGTCCCGCCATAACGTTCATCTCCAAGCAATGGATGGTTTAAGTAAGCCATATGCACTCGTATCTGGTGGGTTCTGCCAGTCTCAAGACGCGCTGTAATATAGGTGTGATCCCGGAAACGCTCCTTGACGGTAATATGTGTCACTGCCGGCCTTCCCTCATGCAGAACAGCCATTTTAAGCCTCTGGTTCGGGTGCCGACCGATGGGTGCATTCACGGTAATCTTTTCTTCTCTGATGGTTCCCAATGCTACTGCCTCATAACATCTAATCATGGTGTGATCAGCTAATTGTGCAGCCAGTCCCTGATGAGCCACATCATTCCTTGCCACCACCAGCAGACCCGATGTATCTTTATCAATTCTGTGGACAATTCCCGGGCGTATCACGCCGTTGATCGTCGACAGTTGTCCTTTACAATGATACATCAGGGCATTGACCAGTGTCCCTGTTTCATTGCCGGCCGCCGGGTGAACCACCATGTTTTGTGGCTTATTGACGACCAGTAAATCTTCATCTTCATATATAATCTCCAGTGGGATGGCTTCCGCTTTTCCAGATAAAAGTCGCGGCTCCGGCAACGATACTTCAACAACATCACCCATTTTAACCAAATGCCTGTTTTTACAGTATTTTCCATTCAAGGAAACTCGTTTGTCCTGAATTAATTTTTGCAGATAGCTTCGACTTTTGTTTTCAACAGATTCTGCCAGGTATTGATCCAATCTGAGTCCATCCAGTTCTTCATCTACCACCAGCGTTATCTGCGTCATGAAGCCTCACCTGCCTGCTGCTCTGGCTGTCCTTTGAAAATATAGTAAATCAGTAAAGCCTGGCCGATGACAATAGCCGAATCTGCAATATTAAAGACCGGCCAGAACTGAAAGTCAAAAAAATCCACCACATACCCAAACATCATTCTATCAATAAAATTGCCGATGGCACCACCAACCACCAGGCTTAACGACAATGTCAACAACCGATTCACCTGGGGATTGAAAATTAAGTACCAAAGAATTCCACCAACAATCAGTACCGTGGTGATAATAAAAAACAATCGTTGATTCTGAAGTAATCCAAAGGCTGCTCCCCGGTTTTCCAAATAGTGAAGATGAAAAACCCCTTCAATTACCGGAAATGTGCCAATATCTTTCAGGTATGCCACCACGAGCCATTTGCTCACTTGATCAAGAACTACCGTGACAACGATAACCCACCATTTCATTTTTTTACTCCTTCCGCATAAAAAAGCCTGTCAACTGTATCAAGACAGGCGCATTTGCCGAATAATATTATTCTTCTTCAGACCGATTGGCAGCGGGGTCGGTATTGAATCGCTCTAATATATGGTCTTCAGGTCTGGTAACTGTATGATTGCGATGAGTGTATTTTTTTAGGTCATTCGCAATTTCGTCGGTATCACTGACAATTGTTTCAAGTTGCGCCTGAAGCAATGTCTTAAACCTGGTTTTGAATATCTGAATCTGCTGAAGCACTTCATCCTGATGAGCGTGAATCCGTTCCAACTCACGCCGCGCACTTGCTACTATTTCCTTCGCTCGCATCTCTGCTTCTTCAACCAGCAAGTCTGCCTTTTTCAACGCATTACTTCTCAACTCTTCTGCCGAAGACTGGGCCACCACCAACGTTTCTTTCAGCGTTTCTTCCATTTGCTTGTATTTTTCAACCTGCTTGGAATCCCGCTCCAATTGCTCTTTCAATTCCATGTTTTCTTTGAAAAGCTGTTCGTAATCGGCCATTACCTGATCCAAGAAAGCATCTACTTCCGACTCATTATAGCCTCGAACACTCTTTTTAAACTCTTTGTTCTGAATATCCAGTGGTGTTATCATTCTGTCCCCTCCAGTCAACTACTTCATTATACCAATCTGAACATGCCAGCGCTGCGAACGGCTGAGAGAACCAATTTTAAGCAACTGAATCCTTCCATATCCTTTCACCGAAAGAACATCTCCCTCATGCAGCTCAATATTTTGTTTCGTAGCTGCCTGCCAGTTAACACTCACTTTTTGCCCGGCAACCAATACCTGGGCTTTACTCCTTGAAGTTTTCAGCGCCAACGACAACACCGCATCCAGTCTCAATGAAGCCACAGTCCCATCCACAAGGTGCATGTCGGCTGTTGCCGGCTTGAGAGGAATCGTATCAACCAGTCTGTTTTTAACTTTTACACGTCCCACATTCTCCAGATTCCACATTACATAATCGGCCATTTCCGGCACCAGTGCAACCCATGCATTTTCTTCCAAAATGACAATGTCGCCAACAACATCCCGTTGAATTCCCATGGATAGCAATGCTCCCAGATAATCCCGATGTGTGAGAGAGCTTGATTTGTGAGAACGTGATATTTCAATGAAAGACACAACCGGTTGGAGATCCGAGGGTTCCAAATAATCAGGGACCATCACCAAACGCCGTCGTTCAGCATTGTCAAAACCACCATCCAGCAGCCACTTAAGTCCCCCGATATGTACCAGTAAGGATTCAGTAAGCAACCATTCTCCCGGAGTTAAAAAAAAAGAAATTTTGGTAATATGTCTGTCGGTCACTTGCCTCGCCTGATTAATCAACATCTCCCACCGTTGTCTGGTTTCGGACTGAGAAACACGGCTTAAAGCTGCTTCAATACCCATCCGATAATCACCGTAATAGACTAATTGCAAAATTTGCAATAGCATTAATGAAAATGATGCCAACGATTGGAGAAAAGTCTATCATTCCCTGATATCGGAATACCTGATGTATCATCGTTCTGATTGGACCGAGAATTGGCTCCGTAACGCCATAAATGAGTTGCCCCATCATGCTGTAGGGGTTAATGCGGAGCCATGAAAAAATGACACGAACCAAAATAAAAAAGTTAAGAAGGCGTGCAAAATAATGAACTGCCATCGCCACATTTGTCGTTTCAAACAAGCATCTTCACACTCCTTTATCGATTCTGCCAGGGAAATACACCTTTGTTCCGCAATTCTTCCTTAATGTTGCCGGCAATTTCAACATTGTTGGGAGCCAATATGAAGATGTCGGAAGACACTTTTTGAATGCTGCCATCCAAAGCATAAATGGCGCCGTTCAAAAATTCGAAAATCTTTCTGGCAACATCTGCCTCTAGCGTTTCAAGGTTGACAATCACAGGTTTTCGATTTTTCAGGTTGTCAACAATGTTCTGAACCTCATCATAGGCATTCGGTTCAAAAATCACGACCTTCATCTGTGTCGTTGTGTGAATGTTAACCACCTTGTTTTTTCGGGAACCTGACTGACTGACTCTATCGTCCTGGTCAAACATGGGCTGATCATAAAGGGGTTCTGGGTATAACTCTTCCTCTTCATCCTCAAAAACATCCAATCCCATGAAATGTTTTACTTTATCAACAAATTTTTCAGCCATGAACATTCCTCCCTATGCATAATTGCGACTGCCAAAAAGAGCACTGCCGATGCGAACCATTGTGGCCCCCTCTTGTACGGCTACTTCAAAATCATTGGACATTCCCATGGAAAGCACTTCCATTTCAACGGAACTGAGCCTCTTTTCTTTTGTTAGCTGAAAAAGCTCGCTCAACCGCTTAAAATATGGTCTTGCTTTTTCCGGGTTATCGTCATAGGGTGCCATGGTCATCAGACCCTTCACCCTTATCCCGGATAACTGTTCTGACCTTTTGATCAAATCTTCCAGTTCAATCGGTTCGATTCCAAACTTACTGACTTCTCCTGAAACATTGACTTGGATCAGACAGTCAATCTGCCGCCCGACTTTCAGTGCCCGCAAGCTAATTTCCTCCATCAGCGGAAGTGAGTCAACAGAATGAATTAATGAAACTTTATCAACTATATATTTTACCTTATTTCGCTGTAAATGTCCAATCATATGCCAATTAACCAGGCCATCTATCTGATGATATTTTTCCACCATTTCCTGAACTTTATTTTCTCCCACATTTCTGACACCCAGGTTGACTGCCTGTTGAATCTGATCCACAGCAATTGTTTTTGTCACAGCTATGATATCAATCTGCCTTTTTGGCGAGTCTGATTTAATCAATGATTCCTGTACACGTTCTTCAATCATACGCAAGTTTTCACCTATGTTCATCATCATTCACTCCATCTCATCATCAAGGATGCTACTACTTTGCCACTTCACCATTCACCGTATCAGGCTATCTCACCTTTTGCCCCTCCGCCACGCTCGCCGGATTAGCAATAATCTCATCATACTGACGAATAGTAGTGATTCGAACCTCTTGCCCTTCAGGATCAGAGGCCGGCACCGTCACAGCACCTTCACCCACCACCACGGTCTGATCATCCCGTCCCAGTTCTTTGACAGGCGTTTTAACTGCATAGCCGTTGACGTCTATCCGATAAACACTTTTTCCGCTGTCATCACTCATTATAGCTGATACCGGTAGTTTTAATCCCTCATGTCGCTGATGGATCAATTCTAAAGGCACCACTCTGTTTTGATGCCATGTGCCAATCCCATCCTGCATGTCAATGACCAGTATGACCTCCAGCTGACTGGTGCTTGTCAAAATTTCCCGCAGAGTTCCTCTGACTTCTTTCTGAGTTATCGGGTCGCGTATCAGCAGCCTGATTCCAGTTTCATACTGCTTTGCCAGTTCCTCATTGACCCCCAGCAAGAGCTGCCAGCGCTGGTCGTGAATAATCCTGTAATAACCGACTTCTACAACAGCAGGTTCTTTGATCAAGTGAAAAAAGCTATCAACCAGCGTTGTAGCCCCTTCATCATCTGACGGAAGCCTCAGCTTCTCCCCCCACCCGTCATCGCCGATGGCAAAAATCCCCGGACTCTCCGCTTTGATTTCATGACTGGTATGCTTCAATCGCTGCTCGATTTTTTCCTTTTCTGCTTCCAACTCTTCCAGCGTCATTTCAGGCAACTGACGATGTACTGCAATTAATTGATGTTGATCTGCCAACTCTTCCATCATTTGCTGATTTTGAAATGCCAGTTCATACTGACCATTCTTCAGATTAAGACGTATATCAGACATCAAAAAATTCATCTGCTGATCAATCTCCCGCACTGCTTCCTGAGAATATACAGACGAATCTCCCCCAGACTGCAAGGTCTTTAGTCTCATATCAATCAGTTGATTTTGCAATAACAAGGCATGATCCTGATCAGAAATTAAAATCTCGGCAAGTTTCTGCTGACGTGCCACCTTCTGTCCTTCAGCAATCACCCATCGCAGTCCATGGTCGGCTGTCACCGGATAAACAGTTTCCTGACGTACGGCTACGCCCTCAGCCGAAACCACTTCTTCCAGTATACCGTACTCCGCCAAAACAACATCAATTTTGAGTTGACTGATCAAAGGGCTCATTTTGTAAAACAGATATAAAAATATAATGACACATACAGGCAAGGCAATCACCAGGCCGCCTGTATGTTTCCAACTCCAAGACCGTTTCATGGTCCTCCACCTGCTTATCTTCAGACTAATACAACATCTCTATTTTATCACATAACTCCCTTGGAACAAAACCGCCTGCGTTGGTATTTTATCTCTATCCATCCAGTGCTCTTTTATGAAATTGAACTCATTTCATAACTATTGATCCTTCATCTGATCCGTCTGGGTTGATGATACCGAGCCCAGTAAATGTGGCATTCTGAAGAAAAATCACACTTGCCGGGTATTTATTCATTTGTTGGGTATTGATGCACTAGTGGGCGGATCATCTGATTAAACTCACCTTAATAAATTTCGGAAAAAGAAGGTGCTTTAATGAAAGCAATCCACGTGATCATTACTGGTGATGTCCAGGGAGTTGCCTTTCGGTTTCATGCCAAAAACAAAGCTTTATCTCTTGGAATCAGCGGTTGGGTGCGCAATCGGTTGAATGGTTCTGTTGAGGCATTCTTTCAGGGCGAATCATCTGCCGTTGACGCAATTGCAGCCTGGTGTCATCAGGGACCGCCATCGGCATTAGTTGCACATGTCTTATTTGAAACAGCCACCGTCGATGCTTCTCTGAAAGGATTTGTTGTTCGCTCAACTTGTTAGTACCTGCCAAATTGTTCTCTCGGTTACCATTCCGGAAGAATCATACGTGACAACTCTTCCTGGTCAATTTGCTCCAATGTTTCCCGATCAGGTGCCAATAGATAGAGTCCCAGACTTAGTTCATATTCGTTTTCAAAAATAGCGTAGAATCGCCCATAAAGCCGGATTATCTCAAAATCGGCATGCCCTTCTTGTGGAGGCAGAGGATTTCCATATTGCAGATAACCTCTCTGGTGCTTTTGATAAACATGTTGCGGGCTGTTGGTAATGATCGACGCATCAATTTGCGTCCACCCTTTCCGACCAACATACGTTACATCACTTTCAATCTTTTCAATTTCGATATCGAATGTCACATCTTTCGGATTCAGTCCCATCGATGGCATCACAAGAAATCGCTGATCATATTCGGTAACACTTGTCCATTGATCAGGGTCAATATTGCCAGCTTTGTCAAATCCAAAAGCAAGCTCTGGGGTTTCTTTATGTTGAACCAGATAAGCACCATAAAAACTGGAGAACCGCGGGGATGTATGGTCATAATAAGATGAGTTGTGTTGCCACGGTGAAAAGCCCCCAAAGCGATACAACACCGTCAGTGCCCATGGTTCTCCCTTCCATCTTTCAAATCCGACTTCATCATGGAAAACCAACACCAGTGGATGCCAACGATCATCCTTTTGAATTTGGTTTGTAGGAATATCCAAATAATACTCGTTTTTATTGATCAAACTCATTTTCTGATGATGTAAACTGTAAGGCCACATGACCACCACACTTCGAAGCAAATAATACCACGGAGCTGTGCTAACCATCAAAACCATTAACAGCAATATAACGTGCCACTTTCTCCTACCCATCTGCCTAAGCTTCTCCATCTGTTCACTTCCTTATTATCATCTGGACTTGTCCCAGGCTTGCCCATTCCTTATTCTTCATTCATTGTCACGCGAATGATATCCTTCGTCAAGTTTGTCTGGTATGAAAGCATACAAGTTTCTCAAAAATGAATGTGATAAATCACAGAAAGTATATGGAGCTTCTGGCAAATGCCAGAAGCTCCTGATGAGTGGATCATGGTAGATTATTTTATGCCATATATTAGTCGGTTTTCGGCTCAGGATCTGATGATAAGGATGAGACAACCTGATCAACACCCTGAGCAGCCGGTGCCTTGGTAAACAGAGTCATCACAGCACCAGCGGCGCTTAAAACCCCAGATACTACATAGCTCAATGCGTAGGTACCGGTCAAGTCTCTGACGATACCTCCCAATAGTGGTCCAAATACGCCGCCAATTCCCCAGGCAGTAATAACCATGCCATAGTTAATACCAAAGTTTTTCACTCCGAAATAATCTACTGTTGTTGCCGGGAAGAGGGTGAGCATGCCTCCAAATGTGAATCCGACAACTGAAACACCTGCAATCAGCAACAGTGGACTGTTTAAGCTGGGAAAGAACACATAAACAGCTACCTGAAGCACAAACATTGCAAACAAGGTGCGCATGCGGCCAAATTTATCAGAAATCACACCGCACCCAACACGGCCGGCACAATTGAAGATGGCATATATCCCAACAAGCATGTAGGCATTTGCCATACCAGCCTGTTCAAGGCCAATTTTAGAAAGCTGCCCTATGATTAGAAGTCCTGCAAATGTTCCAAAACAAAACATCGTCCAGAGTTTGTAAAATTGCTTGGTTTTTAAAACCTCATTCCATTCATAATCCACCTTTTCAGGTGCCTGATGCGTCAATAGCTGTTTTCTTGAGGCAGCTTCAGGGTCAACGCCTGCCGGCACATATCCTACGGGCGGATTTTTAATAAACTGGGCTAAAATCATGATCAAAGTAAAAAATACGCCACCCAGAATAAAAAATGTACGCTGTAAGCCGTAGGTGGTTAATAAATAATTAGTGACTGGCGCAATGTAAAGTGGCGCCAGACCAAATCCACTTACCACGATCCCTGATATCAAACCCCTTTTTTGAGGGCTGAACCACTTCACAGCCGCTGGCGTTGGGGCAGCATATCCCATCCCCATACCCATTCCAAAAACAACTCCAAAAAAAAGTGTCAGTCCAATGATCGTCAGATAGAGACCTGACATCAGGAATCCAATACCTGCCAAAACTGCTGCTCCCATAATGATTGGCCGTGGTCCAAGCCTGTCCTGAAGCCTGCCCCCAGGTACCATTGATAATGCAAACACAGCACAAGCCACCATGTAGGGAATTTGTGTCATTGTGGCGCTCCATCCCAATTGATCGATCAGAGCGGCAGAAATGACACCCCAAGCGTATAGAACACCCAGCATTAAATTAACCCCTAAACCAGCAAACGTTACTACCCATCCTGCTCCAAACCTTCTTTTCTCCACATCGCACCCCCTGAATTCTACATGCTATTTCGTTGATTTCATTCCATTTTATCAGAAACCGTGCTCTTCGAAAAGTTTTTTTTACGAAAAACGTTATTCTGTTGCTTTGTGTCTCCTGGACAGTATCACCGCAACTAAAAGGCCTGTATTCCGAAGAATACAGGCCTGACTGGTCTGGCTGACAGGAATTGAACCTGCGACCTCTAGAACCCCATTCTAGCGCGCTACCAAACTGCGCCACAGCCAGTTGAAAAAAGGTGTTTTTGGACACAAAGATATTATAAAGGAAACCATTGGAACATGCAAGTATTATTTTCATCTTCCGGTGATAACCGAATTATCTGACACGCTTCCATATTACTTCTCTAACCACTCTATCATATGCCCGGCTGCCACTTCTTCCATTTCATGCTTGCGTTGACGTGTCATGAGCTCACGCACCACCTGCTCCACTGGTTGATGGCAATGAAGTAAATTATGAATCGCTGTGGTAATTGGCATTTCCACATGGTGATGAAGCGCCAGCTCGTAGGCTGCATCGGCTGTAAACACACCTTCCACTACCATGCCGATGGCCGCCAATGTTTCTTCAAGACTATTCCCCTGACCAATCAGAATACCCGCTCTCCGATTACGGCTATGCATACTGGTACAAGTTACAATCAAATCACCGATACCAGCCAAGCCGGCAAAAGTGTTCAGCGAGGCACCCATCTGCTTCCCAAGTCGTGCGATTTCTGCTATCCCTCTTGTAATCAGAGCTGCTCGCGAGTTATCACCATAGCCGATCCCATCGGCTATGCCAGCCCCAAAAGCGATGACATTTTTCAATGCTCCCGCCAGTTCAACCCCTACCACATCCGGATTGGTGTAAACACGCAAATATGGATTCATGAATAAATCCTGCGTGTATTCGGCAATTTGCTTGCTCCGAGCTGCTGCCACAAGTGTTGTAGGCATACACCTAGCCACTTCTTCTGCGTGTGACGGCCCTGAAAGCACCGCAAAAGAGGCTCCTTTCACTTCTTCCTCCACAATTTGCGAGATGCGGCAGTAGCTTTTCTTTTCAATTCCTTTCGCCACATTGATGATCAGCATGGTCGGTGATAGATACGGATTCACCGTTTGCAGTGCAACACGAACCTGCTGAGTCGGGATTGCCAACACAACTGCATCTGTTTTCCAAAGAGCGCGTTCCGGGTCAGTCATCATCTCTATTTCCCGGGCCAGCTGAACATCTGGAAGATACCGCTGGTTCGTTCGCTGCTCTATCATTTCTTGTGCTTGTTGTTCACTGCGCATCCACAAACGGGTACGATGTCCATTGGAGTGCAACACTGTTCCAAGAGCAGTTCCCCAACTACCCGCTCCCAAAACTGTAATGGTTTTTGGTTCCATTTCATTAACTCCTGTTCAACTTTTTTTGACATCAAACCGGTTTTCAGTTCCATTGAAAATGCGTTTGATGTTGCTCCGATGACGGTAAAAAACCAGCAGCGATAAAGCGATGCCCAGCCAAATATGTGCAGATTCACCATTGGTTTTCCAAAGAAGCACTGTCCATAATAACACACCTGACATAGAGGCTAATGAGACATAGCGGGTAATTATAATGATAACAATGGCCACAACCAGGCAAATCCAGGCCAGCTGTGGGTGGATCATAAAACCCACTCCCATCGTTGTTGCCACACCTTTGCCGCCTTTAAACCGCAGAAGCACTGGCCAATTGTGTCCAATAACCGCCAACAGACCACATACCCCTGCCATGGTTTCACCTGAAAAATACCGGCCCATCCAAACAGCCAGGACACCCTTCAGGAGATCACAGATAAGAACCAATATGGCCAGCTTCACACCCAGAACGCGCATCACATTTGTTGTGCCGGCGTTTCCACTGCCATGTTCGCGAATATCAATATTGGCGGTTAATTTTCCCAGAAAAAAAGCTGGCGAAAAATTCCCGAGAAAATAAGCTGCCATCAATAAAACTGCAATTTTCATGCCCCGGTTCCTCCCGATTTTTCTCGCAACATAAAGCGTACGGGTGTACCTTCAAATCCGAAGTTTTCCCGAATCCGATTTTCGAGATATCGCTGATAAGAAAAATGCATTAATTCCTTGTCGTTAATGAAGAGAATAAACGTCGGCGGTTTCACAGAAACCTGTGTGCCATAGAATATTTTCAGGCGTTTACCTTTATCTGAAGGAGGCTGTTTCATAAGAGTTGATTCTGCTATTACTTCGTTTAAAACACCTGTTTGTATGCGCATGGCATGTTGATTGGAAACATGTTGAACTGCTGGGATGATGCGATCTATCCGCTGTCCTGTCAAGACAGATACGAATAAAATCGGCGCATATTGACAAAATCCGAGTTCGCGCCTGATATCTTTCGTCATCTGATTCACTGTTTTATTGTCTTTTTCCACCAAATCCCATTTGTTAACAAGTATGACCATCGCTTTACCGTTTTCATGGCTGAGGCCGGCCACTTTCTTATCTTGTTCTGTCACTCCTTCACGGCCATCAATCATCAACACGCATACATCCGAACGTTCAATAGCAGCAATCGCTCGAAGGACACTGTAATGTTCAACATCATCATTAATGCGGCTTTTCTTACGCAAGCCCGCTGTATCTATCAAAAGATACTCCTGCCCATCCATGGAAAACGGCGTGTCAATGGCGTCTCGGGTCGTCCCCGCTATATCACTGACAATAACACGTTCTTCACCAAGAAATTTATTAATAAGTGAAGATTTGCCTACATTTGGCTTTCCAATCACAGATACTTTAATTTGATCTTGATCTTCATGGCTATGAGTTGATTCAGGAAAATGACTGATTACCAAATCCAGCAGGTCCCCTATACCGTAAGCCATCTCAGCCGAGATTTCAATAGGATCTCCCAGACCCAGTTCATAAAAATCATAATAATACTCAGAATGCTGGTGTGAATCCACTTTGTTTACAACTAAAATCACAGGGCGATTATTTTTACGCAACAGTTCAGCAATTTCCTGGTCCTGAGCAGTAATGCCTGCTCTTCCATCCACCATAAAAAGTATTACATGGGCCATTTCCATGGCCAACTGTGCCTGCTTTCGCATTTGTGAAGGAATGATCTCACTTGAGGAAGGTTCAAGGCCACCTGTATCAATCAATGAAAATGTATGATTCAACCATTCCACCTCAGCATATATCCTGTCGCGGGTTACTCCTGGGGTGTCTTCAACAATGGAAATGCGGCGGCCTGCCAACCGGTTAAAAAAAGTCGATTTCCCAACATTTGGCCTTCCAATGACGGCCACAATTGATTTTGACATCTTATAATTCACTCCTGCTCTTTGTATTCCTTGTCGATTGACGCAACATTGTTTTTATCCACTGGCTTCCATCCACCTGGCATGAAAGCACTTTGATGCCAAGCTGTTGAGAAACATCAGAAACAGTCAGGTCATCTAAAAAAACCAGTTCTCCATGTTTCAGCATGTTTTCTGGAATCATCACGAAATCACCCAAAAACTCACCTTTTAGGCACGTAACCAAGTCTTGTCCTGTAACCAATCCACTGACGGTGATTGACGGACCAAAAAAGGTATTCACCACAGGTATCACTTTCACAACAAGACCTTCAACCTTTTGCATAAGCTTTTCAGCCAGCAACATCATAAAAGGTGCTGCAGCTTCTCCTGTCGCAATGGTCATATGAAATGGGTGTCTTTTGCGAATTAATGGCATTTTCTGCAGAAAAGCTGTTGCGTCCAACTCAAAAGACGCCAGCATTCCGACACCGTTTTCAAGCTGATAAAAAGCCTCATATGCTGAGGCATCCGGCCATGGTTCTTCTGCTTTAAGATAAAATTCATCCGCAGGATATACCAGCTTTCTGCCCAACTTGTTCTCCCATCGATTCTGCCACTGATGTATTTGCTTCAGCACTTGCCTCGCTTTTGAACCTGTAACAGGTTTTAGCGCTGCATTTTTCTGATATTTGGTAATACCTACCGGAACAACTGCAATGCTAATGATACTATCTGCCAGAGGTTCCATGTCTGTTAAGGTTCGATCCAGTTCAGAACTGTCATTAAATCCGGGACATAAGACGATTTGAAGATTCATGTAGATGTGTTTTTCATGAAACCGTTTGAGTATTGTCATCAGATTGCCGGCAGATCGATTGTTGAGCATTTGAACCCTTAGCTCTGGGTTTGTTGTGTGAACGGATATGTTTAGCGGACTGATCCGGTAACGTATGATTTTGTCGATTTCATCTGGTTTCATATTTGTAAGGGTAATGTAGTTACCTTGCAAAAAAGAAAGTCTGGAATCATCATCTTTCACATATAGCGCTGAGCGCATCCCCGGAGGCATCTGATCAATAAAGCAAAAAAGGCACTTATTACGGCATTGGCGGGTTTCTGCCATCACAGGATTTTCAAATTCAATTCCCAGTTCATCATCATAGTCTTTGACAATTTCAAGTACCCATTCACTGCCATCCGCTCTTTGCAGTGTCAGTTCAATATTTTCGTCTGCTGTCAAAAATCGATAATCTATCACATCTTCCACCGGGCATCCATTAATGGCTATCAAACAGTCGCCTGCCCTGACGCCCAACTCAGAAGCAATACTCTCAGGCACCACCCGGGAGATGATATTATCCGTCCGCATATCTTTCAATTTTACACACTCCATAACGCCTCAAACAATCATCGATTGGCAGGTCTTTTTTTTTCGTGCAGTATTTTTGTCAGTTCATCCATGAAGGTGTTCAGATCTTTAAATTCCCGATAAACAGATGCAAATCGAACATAAGCCACTTCATCCAGCTTTTTAAGGGCATCCATAACCATCTCGCCAATCTGATCCGTCGCCACTTCTTTTTCCATTTCGTTTTGCAAATGCTTTTCGATTTGGTTGACTAAAGTCTCTATTTCTTTTAATGGAACAGGTCTTTTTTCACAGGCTCGAATCATACCATTCAGAATTTTGTTCCGGTTGAAAGGTTCACGGTTGCCTGATTTTTTGATGACAATCAACGGAATTTCTTCCACTTTTTCATATGTGGTGAATCTTTTTTGACAGGCATTACACTCTCTTCTTCTTCGGATCGCCTGCCCTTCATCCGTTGGACGGGAATCAATCACTTTTGAGTCGAACTGGCCACAAAATGGGCAATTCATCCGTTTCACCCGCTTTCTTCCACTAATCTCCTATGAATCAAAAAGAAAAGACCTGCCCCCTGCTCTCACGTCTTTTCTTTCATTAAATGCCGACATTATTTTTTGCGTCTAAGAAAAACCGGAATATCCAACTCATCAGATTTTGTGGGTTCTTCAGCTAGTTCATCCAGAAGATCCTTCTGTTTATCTTCGGGAGCTTTGGCGACTTTTGACTCAGACTGTTTCTTCTGAGAAACACGTTGTGGTTGACCATCAAAACCGGTTGCAATTACTGTGATCTGAATCTCGTCTTTCAACTCTTCGTTGATCACCGCTCCGAAAATAATATTGGCATCTTCATCTGCTTCTTCCTGAATCATTTGAGCTGCCTCATGCACCTCGAAGAGGCTCAGATTCGAACTGCCGGTAATATTTATCAACACGCCCCGCGCACCATTGATGGAAGTTTCCAGTAACGGACTGTTGATGGCTTGTTTTGCTGCCTCCTGCGCGCGATGCTCTCCGGCTGACCGTCCGATACCCATATGTGCCAACCCTTGATCAAACATGATTGTTTTCACATCGGCAAAATCACAATTCACAAGACCTGCGTCGTCGATCAGGTCAGAGATCCCCTGAACCCCCTGACGCAGTATATCGTCGGCCAGACGAAATGCTTCAATAATCGAAGTTTTTTTCTCAACAACTTCTAAAAGACGGTCGTTGGGTATGGTAACAAGTGTATCAACGCAATCTCTCAATTGGTTAATTCCTTGGTCCGCATGACGCCATCTTCTTTTTCCTTCAAAAGAGAAGGGTTTTGTCACAACACCAACAGTGAGAATGCCCATTTCCCTGGCAATTTCGGCAACAACCGGCGCTGCTCCGGTACCCGTGCCGCCGCCCATGCCAGAAGTCACAAATACCATATCAGCGCCCTGAAGCAATTTACACAGGTCGTCTCTGCTTTCTTCGGCTGCCTTTTTGCCTATTTCAGGGTTAGCTCCCGCACCTAAACCTTTTGTTAGCTTTTCACCAATCTGCAATTTCTGTTCAGCACGGGAATTCATGAGAGCTTGCTTGTCAGTGTTGACAGCAATAAATTCGACACCTTTCATTCCGGTTTCAATCATTCGGTTGACTGCATTGTTTCCTCCGCCACCAACACCTATTACTTTAATCTGCGCTACATTCTCCATATCCATGTCAAATTCTAACACGAAGTCCCCTCCTCGATCTTCGAATTTATCTTGAACAAAACCTGTTTATCTCATGTTTACATGGTTATTTATTCCACATAAATCTTCTGATTCCTTTGTTTTTTTTATTTTGGGTAAATTGTCACATCAACCACCCTATTTTTCATAGAGCAACATATATCCTAATCACTAATGGGTATGTAAGCGATTGATGAGGTGGCGCCTGATAATCGCAAAATTCTGGAACAAGCGACTCCCAAAGGCAAAAATGGCAGCATAATAAAGGGGGACCCCCAATCGATCGCCGATATACGCCAGAAATGCAGCCAGAATTGCGTTGCTAAAAAATCCGGTCACAAAGATTTCAGTGTTGAATTTATTTTCCAGGCTCGCTCTCAAGCCGCCGAAAACCGAGTCGAGGGAGGCTAAAATTGCCACAGATATGTAAAGAGTAAATGCAGCAGGATAGGTTACTGGCAAGATAACGCCAAGCAGTATTCCCAAAAGTAGTCCAACAAAGGCATAAATCATCTAAATCATTCACCTTCCTTAACTGAAACGTATTGTAGCTGACGCTGGCCATGATAACGCGGAATACGCACTCGCTCACTAACATGAGACTCAACCCTCAAGCCAAAAACTTCTTTTAGTTCCCAGGCATATGTGTTGGGTGCTTTAATCGCTGCATTGAGCAAATCAGAGTTTCCAATGGCTTTGATCACAAAAGGTTGTGCATACGTAAATTGATTTATGGTAATTGTCGCCCCGGCACATTGAATTTCTGATGTGCTCAACACCCGTTGTCCATTGATGGAGAGTGCTTCTGCCCCTGCAATTTTCAGATCGTTGATGATTCTCAGCACATCAGCATCATGTACAATAACATTGTTGGGATCCTCTCCTTCGTACAAGTCGCGGTCACTGTCACTCAAAAGCACCATAACCCCGGGGCCTTCCAAGTCATAAAATCCACTGTGTATTTTCATGTTTTCGATGTCTTGAACCAGTATTTCCTGAATGCTGCCGTCTGATGCAATGGCCGCTTCATAGTTTCGCAGTTTCTCCTCCTGAGCTTCAATAAGCGAAATCATTTGATTTATCTCATCCTGCTCACGTTTAACGGCATTTTGCAAATCGCTCATGGTTTTAATGGTGATAAAGCTGTAATCTGATCCAACACTCTTAAACTGAAGTGTGATTAAAAAACCAACCAGCATAAAAGCTGCAATCAGAAACCACTTTTGGGCATTTTTTTTCACATTAATCGCCTCATTGTTGAACTGGTTCCATTGGTGCAGCATACTCAAACTGAAATACTCGCTGATACCTGGGAACCTGCAATTCGTTTTCTTTTCGAACAGTCACCTGAAGATTATAGTACTGACGCATCTGCCAGACAATCCCATATCGCATATTTAGTGCTGCTTCCAATGTCTCCGGATTACCCACAGCCTTAATTTCAAAGGGAGGCGACACTGGCGTGTCATTGATATGAAGTGCGTTTGATGAAAAATGGATTTCTGTCGTTGCGACATAGCGCTGTTCATTAATTGAGATTGCTTCTGCACCTGCCGCATTCAATGTGTTGATAAGTTCCAGTAAAATTTCATAATTATATACAATTAAACTTTCGCTTTCAGATTGGTTGAAGGCCCTTGGCGGATCTTCAAGGCTAATGACAACCCCCGGTCCAGTACCAGGGAGATACCCCGCAAGCAGTTGATAACGCTCGAGATCGTTTTTTAGATTCTTGATCATGAGATTCTCATCTGCTTCAGAAAGTTCGTATTCACGAAGCCGGTTTTCCAGGTCAGTCAGTTCTTCATACAACTGCTCCTTCTCCAATCGCAGCTGTCTTAGTTCAGCGGCCAGCGTCTGTGCCTTCTGGGTTGACAAAAACCCACCTTCTGACACTTCGCGAACTGATTTTATCTGCATAGCAATTATTAATCCAAGCACACCGCAGATAACTGCAATGGCTATTTTACCTTTACGGCTTGTCATCCTCATCCTCCTGACGGGCTCTGTCCTGCACGGTGATGTGACCTTCATAGCGCATATCAATGATGACACTGTTCATGTTTCTGGTATGCAGTGTAATCAAAGCTTCTTTCAGCGCCAGTACAGAATACGCCGGATTATCCATATAACCGAACAAAGCTTCAATTCCATTAAATGTCACAACTTTTACCTGACCAGTCTCATCAATATTAATTTCTGAGATCATGTCAAGAATTTCAGCTTCCCGTGCAGCACCCAGAATCTGATAAGCAGTCTCGAGGGATTCTTCATTCTGCACCAGAGCCGTATCTCCGGTTTGAAAGCTGATGAACTTAATGCCTGTCACCAGGCAGAGATTACTGTCAAGAATTCCATCGGTCACATTCAGAACCACGCGCTCCTGGTCAAGGTAAATATAGGAACCCATATATGGTATTATAGCATATTCTTCCCGTTCTCGAACAACTATATTTATGGTACTGAAACCTTTCCTGGTCAGGATTGCATTGCGAATATATGGATGACTCTCAATTTTTTCTGCTGCTTGTTTCAGACTTGCACCATAAAACTGATCTCCCAGCGTGATTTCAGATAATGCTGCCACCGCATCCTGATCAAGCCGGCTTAATCCTTCAATTTGAATGGTCTTCACCGTGAACAGCGGTGAGTTGAAAACGAAATAATAGCCAGTTCCTCCCATCAACCCTATCACAACCAGTGTCAAAATCATACGTATCCAAGGGTTTCCCTTTTTCTTTTTCCGGTATTTTTTTTGGGTCAACAGTACCACTTCTCTCTTCTCGAAACAATTCCGGTTAAACCGGTTAATCCTGCCGTAATTGTGCCCAGATGCGATCGACGGCAGGTCTGACTTTTGTAAGTTCCACCACCTGATGATCTTCCAACAGACCATTCAGTATCTGCTGATACAAAAGCGCACCACTCAGCTCCTCTTCACGAATGACCGTGGCATATCCGCAGGATTCCATCATGCGCGCATTTTTTTCCTGATGATTATCTGCTGTATACGCTTTTGGTATCAGAATTGCGTATTTTTCCGAAGCCTGTATTTCAGCTATGGTAATTGCCCCAGCACTGCACACAACAAGATCACAAGCTTTCAGGGCATATGGCATTCGATGAATATAAGGGACTATTTGGTGTCCGGATTCCTTAAACGATTGCTCATCAATGATGTTTTTCATCTGTGCGTAATGATTCTTTCCAGTAGCCCATAATAGTTTAAATGGTAGCTCATCAGAGTGTTGAATCATTTCATGAACAGCTGCATTAATACTTGATGAGCCGCCACTTCCGCCGGCGATCAACACCATTTTTTTCTCATCATACTCTGGAAAACTCTTTCGGGCCTCATCTACCGTCAGCTGATAGTATTCTTTGCGAATCGGGTTTCCCGTCACCACCAGCCGATCTTTTTTTTTAAAATGGCATGCTGCTTCTTCGAAGCTGAGAGCCACAACATCAACATGCCTTGAGAGAATACGGTTGGTCAGCCCTGGAAAAGCATTCTGTTCATGAATTAAGGTCTTAATTCCTTTTTGTGCGGCGAGGTAGACGACAGGACCTGAAACGTATCCACCTGTCCCGATCACCCAGTCGGGTTTGAATTGTCGGATTATTTTACCCGCCTCAGTCAAACCTTTCAAAAGCATGCCCAAACTTTTGACATTATGAAATGAAAGTTTTCGCTTAAGGTATGAAACGGTGATAGGTTTAATATCATAACCAGCAGCCGTTACCAGTTCCACCTCAAGTCCTTTTTGTGTTCCGACGAATAAAATTGAAGCATCCGGTTCAGCTTCCATTATTCGATCAGCAATGGCAATGGCTGGATATATGTGCCCTCCTGTGCCACCTCCGCTTATTAAATAACGCATGTTTAACCTCCTGCACCAACTGATCTCTTGGATATGTTTAAAAGTATGCCTGTTAATGCCATCAACACAACAAGTGCATTTCCTCCAAAACTGATAAAGGGAAGTGGAATTCCTGTTACAGGCAGCAATGATGTCGCCACACCAATGTTAATAATGACCTGTATTCCTACCAAAGTGGCAACACCCGAGGCAATAAGGCATCCAAAAACATCTGGTGCATTCATGGCAATCCGCGTGCAACGCCAAATGAACAACGCAAAAAGCACAATCACAAAAGCACTGCCTATAAATCCCAGTTCTTCGGCAATAATCGAAAAAATAAAATCATTATGAGGCTCCGGCAAATGCAGGTGCTTCTGAATGCTTCTCCCAATGCCTTTGCCTGAAAGCCCGCCCGAACCTATTGCCAGAAGTGATTGGATTGTTTGAAGGCCTGCATCGGACGGATCTGCCCAAGGATCAAGATAGGCTACCAGACGGCGCGTTTTGTAACCTTGCCCGGACAAAAAGACATATGCCAGAAAGCTCCCCACTGCACCCAGTCCTGCCAATGAAAGAAATGCAAAATGACTAATGCGTATTCCACCAATAAACATCATGATGATCATCAAAAAAACCAGTACCAACCCAGTGCTGAAATCCGGCTGTTTATATACCAGAAAAAAAACAGCGCCACTCAGCAGCAAATAGGGAATGACTCCTTGGTCAAATGTCTGCATCTGGTTCTTCTTACGTTCAAGACTGGCCGCCATAAAAATAATCAAACTGAATTTCGCCACTTCAGTCGGCATCAATGAAAGACCGGCAATATGGATCCACCGTTGGGCAAAATTGATCTCTGTTCCAACAGGCGTTAACACCAGTACCAACAACACCAATGAAGCCAGCAGCAATAGGTTAGCCAGTTTTTTCCACAACTGATAATTGATCTGACTGAATACAATCATCAGCACTAATCCAATAGCCGCCCACTGCAATACGCGTATCAAAAAAAACAATCCGTCTCCCATATTTGACATCGCATAAGAATAACTGGCACTAAAAACCATGATAATGCCAATTGCCACCAATAGAATTGCTGTCAGTAAGAGGGTCAAATCCATCCGTTGCCTGTTTTCCTTGTCCATGGTACCACTCCAATGTCTCTGCAAGCCAGCTTAAAACCTGCAGATCGTCAGTCTCAATAAACGCGTTTAGCCGTCCAGTTCGCCAACCAGTGCTTTAAAGTGAGCCCCTCGTTCTTCAAAGTTTGCATACATATCCCAACTGGCACAGGCTGGAGACAAGAGTACCGAATCCCCAGACTCAGCCAATGCTGCTGCTACCCTTACAGCTTCATCCAAGTTTTTGACCTGTTTCACCTCGTAAAAGTTCAAACGGTTTGATGCTTCCATCAAAAGAGGTGCTGTTTCACCATATACCAATAAATACTTTACTTTCCCACGGAATGCGTTAAGCAGACTGGTAAAGTCACTCTTCTTATCCATTCCGCCTGCAAGCAAAATCAAAGGAGCTGCGACGGCTTCCACTGCTTTAATCGCTGCATCAGGATTAGTTGCCTTCGAATCATTAATGTATATTACCCCATTTTTTTCTGCAACAAATTCAATGCGATGCTCTACCCCCGGAAACTTGACCAGCGCCTCAGCAACGGCTTCTGGAGGCAAACCACAGGCCAAAGCTAAACCAGATGCAGCCAGCGCATTTTCAAGGTTATGAGTCCCGGGAATCTGGATCATATCAACTGCAATGATTTTCTTCTCAGTGTCGTTCCAACGGAAAACAATTTCATCTTTGTCAACAAAGATGCCGCTGGATAGTCTCTTTTGTCTGCTAAAATAGAGAGGAATCGAGCGCAACCCGCTATTATAAGCCATGGAGGCTGCATCATCTGCATTGATAACAGCCACATCATCTTTTGTCTGATTTTCAAAAATGCGATATTTCAGCGCTGCATAAGCATCCATCGAGCCGTGGCGATTGAGGTGATCCGGTGTAATATTCAATAACGCAGCAGCTTTTGGCTTGAACTGTTGAATGGTTTCCAGCTGAAAACTGCTGACTTCCATCACATAATAGCCATTTTCGTCGAGTGTGTCAACTCGCGAAATACCAGGAATACCAATGTTGCCCACAACTTCAGTCTCTTTCCCGGCCAGACGGAACATGTCTCCTGTAAGAGCTGTTGTTGTTGTTTTGCCATTGGTTCCTGTGATGGCTATCACAGGAGCCCTCATGTGCTGATAAGCCAGTTCAATTTCCCCTATAATGGGAATGTTCAGTTTTTTGAATGCTCTTAAAAAGGGAAGGTCCACCGGGACGCCTGGTGATAGGATAATCAGTTCAGGGTCTTGATAAAGTGACAGATCCTGAGGATGTCCACCCAGAATGACTTTCTCAATCATATTTTCCAGAGGTTGCAACGTATCCGCCAACGAACTTGCATCTCTCATGTCATTAAGAAAAACCCGCGCGCCTTGGGTATGCAAAAATTGAATCAGCGGGACACCTGTTATGCCAATCCCTACTACCAGTACTTTAAGTCCATTCAGATGCATGTCAAACCCTCCCTATTATGCTAATTACACCAACCACTGCTTACTTGCGTCTCTCGCTGTTCAGGGAATACCGAGAATGCCCACTAGACACAAAACGATCGTGACGCCCCAGAAAGTTGTCACAACGCGACTTTCAGACCAGCCCGACAACTCAAAATGATGATGTAGTGGACTCATTTTAAAAAGTCGATTTCCTGTCAGCTTAAAGCTTGCTACCTGCAAAATAACCGAGAGTGTTTCGGCAAAAAAGATTCCACCTACCACAGGCAAAAGCAGGGTTAGATTAGTCATGAGGGCAATGACTGACAGTGCGCCTCCAAGAGCCAGAGAGCCAGTGTCGCCCATAAAAACCCGCGCGGGGTAAATATTAAAAATCAAAAATCCCAGACACGCTCCTGAAAGCGTACCAGCAAACCATGCCAACTCAGTAAAAGAAAGATGCCAGCACACAAGGCTGAAAAACCCACTGACAATTACCATTGTGCCTGCAGCTAAACCATCCAGACCATCTGTTAAATTAACGCTATTGACAGTCCCCACTATCACCCATATAAGAAATGGTATCATCACCCAACCAAGCGTCAGTTCATCCCGCAGAAATGGAATGTATAAATGAGAAGGCACCAAGCCTCTATTTTCAGCAAACAGCAGTAACCCGCCAGCAGCAGTTAATTGCATGATCATTTTTTGATAGGCCCTTAAGCCCATGGGGCGTTTCAACACGACTTTGAGATAGTCATCAACAAACCCGATCGCTCCAAAAATGAGAAAACCCATCAATGCTAACAACAGAGTTTCTTCCAATTGTGTCATCATTAATGTGGCCGTTACCGAGGCGAGAATAAACATTAGTCCACCCATTGTCGGTGTTCCCTGTTTTGCCAGATGGCTCTGTGGGCCATCCTGTCGGATGCTCTGCCCTGCCTTAATTTTCTTTAAAACTGGTATCAAAACCGGCCCCAGTGCAGCAGCAAAAAGAAAACCCAAAAGAATTGCCAATACCAGCGAGCGTTGCAGCAACACCTTACATGTCCCCTTCCATCAATTGCACCACAATTTTCTCCATGGCCATGGCCCGTGACCCTTTAACAAGGATTACATCTTTCTCCCGAGTCTCTCTGGATAAAATCAAAGCAGCTTCTTCTGGTGTCGCAGTTTCAAAAATAATCAACTCTTTTGAATTCATCTCCAGCGTGGCCGCTTCCAACGCAATCCACCTAGCCATCTCACCCACAGTTATGAGTACATCGACTGCAGCATCCATCAGCTCATGCGCCAATTCCCGATGTAGTCTCTCTGTCTCTTCACCCAGTTCAAACATGTTGCCAAGCACTGCAACGCGTCGGTTACCAGTCCTGCTTTTCAATACTTTCAATGCCGCTTTAACTGAATCGGGATTTGCATTATACGCATCATTAATCAACTCACATTGATTGGTACGGATAATTTCCATGCGCATGCCAGATGGTTCAAAACTATTCAAGCCTTCCTGAATTTCTTCTGGCGTCATGTGGAAAAGTTGACCTATAAGAACGGCGAAAAGACCCCCGATAACATGATGCATTCCCGGATGCATGACACGGAAGATATTACCGCCAGTCCTGTTAGTTCGAAAAGCAAACCCTTCTCCAGCCAAATCTTCCACTCCCAGCACCTGCATTTCCAGTCCCGGAGAAAATCCAACACGAATAACAGAATTATTCAGCACCTTTCGTTCAATCTGTTGAAGTAAATACTCATCATCTCCATTGATGATGAGCACTCCATCAGACTGAAGGCCTTCAAGGATTTCCATTTTTGCCTCGGCAATATTCTCGCGATTTCCCAAGTTTTGCACATGAGCCCATCCCACATTGGTGACCAATGCGTGCGATGGCTTTGCTAAGCGACTGAGCACACTGATTTCACCCATTCCAGACATTCCCATTTCCAGTACAGCGCATTGGTGAGCCGGCTCAAGTTCCAGCAGTGTCAAAGGTAAACCGATGTGATTATTATAGTTTCCCTTGTTTTTGTGCACGCAATATTTTACAGAAAGCACGGATGCAATTAAATCTTTCGTTGTTGTCTTTCCATTGCTTCCTGTAATTCCAATTACAGGAAGCTGAAATTGATCTCTGTAAGCAGCAGCTAATTGTTGCAGCGCCAGCAGGGTGTTGTCCACTTCAATGACTGCCATCGACAACCCGGTTGATGCAGGGCAGGTATATCCCGTTTCGACAAACGCCACTGCCGCACCGTTTTCAGCCGCCTGTGTTAAAAATGCATGTCCATCAACTCTTTCTCCTTTAAGTGGAACAAAAAGACTGCCCTTCTTTACCTGCCTTGAATCAATGGTCACATGGCTGATTTCTTTCTGCTGACCTGATTTCTTGATAACGCCCGATGTCCATTGGCTAATTTGCAACAGGCTAACAGCCTTCATGGATGCCAGCCTCCCTTGCTAACAATCTGGCCACTTCCCGATCATCAAAATGGGTCGTCACATGACCAATGGTTTGCGTGGTTTCGTGACCTTTTCCAGCAATCAATACCACATCGCCTCTTTTGGCAAGTAAAAGCGCTTCTTTAATGGCGTCTTTCCGATTTTCAATTAATTGGTACGTTCCCTTCGTTTCCCGAATTCCCATTTCGATCATGCTTAAGATCTCCATTGGATCTTCTGAACGGGGGTTATCAGATGTTAAAATGCTTATATCACTTAGCTCTCCAGAAATTTTCCCCATTAGTGGTCGTTTATTTTTGTCCCGATCGCCACCGCATCCGAACACAGTAATAATTCGATTCTCAGTAAATTGTCTGATGGTTTTAAGAACATTTTCCAGGGCATCGGGTGTGTGTGCGTAATCCACCACGACACCAAAATCGGTATATTCAGAGATTTGCTCCAACCTTCCGGGAACCCCGTTTACCACCTTCAGGGCTTCACAGATTGTATCGGGATCGATACCCAGCGACCTGGCTGCTCCAATAGCCGCCAACGCATTATACACACTAAATTTTCCCGGAATAGGCAGCGTCACTTTCCGATCTATTTCAAGCCCTTTTGCATAAAAGGAAACACAGTTCAGTGCCAAGATCGAATCCATAGCCTGAAGATCGCTGTCATCACTCATCCCATAAGTAATAATCGGATAGCCCTCCGAACGCAGTTCTTCTGCCATTCGTCGCCCATATTCATCATCTATATTGAGCAGATTGTTATGCTTAGTCATTGTGAATAAACGCTTCTTCTCCTGGTAATAGGCTTCCATCGAAGCATGGAAGTCAAGATGGTCTTCTGTAAGATTGGTAAAAACACCTGTGTGAAACTCAGTATGATTGACCCTCTCCAACGCAAGAGAATGAGAAGAAACCTCCATGACACAGGCTGTCACCTGTTCATCAACCATTTGCTTGAGTAATCGTTGGAAATCGACGGACTCAGGTGTGGTGCGAATGGTTTGAATTTGACGATCTCCAATCCAGTTGGTGATGGTGCCAATTAAGCCGGTTTTTTTTCCCGCATGATTTAAAATCTCTTTCACTAAATAGGTCACTGTTGTTTTGCCGTTGGTACCAGTTACTCCCACTAAGTCAAGGTGCTGAGATGGCATCCCATTAAAGATCGAAGCCGATGCCGACAAAGCCTTTCTTGTATCTGGTGACTGAACAACCGTCAGATGACCAGGCAATGCCAGTTCCTCTTCCAGCAAAACAGCAACAGCTCCCAGCTCGACAGCCTGATGAACATACAAATGGCCATCAGTTTGAAACCCCTTGATACATACAAAAAGGCTTCCAGGTCTGGCCTGGCGTGAATCATACACAATTGACCCTATCTCACATGACAGTGTTCCCTGTAGCAGCTTGAAAGTCTGATTTTGAACTATTTCTTCAAGTTTCATGAGTGATCTCCTTATGGTTCGAGTTCTGTCTTTCCCAGCGCACAGCTTATGGTGCAAAGTGAACATTTACCAGCGAACCCGGTTCTAAAAGTGTACCTGCCTCCGGAACCTGTTCTTTAGCTAATCCACTGCCGGTAATTTTAAGTTTTAAGTCTCTTGCACTTAGAATGGTATTAACTTCACGTATCGTCTTCCCACTTAAGTCAGGTACCATCACAAGTGATGATGTTCCGGAATCATAACCCGTATATAATATCACATTTGAATACGCGGGTACAGTCGTGCCAGGCTTTGGAAACAAATCAGCAATAATCGCCTGATCACCAAGTGAAGATTGAGTCTCGACCTGCATCACCAGTAAATTTTCCCTCAGAAGACGTTCACCTTCTGCCACCGTCATGTCCCGCACTTCAGGAACAATCACTTCCACCACCGGAGGAGCGTCCATTTCAGTCTCTTGATATGCCGGTTTATACTCTTTATAGCGAATCACTTCACGAAAAATTTCGCCGGCCACAGGAGCTGCAATTTCACCACCATAGTAGGCGGCACCCCGAGGTTCATCAATGATCACCAGCAATGCCAGTTCGGGGTCATCTGCTGGAAAGAAACCAAAAAACGATGCAATGTATTTGCCCTTTTGATATCCGCCCGGCATGACCTTTTGAGCTGTCCCCGTCTTGCCACCTATTCGGTAACCTTGAACAGCGGCACGATTGCCGGATCCTTCAGCCACGACTGATTCGAGGATATCCCTCATTTGTTTGGATGTTTCTGCAGAAAATGCCTGTCGGATTACTTCTGGTTCAAATCGCTCAATTAATTCGCCTTTTTCGTTACGCAGTTCACGCACCAAGCGTGGTCGCATCACATTTCCATCATTGATGGTTGCCACTGCTGAAACCATCATTTGGATCGGCGTGATCGATATTCCCTGTCCGAAAGATATTGTCGCAAGTTCCACTGGGCCAACTTGTGGCAATGAATACATGAATGAACTAACTTCACCAGGATAATCAACGCCTGTCGGCCGAGTGATTCCAGCTTCGAACAAATGTCTGTAAAGTGATTCTTTTCCCATTTGCTGGGCCAGCTGAACAAAAACCGGGTTGTCGGAATTTTGAACAGCTTCCTTAAACGTCTGCTCACCGAAAGGATTATACCACCGCCAAGAACGAATAGTTGTTCCTGCAACATCAATTGTTCCTGTAGAATAGAACTTGGTCGACGGAGTCGCCAGATTTTCCTCAAGGGCCGCTGCAGCAGTAACAACTTTGAAAACAGAACCCGGCTCATAGACTTCCTGAAACGCCGGATTTCGCCACATTTCAAACCAGCGCTCCATCTGTTCTTCCTGAGTCATCGATACAAGCTGCTCCTGTTCGGCTTCTTGAAGATGAACACGGGGCTGATTTGGATCGTAGTCTGGCTTGATGCCCAAAGACAGAATTTCCCCAGTCTTAACTTCCATCACAATGGCAATGACCCGTTCTGCATTATGTTCTTGCCATGCTTGATTGACAGCTCTTTCGGTATAGTGCTGAATGACTTCATCAATGGTCAGCACCAGATCGGCCCCATTCACCGGCGGAAAGTGTTTTTCCACATGAAAAGGGAGCTGCCGTCTTGCTCCGTCGATATTGACAATCGACCGACCTGCAATACCTGCCAGCTCTTTCTCATATCTTTGTTCAATTCCCGCGATCCCCTGCCCGTCAACATTGGTGTGTCCAAGCACAAACGACGCGAAATTTCCATATGGATACATCCGTTCATTATCATCCACAAACCAAATTCCACGCACTCCCAAATCGCGCATTTGCTGAACCACACTGTCATCAACTCTTCTGGCCAGACTCACCAGCGTTGTATTTTCTCTGGTCAGACGTTCCAGCAGGTCTTCTTCATCCATGTGCAAGATTTCCGAGAGTTGGCTGGCAGTTTCAACCGGTTCATCAATCAAATAAGGATTTGCCCATATTCTATTTTTGACGGTTGTAATCGCCAACTCTTTACCATTCCGGTCATAAATAGTACCCCTCTTGGAGGGAACCACTATATCGCTTGTCTGCTGTCGATTTGCTATGGACTGATATTTTTCTCCCTCCACAATCTGAAGCCAACCCAATCGCAAGACCAGCACAAACAGTAATAACGAAACCAGCATATGTAAAAAAAGTAACCGTTTACGGCTGCTTTCCATTCTGCGGTTCAATCAAACCACCCCTTCAGATTCAGTATACCATTTTTAGATCCGAAGTATGCCGGCAAATTTATGAAAAATCTTTTCAATGGAATAAGGCAGCAGACCACCATCTTCGTTTTCCGCCAGCGGGTCCTCCTGTATTTCTCCCGCTAACAAGGCCACACTGGCCGGGTCAACACTGATATAAATCAACTGGCTTTTGTCAGGATACCGCATACCCAGCCGGTTCACCGCTTCTTGTTCAATCCATTCCAGTTTAGACGATTGCTCAATTTCAACCATGAGCTGTTCCCGTTGGTTTTGCAATTGTTCCAAGCTCTTTTCCAACTGTGTCACCTGATGCTTTGTGGCAGTGATTTCTGCAAAACGATTGATTAGAAACAGATTCAGCCCAAGAAAAGCCACGATGCATAGTAAAAGTGCACAGGTCTCAGGCATATAGCTTTTTTGAGGCTTTGCCTTTTTGGATGCCGTCTGCTGACGCTTGGGCATCTGCCTATAATCATCGTAATCCATTTCCCTGATTCTTTCCGCAGCATACATTAGGTGACACCTCCTTTGCTACAGTCAATAACATCAACCCGCTAAAACCAATCGGTTATATTCGTTCTGCCACTCTCAATTTGGCACTTCTTGACCTGGGATTATGCTCCACTTCCTCAGATGATGGCAACAAGGGTTTTCGTGTCACAAGCTTTAAAAGTGGCACATGCTGACATCGGCATTCTGGAAATTCCGGCGGGCACACACAAGTTACGCTTAAACGCTTAAATGTATTTTTGACCAGGCGATCTTCCAGAGAGTGGAATGAAATAACCGCAATTCGACCACCAGGACTCAGTGACTTCGCAGCAATTTCAAGCGTTCTGTCAACTTGTTGCAATTCTTGATTCACTTCCATGCGTATTGCCTGAAAAGTTCTTTTCGCTGGGTGCGGACCTTCTTTTCTTGCTTTGGCAGGAATTGCCTGCTTGATAATTTCCACCAGTCGACTGCTGGATTCGACAGGCTCCAATTGCCTTGCCTTCACAATGAAGGCTGCAATTCGTTTTGCCCATTTCTCTTCTCCGTATTCACGAATCAACCATGCCAACTCTTCTTCAGAATAGGTGTTAACAATTTCTTTAGCTGTCAACGTCTCTCGCTGATCCATTCGCATGTCCAAAGGTCCGTCCTGCATATAACTAAACCCTCGTTCGGCTTCATCCAACTGGAATGAAGATACACCCAGATCTAGCAAAAGCCCTTCAATATGTTCTATTTGCAGATTATGCAAAATGTTCCGTAAATTCGAAAAGTGATCCCGCACGATTGTCACTCCGCATTGAAGATTCATATTATTCAAATGCGTTTGAGCACGCTGTATCGCCACTTCATCGCGATCAATGCCTATCAGTCTGCCAGAAGCAGATAACCGCCGACCTATTTCACCTGAATGTCCGGCTCCTCCCAATGTGCCATCCACATAGACACCAGTTGGCTTAATGGCCAAGGATTCCAGGCATTCTTGAAGCATCACAGACACATGTTGTGTTTCCATCCGGGTCAGCTCCTCAGTCTCGTTTTATATGCCCAATTCTTGCATTTTACCTGCGATCTCATCATAACTAAGATTCTCATCATCAATATAATTTGACCATACATGCTGACTCCAAATTTCAACGCGTGTTCCTGCACCAATAATCACTATTTCTTTCTCCAGCTCGGCATGTTCTCTGAGGTTGGCGGGAATTCGAATTCGTCCCTGAGGATCAAGCTCACATTCAGTTGCTCCTGAGAAAAAAAACCTGACAAAAGCGCGCGCATTTTGATTGGTCAATGGCAGTTGTTTCAGTTTATCCTCCAGAATTCGCCATTCTTCCATTGGATACACAAACAAAGACTGATCCAGTCCTTTGGTTGCAATAAATGATTCTCCCAAAATTTCACGGAAACGCGCCGGCATACTTAGCCTGCCCTTTGTATCAATTGTATGAGAATACTCACCAATGAACATGCGCGCCACCCATCCCTATCTTCTATGGTCATCTTCTCCACTTTATACCACTTTATACCACTTTTTGATAATATTCAACTTTTTTTAAGTCAAAAATCATATTTTTTCATGGTAATGTTCGTTTTTTCAACGCATCGGGAACATTTTCCTACGAACACATATTCTTATTTCTTCCATTTCAACCAGAATATATCATGTTTTCAATGGTTTCCCGCGTGAATACTTGCTGTTATATGGCAATAAAAAAACCGCTCACAAAAGAGCGGCACAAAACGTTTTGATACGCGATCCACAATCATATATTCCTATACCCGGTATTCAAGTTGTCGACTCTTTCAGCATTATTTGTCTTTGTGTTGCTGATGTTCGTCATTGACACTCATCATGTTTTCGTTCAAACTCTCCGAGTTACCGTGTTTGTTTTTCTTTTGGTGTCGGAGCCACTTGACTCCCACAAGACCGACAACGATCATAAGCAGCGAAACAACCTGTGCTGTGCGCAGGGGACCAATCATCAGGCTATCTGTGCGCAAACCTTCAATAAAGAATCGTCCGACAGAATATAAAATCAGATAATGCAAAAATACCTCGCCATCCACTTTCTTTTTATCTGTGTAGAAAAGCAGCCAGCCCATCACCAAAAAATTCCAGATTGATTCATATAGAAAAGTGGGATGCACTCCCACACCATCAATGATGATTGCCCAGGGCAGTTCTGTCGGTCTGCCATACGCTTCCTGGTTAAAATAATTGCCCCAGCGGCCAATTGCCTGACCTAAAATCATGCTGGGAGCAGCAACATCAGCCATGGCCAGAAAGCTTACCCCATGCTTAAGACAAAGAAAGTATCCCGTCACAAACCCTGCAATGATCCCGCCATGAATAGCCAAGCCGCCTTGACGAAACTGTAGAACCCGTATCAAATCCTGAGAATAATATGCCCAGTTAAAGATAACGTAATAGATTCTCGCACCAATGACACCTGCCGGTATCGCCCAAAGGGCAATATCATACATGATATCTTCCTGTACACCGATTGCCTTTGTTCTTCTCACCGCCAGTAAAACACCAAGCAACATCCCCGTCGCAATCAACATCCCGTACCAGGCAACTTCTATTCCAAAAATGGTAAACGCAATCCTGTCCATTGTATTGTCACTCCTCGTATGATTAAGTATCAGGTTTCATCATAATTCTACCACAGTTTCCATGATAACACCGCTTTCATTCAGCTTCTCAAGTTTGCCAACAGAAAAAGCAATCCACCTCAAGATAGATTGCTTTCCCAGCAATTCTGTTAAGTTATTTTATTGTTGTTCTAAAATCAGTTCTACTTCATCGTTGTTCTTAACACCTGCGCCATTTCCTTCATCAAGGTCAACGTGCATTTCAAGCGCATATTCAGCATTCACCCGCACCAACACATTTTCAAAAACAACGCTGCGCTGGCCTCCAGTACGAACATTGACAACATCTTTGTCTTTCAAGCCCCAAACCATCGCTTCATCTGGCGTCATGTGAATATGACGAGCGGCGGCAATGACCCCCTCATCCAGGACTACTTCTCCCTGAGGACCAACAATGGTCACACCTGCGCTATCCTTTAAATCACCCGAATCTCGAACCGGTGGTTTCACGCCCAACACAAAGCTATCTGCAAATGAAATCTCCACCTGTGTCTTATTGCGTACCGGCCCCAGTACGCGCACTCCTTTGATGGTACCCTTTGGTCCGATCAGGTCAACTTTTTCTTCAGCCGCGTACTGTCCGGGTTGTTTCAAATCTTTCAGCTTGGTCAACTCATAGTTTTCTCCAAAAAGCTTGTTCAGGTGCTCTCTGCTTATGTGAAGATGGCGGTTCGATAACGCGATCGGAATCCTATTTTGACTCATTTGACAGCCTCCTTAATTTTCTTGCATTGGTTAAAGCGTTAACATGTTCTTCTTATATTATAGAGTAATGCGTGCATGAAATCAAACCGATAAGCTTGATTCGGAATTATCAAAATTGACACACTTATTGCTACTGTAGTTTTCAGCCTTGATTCAGCGTGATCGGATCTCAGTGAGCTTATTGTTATTTATTTAACATTTTAACAGCCTGCATTGAGTGTTATCGCACTATTCTATTGAATGCTAGATGAAAACGTCACAAAAATATCTCCAGCTGCGAAAACCGCACTTCCTGTATTTGAAATTCGTAAAAGATTATCAAAAATAAACTCCTCTTGTCAGCAAATAGCATCACAAATGCCATTAACTTTCCAGAGGAGTATACAGAGTGTATATTGGTTAAACATATTTTTCCTTAAATTTAATCTGCCACAGTTGCAATATAGGGGAGATTTCTGAAGTTTTCTGCGTAATCGATTCCATATCCTACAATAAATCGATCCGGAATTTCATACCCAACATAGTCTACGGTCAAATCACATTTCCGCCTGCTTGGTTTGTCCAGTAATGTACATATTTTTAGAGAAGCCGCGTTTCTTCTTTTAAGGTTATCTGTAAGATATTTCAGCGTCAGGCCTGTGTCCACAATATCCTCTACAATAATGACATGTTTGTCTTCAATTTCCATATCCAGGTCTTTTAGTATTCTCACGACTCCAGAACTCTCTGTAGAATGCCCGTAGCTGCTCACTGCCATGAAATCAATTTTCAGCGGTCTTTTGATTTCCCGCATCAAATCACCCAGGAAAATATTGGCACCTTTCAAAACACCAATCAGTACAAGTTCATTTGCATCTTTATAATCTGTTTCAATCTTCTGGGCCAACTCCCGTACTTTTTCATGAATTTCTTCTTTAGTAAATAAGACACCGTCCAATTGCTTATCCATCAAATCACCTCTGTCAGCATATTATTAAGTCATCATTTCTCTTGTTTGTCAAAAACCACATAATGGAGCTCTGTTTCCAGGTAGCGTGCCATGGCGTACAGTGTATCCGACAATCGATTCACATATTTTAGCAACCACTCGCTGACATCTTCTTCCCTGCTCAATTTCAGGATTCTTCTTTCCGCCCGACGACAGACAGTTCTAGCAACATGCAGGCTGGCTGCAGCCGTATTGCTGCCCGGAATAATGAAAGCATCCATTTTATCAATTTTTTCAAGATATTGGTCAATGGTGGCTTCAAGAAACCGAACATGGGTTTCATCAATTTTTTCAGGGAAAAGGTTTCTGTCGGTTGTTGCCAGTTCTCCTGCCACATCAAAAAGCTCCCGCTGAATTCTAAAAAGGATTTGTACCACTTCAGCGTCTTCAATAAAGTTTCTGGCAAATCCCATGCAGCTGTTCAGTTCATCCACCGTTCCATAACTTTCCACTCGAATTTCGTCTTTTTTGACTCGTTTTCCGTCGTATAAGCTGGTTTCCCCTTTGTCACCCGTTTTGGTGTAGATTTTCATCTTATCCCTCCATTTCAGTATTGACGCGGGCTGATATTATTTTCTCGTGCAGCATCGTTTGCATTTCATTTTGATCGTGATATGATGATATCAACGCATCCGTGCGATTCTTCCCATCATGAACAGGAGTGTATCGAACCATGGATTACCGTCTGATCTCACAGGCTTTGGCCAGCTACCCCCATGAAGGTTACGAAAAAAACAAGCTGTTTGCAGTAATGATTCCGCTAATCGAAGTGAACGGCGAAACGCACGTTCTGTTTGAGGTCCGTTCTTTCGAGCTGGAGAGCCAACCTGGCGAAATTTGTTTTCCCGGCGGCAAGATGGAGAAAGGCGAGACACCATCTCAGACTGCTTGTCGAGAAACCATGGAAGAGCTCAATCTGCAGCCTCACCAATTGAAAATCATCGGCTCACTCCCCCCATTAACAACACCTTTTCATTTCACTATCTATCCTTTTTGCGGCGTCGTTCAACACACTGTTTTTGAAGAAATCGACTTTTCAAAAGATGAGGTGGATTCCATCTTCACCATTCCCCTTGAAACACTTCTGAACCAGGAGCCAGAAGAGTTTTCACTGGAATATGACATGAAGATGGATCCCCTGTTTCCTTATCATCGGATTCCAAACGGTGATAAATATGAATGGAAAGCTGGTCATTACAGAGTCGTTTTCTATTACTATCAGCATTATGTGATATGGGGACTCACCGCAAAAATGCTTCAGTACTTCCTGACTGTTATCCGCAACAGTCCCGAATCTTCATCTGTTTCCATACAGGAAACCTAAAAACCTCAGCCACCGCAAGAAGGCGGTTTCGAACCACCCGTCACCTGACATTCGCTTTCGCCGCCGGATGATCCCACGCCAAAAACCGACATCTTTCGTTTCGTATGTTGGCTTCCACATTGGGGACAGTTGATGGATTCATCCATTTCATCCATGCGACGTAATTGATCGAAGATGTGTCCACATTCCTCACATCGGTATTCGTATACTGGCATTTTATCCCTCCTTCACTTATCGAAACACTCGCTTCCTTTATCAAAAGACAATCAGATTTACAGTCGTTTATCCATCGCGCTGAAATCACCAAAGCTCACATCGTATCCTTCAAAGGATTTTGCAGTTTCATCAATATTCGACGGAAACACAATTGCCTTCAGTGATTTTTTTACCCCAAGCCATTTTTTCCAACCACTTTGTTCCGTCATCTGATCCCAGGAGAGGTTGATAACTCCGCTAAAATCACTGCCGGCAATTTCCCGGCCGGCCAAATCAGCCTCTGCAAAATCAAACCCCCAGGGATACTTTATCCCAGTCAGATCTTTGCCCGCCATTTGCAAGTGCTCCCACTTGAGCTTTTTAACCCGGCTGAAATCAGAAAATCGGAGATCCAGGCCTGAAAAATCAGCGTTGTCAATGTCAAAATCCTCAGGGTAAACCACACCCGCCAAGTACCGCGCCTGACAGATATGTTCCCACCTTAGTCCGCGAACGCAACTGAAATCATTACCACTGAAATTTTTTCCCGCGGCTTCCATTTTCGCAGGACAAAATGTATCCGGGTAGATTAGTCCGCTGGCATCTTCGGCATGGGCAATATGCATCCAGTTCAGATTTTTCACCCTGGAAAAATCACTGCGGCTGATATCCCTCCCTGTAAAGCTTGCCTTGTCAGCATCAAAATGTTCTGGGTATATCATCCCGGAAACATCACCTGCATACTGAATTTGCTCCCATGAAAGCGCCTGACACCGGCTGAAATCGCTTCCGGTCAAATCCCTGGGTTTACCAAAAGGCTGGTCATTAAAATCTGCGTTTTCAATATCAAATGAACCCGGATAGCGCATACCAAAAATAAATTCTGCCCGATTAATTTGACGCCATCGAAGCTTTTCCAGCCTTGAAAAATCGCTGCCACTGATATTCTTGTCATTAAACACCACATTATCCGCGTCAAAATCAGAAGGGTATATGAGGTCACTGAGTCCCCATACACGCTCCAGGTGACACCATCGCAATCCCTTCACACGGCTAAAATCACTGCCTGCAATGTAGCGACCTTCCCAGGCATCTTTCTTCGGTTCAAAGAACTCAGGATAAACAATTCCCCATATTTCAGCTGAAGAGCTGATGTGTTCCCAGCAAAGGCTGTTCACTCGGCTGAAATCACTTTTCGATATATCTCTATTTCCAAAATCCGCATTCGTCACATCAAATGTCTCTGGATAAATCAATCCACCAATATTGTCTGCATCTTTCAAGTGTTTCCAGCGCAGCGATTTAACACGACTAAAGTCACTTCCCGGAAGGTAGGTCTCTGTGCTTTTTCTTCCCAGATGACGCCCGGCAAAATCGATGAAATCAGGATCAAAGCAGGCAGGATAAACTAGCCCGTTAATATTTTTTGCATTAAAGAGGTCGTGCCAGAACTTAGCAGGTGCCATGTTGTCATTCCTTTCCATCGATGGACGAGTCGCAGATCAGTTTATTTAAGTAACATCCTGTCGATTGTATTTCAACCATAAGTATAACGCCAGTACTGAAGATGCGTCAACCGAAGAAAACCGGCATACTCGCCGATGAAGCGATCATGCCGGAAGTATTTGACTCTCTCTACAGTAGTATGCTTTTCTCAATGATTCCCGTCGTCTTTAAACCGAAAGCGGGCATACCCGTGACGGCATCCAAGACGCCAATGCGGCGCCAGCTCTCCCGATTTCATCAGCCAGGATTTTCGCGAACGCTTTTCTTCAGGCTTTTCTGCCTTGTCCGAATGATGTCTGCGTGGGATGTGAACGGATTTGAAGAGTGACATAAAACCCCTCCTTCACAACAGCGCACCAGTTACTTATCTCCTACTTTCATCATACGCTTATCATTTCATGCCGTCAACCTGTTCCTCACTGACTTTTTCTGATATGATACAAGTTGTCCGCCGTCTATTGATAGATTACAAGATAGGATGTGAAATCCAATGGAGCAACCTTTTTTTCTTCCTCGCGACTATTTTACCACTGAAGAACTGGTGGATTTAACCCAATCACTGATTCGCATTCCCAGCCACAAAGATACTCCTGGCCAGGAACGTGATATTGCTCATTTTATTCACCACTTTCTTCAGCAACACCACATTGAGTCAGTTCTTCATCCAGTAATTGATGAGCGCAGCAATGTGATTGCCCGTGTTATGGGAAACGGAACCGGTCGCTCCCTGATGTTTAACGGTCACACAGATACCGTGTTGCCATACAACATGACCGTTGATCCTTATGCGGCCGAAATTAAAAATGGTTGCATTTTTGGCCGCGGGGCGGTGGATATGAAAGGTGCCCTGGCCTGCTTCATGATGACGCTGATTATGATGCGACGAAGCGGCTTTGTTCCTGGCGGTGATGTCATTTTTACCGGTGTGATTGGTGAAGAAGGAAAAAGCGAAGGCACTGAATACGTTGTTAAATCAGATATTCGGGCTGATGCTGCCGTCGTCGGCGAACCCTCTGATTACGAATATGCAGTGGGTCATCGCGGGCTGGAATGGTTTGATGTCATTATTCGCGGAAAAGCATCTCACAGCGGGCGTCCCGATAAGGGAGTGAATGCCATTGAGCATGCCATGACATTCATTCAGCGGGTTAAGCAGGATCTTTATCCCATTCTGAAAGAAAAGTATGACGAGTATACCGGCGAATCTGTCATGAACTTTGGCACCATCACTGGTGGAACCGAACAAAGTACCGTTGCCGATCGGTGTATCATCCGCCTGGACCGGCGCTACATTCCCGGCGAAACGAAAGATTCTGTTATGGCTGAGTATCAGGAAATCATCGACCGATTACAGGCTGAAGACAACACTTTTAAAGCCGAGATACGCGTAACGCCAGAAAGTCTTCTGGAGCTTTACCATCCACCTCTCATTACCTCAGTCAATGAACCCATTGTCAGTGCAGTCAGAGAATCCATTCGGGATGTCATTCATCGGGAACCCACCATCACCCGGGGAATCGGATGGTCAGATGCCGCCCTGCTAAAGACCTATGCCAATATTCCCACAGTGGTTTTTGGTCCTGGAGATTTATCGCTGGCCCATACCGAAGAAGAACATATCGCCATTGATGATCTGGTTAATGGCGTTGATATCTACGCCAGACTTGTCCAGCACTTTACCACACTTCCTCCCGAGGAATAAAAAAAGGAGCCCGCAAAGGCTCCATTTTCATTATGATACGTTTGTTTTTCGCTGACCACGCTCTCGCTGCACTTTATTAAGAATCTTTTTGCGCAAACGAATTTGCTTGGGGGTTACTTCCACCAGTTCATCGTCGCCGATGAACTCCAGTGACTGTTCAAGCGAAAAAATAGTGGCCGGCACCAAGCGCAACGCATCATCAGAACCTGATGCCCGCACATTGGTCATCTGCTTTTTACGGCAGACATTCACCACAATATCTTCCAGGCGAGAACTTTCACCCACCACCATGCCTTCATAAACTTCCATGCCTGGTTCAACAAATATTTTTCCGCGTTCCTGAGCTCCAAAAATGCCATATGCAACAGCTGCACCAGTTTCATGAGCAACCAGCGAGCCTCTTAAACGATTTTTTATCTCACCCCGATAGGCTTCGTAGCCATCAAACAAGTGATGAAACGTCCCGTATCCTTTGGTGTCTGTTAAAAATTCAGAGCGGTATCCAATCAGTCCACGAGCAGGTATCCGAAACTCCAGTTTCATGGTTCCTGTGCCAGTGGGGTTCATGTTCAACATTTCGCCTTTTCGCTGGCCAATTTTTTCAATCACGCTGCTCATATGACTCTCGGGAACTTCAACATAGAGGATTTCCACCGGTTCCATACGGCCTTCAGACGTCTCTTTCATGATCACTTCCGGTCGTGAAACAGCAAACTCATAGCCTTCTCTGCGCATTGTTTCAATTAATATGGAAATATGCAGTTCGCCACGTCCCATAATTTTAAAGCATTCTGTCGACAATTCTTCCATGCGCATGGCCACATTGGATAGCATTTCCCGCTCCAAGCGTTCTTTCAGGTGCCGGCTGGTTATATACTGGCCATCTTTCCCTGCAAAAGGACTGTCATTCACCATAAAGTTCATGGAAATGGTTGGCTCATCAATCTTGTTGAAGGGCAGTGCTTCCACCTTGTCCACATCACAAAGCGTGTCTCCAATGTTAATGTTTTCAATGCCAGACACCGCGATGATATCTCCTGCCATCGCCGTTTCTGTTTCCACTCGTTTCAGCCCCTGAAAGGTGGAAAGGTTACTGACTTTTACAGACAGCTCTTTCCCATTGGTTGTTGCAAGCACAGCAGGCTGGTTTTTTTCGACTGTTCCACGGGCAATTTTTCCAATGCCAATACGGCCAATATACCGGTCATAGTCAATATTGGAAATCAGCAGCTGAAAACCTGCTTCAGTGTCACCCACCGGGCATGGAATTTCTCTTAAAATAGCTTCAAACAGGGGCGCCATATTTTCACCGGCATTCCCAGGATCAAGGGAAGCATACCCGTTTTTGGCAGAAGCATACACCACCGGGAACTCCAGCTGATGATCATCTGCCTCCAACTCAATAAAGAGGTCGAGTACTTCATCAATCACCGCTTCAACTCTCGCTTCAGGCCGGTCCACCTTATTGATAACCACCACAGGCTTCAGGCCCTGCTTGAGAGCTTTTTGAAGCACAAATCTGGTCTGAGGCATCGGGCCTTCCGCTGCATCAACCAAGAGCAATACGCCATCAACCATTTGCATGATCCGTTCTACTTCTCCGCCAAAATCGGCATGTCCCGGGGTATCAATGATGTTAATTTTAACATCTTGATATATGATGGCAGTGTTTTTGGAAAGAATTGTAATGCCCCGTTCTCTTTCGATGGCATTGGAGTCCATAACTCGTTCGTCAACCACTTCATTGGTTCTAAAAGTACCGCTTTGTCTCAACAGCTGGTCTACCAGCGTGGTTTTTCCATGGTCAACATGGGCAATAATAGCAACATTTCGTAACGCATCTCGTCTTTGCAAAAAATATTCCTTCTTTCTAAATCAGCGCTTTTCCAATAACAGTTTTCACAGACTTTAAATTATATCATAAAACAGTAGAATTCGCATAGACTATTTCGAAACTTTTTCCTTCGTTTGTTGGGTTAAGTCTTCACTTTTTTGTGTCAATTGCCTTCTCAGCGGAAATCCTTCGAACAGATTCATCCAATACTTCGTTCATACTCCCGGTTCGATAGCCTTTCAAGTCAAGTGTTACATAGCTGAAGCCAATTTTTTTAAGTTTATCATCCACTTGATCCATCAAAACCATATCGAAAAATCGTACCCGCTCTTCAGGCGCCACCTCGATCCGCGCCATGCTTTCATGTATTCTGACCCTCAGTTGACAAAATCCAAGATCAAGCAAAAATTGCTCCGCTTCCTCCACCATTTTAAGCTTTTCAGCAGTAATCACTTCTCCATAAGGAAACCGGGAAGAGAGGCAGGCGAATGCCGGCTTATTCCACGTTGGCAGGCCGAGCTGTTTTGACAACTGTCGAATATCTTCTTTTGTCAGAGCCGCTTCTTTCAATGGACTGACCACTCCCAATTCTTTAGCCGCATGCATTCCAGGTCTGAAATCACCCAAATCATCTAGATTTGAGCCGTCCAATACATAAGCTGCCCCTGTTCGTTCTGCCACCTGCCCCAGTTTTGAGAACAACTCATGCTTGCAATAATAGCACCGATTGGCAGGGTTTTGGGCAAATCCCTCTATTTCCAACTCTTCCGAAGGAATAATTTCATGTGTGCATCCCAGCTGTCGGGCAAACTGAACAGCCTCCTCCAGCTCCCTTTCCGGGTATGTGGATGAAGTGGCTGTGACAGCTGTAACTCCTTCACCAAGTATATCCCAGGCAATTTTAAGCAAAAAGGTGCTGTCGACCCCTCCCGAAAATGCAATTACCACCCGTTCCATATCCTGTAGCAGTTTTTTCAAATGGATCAGTTTTTCCTGTTGCGTCATTTATTGCTGCTCCTCTCAATGCCGACGTCATGCAGCACCATTCTGTTCTAACCATGAGCCTTCTCACTGCTGATCCGATTAATCAGACTTGCACTGTAAGCAGCCCCAAACCCATTATCAATATTCACCACTGTTACGCCGCTGGCACAGCTGTTCAACATCGTCAGCAGTGCAGCAACACCGCCGAACCCTGTGCCGTAACCCACACTGGTGGGTACCGCAATCACAGGTTTATCCACAAGTCCTCCCACCACACTGGCAAGAGCACCTTCCATACCCGCGACCACAATAACCACCTTCGCCTTGCGGATCACATCCATCTTGGCAAAAAGCCTGTGAATTCCCGCTACACCGACATCCATCACCATTTCCACCCGACTTCCCATCATCCGAGCTGTTTCAAAAGCTTCTTCTGCCACAGGTAAATCGGATGTGCCGGCAGCCACAATGGCAACATAGCCATCACTGAAAGTTATTTTCCGCCGGCACAATGCGATGGTTTTGGCAACCGGATTGAACCGGGCCCGATCATCCAGCGACCTGATTGAATCATGAACATTCCTGTTCGTTCTTGTGATCAGTACATTGCTCTCACGTTTCAGCATGCTTTTGACAATACCCGTCACCTGCTCGGCTGTTTTCCCTTCACCATAAATAACTTCCGGGTACCCAGTGCGAATTTCCCGGTGATGATCAACTGTTGCAAAACCCAAATCTGAAAAAGGAAGTTCTTTTAACTGTTCCGCAGCCTGATCAACTGTCAGGATTCCAGCCTGAACTTCCTCAAGCATTTTTCTCACATCTTCTTCTCTCATTTCACCCTCACCTCAACTCTGATGTCATTTATTCAGCTATCCGGCCAGTTCAGTTCACCCAGCACTTCCGACAGGCACAAGGGCTTTTCTTTTCCAGCCGCAACAGGCGTTGCCGTAATCATCGAATTCAGAACTGCTTCTTCAGTTGCTTCCACAACCGCCCGAAAAACACGGTCAATCTGATTTTCATTGATCATGGTGACTTGCATGAAATCTGACGATGAATGGTGATGAACAGGGTTGGCCGTAGAGAAGCCCACGGCAATCTCGCCGCTGCCATGACCCAGATAAGAACCTGTGCGCGCCAACCCCACCCCCACCCGTTTAATGATGCGCTTTAACTGTCGATCTGAAACCGGCAGGTCAGTTGCCACAATAATAATGATGGAGCCTTGGTCCACTTCCGCAGTTGCCTTTTCCGACGACAAGAGGGGGATTTTCTGTCCATTAATCATCAAATCTTCCCGACAGCCATGATTGCTCTGTACCAGAACCCCCAGTGTATATGGCTTTTCGTCAAATCGAATCACTCTGGAAGCCGACCCCATGCCACCTTTAAGACCAAAAGCCGTCGTTCCACGCCCGGCACCCACAGAACCTTCATCAAAATCAATCGAAGCAGTCTCAATAGCTTTTTGCACATGCGCCTCGCTGACGACCCTGTCTTGAATTCGATTCAGACGGCTGTCGTTGCACTCACACACCACCGGGTTAATAGACACGGGAGAAATCCCCTCTTGATCGCAACGCTGCAGCATATATGTCACCAAGGCATCGTGCACCCGGCCCACATTCAATGTATTGGTTAAAGCTATGGGCGTTTCCAGGGCTCCCAGTTCTTCGATTTGAACCAGGCCCTGACTTTTGCCAAATCCGTTTATTACGTAAACAGCAGCCGTGTATTTTTCTGTAAAAGGATTTCTTGCCCCTGGAATCACCACCGTGACACCTGTTTGATGGGGCGATTCATCACAGGTAGCATGTCCTACCAGCACTCCGGCAACATCTGTAATCCGATTTCCCGGCCCCGTGGGCAGTGTTCCAATCTCCACAGCATGATTTCGTAGTCGTTTTTTCATTCACACTGCCTCCCTACTCATTGATTTACCCACCCATTTTACCACAAAAAACAGGCAATCAATCGAACATTCTTCAAAGCCGCACCAAATCAAAATGATCATGTTCGTCAGGTCATCCTTTTTCATGATGGGCGCAAAAAAGAGTGCCTATAGGATTCTGTCACTATCCTCTGGCACTCTTTCTTCATTTAATACCATCTCTCAGTTTTGATTGTAAGCTGGCCGTTCTAGTTAACCGCCTGAATTTTTTCGATTTCTTCCAAAAATGTCTCCAGTGGCTGATTTCCCACGAACTCGAAGTCATCATTGATGACAATTTTCGGCACGCTGGATACATTGAACCGATCAGATAAATCATAGAATGTCTGAGCTTCTATCATTTCCGCATCGATATATTCATTCGATAAAGCCAGTTTATGGGCCTTTTCAACAGCACCCGAGCAGTGGGGGCACCCCAAAGTAACAAAAACCTTAATGTTCACCGGATGCTTCACCTCTGACAGCCTGTCCATCACTTCACCCGAAAGCGGAGCCCCAGCGCCGGCTACTTCCAAAATTCCCTTTACAAAGGAATTAATTTCGTGGCCGGCAGGAATTCCATTGAACTTGATGCGCTGATACTGTTGGTCTTGGTCAAGCAGTACGATGGATGGAACCATTTTCACATTATATTGCTCTGCAATGGCATGATCACGTTCAATATCATACATTTTTAAGTGAAGGTGCGGGCTGGTGGCAACCAGCTCGTTGAGAAAATCACTTGTTTCCTGGCATGTCTCGCAGGGATCTTCTTTGATGAACAGCGCAATGGTCACATCTTTCTGCATGTTTTCAAACACGGTTTTTAGCTGAGCTTGTACTTCGTCATTAAGCAATTTCATGGTTTGTTTCCTCCTCATTGGTTAGGGTATTTAAATATTCGTTGGCAGCCAATGCCGCTTTGGCACCTTCTCCAACAGCAATCACGATTTGTTTGAAGGGTCCTTCCGCCACATCACCTGCAGCAAAAATTCCCGAAAGACTGGTTTGCATCTTATGGTCTACAATAATTTCGTTTCTTTCATTCAAATCTACCAAGCCCTTGACGAACTCTGTATTCGCCAAATATCCAACTTCCACAAATACACCGTCAGCAGGAATCACCTCCCTTTTTCGGTTGGTCAAGTTTCTAACTGCTATACCGGAAACTTTTTCGATTCCCTGTATTTCAGTAATTTGAGTCTCCAGGTGAACCTGAATATTGTTGATCCGTTGCATGCGATCCAACAAAACCTGATCTGCCCGGAACTGACTGCGGTGAACCATTATCACTTTAGTTGCCAGTTTTGACAGATCAATGGCAGCTTCGACCGCCGCGTTGCCTCCTCCAACAACCACCACATTCCGATCTCTGAACAAAGGACCGTCACAGATCGCACAGTAAGCCACTCCTTTTCCAGCCAATGTCTCTTCACCCGGAACTTCCAGTTTCCGATGACGACTGCCGGTGGCGATAATGACCGCTTTAGCGTTATATGAGTTTCCGTCGGACAACACAAGTGTTTTAAGATTATTTGCCCCGGATATGATTTGCTTCACTCCGACACTTTTCATAAAGGGAATATTTAGTTCGCGTGCCTGATCATAAAACTTTCTCGCCAGCATTTCACCTGATATCATCGGAAATCCAGGATAATTTTCCACAGTTGTTGTGTCGTTTATCTGCCCTCCGGTGGTTTCAGTGATGACCACTGTTCTCAATCCCTTGCGCTTTGCATAAATGGCGGCACTGATACCCGCAGGGCCACCTCCAATGATGGCCACATCGGCATCAACCGGGATCGCGCCCACTTTTTCTTTCGAACTGTCAATACCCATATTTAAATGTAGTTCCATTGTATCATTCCTTTCATTACAGGTGACGGTACTTGAATTTCTGCTTATAAATTACCTGTTCCAAGCCTTGCCGACGGTCGGTCAATCAAGTGCTTTTGAACTTTCGAGTGTATGCGTGCCTTTCAGTTTGCCTTTGAGCGATGCTCTCCAGCATTACCAGAGATAATTTTGCTAACAGCCGATTCAGATAATCCACCAAAAATCTGACCGATTTCCTTTTGACTCAGTGTCGTTTCCTGGCGAAACCGGAGGATCAACTGGTTGCGGAAGGTTTTGTCCCGGTACATCTCTTCTGCTGTTATTTGATTCAATGACAGAATCGTCTTCAGGTGAGCCTCAGCCTCTGAGACAGTTTGTATACACCTGTTACAAGGTTTGCCGTCTTCTTTGCTGCTTTGAACGATTTCTTCCAGTGCCGAAAAGTCGTCAAGATCCAATGATACCAACGGGTCTTTTACCAAACCCCGATAACAACAAAAACTGTTAAAAAGATCTGGTGTGGTTTTGCGCGCCCGTGATCGGCGATGAATCTGGCCCATAATATCCAGCAACTGATTCCGGCTATCAACAAGGGTGCTTTTATAACGATCTTTAAAGAGCTGCCCATCACACTTGGCGTACATTGCATAAGCAATATTAATGCTTTTCATCACTTTCGATATATCGCCACCTTGCAGATTCAGTACCAAATGGTATTCCTGAGGATCAGCCGCACAGTAGGCGTAAAGCTTAAACCGAAACTTTTCCCTTGCACGGGCAACCATTTGTAACCAGATGATCCGATCTTCTTCATTGGAGAAAAGAGGTCGCTTCCCATGCCCCTGCTGAAAAATATGATAAATACCATAGGTAGTTGCACTTCTTGCCTGCCGGGCCATGTGATCACCTTCCTGAGCTCATTATAACCTCACCGCTTCTTTTTGTCAAGTTGCGTCCCCTCTTTATTTAAAAACGACACTTATTGATTTATTTAATTTGCTTCTTTTTTTGACATCAGTACTACGCACTCGACATGAGGCGTATTGGGAAAAAGGTCAACACACTGTGCAGATTCAATATGCCAGCCAGTTGCTGTTGCCTGCTCCAGGTTATCCACCAACGAGCGGGGGTTACATGAGATATAGATCATTTTTTCAGGTTTCATGGCCAGCAGATCTGTCATGGCTTTGGGATGCACCCCTGCCCGGGGCGGGTCAAGAATGAGTGTGTCTGGCCTTCCCGGCAGTTGATTCAATGTTTCTTTCACATCACCAGCTATGAAAGTGCAGTTTTCAAAACCATTGAGCTGCGCGTCTTTTCTTGCCTGTTCCACTGCTTCTGTCACCAGTTCAATACCCGTCACTTTCGAGGCCCGACGGGCCATCAGCTGGGTAATGGTTCCCAAGCCACAGTAAAGATCATAGACATTTTGGTCGGTTTCCGACAGAAAGGAAGTCGCTATTTCGTAAAGGCACTCAGCCGCATAGCTGTTGGTTTGAAAAAATGAAAAGGGTGTGATGGTAAAATTCAATCCCAGCAAACTCTCTCGAATGGATTCTTTTCCATGAAGACATTGTATGTAATCGTTTTGAACCGTATCTGCCACCTGATTATTCACTGTCCACAAGATGCTCGCCAGATTTCCCGCCAACTCAAGTGACAACAAACTCTCTTTCCATTCATTTACCGAAAGCTCTGGCGCATTGGCCGTCACCAGGTTTACCATTATTTCACCAGTGAATGCAGCTTTACGAACCACAAGGTGCCTTAATATGCCATCGTGTGAAATTTTGTGATACGGTTGCACCTGCCGCTCTCTAAAAAATGTCGCTGTGGCGGTACGAATACGGCGAAAATCTTCGTCTACTAAGTTGCAATGCGCAGTATCCACTACGTCATACCGTCTGCCCCGCTGATGCATGCCTAATGTCAACTGCCCGCCCCGTTCCTGGTTTCCAAAAGAAAACTCCATTTTATTCCTGTAGCCCTCAATTCGAGGACTACTAACTGGTTTATGCCAGACAGACGGCATGAGTTTTCGCTCAGAAAAAAGCGCCTTCACTTGTTCATTTTTCGTTTCAACCTGCCATTGGTACGGAACTCCCTGCAGGCTGCATCCTCCGCAGGTTCCTGTGTGGGGGCAAGCTTCCTCTTTTTCAACTGGTGATTTGTCAATCACCTGCAGGGTATTGGCTTCAAGGTGTGTTTGCCTCACTCGCTTGATTTTTGCCCGTACCCGCTGACCAACAATGCCATAGCTGGTGACCACTCGCTGACCTTCATATTGACCAACCGCCTTGCCGCCGAAAATCATTTTTTTTATATCAATTTCAACTTCCATTCCCTTTAGTCCCATTGAATCACTCCTTTACATAGAAGCACCCGGAAGATTTCTTCCGGGCACATGTTGCACTGTTGGTTGATTACTTAATGGCTTTTAGAATATAGGCAGGTGCCGAAAACTCTTTTGCCAGTTCCAACTCCTTCACCAATTTCTCTGTAATCTCAACAAAACCTTTGGTGAGGTTTTCATTTTCGATGTCATTGACACCTTTTAGAAGTGTCTGTTTTCGTTTGTCAAGAAAGCGTGTTGCCATTTCTGAATCAATGATTTCTTTGAACTCCTGGTATTTGACCTGTTTGAATCCAATGATCCCCAGTGTCTGCTCCAAATCGATGGGATGAATTTCGTTAAAGTGAGCCATGGCCTTCAGCACGCTGATGCTTTTGATGACGCGAAGTCGTTGTGACCAGTAGGGGTAATCCCTGTTTTCCACTGACCATATCGGCATTTCTTCCATTATCACCAGCTGCCCTCCAGGCTTCAATACCCGGTGAAATTCACTGAGGGCTTTTGTTGCACGCAATGGAAACTGGTTAACGGATGACAGGGTATAGTTACAAATCACCACATCAATCACATTGCTTTCCATAAAATCCAGACGGCTCAGATCGGCTTGACGCAGCTGTAATTCTTCAAATTTCCCATGCAATAACTCTTGGATCTGGTCAAAATGATCATCGTCAATATCCACAGAAACCAGACGAGTCTTCCAGCCTTGTTCCTCCACTTTTTCGGCGATTCGTTGGGTGGTATTTCCCCAGCTGGTGCCACCCTCCAACACCAGTTTTCCGTCAAGGTTCAGATTCTCCCACAAATAATGGTCAGCGGTATGGATTTGATACATATAATCCCTCCTTGTCCATTGAATTGTTTTGTCAAGATGACGCTAATCAGTATCGTTCGTTCACGTAATGTTCAATGACCGAACGCCTGGTTCCATCAAGAAATAGACCTTCCTTCTCCAGTTGCTCTTTCAACCATTTGCCTCGGGAGTGAAAAACCACTTCAGGATGATCAAAAAAAATAATTTCAAGAAGGCTCTCTTTCAGAAATCGGGAAGTTACCTTAATGTGATAGGCTTCAATTCCGGAAAAATCCAAGAGCTTGACAGCACACCAGCTTGTACGGTCCTTTTGATGATAGTACCTGTCTTTTCGTTGAATCATTTGCCGATAAAGGTCTTGGTGCTTCTCCTTTTGTCGAAGCTCATCGGCTTTCATTTTGATATACTTTGCCATTGTGTTGTAGTAGTGGTAGTTAAAAACAGCCTTATCAAAACTATCCACATTCTGAAAGGGACTGGCTTCGTAGCGAAGCAACAGGTCATAACTCTCCCGGATATACTCTTTTTTGCTTAAATCACCTTTTTTATACTGAAAAATAAGACTCTCGCGTATATCGGCATATTCCTTAAACAGGTTTCTGCCGGCTACGTACCGCATCTGCACACATCCTCCAGTTTTCACTTCGCATGCTTCTTTGGATGGACTCTGTCAGTGATTGTAAAAAATGTTGGGCAGAATCCTTCTGCAGCTCTTTAACCAGGAGCTACCTCTTCTTAAGGCGGATCCTTTTACTGACCATGGCATAAGACAGCAAAAGCATGATGAATCCCAGTACATAGATATTGGTGGCATAATTTGCCGAATAAATTGCCATTAACGCTACAATCCCCCCACAGAGGGTGATGGGAATTCCCATGTAGAATCCGTCGAAATCTGTGATATTGAAAAAAGCCAATCGATAGGCACCGCTTATGGCAAATAAGGCCACCACAAAGAAACCAAGCACGCCAATATCAGCCATGTGAAAGCTCCACATAAGAATGGCCGGTGCCACTCCGAATGAAATCAAATCACAAAGTGAATCCAATTCTTTTCCAAACTCGCTTTCAACATCCAGTTTTCTGGCCAGTTTTCCATCAAGACGATCCATCAGCGCTGCCAAGATAATCAATAATGCTGAAATTACATACTGTTCACTGACAATACAGACGATTGCCAGCAAACCAAGCGTCAAGTTCAAATATGTGAGCATATTTGGAAGCTGCGCTTTTACCCTCATTCTTCACACCTCTTTCTATCATGTCCATCGGCCTGTTTTCCGTCATCTCTGCACTACTTACCTGCTATGGATTCAGGTCGTTCTTAAAACGTTGATTAAGAGATGGACCAGCTCTATGGCTATTACTATTTTACCCTATTTGCATTAAAAAACAAAGCCCGGGACAAAAAAAGACCAGGAAAACCTTTTCCCAAATCGCTTGAATCCTTAAAATTCCAACGTTTTCGATTGCATCCGCTCATTTGATATGGTAAAATAAAACAAAAAGGAGTGGTGCCCGTGCCATTAATTACAAGTCAGTCGCTGTTTGAAAAGGCTTATGAAAAAGACTATGCAATCGGTGCCTTCAATGTCAACAACATGGAGATCATACAAGGGATCGTGGATGCAGCAAAAGAGGAGCGTTCCCCTTTAATTTTGCAGGTTTCTGCCGGAGCCCGAAAATATGCCAATCCCATTTATTTGAAAAAACTGGTGGAAGCAGCCGTAGAAGACTCCGGACTCCCCATCGTCCTACACCTTGATCATGGAGAGAGCTTTGAGATTTGCAAGCAATGTGTGGATGACGGTTTCACTTCTGTTATGATCGATGCCTCTCATCATCCTTTTGAAGAAAACATTGCCATCACAAAAAAAGTTGTTGAGTATGCTCATGCTCATGGCGTCGTGGTGGAAGCTGAACTTGGGCGGCTGGCTGGTGTGGAGGACGCCGTTAACGTCAGTGCTGCCGATGCTACCTACACAGATCCTGACCAGGCACAAGAATTTGTAGAAAAAACGGGTGTTGATGCCCTTGCTGTTGCCATCGGTACAAGCCATGGTGCCTATAAGTTCAAGGGTGAACCTAACCTTGATTTTGCGAGGCTCAAAGCCATCGCAGCAAAGATCCCCGGCACTCCCATGGTTCTTCATGGTGCATCGACTGTGTTGCCTGAGTTTGTTAAAATTTGCAACCAATATGGCGGACAGATTCCCGGAGCTCAGGGTGTACCTGAAGCCATGATTCGAGAAGCCGCCCGCCATGGTGTATGCAAGGTTAACATCGATACCGACCTGCGTCTGGCAATGACTGCTGCTATTCGTAAAGAATTTGCAGAGGATCCAACCAACTTTGATCCCCGAAAATATCTTGGCCCTGGTCGTGACGCTATTCGCGAAATGGTAAAGCATAAAATTCGAAATGTGTTAGGTTCCAGTGGCCTGGTGTAGCGCAACCACCTGAAAATCCAGGTAATCACAAGATGCCAGCTGGTAGTTTATTTGATTGATGCATCCCAGTGATCCTAATGAATGAGAATCTTCCCCATGAAGATGCCCATAAACAACGCGAGCAACGTTGTACTGTTCAAACAGTTGGGTAAACAGGGAAGGTTCTTTTTTTTCATTTGCCGGCGGATAGTGAATCATACCGATAATATGGTCATGTCCCGCTGATTTTGCTGCTTCAAGCGAGAGCTTCAGCCGCTGCGCTTCCCGCTGATAAATTTTATCATCTTGCAGTGTATACCCAGGTGTTCCTGGGCACATCCAGCCTCTGGTGCCGCAAATGGCAACATTTTGATAAGCGAAAAATTGATTTTGAATAAAAAACATGGTTTCTGATATCTCATTGAGTCGTTGGATGCTTCGCCACCAGTAATCATGGTTGCCTCTGATCAAGTACTTGCGTCCCGGCAGGCTGTCAATCCACCGAAGATCGGGCAGCGCTTCCTCCAGGGTCATGGCCCATGAGATATCGCCGGGAATAAGCACTGCATCATGGGCTTTCACTTGCTTTATCCAGCTTTCCCCTATTTTTAGATGGTGGTCTTTCCAGTGACTGCCAAAGACAGACATGGGCTTTTCAACCTGGCTTCCCAGATGAAGATCCCCTATGGTATAGATCATATTGACCTCCTGTTTAGTCAGTTGAAAATCGATTTTTATCGGTTCCGTAGGTGTCATAATCATCAACTTGCTCGCGCAGTTTTCTGGCCAGTTTTTTTAGCTCCTGCAAATCACTTAATATCCATATATTTTCAAACTCTTGATGATATTGTTCGGCTTCCTGATGAAACCCTCTTACCCGCAGTTGCTGTATATGTCCAAGAATAGCAGACACCACATTTGATTTGGTTTCAAATAATTTCTGCGCTTCTCTGATTTCATAGCGAATTTCCGACATTTCCTGATCCAGCACCATGGCAGCATCTGCCGCTTTTTTTAATCGATCAGTCACATGCTCTGGAATTTGCTGCTTATATTTATAATTCAGGGAATGTTCAATAGTCGCCCAGAAATTCATTGCCAATGTTCGAATTTGAATTTCTGCAAGGATCTTCTTGTGCCCGAAAGCTGTTTGAATTGGATATCTCACCACCACATGATAACTCCGATAGCCACTGTCTTTCTGGTTGGTAATATAGTCTTTTATATTGACAATTTCCATATCTTTTCCTTCTCGTTCACGTATGAAATCAACCACTGTATAAATATCTTCCACAAACTGACACATAATGCGAATACCTGCTATATCTTCAATACCTTCTTCAATTTCATCCAATTCAAGGTTTAAAAGTTTGGCTTTTTCAAGTATGCTGGACACACGTTTGACGCGTCCCACCACAAATTCAATAGGTGAGTAGGCACCCACCATTAAAAGCTCACTCCTGATGCTGCGAAATTTCACCTTCAATTCTTCAACAGCATGTTCATAGGGGATGAGAAATTTTTTCCATTCAATATTCTCCATCTTCTCCACTCCCTTGATAATTTCAATGCAAACCCATTTCATTATACACAACCTCAACCACTGATGCCAGTAAAAATAAGCACTCTTGAAGTACACAAACAGCAAAAGACCGTCATCATCTGTGACAACGGTCTTAATGGGTCCAACCCAGTGGTAAACTTTCTAGGTGCACATAAATGTCAGTTAATATCCCTTTGAAGCCACATACGCCAGGAAATCAACCAAACGTTCGGAAAAACCCCATTCATTATCATACCAGGCAACCACTTTTAAAAAACGAGGACCAACCATCATGGTTGAAAGACCGTCAATGATACTGGACCTGCTGTCTTTTTTGTAGTCAATGGAAACCAGCGGTTCTTCACTGAAACCCATAATACCTTTTAATTTGCCTTCTGAAGCTTCTTTCAGCTTTTGGTTCACTTCTTCAACTGTTGTATCTTTCTTCAGTTGCATCACCAAATCAACCACTGACACAACAGGTGTTGGTACGCGCATTGCAAAACCATTCAATTTGCCTTTCAGTTCGGGGATTACTTTCGTGACAGCTTTTGCCGCACCGGTTGTGGTGGGAATAATGGACTGCGCAGCCGCGCGGGCTCGACGCGGATCTGAGTGAGGCTTGTCAAGGAGCTGCTGATCGTTGGTATAGGCATGAACAGTTGTCATCAAGCCGTTTTCAATACCGAACTCATCGTTGATAACTTTGGCAAAGGGAGCCATGCAATTGGTGGTGCAGGAGGCATTGGAGAGAACATGGTGCTTGGCTGAATCATATATCTCTTCGTTGACGCCCATGACCACCTGTGGGATATGATCACTTTTAGGAGGTGCTGAAAGAATGACTTTTTTGGCACCCGCCTGAACATGTTTCATAGCACTTTCTTCTGTATTAAACTTCCCAGAACATTCAAGAACAATATCGACTCCCATTTCTTTCCATGGAATATCAGCGGGGTCTTTATAAGCAGTAAACTTGATGACTTTGTCGCCAATGTGAAGTTCATCATCAGTTGCTGATACGTCCTGGGGAAGAGTGCCATACATACTGTCGTATTTCAATATGTGAGCATGCTTCGCCGGGCCGCTGGTGCTGTTAATAGCGATAATTTCAATATCACGCTCATTTTCAAGCCACACTCTCAATGCAACTTTGCCAATTCGCCCGAAACCGTTAATCCCTACTCTCGCTTTCATGAAAACCCTCCTTTAAAATGATCCTGTTTCAAGGGATAAAATTTATCCCCCCGTAATCATTTCGTGTCCCAATGACGCGAAAAGTGTATCTTTCTGTGGTGTCAACGTCGTACCCTTCCGTGAAAGATAATGGTCTCAAGAACTTATCACAGTGCACCGTGCGAGCTTTCTAATTCATTAGATACATTAAGTAAGATATTCAATCTGAAAGCTTTTAAAATAATCAGGAACATCCTGCTGGTCCCAGCTGATTCCAAACACAAAAGAAATGTTATACTTCATTTCTATCTGATTTAATCGATTAAAAAAAGGTTCCAGACTTTCAAGGCCATCACGACTCAGCTTCATGAGGCCGTCCACATACACGTGCTCAATATCGTAATTGGAGGCTATCACACCACATAAAAATCCAAAAAACTCCATTTCATCAGCCAGTTGATATTCACTGAGATGCATGAACCGGGCGCGATAATCAACTTGAAACATTTTGCTGTGATCTGTGTCAATAAACACAACATGTCCTTTGGCCCTTTTGACAGATTCATTTGCCATGTGCACAAGTTTTTTTGTTTTACCACTGCCTTTTTTCCCGACAATTAACTTTATCATGTGGCATCCCTCCATTATATGTTATCCTTCTATACTGCATACATTCCCATAATCTGATATAGCAAACGGTTTCATGATGATAAACCTCTTGCTATTTTATTATATTCGACACCTCCAGCCAAACTCCTGCTGCCTTTTATATAATTTTATATTTTTTCTGACTTTGTCACATTTTCAGAGAATCCTTCAAAGCGCTGATATTTTGTGCCCTGGCGCCGATTTTCTCTTTCCATTTTTTGATGAATCTCATCTCTTATTTTCCACCAACTGGTTCCCCAGTTCACAAAAATACTGTTTTTTTCCGGTGCTCTGCCAATCAGGCGCTGTACCACCATCTCGGGGGCCACATGTTCTAAAAACAAAATAGCCCGCTCCTGATAATCCTCCAGTGAGATCATTTGAAAAGCTCCCTGTTCATAAGCTTCTCCCATTTTTGTGTTTTTCATCAGGTACAAAGCGTGGACTTTCACCTGTTCCACTTTCAGTGCCGATAAAATCCTGGCTGTTTCGACAGCATCAAGGTTATCATCGCCAGGCAGATTTAGGATGACGTGGGCACATACTTCAAATTCATAGCGGTGCACTCTTAAAACCGCGTCAATAAACGAAGCCAATCCATGGCCCCTGTTGATCTGATACAGGGTTCTGTAATTGGCTGTCTGAAGACCCAGTTCAAATGTTATGCGTATACCGGTTTCTTGTTGTATTTCCTTTAATAAGGTCAGATGGCGTTCGTCAACACAGTCAGGCCGTGTTGAAATGGCCATTTCCACCACATTGGGATGAACTGCGGCACGAATGGCTTGTTCAAAACTGACAATGGAAAGGTAGGTGTTGCTGTAATTCTGAAAATATGCAATAAAAGTATCGACACCATAACGGCTGCCGATATAGTCCATATTCGTTTTCAGCTGTTCATCAACGGATAACCGTTCGGGCAGCAGCTCAAAACCCGCCCCTTCAGGGGCACAGAAATCACATCCGCCACTCCCGAGGCTGCCATCACGATTTGGACAGCCGGCGGGCAGATTCAATGGTATTTTATACACTTTTTTCCCATAACGTTCACGTAAATGGGCTGCATAGCTACGATAACGAAGTTCATTTTTCATGGTTATCACACCGGAACTATTTTAATGGCTGTTTGCTTACCAAGTTTTTGGCTTAACTCGTCAATAATGGTATTTTCTCTGGATGGGCGAAGCGATTCTCCCATTACCACCGTCACAACCTCATGGTCACGGCAGAAGTCCACCAGTGTTTTCACTGTTTCAGTTGAACGAATGACTGTCATTTCAGCATCCATCGACTTAGAGATTTCGTAAAGATAGTCCAACGCTTCCGGTTGGCTGTAATTCCCCAGAATTTTCAATGAAGTTGGGGTGACATGCACCACCAGGAGCCTGCCTCCCTGAGCATCTCTGATTGCCGCACCTTTTCGAATCAGACGCTCACAGGTTTTTTGCTGTGTCACACATACCATGACATTTTTTTCGCTATTCACGGGAATCATCCTTTTGACTTTATGATTCATACGAATCATCGTTTTATCGATCATCCACACCTTATCTGCAAGAGTGCGGCCCTATCTGATGTCGTTTCCATTATAACATGAAATCACTGCCGCTTGCATGAGTAGGCAATAAATCGGGAATCAGGCATCTTTTCAGTGCTGGATTCTTTGCAGACCAATGAGTTTATCAATTGAGTGAACTAACGGTAAGTTCTTCGTGCGATGGGTTGCAGAACAACACCTTTATTGCGTTCCACAATTCGTTCTTCAGACCATTCATTTTGATACATCAACACGGGATGATCGTCTTGATCAAGTGCGATAATGGCATCCATTGTCAAGTTAAAGGCATCCGAATCAAATCCTTCCGATTCAATCCACCTAACTTGACGATAAGGCAACTGCTGCATGCGTATTTCAACATTATACTCATTCAGAAGCCGATACTCCAGCACTTCAAACTGCAATATTCCAACGACACCCACAATTATTTCTTCAATCCCGCTGTTAATTGGTCTGAAAACCTGAATCGCGCCTTCTTCAGACAACTGCTGTATTCCTTTAATGAACTGTTTTCGCTTCATGGAATCTTTGGCGTGAATTTTCGCAAAATGTTCCGGTGCAAATACAGGAATATCATCATATTGAATGAGAACATCATTTTCAAACAGCGTATCGCCTATGCGGAATATGCCCGGATCGTGTATGCCAATGATATCGCCTGGGTAAGCTTCTTCAACCGACGATCTGTCTTGCGCAAAAAATTGCTGTGGTTGAGCCAGTTTTATTTTTTTGTTATTTCGAGAAAGTGTCGCGGTCATACCTTTGGAAAATCTGCCCGAGCAAATACGTAAAAAAGCAATACGATCACGATGTGCCGGGTTCATATTCGCCTGAATCTTAAAGATAAAGGCTGAAAAATCAGGTCTTTCCGGATCCACTTCTTCTCCCTGACTGAAGCGCGGTGCCGGGGGTAAGGTTAGTTCAAGAAAAGATTCCAAAAAGGTCTGCACCCCAAAGTTTGTCATGGCACTGCCAAAGAATACCGGTGTTAATTCTCCCTTCAACACCCGTTTCAGATCGAATTGATTACCTGCTTCATCAAGCAGTTCAATCTCGCCCATTAATTGTTTGTGAAGTGTTTCTCCGAGTAAATCATGGAACACAGGACTGTCAATATCTCCGGTGATGGCAGAAACCTGCGATTGTCCGTGATGACCACCTTCAAAAATTTCCATTTGCGCTTTCACACGATTGTACACCCCTTTGAACTGGCCATCGGTTCCCACCGGCCAGTTCATGGGGTACGATTCAATACCCAGCACCTGCTCAATTTCTTCCAGCAATTCAAAAGGGTCTTTTCCTGCACGGTCCATTTTGTTAATGAATGTGAAAATGGGTATACCCCTCAACCGGCATACCTGGAATAGCTTCTTGGTTTGCGCTTCAACACCTTTGGCACAGTCGATGACCATTACAGCATTATCTGCTGCCATAAGTGTTCTGTAAGTATCTTCGCTGAAATCCTGATGTCCGGGTGTATCCAGCAGATTCACCATATGTCCCATATATTCAAATTGGAGGACACTTGATGTCACCGAAATGCCCCGTTGTTTTTCAATTTCCATCCAGTCAGATACCGCATGTCGTTGGGCCCGGCGTGATTTCACCGAACCGGCGAGACGAATAGCACCTCCATAAAGAAGCAGTTTTTCTGTCAAAGTTGTTTTTCCTGCATCAGGGTGGGAGATGATAGCGAAGGTTCTACGTCGTCGAACTTCATCTTGGAATGCTTGATTAACCGTTTTCATAAATGACCCCTTTACTGTTTCAACTATCTGTGATCACGCCTACACCTTAATCGTGTCTGCCTTGGTTAAATTGGAACGAACTCTCACAATCTTATCCCAATCATTTGGCGATGTCAATCACTGAACTGTCCCATAGTGAGTGTAACACCACAGCCTAAAAGTGCCCGGCATCGCCGGGCACTAATCATATTTCAACAAGTTGTCCGATTAATGAAGTTGCTGATTAAAAAATCGGGTTTTGTTAATCGCCAGAGCGACAGGGACAAATAAGATCACGCCGCCAAATCCTTGCACCAGGTCCCATGGCAAGCCTGTCAATGCAACTTGCAGGCTGCCCTTTATGAATATGCCAGCGACTAAATAACCGCATGCCATCCAGACTGCACCCAGGGATACACCAATCATATCAACCATTCCCAAGTGGTTTCGTGTGCCTTTTTCTGCGACGGCGCCCACCAGGTACCCCATCAGCGATTTAACCAATAACGTGGGAATAATCCACATGGTATATCCAAGTAACAAGTCAGCCATGGCACTGCCAATGCCTGCCGCCAAAGCTCCTTTTCGCCTGCCAAAATAGACACTTACAAAGAAAATAACGCCATCTCCTGCATGAATAAAACCTTCGGTCGCGGGGACCGGGATAGTGATCAGCATGGTTGCAGCGGCCACCAACGCTATCAGTAAACCGGTAAGGGTGATATCTTTTGTCTGCGTGTTCATTGCCAACCCCTCCAATTGTATCGATCGTGTATCGTATTCTGTCACCTTTAGTTTACCACCATAAATGCTTGAGTGTAAAGATTATAGTGATAATTCCTATGCATCGTATCGATACACTTTCGCTTCCCGACAAAAGCACATACGCTTCAATTTACCTGCAAACAGCCACTCGTGAGTTTGACAGCAAAACCGAAAAGTTGAATCCATAAGATCCTTTGAAAGTAAGCCTTGCGGCTACTTTTTTTGTCAAATTTTTATTCTTTTT
>NZ_FXUF01000002.1 GCF_900182905.1 Anoxynatronum buryatiense | reverse complement strand
TCGTACATCCGGCCGAAAAAAAGAAAAGCCCCAAATCCTTTGTTATTGAAGGGTTTCAGGGCTTTTTTTATGCATTTTTCTGTCAAACTCAAGATAAATGCTTGAGTGTAAAGATTATAGTGATAATTCCTATGCATCGTATCGATACACTTTCGCTTCCCGACAAAAGCACATACGCTTCAATTTACCTGCAAACAGCCACTTCAATGGCAATCATCAAGGAGTTTGGACCTTTTATTGATTTTCTGATGGCTTCTATTTATAATGAATGCATCAACGGACACTTTGAAGGGAGTATCATAATGAGTAAATCATCCGCAAAAAAGCCGTCATCGAATACATCTCGTTCTCAAAAGCGTGGTAACCGAAACAAAGGGGTAGAGGTCATCAGCAATTCATTGATCAGTCAGTTTATCACTTCTGATGCACCCCACGAACTGCGCAGTCCTTTGTATCCCCTACAAGCTTCTCTGGGTGTACTTGGAATTTTGCTGATCTTTTTTAGCTTTCGCATCCCGCTTGCATTTTTTGCCGGAGCACTTTTACTTATCATTCGGAGACAGTGGCGCAAAAAAACCGACGCACCTTCAGTTGCCTACCGAGAAGCTATTCAGGCGCTTCGCAGAAAACAACATTCGGAATGTATTGAAGCTTTAAACCGCGTTATGGAGTATCCCAAGGCGCCACCTTTTCTTTTGATGGTCATTGCCAGCTGTCATTTGGAGCAGGAAAATCCTGCTGCCGCTTATGATGCGTATCATCGATATTTCACTTCAACTCCTTCATCGGAATGGAATAATCCTGTTTACTGGTCATCCATGGAAAACTATCTTCTGCTGTCACTGGAAAAAAATCAGGCCAGCACCGCTATGTCAGTAGCCCAACACCTTTCTGAATCAGAGGAGGCCAGGCCGGATGCCGGTGCATGGAAATCTTACTACCTTGGCCGATTGTCATTCAAACTGCAACGTTTTGATGAGGCCAGACTCCATTTCGAGAGCGTTTTAAACCAGCAATCACCCAAAGCATTGCCCGCGCTGGATGCCGCCTATTATCTTTCCCTTCTTCACTGGCAACTGGGAGAGATAGAATCAACACAACAACAGTTACTTTTAATCCAACGGCAGTCGCCCGGCTACAAAAATGTCTCTCTTTTATTGGAAATACTAAAAAAACCGGATCCTGATTTTGATCCGGCTTATATAGAGTAACCATGCTTTGTGTTCACAAATGTGCCATTTGTCTTCGATCAGGTGATACATCACATTGCACGACGAAAATGATTGGTTCCCCAAACGCCGATTATGATCAATCCACCACCCACCAGGTGGTACCAGTAAAATGGATCGCCCAATATGGCTACCCCGGCAATAATCGAAACGATGGTTACCAAATTTGCAAACACTGCCGATCTGGAGGCTTCCACTTTTGACAGCATGTAGTTCATCATAAAGAAGCCTACCACCGATGAAACTAAACCCAGGTAAAAAATGCTCACCAATGCCTGGGAATGACTCAGTGGTTGAAAGAATGCTCCCAGATTGCCCGCAATGATGTGTTGAATCAGAGACACACCTCCGAAGCTGATTAGCCCCATACACATCATCCCGTAAGTTATTTCCACCGATGAAAAATGCAGCGATAGTTTGCGGGACATGATGTTGAAAACACCTGCTGCCAATACCGCTCCCAACAAAATAAACATCCCTTCCAAATTATCGCCAATGGCTACATTGCCAGTCATATACATGATGAAAAACACGCCCACAACCGAAGCTCCAATAAATAGTGACTGCAGCCGGGTTGGTGGCTCATTCAGAAAGAGAGTGGATAGTATGGCGACAACAACCGGAATCAGGGCAATCATCATTCCCGCCTCCGAAGCAGTGGTTTTGCTTATTCCTATAATTTCACAGACAAAGTAAATCACCGGCTGAAAAAGGGATAGAAACAATAGCACTTTAATGTTTTTGCCGCGAAAATCCATTTTTAGAAGTCCAAGCATTCGTAACAGGGTCATGAACAGAACGGCCACACCAAATCGAAAGGCTAACAGATGGAAAGGTTGAATAACCGTTAACCCTTCTTTTGTAAACATAAACGATAAACCGAAAATAATGGAAAAACTTAGTCCTGCCAGATAAGGCAGCCATTGATGTCGCTGACTCACGTAATCGTCCCCTCTTCAGTCTATTCACAATCCATTCGCCATCATACCATAAAATATCGAAAATTGCATTCTCTTGCTTCTCTCGGACCTGTTTTGGACTACCACGTTCATTCATGTTCTAGGGCGGTTTTTCATTTGTAGATTTTTCTCATAATATGGGTAATGGTACACTGAGAACCAAAAAAAATGGAGGTGCAGAAAATGAAGTTGACAGGAAAGGTTTTGGTGGCCCAGGGTGGAGGTCCTACTGCAGTCATTAATCAGTCACTGGTGGGGGCTGTTCTGGAATCCCGCAAATTTCCCCAGGTAACTAAGGTATACGGAGCCATTAACGGCGTGAACGGTATTATTAACGAAAACTTCATTGATTTAACTCAAGAAACCACGCATAACTTGGAACAAATTGCCGTGACACCTTCTTCTGCACTCCGGTCAACCCGAGATAAACCCGACGAAAAGTATTGTCTCGCCATTTTCGAAATGCTTCAGGCCCACGAAATTCGATATTTCTTCTATATTGGCGGTAATGACTCGGCAGATACGGTTCGAATTGTCAATGCCTATGCAGAAAAGTCCGATTATGAGTTTCGGGCTATCCATATTCCCAAAACCATTGACAATGATCTGCTGGTAAATGATCACACCCCTGGATATGGTTCGGCAGCCAAATTCGTGGCCCAGGCCTTCACCGGTGCCGATCTTGATAACCGTTCGCTTCCCGGCGTCTACATCGGAGTGGTTATGGGACGTACTGCAGGTTTCCTGACAGCAGCAGCATCTTTGGCACAAAAATACCATGACGACGGCCCCCACTTGATTTACCTGCCTGAGCGTGTCTTTTCTCTTGAACAGTTCCTGATCGATGTCGCAGCGGTTTATGACAAGCATGGTCGCTGCGTTGTTGCTGTTTCTGAAGGAATATCAGATGAGAGCGGCACTCCCGTAGCAGCCACGCTGACGCCAACAGTGGAAAAAGATGCCCATGGCAATTTGAATCTGTCTGGCGGCGCTTTAGGCGACCTGTTAGCTAATTTCGTGAAGAAAAAGCTGGGTGTCAAACGGGTACGCTCCGATACTTTTGGATATTTACAACGTTCTTTTCCCCTGGCCGTCTCAAGTGTTGATCAGAATGAAGCCCGGGAAGTTGGGGAAAAAGCAGCTCAGTTTGCTATTTGGTATGATGCAGACGGTTCAGTTACCATTCACCGTACCGGTGATTATTCAGTGGATTATCGCCTGACACCTTTGGACCAGGTGGCCCGTCACACAAAAAGCATGCCCCCTGAGTTCATCAACAGTAAAGGCAATTATGTGACAGATGCTTTTAAAAATTATGCTCGCCCCCTGGTGGGTTCACTGCCTTCCATTGCTCATCTTCGGGCACCGGAAATCCCCAGAATAGTTCGGCGATAGCCGTTCTGAAATCACCATTTCAACATCCACCCGCCACCTATTTGACAGCCAGTTCCGGGAACCAAAGAGAAATCTCTCGCTGGGAGCTCTGAATACTGTCGGAGGCATGTACCACATTGTGGGCCATTTCGAGGCCGAAATCACCCCTTATGGTTCCCGGAGACGCCTTGAGAGGGTCTGTGGCACCATTGAGCATTCGGACCGCCGTCACAGCATCGGTACCTTCCAGCACCATGGCCAACACGGGTCCACTTCCCATTGTTTCCAGTAAATTGTCGTAAAATGATTTGCCTGCATGTTCAGCATAATGTTGCGCCAGCAGATCCCTTTCCGCCTGCATCAATTTCACCGCTGCCAGCTTTAGACCTTTTTCTTCGTAACGTGCCATGATTTTTCCACTGAGACCCCTTGCCACTGCCTGGGGCTTAATGACCACCAACGTCTGATTCAATGTCATCGCTCCTTTTTGTGATTGCAGCATCGCCGTCCCGCCATCCACATCGTCGTATCGTCATATTGTATGACATCATTCGTTACTGCAACATGTCAGATTTTACTAATCCTTGATGACATTCTAAAGAATTTTCTGTCACAAATCAATGATTAATGCTGTAGTCCCCCTTCATTTTGTCTGCATATGGCAAATAACGGGTATGAGTTGAACGTGGCAGACGTGTTTTTTGAAGCGGCAGGGAGGTTTTAGAAATGAAAGCTATGTATCAAGGAGTGATGATTGCCCAGAGCAACCGTACCCTGGTGGTTGAAGGGAATCATTATTTCCCCGAACAGGATGTTCACATGCACTATCTCGAACCCAGTGACTTTAAGAGTATATGCCCCTGGAAAGGTGAGGCCGGCTACTACCATGTGGAGGTCAGGGGACAAAGATGCAGCAATGCAGCATGGTATTACCCCTATCCCAAAGAAAAAGCAACTCATATCCGCAGTCATATTGCTTTCTGGAAAGAAGTGGAGGTATTGCCGGATTAGTTATTTCGCAAATTAACATTGATGAGCGTCCAATTGCAAAACCCTGGTTCTTAAGCAGAACCAGGGTTTTACATTGGTTTTCAGACATTTGGCTGTTCTTCCATGTCTATGCATCCATGGATTTCATTAGATTTGCCATTTCAATCGCTGAGGTGGCGGCATCCCATCCTTTGTTGCCGGCTTTAGTTCCCGCCCGTTCAATGGCTTGTTCAATCGTGTCTGTAGTTAGCACACCGAAGATCACCGGCATGCCAAGGTCCAACGATACTTTAGCCACTCCTTTAGCTGTTTCAGACGCAACATAGTCAAAATGAGGGGTGGAACCACGAATGATGGCTCCCAGTGTAATGACGGCATCATACTTGCCAGAAGCTGCCATTTTTTGAGCTGCAAGGGGGATTTCGTATGCTCCGGGCACCCAGGCCACATGAATATCTCCCTCTTCGGCGCCATGTCTCTGAAGCGCGTCCAGCGCGCCCGACAGCAGTTTACTTCCAATAAATTCGTTGAATCTGCCTGCCACAATACCAAATCGCAATCCCTGTGCCAATAATTTTCCTTCGTAAGTTTTCATCATTGATTCCTCCTGCTACATTTTTTATAATGCTGATTAATTTACTGGTGGAATAGATGTTCCAGCATATGGCCCATTTTTTCCTGCTTGGTTTTCATATAACGTTCATTTTCTGCCTCGTAGGGCATTTCCAACGACACTCTTTCCACAATTTCCAGATCATACCCCTGCAGTCCCACCATCTTTTTGGGATTGTTGGTCATCAGTCTAATTTTCTGAGCTCCTAAATCCTTCAATATCTGAGCCCCAATGCCGTAATCCCTCATATCTGCCGGAAATCCCAACAGTAGATTTGCTTCCACCGTATCTTTGCCCTGATCTTGAAGTGCATAGGCACGAATTTTGTTCACCAGTCCAATACCTCTCCCTTCCTGTCGCATATAAAGCAGTATGCCTTTGCCCTCATGGTTGATCCTTTCCAACGCAGCTGCCAGTTGTTTGCCACAATCGCAACGTTTTGACCCAAACGAATCCCCTGTAAGGCACTCGGAGTGTACCCTCACCAGTACCGGCTCGTCAGGTGAGATCTCTCCCAGCACCAATGCGACATGATGCTCTCCATTTAACTGGTTTTCATAGGCAACAAGCGTAAAATCACCATGCTCTGTTGGCATTTTGGCTGTCGCTGCCCGGGTAATGAGTTTTTCTGAGCGGCGTCTGTATTTCACAAGGTCTGCGATGGTGATGATGACCAGCTGATGTTCTGATGCAAATTTCATTAATTCAGGAACGCGAGCCATGGTACCATCGTCGTTCATAATTTCGCAAATCACACCAGCCGGCACCATCCCTGCCATTTCAGAAAGATCAACTGCCGCCTCTATGTGTCCCATTCGGCTTAACACGCCACCCGGACGGGCCACTAGCGGAAATACGTGCCCTGGCTGAATGAGTTGATCGGCGGTCGTTGCTCCATCAACCAACGCCTGAATTGTCTGGGCACGCTCGTAAGCAGAAATGCCTGTGGTGACTCCCTGCACATCAACCGACACTGTAAATGCCGTTTCCCGATTATCTGTACTCCGCATGGTCATGGGTGAGAGTTTTAGTTGATGCGCCCGTTCTTCTGTAATGGGTGCGCAAATCAATCCCCGCCCAAACCGTGCCATGAAGTTGACGGCGTCTGGAGTTGCTTTCTCTGCTGCCATCAGCAGGTCACCTTCATTTTCCCTGTCTTCATCATCTACCACTATGATCATGCGCCCAGCTCTGATTTCTTCCAGTGCCTTGTCAATGGTATTGAACTTAATGTCTTTCATTTCTTTCACTCCCATCATCAGTATCCATGTTCTTGCAGCCAGCCAGCTGTGATCTTGCCGGTTTCATCCGCTGCCTGCCCGCTACCATTCATGAGCTTTTCCACATATTTCGCCAACACATCACACTCAATGTTTACCCTGTCACCAGTCTGTTTTTCTGCCAGGATTGTCATCTCAGCTGTATGCGGTATGATTGAGACTGCAAATCGCTCATCCCACATTTTCGAAACAGTCAGACTGGTACCATCCAACGCGACAGATCCTTTTAAAACAATGTACTTCATAATCGCTTCAGTTGCTTGAATTTCAAGCCAAAGAGCATTGGCTTCCCTACTTTTTCGAATCAGAGTTCCTGCGCCGTCAATATGTCCTGATACAATGTGCCCCCCAAATCTTCCGTTGGCCGGCAACGCACGTTCCAGGTTTACCCGTGACCCTGTTTTTAAGCCAGCCAGGCTGGTACTGCGAAATGTTTCCGGCATCACATCTGCCTGAAATGATTGAGGTGTGAAACGGGTCACTGTCAGGCAGATACCGTTCACGGCAATACTGTCGCCCAGTCGCACATCTTCCAACACCTGCCGACTATGGATCACCAGCTGCATCGCCTGACCACCCTGGTGATGGATACTTTCAATGACCCCAATTTCTTCAATAATTCCTGTGAACATTTTTTTCACCTCTTTCGAATGGTTCCGGTGATGAGAATGTCTTCGCCGATGGGATGAGCCTTCATATCATCCACCCATGTGCAATCATCCATCCAGTCAATTCCTTTCCCCGCCAAAACGCCAGGGGCGAGACTGCCTCCAATCAGCTTTGGAGCAAGATAAAACATGATTTTATTCACCAGTTGTTGTTCCAAAGCGGCTGCAGCCAGAGTACTGCCCCCTTCCAGCAAAAGGCTGTCAATGTTTCTCTTTCCCAGTTCTTCAAGCAACTCTTTTAAATTAACCTGTCCATGAACAGAATGTGTTCTTAACACCTGAACGCCCTTTTTGCGAAGCTTAATTTCAGTTTCCTGATCCATTCTTTCTGTGGTAGCCACCATTGTCGGTGCATCTCCAACTCGATTAACCAGTTGACAGGTGAGAGGAATGCGCCCCTGGCTGTCAGCAACAATCCGCAGAGGGTGTACTGGGGGCATTGGCAAACCGCGCACCGTCAACTGGGGGTCATCCTTCAACACCGTGCTGATTCCCACCATAATGGCACCTACCCGCTGGCGCATCCAATGAACAGACCGCCTGGCTGCTTCGCCGGTAACCCATTGAGAATGTCCTGTATTGGCTGCAGTTTTTCCATCAAGACTCATGGCCGTTTTGTAAATAACATAGGGAGTTCGGTGGGTGATATAATGAATGAAAATATCATTCAGCTCCCGAGCCTCATGTTCCAGTATCCCTTCCACCACTTCAATGCCGGCTTCCCGAAGCATGCGTATGCCATTTCCGGCCACCAATGGGTTGGGGTCTTGTATGGCAACATATGCCCGCCGTATACCAGCCCTGATGAGAGCTTCGGCACAGGGAGGTGTTTTTCCGAAGTGACTGCATGGTTCCAGCGTCACATATAAATCGGCTCCTGACGCTGCCACGCCTGCCTGCTGCAGAGCCTCCACTTCTGCATGGGGACCGCCCGCACGAAGATGGCGTCCCTGCCCAATCAGTTTTCCATTTTTTACCAGCACCGCTCCCACCAGAGGGTTAGGGCTGGTAGTTCCCCATCCTTCCTCTGCCAGTTCCAGGGCTCGTTTCATCCATACTTCATGTTCTCCATGCATCCATTTCACTCCTGTTCTCTGTCAGGAAAATAAAAAATCCTGAAGCTCTCTTTCGCTTCAGGAACGGGATTTTCACAGGGGTGACAATTAACCCCCCACAAACAGCAGCAACAACCGCCACCGTCATATCATGCTTCTCCCATCCAGACTTTAACTGTCGGCTCTGGAATCTCACCAGATCAACCTTTCGGCTCGCGGGCTTTCACCGCCGGTACGGAATTTCACCTGTCCCTGAAGTTTGGTTTCATGATAGCACATTCAGATGAATTGTCAACCATTAAGTTGTCACTTTCGTTAACTTTGTATCATTTAGTGAAAGATACTTCTCTTTAAACAAAAAAACGGTATAATAGTGGTGGTAAGGAGTGAACAACTATGAAAAAACTAAGTGCATTTGATATCATTGGACCAGTGATGGCGGGTCCTTCCAGTTCTCATACGGCAGGCGCACTGCGCATCGCCCTCATCGCCTGCCGTATTCTGAAAGAGCCTGTGGTTCAGGTTGATTTTTTACTTCACGGTTCATTTTCAGACACGTACAAAGGTCACGGAACTGACCGGGCTCTGGTGGCTGGGATCATGGGGTATCCCACTGATCACCCGGATATTCCCCGCGCGCTTGCCATTGCCTCTGAAAAAAAAATTGTCTATTCCTTTGAAACAGCTCCACTGACACCCTCCATGCATCCCAATACGGTTTCGATGACTGCCCAGGGAGCTTCTGGACGTCGTTTGTCGCTTGAAGGGGCCTCCATTGGCGGCGGTGAAGTCATCATCACCCGCATCAATGGTATTGAAGTTTCTTTCACGGGAGAATATCCCACCCTTATTGTTCAGCAATTGGATCGCCCCGGTGTGGCTGCTCATATTACCAGCCTGCTGGCAGGTTCTTCCATTAATATTGGAACCATTCGCATGTATCGCCATGAAAAAGGAGATGCTGCCTACACCATTTTGGAAACAGACGAGCCGGTTCCACCGGAGTTGATTGCCTCTATTGCTGCACATGCTGCCATTTCAGATGTATTTCTCATCTCTTTTGAGACCAGCTCTGGCTGATGATCATCTTAGGTGAACCTCCCCCGCCGGTCATTGCTTAGTCAGAAAAGGGATAAACAATCAAGCAAGATTGTCATTCAGAATCAGTCTTTTACCATCATGAACATTTCTTTATCTCAACCATTCGAAAGGCAGCATGCCTGTGTTTCTTCAAGGAGGAATTTTCATGTTTTATCTCGGCGAACAATTGCTGCAAACCTGCAGCCAAAGACGTTGCTCTATCTCACAAGTCATGATTCATCAGGAAGCCGATTTGTTCTCAACACCAGAAGTTGCCATTCGGCAGCGTATGCACGACCAATGGCAGGTAATGCAGCAGGGAATTCAACTTTCCCTTGAAAAACCGCGCACCTCAATGGGTGGTCTAATTGGAGGCGAAGGCATCAAGTTGATGCACCGGGTCCATAACAACACTTCCCTTTGCGGACAGGTAACTGGGAAAGCTGTGGCATATGCCATGGGACTCTTGGAAGTCAATGCCTCCATGGGAATTGTGGTGGCTGCACCCACAGGCGGTTCCTGTGGCATTCTGCCCGGTACCTTAAAGGCATTGCAGGAAACCTTTGAATGGAGTGATGACCAGGTGGTCAGTGGCCTTTTCAATGCTGCTGCCATTGGTACCATTATTTTTCACAATGCCACCGTCTCAGGTGCAGAAGGCGGCTGTCAGGCTGAAACGGGTTCTGCCGCTGCCATGACCGCCTCTGCCATCTGTGAACTGATGGGTGCCACCCCGGAAACAAGCTTGCATGCTGCAGCCATTGCATTGAAAAATGTGATGGGCCAGGTATGTGATCCCGTGGCTGGTCTTGTGGAGTCTCCCTGTCAGAAAAGAAACGGCCTGGGTGCTGCCAATGCCCTGATCAGTGCTGAAATGGCGCTGGCTGGCATCACCAGCATTATTCCATTTGATGAAGTGGTTGCGGCCATGGGAGAAGTTGGCCGCAGCCTGCCAGAAACATTGCGAGAAACAGCCAGAGGTGGTATTGCAGTTACACCTACCGCCTGTCGGCTGAAAAAACAGCTGGCTGACAGGTAAGGCTGCGTAGCCATTCCCTACAAATCGTTTACCAAGCTTATTTTTCCAAGGTAATCTCCCTGTTCCAGCAACTCATGAGCCCCTTTGATTTCACTGAATCCAAATGACTGCTGATGAAGCACCGGTGACAGCCGTCCTTCTGCTGTCATTGCCAGCAGTTTTTTCAGATCTGAGCCCACTCGTTCTTTCTCAAGCCCGAACAATAGGGGAACCAGCAAAAACACCACATGGAGCGTCAGTCCCTTTCCGTGCATAAGGGCCAGATCATGAGTAGACCGGGTATTGGTTGCCACCACAATTCCTTTTAAAGCCGCAGCCTGGAAAGAGCGGTCCAGATTTTCACCACCCACAGTGTCCAGCACAAACCTAAAACCTCTCTCATTGGTGTAAGCCTGCACATAAGCTTCAACCGGTTCTTTTCGATAATCAATCACATGACGGGCACCCAGTTTTTTCGCCAATGCCGCTTTCTCGTCGCCAGAAACAGTGGTGGCCACTTCTGTCCCCAGAGCAGCGGCCAGCTGTACCGCCATGTGCCCCACTCCGCCGGCACCGCCGTGAATCAGTACCAGATCATCAGCCTTTACCTGCCCCCGGTTCACAAGGGCTTCCCAGGCAGTTAAACCCGCCACCGGCATTGCTGCCGCTGCGGTATCAGATACTTCATCAGGTATTTTTGCCAACAACGGCGCGTCGATGCATGTATATTCAGCCAAAGCTCCTTGATGACCTTTCACGCCGCCACCAAGGGCGACCACTCGGTCACCTGGCGAAAATCCATCCACTGCCGCCCCCACTTCAACCACGACACCTGCCACATCCACGTTTAATACGGCTGGAAAAGGCGGTGCTGCAGCAGGAACCAGCCCACTGCGAATTTTCATGTCGATGGGATTTACCGAAGATGTTTTGACCCGAACAAGTACCTGATTTGCTTTTGGTTTGGGTTCGGCGATGTCTGCCATATGAAATTTTTCAGGACCGCCAAATTCACGAATGATCATTGCTTTCATTTTATTCAACTCCTTTTGTTAACTGTCATAGCAGCATGGTCTGCATTCTTATCTTTATATACATTCCCTCTTAAACACAGAACAAAACCATTGTTTATTGAAATGAAATCGAAATCAAAATTGAAATTGACCGAAAGGATCTGTTCACATGAAATCATCAAGTATGCTGCGGGGAGCACAAACGATGTTACCAGTGTTGCTGGGCATCATCCCCTTTGCCATGATCACAGGCATTACAGCGATCAACACCGGTGTTTCTCCCGGCATGACCATGTTTATGTCATTGTTCATTTTTGCAGGAGCTGCACAACTGGCAGTATTGCAGTTAATTCATACCGGTGCTTCATCGCTGGTGATTCTTTACACAGCCATCATCATCAACTTTCGTTTTATGATTTACAGCTTGTCCATCGCCCCTTATTTTAAAAAAGAACCTTTTGGGTGGAAAGTGCTGCTGTCTCATCTGATGACCGACCAAAGCTATGCCATGTCGCTGGCTCACTTTATCAATGACCCTGACGAAAACCCACGATGGTTCTATCTGGGGGCTTCTCTCATTATGTGGGCCGTGTGGCAGACCTTCACGATTGCAGGAATTCTGCTGGGTGCAGTGATTCCCTCACATCTTGGCTTGGATTTCGCCATTCCCCTCACCTTCATTGCTGTACTCATGAAATCCGTCAATGATATACCTGTTGTTATCGCTGTTGTTACCGGGGGAGTCGTGGCAGTGGTTGCTGCACCCATTCCCATGAACGGCGGTCTGGTACTGGCTGCCATTTCTGGAATTGCTGCCGGCGCACTGGCAGAACATTTCGGGAAACCCAAAGTAGAGGAGGCAGCTCATCATGACTAATTCTGCCTTGCTGCCTTTGCTCTCTGCCATTGCATTGGGAACCTTCCTGCTTCGTTTTTCATTTATCTTTCTATATGGCCGAATGACTCTGCCTCAATGGATTCACCGTTCCATGCGATTTGTTCCCGCTGCTGTCCTTTCAGCCCTGATCTTCCCGGCATTGGTCATCCAGAACGGGGCACCCGTTCTTTCTATTGGAAATCATCGGCTGGTGGCCGGTTTGCTGGCATTGGCAGTTGCCTGGAAAACAAAAAATCTGCTGGCAACCACTCTGGTGGGTCTTGGCATCTTCTGGCTGCTCACATATATGTAAGTTGACGCCCGCACCCTCATTTTGTAAAAAAGAAAGAGAATTTCATCGATTTCTCTTTTAATCCTTTTACATAGCTGTTATACTATGACCGTGTTTTGAATACTTGTGAATCATTTGTCAGGAGGTTATCATTTGGAGAAATCCGCTGAACTTACTCGAAACGCTCAGCTACCCAAATCAGAAGAAGAAATCCAAGAGCGAAAGGGTTTTGTGGTTGTTGACGAAACAGTGAAGTACCGAATTGTGACTGTAATAGCCTGTATCTTAGTGCTATCATCTATCTTCTTTAATACACCCTCGGAGATTTTGGCAGGTATGACTCGTATTGTGGTCGCTCCCAGCATTCTTGTCACCGATTACCTGATTGTGGGGAATGTTGGCGCAGCATTTTTCAACAGTGGTCTATTGATGCTGGCTGCCATTGCCATTGCCCGCCGCAACGAAGTCAATATGAATGGGCCCGTTATGGCTGCTGTCTTTACCATCGCCGGATTTGCTCTCTTTGGTAAGAACATCTATAATGTGTGGGCGATCATGGTGGGCGTTCTGCTTCACGCCCGTTATCAACAGGAGAAATTCAGCAAGTTTATCCTGATTGCTTTCTTCGGTACAGCCCTGGGGCCTTTGATCAGCCAAATTACCTTTGGGCTTGGTCTCTCTCCTGCACTTGCTTTTCCAGCAGGTATTCTGGCCGGAATTATCGCAGGCTTCTGCCTTCCTCCCCTGGCCAATCACTTCGTCAAGTTTCACCAAGGCTTCAACCTTTATAACATCGGTTTCACTGCAGGTGTTACCGGTATGTTTTTTATGGCCATGTTGAGGGCTTTTGATTTTCAGAATCCATCAACGCTTATTGTTGCAGAAGGATATAATCGTTTACTGGGCACTTATCTGTTCGTTTTCTTTACAGGTATGCTGATTACCGGGTTTTACTTCAGCCGGCGTGTCATGCCCGGCCTGACACGTATCTGGCGACAGTCTGGCCGTTTGGTTTCCGATTTTGTTACTTCCAACGGCTTTGGAGCTTCCATGATGAACATGGCTCTGCTGGGGTATATTTCCACCGGCTATGTCCTTTTAGTGGGGGGACAACTGAATGGGCCCACCATTGGTGGCATTTTCACCATCGTTGGATTTGGTGCTTTTGGTAAGCATGTCAAAAACATATTGCCCGTTTTGGCAGGCGTCTACCTGGCTTCGCTGGTACAAGTATGGGAGGTAAATGCCACAGGTGCGCTGCTGGCAGCTCTCTTTGGCACCACCCTCGCCCCCATTGCCGGTTACTACGGTTGGGGCTATGGTATTATTGCTGGCTTCTTTCACATGTCCATGGTGATGAATGTGGGCTACTTACACGGTGGTATGAACTTATACAACAATGGGTTTTCTGGCGGCTTTGTAGCTGCAGTGCTTGTGCCCATTTTTGATGCATTAAAAAAATCTTCTTAAACTTACCCCTACCATGTAAACATGAAAAGGAGGACTGCTCTTTGACCAGCGAACGCATGAAAGCCATTAAAATGCTTGAAGAACTCATCGGTTACTTTTTTCGCAACAATATCAATGATGTGCAAATGGACTTGCATTATGGCGAAACCGAATGCAAAATAATGCTTGAAGGCACCTGTCTCAGCCGTCCGGCAGATTTGGATCAATTGAATGAGCTGCTAAATACTCCCCGTCAGCCTGAGTTGGAGGAATATTATTGGGGCTTGTTGGGCGGTAATGACACACGCCAGGAACTGAATCTTTTGGGGTCACTGGTAGACTGTGCTGATGTCTCCTACAACCTGCAAAAATTATCCATTACTGTTTTTCGAAAAAATTAATCTGACTTGATAAACTGGCATCTGCTATGTGGCAGGTGCCAGTTGAAAGTGAGGCATTAATAATGCAACAGCTCCTTCTTTATCTCTTCACTTTTTTGATCCTGATCATTTCTTACGGCAAAAACCCGGACAAGACTCGTCTGGCACTTAAAAAAGCCTGGCGTTCCTTCGAAAATATTCTCCCCCAGTTTATTGGTGTTATTTTACTGGTGGGTGTCATGATGGCCGTCATGAACCCACTGACCATTGGTCAACTTCTGGGTGATCAATCAGGCTGGTCGGGGGTGGTGTTGGCCTCTGTTGTGGGTGCTGTTACCTTGATTCCCGGATTTGTCGCTTTTCCGACAGCTGCATTGCTCCTTGAAGGCGGTGCCGGGCTCATGCAAATTGCCGCATTTATTTCTTCCCTGATGATGGTCGGCATCATTACCATTCCCGTGGAAGTCACTTACTTTGGGAAAAAATCAACTTTGCTGCGCAACCTACTGGCCTTCCTCTTTTCGTTTGTGGTAGCAATGGTCATTGGAAGGGTGGTATCCTGATGGCACTGTTGAAAAAGTATCGCTTTGCTGTCTTTTCATTGGCAGTCTTAATGACGCTGTTTTTTTTCGATACCCCACAAGGCATAACAGCACTTCAGGTAACCGCTTTCAGCGTGAAAGAGATGCTTATGATTGTACCGCCCATTTTCATTTTACTGGGTCTGCTTGATGTCTGGGTGCCCCGGGAAACCATGGTGCGTTTTATGGGAACCGGTTCAGGTGTCAAGGGTGTTCTGCTGGCCTTTTTTCTTGGCTCAGCCGCTGCCGGTCCCCTTTATGGCGCTTTTCCCATAGCTGCAGTCCTGATGAAAAAAGGGACCAGCTACCGTAATATTTTGATTTTTTTAGGCGCCTGGTCCACCACCAAGATTCCACTGCTCCTTTTTGAAATGACCTCTATGGGAGTTCCCTTCATGCTTGCCCGGTTGTTGGTGAACATACCAGGCATCTTATTCATCGCCTGGTTAGTTGACTTTCTCATCTCTGATGATGAGCGCCAGCGCCTATACCTAAACGCAGAGCACCTTGCCAGGTAAATGTGTGTCCAGCCATTTATTCCACCGGCTTCTCCACTGCCAATTCTTCCAGAAATAAATTTATGGAAGGGTTGGCAGTGTTTTTTTTCCAGGTTACAACCAGTTCGTGAGATCCCTGATGTTCATCCAACTGTATGAAACGCAGACTCTTGGAGGCTTGCAATTTTGCGCTTGTGGGCAACACCGCAATGCCCATACCTGCATCCACCAACATCAGTACGGTTTGCAACAACCGTGGCTCATGAACAATGTTTGGAGAAAAGCCATATGTTGAACAGATCTGCAATGTCTGGTGATAGCCCTGTGGTGATTCCCGCCGGTTCAGTACAACAAAGGGTTCCGTCGCTAAATCTGCCAAATTAATGATTTCTTCTTGTGCAGCAGGGTGATCTTCATGAAGAACCACCGACATCGTCTCGTGATGCACACAGATTCGATTCAAACTGCCAATGGATTCAACGCCGAAGGAAAAAGTGAATCCGATATCCAACTCTTCATTGTTAAGTCGCTCAATCAGATCTCCATGATGATATTGTTCCAGCTCCAGATCAATGTGGGGGTATTTATGGCGAAAGCGCCGTACCAGCGAAGGCAGTATAAATCGCTCGGTATACCCCAAAAACCCAATACGCAGCCGCCCGATAAGCCCTGAATCAGCCCTTTTTGTTTTTTCAGCCGCTTCTTCCATTCTTGAAAGGAGAAATTGTGTTTCCTTCAACAAAACTTCACCGGCGCTGGTGAGGCGTACCGTACGCTTGTTGCGCCAAAACAATTTCACTCCCAGTTGATTTTCAAGTTCTGCCACTTGCTGGCTTACCGCCGACTGAGCCACATAAAGATGACGGGAAGCTTCTGTAAAGTTTAGGTGTTCAGCCACGGCAGCAAAATATTTCAACTGACGAATTTCCATTCTGTTTCACTCCTTCAAAAATCCTTCGAAATATCATGAACTTCCACCATCATATACTGAAGGTTGCTTTAATAATAACATTTACGTTTTTATTTCTCAATATTAATCTGTAAAACTGATTACTGAAATCCTTTTCTGATATTTCACAATTGCACTCAAGTTGATTATGCTTAAACTGAAATCTTTTTAATCATTCAACAAAACGTTGAATATGACATCGTTTTCCATTCACAGTAATTCCATTTTACAAAAGGAACAGGAGGGATCACATTGCCAAAAGCCGTGGTCATTGAAAAGTACTGTAAAAGTTGCAGTCTCTGTGTTGACATTTGTCCGAAGAAAATCATGGCCATCAGCGACCAGACCAATGAAAAAGGATACTTTGTCGCCACCTGTATCGATCAGGATAAATGTATCGGATGTGCGCTGTGTGCGACAGTTTGTCCTGATGTCGCCATCGATGTCTACAAATAACCAGTGAAGGGAGTGGCATCTATCGTGGAAGAAAAAGTACTGTTAAAAGGAAATGAAATCATTGGCGAGGCAGCCATTCGTTCAGGATGTAAATTGTTTTTCGGGTATCCCATCACACCCTCCACAGAGGTAATTGAATACCTGTCAGCTAATCTGCCTTCCCAAGGTGGTACCGTTTTGCAGGCTGAAGATGAAATTGGAGCCATTAACATGTGCTATGGTGCAGCCTGTACCGGCAACCGGGTGATGACCGCCTCTTCAAGTCCCGGAATCAGTCTGAAGCAGGAAGGTCTGTCTTTCAGTGCTGCTGTTGAACTGCCAATGGTTGTGGTAAATGTGAACCGATGCGGCCCTGGTCTGGGTGGTTTGGGGCCTGCTCAATCTGACTATTTTCAGTCTGTCAAGGGCGGCGGTCATGGCGATTACCGGCTCATCGTACTGGCACCTTCCAAAGCTCAGGAGCTTTATGATTACACGATGGAAGCCTTTGATCTGGCAGATCAATACCGTAATCCAGTGATGGTTCTTACTGACGGTTATCTTGGCCAAACCATGGAGCCGGTTATACTGAAGGAACGACCAGAATCCCCTGAATTTGACCGCACCTGGGTAGTGGACGGTTGTGAAGGCAGAGAAAAACGCATTCTTGCCAGCTATTCATTAACCAATGAAATTGGAGAAGCCAATAATCGCTACTGGGAAGCAAAATACAAAGCAATTCAAGAAGTTGAGCAGCGTTGGGAATCTTTTCACGCTGAAGATGCCGAATACCTGCTGGTGAGTTATGGAACCACGGGTCGTATCTGTAAAAGCACCGTTCTCAATGCCCGAAAAAAAGGTGTTAAACTGGGTCTGATCCGCCCAATCACACTGTGGCCTTTCCCAGTAAAAGCTTTTGAACCGCATTTGGAAAAGGTGAAGGGCATCGTTACTGTTGAACTGAATACCGGCCAGATGATTGAAGATGTTAAACTGGCTGTTGAGTGCAAGGTTCCCGTCCATCTATATCACCGTCAGGGCGGTATGCTCCCTACTGAAACGGAGATTCTCGACTATGTTGAAGAAATGATTGCAAAAGATACCAGGGAGGTGCAGGCATGAAGAAAGTCTTTTCACGTACAAAAGGGCTTACTGAAGTACCCTTCACTTTTTGCCCGGGATGTACTCATGGAACCATTATGCGTCTGATTGCCGAAGTATTGGAAGAACTGGATATCATTGAAAATACCATTGGTGTTTCACCGGTGGGGTGTGCCGGCTTTAGCCAGGATTTCTTCTCCTGCGACTTTGTTGGTGCGGCGCATGGACGCGCACAGGCGGTGGGTACCGGCATTAAACGGGCGCTGCCTCACCGAACAGTGTTCACTTATCAAGGCGATGGTGACATTGCTGCCATTGGCACACAACATGCCATTCATGTGGCTGCACGTGGTGAAAAAATCACTTCAATTATGGTTAATAACGCCATCTATGGTATGACCGGCGGCCAAATGGCTCCCACCACCCTGACGGATATGAAAACCAGCACCAGCCCCTTCGGCCGCGATCCTGTAACCATGGGCTTCCCAATGGATTTTCCAAAAGTGATCGCCGGTATTCCAGGTGCTGCTTATGTGGCTTCTGTTTCAGTTGATTCTCCCAAAAATATTCAAAAAACCAAAAATGCCATTCGAAAAGCCTTTAAGGTGCAGCAGGCAGGACTGGGTTTTTCATTGGTCAGTGTACTTTCAACTTGTCCCACCAACTGGGGATTAACGCCTGTTGACAGCCTTCAGTGGCTTCGGGATAATATGATGCCTGTCTACGAACTTGGCGAGCTGAAAATGACGGAGGAGGTGGCTCAATTATGATGGATAAAGTGATCATGGCCGGCTTCGGTGGTCAGGGCGTCATGTTTTTGGGGAAAGTACTGGCCTATGCAGGTATGAGCGCTGATCTCGACTTGTGTTGGATTCCTTCCTACGGACCAGAAATGCGGGGTGGAACTGCCAACTGTTCAGTAATTTTGGCAGATGGGGAAATATTTTCCCATGTCATTGACCAGGCAGATGCCGCGATCGTATTGAACAAACCTGCCTACGAAAAATTTGCATCCCGGATTAAACCGGGAGGTGTTCTGGTGGTAAATGCTTCACTGGCAAATCCAGAACAAGAGCGAACTGACATTACCATTATCAAAGTACCTGCCACTGAAATTGCCAACGAACTGGGAAATTCTTCCATTGCAAACATGGTATGTCTGGGAGCCCTGCTTCCTTCACTTAACTTGGTCCATTATGACACCATTGAAAAGGCCATGGAAAAACTGACGATGAAACGCCCTCAGTTGATGGATGCCAACATGTCTGCCATTAAAAAAGGGCTTGCCTTCACAGAAAGCAATTAACATATAAAGGACATTTTAAAAAACATACACTGTAACATGGTAACAAGAAAAGCCTGCAGATCTTAATGCACATCTGCAGGCTTTTCTTGTTTGGTTTGCATAATTACAAAGAAGAGGCCACGCTTACTGAACTAATATACCTTACTATTGAAAAAAGCTGAACAATGCAATACTTGCCATGACTTTTTCCCCGGTTCTCAATGGAAGGCTTATCCATCTTGCGGCTGCTTCCCGTATCAGATTTTGCTGCGACTGCCGCTCTCCTGTGGCACACCAGACAGCAAAATGTTCACAATTATTTTGGCTGTAATGATACCCTTCAAAGTTTGAGTTTAATTGGCTGTAAGCCCTTTTCATCACCAGCTCCCGTGAATAAAGCCGTTTCACCGAGCGATCCACTTTCACCACACCATCTTTGGCAAAAACTGCCAGTGGTACTTTTGCAATAGTCGCCTGCGGCAATGCCAAAAGGCTGTTGCAGTAAAAATGGATAACCTGTCCATCTTCCACCTCAATGCCATAGTGCCTGTATCGTAAAAACCGAATGATCAGCCGATCAATCCAGCGTGTTTCATCATTTACCCGAACCCCGATTGAGCCAAAGCGTAATGGCTCGCGCATCACAAAAAGAATGTCTCCCTGCATTGAATCACTTCCTTCGCTTCATTTTAATGTCTGACCATGGATTGTCATTCCCCAAGATTGCCGTCAGCCGCGAACGAAATGATGGCTTTAGTTTGGTATGACCGGTCATGTTAATATGACGACCGTGTCATCATTTTGTCTGACAAAAATCGCCTTGCCTTATTATATACTTTCAACGGCAAATCGACACGCTTTTTTTTCGCGAATGCAACATTTTTTATTTTACTTCTTTACCTGATCCCAAAGAATATATTGGCAGAGTGTTATGGTGACCTTCTCAAGGCCTTCCTGATCTTCTTCGTCAAACCGATTCAGTATTGGGCTGTCTATATCCAGCACAGCCACCACCGCATCATCGATTACGATGGGCAGCACAATTTCTGAACGGGAATCTGCATCGCAGGCCACATGGCCTGGAAAGGCATGCACATCAGGTACTAACTGTACTGTTCTGGTTTCTGCAGCCGTTCCACAAACTCCTTTCCCGTAATAGAGGTGTACGCAGGCAGGTTTCCCCTGAAAAGGACCCAGAATAAGTTTATTTTTACCATTTGCCAGATAGAACCCCACCCAGTTGATGTCTTTCAACAGATCGTTGATGAGTGCAGCTGCATTACACAGATTGGCCAGCCAGTCAGTTTCTGACGATAAAAGTCCCACCAAACGGGTATTCATATAGCGATAAAGCTCTGTTTTATTTGTAAATGCAGGGTGTTTAACAGCTTCCATTTTATCACCTCATAAAATTTAGTCTTTCTTAGGGAAACTTTCATGATTCTCACATCTTTTTCATTCTATAACTCCCGCAACATTTATGCAAACCCGACAAATGGGAGTTGCAGGTGCAACTCCCATTTTCCAAAAATAGTTATTCTTCTTCCGTTAGCCTTGTTTCACCCATCCGGCAACAGTGACCGTTCTTTTTGCCTGATGATTTGCTGCTGCTTTAATTGCATCTATATCTCCCTGAATTTCGCCTTCTCCGTTAACTGACACACTGACTCCGTAAGGGTTGCCTCCTGCTCCAAAGATGGACTGATCAGTATATCCTGGTGCTGCCACAATAGCTCCCCAGTGATACATGGAAGTATAAAGCGACAGAATGACCGCTTCCTGACCACCATGGGGGTTTTGTGCAGAGGTCATGGCACTGACCACCTTATTAGCCAGTTTCCCCTGGAACCAAAGGCCTCCCAGAGAATCGAAAAACGCTTTCATGGGTGAAGCCATATTGCCAAATCGTGCAGACACACTGAAAATAATAGCGTCTGCCCATTCCAAATCTTCAGGGCTGACTTCAGGTACTTCCTTCACATTCTGTTGATGCTTCATTTTTGCCGGATCAGCTTCAACTATTGCCTGCGGCATGAGTTCGGGAACCTTCAGCAATCTTACTTCTGCCCCCGCCTCTTTTGCTCCTTCTGCTGCCCACTGGGCCAATTGAAAGTTAGTTCCTGTTGAACTGTAAAATACGATTGCCAATTTGGTTGACATGTCATCTCTCCTTTTCATTTGCACTTCTCAACTCTACTCTCCTTGATGCGCCGGTTTTCTGGCAGAATCCATTTTGAAACCTTGCGCATGCCTGCCGATTGATTTTAGTTGTTCTGCCAACATCGCTTTTTCGTCAACTGTCAGATGGCTAAACAACTGCTGAATCATCGCGGCATGTTCAGGGAAAATCTTCTCCATCAAATCGCGTCCCATCCCAGTAAGCTTCGTGTAAATTACCCGACGGTCATTGGGACATGCACTTCGCTCCACATACCCTCTTTCTTGCAGTTTATCCACCACATAGGTGATGCTGGAACTGGCAATAAGTACTTTTTTCCCGATTACCTGCACCGGCTGATCACCTTTATGATATAGAAGTTCCAACACTGCAAATTCGGTGGGATTTAACCCGTGCGAACGAATATCTTCTGCAATTCTGTCATTCACAGATCGCGCCGCTCGATTCAATACCACAAACAGTTTTAATGATGTAAGCGTTTCATCCTGAATATCTTGTGTTTCCATCACCTTCCCTCCTCACTTATATCATTTGCTTTGCGATTATCTCGATTTAAGTTATCTCGATTTCGTTATATATTATATACACTAACCCTTGTTTCTTTAAACATCTTTATTTCACATTTTCTAAAATCAAGAGCAAAAACTTACAGCGGCGGGTTGTCCAGTGGACACTTGGCAGCATTCAGAGGTAGCGAACATCGACAGCTATGACCATTAAACCACTTTGTTTGAATTTTTCTGGGCATGTTGTTTTCCGAAACAAAAAAACCGGAAAACATTTCTTCCGGTTTCAGTCTCGCGACGACTATTCTTGCCCTACTTTTGAACTTCTTCTTTCAAGAAAAACCACATCGTGCCATTTTCCTGTGGGCATTTTCCCCAGTTTTTCTCGTATACCCAGCTCTTTAAATCCACATTTCACATGAAGTGCCCGACTGGCTTCGTTATCTCTCAGAACACCAGCCTGCAGTGTCCAGTAACCATTCTCTTCAGAACACTTCACCAATTGATTCAACAGCGCCTGACCAATCCCCATACCTCGGCAGGCCGCATCTATGTAGATGCTGACCTCCCCCACGCCGGCATACACACACCGGCTGGAAGTGGGTGAGATAGCTGCCCAACCATGGATCTCATTATTTGACCGGGCTACCAGTCGGCAGCACTGTGCATGACTTTCATCCCATGCTTCCCATGTAGGAATTTCTGTTTGAAAAGTGGCAATGCCTGTTTGAATGCCTGCCAGATATATGGCCGCCACCTGTTCCCAGTCACTGTTTTTCATTGTTTCGATGGTATATTCCATCCCTATCGCCTCCTATTTTCATTTCGGGTGTCTTTTTAAAACACCACCGATAGTTGGTTTTTTGGTTATGTCGGCCATTATATCACTCAATGGTTGTATGTGCCAACCATTGAGTGATATTTCACCTTCGAAAATTTGACTGGCACACTCATATAAACATGATCGCAGCACCAGTGAGCGCAATGACCGTTCCCATAATTTCTCTCAAAGTGACCCGTTCTTTTTTCACCATAAACGCATAAGGAATTAGCAAAATGGGCGTGAGTGAAATTAAAGTTGAAGCCACTCCCGGATTAATTCGCTGCACCGCCATTAGTGACAGAGAAATTCCCAGAAAGGGGCCAAAGAACGATCCGATCGTCAGAGACACCAGTGCATCCTTTTGTTTAAAAGCCCGTATCAGGTGAGGCCAGTGGTTTCTGACAGTGAAAAGAATGATAAAGCAAATAAGACCGGCAATGAGGCGAATTTGTGTTGCTGAAAAGGGATCGTAGCCAGCCATGCCATATTTACCCAAAATATACCCGCCCGCCTGGCCTGCCGCCCCTCCAAAAGCAAAAAGGATTCCAATCACCGGGTACGTAAAATGAATTTTGCTGGTATCTTTTTCCGTCACCAGAATCACCGAAACGATTCCCGCAACGGTAATAAACATGCCGGCAATCTGAATGGGCGTCATTTTTTCTCCTAAAAAAATCAGAGCCATCAGACCACTCAGGGGTGGTACACTGGAGTAGATCAGCATCGATATTCTGGCTCCAATGCGTACAAAAGCTTCAAACAAAAGAATGTCACCAATGACAATACCAACGATGCCTGAAAGAGTGAGCCAAAACCATTCGGTACGAGTCGCATCGAATGGCAGCCAATAGCCCCGGCTAACGAAAGTATATGTTGAAAGAAATACGAGTCCCAGCAATAAACGCAGCAGATTCATGTTCATAGAACCAATTCGTTTGGCGCTGTGTTCAAAGGCAGTGGCTGTAACTGCCCAGCAAAAGGCCGTGGCCAATGCCGCCAGTTCACCTGTGTATTGCTGTATAAAACCCATGGTCAATTGGCCTCCTTGTTTCTCGATTAATGGGCAATGTCTATGATTTAAAGATCAGAACTGTATTCGTTGCCACTACATTTTCTATTTGAATGACCCGGTCAACAAACAAGGTGATGTCTTCCTGATAATGGCACATTACCCTCAGCAAGATGCACCATTCGCCTGACAAACGGAACTGGTCTTCAATAATCAGTCGATCCGGCACCCTGGCGTGAATCTGCTTCATGACTTCCTCATATGAAATACTCATTACTTTTACATACACCAGCACTTGAATGTTAAAGCCAAGAACATCATAGTTTATTCGTGTGGAATAGCCTTCAATTACCCCTGCATCTTCCATGGCAATCACCCTGTTTCGCACTGCCGGCCGTGAGAGGTTAACAGCCTGCGCAATTTTTTCATGAGTCATACGCCCATTCTTCTTTAGGTATTTTAGAATTTCATAGTCAATGGAATCCACCTCACCACCACCTCACTTAATCTTGAAGTTTCAGATATCCTATTTTAACCGATTCGTCCATACATTGATACTGTTTATTTCTTTTTGATCGTTTCGAATGTGTTTTGCTTGTCTGCTGGTCGCCTGTTATTTCTTTGTTGACGAAACGTTTGATTAAAAGGCCAAAAAAGATGATGTTGCCCTTCTGCAATACACAGCAATGACCGAACTTTGTTTGAGAATCAAAGTTCGGCCATTGCTGTGTGCTGTATGGTGGGTTTTTGAAAACTTGTGACAACTTTAAGTGTACTCCAGTACCAGACCAACGCCCACCTCTTCAACGGGGATCCACTTGGCTAGTTCAATTTTTGATTTTAAATCGGTGCAATGGCAGGGATGGGCTTGTTTAACTCCTCGGGACTGAAAATATGCCGCTGTGCCGTTCATCTGTTCTTCTTCAGGGTCAAGCAGGTGGAACCCGCCAATAACATCATGCACCCTTTCGTCGCCACATACAGCCCGGGCATGTTCCATAATATTGCAAATTCCAGCATGGGAACAGCCGGTAATAATCACCAACCCTTCTGGCCCGGTATAGCAAAGCGCGCTGTCGTCCATGCTGTAATCGTCTTCCAGCATGTCTCCCACACGCACTTTCCCAATGCTTTTTCTGGCTTCAAAGGCATTTTTTCGCGGAATTTCGCCCAAAAAGACCAGGTGGTCTGTCAGCCAGAAAGGTTCCCGGGTGAGCTGAGGCGTCATATATTTAGCTAATTTTTGTGGATCAACATTCACCCCGAACTCCTCAGTTCCAAAAAATGTTTTGGAGTCAAAGATTTGCGGGTGGGCGACAAGTATTGGTTGTTGAAACTGCCTGCCTTCCATCACTTCTTCACTAAACCGTTTGATAAGCGGCTCAAGCCCCCATGTGTGATCCATATGAGAATGGCTTAATACGATGGCGTCTAAATCAAAAAAATGAATACCCATTTTCTGACCGTTGAGAAGATAGGCATCACTGTACCCAGTGTCAAAGAGGATCTTGCGGTCATCCACTTCCAGCAGGTAGGATACCCCTGGTTCCCCCAGAAAATACCGGTCGATTATTGTGTTGTTATCCATGAGCACTGTCAGTTTCATCTCAATTCCCCCGCTTTCCATTCATTGTCCAACGTTTTCTTCCATGGTTTCCAGTGCATTCTCCTCATGTTCATCCACTGTCATGTACTGTTGTTCCATGCTTTATTTCAGTGGTACTTCAGTTGACTGTCAATCGTTTCTTTGCTTATTATACACAGTTGTCAGCATTCCAAACATCTCTATCGGCCACTTTTTTTTGCAAAAGGCATTGGTCAGCATGTTATAATGGTACAGGTAAGCGCCGAATATTATTGTTTCATCCGATGATAATCAAAGAGCTGATGCCCATGAAACAGACATCAGCCCCTTAATACATGAAATATCTGTGTTTTAATGTTTCTTTGCGTTGCTTCTCAGCTTAACGCTGTGCTTCGTATTGACGGAGCAACTTCACAAAAAGCTCCGGCACCTTCGCCATGTTTTCAGGAGATTCAACGAAAGAAATTCTGAACTGGGTGTTACCCGGGTTTGATTCACCTTCTTTGATATCATAGAAGCCTTTCATGGGTGCCACCAGCAGTGTGGTTTCAACACCATCAATCACCGCCGAACCTTCACCGGCACAATAGAGCACAAAGTCGATGGCATCGAAGCCAGGCTTCACCACATTGCGTACTTCAATAACCGAATAAATGGACGCATCGGGGCTGGAAACGATCAAACCGGGTTCATGCTGTTTTAAGCCTTCGTTCACCATGAGGATTTGCTTTTTGTAATAAACCCGCAGGTCTTTGCACCATCCCAAGAGATCTTCCTTGCTTTCATGGGCCAGTGCTCCAAAAATGTACTGACCAATGGCATTGGCGCAAAGGTTGGCTGTGTATTCAGCCACAGAACGGGTGTTGAACTCAGCACTATCAGTGATGAGAGCACCAATTCGCAGACCGCATGCATTCCATACCTTTGAGGCTGTCTCAATGCTGATGCGGCGGCCCTCTATGCCAGGCACCTCTGCATCTGTGATGCCCCAAATGCTCACCAGCTTGATATTGTCATCATAGTAAAGTTCCCGGTATGCTTCATCACTGATCATCCACATATTATACTTCACGCACAGTTTTGCCAGCTCCACCAGTGTTTCGTGATCGTACAACTGTCCCGTGGGGTTGTCATAGGGAATCACCAGCAGTGCTCCCGGCTTGTTGGCCTGAATGGTTGCTTCGATTTTATCCAGCTCCGGCAGTGTGAACCGACCGTCTTCTGCCATTTGTCGTTTAACGGTAATGGTTTTACGCCCCACCCGTTCGGCAAATGAAATATAGTTGGTATAGGCGGGATCAATCATCATCAACGGTTTTTCATTGGTTCCGGCCGGGCCGCAAACTCCCAGAATCACCAGTTCCATACCTGCTGAACCGCCATCTGTCACTTGCACAAAGAGCTTGCTGGTGTCGAATCCTTCACATTTCAGGATGTTCTTAAACGCATCCTGGCATTCCACTGTACCCGCCGTACCGGTGTAACGAATCACACCTTTGTCAAATGGACTCTCAGGTGCCTGTAGTTCAAACATCCGCTTCATCATAGCCGGATTGGTGGGAAGTGACACATTACCGATTCCCACATTGATCACCGCCGCCGGCTTCACGGCCCGCTCATCGTACTTCATTTGTGCCAGGCGTACATCCGACGGATTTCTGGATTCAAAATGTGCTGATAAAACCGGTTTGCTCATTTTCATTCTCCTTTTCATTTTTCTAACAACAAAGGATTTTTCAATGCCATGCACTTTATGAAATCATTCTTCCATGCTTATCTCCATTCTATCATATTGTGACACAAATTTCACTTACAGGAGGACATCCTATGCCAGAAAAGGCCCATTGGAAAGAAATCATTCTGTTCGGCGGCGCCATTATGGGGTCAGTGGTGGGTGCAGGCTTTGCCTCCGGGCAGGAAGTCATGCAGTTCTTCACTCATTTGGGGTTTATTGGCAGTATCGGTGCAGGGCTGGTGGGAATGCTGCTGCTTGCCTGGATCTCCATGACTATTCTGGAGGATGGACGCACCCAGCAGTTCGAAGATGCCAATGACATTTTCGCCTATTACTGCGGTCAGCGTATTGGGTTCTTCTTTGAATGGTTTGTACCCACCCTCATGCTACTGGCTTTTTCCATTATGATCTCGGCTGCTGCCGCCACCATTCATGAACATTTTGGACTTCATCCTGCTTTGGGGCGATTTGTCATGGCATTGCTGCCTCTGATAACAGTGCTCACAGGCCTGAAAAGACTGGCCCGGATTGTGGGTTCCATTGCACCTTTTTTTATTTCTGTTACCATGATCATCAGCCTCACCAGCATTGTGCGCCATCCCGGCGGTATTGTTGATTCAGCACACGTGCTGCAAGGACTTCATGTACCAGGTGCTTATTCCCACTGGTTGGTTTCTGGAATTATGTACGCGTCATTTCTCATGGTTGGTTTCATGCCTTTCGCAGCCGGTATAGGCAAACAAGCCAAAAATCGCACTGATACCAGGCTGGGAGGCCTGTTTGCCGGCATTTTCTTTCTTGCCGGTGCCATGATTTTAAGTACAGGTTTGCTGGTGATCATCGGTGATGTCTACAATAAACAAATTCCATCTTTGGCCATGGCTTCTGCCAGCATTCCACCAATCGCACCTTTCTTTGCCCTGTTGATGCTGACCGGCATCTACACCGCTTCCACTTCCATGTTGTGGACAGCTGTGAACCGTATTGAGGGCAATGATCAAACGCTGAAGTACCGTTTCACTGCCCTTCTTCTGACCATTCTCGCATTTTTTGGAGGCCACCTTCAATTTGCCACAATGGTGGGTATTGTGTACCCAGCCGTTGGGTATCTGGGGCTTGTCCTTATTGCCGGTATGCTGTATCGCCGCTTTTTTTCTGCCGTCGGCGGAACCAAGACAAACTTTACCTCTTAAGAGGTTTTCTCATTGTGACAGTTGCCGGGTTAAGATGCGGTTATAACCCCTTTTCGAAATGCTTCCATCATTTCTCCTGTCAGGCTGATTTTTAACTCATCGGGGGGGATGTCTTCTCTGTTGATCCACTCACCAGAGGCCAGTTCATCCTCTTCGATGATGATGGTGTCGTCTCCATCAAGCTGGGCAAAAAAGCCGGCCAAAAGTGTGTCTGTAAACGGCCATGGCTGGCTTTTGTAGTAGCTGATGTTTTTGATCCGAAGTCCCACTTCTTCCATGACCTCTCTTCGAACAGCCTCTTCCAGCGATTCACCAATCTCCACAAACCCGGCGATCAGGGCGTGGTTTTTATAGGCACGCCCTGCGTACTTGGTAAGCAGCAACCGATCACCGTCATAAACACCGACAATTACACAGGGAGACAATACTGGGTACGACTGAAATGTGCATTCTTCACAATAAAGCATCCTTTCCTTTCGAGAAGGAACCGTCGGTTTTCCACATCGACTGCAAAACCGATGATTGTCATACCATCGGCTCAATTGCCATCCCACCGCACCGGCAAAAGACCGCCAGTATTTTGGCTCTGTTCGAAACCGGGTTGTGGGGGCATAGATCCAGCCATCCACCTCATCAAGTCCCTTTTGGTCCACCCGAAAATAATTCATCTCATCAATGGTGAAAAGAAAGTGGGCTTTCCTGATCAAGTCGGGATAGTCAGCTTCAAAATCTGAAAATGAAGGGTACCATAACTTTTCCTTGTCTTCTCTTACGAGCACCCGGTCATCTTTATAGGCCAGAAAAAGATCCCGGAGTGTTGCAGTTTTTTCCTGAAAACGATTGCTGAAAACTCTGGGTTCAATATCCTGAATCATACAATCCCCTTCCATCATCATTAATGGTCGTCACTTTGCCACATTATTCGCTGAAGTTCACGCATCCTTAGTTTATTCAGTTCAAAGTGCTGACAATTATTCCCCTTCAATTATACCACTTCTTGACATGCGGGCAAAAGCGCCTGCCTGTTATCAGGCAAGCGCTTTGAAAAAAACCGTTTCTGTTGGAAATGAACAGACGTCCTTTGTCTATGCAAGATCGAATCGATCTGCATTCATCACTTTGTTCCAGGCCGCCACAAAGTCCTCAACAAATTTTTCCTGAGCATCATCACTGGCATATACTTCTGCGATTGCCCGCAACTCAGAGTTGGAACCAAAGAGAAGATCGACTCGGGTGCCTGTCCATTTGAGTTCATTGGTTTGGCGGTCTCGTCCTTCAAAGACATCTGCATCTTCCGAAACTGGTTTCCACATAGTTGCCATATCCAACAGATTCACGAAGAAGTCATGAGTCAGACTCTCGGGTCGATGTGTCAAAACGCCATGGGGCATTTTTCCAAAATTAGCATTCAGCACCCGCAGCCCCCCCACCAGCACTGTCATCTCTGGTGCAGTCAGTCCCAGAAGCTGGGCCCGATCCACCAACATTTCCTCTGCAGCGCAGGCAAACTTGGCTTTACTGAAGTTAATGAATCCATCTGCTTTCGGCTCAAGCGCTCCGTAAGCATCCACATCCGTTTGGTCTTGAGTGGCATCAGTGCGACCCGGAGAAAAAGGTACCGTCACATGAACGCCTGCATTTTGAGCAGCTTTCTCAACGCCGGCACAACCGGCCAAGACAATAAGATCTGCCAAAGAAACCCGCTTGTTGCCTGCCTGTGCATTAAAATCAGCCTGCATTCTCTCCAGTATCTGCAATACCTTCTCAAGTTGCTCTGGCTGGCTGACGTCCCAGTTTTTTTGAGGCATCAATCGAATGCGCGCGCCATTGGCACCGCCCCGCTTGTCGGAACCACGGAAGGTGGCGGCGGATGACCAGGCAGTGGCCACCAGTTCCGGAATGGTTAAGCCGCTGGCAAGAATGCGTTTCTTAAGATCATCAATGTCTGTTTCTTGAACCAGTTCATGATCCACCGGCGGTACCGGGTCCTGCCAGATTAATTCTTCCTCAGGCACTTCTGCGCCCAGGTATCGGGAACGGGGGCCCATATCCCGGTGCGTCAGCTTAAACCAGGCTCGGGCAAAAGCATCTGCCAGTTCTTCCGGATGATCTCTGAAATGCAGGGCAATGGGCTTATAAATGGGATCCATCCGCAGAGAAAGATCGGCAGTGGTCATCATAGGCGGAAACTTCTTTGACGAATCATGGGCCCCAGGAACCATGTCTTCTGGTTCTGTATTCACAGGAATCCACTGCCAGGCTCCGGCAGGGCTTTTCACCAGATCCCAGTCGTATTTGAAAAGAAGTTCCAGGTAGCTATTGTCCCATTTTGTGGGTGTTGGTGTCCAGGCGCCTTCAATACCGCTGGAAATGGTATCATCTCCTTTGCCGCTGCCCATACTGTTTTTCCACCCAAGCCCCTGTTCTTCAATGGAGGCAGCTTCCGGCTCCGGCCCCACGTGGGCTGGATCTCCGGCTCCGTGGCATTTTCCAAAAGTGTGGCCGCCTGCAATAAGCGCCACCGTTTCTTCATCGTTCATCGCCATTCGTTTGAACGTCTCCCGCACATCCTTGCCTGATTCCACCGCGCTGGGTTGGCCATTGGGCCCTTCAGGATTCACATAAATGAGTCCCATCTGCACCGCTGCCAGGGGGTTTTCCAAGTCCCTGTCACCGGAATAACGCTTATCATCCAGCCATTCACTTTCCTGTCCCCAGTATATGTCTTCTTCGGGCTCCCAGACATCCTCCCGGCCTCCGGCGAATCCAAAGGTTTTAAATCCCATGGATTCCAGTGCACAGTTGCCTGCCAGAATCATTAAATCAGCCCACGAAATCTGTTTGCCATATTTCTGTTTAATGGGCCATAACAAACGACGAGCCTTATCCAAGTTCACATTATCCGGCCAGCTGTTGAGAGGTGCAAAGCGTTGACTTCCTGAACCGGCCCCGCCACGGCCATCGCCCAATCGGTAGGTTCCGGCACTGTGCCAGGCCATGCGAATAAAGAGGCCGCCGTAATGACCATAGTCTGCCGGCCACCAATCCTGAGAATCGGTCATCAGTGCGTAGAGATCCTGTTTGACAGCATTCAAATTCAACTTTTTAAATTCTTCTGCATAGTTGAAACCCTCGCCCATGGGATTTCTGGCGGGTGGGTTTTGATGCAGCATTTTAAGATTCAGCTGATTTGGCCACCAGTCTCGATTTGAAGTGCCACCACCAGCCGCTTTGGCTCTTGTCATACCGGTTACCGGACATTTTCCGTTTCCGCTCATTGGCCAACCTCCTTTATTCATCAACAAAAATACACAGTTATGCGTATCATACCCCTTGTAATGATCACAAAACGATATTGTTTATATTTTTCAATGCAGATTTTCAACCATTTACTGCCTGATGCTTATTTCCTGCATCATTAATATTGGCCCGAAAAAGTGTGATATTGACGACACTTTTTCGAGCCTTATGAAAGCAGTCATAAACACCTTTATTCAGTTAATCATTACCCACTGGTTTCATCTTGTGATTTTTTTCTCAATATGCATGAGTATCTTAGATTGATTGGTTGATCATCGTCTGGTTTTCATCTTCGACAGCTTTTACCGAAAGGGCATGATAATTCTTATACTCTGCTGACACCTTTTCACTGCTGCACAGCGAGAGCACCACTAAAAGAGGAATTCCCACAATAAGCGAAGGCCATAATGGTTCGATGCCGAAGGGGCTTCCCGCAAAGTGCCATCCTGCTGCAAGAACACCACCCGTGATAATGGAATAGAAGACAGCTGTGTTGCTAACCCTCGGCCACAGAAGTGAAATGACAAGAACAACACCTGCAATTGATCGAATTTGCAGAGCTCCCAGTAACTGACCTAAAATTGATGTGGATTGCAAACCGAAATAAGTCCCCGCCAGTCCAATGCCAATAATGGCTACCTGCGAGAACCGCATCTGTTCTTGATCAGTTGCCTGCGGTTTGATAATCCCTTTGTATAGATCTCTGGTAAGTGTGGTAACCGTAATGAGAAGCATCACCGGGGCAGTTGATAATATGGCGGCTATAACTCCCATACTTGCCATGCCCGCCACTTCATTACTCACACTGGAAGCGATTTCAAACAGCGCATTTTTGGCTAAAATATGCGGCATTTGTGCTCTTGCAGCCAGCCCGATCAGTGCTGGGGACAATGCAAAGGGAATGATCAGGAAAGCGCCCAGAACAATGCCTCGATTGGCACTTTTTAATGATTTTGCACCAAATGTGACCGCAACAACCGTTGAGGCTGTGAAAAAAGAAAAGGCAGTGCCCAGTATCCAGGCAATCACGGTGAAAATCCCCGGCTCAAGTAAATGAAACATTTCATTTGGAAGTTCCTGGCGGATGACCTGATAACCGCCCACGTGCCTTAATACGATAGCAGCAGTCAAAAACATTCCAAAGTACATGACAAATGAGTGAATGATGCTGAGATATGCAGCTCCCTTCAACCCACCGGTGATGGTGATGATGATAATAACGACGGCCACCACCCATGCAGTCGTATTCACGCTGATATTAAACATAGGTGCCAGTATTGCTGCGGCTGAAACCGGCTGAGTCGAATAAATCAACGAATACGCAAGAGAAATGATCATCATAATTGCCAAACGGGTGCGTTCGTCAAATCTTTTTCCAAAAGCTTCCGGTACTGACATGACGCCCTGTTTGTCTCCCATGATCCAGTAAAACCGACTCACAAAAATGACAAACAAAATGCACCCTGCTGCCATTCCCCACTGGGCCCACACCGATGACAGCCCTGTTCTGAACGCCATTTCAGCATTTCCGATGGTGCCTGCTCCGGCTATCAGTTCTGCAAAGAGCAGTGGAACGATCAAGCCCACACCCAATCCCTTTTTGGCAACAAAAAATGTTTCTGTACTTTTGTTTGATCTGGAGAGATAGATTCCCACCCCCATTGTTAACAGTAAATAGCAGCTCATAATCACCGCTGAGTTCATTGTCTTTACTCCCCTCATCCATTCATTGCCAGTTGGCAAAGAAGTCGTTCAAAATGTCATCATGCCTCATTGTCTTCAAATGTCAGCTGGGGAGAAATGACAACTTTTATGTATCCACTGTCTCCCTGTTCCAGTTCTTCGAAGGTTTGCTGGATATCTTCCAATCCAATTTCTTTAGATATATACTTTTTGAGATTGAATATTTGTTGAGACAGTATTTCAATCACTTCCTCAAACACAACTGATGATCCAAAAATCCCTTCTATAACCAATTCTTTCATAACTAATTTCAATGCATTTATTGGAACATGATTATAGGTGACTCCAACAAAAATCATTTTTCCACCCGGCTTTAACATGTCCAGTCCCAAGTTCACAGCACTCGACACAGCTGTGCACTCAATTACTTTGTCAAATCCTCCATGAGATGCCTTCAACAGTTCATCGCCAATGTTTGGATTCTTCGAATCAAACACTGCGTCAGCGTCTGTCAAATCCCTTGCGGCTTGTAATCTTTGTGGATTTACTTCAGTCAATGCCACATAGGCGGCTCCCATTGCCTTCGCCCAGGCGGCTGCCAACAGCCCTATGATTCCCGCTCCTTCCACCAGCACTTTATCTCCCAGTTGAATCGCCGCTTTTTTAGCAGCTTTGTACGCAATACCGCAGGGTTCAATCATACTGGCCTCACAATCATCAATATCGTCAGGAATGCGTGTGACATACTTTGCTGCAGCCATAAAATACTCAGCATATGCTCCATCTGCCAGAACCCCAGGTGTCGACTGATAACCCCTGGGCCCTTTTGGTATAACAGCAACTCGTTCCCCTGCTTTAAATATACTGGCTCCAGGCTCTACCACCACACCGCAGAATTCGTGACCCATGATTAATCCGATACGGTCTTCCAGATGCCACAGGTGCAGATCTGATCCACAAATACCCACTTTTGATATCTTGATTAATACGTCATCATCTTCGATTCTTACTGGTATTTGAACGTTTTTCACAACCAGTTTCTTCTTCGCCTCTTTTACACATGCCTGCATTAAAAACCCTCCTCATGCAGCGTCATTTCTGCTTAACACCTGCAAATGCTGCCGTTGCAGGCGCCATTGCTATTTTGTCAACATCAACATTAATGATACCGGGCTTCCCTGAACTTCGAACCTTTCTGATTGCCGGAATGATATCATCATAATGATCCACCCGAATACCAACGCCACCCCACAATGCCGCCATTTTCTCATAAGGGAACATCTCTGGGAGTGTGGTTGCCAAATGCCCGTTTTCACTAATATAGTCAGGCCTTTTGGCTTCTTCAGATAACTTGATCATTCCCCAGGCCGAATCGTTTGAAATGACACAAACCAGCGGAATATTATTTCTGACAAATGTTTCAAATTCCATTGAGTAAAAACCAAAACTGCCATCACCGGTATAATACAGCACGGGCTTTCCATCAGCTGCCCAGGCACCCAAAGAATATCCCTGGCCCGTTCCAATGGTGCCCAGCGGGCCGTATCGAACCACTTGTCCAGGATAGCTGGCTGTTGCATTTGCATCGATCCAACTGGCAGCGTCACCACCATCACAAATCACATGCCAGTCTGTCGCTTCTGTTTCGATGTATTTTGCAACTTCTGCGGCTACTCTTCCCGGATGCGTTGGTAAGATGGTTGAAACTGCAGCTTCAAGAAATGGCTTTCTCATCATCTTTGTCAGTTCGCGTGCTTCATCGGTCCAGCTTCCTGATTGAATTGGTTTTGTTTTTGCCTTTACCATTTCAAAGATTTGATCTGATGCCGCACCTGCTCCCGCTACTATGCCAATATCTGCCGGTACGTTGTATCCAATTTTGGTCAAATCAGGATGAACCATAATACGAAGGGCAGCACCATTTACCCTGGGAGCCTTTCCCTTGCCAATTTTATAGCTGTGATCAACACCCAGCTCCAGGACAACATCTGCTTCTCTTATGGCCCCTTCACCTATTCTGAAAAGTTCATTGGTTCGTTCGTCGGCATATACGCCTCTTGAAGTGGTTTGAGAAAATACAGGTATTTTCAGGTAATTTGCCAGTTTTTCTACGCTATTCTTTTCCTGCTGAGAAAATCTGGCTGTCTCCCCTATAATCATTGCCGGTTTATCTGCCTGTATCAACGCTTCTGCTGCCTGCTCCACCAACCGGGGATCTCCATAAGCTGTTGTGAATGCCCGGTAACGTTCGGGCCAGTAAATTTCATCTTCTTCGAATTGCTGGAAAAGAACATCGGCTGCAATTTCCAAATAGACAGGACCGGGTGTATCATCATACGCATGCCGGAAAGCCATCGCCACATACTCTGGCACCCTGCTGCTGTTATAAATTTTTCTGGCCCATTTGCAAAACACTGCCATGGCCTCAAAGCTCTTCACATTTTGAAGTGGCCCCGTATCATTTTCTCTGATGGGAGATCCTCCCCCAATGTGAATAACTGGAATTCCGGTCTCTGCTGCCTCTGCCATTGGAGTCGTTGCATTTGTAATCCCCGGCCCTGCTGTCGTCACTAAAATCCCAGGTTTACCCGTTACCTTTGCGTACGCTTCTGCTGCATATCCTCCTGTACTTTCGTGACGCACATCAATGACTCGAATGCCTTCTTCTCTGCATCCATAAAGAATCGGCATAATGTGCCCTCCCGACAAAGTGAAGACGCACTCAACCCCTTCTTTTTTCAACGCTTTTGCAAATAGCCTTCCACCGTCAACCTTTGCCACATCTTCAACCTCCCTGTGTTTTCATCATTAATTGAATTTTGCTCCTCCGCATACATTAAGTGCCTGGCCTGTTATGTTCTTGGCCAGGTCAGATACCAGAAATGCCACTGCATTCCCAATATCTGCCGGTTCTTGCGCCCGTCCGGTTGCCATTCTGTCCAATGCCAGCAGTTGCCACGTTTCTTCAGGCGTTTTGCCCAATATTTTGCTGTATTTCTCGATACCCTTCTTCCACATGTTTGTCAGTAAATATCCGGGACACACACTGTTTGCTGAAATGCCTTCTTTCGCATGTGCCTTTGCCACTGATTGGGTCAGAGCAATCATGGCTGCTTTCGAAATTGAATAATTGGGAGTCCCGGCAGTTCCTTCTCTTCCGGCAACTGAAGAAATTGTAATGATCTTTCCATATTTTTGCGGCAACATATAGGTTAACGCTTCTTTAATGCACATGCCGGTCCCATGAATGTTTACATCTGCAATTTTTCTGGCAGTTTCCATCGGCGTTTCAAAGTAATTCTTTCCTTCTCCGGCACAGGCAGCACCAGCAACCAGTATTTCAATGGTTCCAAAGTCTTTGCAAATCTTACTGAACACCCTTTTGATATCTGTCTGTTCAGAAACATCCAATTGGTATGCTTTGTATTCTCCCTTGAACATAGCGCTCATAGAAAAAACAACCTTCTGAGCTGCCTGCATATCCAGATCTGTCACAGCCACATTCGCACCACATTTAGCCAAGGCTTCCACGATACCTGCACCAATGTCACCACCTGCACCTGTTACAATGGCGGTTTGACCTTCTAAGTCGATTTTCATCTGCCGCTCCTTTCCATTACTCTGTCAATGATCGATGGTGCCACATTTCCTCTACTTCTTCATGGGTAATGTCAAAGACTGCCCCAGTTGCAGATGATGCTTCCTGATAAAAAAATGCCGGCAGTCGATCATCATCAGGTAAAATGCCTGCCCGGCGGTTAAATACCTGTTCTTTTTCAACGCATTGTTTGCCCATTGTTAAAATATCTTCAAAGCTCCATTTACCACCTAATGCTGCACTAACCGCATTGGCATATTCTTCTCCGGCCGACGCCGTCATTGCCCAGGCAAACAAGCACACATTGCTGTCACATGCCGCCATAATGCCCTGTGAGTTGACTGCAAATTCCAATTGTCCTGATTTGCCAGTCGGCGGTAAATCTTTTCTTGATAATGAAGCTCCGCAGGTGTGATCTGCTCCCATGGGGCTAATGGCATAAGCAGCACCTGTTCCTTTTAAATTTCTCGGATCATACGCCGGAATAGCCTGCCCTTTGACTGTGGGAATTCGCTTCACACCCAGTTTCTCACCCAGTTTCTGAGTGCCTGCCCCAAAATCATCTGCCACAGGGTTATCCCCGTAGAATGACTTGAATAGATTTAGCACGCCTTCTGTGTCAGCCCAGGATATCTCCCCCGCATCCATGTATACTCCCAATGATGCACCCAGTTCAATGGTGTCAAAACCATAATCATCACAAAATCGGTCACACGCAGCAATCATATCAATATCAAAGATGGCACAGTTCGGCCCAAAAAGCTCGATCGTTTCGTACTCAAATCCAGCCGTTAAAAACGTTCCATTGCGATCATTAACGATATTCGAACACTTGACCACACAACCGGCCTGGCAAGCATGTCCTGTACTTCCGCCATAGGCTCTGATGCGTTCTACAATCGTTTGAACGTTAAAACGCTCCTCTTCCTCGGCTGTCAATTGCCCTCCGTTGAAGTTTCGATAAGGCGCGATTGCCATGGGAATTGTTGCCCCGATGATCCCGGCTGTGCCCACATCACTCAGCATTCCACGGCCATCCAATACAGCTTTTGTTACCTTTTTACTGGCTGTTCGAAAAGCTGTTTCATCAACCATCTTCATTTTGTATGGTAATGCCGGTTTTTCGATGACAATCACTTTGATTCCTTTCGAACCAAGCACAGCTCCAACGCCGCCTCTGGCAGCCGCTCTGCATGGTTTTTCGATTCCCATTTCGGTAACCTGAATTGAGGAGTTCAGATATTGCCGTTCGCCGGCAATGCCGTTTGAAATCACACTGATTTTCGCGCCATATCTTTTCTGCATCGTTTCAACAATTTCATAATTTCCTTTTCCCGATAATGATATCGCATCATGAAGTTCAATGGCTCCATCAGCCTTAATCAATAGCAGGTGACATGTGTTTTCTTCAGGAGCATCTTCCAGTATGAGTGCTTTAATGCCATGACCAGCCAGATAAGACCCAGCCGTTCCTCCCACATTCGATTCTTTGATTCCACCAGTTAGCGGACTTTTGGTGCCAAAAGACAAGCGATTTGACGTACTGATGGTGGTTCCGCCAAGAAGCATTCCCGCTATAATCAGCTTATTCTCAGGCCCCAGCGGGTCGCATGTTGGATCAACTTCTTCTGTGAGTATGTGTGCTGTCAATGCTCTTCCGCCAAGATTTTTCATCACCTCTCCTTCAGGTGCAATCGTTATTTCTTTCGTTTTGCAATTGACTCTGATGATTGTTTTCAACTTTCCGCCTCCTTATGCCGGCAAAATATACACCTTTATGAGTTCAGTTTGCTGTTGCTTTTGCTTCAGCAGTTGCAGTAACAACCGTATTTGCTCTTCTTCTTTCCACAAGCCCGCCGATAATGATGAGAATTGGTGCGACAAACTGCAGGGTGAAGAAGTTTGCCAGGGAGTTTGCCATGGTGTCTGGATTGGCTGCAATCATTCCTCCTAACAACGAAATCATTGCAGTGATACCAATTCGCTCGATGGTTACATAGACGCCAAGTGCTGTTCCCGCCCGTTGACCCCGCACTTCGGGCAATTGAAGCATTAACACTTTGGAGGCAGGCACAATCGCTCCATACAAAACACCGGCAAGGGCATAGGTGGTGAAAGCAACTCGAATATCAAAACTGCGAATTCCAATCATAAAGCACACCGGCGCAAGAAACCCTGCCACGATCGCAGCTTTTCGATAATGTTTGCTCCCTACTTTTGCAATAATTAAAGGGACCACGATATAGGCAACCATTGAAGCCATATTATTGGCAGCAGGAATCCTGCCAGAGACAGCCCGGTCCAGCATCCATCTGGGGTCGGTCTGGTAAACCACTTGTCCAAGTGCACCGCCGGCATAGATGCTTCCAAGAAAGAACATATTCGCAATACAGTAAACCCACACCATGGGCACTTTTAAAATTCCTCCGATATTTTTCCAGAAAGATAAATCTGCATTTTCCATAATGGTAGAAGTAAGCGCCGCATCTTCGCTTTTGCGATCTTTCGCAATGATAAAGAAGAAGAAAACGATCAACACAATACCGGTTCCCATCAATGTATAGAGAGTTTCCCACCCGCCAAGAGCATACATGATGCGAACACCCAAGAGATTCGCCGTTAACTGACCAATGGGACTTGCTGCTGTTAAAACGCCGTTGGCAAAGGGTAACTCTTTGGAATCAAACCATAATCCAATCATTTTTGTACATGCCGGCATATAAAATGCACTGGCGACGCCAAACAAAAACATGATCGCAAACCAGATGGTAAAGTTCTCAGCCCGCCCTCTTATAAAAATGAGTACCGCTGATAGCAATACTGCTGAACCCAGTATCTTTTTGACGCTGAAGCGATCAAGCATTGTTCCTGCAGCAAAAACGAACCAAATCATGCCGGAAGACATGGCTCCCGCAATGGCTGTTCTCTGCGTGGCTGTCCATCCCATATCTTCAGTGATGGTTGCCAGCAGTATGTTAAATGTTTGATTCGTAAATCCTAAAATCGTGAAATAGAACAGGAAAATAAACATGAGCATGACCCAGCGAAATGGATTCTTTTCATTCAACTTTACCGTTACATCATTGATACTCATTGATAAACCCCCTTCTGCATTCTACGTGTTTACTTAACGACCCGCTTGTGATTGAAGTGCCATCTCCATCTAATTCCATCTGTTTGACTTTATCCGCCCGATATAATCGGCAGAAGTCTTAATTCATCCCCATCAGAAAGCACCCAGTGATGGAGCTTTGTATATGGGATTACTTTTCCATTCAATGTCACTAATGTGGTTGGATGAATTGTCTCACCAATTTCCCTGAAAACATCTGCGACGGTTATACCTTCTCTGAAAGGGATGATTTCATTCCTCACTTTTATCATTAGAAATCAAAGATCACGTTTAGTTCATGATCATCAATATCGAATTTCGCGCCCGTCGCAGGCGATTTTTCACGGTAGAAAAAGTCTGGAAGCCGATCGTCTTTGATTGTCATTCCCGCCTGCTGATTGAAGGCTCTCTCTGTCAGAATGGTTTTAACCCCCATGGTTGCAATTCTGTTAAAATCTGCCTCACCTCCATATAGACCTGCCATCAGATTTGCCAGCAATGGAATCCCCGGCACCATATGTGTAAATGCAAACAGACACATCATACTATCTGCAAAACACATGGCAACCTGCAATTTGTTTGATGCATAAGCCTGCGCTGTACGCCCACAATCGTCGAAGGCGCGTCCCATTGTCAGGCCGGCAGTATGATCTGCCCCCATAGGACTGGTCGCATATGTGATTCCTGTCCCTTTTGTATTTCGGGGGTCATATCCCGCAATCGATTGATGTTTAACGACTGGAATGCGTTTGCAACCCAAGTGGTTCCCCACTGCTTCACATCCCTGACCCATGAGATTACCAAAGTCAGTCCCTTCGAGCATTTCATTCAATAAATCCAGCGCAGCTTTAGAATCTCCCCATGGAATTTTACCCGTCTCCATGCAAACCGCTATGGTATTGGCTGCTTCGATGGTATCAACTCCCAAGTCATCACAGAGGCGGTCCATTCTGGCAATTGCATCAAGATCAGCAATATGACAATTGGGTCCAAATAGGGCAATGGTTTCGTATTCGAATCCTGAAGTCAAGTATTTTCCATCTTCGTCATGGTAGCTGTTGGAGCATCGAACCATGCATCCCGGCTGACAGGGAATTTTGTTTTTTCCGCCGCGGCTTGATAAATTCTCCATGAATTGATTGGCTCCCACTTTTCGGTACTCTGGAAACAGTTTGCCTGAAAAATTATCAACCGGCAGAATACCATTGGCCCCAGTGGCTTCTATGGTTGCAATCGTTCCAATGTTGTGAAAGGGATCATTTTGAACTCCTTTGGCAACAAGATCATTCAAGGTTTTACAAGCTTCGTTGAACTGGTTTTCATTTTGATATTTCAACTGATGCCTTTCATCCGGCTTTTCGATCACCAGTGCTTTTAACCCCTTGCTCCCCATGACAGCACCTAATCCGCCCCTTGCCGCCGCACGGCTGGGGTGCCCAGAGCGAAACTCCGAAACCTGAATGGAAGCATTTTTGTACAAACGTTCACCTGCACAACCGATGGACACAGTTGCAATTTTGCTGCCATACTTTCCATGTATCTGCTCACTGAACTCGTAATTGTTCATCCCTTTGCAATCGTTTGCTTCCTTGAACCAAGCTTCTCCCTTTGAGTCCACATGAAGCGTCCACAGATCATTGGTCTTCGATATTCCTTTAATAATAATCAACCGAATGCCCTGCTCGGCAAGAAGACTTGCTGCATATCCTCCCACATTGCTCTCTTTGATCCCACCCGTTAAGGGGCTTTTTCCTCCAACCGACATACGATTGGATGTTGTCAGTTTTGTTCCGGCAAAAACGGTTGTACAGAAGATCAAGTGATTTCCCTCACCAAGAGGATCACACGTCGGCACAACATTTTTTATCAGGTATTGAGCAATCAATGACCTGCCACCAAGTTCATAATATGCTTCGTCAAGTGGTTCCTTTTTTACCGTTAAGTCTGTCATGTCAGCCACTAATTTAAACAGCATCACGAATCCCTCACTTTCGTTTCTGATTTCTATGCATCATAGGCGGACGCTATCATTTCAGCTACTTTTCCAGGCGTGATGCGGTACGGTGCCAAAGCCATTCCTTCGTCTTTTGTAACCCTGGGTGCCACACTCATCGCTTCTTCCAGTGTTAATCCCATCTGTTTCAGATTTGGAATACCCACTGATTTTATAAAGGACCGCAAAGCATCCCGGCCAATCCGTCCAATTTCGTCGGTTGTTGCCTGTTCAGGTATCACCTTTTGCAAACACTCGCATATCATTCTCACTTTCATTGACTCTGTTTTCGCTGCATATTCGATCACTTCGGGCAAAGTTGCTGCGCAAGCTGTGCCGTGGGGAATGTGAAACGAAGCTCCCAAAGCATGACCAATGCAATGTCCCAAATGAACCAGTGCATTGGTGAACGCCATCCCAGCATGGGTGGAAGCCATCATCAACGCTTCCCGGGCTTGATAGTTCCCACCGTTTTCAACTGCAATCGGAAGCCAGTGATGAATCGAGCGGATGGCTTCACGCGCCAGGGCATCGGACATGGGGTTTGCATGTCCACCCGTCAGCGATTCCACCGCGTGGGCCAGTGCATCGATACCCGTAATTGCCGTGAGTTTTGGAGGCAGTTCTAATGTCAGTTCAGGGTCTATGATCGCCAGAGTTGCCAAGCACACAGGGCTCACAACACTGTCTTTTTTCCCAAGATCGGTAGCAGAAACAACCGCCATATTGGTTACTTCGCTTCCTGTTCCACTTGTTGTCGGGATAAATATCATTGGCACCCCTGGTTTGAGATTTTTCTGGATTCCAAAGTAACTGACAATCGGAGGTGGGTTGTTCATGAGAACATTGATGCCTTTTGCTGAATCCATTGCGCTTCCGCCACCAACTGCCACAATGCCGTCTATCGCTTCCCGCTTCGCTATTTCTGCCGCTTCTTCGATCATTTTATCAGGAGGATCAGGCACAACATCTTCAAAGCAGACAGTCTCGACGCCTGCATTTCGAATGTTCTCTTCAATTTTGCCGGCAATACCCACTTCCTTGATTCCCTGGTCATAAACAACCAGCACCTTTTGACATCCCAGTTCCCGCACTTTTAAGCCGGTTCTGAGAGATGCCCCGCCGCCCATGAGCATCGGAACAAAAACGTCATAAGTCGTTATCATTTCTTTTCCTCTCCTTTCGTTTGAAGTGTGTCAAAAATCAAATTTTTCCAACTATTTGTGTCATTTTATCATGGCGCTTCATCACAGGGGTATGGCTGTCTAACCCAAAGATCCCCCCCATCTTTTGTGCGTTTATCCCTAAGAGATGTTAAATTTATGTCATTTTTTTCAGTGTTTTCAATTTATAAATCTGTGATAAAATAGTGTGTAAGGAAGGTGATTCTGACCATGAGATTCTGCCAATTGATTGATTTACTTCAGAAAAGCTACGAAATGGAAGTGCTGAAAACGCCCGTATTTTCCGAAGAATTTAAGCAAATCCAGGTTCTGACAGATGCTTCTCGCCAGTGCGAAGCACATACACTCTACTTTTGCAAAGATATGAAGCAGATCCAATTGGTCAACAGCCCCATCATGATTTTTGTCACGAAAACACCTTCTTCAGTTCCCGATAGTGCTTTCATGGTCATCATCAAAGAAAAAGACTTTGCTAATATATTGTCATTATCCCGGCATTATCTAATGGAAGATTTAAAAGCTGAATCTGACCTCTACCAGTTTGCTGAAGCTGCTTTAAACGGTGAAAGCATTCCTAAACTGATCAATACTGCCGCGGGTATTTTGGGGAATGCGTTGATTCTGTCTGATGCAAACCTGAACATCATTGCTCACGCCACCAATTTTGAAATTATGGACCCCCTATGGGCCGAGAATCTTGAGCGACGTTATTGCACTGATGAATTCAAAAAAAAGGTTTTAGAAAATGAACAGATGGCCAACTGGTCAAAAAAAGATGATGATGCCATCATCATCCAACTGGAAGGAGACCCCCAGCCAAAGCTTGTTTCCCGGGTTGTGGAAAATGGTCGTCTTGTTGGTGGCATTACGATGATTGAGCACCATACACCCTTGCAACATTTTCATTTTAAGCTGCTTCACCGGGTTGGCGTTATTCTTTTTAAAAAGCTGGAGGATAATTTGTATAAAGGTGGTCAAAACTCACTGCCCAGTACGATTCTCTATAATTTACTTGACTCTTCAGAGTTTGGCGATGGTGCCCCTTTGCCAACATTCGATTTTCCGCAAACGATGCAAGCGATTGTCGCCCGGTTTCTTCATCCCATCAGTAACCGCCACATTAAAAGAACTGTCACCATGGAATTGGAACAAATTTTTCCAAAAGGTTACTCTATCCAATACAAAGGTTATATTGGGATCGTCGTAGAATCGATTTCAGACAGCCAAAAACAAAAACTCCGCAATCTGTCCCATTATCGGGAAGTCAGCTTCGGAATCAGTTGGCCATTTCATCATATAGGTGATTTTAAAAGACACTTTAATCAGTGTATCCAGGCAATCAAATATGCAGAAGTGTTGGAAACGCCGGATAGAATTCTGGAATACACCGATTTTGCCTACTATCACTTGCTTCATAGTTATTCGGGAAATCTGTCATTGGATCATTTTTGCCATCCTGTGCTTAATACTCTTAAAGCTTATGATCGTGTTAATAACAGTGATCTTTATCATACGTTGTACACCTACTTGCTATGTGATAAAAACCTTCGCCAGACTGCTGCTAATCTATTCATTCACAAAAACTCATTGACCTATCGCCTTAATCGGATTAAGGAACTAACCGGGCTTGATTTTAATCATTCGGCCACCATCTTTGCCCTCATCGACTCTTTTCGCATTCAAATTTACCTTGACTCTATTTTTTCAAATTCTTCCCCATAAACCATTTTGCACTTCACCTGATTCAGATATCACCTGTCTTCAAAACACAAAAGCTGCATAAGTATTTTTTTCGGTTCTCCCAAACAATAAAGCACCCCTGAACATGGTGTTCAGGGGTGCTTTATTGTTCTCTATGCCTGTTCTGGACAATTGATTTGCATCAGAAGTACGTCGGACGCCTCTTCACACTGCTGCTATTCCATTAACTGTTAAAGTACTGTAACCTACGGCAATTGCCTGTATTTTTCGGGAATCAGATCTTTCACTTTAGCAGATGCAACGCCGATCACTGTGTCAGCTCCTCCATAATATACCAGGAGCTCATCTTCTTCATCCAGAATTTCTTTATCTTCTGTTGGAACAGCTCCGCAGGTGAACACCACATTGGGTACCCAGCTTTTTCCCGAAACACCTAATTCATAGGATGTTTCCGGTTCCAGCACGGGATTAGGTGAGCGATATATGAGTTTGGCAGGATCCTCCAGAGAAGTAAGAAACACGCCAAGGCGGTAGCAGAAGACATAATCCACTCCATGGTAAATGTGGAGCCACCCATATTTTGTTTTGATTGGCTGGGCCCCTGCACCGATTTTAACAGCATCCCAGGTCATTCCCGACCGGGTTCCCAGAATAATTTTGTGGCCATCCCGGGGCCAGGGAGTTGTGAAGGTGTCGGAATAGGTGATCCAAATACTGGGGGCAATCCGATGATACAGGACCAGCTTTCCGTCAAACCGTTCTGGAAACAAAACCGCGTCTTTGTTGTGGAATCCGGGAAAAAGGAGTCCCTCCCGATGCCATCCATCCCAATTGCGGACTGCCATATCTTCTTCTGAAATGGAAGCCAGGGCGATCTGGGGAATGACACCATCGTAGGCGGTGTACAGCATATAGATGCGTCCTTCCATGGCAATAAGGCGGGGATCTTCGCAGCCCATTTTTTCACTGTCATTGGCCGGGCTGAAGATAGGTTCCGAAAAACGTTCATCTACCTTCAAACCGTCATGGCTGACAGCCAGACCAATTCGTGAAATGCCATCATCCCCAACAGCCCGGTAAAAGATGTGCACGGAGCCCTGAAGCCGGATGGCTCCACAGTTGAGTACGTATTTGTTTTCCCAGTCATTTTCTGCCAGGGGTGCCAGAATCGGATTGTAAGGAGATCGAACCATTTTACCGGCATGAGGGCTGGTTTCCAGACCATCTTTATGGTCAATAATCAATTCTGATTTCACGGGAACGGCTCCCAGGCAACGAACAGCCAAATCTTCTCTTTCTTTGCCCCGGCCCATCAAATCAATGATCATTGGCAAAATTTCTGCTCTTTCTCCCACCACTTTTTCATACAACCGACCGAACAGTTCACTGCTGAACCTGCGACGTTCCACCATTAATGAAAGTGGGGTGGGAATTCCTTTTCCTCCTTTGGAACTATAGCTGGCCCAGCTCCAGACGCAGCAGGTAACAAAAACGCCGTCTGGCAGAGTCAGTCCCAGATGATAGGCATTGGCCATACGGGTCAGCTGTTCTTTGGCTCTTTCTACAGCAAGTCCAGATAATCCCCAGTCGTACCCGGCGATTTCCAGAAGTTTATTTCGCAGAATCATCTGTTGTGTGTTTTCGAAGACAGCGTGAGCCGAGAACATACCCATACCCCAATGACCACCGATGGAGTTGATCACACACTTGGCAAACTCATCGGCAGCGCAGTTCTGCGCAAAGGTTTCCCAGACTTTTCCATACTGCTCTGCTTCAATGATTCGCTTCAGTGTTGTTGTCAGGAACCGAATTTTGGGAAACTCGCCACCACTCCCTTCCCGCAGGTTGCTGATCACCACCCGACTGGTCAAGTGGTACAGACTGGACGCTTCTGCCATGCTGGTTAATCCTGGAAAATCTGTGTAATCCACCACCAGGGGTACTACTGGTGACATTTCAAAATCTTCTGGTTTCAAATTCTCCCGCAACCATTCTGTATTCCACGTGCTGTACTTGTCGACTTCTGCCCAAGGAGCCAACGCCAGTATGTCCAGCGCGTTGCGATGTTGCAGGAGCTCTTCCATATCCTGATATCCCCATCGGGTAATTAGATTGCGGGGCGGATTCACCCGTAGCAGACGGATGGCCGCTTCTTCTTTCAACGACATGCTCTGTGGAGAAGGATAGATGCGAAATATCTTATCTGCAATCCGTTGTACTCCCCTCAAGTTATGAAGGTTTCCAGGCAGCAGAATTTCATCCAGATCCTCTTCCATTTGACCGACCTGTTCCCTGATTCCCTGACTGATTTTTTCATGGCCTGCATCCGGGGTGAGGTCCAGATTTTCCCGGATGAACTGCTTGAATTCTTCAGAGTATTCCTGCAGCAATTTTTCGTAGGTGTCATACACATGTGCCGTGTTTCCGGCAGGCGACTTTGCCACATGCGGCAGGAGAATGGGGACACCCGGAATATATTCCCAGTAAGAAATTTCAGGGAGAAATGGTTCCAGTTCCGCCTTGTGGTGAAGCCAGTTTTGTCGAAATGCGTTCTTCCGGCTGATAAACTCGTCCACCTGTGCTTCCAGATTGGCCTGAGCCTGAAATGAATCAGCAGTAAAATGTGTCGGTTCTTGGTCCTGATAGTTACCGGCGTCTTTTTCGATTTCAAGGAAATAGCCCGCCAGCCGGCCTTCAAACAACGCTGCCAACCCATTAATTAGATCCTCGTTGTCCACCATAGGAATGAAATGATAGGCGATGATGGTTTCATAAACGATCTGTGTCCAGAGGGCAGCCGGAAAAGCAAATGTCTCCTGTCCAGTTTCTGCTCTTTGAACAATACTAACTAGTTGACTGGAAATATCCTCAGAATAAACACGGGACCAAATGGCTTCATAATAGCGGTTATATCCTCTTCGAAATTGGGCAATTCGGGGCCGCACATCGTTCTCGGTATCCTCCAGAAACTGATCTTTTCGAAGCCCGATGATCAGTGACGACTGAACCGCCTGGGGTGAAGCCATCCACTTTTCCTGGCTTTTTTTCACAAACTGAAAAATCACATGCGCTGCCTGACTAAAAAGATGGTTCATATTCACCGGCAGAGACGTTTTGGGTTTAACACCCAAATATACCTCCGCTGTTTTGGCCTTCATTTCTGAAACCCGGGCAATCAGCCAATAGTTTAATCCATACTCATTAACTTCATCTTTAGTAAATGCAAGATCACTCGCCAATCGGGAAAGAAGCTGCCGTGAAATGGCCATACCTGCATCCATGCAGGCTTTCAGTTCCACATTAAAAAGAGTTGCCACTATCGGAAAAGCAAAGTGATATCCGACAGGGTTGGCCAGGTGAGACAGCGTAAACCGGGGTAGTACAAATTGTGCGACGCCATCACGAATGGGCTGATACATCAGTTTCACCCAGTCGGGAGCCAGCCCTTTTGGTAAATCATCACCCGTCTTGGGAAGAAGATTCTGTTCAGCAATCAACAGATCGGCAGACATTCTGTGGGCAATATCCATTAGCCCTCTGACAGCCCACCCCCGTCCAGACAAAGAGCTTTCAATTTCACTGGTCAACACCGGTTCTTTCCGTCCTGACTCGTAAATTTCCAGCATTCCCAAAGATGACTGGTTCGGGCAGCCCAGAGAAATATACAGCACCTTGAGCTCCGGATAAAAGGCATTCATGCCAGAATCCAAAATGGATATCATCTCTTGCGCATCCTCCCAGGCTGATACCAAAGGGATTCCCACCACCAGATCGACCCGGTCTTTCATTGATATTTTTTGAAAGGCCGATGCGATGCATTTCTGATACTTTGATTCTGTTTGATCCACCTTAAAACACCTCCATTTATGCATTATCCTGTATCCCAGTAACATCATCATCAAGATCGTAAGCTTTATACATTTCAACCATTACGTACCCTTTTTCCACAGGTGTAATCGAAAGTATCTCTCAGAGATACTTTCGATCAAGGATTAGCCTAAGGCCGGTACGGGTATTCAATGCTATAGACATGTGCAAACGAACGGCAGTTTAATACCGGTATATTTTTCTGAATATTTCGTATTATTGAAAGGGTGAAATGATTTGCTTACCAACATTGAAAACAGAAAAATGAAGAAAAGGCCACATGTGGCTATTGTCAGCAGTGCTCTGCCACGCAAATGTGGAATTGCCACTTTTTCAGCTGATGTCAGTCGGGGGATCAGTCATCTGTTGGGACGGGAGGCAACCAGTTTTATTGCATTAAATGATAACGAAACCTACGAGTATTCTCCAAAAGTTGTTTTTCAGATTGAACAGGATCAATTGGAAGACTATCTGGAGGCTGCCACCAGCATCAACGAGTCGTCAGTCGACGTGGTTTCGCTGCAACACGAATATGGTTTGTATGGCGGGGATGAAGGCAGCTATATTGTCGAATTTTTGAGCCGTCTTAAAAAGCCGGTGGTAACCACTTTGCATACCATTCTGGAAAAACCAACACCAGACCAATATAAATCACTGGTGGAAGTCATTGCGTTTTCCAAGGCTGTGGTTGTAATGAATCAGCTTGCTATCAATATTTTGACAGATGTATACGACGTACCCATCGGGAAAGTTCACCTGATTCCCCATGGCGTGACAGACATGTTTTATATTGATCCTCTCTTTTTTCAGCACAAGCTGAATCTGAGAAACAGGTTTGTGATGCTCACTTTTGGTTTTATCAGCCGCAACAAGGGCATTGAAGTGGTGCTGGAAGCTTTGCCAGCCGTCGCAGCAGAACATCCTGAAGTTCTCTACATTGTCTTGGGCATTACTCATCCGGTGGTGAAAAAACATGAAGGCGAAGAATACCGGGAAAGTCTTGAAAATATGGTGACAGAGCTTGGACTGACTCAAAACGTCCAGTTTGTCAACGAATTTGTTGACGATGACACCATGAACTTATATCTGGGAGCAGCAGATCTGGTGATTCTTCCCTATCATTCAGAGACACAGATTACCAGCGGTGTGTTAAGTCAAGCCATTGGAAAAGGTAAAGCAGTCATCGCCACCCCTTATCTCCACGCACGGGATGCCCTGTCTGACGGAAAAGGCCGCCTGGTGAATTTCAAAGACCCTGCCGGTATGACAGAAGCCATCAAAGAGTTGATTGAAAATCCCGACGAACGGTTGGCATTGGCCGGCCAGGCGTTTATAGCCGGACAGCAGGCGGGATGGGACAAGGTATCTCACCAATATGTAAGCCTCTTGGAGGAGGTGGTTGAAAAATCCATCAGCGGACAGGTCAAACAGGGACGCGTGTTCACCCTGCCGGATATTAACATGGATTACCTGAAAAACTTGACAGACGATGCCGGGATGATTCAGCACACCCTTTACGGCATCCATGATTTCACCCATTTCTATTCCTCAGATGATGCAGGCCGGGCCATGGTTGCCTTTACCCAGTATTTCAACCTGTTTCAGGATGCCTCTGCATTGCAAATGGTGGACAAATATATGGCATTTGTGATTCATGCCCGGAGAGAAGACGGCTGGTTTTATAATTACATGAACTACCAGAAGGAGTTTCCTCCACAGGAAACCAGCCAGGATACTTTCGGGCGTTGTCTTTGGGGGCTTGGAGCTGCCACCCGAGTGGTACAGAACCGCTCTCCCGGGTTTTTAGCCAGAAGTATCGTGGAAGAAAGCATTCCAATGGTGAAACAGCTGACTTATACCCGTGCCCAGGCCTACGCCGCCAGTGGGCTTTCCGCTTACCTGGTTCTTCATGATGATTATGAGCCGGCACGCAAGGGGCTGAAGCACATTTCGGACTCTCTCCTTGAACGCTATCGTCAAACGGCTGATGGCACATGGAACTGGTTTGAAGATTTTCTCAGCTACGATAATGCCCGCCTGGCACAGGCATTGTTACTGGGGTACCAGCACCTGGGAGATTCAGCTTATTTACAGGCAGGACTTGAATCACTTGATTTTCTCATTGACGTCCAGTATCAGGAGGGTTGTTTTGACCTCATTGGCAATGACGGATGGTATTTCAAAGGAGGCAAAAAGTCCCTTTACTGCCAGCAACCGGTGGATGCAGGTGCATTGACTGAAACCTGCATACTGGCCATGACTTTGACTGGAGATGAAAAATACCTGGAAATGGCCTATGCAGCCTTTCAGTGGTATTTAGGACGAAACCGTGAGGGGGTTTCTCTCTACAACCCACTGACGGGGGCCTGCGCAGATGGCCTGGGACCAGATGGACCCAGCTCCAATCTGGGGGCCGAATCGACCCTCTCCTTTATCATCGCCCTGGTTTCTCTTTATCGTTGGGAACTGGTGGGGCGCTTTAATGGTACCGGACGAATGGAAATTTTGAAGAAATTGGATTAAGAGAGGAAGCTGAAGGATGAAACGCTATGCAGTGATTATGGCCGGTGGTCATGGTGAACGATTCTGGCCCGAGAGCCGTGTTCAACGACCAAAACAGTTTTTAACTCTGGTTGGGGATCGTTCCCTTATCCAGCAGTCTTTCGACAGGATCCAGGATTTCATGCCCCCTGAACAGATTTTGGTGGTTCTGGGACAGGAACATCTGGCATTAGCTAAAGAACAGCTGCCGGCACTTCCGGCTGAAAATTTTCTGGTAGAACCGGTGGGTAGAAATACGGCCCCTTGCATTGGTCTGGCGGCAGTTCATATCCGAAAAAGGGATCCTGGTTCGGTCATGCTGATTTTTCCTGCAGATCATTTGATTCAGGGACAGACAGATTTTCAACTTTGCCTCAAGAAAGGGTTTGAACAGGCGGCAGATTCCGATTATCTCGTCACCATTGGGATCATACCCAGCCGGCCGGAAACGGGTTATGGGTATATGGAACGGGAAGAGACGTCTATTGATCAGACAACCCCTCTCGTGTATCCGGTGCGCAGATTTGTTGAAAAACCAGACACAGAAAAAGCCCGGGAATATGTGCAATCCGGGCATTATTATTGGAATAGCGGGATTTTTATCTGGAAAGCAGACCTAATTCTGGATAAAATGGAATTACATCTCCCAGAACTTTACCAGGGGCTGTTACAAATTGAATCACACATTGACACCTCCCAGGAAGCCACTATCATGAAATCTGTGTTCCCCAATCTTCCACGCATTTCCATCGACTACGGTATTCTGGAAAAAAGTGACCGCATCCTCATGGTTCAGGGAGATTTTGGCTGGGATGACTTAGGTAGTTGGGAGTCTTTGGCGGAACATTCCAAAGCTGATGAAATGGGTTTGGTGATCCATGGTGATTACGTGGGTATCGATAACACAAATTGCCTCATTCAGGGGCAGGCAGGATTGATCGCCGCATTGGGCGTCCACGACCTGGTCATCGTTCAGGCCGGAGATGTGATATTGGTATGTGATAAAAACCGGACCCAAGAGGTGAAGGAGCTGGTAAGCCTGGCAAAAGAAAAATACCAGGAAACGTACTTGTGATCCACGGCACTCCCTTTGCACTCAGTCATCGGTTCAATATTTCTTCATAGACTCGTAAATAGCCCTGCACCATGATTTCCTGCGAAAACCGTTTCGTCACCGAAGCACGGCATTGGTTTCGTTGTATTGATGAGATATTTTTCAATTGCTGAATCATTTCAGTCACATCGCTGGCGATAAAGCCATTGATCCCCTGTTCAATAATTTCGTTCATGGACCCCTTTCCAAAGGCAATGACGGGGGTTCCGCAGGCCATAGCTTCCACTACACTTAGGCCAAATGGTTCGTTGAAGTGTATGGGATGCAACAGCGCATATGCATGGCCCAGCACATTGTCCCGTTTTTCCGGTCCGACAGACCCGATATAGGTTATTTGTTCATTTAAATAGGGTTCAACATATTTTGAATAATATTCATGATCCTGGATAATGCCGGCAATCACCAGTTTCATCCCTGTTTTTTGGGCTACCTGAATGGCTTCCCAAGTCCCTTTATCTGGGTGAATTCTCCCAAAATAAAGCAGGTATTCGCCAGGATTTTCTTTCAGTGTGAAATGTTCCAGATCAATTCCGTGATAGACCGTTCGGATATAATCAAGTGCAGGGTTGCGGTCTGCATCGCTAATGGAAACATAGTCTGTTCGCTGGTTGTATTTCTGGAACACTGGTAATATTTTAGGTGATGAAAACCCATGAATCGTAGTCACCATGGGGGTCTTAATCAGCCCACTATATGACAGGGGCAAGAAATCAAAGTGGTTGTGGATGAGATCAAACTCATGGGCCTGCTCCATAATTTCCGAGATATGCAGACACTCCCAAACCTTGGGGTCCAGGTTTTTATCCTCTTCATAGGGTTTCGGACAAACACTGCGCAGTTCAGCCGTTGTGACGGAATCCCCCGTTGCAAACAGTGTGACATCGATCTTTTTTCTGACCAATCCTTCTGTCAGCAGTGAAACGACCCGTTCCCAGGGTCCATAATGTCTTGGCGGTGTTCTCCAGGCAATGGGTGACAAAATAGCTACTTTCATCAAACAACCTCTTTCTTCTCCATTTTTCCATATTGTTAACGCGTACGCTTGTTACCTTGTCACATTATGACTCTGCTGCCACGGGATCGGGCACATAGCTTTTCAGCAATTCAAATCCACCTTCCAGCGAATAGGATCCCAGGGCGGCCGGAATCAGTAAGCTGTCACCTTTTTTCAAGATTTTCCTGCCTTTTGTCCAGCTCAGGGTACCCGTTCCCTTTACCACTGTGAACAGAAAAAACCTGTTGGGGTCACTGTTTTCCTCTATCCGAGTTTCAACCTGGTATTTTTCCAGCAAAAAATACGGGCATTGAACAAGTTGCGTTTTTCTTCCTCCGGGAATTTTTTGACCGACCCCTTCCACCCGGTTTCCCTCCAACTGAAAATCAATCACTTCCATGGCTTTTTCCACATGCAGTTCTCTGGGGCGGCCATAATCGTAAAACCGATAAGTGGTATCACTATTCTGCTGAATTTCATATATAATCAAACCAGGGCCAATGGCATGGAGCAAACCAGCCTGAATATAGAACACGTCTCCTTCTTTCACCGGTACCCGGTGCAGAATTTCTTCAACCCGGTTTTCGTCCAGTGCCTGCTGGAAACCCTTTTGATCGATCTCTCCTGTTCCGACAATCAGGTATGCTTCCGGTGATGCTTTCATTACATACCAGGCCTCCGCCTTTCCCAGGTCATTTTCATTGACCAGGGCATAGTCATCCCTGGGGTGCACTTGCACCGACAGTGCTTGTGTTGTATTTATCAGTTTAAGCAGCAGAGGGAACCGGCCATGTGTCATGGATACACCAAAGATATCTGCTCGCTTTTCACCATACAGCTTCGACAGACTTTTCCCTTGAAAGGGTCCGTCCAATACAGTGCTGGTGCCATTCGGATGAGAAGCAATATCCCAGCTTTCGCCGATACTTCCCGTTGGCAGGTCATCCCGAAAAGACACCAATTCCCGTCCTCCCCATATTTTTTCAAAGTAAAGATGGTTAAACGATAATGGTTGCATTGTCATACCTCCCTGGTTATACATACCCATTATTGACGATGCATCCATTATAATTCTCAGACTGCAGACAAGTTCGCATGAAAGATCATATCTGTACTAAGGAAGTCTCGCTATGCTGTATGGTGTCATTGAAGCCGGCGGCCTAAAAGAGCCGCCACCACAACCGGTCAGCGTTTTGGATTTTCTCCAGTACCTGCAGTCGGTTGCAATGACGGCTTTTGTCAATTAATGTTTGATAACTAATCAATCAGATTTCTTTTCAACTCATGATAGCGTATTGTTCCAAGTTCACTGACCTTTCCTTTCTGGCAACATGACAGGCTGGCGATTTTTCGGTTGACCCGCTGAACAACGATTTGATTATCCTGCATTTTAGATTCAAGCACATTCAGCGCCTCAAGAAACCTTCGGTCTTTCCGGGCATGGTGGTAAAAGGACAAGACATATATATAATAAAAGAGGTTGTAAGTCGCAAAAGGATACTCCACCTGCATAAACAGCGTCCCCATCCCATACTGGCAGGGCCCAATGGGTCTTCGAATCTCCCAATGCTCCAAGAGAAAATCAACAGCTTTGTTGAGACCAGGTTCCCGGTTCAGATGCTTTGTGAAGCGAAATGCGTCTAAAGCAGTTAATGTCGGCCCTGGATTCGAATAATCAGTTTCGGGGCCTCTTCCAAAACTAAACTTATTACATCGCCACCCACCGTCACTGTACTGCGTTTCCAATAGATGCCGAAAAGTTTTTTGAAAGCGATGGTCTGCTGCGTAACCCAAATGACAAAGCACATTGACGGCGTTGATGGTGTGGCAAGGATAAATGGCGCCATTGGGAGAAAGCTTAAATCGTCCGTCTTCTCGCAGACAACTGATTATCAGATCAGCTGCACCCACCAGTAACGGATCTGAGGGGTCAAGCCCCAGTTCCAGAAGCAATAACACGCTGGAAAGCGTCGAGTAAGGGCCACCTTTACCTAACCGCTTATCGGGAGTGGTCCAGAAATCCGCCCCATTATCATACCTCTTTGCGATAATCGTTCCGATGTCCTGTTGGTGCTTCACAGTTTTACCTATCCCTGTCACCTCCTGGCTACGTCTTGGGTAAACCTCCTTCTTTCAAAAGCATCTCTTGATCAGCATCTCTTGTTCCTGTTTATTCAAGATGCAACTTCAGATGGCGGCTTCTCCATATCCTTCAGATGCACGGGCATCACCCAAAGTTCCATATAGGCTCCATCAGGCATGGGTTTGCCATATTTTTCCATTGAAAAAGAATGTGTTACCAGCCCCCGTTTTGCCAGCCATGTTCCAAACAGATAGCTAATCGCTTTCCCCAGGGCTTGCGTGGTGAGCGTCTCAACATTTTCTGCTTCAAAACAACAAACCACATATTCACCTGCAGCCAGTTGCCAAGTTGTCATGTGACCGTCATCTGCCGTGTTTGATTTCGAAGCTCCCCCCACAAAATAAGTAAAGGTTTCGTTTTCAGTCTCGCCCATCATCGACACTCCTATTTCAGCACTATCCTGCACAATATGAGGCATATCAACCTTTTGGCGATGGAATGCATCCCATAACTGTCCCGGTATGTCGATACCGGTAGCTTCACCCACCGGGGCCTGTGAAATGGGAACTTGAGCAGAAAGCCCGGCATAGATTTGGGCTGTATCCACTTTTTTACGCGTTATCTCGATAACGATGCTGTTGGTGATAAGCGGCACATCTTCATCAATCATTGTATAATTCAACAACAACTCTGGCTTGTAAATCTGATTAAGTCGAACCGGCACAGCCCGATATTCCTCCGGCGTAATCCCGTAAGCCTCCTTAAATGCGCGGGTAAAAGTTTCGTGAGAAGAGAAGCCGAAGTCCATCGCCACATCAACGATTCGCCTGTCTGTATCCGTTAGTGCAGCCGATGCTCTGGCCAGTCGTCGAAGTTTAATGTATTCGTTGACTGGTCTTTTAACCAGCCTCTTGAAAAGTCTTTGAAAATAAAACCGCGAAAGTCCTGCCATATGTGCCAATGTTTCGATCTGAATCTCTTCACTCAACTCATCTTCAATATAATCGACCGTCTTTTGGATTTGTTCCCATGCGTGCATTTTAAGCACCTCCTTGCCACAAGAATAGCATGATCGTGTGCTTTCCACTTGACTGTCAATGCTCTTTTTACGAAAAACTTTATGACAATGAATCAAACTCGATCATCACCAGACAGCCGGCCGGGAAATAGTGGTGGGAAGCTTGGTGTTTGAATTGCCCAGAGTGGCATTTACCTGCATTTGGGTTAGAAATACAGCCTCGCTCAAATCGGTGTTTTTAATGTTGGCATCGCGCAAGTCAGCACCCAAAAAATTGGTGCCCTTGAGGCTGCATCCTTCTAAATTGGCCGCAACCATTATGGCCATGCTGAAATCTCTACCGTTAAGATTTGATTTTTTGAAATTTTTCCCGAAATAGTCACTGTTGTTTGCTTTCTTCGATGAAACAGAGGCGATTCTGCTGCTCACTTGTTTTAACACCTGGTTGACCTTTCCATGATATGCTGTCAAATCAACTTTTAGCATCTCTTCAACCGGAAGGGTTGTCAACTGCCTGCCGGCTGCCATCAAATCATGAAATTTTCGCCGCTCACTCTCATCTGTCACCAACGACAGGGCCTCCAGCAAATACCATATCATTTGGTGAAGTTGAAAGACCATCATAAAGACCCGACATATTTCTGTTGCCTTTTCAGGATTCTTTTTCCAGTCTTCGTTGGCATATATCCCTTGTGTCACCTTTTGCCCTGCCCCAAAGCAATCGTAGGCCAGACACCCTTTCATACCCTTTTTTGCCAACATCGAATGTATGCGGCATCGAAAGTCAGGCATCAGTTGCTTGCAGGGCACTCCTGCTTCTTTATTCTCTGGAAACCCGTCTGTTTTCGTGCAATACAAAGCCATGCAGCATAATCCACTGCATTTATCACAGTCAATTCTGAGGGTGGCTCGCAAACTGTTAGTATCGTCACTTTTCATTTTTTTCTCCACTTCATCACAAGTTCAATTTCATTGGTGTTTTCTTCAATCTGCTCTTTGTCAACCACGAACCCTTCTCGTTGGTAAAACTGAACAGCCCTGCTGTTTTTCTTGTAAACCTGCAGCAGCAGGTCTTCGTTATTCATTTTAATGTAATCCAATAGCAGCTTTCCAATCCCCTTTGATTGTTCGCTTTTTTCAATGAAAATGCCGGCAAGATAATTGCCGATGAGTCCGACGAATCCCTTAACTGATTGGTCTTCATAAACATACACCGCCGCATCAGGAATCATTTGTTTCACTGTGTCATAATTGGCTCTCCAGTAGTCTTCACCGATAAAGTCATGCGCCGCCGTATTTGTGTCAAGCCACAGTTCCATGACAGTGTTTAAGTCTTTTTTCTGAAACGCTCTTATCGTTGCCCGATGCATATCATTCACCTTTTCCATTTGTTTTGCAATGTTGCAAGTAACTTTCACCGCAGTCTGGTCACTTCTTATTAAACTGATATGTTCGACTGTCAACACCATCTCCTATTCTAATACTAACGAGTGGACTTAGGATTTACAGGAGTTCATCTCAAAAATCAACTGTTATGATGGCAGTTCAACAAACTTTTAATAATTATCTTCAATTTTTCAAGCCTTTATCTCAGTCTATTTCTCCGCTCTTGACATCAATACTACCGTCTCAACATGGCTAGTATGTGGAAAAAGATCAACTGGCTGCACTTCCAATGTTTGGTACCCTCCATCTTCTAAAATGCGTAGGTCTCTGGCCAAGGTCGCCGGGTTGCAGGAAACGTAAACAATACGATCTGGATTCATTTGTATCATGGCAAGCAGTACCACCTCATCACAACCTTTACGGGGTGGGTCCACCACAATGACTTCTGGTTGAATTCCTGATTGGGCCAGTTGAGGCATCCAATTTTCTGCAGGGCCAGCCATGAACTCGACGTTGGAAATATGGTTTAGGTGAGCATTTGCCCGGGCGTCTTCAACAGCAGGTTCGACAGATTCAATGCCGATCACTTTCCGGGCTTTTTGTGCCAGAAACAGGCTGATGGTGCCGATACCGCAGTACAGGTCCATGACAGTTTCGCTTCCGGTGAGAGAAGCCATTTCCAGCACTTTATCGTAAAGTACCTCTGTTTGAGCAGGGTTCACCTGAAAGAAGGCGTGGGGTGATATCTGAAAATCAAGGTGGTGAAGCCGATCAGTCAAATAAACCTTGCCGAAGATCACCTGATTTTCTTTCCCCATAATCACATTGGTTCGCTTCGTATTTTCGTTCAATACCACACTCACCAAGCCGTTCACCTGTTGCAATGCTTCCACTAAAAGATGAGATTTTGGCAGGTGTTTTCCGTTGATCACCAGAATCACCATCACCTCACCAGTGGCAAATCCCACTTTTGTCACCAGGTGGCGCACAAGTCCGGTGTTTGTGGTTTCGTTATATATAGAGATGTGCTCTTTTTCAAGAAAGTCACGCAGGATTTTGACGACGTTTTCCATGATGGAATGCTGAATGTGGCACTTTCGGGTATCGATAATATCGTGACTGCCCTGACGGTAAAAGCCGATGGACAGTTTATGGTGGGACAGACCGATGGGAAACTGGGCTTTGTTGCGGTAATGCCAAGGCTCTTTCATGCCCAGTACCGGCTTTACCACTGTGTCTATTTTGCCAATTCTTTTCAGTGAATCACTCACTCGCTTCTCTTTGAATATCAATTGTGTGGGATAGTTCAGGGACATGGTTTGGCAACCGCCGCATTGATTAAATAATTCACATAGTGGATTTACCCGGTTGGGCGATGGGTTTATTAACTGTTGTTTGCTTGCCAGTCCAAAGTTTTTACGTACCCTGGTCACCATGACCACCATTTCATCTCCCGGCAGCGCATTAGGAATAAACAGGGGAAATCCGTCAACTTTTGCCACTCCTTCTCCTTCATGGGTCAGGTCTTCGATGGTCACGGTGAATTTTTCATTGAGTTTCAAAGTAATCCGCTCCTTTAGATGGTACCCTTTACGGTCTATTCGTGTTATCATGTAGTAGTGGGTACCAATATTAATCATAGCGACAGAAAGCGAGTGGCTTCCATGCGTTATCTCATAAAAATCATTCTGCTGTTACTGGCTCTCAGTTTTGTTGGAGCCGGCATTCCCCTGTATACCGACACCATTGACCTGAATTTGGAGATTTCTTCAGACCAGGCTGTTCAGCAATCACTTGATTTTGATGTCTTGCTCAACCCGGTGAATAGCCAGCAATATGAAATCGTAGTTGAAATGAATGTCTCTGGTCTTGATGATGAGGAACTCCCCCATGAACAGCAACCATTCGAGTTGCAGTTATTCTCTGGTGACGAAGCCTCGCATCATCCGGTGACAGACTTGCTGGCGGCCAGCGCCAGGTATGAAACCCTTGAAGATGGCAGGGTGATGTTCCACAGCTCTGTTATATTGGCTCAAGAAGCACTTGATCTGCCTGACGGACGCTATCAACTTTCAGTAACTCCCCGCAACCGTCAAGGGCAATTGATGGCTGATGCACAGGAAATTTCATTTGCCTTTGTCTCACTGGTTCATTATGAGCCGGCCAGGTACGAACGAGCTTCCAACGAAAGTGCTTTGCGTCTGTATTTTCCAGACGAATCGTCCAGGTACCTGATTCCGGTCACCCGCTTTGTTCCTCAAACGAATACCACACTGCGGGAAACGGTGACTCAACTGGAAGCCGGCCCCACTGCGGCTCTTGGTCTTTTTAACCGCTCTCCCATTCCGCCGGTGCCCCGTATTCAACTTTCAGGCGGTACTGCCAGCCTATACCTCTCAAGCCAGTTGGGCTTTTATAATGAGTATCCCAACGTGGCTCGAATGGCTGCTTTCAGCCTGGTTGAATCTCTGGGGACCATCCCGGAAGTGAATCGCATTCAGTTTTACTTTGATAACCGGATTGCGCCTGAAGGTTTCCGGGATCTGGTGACTGATCAACCCTTTGAACCTGCTACGGGTCCATTTGTCTGGATCGCCTACCGCACACCGAATGGCAGGGCTCTGTTGCTGCCGCGCGAGGTTGATAACCAGCTGATTGCTGTGCCGGATCTGGTACGCCAGCTGATGCTGGATGGCCGCCCTGAATATGGTATGGAGCTTCAGCCCACTGTTCCACATGAAGTTAATCTGCTGGATTACACTTTGCATGAGGGCGTTTTGATCCTTAATTTCAATCAGCCCTTTGAAGATGTTTTTACCGAGAATCCTCTTCGTGGAAGACTGATGTTGGACAGCCTGATCTTAAGCATGACTTCGCTGGACCTGGTTGATGCGGTTCAGTTTCAGGTGGAAGGGCGCCTTCCCAATGTCATCATGGAACCTTCACTTGCTGAACCGTGGTATGCTCCACCTTATATGAACCCCGAGCTGTAGCCGGTTTGAAACGTTTGACTGTGTCTGCTTCTGTTTCATGATAGCATATTTTCAACGTTATGGCTGTTTTTTAGGTAAAAAAAAGCGGGGCTGCCGTGTGGCAGCCCCCAAATATTACTGCATATCATAAAAGGGAGAGGATGTTACCTGTTTTCATTATAGGTGATGTGTCTCTCTTTTTGGTTAATCTTGTGTAAACTCCGGGTTAATCTTTATTTACACACGGGCATCCTGGCTATAGTACCTGGGTACGGCCACTGTAAATTTGCCCACTGCCAGAGTCCACTGTTACCAGATCGCCTGGTTTGAGGGTTGTCAGGGCATCGGTGACACCCACAACAGTCGGTTTCTCAAGATTCAGCCCTACCACGGCAGCATGGCTGGTCAGACCGCCTGCTTCGGTTACAATCGCACCAGCCCTGTTCATGAGAGGTACCAGGTCTGCGTCGGTCATGGCAGCCACCAAAATGTCACCGTCTTCAAAACCTTTCCAGGTTTCTGGATCACTGGTGACGAAACGCACTCTTCCTGTGGCCGCTCTTTTACCGATACCCATCCCTGCCACCAATACTTCACCGACAATATGGGCTTTGATAAGGTTGGTTGTACCGGAAACTCCTACAGGAACACCAGCTGTGATCACCACCAGGTCACCCCGCTGAATCAGTTCGCATTCAAGGGCTTTGGCAATGGAAGTATCAATGATATCATCAGTGGATTCCAAATGGCTGGTCAGTACTGAGTAGACACCCCAGGAAAGGCTTAACTGCCGGGTTACCCGCTTGTCAGTGGTGGCAGCCACAATGATCTGTGCTGGCCGGAATTTGGAAACCATGCGGGCGGTATAGCCTGAAGAAGTGGCCGTGACGATGGCCGAAGCCCCCAGATCCATGGCGATATTGCAAGTGGCGTTGCTAATGGCATCGGTGATACTGGTTTCCTTGTTGAGATCTTTGCTGCGGAGCAGTTCACGGTAGTCGATGGCTGATTCTGTGCGCCGAGCAATAACAGACATGGTTTTAACTGCATCCACCGGATATTTACCAGCTGCAGTTTCGCCAGAAAGCATGATGGCATCAGTACCATCAAAAATGGCATTGGCAACGTCTGTGACTTCTGCCCGGGTGGGGCGGGGGTTGCGAATCATGGAATCCAGCATCTGTGTGGCGGTGATAACAGGTTTTCCCACCTTGTTGCACTTGCGAATCATACTCTTTTGCGCCAGCGGAACTTCTTCTGTGGGAATTTCAACCCCCAGATCCCCCCGGGCCACCATGATCCCGTCAGAGGCTTCGATGATTTCGTCCAGGTTATCCATGCCTTCCTGATTCTCGATTTTTGATATGATTTGAATGTAGCCGGCATTGTTTTGCTCAAGAATTTCACGAATAGCCAGTACATCTGCAGATTTTCGCACAAATGAGGCGGCAATAAAGTCGATGCCGTTCTCAATGCCAAACTCAATATCAGCCCGGTCTTTTGGTGTGATGGCCGGCAGGTTAATGCTCACGTTGGGTACATTAACCCCTTTATGATTTTTTACGATTCCACCATTGAGAACTCGACAGACGATGTCAGTTTCATCTTTAACTTCCAGCACTTCCAGGCCTACCAGTCCGTCATCGATGAGAATCTGAGATCCAGCACTTACATCTCCCGGCAGTCCTTCGTAGCTGACATTGCAGATCTCTTGAGTTCCCAGAACATCGCGGGTGGTAATGGTGAAGGTTTGACCTTCTTCCAGCATCACTTCAGGCAACTCAAACTTGCCGGTTCTGATCTCCGGGCCCTTGGTATCCAACAGAATAGCCACCGGAATCTTCATTTCCCGGCGCACTTCTTTAATGACGTCAATGCGCTTCTTATGTTCTTCATGAGATCCATGTGAAAAATTCAGTCGTGCCACGTTCAAACCGTGAGTCACCAGCTCTTTAAATACTTCTTTTGATTCGCTGGCGGGTCCCAGAGTACATACGATTTTTGTTCTTTTCATTTTTTCACTCCTCTTTTGACACCGTTACTTGGCTAAATTGACAAAATGCTAGCCAGGTTATAGGTGTCCATATCCAGTGTTTTTTCAATGGTCAGGGCTTCTTTCATATCCACATCCACAATGGCATTACACTTTATTCCCACTGCCCGGTTTGATTTTCCTCCAAGTAGCAGTTCAACAGCACGGGCTCCCAGTTTGCTGGCCAGAATCCTGTCAGTCGCTGTAGGGCTTCCACCTCTTTGAATATGCCCAAGAATTGTTGCCCGGGTTTCCATGCTGGTTTTTTCTTCAATTATCTTAGCCAACTCCATTGCATTGCCTGCTCCTTCAGCCAGCAAGATCAGGCTGTGTAGCTTGCCCCGGTTTTTGCCGCGAATGATCTTGCGACAGATTTCATCAATGTTATGGGGAATTTCCGGAATGACAATGCTTTCAGCGCCACCAGCCAAACCGCAATAAAGGGCAATGTCACCGCAGTGTCTTCCCATCACTTCCACAATGTTCACACGACCATGAGAACTTGAAGTGTCACGAATTTTACTGATGGCCTCCACCACTGTGTTAATGGCTGTGTCAAAACCTATGGTGTAGTCAGTATATGCCAGGTCATTGTCAATAGTTCCTGGAATGCCAATGGCGGGAATACCCATTTCATTGAGTTTCACCGCTCCTGTCATGGAGCCATCGCCGCCAATAACAATCACACCGTCAATATTGAATACTTCCAGTACGTTTAAGGCTTTTTTGCGGCCAGCTTCTGTTTTAAAATCTTCACAACGGGCTGTTTGCAAAATGGTGCCGCCGCGATGAATGATATCGGCAACCGACGAGAGGTTCATTTCTTTAAGTTTTGCATTCACAAGTCCTTCATACCCGCGAAGAATGCCGTATACTTTACATTCATGGTAGATGGCGCTGCGCACCACTGCCCGAATGGCAGCATTCATTCCCGGTGCATCACCGCCGCTGGTTAAAACTCCAATTGTCTTCATGGAAGGTTCCTCCATTTCTATCGATGCATATTCTTTTTTGCTTGGTCTTTTTGTGTCCCGCATGTAACAATTTTGACCAGGCTTAGCACGACTTATTATATCACACTTTGTACGTTTTCACACTCATTCATCAAAAGTTTTGTGGTTCGATTAAAAACAGCAGATTTTAGCGAAGTTTGATGGAATCGTTGCCAAAAATCTGGTGCAGTGCCTGTACGAGTTCACTGCTGGGTGTCACCCAAAGCGTTTCATCTGCCTGGAATCGCTGGCCGGTCTCATTCACATAAATCACAACCGGTGTTTGACCCTGAAACTGGCGCAGTAACGGTTTGACCTTTTCAATGAGATTCATATGCCCATTGGTGGGAATGCGTATCCATAAACGCTGGCCGTTTGGCTGACTGTCTCCTTTGGCAGTAGCAGCTTTCGGCTTGGAAAAAGTGTTTCTGTGCTTTCCCGGCGGGCGGTTTTTCCAACTCTCGAGTTGATCCACGCCTGTCATGTGAGTCACCAAGATTTTAGGCGCTTCATCGTCTTTAAAATCAAGGGTACCTTCCAACAGCACAATTTCATCTTCCTGAATATAAGAAAGGTATTGCTCCAAGGTTTGAGGAAACAGGATACATTCAATGGTTCCGAAAAGATCCTCCAGTTGGATGATGGCCATCATCTGGTTATTTCGGGTGGTCTTCATAGTTTTTGAGAAGATGACGCCCCCCAACATCAGGGTTTGCCGGTCTCTGAACCTTGAAGACATAGGATTTTCCACCATCTCTGTAAAATCGCGGCTATCAGCAGATATGAAGGTCTTCAGCTTTTCCTGATATTCCTGGAGTGGGTGACCGCTGAGATAAAGGCCCAACACTTCTTTTTCCATACTGAGGCGTACCCGTTCCTGAAAGTCCGACACCTCGGGGTAATGATCCTGTGCCATTGTTTCAGCTGGTTGCATCAAATCAAAAAGACCCATCTGTCCTTGCAGATTGTTTTTTCGGTTGCGTACAGCACTGTCAAGCACTTGCTCGTATATTGCCATCAGCTGGGCACGAGTGGCGCCCGTACTGTCAAAGGAGCCCGCTTTAATCATACTCTCCACGGCCCTTTTGTTGAGGTCTCGACTGCACATTCGCTCACAAAAATCTGTGAGATGATCGAAGCGGCCATTGGCTTCCCTTTCGATAACCAGTTGATCAATCATTCCCGCCCCAACATTTTTGACGGCAGCCATGCCAAATCGAATTTGATTCCGTTCCACTGAAAAACCCCGCACGCTGCTGTTCACATCAGGAGGCAGTACTCCAATCCCCTGCCGTCGGCAATCGTAAATATATTCGGCTATTTTTGACGAATTGCTCATGACACTTGTCATAAGAGCGGCCATGAAAGCCACCGGGTGATGGGTTTTCAGGTAGGCGGTCTGGTAGGCCAGCACGGCATAAGCTGCCGCATGAGATTTGTTAAAGGCATACTTGGCAAAGTCAATCATTTCGTCAAAAATGCGACTGGCAACATCCGCGGGAATACCTCGAGCCACACAGCCTTCAATTTCCATGTCACCCGTTGCTGTTTTCTTCCCATAAATAAAATTGCGACGTTCTTCTTCCATGACATCCATTTTCTTTTTGCTCATGGCACGCCGCACCAGATCGCTGCGGCCATAGCTATAACCTGCCAGGTCGCGCACCACCTGCATCACCTGCTCCTGATACACCAGGCATCCATAGGTGACATCCAGAATGGGCTCCAGCGCCTTATGGGCATATTTAACGAGCTCCGGCCGGTTTTTATTGCGAATATACCGGGGGATGGAATCCATTGGGCCTGGCCGAAAAAGGGAAATACCCGCCACAACATCTTCAAAGCAGTTGGGTTTCAGTTCTTTCATGAACTGAATCATACCGGCACTTTCCAACTGAAACACTCCCAGCGTCTCTCCCCTGCTGATGAGATCGTATATTGCCGGATCATCATAGTGACTATCGCTGAAATCCAGATGTACCCCTTCTGTTTCTACCAGAATATTCAATGCGTCCTGTATGACAGTGAGGGTGCGCAGGCCCAAAAAATCCATTTTAAGAAGTCCCAGCTCTTCCAGGGTTCCCATGGGAAATTGGGTAGTAACACTGTTTTCATGCATGTAAAGGGGCACATGCTCATTCAGCTTTTTTTTGGATATCACCACACCGGCGGCATGGGTTGAGGCATGACGCGGAGTTCCTTCCAGTTTGCGAGCCATTTCAATAAGATAACGGGCGCGGTCGTTTTCTTTTGTGAGCTGAAGAAGCTGCGGGTTCATTTCCAATGCTTTTTCAATGGTCATGCCCAGCACCATGGGAATCATTTTGGCAATCTGATCCACTTCACCGTAGGACATGTTAATCACCCGTCCCACATCCCGAATGGCAGCCCGGGCAGCCATGGTTCCAAAAGTGATAATTTGTGCCACCCGGTCGGTGCCATATTTCTCTTTCACGTAATTGATGACTTCCTCCCGCCGTTCATAGCAAAAATCAATATCGATATCTGGCATGGAGATGCGCTCCGGATTTAAGAACCGCTCGAAAATCAACTGATAGCGAAGGGGATCCACGTCGGTGATGCCCAACACATAAGCTACAATGCTGCCGGCAGCACTGCCTCGCCCAGGTCCCACTGGTATCTGATGATCCTTGGCGTATTTGATGAAATCCCATACGATGAGGAAATAGGCAGTATACCCCATGTTGAAAATGGTCCCCAGCTCCATGTAGAGGCGTTCCCGAATGGTTTCATCAGCCTTGGGGTAACGTTGGTGCATGCCTTCTAAGCAAAGTTTTTCCAGATACTCATTGAGAGAAATGTCATCAGGAGGTTGGTATTCAGGTAAATGGATTGTGTTGAAATCAAAATCAACCTGACACCGCTGTGCAATGCGCCATGTGTTTTCCAATGCTTCGGGCTGCTCAGGAAAAAGAGCCTTCATTTCTTGCTCCGACCGTAGATAGAAGGCATCTCCGGGAAACTTCATCCGGTCTTTATCTTCCTGTATTTTACCAGTTTGGATGCAAAGTAGAATGTCATGGGCTTCAGCATCTTCTTTTCGAATATAATGGGCATCGTTGGTGGCGACCAGGGGAATGCCTGTGTCACCGCTGAGGCGAATCAGCTCCACGTTGACCAGTTTTTGCTCTTGTATGCCATGATCCTGAAGTTCAAGGTAGAAGTTTCCGCGGCCAAACATGGCATCCAGTTCCAGTGCCAGTTTTTTAGCCGCTTGATAATTTCTATTCAGCAAATGTTGCTGCACATCTCCCGCCAGGCAGGCGCTCAGACAAATAAGCCCCTCTGTATATTGGGAAAGAGTGGCATAATCGATGCGGGGTTTGTAGTAAAAGCCTTCCAAATAACCCAAAGAAACCAGTTTGATCAGGTTTTGATAGCCTGTCATGTTTTCTGCCAGCAATACTAAATGACCCTGATCTTTATCATGAGCAGGGTCTTTTTCTTGCATGGCTCTGGCTGCGGTATACACTTCGCAGCCAATAACCGGACGAATATTTCGTTTTTTGGCTTCCTTATAAAAATCTACCACACCAAACATGGTGCCGTGATCGGTGATGGCCACCGCTGGCATTCCCATGGCCTGCACATGGTCCATCAAGCCACTGATATTGGCAAACCCGTCAAGAAGACTGTATTCTGTGTGAACGTGCAAATGAACAAACATGGCATCACCTATCCGTTAGTCGGTGTTTAATTGGTGCTGCTGTTTCAAATATAGAACAGCTTCCAGCACGCCGCCGGCCACATCACGAGATCGTTGGGAAAGCCGGTAACATTGCTCTGGCGAAACATCCGGGTCGATCTCCAGAATTTTAAGGCCTTTCCAAACATTTGAACCATCGTGAATAATACCCCTCACAATACCGCTGATTTGGGCATGAATGGAAACGTCGGCAATTTCAGCCATCAGTTGGCCTTTTTTCACCATATCGCCAATATGAACATGGGTATAAATAACGCCCTCAATGGGTGCATTAGCCACTTTATTCATTTCAACCCCTTCGCTTTCTCCGGGGATGGCTGTCTCAGGCTCTGCTGCTCCGTCAAAAATGAGGCGTCCCTGATCATGCCCTTTTTTGGTTTCGATAACAATGTCCACATCTTCACCAGCAATAAAACCAGGACCCGTGGCAATGGTGATGGCAGCCATGTCACGGGTGGTGCCTGTGTTTTTACGGGCCATGATGGCATCCACCAAAACATCCACCGGGATTTCATTGAGAATGTCACACTGTGAATCAACTATCACCGGAATTTCTTGTTTTTCCCATGCTGTGATAATTCCTTCTGCATCTGAGACATTAACACCTCTGATGCCCTCTACTGTCATTTCGCCGTGAAATACTGCCTGGGCGTAAGCAACCGTCCGTCGAATGGAAATTGGTGTATCATTTTCGATGATAAATACCTTGAAGCCACTGCGCTTCAATTTGTGTGCAATGGCAGTTCCAATTTCTCCGCCTCCACGAATGGCTACGATGTCCCGCAACATGAAATCAGCTCCCTTTTCTTCATTTACTTCGGCTGCGGCTGTCACGTTCAGTTCTATTATACGCTATTTAGGCTGTAATTGAAAATCAAACCTGTAAAAATGATGCGGCTGTCATTCAGTCAGTTTCATAAAAACGCCCGCTCCAGAGAGCCGGCGTTCAGATGATATCAATGCCCAGTTTCCTTGACAGGTCAATCACTCGATACTCCTGCACTGAATTCCCGGCAGCATCGGTTGTTACCTGTACCACCGGTCTTGTGGGCCAGTGGGGATTGTTCGACAGGACACTGGCTTGTTCACCCGTAGTGAGGCGCACCACCATTCCAACAGCGTATACCCGGATATACTTCAGGAACTGGCGCAACAATTGAAAATCAAACTGGCGATCACCCATGCATATCAGGTATTCCAAGGCTTCTTGCGCCGATATTTTTTCTTTGTAAACCCGGTCGGATGTCAAGGCATCATAGACATCGCAGATGGCCACAATCCTTGCCATCAGGGGAATCTCATCACCCACCAGCCCGTCGGGATACCCGGATCCATTATACCACTCATGATGATAACGAATGATTTCCAAAATGCGCTCATCAACCTGTTCATTGCCAATGACTGCCACACCCAGAGTCGCATGCATTTTCATTTCAGCATACTCAGAGGCATTGAGTGCCTTTGGTTTTTGCAGCAATTCCTGATTAACAAAGAGTTTCCCAATGTCATGCACCATGGCACCCATTCCTAAGATACGAAGATCTTCCGGGCTCATTTCCAATGTTATGCCAACAATAAGTGACAGTACACACACGTTCACTGAATGTCCAAAAGTGTAGTCGTCAATGGCCCTCAGGCTGGTGAGGCTCACCAACACATTATCATGACTGAGAATTTCCTGAAGCAGTATATCCACTTGCCGACGAAGCTGTTCAAGCTCCAACAACTGAGAATGGTAGGCTGACTTCAATGTCTCTTCCACAAAAATCATCGCTTTTTGCCTGGTTTCGTCCTTTACCACCGAGATATCTTTTTGAAGACCTGACTCCGGCCACTTTATGTATATTTTTTCAATTTCATGGGCTTTTAACTGATCCAAGGTGTGAGGCTGAATCATTTCTCCTTCTTTTAACAGCAGTATACCTGCTGAGCTGTGTACAGACTTCGCAAGCATCATGCCAGGCATGAGGATTCGGCAGCTTACCTCCAGCATAGATGACCTCCTTGTCTGAAGCCGAAGCTTCATGGGGATGGGTGAAGCCTTTAAGAATAGCAAGTCCTGTGCATAATTATATCCTTTCTAGACAGTCATTAACAGTGATTTTCAATTAAATATCATTATTTTTCTACATTTCCATCTAAAGATGTCATCTTTTGGGTTTTGAGACGCACTTCCAGCTGCTCCAGTTTTCTAAAGCGGTGATTAATACCAGATTTTCCCACCGGCGGATTGATTTGTTCTCCCAATTCTTTCAGGCTGGCTTCGGGGTATTTTAACCGGGCAATCGCCACTTCACGCAGACTTTGGGACAAATTCTGGATACCGATTCGGCGATCGATGAACTGAATCATTTCCACTTGTCGCATGGAAGCCTGGACAGTTTTACTCAGGTTGGCAGTTTCACAGTTGACAATTCGATTGATGTTATTCCGCATCTGTTTCAGAATCCGGATATTTTCAAGAGCCAGCAGGGCGTGGTGCGCTCCCATAATATTGAGAAGATCAACGATTTGCTCGCCTTCTTTCAGGTAGAGTACGTGATGTCCCTTACGCAGAATATACTTTCCCTGAAGTTGAAAACGCCGTAATATTTTTTGGATGCTGTCAATATGCGATTCGTTGGAAGAAACAAACTCGAGATGGTAGTTTTTCTCCGGGGCACTGATGGATCCCCCACCCAAAAAAGCGCCCCTCAAAAATGCACGGCGGCAACAGCGATTTTTGATCAATGCTGAAGGTACCTCCTCCAGCAGGGTGATCCCTTGTTCTGTTTCCATAAGAATACCGGTTTCTTTCAACATTTGTCTGCTTTCTTCCGGTGCTTCCAGCAGCAATGCATATTGTTTGCTTTTATTGAAGCGCGGGGTTTGACGAACCTGTATCTCGGCTTGAAACCCATATATTCGTTTCACCAGTTTGAAAATTTTTCGGGCAGTCGATGGGTTTTCAGTACTGAGTTGGATACGCAGATCGCCAGGACCTGCCAGTTCCAGCATGCCTGCCATTCGAATGAGCGCCGACAACTCAGCAAGCTGGCAACACCGATCTTCAGGTATAATTCTTGCCAGTTCTTCTTTGGTATCTGTTGAGAAAGACATGTTGGCGGAATCCTCTCTGATCATTATTTGACTTTTTTACCCAGTCGGTCCAATTGTTCCAGCCCTTTTTGAACCATTTTACGTTCATCTGTGTATTTGACAATTTCAAGCACCCGGTCCATATGAACAAAGCGCGCTTCCACAAACCCTTCACTTCTCTGTGGAAAACAACGCATGGTGCGTGATTGCATAAGAAACCAGTGGACAGTTTTATAGATATTCTCATTTCTGGCCCAACTGGCCTGATAGACATAGTGAATTGCTCCCAGGTATCGAAGCACATCTGCTTTCACACCTGACTCTTCAGCCACTTCCCGAATGGCCGTAGCGCGGGTGGTTTCCAAGGGCTCTACTTTTCCCTTGGGCAATACCCAGTCACCGTTGTATTTTTTCAGCAGCAGGATGGCATTTCCGAAAAACACCACACCACCAGCGCTTGTTTCGTATCTCATGCTATCATCCCTGTGTTTTTTCTTACCCTTAACTGTATCATAACCGGCTGACATGTTCAACGGCGGTGTACCACGCTGAAAAGCCGCCCTAATGAGCGGCTGTTTTGTGCAATAAAGTTGCTCTGTGCTTTTCAGGAATCAGTTGATCATGTATTATTCTGGAGATGGTCAGTGCATCGTGGCGGACGTATTCTTTGCGGATATCCACTGCATTTACTTCCATTAGCTGAATATCGCTTTCTTTCAGACGCTGATGATCTTCAGCATTTGGCAGCACCATTTCTGCTCCCTCCAGCCGATACTTGTCTACAATGGCTTGCGGAACCTTCTGGGCATTGGCCAGCACGTAATCCAGATGTGCCAGACCAGTGTTGCTCATCAGCGCTTCCACATGGTCTACCACTGCATACCTGTCGGTTTCTCCCGGTTGGGTCATCAGGTTGGGTAAATAGATTTTCACGGCCTTCGACTGGTTAATGCGCTCTGTGACCGCACTCACCAGAAGGTTGGGGATGATGCTTGTATAGAGACTGCCGGGTCCCAGCACAATGGCTTCTGCGCCATCAATGGCTGTGAGTACTTCCGGCAACGCAGCCGGTTTTCTGGGGCGAATAAATACAAAATCGATGGGGCTGTTTTCTTCCTGGCATTTTAATGGAATATTGGATTCTCCTTTAATCACTTTGCCGTTTTTTAGCTGAGCGTAGAGTGTCAAATCTTCCAGTGTGACAGGAAGCACCTGTCCTTTTACTGCCAACACTTCACCCATTTTTTTGACTGCTTCTTCAAAGCTGTCACTAATACCATTCATGGAGGCAACAAAAAGGTTTCCGAAGCTCTGTCCTTTCAGCACACCTTCAGTAAATCGGTACTGCAGCAACGCTTCCATGGTGGGTTCCATTTCTGCCAGCGCCAACAGGCAGCTGCGAATATCTCCGGGTGGCAGCATTCCCAGATCTTCTCTTAAAACACCGGATCCACCGCCATCATCGGCAACAGTGACGATGGCAGAAATGTTGGTGGTTACCTGTTTCATACCCCGAAGCAATACAGACAGCCCGGTACCTCCGCCAATGACAACAATGCGGCGTCCTTTGGAGAGAACTTGCCGGTCATATACCATTTGCACCAATCGGTCATGTTCTGACTGGACTGTTTCTGTTCTGGGAATCCGGTCCAGATTTCGCATGAGGGAAAGGATTCCCTGATGCAACGACAGTATCAATAGTAGAAGCCCGGTCAGTCCGGCGGCCACTGCCGTCGCGCCGGGCAGGTTCAGTTCCATGGCACGCCAAAAATATGCCAGTGCTGCCGAGATCATCACAATTCCCGCCAGCCCCAACAATAGCCATCTTTTCATTTGCAACCCCGGTTTTAGCCAGTAAATCCATTTCATGATGTCACCTTATTCAATGTCCCGGTGTTCCAGAATTACCCGATAACCATGTTGTTGCAGGTAGGAGGCAAGCACAAGGGCAATGGACACCGACCGGTGCCTGCCGCCGGTGCATCCAATTCCTACCACCAGCTGATGCTTACCTTCCCGAATATAGTTGGGAATAAGAAAGAGCATCATCTGTTCCAAGTGTTCCAGAAAACCAACGGCTGTTTCGTTGTCAAGTACATAGCTTCTGACTCGTTGGTCAAGACCTGTCAAAGATTTCAGTTCTTCTTCGTAGAAAGGATTTGGCAGGAAACGAACATCAAAAATCAAATCTGAATCCAGCGGAATTCCATGTTTGAATCCAAAGGTGATGAGGGAAATCAAAAAATGATTCCGTTCGCCACCTTCCAAATAGAGGTGCCGCAGCTCTTCTTTCAGCTGTGTTGGATTCAGTCGGCTGGTGTCGAGAATCGTGACAGCCATTTCTTTTAGCTGTTGTAATTTTTGTCGTTCCAACCGTATGCCTTCACCTATGGCGCCATCACGTGAAAGGGGATGACTGCGCCGCGTTTCTTTATAGCGCTTAATAAGCGTTTCGTCACTTGCATCCAAAAACAATATTTCGTAATCATGCCCCTGATCCCGGAAGGCATCAAGACTACTGAATAAGTCATCGAAAAAAAGTCCCCCCCGAATATCCATCACCAGTGCTATTTTATCGATGCTTCCTCTGGTTTTTTCGCACAATTCGGCAAACCGTGGGATCAGTACGGGAGGTAGATTATCAACGCAATAAAAGCCAAGGTCTTCCATGCACTTAACCGTGAGACTTTTTCCGGCTCCTGAAAGCCCTGTGATAATGACAAATTTCATTGTTTCACCATCCTGTCTATGCACCAATTACCCGCAGTTCCGCTTCCAAATCGACGCCGTGGGTTTCTTTCACTCGCTTGCAGATCAGGTTCATCAGATTAACTACATCTGCTGCCGTCGCATCACCTGTGTTAACAATAAAACCGGCATGAAGTTCTGACACCATGGCACCACCCACAGCCACGCCTTTTAACTGACAATCTTCAATCAGCTTTCCTGCAAAATACCCTTCAGGCCGCTTGAAAACACTACCGCCACTGGGAAGATAATAAGGTTGTCGTGTGACGCGTCGCTGCCAGTAATCATCCATCATAAATTTAATTTGCCTGTACACTCCCGACTTCAGCGCCAGATTGGCCGATAAGATGATTTCTCCCGTCTTCTGCACACGACTGGATCGATAACCCATATGCATTTCATCCAGCGTGAGAGTTTGAATAATACCGCTGGCGTTCATCACCCGGCAATTCACCAAGATGTCTTTCATTTCGCCACCATAGGCACCTGCATTCATGGCCAGCGCTCCCCCCAGTGTCCCGGGGATGCCGGCAGCGAACTCAAACCCTGCCATAGATTGCTGTAGTAATGTGCGTGACAAACTGGAAAGAGTCGCTCCTGCCTGTGCATTGACCTGTTGCCCCTGAACAGTGACACGATTCATCCTTTTGCCTATTTTGATCACCACGCCCCTGATGCCCGTGTCTGAAACCAGCATGTTACTGCCTTTTCCAATGACCATGACAGGAACGCCGCTCCCCTGGCAAAGGGATAGAAGATCAGCCAACTGGGCTTCTGTGCCGGGTTCCGCCAGATAATCAGCAGGACCGCCTATTTGAAAGGAAGTATGTGCTTTCATTGGCTCCTGACAGCGCAAAGCGGTTTCTCCCACAATCTGTTTCAGTGCCTTCTCCAATGCTTGCTCAATCAATGTGTTCACCTCTGCCTTTATTTGCCGGAACTTATGAGGAAATCTTCCGGCTCCCCGTCAATGTCTCACTTCATTATATCGGTTTGCATGGGAAGGGTCAACGCACTGTCACTCACATGAATTACCCATTTTCTCCAACAGAAAAGCCCATCATGAAACATGTGGGCTTCAGGTGGCTGTATTTCTCTGAGTGCATCAACCACCAATCTGGCACATATTGCGGCTGGTACAGCGTTCATCCTGATCTAACTGATGACGTTCCGGCTTGCGATCAATGGCCTGGGCAATAACTTTGGTGATCTGACTTGCGGGCTGATGTAAAACCGAACGAAGATCAATTTCATCATTGCTGTGAAGGCAGGGTTTCAACCGGCCGTCGCTGGTAAGGCGAATGCGGTTGCATTCATGACAGAAATGATGACTGATGGGATTAATAAATCCCACTCGCCCCATAGCACCCGGCAAACGATAATACTGGGCCGGGCTTCCATTTTCCCGCTGTTCTGTGAGCAAAAATCCCAGCTTCTCCAACAGTACATCATTGGATATGAACCGATTTTCTGCCCACTGGCTGGCTTCTCCCACCGGCATCAATTCGATGAATCGAACATCAATGTGCTCATTGATCGTTAATGATGTGAAGTCTTTGACTTCATCGTCATTAAGACCTCCTATCACCACCGTATTCAGCTTCAGTGGTGTCATTCCCAGCGAAAGAACGGTTTCAATTCCTTCGAGAACATCTGACAGGCGCCCGCCACGGGTGATCTCCCGATAGCGGTCTTCTTTCAGCGAGTCAATGCTGATATTGAACCGATTTAAACCTGCCTCCTTTAATGGTTTGGCCATTGATTTCAGCAGTGTCCCATTGGTCGTCATGGCAATTTCTTCGATACCATTAATCTGTCTTAACTGTTCCACCAGCGAAACAATCCCATTGCGTACCAATGGCTCACCACCAGTGATGCGAATTTTTCGGATACCCAGAGGCACACTGGCTTTTACAATGGAAACGATTTCTTCAAATGATAAAAGGTCTTCGTGGGTGCGCTTCTCAACACCTTCTTCCGGCATGCAGTACTGACAGCGCATATTGCATAAGTCTGTCACAGAAATACGCATATACGTGATCTGGCGACTGTATCGATCTGCCATACATGATCCTCCTGTCTCATAGCCTTTCCCTCTGGTGCAATACAAAAAGGAGCCGATGGTAAGGAGGCTCCCTGGGGGGCTTTTTTCCTTTCCATCACGGGAGGCACGGGGATTTCTCCCAGTACCCGACGGTTGCTCTTCATAGGAATGCCTTCCCTTAGAAAAATACAACTCGGAAAAAATTCTGATCATTCATTTGAATTGATTATATCACTCTTCACCTTTAATGAAAACCCTTTCTCTGCCCGTGTAAATATTCATGCGATTCCCCCGTGCAAATCCAATAAGAGTCATGTTCAACTGTGTCGCCAGTTCCACCGCCAGATTGGTGGGGGCCGATCTGGAAATAAGCGTTGCAATGCCGTAACGTGCTGTTTTTATCACCATTTCTGAAGAAAGACGACCACTGGTAATCAACCACTTCTCATCGACTGAAATATCCTTGATCAAAGCCTCACCAACGACCTTATCCAATGCGTTATGCCGGCCCACGTCTTCATGAAAAAGTTGAATGCCTGAGGTGTCACATAATGCACAGGCATGCACTCCCCCGGTTTCCTGAAACAGAATGGATCGTTTTTGAAAAGCAGAAGACAGTTGCAGTATCACATCAAACGGGATTTTGTATTGGTTCTTAATGGGCTGAGTCGTCAGGGCATCCAACACATCGAAAAAGACAGTGCCTTTTCCGCAGCCGGTGGTAACAGCCCGTTTGCCTTTTAATCGAGTTTTTAACTCTGGATTTTCTTTCAGTTGAACGTGAAACTTACCTTCATCACTGTCGAGGTGATAGTTGAGCAAGTCTTCCCTTCGGAGTAAAATCCCTTCAGAGTATAAAAATCCCACTGCCAGATATTCCATGGCAGTACCTGAACTTAAAAGTGTGATCCACTCCTGCTCATTTAAAAAGATAGTCAGGGGCTTTTCCATGATGACTTCATCGCTGGTTTCGATGGCAACGGGCCTTGCCAACGGGCCTTCCTGCTGGATTCGCATGATGGAACAGGTATGCTTGACGTTTTGCTGTTCGAGATTCATTTGTGACCCTCCCTGTGTACTACTATGATTATTATACCAGAATCCGGTTTATTCGCCGACATTTTGTGGTATAAATATGGTATAATAGTGTTAAGATTTTAACGGGGAGGCGTTTAAATGAAACAGAATTATCAAAACATCATCCGCTATGCCATGGAGCGGGAATTGCAAGGTGTGGATTTTTTCCGCCATCAATCTGAAAAAGTAAGCCTGGCCAGTGCAAAAGACATGTTATTGCGACTGGCAGACGTTGAAATGGACCATTACGAGTACCTGAAGGAACAACTGGAGCATTTTGAAAAGCATCAGACTTTTAAAGAGGTAGACTTTGATCTTGACCGGGAAAAAAATATTTTTGCCGATCGTGCAGAGAACGAACTGCTTGACCAGCAGGTGACTGAAAGCATGGTGCCTGACATGAGTGTGCTGCGCACTGCCTACTTAATGGAAAAAGATTTTGCTGAATTTTACCAGAATGCAGCTGATAACACCGATGATCCCAGTGCCAAAAAACTGTTCCACACTTTGGCTTTATGGGAACAGGGCCATGAAAAACTGTTCAAGGAAGAACACCAGCGTTTGATGGAAGACTACATGAGCCAGCCCTGGGGTGGTTGATGTTTCGACTGAACTGAGCTGAGTTCTCTAAAATCACCTTTTGAAAAGATCACGGCACACAAAACCCGGTTTCTCATTACTTGAGAAACCGGGTTTTTATAGTCTTGTGTGTGACGGCTTACGCCATTTTTTCCAGGTTAACACCTGTCACTTTTAGGCCTGGGATCTTGCAGTACTGGTCAAGCACTTCACCGTTGGTCAGCACATTCGCGCCACTTTCCCAATGGAAGGGTACGAAGAGAACACCCTTTTCCACTCTGTCGGTCACTTTTGCTTTCATGGTGACAAAACCGCGACGGGATGTAATCTTAACCATGGCACCATCTTCAATGCCTTTGGCTGCCGCCAATTCAGGGTTCACTTCCACGTATACTTCCGGCGCCATATTGTTAATACCTTCTGTTTTGCCGGTCATGGTACGGGTGTGATACTGATAAAGGATGCGGCCGGTGGTCATCACCAGCGGGTACTCTTCATCCCCCAGCTCTCCTGATTCAACGAACTCAACAGGCTTCAGCAGACCGGCGCCCCGGGCGGGTTTGCCAATGTGAAGCACAGGTGTGCCCGGATGATCGGTGGTGGGGCAAGGCCACTGGATGCCTCTTCCTTTGATGCGGTCATAGGTAATGCCGGCATATTGGGGGGTTACCTTGCGAATTTCTTCAAAGATTTCTTCGGCATCATTGTATTTTTTCTCGTAGCCCAAACGATTCATCAGATCCATAAAGACTACCCAGTCGGGTTTTGCTTCTCCTGGTGGTTTCACAGCTTTTCGAACCCGTTGCACTCTTCTTTCGGTGTTAACGAAAGTCCCATCTTTCTCAGCGAAAGATGCTGCCGGCAATACCACGTCGGCCAACTCAGCAGTTTCAGTGAGGAACAGGTCCTGTACTACCAGGAAGGTCTTTTGAAGGGCGTGCTCGGCATGATGGGTATCCGGATCAGAAATCATGGGATTCTCTCCGAAGATATAAAGCATCTTCACCCGGTCTTCCTCAATGGCTTTAAACGTCTCGGTCACCGTTAGCCCCGCCTTGTCTGAAAGCGTGACACCCCAGGCCTTTTCAAATTTTTCAAGAGCGCCAGGGTTGCCGACAGGCTGATAGCCGGTGAAGACATTGGGCAGTGCACCCATGTCACAAGCTCCCTGCACGTTGTTTTGACCGCGAAGAGGATTCACGCCGGAGCCGGGCTTTCCAATGTTACCGGTAATCAGCGCCAGGTTGGATAAGCTCATCACTGTCTCTGTTCCATTCACATGCTGGGTGATGCCCATGCAATACAGGATGGCCGCTTTATCAACACCGGCATAGAGACGGGCCGCTTCACGGATCTTGTCTGCATCAACTCCGCATATTTCTGCTGAATATTCAGGGGTGTATTTTTTAAGACTTTCAGCCAGCTCATCAAAGTTATCCGTATTTTCACGAATATAGGTTTCATCCTGAAGCTTTTCCTCCAGAATCACGTTCATCATGGCGTTATGGAGGGCGATGCTGGTTCCCGGTTTAATTTTCAGGAACACATCTGCCTCGGCTGCCAGCGGTATTTCACGGGGATCTGCCACAATCAGTTTTGAGCCATTGCGAACAGAGCGCTTCAATTGGGCTCCAATGACGGGATGGGACTCTGTGGTGTTTGACCCGGTGACAAAAATGGTGTCTGCCTGCTGAATATCAGCAATACTGTTGGTCATCGCGCCGCTTCCAAGTGTTGTTGCAAGACCTGCAACAGTGGAGGAATGTCAGAGGCGTGCGCAGTGGTCCACATTATTGGTCCCGATGACTGCGCGCATCATTTTGGTCATTAGATAATTTTCTTCTGTCAGGCCACGGGCTGATGAAAAAGCGGCAATGGCATCAGGGCCATCAGCAGCTTTTATTTCTTTGATTTTGTCCACAATCGTTTCATAGGCTTCATCCCAGGTGACTTCTTCCAGAACACCATTTTTACGCACCAAAGGTTTTTTCAGTCGTGATGGATGATTGACAAAATCATAGGAAAAACGGCCTTTGACACAAAGTAAGCCATCATTGGAGTGGCCTTTTACCGGCTCTACTTCCACTACCTTTCCATCCTTAACCAGCAGTTCCATCTGACATCCGACTCCGCAGTAAGAGCAGGTGGTTTTCACTTTCTCAACTTCCCAGTATCTGAACTTTTCTTTGCGTTTTGGCATTAATGCGCCAACAGGACATACGGCCACGCAGTTACCACAAGAGACACAGGTAGACTCTGACAGTCCCATATCAAAGGGAGTGCCGATGTGGGTTTCAAAACCCCGGTCTACAAAACAGATGGCATCGGTGTTTTGAACCTGAGAACAAACATATACACACTTTCCGCAAAGAATGCATTTTGTTTGATCGGCTGTATAAAACTCATTGGAGGCATCTTTTTCATAGGATTTCCGCTTACCGTCGAAGGTGCTCTCTTCAATATCATACTGATAACAGAGATCTTGCAAGGTGCAGCGCCCAGCCTTCTCACAGGTGAGGCAGTCCAGCGGGTGGTTTGCCAAAATCAAGTCAAGAAGTTCCTTGCGGGCAGTCACCACAGCTTCACTTTCAGTGTGTACCACCATGCCATTGGCAGCAGGCGTGCTGCAGGATGCCATTAAAGAACGGGCCCCTTCCACCTCCACCACACAAATGCGGCAGGAACCGTGGGGTTTGAGCCTTTCATCATAACAGAGCGTGGGAATTTTGACGCCGATACTGGATGCGGCATGATAAATGGTAGCGCCTTCTTTGACTTCCACATCAAAGCCGTTTATTTTCAACGTGATCATTCGAATCCTCCTTTACAGGTTCTATCATTACCCGACAACTACCCTTTTTTGATGGCTTTGAATGGGCAAGCTACCAGGCAGGCACCGCACTTAATGCAGCGTTCTTGATCGATGTGATATATTTCTTTGCCTTTGACACCACTAATGCAGTTCACAGGACACTTGGCGGCGCAAATACCGCATTTCTTACAAAGATCATCAATGACCAGGTATTGCAACAGCGCCTGACAGACACCTGCTGGGCATTTCTTGTCATTGACATGCGCCTCATACTCATGCCGGAAATATTTCAAGGTGGATAACACAGGGTTGGGAGCTGTTTGACCCAGCCCGCACAGGGATGCCCCTTTGATGGTTTTAGCCAACGTTTCCAGCTTAGCCACATCGTCCATTGTACCTTTACCTTCAACAATTTTATCCAGTAACTCGTGCATACGTTTGGTGCCTTCACGACAGGGTGTGCACTTGCCGCAGGATTCTTCTTCTGTAAAGTCCAGGAAGAAACGCGCCACGTCAACCATACAGTTGTCTTCATCCAGCACAATCATCCCGCCAGATCCCATCATAGACCCCAGCGAAATAAGGTTATCGTAATCAATGGGAGTATCCAGGTATTCAGCCGGAATACAGCCACCGGAGGGTCCACCCGTTTGAACAGCTTTAAACGCTTTGCCATTGGGGATGCCGCCGCCCACTTCATAAATGGTTTCCCGTAGGGTGGTTCCCATGGGGATCTCCAACAGACCGGTGTTGTTAATTTTGCCCGCCAGAGCGAACACTTTTGTTCCCTTTGATTTTTCGGTTCCAATACCGGCAAACCAGTCGGCTCCTTTGAGAATAATCTGTGTGATATTCGCAAAGGTTTCCACATTGTTTAACAAGGTAGGTTTGTCGAATATACCTTTTATGGCAGGGAAGGGAGGCCGCACCTTTGGCATGCCACGCTTGCCCTCGATGGAGGCAATCAGTGCTGTTTCTTCACCACAGACAAAAGCCCCGGCACCCAGCCGAATTTCCATATCAAAACCATAACCGGTTCCAAAAATGTCATCACCCAGCAGGCCGTTTTCTTTTGCCTGATCGATGGCAATCTGAAGACGTTTCACAGCGATGGGGTACTCTGCCCGCACGTATACAAATCCTTTACAGGCACCAACGGCATAGCCGGCAATGGTCATGGCCTCCACAATGGCATGAGGGTCTCCCTCCAACACTGAACGGTCCATGAAAGCACCCGGATCACCTTCGTCGGCGTTACAGGCAACATATTTAATATCACCAGGCGCCTTTTGGGTGAACTCCCACTTCAAACCGGTGGGGAAGCCCCCACCGCCACGGCCGCGAAGCCCTGAGCGTTTGATGATATCCACCACTTCATCAGGTGTCATTTCCGTCAGCACTTTTGCCAATGCCTGATAGCCGTCATAAGCAATGTACTCTTCGATGATTTCCGGATTAATAACACCACAGTTGCGCAGTGCCACCCGCTGCTGTTTTTTATAGAAGCCCACATCGTCAATGGAGTTCATTGTTTCATCTGTTGTGTGGTCTTTATAAAGCAGGTCGGTGACGATACGGCCCTTCAAGAGATGCTCTTCAACAATCAACGGCACATCGCTGACCTTGATCATGCTGTAAAAGGCACCTTCGGGATAGACAATAACAATGGGACCGGCTTCACACAGGCCGAAGCAGCCAGTTTTAACCACCTTGATTTCTTTTTCAATGTTATGTTTGGCCAGTTCAGTTTCGAAAGATTCAATTATTTTCATTGATTCTGATGAGACACATCCGGTACCGCCGCACACCAGGACGTGGGATCGATACAAATCCATAAAGTTGACCCTCCTTACCTATTCTTCATTTCTCTGTAGCCAGGTCTATTTTTCGTAAGCCCCAATGGTACATTCTTTGACAATATGACCATTAACCAGATGCTCTGCAACAATCTTGCGTGCATCTTCGGGAGTCAGTTTCACATAAGTAACTTTTTCATCTCCCTGATACACTTCGACCATTGGTTCCAGACGACAGGCACCAATGCAGCCGGTTTGTGTCACCACCACATTTTTCAACTGGCGCTTGCTGACTTCTTCCACCAGCGCCATCATTACCGGGCGGGCACCAGCAGCGATTCCACAGGTAGCCATACCAACCACCACACGAATACCATCTCTTTCGGAACGAAGTTTCACACTGTCCTGTGCTTTCTTGCGGATGGCTTCCAGTTCAGCAATAGATTTCATATCAGGAACCCTCCTTTTGATATTTTTCAACAATACCGGGAATATCTTCCAATGTTAGTCTTCCATAAACATCTTCATTTACTGTCAGAATTGGTGCCAGTCCACAGGCACCGATACAGCGGGTTGCCACCAGACTGAACTTTGCATCGGCTGATGTTTCACCCGGTGCAATACCTAGCATTTCTGCAACTTTTTCGACCATGGGCTTGGCCCCGCGAACGTAGCAGGCAGTTCCCATACAAATTGAGATGGTATACTCGCCCTTGGGTTCCAGAGTGAACTGAGAGTAGAATGTGACTACGCCATAAATTTCACTCATTGGAATTTTAATGCCTTCTGAGATTTGTCGTTGCACTTCAATGGGCAGGCAGCCAAAAATATCTTGAGCTTCCTGCAATACTGGCATTAAAGCGCCTTGTCTGTTTTTGTGTCGAAGAATGACTTCATCCAATTTCTGAAAGTTTTCTTCTGTCAAAAACTCTTTTGCCATCAATGACCCTCCTTGTTCCTTATCATTTCTTTATTTCGAATGAAGCATCACTGCTCCATGCACAGCCCCCAGCAGCACAATCTTACTCTCCATATTATAGCATATGAAAGCGTTGTCATGTTAAAATTTAGACAAGAACCCCCAAAACTTTTAACGTTACATTCCCAAATGAAATTCCAGACACGACAATTATATCCAACCTGTCGTTGTTTCTGCAAGATATTTTTGAGATTAAGCCAAAATTACTGACGATTTAGCTTCTGGTGTGATTTGTTATTTTTGAGACGAATAACACCCCCTCATTACCAGTCTTGATCCAAATAGTTCATCAGCCTGTCATTAAATGCACGAGCTGCGTTATAACCCATTTTTTTCTGCCGGTGATTACGGGCAGCCACTTCAATGATCAGCGCAATATTTCGGGCCGGTTTCACCGGAACCACCACTTCCTCCACCTTTACATCAAGAATGGCGCGAAATTTTTCATCCAATCCCAGGCGATCATAGTCTTTATGTTGGTCCCATTCTTCAAGATGCACCACCAGATCAATCTCTGTCCGATTTTTGATGGCTCCCACACCAAAGAGGCTTTTGACATCCATAATACCGATTCCCCGCACTTCAATCATGTGCCGGGTTAGCTCAGGGGCATATCCCAGCAAAAGTTCATGCCCTACCCGCTTGATTTCCACCGTGTCATCAGCCACCAGCAAATGGTTCCGCTTAATCAGTTCAACGGCGGTTTCGCTCTTACCGATGCCACTCTTCCCGGTGATCAGCACGCCTACACCGTAGATGTCCATAAGAACGCCATGAACCCGGGCCGTTTCAGCCAAATGAAACTCCAGGTAGTTGATTAAGCGGGAAATCAGTTTGGTGGTATTCATGGGACTCCCCAAAAGCTTTACCTGGTGTTTAACAGCAATTTCCACCAGTACATTGGGTAATTCCAAATCCCTGGTAATTAACATACAGGGGAGTGGATGGGAAAGAATTCGGTCGAATCGATGGCTGCGGGTGGTCTCATCTAATGTCATTAAAAAATGATGTTCCACTTTTCCAATAATCTGAAGTCGTTCATAGGCAAAAAAATCAAAGTAACCTGCCAGTTGAATTCCCGGGCGGTTCATATCACTGGTGGTGATCAGCGCTGTTCCAGGCACATTGGGTGTCAGGTCGACCAGCTGCTGGTCGTGCATCAGCTGGTCCACCGTTATGGTGTTCATATACCCTCCCGCTGCTGATGGATGGGCGGTTTGGGAATGACTGCCATGGCAATCAGGTAGGCAATAATGCCGCCAAATCCCACACTGAAAATGGTAAGCACGACCCATATGAGGCGTACCAATGTTGGATCAACTGCAAAATACTCCGCAATTCCTCCGCAGACACCTGCCCATTTTTTATCGGTTTCTGACAGATATAATCGTTTCATGTCAATCATCCTTTCATTCTTTGCTGGCCTGTTGCTGTGACTGAAAATAGGTTGTGATATTCTCTGCTACGCCTTTGGAAATACCTGGTACCCGGGCAAGTTCTTCCACCGTGGCTTTTTTTAAGCCATCCATGGTTTTGAAATGCGCCATCAACAGCTGACGGCGTTTGTCGCCAACGCCTGGAATCGTGGTTAACTCTGAATGAATCAACTGCTTACTGCGTCGCTGTTGATGAAAGCTGATGGCAAAGCGATGGGTTTCATCCTGTATAGATGTGACCAGCCGCCATAAGGGCGGGTTTTCTTTCAGGTCAATTTTATGACCGCGGCTTAGAAGCCACCGGGTGCGATGTTTGTCATCTTTCACCATGCCCATTACCGGTATGTGAAGGCCCATTTGCTGCAAAACTCTTTCTGCCGTTGACACTTGGCCTGCACCACCGTCAATAAGAAACAGGTCAGGCATTGCACCTGCCTTGTCAGGATTATACACCTGTTCACCCGCTGCAATTTCTTTGGCCTCCTGAAGTCCCCGATACAATCGTCGTGTCAGCAACTCTTCAATGCTGCCAGTGTCGTCAGGTCCTGTCACCTGACGCATGCGGTACTTTCGGTAATGTTTTTTACTGGGTTTGGCATTTTCAAAAACCACCAATACTCCCACTGTTTCAACACCCGCCGTGTGAGAGATGTCCACAGCCTCGATGCGCAGCGGGGGCTGTTCAAGTGCTGCCAGTTGCTGCAAGTCACCCAGCACTTGCGTCACAGCTGCTTCTTTTTGCCGTTGCCGGTTTTCACGCTGCTCCAGTTGCAACAGTGCATTTTTTTTCACCAGTTCCACCAGGCGTTTCTTCTCACCCCGCTGGGGTACTAACAAAGACACCTTTCGGTGCCGCTTGTCGGCAAGCCAATCTTCTATGACCTGCTGGTCATCCACCGGCTTTTCCAGCAGGATTTCTCCTGGAATGATGGGCGCATTGTCGTAAAACAACTTGATAAACGATGCCAGAATATGGCCAGTTGATTCATCCTGGTCGGTTTTCATCAGATGATGATGCTGGCGCACGATCTTACCATCCTGCACTGTGAACACTTGCACACAGGTTTCAAAGTCATTGGAGGCGGTTGCAATCACATCCTGATCATGGCCGCTCCCCCGGTCCATTTTTTGTTTTTCTGTTACCTTTTCAAGTGCTGCAAGCTGGTCTCTTAATACGGCTGCCTGTTCAAAATCAAGGCTTTCAGCGGCGTCTTTCATCCGCCGGTCAAGTGCTTTTTGCAGCTCAGTCTGTTTTCCTTCCAGCAACAGGATAATTTGCTGAATCATTTCCCGGTATTCTTGCTGATGCAATCCACCTTTGCAGGGGCCCAGGCATTTTCGAATATGATAATTGAGGCATGGCCGCTCGATACGTCCACTTTTGGGGTCAATTTTCCGGGAACAGGATTTGAGTGGATACATGCGTCGAATCAATTCCAGGGTTTCATTCACTGCTCCGGCATCGGTATAGGGACCAAAATATAGGGAACCGTCCTTCACCAGGTTGCGGGTTTTCATAACTCGGGGAAAGCTTTCCTGCCGGGTGATTTTAATATAGGGATAGCTTTTATCATCTCGCAGCAAAATATTATAGCGCGGCCGGTTTTCTTTAATTAAATTACATTCAAGAATTAAGGCTTCCACCTCTGTATCAGTCACAATGGTGTTGATATCTCTTACTCTTTGCATCATGGCCCGCACTTTCGGCGGATGATTGCTTTCTGAATGAAAATATTGACGGACGCGATTTTTCAGGCTGCGTGCTTTGCCCACATAGATGATTTCCTTGCGGTCATCCAGCATTTGATAGATTCCGGGCTGATCAGGCAAGTTTTTCAGCTTTTCATCCAACGTCATTTCTTTCATCATTTCATGCCCTCATTCCAGTTCATCACCAGATATTGGTGCGTTTCTGTTCTTAGTTGATTAACCAGATTCTTCACGTGATTCTATTGTACCTCTTTCCGCGCTTATTTTCCACGCCTTCGTTTTTTTGGTTCCAAACATTGAAACAGCCTGCCGCATAAGCGGCAGGCACAGGTGTGTATCTGTTCATTTTTTTGACAGGCTTAAGCTTCTTTGGGCTCCAGAAAAGCCAGATGCCGGGTTGATTTATCAATGACAGGCACAAAAGCATTCATAATGAGAATGGAAAATGCCACACCTTCTGTCGGCGGCAGAAAAACCCGGAACAACATCACCAGAAAACCAATGGCGATTCCAAAAATCAGTTTGCCACCGGTGGTGATGGGGGCCGTCACCCAGTCTGTGGCCATAAAGAGGGCACCCAACATCAACCCGCCGGACAACAGGTGATAAATCGGGTCTTGACCAGTAACCAGTGCAAGTACAAATACCGTCACGAAAATAGACGCTGGTACCCGCCAGTTAATATGGCCTTTCATGTAGAGGAAAACACCGCCCGCCAGTAACGCCAGCGGGGAAGATTCTGACAGTGCGCCGCCGGGATAGGCTAAAAACATCTGCAGGTAGCCGGGCATTTCCATTCCGCCACCCAGCATGGCCAGTGGAGAGGCCTTTGAAACCACATCGATGCTTCCCAAATTGGGAACTCCCACCATCACACCTGCCAGAAGAGGTGCCAAAAAGATCATGCAGACACGGCCAAAAATCGCAGGATTAAATCGGTTCATCCCCAGTCCGCCTGCCAGTTCTTTGGCGATGCCGACGGCCAACACTGTTGCCAGCACGGCCGATACAGGCGAAGCAGTGGGCTGATAGAGCAGTGCCACAAAAAGTCCTGTTAAGAGAGCGCTGCCATCTTTCAGCGTCACCGGTTTCTTTCGAATGGTGCGAAAAACGACTTCTGTAACCGCTGCCGTGGCCATGCACAGGGCAATCATCATCAGTGCATACCCTTTGTAAAAATAGACAGATACCAGGGAAATGGGCAAAAGGGCGATCATCACATCACGCATGGCGGTATGGATAAACACATCATCTTTCAGATAGGGCGCCGCTGATACCGGTAAATGTTCTGCTTTTATCATTTTCGATCTCCTCCTTTGCTACTGGGCCTGTTTGCGCACCAGTTCCATTTTTTTGACCACCGGCTTGGCATGTCGTATGAATTCAAGTATGGGCCGGTTGGAAGGACAGCTGAACACACAGATGCCGCACTCCATACAGTCCATGATATTCCATGCTTCCAACCCTTCATAGTTCTCAGTTTCAGCAAAAATACTCAGCTGATTGGGGTACAAACGCATGGGACATCGGGCCACACACTTGCCACACCGTACGCAGTGTTCATGAGGCGCATGCTCCCGAACCATTTCAACAGGCAGCATCAGCACACCGGTACTGTTTTTGATCACCGGGGCTTCCAGAGTATCCTGAGCCCGTCCTGTCATTGGGCCCCCCAGTATTACTTTCATATCATCGTAGGTTGTTACACCGCAATGTGCCAGCATGTGACCAACAGGTGTTCCAATTTTTGTCAGGAAATTTCCCGGATGGGGGACTTGGGGGCCGCTGACGGTAATCACCCGTTCAATTAATGGCTTCCCGTACACTACCGCTTCATAGACAGCAATGGTGGTTCCCACATTTCGTACAATACAGCCAATTTCAGCTGATCTGGCTCCCCGGCGAACATCTCTGCCGGTGGCCGATTTAATAAGAATGGATTTAAAACCCTGGGGATACTTTACCGCCAGTGGAACGATCTCAAACAACTCATTGTCTTTGGTCTTTTCCTTCAGGGTTTCAAGGGCATCCGGTTTGTTGACCTCAATGCCAATAAGACATTTCTTAGCACCAATAACGCGGCTTAAGATTTCTGCCCCTGCCACCAGTTCGTCTGCCCGTTCCACCATGGCTCTGTGGTCGCAAGTCAGAAAAGGTTCACACTCAGCTCCATTCAGCACCAGATAGTCCACTGGCTGACGTGTATTCACATTGACATGAGTGGGAAAAGACGCTCCCCCCATCCCTACAATACCGGCATCTCTGATGGCCTGAATAATCTCTTCCTTACTCATAGCTCCCGGATCACGTTTGACGGATGGTTCGAAGGAATGATTTTCCCCTTCGGTTTTAATAATAACGCTTTTAGCCACATCACCACTGCAGTATGCCAGGGTTTCCACTTTTTCCACCACTCCGTTGACGCTGGCATGTACCGGCGCACTGATCATCTCGCCTGAGTCACCAATGATCTGACCAACGCTGACACGGTCACCCGCTTTTACCAGTGGTTCGCAGGGCGCTCCCAGACATTGGTGCATGGGAATGGTCACCCGTTCAGGCACTGACATGGGTTGAATCTGTACGCGGTCTGTATAGCGTTTAAAGTGGGGGACATGGGCACCACCCTTAAAAGATTTCATCTCCATTTGCTTCACCCCTTCTTATTTTCTGCCGGTCGACATGGTTAGGAAGAACTGTCTGAGGATTCTCGTTCCCGATCCATGGCTTCAAGATCATCATCTTCGTCCTGTCCGGGAATCACGTAACAGTAGGGAGCAGCAGCATGTTTCTGTCGCACTTCCGCAGCCTTCTGTTCATACTTCCTGGAATGCAGGAAATTGAAACCAACCACGGCTCCTACTGCAGCCAGCACCAGAGGACGCAGCGGCAGTGCACTCCAGAGCCGCAGCGAAAGGGGAATTTGCGGGTTCACCGGCAATCCGTAGGCTGGTGGTGCTTCATCAAGAATCATTAACACCCGCTGACCGTTAAATTCTGTGGTGCCATATAGATTTGCACTGACGTAACCCTGATTTTTCAGATCTTCCACCCGTTGGCTGGCATGGGCAATCATGGTATCCCGTGGTCCAAACTGCACTGCTTTCGTGGGGCAGACAGTGCTGCATAGAGGTTCCAACCCCTGGTCGATGCGGGCATCACAGAGGCTGCATTTATTAACCGCACCTGCGGGCCGATCGTAGCTGATGGCATTATAAGGGCAGTTTTTAGCGCAATAGTTGCAGCTGATACACAATCTTTCATCGATGACCACCAATCCGTCTTCATTCTTATGACAGGCTCTGGTGGGACAGGCCATCACACAGGAAGCCTCGGTACAGTGGAGGCAGGCATTCTTTTTATAAACAGTTCTCATGCTGCCGGCAGCACTGCCGCTGTAGTATTGTCCTGTATTCAGTTCACTGATTTTGGTGCGAAAAATCAGCGGGGTGACATTGTATATACTGGCATCGCTGTCATAGATATTTTTACAGACAGCTGTACAGGCTTCACACCCGATACAGAGGGAGTGATCCACCAACATGGTCATTTCGTTTTGATTACTCATTGATATCCTCCTCTCTCAGGGTTAGGCCCGATACACTTTCACGGGAAAATCAAGCATACAGGCACCAGCACCAGGATCATGCAGTGCTTTCATTTCTTCGTGGGTCATGGATGGGATCAAATCACCATCATTGGCCCCAATACCTGCGGCACGACTAAGCCCCTGGCTCCAGTGACCAAACCCGTGGAAAACACAGACGCAGTCATGACGAATGCCTGCCGTCAGTTTCGCTTTCAGTTTGATTTTGGCAACCCGGGATTCCACATACACTTCGTCACCTTCACGAATACCCATTTCAGCTGCCCGGCGATCATTGAGAATGGCATGGTTTTCGCCATACAGTGCCATGATGAGCCGATTGTTTTGTGATTCTGTCATTTTATGCATGGGCGGACGGTTGATGAGGTAATGGAAGGGATAATCTGCCGTCGGCTCCTCCCGCCGGGGGCGCCAATGGGGCAGAGGATCAAAGCCATTTTCCTCCATCACCGTTGAAAACAGTTCGATTTTTCCGCTGGGTGTGTTGAAACTGGTTTTGCCTTCAAAAGGTTTTTCGTCACCCCAAAGTCCTGTGGGATGATCTTTCATATCGTCCCATGTGGTTCCTGCCGCTTCCAAAATGGCGTTGTTCCATTTGCCGCCGGAAGCCTCTTCAAAATAGTGTCCCAGATTCATGGCCTTGGCCAGCTCAACGATGATGGCACTGAACCCTTTGGTGTCATACTGGGGTTCAATGACCGGGGTGCGGACCGCCAGCTGGGGATAGCGGGAAAAGAAATCCCGTTCGGACACGCCGGAGGTCTCCAGCCAATAGGGCTCAGGGAACACCACATCGGCCATCATGGCCATCTCTGAGGGGTAGATTTCACAGACGGCAATAAAGTCCAGCTTTTTCAGTGCTTCTTCCATCCGCTTGGCTTCAGGAAAAGCCAGCAGGTTGTATTTTCGCACCAGTGCCGCTTTGGTGGGGTAAGGTTTTTCGTTCAGAATACCATCAGCCACAGTGGCAAAGTCACCATTGGTGAAGCGGCTCATGATTTCCCGCTGCTCCCAGGCGTCAATACGTTCTTTGCGCCGCTCCGGGAAATCTGGGCGGGGGAAAACCTCATCAAAACTGGGAGTGGGGAAACTGCGTTTCAGCAACAGTCCGCCTTCCCGGTCAATGGTACCCACCAGGGCATTGAGAATAACAATGGCCTGGGCCAAGCGGGTGCTGTTGGCATAATTAGGGCCGGCAGCATCCCTTTTGTGGGTGAAAATATGGGCTGGTTTGGTAGTCGCAAACTCCCTGGCAATGCGGCGAATATCTTCGGCGGGAACTTCAGTGATCTCAGCGGCCCACTCTGGCGTATAATCGCGGGCAAAGTCAGCCAGGTATTCAAAGCCAAAGGTCATGTCTTCCACATATGACGCATCGAACAAATTTTCACTGACAATCACGTGAATCATGGCCAGGGCAAAGGCCAGATCAGTTCCCGGTTTAATCTGAATCCATTCGTGGGCTTTTCGGGCTGTCACAGACATATAAGGGTCGAGGATGACCATTTTGGCATTGTTGGCCAATGCCCGGGTAATGCTGCGAATGTGCATGTTCTTGGATTTCCCCAGGCCGTCGAAGCCAAAACCCATAATGTATTTGCAGTTTTCCAGATCGTAAACATAAGGACGTCCGCCCCCGGTTACCTGGGCAAACCAGCTGGCCACCTGAGAAGTAAAACAGGTGCTCTGATGGGCCACATGATTGGGGGTGCCGATGGCATTGCGCAGCCGGTTGGCAAAATCCTGTCCCCGCATAAAGAAAATGATGGACTCCGGCCCATGTTCATCGATGGCCTTCTGAAAGTTCTCCGCTGTCAGTTGGAAAGCTTCCTCCCAGCTGATTTGAATGAATCCCGGGTCCACCCCTTCACCCTTTTGAGGATTGGTGCGCTTCATGGGGTATTTCAGACGGTCAGGGTCATATAACGTTTTGATAGATGAATAGGCTTTGACACACAAACGCCCCTCAGCTGCCTGATCATCGGGATTTCCCTCCAGGTGTACCACGCGGCCATCCACCACGTGGGCGCGGATACCACAGCCACCGCCACAGACACTGCAAAAAGTGTTCACCACCTTGGATTGGGGTTCAATCACACTCTGCTGCTCCGCATGAACGAAGCGGGGAATGCCCAGTCCCAAACCGGCGGCCAGACTTCCGCCGGCGGCAGTTTTCAGAAACGTGCGCCGGTCCATCTCAAACGTAGATTTCTTCGTCGATTGCATGATTCAGTTCCTCCTATTCCATATTCATCAGCTGCATCAGCAGCTGTTCTTCCTCTTTCAAAAAATGTAATGTTCTTTCAGACACCAACCGATAGATCTCTGCTTTGGGATGTGTGCAAAGTTTCTGCAATACCCCCGGCAGCCATATCAGCACATGTTTTTGCAGAAAATCAAGCTGGGCTTCGTAGCTTTCACCCTGTTCAATGAGATGCGCCATAAACGACAGTTCAACCGAGGCATGGTCTTCAGGGTGATATTCATCTGGTTCAAGCTTCAAGCCATGAGTCTTATACCGCTTTGTCACCTGCTGCCAGGCTTTCTGCCGCAGCAGTGGTTCACTGCTTTGGTGAACGGATGCATACATTTTCACACCTTCAGGAAGCAGAAAAAGATGGGCATATTCCACCCGCAGCTTTTCTTCAGCAGCCTTGTCAGATAATGCCTTTTCGATTTCAGTTCTAATCACCTGATGAGCTTGTCGGCATGTGGGTGTCATGGCTTCAAAAGTGTTTTGTAACACAGGCCAGTCTTTGGCTAACAGCTGGTCATAAAAAAATCGAGCATGCAATGCATATTGCACAACCCGATCCTGATAATTCACATTCATCACCATCACCATCACCTTCCCTTCACCAGCAGCTGTGCTCCAATGCTTGTTAATGATTTAACCATTTGAGGCACAACCCGCTGCACATTCAATTCTCATGATTTATTATATCATAAAGATATAAGAATTGAATTATTTTTTAAAGACTCGTTCAGTGACTTCAGTCCACTGCTTGATTCCATTATTGCTTTTTCTTTTTCCGTCGAAACTGTACCAGCATAACCAGCAGAATACCCACTTCGTAAAGCACCCACAGCGGTGCTGCAATCATCAGCTGTGAAACCACATCTGGCGGTGTGATAATGGCAGCTCCTATGAGAATGACCAGCATCACATATTTTCGAATGCGTCGCAACAGCGGAGCTGTCACCACATTGATCAGCCCCAGAAAAAGAAAAAGCAACGGCAGTTGGAATACCAGGCCGAAAGTGAGCAGAAACTGGGTAATGAATGAGGTGTATTGGGTAATGGTAAACAAGGGAATCAGGTCATCCGAGGCAAATTTCAGAAAAAAAGCGATGGCAAAGGGAAACGCAACTCGATAAGCAAAAAGAATGCCTGTGATAAACATGAGAATCATGGCAAAAACCACCGGCACCAGCAACTTTTTTTCGTTTTTATAGAGTGCCGGCATAATGAAAGCCAGCAGCTGGTAAACGAATACAGGCATGGCCACCATAATTCCCGCCAGTATGGCCAATCGTATGTTCACCATCAACGCTTCAGGTGGTGTGATGTATATGAGCTCTATTGGCCCGGCAGGCTTGACCAGCAAAACGCGAATCTCGTCCACGTAGAAAAACCCAGCCGTCGCTGTGATTGCCAGGGCTACCAGACAGATGATCAGGCGCTTTCTCAATTCTTCCAGGTGTCTGATAATGCTCATGGTTCGGCTCTCGTCTGTCACGCTTGTCACCTATCCTTTAACGATTCTTTCGTCTTTTTTAACTCTTCCGCTTCATCTTTTGTGGCTTCATCCTTAAATTCTTTCAGGCTCTCTTTGGCTGACTTGCCAATCATTCCAAATCGCTTCGGTCCAAAGACCAACAACACAACCCCTGCGATGAGGAGCACTTCCAACCATCCAAAACGCATGACATCACCTGCTTTCCCAGAATCAATTATTTAGTCTTTGGTTCATCACCATCATCATCCAAGGTGACACTGTCTTTCACTTCTTTTGATGCCTGTTTAAACTCTCGGATCCCTTTCCCCAGTGACTTCCCTATTTCAGGAAGCTTTGTCGGACCAAAGATCAGCAGTGCCAGTCCAAAAACCACCAACAGTTCCTGAAAACCAATTCGTCCCATGCGATAACCTCCTTTCGCTTTTCTGAACCATTTCTGACTGCGCAAATGGTTCACTATCGCAGACAAGTTGTTTTCGACAACGGTGATCCGTATCAACATTTTCTGAATCGCATTGTTGTCAATAAAGAAGTGGCTATGAGCGACAATCTAAAGATTCCCATTGATTGCCCAGACTGTCGCTGTGTTGACCATCACGAAATCGACTGTTGCCGACGATCGCCTTCAAGCATTTTTTTCAGAAAGTGGCCGGTATACGAGTGATCCTTCGCAGCTACAGCTTCCGGTGTTCCTGTGGCAATCACTGTACCACCTTCATTGCCTCCCTCTGGCCCCATATCGATGAGATAATCTGCCGTTTTGATCACCTCAAGATTATGCTCAATCACTACAACGGTGTTTCCTGCTTCAACAAGTCGTTGCAATACCTGTATCAGCTTTTCGATATCGGCAATGTGGAGACCTGTGGTGGGCTCATCCAGAATATAGAGGGTTTGCCCCGTGCCTTTCTTGCTCAGTTCTGTCGCCAGTTTGATGCGTTGCGCTTCCCCACCGGATAGCTGGGTGGAGGGCTGGCCCAGTTTCAGATAACCCAATCCGACATCCATCATGGTTTGTAACTTTCTGCGAATGGCGGGAAGACTTTCAAAAAAGGACAAGGCTTCTTCCACGTTCATTTCCAGTACATCGGCAATGGTTTTTCCCTTGTACTTGACCTCCAGGGTTTCCCGATTGTACCGCTTCCCTTTGCACACCTCGCAGGGAATGTAGACATCAGGCAGAAAGTGCATTTCGATCTTGATGATCCCGTCACCCTTGCAGGCTTCACAACGCCCACCTTTTACATTAAAGCTGAACCTGCCCTTTTGATAGCCCCTCATTTTAGCGGTGGTTGTCTGGGCATACAAGTCACGAATGGGATCAAATAATCCGGTGTAAGTGGCGGGATTGGACCGGGGTGTGCGCCCAATGGGGTCCTGACTGATTTTAATGACTTTATCCAATTGCTCAAGGCCTTCAATGGCATCATGGGCGCCGGGCTTTTCACGAGTGCGGTAGAACTCCTGAGCCGCCCGTTTATATAGTATTTCATTGATCAATGTACTTTTTCCCGAGCCGGAAACACCAGTGATGCAGGTGAAGGTTCCCAGAGGAAAGTCCACATCAATGTTCTTCAGATTATTTTCCCGGGCTCCCCTCAAGCGAACCCAATGCCCGTTGGGTTCCCGCCGTCTGCCGGGTATTTCAATATACCGGTCTCCCCGGAGAAACTGGCCTGTAATGGAAGCAGGCGTGTTCAGGATATCCTGCAGCGTTCCCTGGGCCACCACTTCCCCGCCATGAATCCCTGCACCAGGACCGATGTCGATGATATGGTCTGCATGGAACATGGTGTCTTCATCGTGTTCCACCACAATGACAGTGTTACCTATATCAGTGAGATGCCGCAGGGTTTTCAGCAGGCGTTCGTTATCCCGCTGGTGCAGTCCGATGCTGGGTTCATCGAGAATATACAACACGCCCACAAGACTGGAGCCAATCTGGGTGGCCAGCCGAATGCGCTGAGATTCTCCCCCTGAAAGGGTACCTGCATTTCGTGCCAGGGTCAGATAACCCAACCCCACATCCAACAGAAAATGCAGCCGTTCCCTGATTTCTTTCAGAATCTGACGGGCAATCATTGTCTGGCGGGCATCCAGCCGTATTTCTTCAAAAAAGGCGACTGCCTCACGTATTGACATGATGGTCATTTCATGAATGTTTTTATCTGCCACCGTCACCGCCAGAGAAATATCTTTCAGCCGCGTTCCATTGCAGGCGGGGCAGGGACTCTCACTCATAAAGGATTCTATTTTGTCCCGCATGTAATCAGAGCTGGTTTCTTCGTACCTTCTTGTCAGGTTGGGGATCACACCTTCAAAAGTGGAAGAATAGGTGCGTTCACCACCGAAGCGGGATTCGAAACGAAAGGATACTTTTACACTGCCAGAACCATATAATAGGGTTTGAAGAAAATCTTCCGGCAGATCTTTGATGGGGCTGTCCAGGCTAACCTTGTATTGTGCTGCCAGCTGTTCCAGCATGCGAAAATAATAGGTGTCTTCCGACTGGCCGTTGGTTCCCGTCCATGGAGCCACGCCACCTTCCCGTATGCTCAGTTCCCGATTGGGCAGCACCAGTTCCGGATCCACTTCTTTCATATGCCCAATCCCTTTGCAAACTTCACAGGCACCAAAGGGGCTGTTGAAGGAGAACATGCGGGGTGCCAGTTCGTCCATGCCGATCTGATGTTCCGGGCAGGCAAGCTGGGTCGAATACATAATTTCCTGATCACCGGGAATATCCATCAGCACCAACCCCTCAGTGAACCGAAGGGCTGTTTCAATGGAGTCTGAAAGGCGCTGTTCAATGCCTTCTTTCACCACAATACGGTCAACCACAATTTCAATGTGATGTTTTTTATTTTTTTCCAGCTTGATATCTTCATACACTTCCCGAACTTCACCGTTAATACGTACGCGAACAAAGCCTTCTTTCTGAATTTGCTCCAGTAATTTCTGATGTTCTCCTTTTTTGCCCCGCACCACTGGTGCCATGACTTGCAAACGCGTTCCCGTTTCCATTTGCATAATCCGATCCACAATCTGCTCCACTGTCATTTGCCGGATTTCCTGATGACAAACCGGACAATGGGGAATGCCTGCCCGGGCAAAAAGAAGCCGCAGATAGTCATAAATTTCTGTCACCGTTCCCACAGTAGACCGGGGGTTTTTACTGGTGGTTTTCTGGTCAATGGATATGGCCGGGCTCAGCCCCTGTATGTCATCCACGTCCGGCTTTTCCATTTGACCTAAAAATTGGCGGGCATAGGCGGATAAACTTTCAATATAGCGACGCTGTCCTTCTGCATATATGGTATCGAAGGCCAGTGAGGTTTTGCCTGAGCCGGAGAGTCCGGTGAGGACCACCAGCTGATCCCGGGGAATGGTCAGGTCAATGTTTTTAAGGTTATGCTCCCGGGCGCCTTTAATGGTAATTTCGTTCCGTGCCACAATCACACCTCTTTTTTTGTCTTTGTTTTGTCAACAGTGATATATGTGTCGGGCTGCATGCTGCGAATGAGTGCAATCTCGTCCCGCAATGCTGCCGCTTTTTCAAATTCAAGGTTTCGGGCAGCTTCCTGCATCTGTTTTTCAAGACTTCGAATCAGTTTTGCCGCCGTTTTGCCTGATGGCAGCGAAGCCTGTGCTGCCTCACTGTCTGTCTGATAGCCAGCTTCTCCCTCAGCCACTTTTGTGGCTTCAATGACATCCCGCACTTTTTTCATAATGCTGCGGGGAATAATGCCATGGGCCTCATTGTGTGCCACCTGAATCTGGCGCCGCCGGTCTGTCTCGTCAATGGCTCGACGCATGGAAGGGGTAATTTTATCGGCGTACAGGATCACGCGGCCTTCCACATTCCTGGCGGCCCGGCCAATGGTTTGAATCAACGAGATCTCTGATCGGAGAAACCCTTCTTTGTCGGCATCCAGAATGGCTACCAAAGACACCTCCGGCAAGTCCAAGCCTTCCCGCAGCAAATTGATACCCACCAGCACATCAAAAACACCCAACCGCAGATCGCGGATAATTTCCAGTCGTTCCAGCGTTTCCACATCCGAGTGAAGATAACGTACTTTCACGCCCGATTCTGACAGATATCGGGTAAGATCCTCGGCCATTTTTTTGGTCAGTGTGGTAATCAGTGTTCGCTGTTGTCCTTCAACACGCAGTCGAATTTCTCCCAGCAAATCGTCAATCTGCCCTTTTACCGGTCGAATCTCAATCATGGGATCCACCAAGCCGGTGGGCCGCAGGATCTGTTCAGAAATTCGCTGGCTATGCTCCATTTCATAGGGGCCTGGTGTTGCACTTACGTAAACCGCCTGACTGATGAGAGATTCAAATTCCTGAAAGTTTAACGGGCGGTTGTCAAGGGCGGAAGGCAGCCTGAAACCATACTCCACCAGTGATTCTTTTCGTGACCGGTCGCCGCCAAACATTCCCCTGATTTGTGGAATCGTGACATGGGATTCATCAATCATCAACAGAAAATCCTTTGGGAAATAATCAATCAAGGTGAATGGCCGGCTCCCCGCCGGTCGCCCTGCCAGGTGGCGTGAATAATTTTCGATACCGGAGCAAAAGCCCATCTCACGCAGCATTTCAATATCATATCTGGTGCGTTGTTCAATGCGCTGAGCCTCCACCAGCCGGTCCCTGTCCTTGAACCACTTGATTTGATCTTCCAGCTCTTCTTCAATGCACGTTACTGCCCGTTCCACTTTTTCTTGCTGTGTGGCGTAGTGGGACGCCGGAAAGATTGCCACGTGCTGTCGGCTTCCGATAATTTCACCTGTAATGGTGTTAATTTCAAGGATGCGTTCAATTTCGTCACCAAAAAACTCGATTCGCTGGGCATTTTCTGCAGAAGAGGCCGGAAAAATTTCCAGTACATCTCCTCTTACCCGAAAGGTTCCCCTGGTGAAACTGATGTCGTTGCGCTGGTACTGAATATCAATGAGTTTGCGAATAATTTCATCCCGGTTGCGTTCCATTCCCACTCGCAAAGAAACCATCAGTTCCTGGTAATCTTCCGGGTCACCCAGTCCATAAATGCAGGAAACACTGGCTACAATCAGCACATCGCGCCGTTCAAAGAGAGCGGCTGTCGCCGAATGCCGCAACTTGTCAATTTCGTCGTTAATGGAAGAGTCTTTTTCAATGTAAAGGTCCCGGTGAGCCACGTAAGCCTCCGGTTGATAGTAGTCGTAATAACTCACAAAGTACTCTACTGCGTTGTCTGGAAAAAACTCCCTGAACTCACTGCACAATTGGGCGGCCAGGGTTTTGTTATGGGCGATGACCAGTGTGGGCCGCTGTACCTGCTCCACCACTTTGGCCATGGTGTAAGTCTTTCCAGAGCCGGTAACACCCAGCAGTGTCTGATGTCTTAATTTTTCATTGATGCCCCGGCTGATGCTTTCAATGGCCTGGGGCTGATCACCCATCGGCCGATAATCCGCCACTACTTTAAAGGGGTTCATCTGTTTCATGATACCATCATTCTCCCATTTGTTATTCGCCTTGAGATCATTTGGGTAATGTTAGAATACCCACAGCCCTTTAGGACCCCTGCAATAATTCAATGGCTTTCTGCAGCTGTAAATCATTTTCTTCACTCACTTCGTGCATTTCATCCAGCAACTCTTCAGGAATTTCCACCACCACATCAGGCTCAATTCCCGTGTCATGAATATACCTGCCATTGGGTGTGAAGTACTGAGAAACGGCGTACTTAAATCCTGTTCCATCGGGCAGCTGCTGTAACTCCTGTACAAGTCCCTTTCCAAAGCTGGTGGTACCCACCAGCGCACCTCGTTGATGATCCTGTATGGCGCCGGCCAAAATCTCTGAAGCACTGGCACTGCCTTCATTTATAAGAACTACAAGTTCCATCTGATACATTTTTTTGTCGGACATTTCTTCTCTTCGGTTGCCATGCCGGTCTTCTGTATAGACGATTAGCCCTTCTCCCAGCAAGAGGTCTGCTATACGGTTGGCCTGATTCAGCAAGCCGCCCGGATTATTTCTCAGATCAAGGATCAACTGAGTCACACCGCTTCGCTCCAGGGTATCCATATGAGTCTGGAAGTCTCTTGCTGTCTGTTCATCAAAAGAACTGATGCGCAGATACCCGATGTCGTTCTCCATGATTTCTGATCTGACAGATTGAATGCGGATGGTTTCCCGCATAATGATCACTTCTGTGCTCTCCCGCTGATTTCGTTTCATCAGCTCCAAAACCACTTCTGTATTCGGCTCACCTCGCATAAGAGCGACGGCATCATCCAGCCGGTTACCGCTCACTGACTGGTCATCCACCCGTAAAATCCGGTCACCCGTCGCCAAACCGGCCCGTTCTCCCGGTGTTCCTTCAATGGGTGAAATCACGCTCACAAAACCATCTTCGTCAGCTGTGACAATGATACCAATGCCGCCATAGGTGCCTCTGGTGCTCATCATCAAATCCGAATAATCCCGGGCATCCAGGTAGGTGGTATATGGATCTTCCACCGCTTCAAACATGCCCCGAATGGCACCATCCAGCAGGGTTTCTTCATCAAGTTCCTGGTAATACTCCTGCAGTAAAAATTCTTTTAATGATGTCAGCTTGTATAGTCCACCGGTATCTTCCTGCATCTGCTGGTACATCTGCCTGCTGATAATCACGTGGTCGCCCACCTGCAATGCACGGATATTGCTGACCACCAGCGTGGTAAAAGCCGTGAGCAGCACGAGCAATACTGCTCCTATAAATGCACTTCTTTTTCGAATCATTGGACACGCTCCTTGCTGTCAGTAAATAGTCATCAGTTCCCTTACCATTGTACCTCAAAAAGAAAAGCAACACCACCCGAACAGTGAAATGACTTCAAAGAAAAACTGATCTCAAAAGCAATAAACCCGATCACCTGTTTTAGATCGGGTTTCTGTTGTTCATTCTGATTCAGTTCAGGAATTAACGTCCTATCCAGGGGTTTGGATCCACATACTTGCCATTTTCACGCACTTCGAAATGCAGATGCGGCCCGGTGGACATCCCGGTGCTGCCAGCCTTGGCAATCACTGATCCCTGAGTTACCTGCTGCCCTTCAGAAACCAGCAACTGGCTGTTGTGGGCATAAAGGGACATGATTCCGCCACCATGATCAAGTATGACAGTGCGTCCATACCCTCCCTGTGTGCCTGCAAAAGCCACTCTGCCGGAACCCGCAGCAATAATGTTGGTACCAGTTGGGGCAGGAATATCAATGCCGGAATGGAATCGGTTGGTTTTCAGAATGGGATGCAGTCGGTTGCCGTATTCAGAAGAAACCCGTGTATGCCCGGGCACCGGCCATTTCATCACGCCGCCGATGTAGTCGCCTTCTGACTGTAGTTTTAACAGCACCTGTTCCAAATCTTTCGCTTCTTTTTCCAGCTGATCAAGCTGCCTGGCAAGGGCCACTTTGTCTTCTTCCAGCTCCTGTTTCAACCGTTCCTGTTCTCCCCGGGACACCAGCAATACCGACCGCTGGTTTTCCATTGCCAGCTGCAGTTCGCTAAGGTGACGCCGTCCTGCTTCCAGCTCAGCTTTTCTGTCTTCCACAATCATCCGCTGTTCATCCAGAAACTGAAGAAGCTCCACATCATAATTGACAATGGTTTGCACCATATCAAGATTACTCATTAGTTCTGTAAAATCACGGGAATTAAAAAGTACTTCTGCATAGGCCACATTTCCGCTTCGATACATGGCATCCAGTCTTCGGGCCAAAAGGTCTTTCTTTTCATCGATCTGCATGGCCGCCAGCACCAGCTCGTCTTCAGCATGGGCAATGCGGGTTTCGGTATCAGTAATTTGCTGCTGCAAGCTGCTAATCTCATTTTGTGTATTGGCAATGGCGGTTCCAATTTTACTAATCTCCGCACTCACGTCCCGTTGCTGGCTCTCGTTTTCTTTTAACTCACTTGTGATTCCCTTTTGCTGCTGCTGCAATCGCTCCAGCTCTCGATTGACCTGGTTGATCTCATCGTTTCCAAAAGTGGTTGTTGTCGATAACAGCAACCCTGCCATAAGCATGTAAGTAATGGTTTTGATTATTTTTTGATGCTGCATCTACATTCCTCCCCTTTCGCAGGATCTTCTGTCTCTTAAACTTCCAGGAATCTTCGCAGTGAAATGATGCTTCCAAGGGCTCCCACACCGGCACCCAGCACAGCGAACATCACCATGGTGCGCCGCATCATTTCTTCCACTGTCAACAGATACGCACTGAAAATAACAAAGAAGCGGGTGGCAATCATGTCAAAAATAGACTGATATCCCATGTAAACCAATCCCAGCGCAATGGCTGCCCCAATGAATCCCAGCAATGTGCCTTCGATGAGAAATGGCCATCTGACGAACCAGTTGGTGGCTCCCACATATTTCATGATGTTGATTTCCCTTTTTCGGGCATTGATGGTGAGTTTGATCGTGTTGGAGATAATAAAAGTGGCAATCATAATGAGAATGACAATCACCGCCAGACCAACTGAGCGAATCAGCCCGGCCATACGAATCAGATTGTCGATAATATCCCTGTAATATTTAACTTCATCAACTCCCGGCAGCGTGTTCAGCTCACTGACAACCCTGTCAGACACGTTGATGTGACTCACATGAACAATATATGAGTTGGGAAGCGGATTTTCTTCCAGTGTATCCAGCAAATACCCCTGGGTTCCCCATCGATCTTTCATTTTTGCCAAGGCCGATTCTTTGGATTCATAGAGCACGTAGGAAACACCGGTAATCGCCGTCATGTCCTGGCCGAGGCTTTCAATGGCCTCAGGGGTCAGGTCATTTTCCAGGTATACCTGAACACTGTCAAATTGTGTTTGTGCCAATCCTGCCAGATGGCTCATGTTCAGCACCAACACCATCATCAGTCCCAGAATGGTCAGAGAGGCTGCCACTGAACTGATGGAGGCGACGCTCATTCCACGATTACGCCAAATTCCTTTAAAGCTCTGCTGAAGAATATACTGAAAGCTTCTAAGTTTCATACCCGTAGATCCCCCTTTGTGCATCCCGCACAATGCGGCCTTTTTCAAGGGCAACTACGCGCTGCTGCATCACATCGACGATGTCTTTGGCGTGGGTGGCCATTAAAATGGTGGTTCCCCGCCGGCTGATATGCCGCAGCACCTTCATCACTTCCCAGGCTGTCTCGGGGTCCAGATTTCCTGTGGGTTCATCAGCAATAAGTATAATGGGCCGATTCACAATGGCCCGGGCGATGGAAACCCGTTGTTTCTCGCCGCCAGACAACTGATGCGGGTACTGCTTCGCCCGATCGCTGAGTCCCACCATTCCCAGTACCATGGGAACCTGACGACGAATATCTTTTGGTGATGCACCCACCACCTGCATGGCAAATGCCACATTTTCATAAAGTGTTTTCTCTTCCAGTAACCGGAAATCCTGAAAAACCACACTGATTTTTCTTCGGAGATAAGGTACCTTTCGTCTGGAAAACCGGGTGATGTCTTCATTATCCACCAGTATGCAGCCATCGGAAGGTTCTTCTTCTTTCAGTAACAATTTAATAAAGGTTGATTTGCCGGCGCCGCTGGGGCCGACCAGAAACACGAACTCACCTTTATTGATCTTTAGGTTAATGCCATTTAATGCCTGCACACCATTATCATAGGTTTTATGAATATTACGGAATTCGATCAAATGATTTCCACTCCCAGGGTCAATACCTTGAAATATCAGGATTCTTCTCTTATTATAACGTCAACCTCTACTAATTGCAACGAAATCTGTTAAAATGAAATAAAGAGACTGAAAGGAGCATGTTTATGAAAGAGCTCATGCGTCAGCAGATTCTGAATAAGAGGAACCAGCTATCCGCTGAGCAGGTCATGTCAAAATCAACACTGATTATCAACCGTCTCATGGAACAACCTGAACTGCAGCAGTCCATCAACATTATGGTATACCTGGATTTTCGCAATGAAGTCAAGACAGATGACTTGATTCGGCGCCTGCTGGAGCAGGAGAAACAGGTCTTTATTCCCGTCACAAATCCCGCCACTCATACCCTCATGATTTCTCAGTTGGAGGATCCTGCAAAAGATCTGGAGAGGGGACACTTTGGGCTTCTGGAACCAAAGTCAGAAACGCTGCGGCCAGTTGACCCAACACTCATTGATCTGGTGATTGTTCCAGGGCTGGTTTTTGATCATGAAGGTTATCGAATCGGTTTTGGCGCCGGTTACTATGACCGTTTTCTCCCGACCCTTCGTTCTGGTGTGCCGCTGATTTCTTTGCTTTATGAACTGCAGCTGGTCGACCGGGTTCCCCGGGAACCCCATGATGTGCCCGTACATCTTCTCATCACTGAGCACCGAACCATCGACTGCAAGTCCACATGACAAAACTCCGTCGCTTAAACGGAGCTTGACACTGGAGACAAAAATAGTAAAAGCACAGGGTCTGGGAAGGGCAGCCATTTGATACATGCAAAACAGCTATCCTTTCCCCAGACCCTTTATCTTCTCCATCACCGCCTGCGACTTCACGTCACATTTATGATGATGATTTTATTTCATCCGTTTCTTTCTGTGCTGGCTTACCGCCACTTGCCTCCTCTTTTGCCTTTTCATACATGCTTTTCAATCGCTTGACCACACGGTTGTTGATAGTATTTGGAGGATACTCACCGGTTTCATCCGCTTTTCCTGCAGGAATACCTGTAAGGATCTCTATTCCCTCCTCTACATGACCAATAGCATATATGTGAAAGGTTCCTTTGCGAACAGCATCGATGACGTCATCTTTCAAAAGGAGATTTTTTACATTCTGCCGGGGAATGATGACGCCCTGTTCACCAGTGAACCCCATGATTTTGCAGACATCAAAAAACCCTTCAATTTTTTCGTTGACACCGCCGATTGGCTGAATTTCTCCCTTTTGGTTTACTGAACCTGTAACAGCAATGCTCTGCTTGATGGGCACTCTGGCTATGCTTGACAGGATACCATAAAGTTCAGTGCTGGAAGCGCTGTCACCATCGATCATGGAATAATTCTGTTCAAAACTGATACTGGCAGTCAGGGCAATGGGCTGCTCCTGTGCATACTGCGCACCCAAATATCCACTGAGGACATAGACTCCTTTTGAGTGAATGGGGCCACTCTTGGCCACTTCACGTTCAATGTTGATAATACCTGATTTTCCCCGATAAGTGGAAACTGTGATGCGGGTAGGCTTGCCAAAAGAATGTTCGCCCGTCCCCATCACCACCAGGCCGTTGATTTGCCCCACTGTTTCACCGGTGACATCCATGAGCAATGTGCCGTCTTCGAAAAGCTCATTGAGCTTTTCTTCATACTTGCTGTTTCGGTCAATTTTCTCCAAAATAGCCTTTTCCACGTGCTCCAGGTTTACCAATGGAGAATTGTCCATTTGTGCCCAGGCATCTGATTCATAGAGAATTTCCACCACTTGACTAAACCTGGTGGTCAGTTTGTTTTGATGATCTGCAAGCCTGGAACTGTACTGAATGACCCGGCAAACAGCCTCTCTGTCAAAAGGTTTCAACCCCACATCTTTGCAGTGAGTGGCAATGAACTTTGCCATTTTAAAAGTGTTTTCATCGGTACGATCCATTTCAGTGTCAAAATCTGCCATTATTTTAAACAGTTTTTTAAAATCTTCGTCAAGCGCGTAGAGAAGGCTATAGGTGTAGGCATCACCTATTAACACCACCTTCAGATCCAGCGGAATGGGTTCTGGTTTCAGCGTTGAGGTCACTGCGAGACCCATTTGCTGCGACAGATTTTCTATGTTGATTTCACCTGTTTTTAATGCTCTTTTCAATGCGTCCCAGGCGTATGGCTGCATTAATATTTCCCGGGTGTGTAACAGCAGAAACCCGCCATTGGCCATGTGGAGGGCCCCGGGCTTAATCTGCGAGAAATCGGTCTTCAATACTCCCATTTCATTTTTGTATTCAATAGCTCCGATAAGGTTGTAGAGGGTGGGGTTGGTTTCATTGATGATGGGAGCACTTTCTGCTTCGCTGTTGTTCACAAAAAGGTTGATCTTGTAACGCATTTGAAAGTTATCTTCACTGGATCGCCGAAGAAAAAGAGCTGCCGTTTTTTCCTGACTGTCTTCAGTTTTCCGAAAACGCTGGATATTTTCCACGATGTCTTTTTCAAGATCGTTAATGTACTCCCGAATTTCTTCCCGGTGATTATATCGACTGAGGAGTTTTTTGATATAGTAGTTGATGACATCATAACCCGTTTTTTCATCCAGCTTCTTCACATTCTGTCGCAGCAACTCTTCTAATTCTCTGATTTCGTTGAACATTTCAAAAGTCTGCAGGCTTAACTCATTGGATTTTTCACGCAGTTCTTCGATGGCTTCCATGGAAAGATTTTCATACTCTTCCTGGGTCATGGGACGCTCTTCCACCAGTGGTATTGTCATTAAACCATGTTCTGTCTCCTTAAATACAAAGCCATATTGCTGCGCCTTATCGTTTAACTCTTTGACCATTTCCTGATTTTTTTGCTGATATTCTTTGATGAGTTCATTTTTTTTAGTTTCATATTCGTTGCTTCGAAAAGCGGTCATGATTTCTTTTCGAATCTGCTCGATCATGCCTTCAATGTCTTTTTTAAATTGCTTTCCAACACCTGCTTCCATCCCCAGGGCTTTGGGTTTGTCCGGATTTTTAAAATTATAGACATACACCCAGTCCAGGGGTGGCGACATTTTTTCAGCAAATTCCCGAACAATGGATTGACTATAGCTGCTGCGCCCGGTACCACTGATACCTGAAATATAGATATTGTATCCCTTTTTGTTCATGCGAAGACCAAAGCTCAGTGCTTTGGCTGCCCGATCCTGACCAATGATCCCTTTTAGCGGTTCCAGTTCTTCAGTGGTGTGAAAATGAAAGTTTTCTGTTGCACAGAAGTGATTGAGCTGTTGCCAGTCCAGTCGGTATTGTTCCATGATGTGTACCCCCTTCGCTGATTCTGCTGACCATCATCGTTGATAGCAGTTAGTCTTTATATACCTACTTATCCTCATTTCATTCAAATACGGTTCTATCTGTATCAAAAAAGCAGCACAAATGGCTGCTTCAGACTGTAGACAAAACACGATAAAGGCAAGGGATTTGGTGAGGAGCAGAACGGAGTCAGCTGCCCTGGCCAAATCCCTTTATTTTCAACCTCAAACAACACACATGATTACTTTTATGCTGCTAAAAAATAACCGTTTCATTATCTGGATACCACTGGTATTCAATCCCCAGAGCGGCGGCGAATCTGGAAATGGGAACAAAGCTGCGGTCATTGGTGATTTCTGCTGCGACGCCCATATCGACAGCTTCATCCTCCACCCACAATTGGCGGCTGCCGATGGTCATCAGAAGAGCCTGCCCTTCTGAACCTCGGATCATCACTGTTTCACTCAATCCATCCCATTCCACATTTTCTCTGGGTATTCCCAGCGCTCTTGAAATGTGTGCCACCGGAACCATTAATCGTCCATCTTTGATGTAAGGTGCGGTATCCAGCGAGATCTGTTCGCTTCCCGCCATGTAATAACGTTGCCCCACCCTAAAAGATACTTGCTGGTCGTTCACTGGAATTGGTGCTGGCGTGCTGACAGTTTCCTGTACTTTTTCCTGCACTGCAACGCCTGGTATCGCAGTATTATCTGCCAAATTGATAAGTTGGTAGCTGAGCCGGCCACCACTCTGGTAAAGTGCCACGCCTTGTTGTCCGTTTCTGGCTACACCAATATAACGAACACCGTCACGCAGTTCCACCTCTGCACTGCCATTGCCATGGAATACAAAAACCTGCTTACCCTGGTCTGCCAGTTTTTTAAACTGCTCTCCCAGCAGGTCAGCTTCCAGTTCATCACCGAATCCCTGGGGACCCCAAATGGGCTTCGGCAAAAACACCAGAATTTGCTCTGGTAAACTCCCCTTCAGGGTATTCATCAACCATGGCCATTGCTGATAATTGGTTTTTCGCAGACCATCCTGACTGTTATCCAGATAAATGACCATTTGCTGGCCTGTCTGGTTGGCTGTGTGTCCGCCATTACCCCCAATAATACGATTTCCCGCCTGGCTTCGAAGTTCGCCAGTGACGTTCCCGGTCACGTAGATAGACTGGTACCCATTTTGCAGTTGACGCAACAGTTGCTGCGAAACAGTATTATCATCTCCGCCTCCATGCACCAGCCATTGGCCGTCTGCCTGTGCAGGAACCTTTCGCACTGGATCTGCCACCTGTCCGCCTGCCTCCTCCGGCGTCAGTACCGGCAATGTGAGTGGCGCCAGGAATTCGATACCGTCAAACAGCAGAGTGCCCCGGGTTTTAAAGAAGGGGTCGGTTTCCACCACGTAGATCCGCTCCAACACTGCCGGAAAAGTCACTCCCTGAGGCAGGTTGCCTTCCAGTGTGCTCCAGCCCGTCCAGTCAATTCCCTGTTTAAAGTCGACAGTGTGGGTCTGCCCTGAAGCATCACGCACCTGACCACGTATCCAGTGAGGCGCTGTTTCGGTGGCATTGACCCGCAGGGAAATGCGGCTGGTTTGCGCCGGAATCGAAATGCTCTGCCCAAAAACCACATAGGCTGCAGTGGTTTCAATGGCACCTGTAAGATCAAAATCAAGACGCAGGGCATTGGGGTTCACCGCACCGCCGCTCACCGTTGAAACGGAGCCTTTGACAGCAGCAGGATACCCCAGAAAAGCAGGCTGATAAGTTTCCAGGGAAGCCGCCGCCTGGCGTTGCATGCCAATGGACAAGGGGACTGCCGCCTGGTATCCGTTGTAGCTTGCCCGCAATACGGTGGTCCCTTCCCGTTGTCCTGCCTGATAAACACCATTGGAAAGCGTGCCCAATCCCTGTTGATCAGTGATCTGTACACGACTCATGGACAGAGGTGCACGGAAACCATTGGGATCAATTCCTTCCACTGTCACTGACATGGAAGCTCCCGGATTTAATGTGTAACGGGGTACATGAATTTGCAGCCCTGCCACTTCCGACAGTGCCTGGATCGTTTGACTCACACTTTTTCCCTGAAAAGATGCTTCCACAATCAAAGTGCCCGCAGCCTCTGCAATCAGCTGCTGATTTTCAACCCGTCCTTTGCCTTCCACCACTCGATAGGTGACCGCACCACTCTCAAGGGGATATGCCTGATAGTACGTGTCGTATCCCGACACTTGCAGGTTCATGGGCTGGTTGACAAAGACACTCTCCTGTCCGGCAGTGAACATAAGACCTGCCAACTCACCCTGGGGTGCTGTGGAAGTTACTGCAAGGCCATTGATGATGCGTCGCTGATTACCGTCAGAAGGGGCATTTACCACCTTCACTGCCGATTCTCCCAGTTGGCGAACTGCCATGGTGGTGGACCCGCCTCCATCCATGAGGATTGCCTGATCACTTCCCAGTTCAATCATTAATGCTGCCAGTTTCTGGCCATCAACACCGGTGTATGATCGGTGGCGTCCATCAATGGTTACCATGATCAGTTCGTTGCCAGCCCGGTTGATTCCCACTGCAGTTCGGGGATGATTTCCCGCAACCGGTTCTGAGAAGGAAACCGTCTGTCCGTTCCTGACCAGCACGGTACCGCCACCCACTGCCAGCTGGATATTCTGGAGATTCGGGGTTGTCTGATCATAAAAAGTGATGCGTTCTCCCTGACGGATTCCCTGAAGCAACAGTTGTCCATTTTGTCCGGAGGCCAGCAGCACATAACCATTTTCAGGTATCGTTACCGGCGGAAGCCCTCGACGAACTTCCGTTACCACGCCATCCGCAACCACCACTTCCACCAGATCCCGATACTCATCACCCGCCCCTGGGGATTTTTCGCCCCAATTGCGATCCATCATGGTGATCATATGATAATTCCAGGTAATTTTGTTGTATGCACTGATACTGAAAATTCCTCCGTTTTCAGTGGATACGTAGAGGTGATTATGCCAGTCGGTAAGGAAAGCCTGGCCTTCATTTGTGACAGCGAGGGTACTGTAGGGTTTCTCAAGTACAGGACTGCTGACAATACTGCCATCCCGCACCATGATTCCCATGGGTGAGTCCGGGTTTGTCAGATAGAAAAAATCAGCATTTATCCCCGCCACCGGATTCTCTGCCCGTTGAAGCATATTGGTTAATGATTCCCGCTGGCTGACACCACCGGCACTTTGAAGAAGATCCAGTTTGGTGTGTTGATCATTCAGATTCACCCGAATCACATTCACATGCTGCCACCCTTGCTCACCAAAGCGCAGGATGCGCTGGTAACTGGCTCCGCCTGCGATGTTTTCAGTGGTCTTTTCTTCAAAAAGCCACGTTTGAGCTGCCACCGGTTCCACCAGTGCACCAATGGAAACCAGGGTGGCAAGCCCCAGTCCAATCCATTTTTTCTTAAAGGAATATTTGTCGATCATTGACGAACCCCTCCCATGAGCCTATAAATCTTTTTTCGATGTTAATAATACTGATTGAATCATCTCATCCATCATAGACGAAAGCAAGCACTGATTGGTTACAGATCCATGACATTTTCCGGATATTCCGCGAACAGGTCTTTTGCCTCATCCAGTGGCAAAAGCCGCCCAAGGCGGCTCCAGACTGCAGACAAAATACTATCAAGGCAAGGGATGTGGTAGGCGGCTCTGTGAAGGTTTATACTGAACTGTTACCCACCTCTTTGAAACCTTCTCCCAGCACTTCGTGAATGGTGGTGACCATCATAAAGGCATCGGAGTCAACTTCATAAACCAGTTTTTTCAACTTGGCCACTTCTGCCCGGTTGACGACGCAAAGAAGCATGGTACGGTGAGATCCGGTATACATTCCCTTGGCTTCCAAACCGGTGACACCCCGGCTCAGTTCGCTGATGATGCGCTGACTGATCACCGCGGGTTTATCGGAAATGATATAGAAGGCCTTGGCATAACTGAGGTCTTCCACAATAAAATCAGTCAGTTTTACCAAAATATACAAGGCAATAATGGAGTAAAGAGCTGTTTCAACACGCCGCTCTACAAGTCCGGCCACAGCGACAATCATGAGATCCAGGATCATCATCATTTTGGCGGTACTCAGTGAAGGGAAGTAATGGTTGAGTATTGCTCCTGCTAGGTCGGTTCCTCCCGTTGTACCACCCAGCCGAAACACCAGCCCCAAACCAACCCCCATGGCCACACCCCCATAGACGGCCGCCAGAAGAATGTCTGATGTTAACGTAACCGTCGATCCAAACCCCATTGAAAACAGGCGGAGAAACAGGGAGAGCATCAGGGTGGCATAGGCGGTTTTGGCTCCAAAGGCTTTACCCAGAATCATAATCCCCGCCAGGAAGAGGGGAATATTAATGACCAGATTTGTCAAATCCATGGGAATTCCGGTTATTCGCTGAATAACCACCGCCACGCCAGTGACACCGCCCGGGGCAATGGTATTGGGTTCCAGAAAAAAATGGAGGGCAAAAGCCATCAAAGCACTTCCCAGTGCAATACCCGCGTATTCCAGCAATACTGTTGTTTTTTTCATAGCTTCACCTGTCTTTCATTTCATCCTTTTTCATCCATAGCGCTTTCCACAAAAACACCGGTAAGACAGACATGCGCCCCAAGCGGGAAGGTTCCTGAAGTAAGCGATAAAACCATTCGATGCCGAGCTTCTGAAAGAATGCCGGGGCCCGTTTCACTTCTCCCGCATACACATCCACACTGCCTCCCACTCCCATCATTAAACGGCTTGATACCTGGCATCGTTTTTGATTGATCCAAATTTCCTGTCGGGGAAATCCCAGACAAACAAAAAGGACATCCGGTGAAGACTCGCGAATCAACTCCAGTACACCATCCTCCTCATCACTCTGAAAGTATCCATGATAACAGCCGGCTACCCTAATGCCCGGGTACTTTTTTCCGATGGTGTTCACTGCTTTTTCAGCACGTCCCGGTTTTCCTCCCAGCAGAAAAAATGAGAGCTGTTGCTGATGACAGCAGGCAAGCACTTTCTCCATGGTGTCAATCCCTGTGACACGTTCTTTCAGTCCCAGATTTTTCAGACGTGAAGCAATGATCAGGCCGATACCGTCGGGAATAACCAAATCAGCTGATTGCAGTGCAGCCATTAGTTCCGGGTTTGTGTTTGCCGCCATGACCATCTCCGGGTTTGGCGTCATCAATGTACTGGTGGTTTTTTCTGAAAGCATTTCGGAGATTAATGATTCCATCTGTTGGTTGGTAACAGGATTGATGGGAACTCCCATGACCTTCACCGGCTTCATGACGGTTCCTCCTTTATGAGGAAGTTTTGGATCAATGCAGCGTTTTGTGCAGATTTTCGACAGAGTTCATCCCGCTGTTTCATGAGATTTGACTTGTGCTGCTCCTGGTCTTTCAGGAATGCCAGAACCGTGTTAATTAACTGGTCTTTGTCGAGGGTTTCCACTTCTCCTGCACAGGGCTGTTGCACCAGTTTCAAAAAACTGGTAATTTTGGCTTCATAAGAAAGCCCCACCATTGGCACACCTGCAATGGCCGCAAAAATAAGAGCATGCAGACGCATTCCGATGATAAAGTCCATTTCTGAGATGGCCCGGATCATCGCTGAAGGTGTTTCATCCACTTTGATAACCGCTGCCTTTTGTGTCATTTGACTCATAATTTCCTCAGAAATACGGGTATCCGCCGGGGGCTGCATGGGCAGAAAGTACACCTCATAACCGGAACGTGCCAGCAAATCTGCACAGGCCGCCACTGCAGGCAGATAGATCGACTGATTTTTCCAACTACGAACAGATATTCCCACTTTTCTGGACTCATGATTCTCATCGGATACACCTCTGCCTTGAAGGACAGGAAGTGTAAAAGCCGCATCTGCAGTGACGGTGATGGGACGTTGAATTCCCAAAGCCTGCATCAACTGACGTGATTCCTCATCCCTTACGGTGATCAGATCCACCTGATTAATCATCTGTCTGACCAGCCACCGGTTCAGCGGTCTGGTGATGGGCCCGAATCCATTACCGTAAAATGCCACCTTTCGACCAAATACTTTTGCTAAAAAAATGATTCCAAGATAATACATAAGACTGCGGCTGCTGGTCACATCCTGCAGAATCGAACCGCCGCCGCTCATCACCAGGTTCGCCTTTTTAATGGAATGAAACACTTCGAAAAATCGATTTCGGCTCACGGCCATAATTCCGTATCTCTCTGCTGTTTCAGCTGCTTTATAGCTCAAAGCTGTCAACGTCACCTGGGGCATCTGTTTTCTAAACTGACCCACAATTGCCTCAAGAATAGCTTCATCACCAATGTTGTTGAAACCGTAATAACCGAAGATAAAGATGTTTTTCATGATATGATCCTTTCCCGAGGCTCTCATTCTGTCTTCTCCATCAGTCGCCATAATCTGACGCCCCAGCGCTCCAGCAACCAGACAAATCCAATCATCAGCGCCAGATAAATGACTGAGAAACCAATGCCAGCTGCCATAGAATAAGCTGTTCTGATAACGGAAACCAGCACCGGTGTGCGCAGGTGACTGAAAGTATTCACGATGGATGTCTGTCCAATCACCGCCGCAAGCCCAGCTAAAAAGATCAGGGATTTGTAGCGCAGGGAAGCCAGATAAGCTCCCAATAATAATGCGGGGAAGGCAACGGTGAACTCTTTGGTACGGGGTCTTACCAGCAAAGATTCCTCCAGAATATTACGGATAATCATTTCGATTTCCGTGGGTTGAAGATTCCCTTCATGCCCGGTGCGGGCAATATAAATATAGCCGGCCACCAACAGAAAGCCCATAGCTGCCACATAGAGCACTTTAATGTTTTCCATCAGCAGAGCCCTGATTTCTGTTGGCCGAATGCCCGGTTCAGCCAACCGGTCTTCGCTGCGAAGGTATCCAAAATAGTGGAGAAATATCAGCCCATAAAATGCAATGGGAATCAACTGGCTGATTTTCACGCCTCTAAAAATATCCATTTCCAGCAAATAGCGCACATCTGAAAGCAATGCCGCCACCAGCAGGGCGCCTATGGATGAAATCAAAGAGACCTGTATCAGCAACACCACGCCTTCTTTCATGCTCTGAAGGTATGAAAAGCGCTTTTTCTGTTGGTGCCATTTCCACATTTGACGACAAAAGTGATCCATTCCAAGTGATGGAAAAAGGATGGCTGCTGCCATGGCCGTCAGTTTTTCTCCCCATCCCGTTCGCCAGAATAACAGAAAAATCAACGGCACTATTCCCATCAGAAACAGGATCACACCAACCCGGTCTGACAGGGGAAACAGCTTTCTCAGCAATAAGACTGCGGCGGCGGCAACGCCAAGTGCCATTAGGCTTTGTAAGGCCAGTGATGGATGCGCTTCGGGAAAAACCGAAGCTTTCCCCAAAGAAAGACCATGGCGGGCAATACGGGTCTCAAAGCGCTGAAAAATCGTTGCATATTCCTCTGGATCGGTGACATAAACAGTAGTGCTTTCCTTGAAAGGTTTAAAATAAATCATTCGGATATTTCGTTCAGTCACTGCACGATACAACGTATTTTCGATTTCTTCAGCGCCGTCATAGTGATAAAAACGATAGCGTTCCTGAACGAACGGCCACACATTAAAGACACGCACCGCCTGATAGTCAAGGCTTTCAGTAAGGGTTTCTATGCCCTCCTGTTCCAGATGTTCCCGTTGAAATGAGGTTTCCACTAATCCGGCACGAATTCCATGTTGATTCATGAATGATGTCAGGAGTGACAGGCTCTCGTCTTCCGCTCCCGGTAACTGTTTCCCTCCAAAAAAAAGAATGTCTGGAATTATTTCGTGCGTGGTCAGATCATCCAGGTAACCACGCAGGTAAGTTTCACCACCCCAGTCGCCATAGCTGAAAGGCCGGGGCATTACCTGAAGGCCAGCCTGCTGTATAGTGCTGATTTTATCCTGATCAAATCCCAGTCCCAGGCGGGTCAGCTGAGAGGAGTGCAGTCGGCGCTCCCTGAAGTAGTTCTGTCCTTCAAAATCAGTTAAATCAGCTGGGGGGTTATAGACCGCATCTTCAATCGTGCCGTGGATAATGATCACTGAGCCGTCATCCCCAGGCTGAAGCGTAAACCGATCTGTTTCATACCGGCTGTGTAATCCGGCAGCTATTTGCTGGTAGAGCGTTTCTTCTTCTGTCATGATAACCACATCATAATCTCGGATGCCCACAGTCTCATGGTAGGCAGCCAATGCAGAAGGTGTTGTTTTCTGCCAGTTCCACTCTTTCAGGATATCCTGCCCCACATCAACCCTCAGCGGCTTCAATGCCTGTCTTAACAGGCCAAGGCTTTCTTCTTCCAATACCACATGGGTGGCCCCCAGCTGCCTGAAGTAATCCAGCCACCAGACAGTGTTGTGTTCCGACTGCCGCGCCAGCTCATTCACTTCAAAATAATCCACATATATATCCACCTGATTCAGCTGAGCTTCAGCTTTCATGCGACTCACCAACGACAAGCCGCTGGCAAGGATACTGACAATGATGCATACTATCAGAAATTTTTCGAATTTGTTTTGCATATGCAACCGCCTTTTCAAATGATTTGCTGCTGATTTTGCCCTGCAAAAAAGGCCTAAGAACAGCGGATCTTAAGCCTTAAAAATCAATTAACCCCAGACTGATCAGTAACGCCTGGTTTATCTGATCCATCATGTCATCATCAATTTGTCCAAGCCGTTGTTGAAGGCGCCGTTTGTCAAGGGTTCGAATCTGCTCCAGCAGAATAACTGAGTCTTTTGACAGACCATAATCAGGCGCTTTGACTTCAATATGGGTGGGTAGCTTTGCCTTGTTGATCTGTGTGGTGATGGCGGCCACAATCACCGTCGGGCTGTATTTATTCCCAATATCATTCTGCACGATGAGGACCGGTCTGACACCACCCTGTTCAGAACCAACGGCAGGACTCAGATCAGCATAATAGATCTCCCCACGCTTTAACATGATCCCTCTTTCCATTCGGGGCATCGCAATTCATACTCTTCCAGCAATGTACGTTCAATGCAGACACCGATTTCTGCCAGTGCCAGATTGATGGCGCCCATTTCTTCGTAACCAATGCGCATGTTCTCATGTAATTGACATCGGTTTTTTTCGCAAAGAATCTGCTGGACCGCTTCCCGAATAAACTCATTGAGGTTCTTGTTTTCAAGATGGCTGTATACATCCAGTTCCTGCAGCATATTCTCCGGCAAACGTATGGTCAGCTCTTTTTCATGATTTTTCATCAGGCACCTCCGCAACAGACATTCGTTGACGCTATTATACCCGAAGGGGTTTTAACCTGTCAACCAACTGTCATTTCAAGGGATGGGTCCCATACAGCCACTGTCACACCCTGGCGGATGTACACCCGGGGAACTCGCCGACTGACCATGCAGGTGATTTCATAGTTGATAGTTCCCAACTTTCTGGCAACATCATCCACCGTATCGCCTTTGTCTGACGTGGATGCATACAGCGTCACTTCATCACCCCGTTTGACATCAAGACCCGTCACATCAATCATGCATTGATCCATGCAAATGCGACCCACCACCGGCACTTTTTTCCCTTGTATCATCACTTCCGCTTTTCCGCCGAGTGACCTGGCGAAACCATCGGCATAGCCCACGGGAAGCGTGGCAATGACAGCCTGATCTGAAGGGCGGTATGTCAACCCGTAACTGACCCCAGTGCCCGGTTCAATGGCTTTCACATGAGCCACACGGGTTTTAAGTGCCATTAATCGCTTCAGTTTAATCCGGGAATGATCCACATCGGCTGAGGGATAAAGGCCGTAAAGCATAATGCCGGCACGTACCATGTCCATGTGAGTTTCAGGCATGTCAATGATAGCCGCGCTGTTGGCAGTATGTTTCATTTTGATGCTGCAACGACGTTTTTCAAGCGCTTTCAGCATCCATTGATATTTATCCAGCTGGCTGTGGGTCTCGCTTTTATCGGCATCATCTGCTGCTGCATAATGGGTGAAAATTCCTTCAACCTCAATGCCTGGGTACTGACACAATTCGGCAATATCATCAGCCGCCTGGTCATTAACCTGAAATCCCAAGCGTGACATTCCTGTATCAACCTTCAGATGCAGGCAAACTTTTTGTGATGCTGCCACCGCAGCCTGGGAGAAAGCTTTCGCCTGATCCAGGGTATAAATAGTTTGCTTCAGTCGATGCCGGATCACCAGTGCAGCCTTATCTTCCGGTGTATATCCAAGTATCAGAATGGGCATTTCACAACCGCTGTTTCGCAATTCCAGGGCTTCAGTCAGTGTTGCCACAGCCAAATGCGCTGCCCCTAACCGTTCAAGTTCCCGAGCCATCATAACCGCCCCATGGCCATAGCCATTGGCTTTGATGACGCCACAAACGGGCGTTTCCAGTGAAAGGTGCTGCCTGATTTGATTCAGATTATGTGCCAGATGATCCAGATAGATTTCTGCCCACACAGGCCTGTGCAGCTGTTCCGGTTGCATCACACTCATCCTCTCGTATCCATCTTTTGTCCCAGTGCTGTGGCAATGGCCGAACACCGGTCATGAGAAATGCTGACAAGGATCTGATCAATTCCTTTTCTATCTGCAATTTGTCGTGCACTGCCAAAAAGGGTCACCCCTGGAGCACCCGCATCATCATGACAGATTTCGATCTCATGCCAGGCGATTTTTCCAATTCCAGTACCCAGCACTTTACTCACAGCTTCTTTTGCTGCAAAATAACCTGCTGCAGATGATACGGGCAGTCCCTTATCCATGAGCCGCTTGATTTCAGAGGACCTGAGTATGCGCTCCAAAAATCGGGGACTTTTTTCCATGGCCCTTTGAATGCGGCTGATTTCAACAATGTCAACGCCTATAGCTATAATCATTTTTTCACCTGTTTCTGCCGGTCCGGTTGCGGTTGAAAAGCTATCTGACTGTCCAACTTTTCCATTTCTTTGGGCCCCACCAGATGATGCAAAAACGAATACCAAGTTTCCAGCCGCTCTGTCACCTGTTCTTTTTCTTCCCGCAGCTGATTCAATTTATCCCGCAGTTCCCGGATTTGTTGATCCAGTTTCTGATTCTGTTCATCACTCTCAAGCATCTGCCGGCAGACGGCACTCGCTGTTTCTTCCAGCAACTGTAAATTAACAGCCTCAAGCCGGTCTGGCAGTGATTCCAAGCGTTCATAGGCACTTTCAAGTTCCTCTGATGTTTTACGCAGTGTATCTCGCTTTATGTCCATCTGCTGGATATTGGAGGAGTCATTCCCATTTTGGTTGAGGGTGTAAGAATGCTCCAAAATTTCCTGTGTCAGCTGCTTTTTCATCGTTTTCAGCTGTCTGATTTTTTGCTGCAGCTGTTTCTGTTCCTGAAGAACAGCTTCTGTCTCCTGCATCAATTGTGTCATTTTTCGATTGCGTATACCATCGGTCATTTTTTTCCATTGGGCATCTCTTGAAAGCAGTGGCAGTTGAGCCGCCTTGACCACTTCTGGATCAAAATGGATTTTGGGACACTTTTTGAAAAACATCGCCTCACTCATTTCTGCAAAAGATTAAGATTGGCCGGAGTTACCGCTCACCAGTCTCATGCTGACAATTTTTCGACGTTTTTCCATGTATTCCTGCAGGTCTATTGACCCAATGACTCGATGACCAATGAGATAAAACGACTAAAAGACCAGCCTGGAAATCACCAATGCACCCATGATGACGCAAAGAATCAAGGCATAAATCAGTGTATCTCCAAAGATAATGGGCTTTTCATACCGGGTTACGCAAAACTCCGGAAATTTTTCACAAACAGTGGTGACCGGTGTATAAATAAACTTCTCTGCATTCATCCAGGCAGGCAACTTCAGGTGGAACAAATGGAACCGGTGCCCCACCAGAAACATGGCAAAACCCAGTGCGTAAATCACCACCATGCCGGTGAGATCCTTCACCGTCCAGAAATTCATGTTCGTCAGGTAATTACCTATAAATCCAGCGTCATAGGAAAAAGCCATTGCTGCCGGAATCAGTATTTGCTCTGGAAGCCAATTGGGAAACAGCCCAATGAAAACTATGAACACAGCCAATACCGCCATGGATACTGCCATGCGCTTGGAGTCACGGGCTTCTTCACCAAATCCTTCAGGCTGGCGACGTAAAAAGATAAAATAGAAAAATTTGATAAAGGAGCAAACGGTGCCGGCACTCACCACCTTGAATGCCCACTCAGCATATTCAAAAGAAGGGTGCCCGTATTTGAAGGCCTCATCAATGGCGTGGTGAAGCATGGTTTTACTGGCATAGCCATTGAACCCGGGCATGCCGGTAATTCCCAGTACAGCTATGAAGCAGAGTAATGCGGTGACGGGCATTTTTCGCCACAAACCACCCATATTGTACATATTGGTTTCACCTGTCTGGTAAAATACTGCCCCTGCCACCATGAACAACAGGACTTTAAAAAGAGAATGGTTCAGCATGTGATAAAGACTTCCCACAAAGCCCATAGGGCCAATGTAGCCCAGGTAGCCTGCTACACCAATCCCCATAATCACATATCCCATCTGACTGACACTGTGATAGGCCAGCATTTTTTTAGTACTTCCCTGTTGAAGTGCCATAAAAACACCAACAATCATGGTAAGAATGCCCATCCAAATGATCACAAAGCCGATATGCTCAGAAACACGCCAAAGCATGGGGTAGAACTGGAGACCTCTGCTGATATCCACCGAAAAAATCACTGAAACCACCTTTAGAATACCATATGCACCCACTTTTATCAGCACACCGGATGAAAGAGCGGCCACCGCAATGGGGGCTCCGTCATAAATTCGGGGAATCCAAAAATGGAAAGGTACCATTCCTGCCTTGATACCAAAACCAGCGACAAAAAAGAAACCAATCAGGTATTTGATCATTCCCAGCTCACTGAACCGAACGGCTAAATTGGTCCACTGAAAAGTTCCTGTATAGGCTGATAAAAGTAAAATGCCGCTGAGGATCATCAGACCACCGATAATCCCCATATAGATGTATACAAAACCAGCTTCCAGCTGCTCGTCACCCCGATGGTACACCATGAGGGCATATGAACTGAAGGTCATGATTTCAAAAAACAGGAAGAATGTCAGCAAGTCACCGGCCAGAAGCGTTCCGATGGTGGCGATGTAAGTGACGGTGTAGAACAGATAATGAATGTCTTCGCGACTGTAGAATCCAATGACAAGAAAAAGAAGCCCCGACAGCATCAACAGGGGAAAATTCAGCAAATCAACCCGAAAAAAAACGCCATAGTCAAAAACGCCGCCGATTCGATAGACAATTGGTTCCAGTAAAATTTCCGGCAGCGTGAAGAGAAACATCGCAGTGGTTAATAGAATGAATCCTTTGGCAGCATTTCGTCGAACTGTACGATGGCCTTTTTCAATCAGGGGCAGGATCAACAATTCTAAGGCTATAAATGCAACAAACAGGAATGGCAGTCCGATTTGGATAATCAGGCGAGCCAGGTTCATGGTCATGCTCCTTTCGAAAGGCGCCGGTCCAACGGCTGCCGAAGCTATCTAAAATAACCAGCCAGAAAAAAGAGACTGGTGACAAGTATCAGGGCGTAGATGTACACATCAGCATTATTGGTTCTCATTTCATAATGCGCAGTGATCCCTCTGGATAATCGCAGGACATTTTGATAGATCGGTCTGTACAAAATCAATTCAAAATCCATCCATTTTGGCATATGCAGGTGAAATAGATCAAATTGACGGCCTGCAACAAAAATACCGATTCCCAGCAAGTAGACGGGTACCATGCCCATCATATCTTTTGCGTTGAAAAAATTCATTCCCACCAGGTATTTGTTGATGAAATAAGCGTCATAAGTAAATCCGGATGCCGCCGGTATAATCAGCTGATCCATGATGAATCCTGGTGCCATTCCAATTCCAATGATCAGCAGCGCCAGCCCTCCCATGGCCATTTGCATCATGCCATTACCCTCTTTGGGCAATTGCTGATATTTTTCCGGGCATTTTCCCAGAAAAGCATAGGAAAACAGCTTGATAAAGGAACAGACGGTACCGCCACTGACAATGGTAAAGATGATTTCAGCGTATCTAAAAGAAGAATGTCCGTACTCATAGGCTTCCACGATGGCATGATGGAGAATGGATTTGCTGGCAAATCCATTAAAGCCGGGCATACCTGTGATTCCCAATGCTGCAATGAGACACACCAACGCTGTAAAGGGCATTTGCCGCCAGAGTCCTCCCAGCTTGTACATATCCAGTTCATGGGTACGCAGATAAATGACACCCACCACCATAAACAGCAGTGCTTTGAAAAATGCGTGGTTGATGGTGTGATAAATACTGCCGGCAAATCCCATGGCTCCTATGTAACCCAGATAGGAAGCCACTCCAATCCCCATGACAATGTATCCCATTTGACTAATGCTGTGATATGCCAGCATTTTTTTCATATTTCCCTGTTGCAGTGCCATAAAGACACCCACCGCCATGGTGATGATCCCAATCCATATGATCACAACACCCATATTTTTTGACAAAGACCAAAGCGGATCTGTTTTATCTGAAATCAGTTCTGCCGCAGGCATAAAGAAACTGGTGCTCATTCTTAGCAGACCATATGCGCCAATTTTGATGAGCAAGCCAGACAGCAAGGCGCTTGCCGGAGTCGGTGCCACGGGATGCGCCTTTGGAAGCCAAATATGCAGGGGGAGCATACCGGCCTTGATGCCGAACCCGATGATGAAAAGCCCGGAAATGGCATACTGAAGCCATCCCAGTTCGTTCAACTCTGTTGCCAGGAATACGAAATCCAGGTGATTGGTATTGAAAAGCAGCAGAATCATGCCAATCAACACCGACAGCCCACCACCAACCCCCATATAAATATAGTTGTTTCCCGCCAGAATTGAATCTGGAGACTGATTATGGGCCACCAATAAGTATGAGCTAAAGGTCATTAGTTCGAAAAACAGGAACATGGTAAGAATGTCTGCTGCCATCACTGTTCCGAGAACACCGCCGAAGGTGATGGACATGAAAAGATAAAATCTGTCACGGTGTTGCTCCATGCCCATGTATTCGTGGGCGTAAATACTCACCATGAGCCACAGGATCCCTGCCGTACTCACCATGATATAACTGAGCATATCCACTCTGAAATGGAGCCCGTAACCGAAAACGCCGGGAATGGTGTTGATGATACCACCCTCTGCCACCTGAGGGTACATGGCCAGTATGAGGACAAAAGTGCCAAATGTGCTGAAAACCACCGTGAAATCACGAAAATTCTCTGACCGTTTGCCAATGAACGCTTCCACAGGCCCTCCAAGCAAGGGCACAAAAATTGTCAAAAGGGGCAGGTATGGATATGCAGCAAGTGGTTCCAACAATTTCACCATGCCAGTGAGAAAACCAGGCAGATTTGGATTTATTCCCTCTGCTGTTCGTCCCAGTACCATTACAATAAAAGCGGCCACCAGCAGGAGCGTAATGGCAAACATAATAATGCAACTGATGCAAAAGTAGTTCATAATCCGATGATACCACTTATTCAGCGGTTTTCCGACATGTGACTGTCGGCCGGTTTCCTCTGACACCATTTTCTTTCCTCCGTCTCACAAATCATTCTCTCATCACATCACTTCGTGACTGCACTTACATGAAAGTTTGCATCGCCTGCTGAATAATATTCATCACCAGCTGAGGGAAAAACCCAAACAAAATGCACAAGCCGGCAATAATCACCATCGGTCCCGTCATTGTCAATGGTAAATCATCTTTTATGAGCACATTTTTATGGTCTTCCCGTTCCCGAAGAAATGCACTGATAATAATGGGAAGATAATAAACGGCATTTAGGAAACTGCTGAGAAGGATCACCAGCAGCACCAGGGGGCGTCCAGCCTCCAGCACTGCAAAACTCAAGTACCATTTACTCATGAATCCATTGATTCCAGGAATGCCGATCATTCCAAGTGCGCCAATTGTAAAGACCGACATGGTAATGGGCATCTGGTATCCGATTCCTTCCAACTCCCGCACATCTCTTCTGCCCGTTTGGTAAATCACGGCACCAGCGCTGAGAAACAGTGCTGATTTCATAAGGGCATGGGTCACCACATGAAAAAGAGCCACCGACAGACCGCTCTCAGTGGCCAGTCCAATCCCCAGTACAATATAACCAATCTGTGCCACACTGGAATATGCCAATATGCGCTTAATATCCTTTTGTCCGATGGCAAAAACCGATCCCATGATCATGCCCACCATGGCAAAGTAAGTCATGAAAAGAGGAATATCCACCTGAGTGATAATATCCATGCCAATGACCCGGAAGAGCATTTTAATGGCCCCGAATAGATAGATTTTTACCACCAGACCTGACAACAGCGCACTGGAAGGTGTTGGTGCGGTAGAATGAGCGTCAGGCAGCCAGGTATGCAGGGGGAAAACTGCCGCTTTGATACCAAAACCTGTGAGGATAAAACCAAGGGCTACCAGAATATTGCGGGGGTAAATCTGCCAGGCCGCCTGAATTAAATCGTAATTAAGCGTCATGTTGAGTGTTCCGGTAACCATATATAAAAAAGCAATTCCAAGCAAAATAGACACTGACCCAATGGTGCCCAGCATCAGATATTTGAGACTGGCCATCAGGTTTTCCTTTTTTCGCTTGATGGAAACAATGCCGCAGGAAGTCAGGGACAGGATTTCCATAAAAACATATAAATTAAACAGATCGTTGGTTAATATCATTCCGACCATGGAGAACAACATTAAAAAAATCAACACATAATAGCCAGATACCAAATCCGGCTGAATTTCATGTTCCACATCACGGAAAGAATAGACAATGACCAAAGTGGACAGAATCATCACCAATACTGTCATGGCAGCAGAAAACTCATCCACTAAAAACTCGACTCCGATGGATGGATGCCATTGTCCAAAGTGATAGGCGTAGGCACCGTGTTGCAGCACACGGACCAAGCTGGAAACTGAAAACAACGAGGCGATCGCCAGGGAATAAGACAGATAGATTTTAATTTCAAGGTTCGTCAGCTTTTCTGCCAACGGAATAATCAGAGCTGTTCCCAACAGCAGCATCAGGAGGTAAACCGGCAGGTGCATGCTAATCATGTGCCTCTTCACTCCTTATCTGCATGATTTCGTCAAGCTCAATGGTGCCATAAGCATCATATATTTTAATGATCATACTCAGTCCGTATACCGTGATACTGACTGCCACTACAATACCTGTCAGAATCAGGGCAGAGGGCAGTGGATTCACATAGACCGCCGGCGTACCATCCAAGTTCAGAATGGGTGCCTGCCCTCCCTGAATAAATCCAATGGATACGAAAAGAAGAAAGACGGACGTCTCCATAATATTTATTCCAATAATCTTTTTAATCAGGTTGGGATGCGTCAGCACCGTATAAAGTCCTATGACAAAAAGAAATGAGGAACCGATATAGTTGATGTTTTGAACGATAAATTGGAAAGTCACGCGTCATGCTCCTCCTCAATCATAGTATGAAAGAGTGTAATGATGGTGCTGCCCACTTTAAGCCCGATGGCTACAGTAATCAATGGAATAAACCCGCCACTGAGGATTTCACCAGGTTCTCCCATGAAAAATCCCGCTGCACGATTGGTCAGGAAAAGATGCCCTGTCCAGATTCCCACCAGTCCCAGAAAAATATACCAGAGTATCGCTCCGCTTTCCAGTCGTTTTGACAGATGGTGAGGCATCTTCAAATGCCCTTTGTGAGCACCGAAGGCCAGTGTGTAGAGAATGATGCTGGCTCCAAGAATGGCCCCCCCTGGAAAACCGCCTCCCGGGGAAAGATGCCCATGAAAAATGACAAAAATACCATACAATTGGATAAAGGGGATGATCATCCGGCTGATAGATTTGACAATTAAATCATCCATGATGCACTCCACCTCCATCAGGCTTTTTATCTTTTCCTGAAAGCACCGTCAACACAGCTGCAATGGATGTAAAAAGCACGGTGGCTTCGCCCAGGGTATCAATGGCACGGTAATCTGTAATAATATCCGCGATGACATTGGGTGCCTGAGTTTCTTCCAGGGACCGGTCGAGGTAATGATGAGCCACCTCATTGTAGGACGGATTGTCAGGGTTTCCCATGGGAGGCATTTGCATGAAACTGGAAATCATGATGGCCAGCATGCCACCCAGTGCTAAAAAGATCAGTATTTGCTTCATTTTTCCATCCTCCTGGTTCGACTGATGACGGCAATGAACATAATGGTCGTCACACCTGCCCCAATGGCTGCTTCTGTCATGGCAACATCCGGCGAACGCAATAGTAGCCACAGAACTGCCATCACCAGACTGTATGCAGCAAAGATAATCACCGCGCTAAGTAAATCTTTCGTACGTTCAACAGCAATGGCACAGAGAATCAAAAAAATCACAAGGATTACATTCAGCAGTTCCATTCCGGCATCACTCCTTTCCCATGACTTTTACTTCCGACGGTTTTTCCTGAGAGTGATAGGCTGCTTTGGCAATGATATGCGCCGCCGTGGGATTGGTGATCCAGATGAAAACAAGAATGACCAGCAACTTCAGGCTGATCATGTGAAAACCCTGGTGTACAATGAGTGCCACCAGTACCAGCCCTGCTCCCAATGTATCGCATTTTGTGGTGGCATGCATTCGCGTAAATGCATCGGGCAAACGCAGTAAGCCCATCGTACCCACCAGAAAAAAGAAGATACCGCCAACAAGTAGTATCACAATTAGTCCATTCTGAATCATTTTTAATCCTCCCGGGTGGCCTATTTATGCTGCAAAAAGTTGAGCGTCAGTCAGACCCTCAACTCATCAATTATCCTAATAAAGCTTCCCTTTTTCAATATATTTGGACACACAAATAGTGGCGATGAATCCCATCATGGCATAGATCAGTGCCACATCCACAAAAATTTCCTGACCAGTGATGATGGACAGCAGTGCAATCAGCATCGCCACCTTGGTGGTAATCACATTGATGGCCACCACCCGGTCAACCGCCGTGGGACCTGCATAAGCTCTGTAAAGACAGAAAAAAGTCAAAAGTGCCAACCCAATGGATGTGGCGATAAAGGCAGTATTCATTCGCTTTCCTCCTGTCTGACCACCCAGGTTTCAATAAAGCTGTCTTTCATGGCTTCTGCCGCTTCGTCTGTCAGTGCATGGATGATAAAACCATCTTCATCTATATCCACTGTCAGTGTGCCCGGCGTCAGCGTTACCGAATTGCCAAAAATAACTTTGTTCATATCATTTTTCAGCATCATAGGCACCCTAATAAACTGAGGTTTAATGGGCAGCGCTGGATTAAGCACTATTTTCGCCACATCAATATTAGCCTTGACAATTTCAACCAAAAGGATTCCAATGAAGTGCATCATGTTTAAAAAATGTTTTAAACGATATAATGGCATTTCATCTTCATGAAAGAGCAGGTCTTTGGAATAGATCACCACCAACAGGCTCACAGCACCACCCAAAAAAACGGTTTGAGCGGAAATGCCAGGAGAGAGAATCAGCCAGAAGCCAAATAAGAGCACGAAAGGAATTCCATAATACTTCACTTTACTTTCTGATGGGTCAGACACTGAAAACACCCCGATTATCTGTTGATTTTTTCATTCACACCTACCACAACCTAGTATAACATATGAACACACGGGTGACAAAACAGAAATAAAGGTTTCTCCAGTATAAATGGAAAAACCTTTGCGTGTCATCATTTTATTAAGTGTTTTTGTCGAATTCAGTATGATGGGCGTCAAAAAAACCAGGCACCCATCTGTTCAGGCAGTTGATGATACCGGTTTAGTAATTGGCTTTTGGTGCCTCCAATCCCTTGCCGGTCAGTTTTTTCAAACCAATCCATGCATAACAGGCAATGGCTGCTATCACCCCTAATCTTCCACCCACACCCACATAAGTAGTGCCTCCGGCAATATACAACGCGCCTGTAAAAAGTCCCACCACTGCCATTTCTTTCAGGTTGGCCACATTTTTCTGGGCCACCATGCCTGCGTAACTGGCACAGGTAGCCACCACTGCCAGCCCAGTGATCCCAATGATCCCTTCCACCTCAAGATAACGAAAGAGTACTCCCGCCACCAACGTCACCACTGCGGATCCAAACACGCCACCTTTACCCATCACGACAGAAATATAATAGGCTGCCATTCCCGCAAAAATTGATATAAGTAAAATGATCACAGCTTCCATGGTACTCCTCCTAACTGAAAAGGTTCATAATTGCCCGGGTGATATGCGCCGACAATGCTGCTGTGGTTCCACCTTTGCCGCCGATCCCGGCGTAAATTTCAGGAGTGTACGCAAGTACCAATCCAACCACAACGCCACCCACCAGAGATGCGAAAAAGGATGGAATGACTCCCAGGCCTGACATACCGACAAAAGAAGCCGTATAAGTGGCACCTGCCAAAGGAGCAGGTAATAAGGCCGCAGCCACCACGCCCACCATGCCATTGGCAATGATGGCGCCGTAGCCCATTTGATGGTTAATAAACCAGGTGATCATGACACCTGCAACGGCACAGGCCAACGTTTGCATTTTTGCTTTGTCCATGTGTTACTCTCCCCCTAACCTTTCAACTCGCCGAAATGATCTTTCAGGGCTACGCCGGCCAATACTGCCAGTGCCACCGCGATAACCGCATGAAGTATGTTCTCCTGACGTACCACGGCCGTTCCCAGAAAAGCAAAGCTGGTGGCCGCAAATAAAACAAACCCGCCCATTTTTCTCGTCATGGTGATCCTCCTTATTTCGAACTATTCCTTCCCCTATTGTACTGCTTTGTTAAATACTTGTCTAGATTAACATGATAATTTATTTCGACATCTTTCATCGATGTGAATTGTTAATACAATATCAATCATTCACTTCACAAAGTATGTGTTTTCTCCATAAAAAATGGCCTGATCAAAGGCCATTTGAGATTGAAGACGAAAGGCTTTGTTCAGGCCAGCTGATTCCAAACTTCCAAGGCTGTCCTTTACCAGATCCCTTGTCTTCATCTTATTTTGTCTACAGTTTGAAATGGGCTTTCGAAGGCCATTTTATCCAGAGAATCATATGATATGAAAGTAAAGGATGCTGCCAAACCATTTCAGCTACATTTTCTTTTCATGTTCCAGATCACTGGCATAGGCACGAATAATGTCTCTTCTGGTGACAATTCCCACCAGTTTTTCGTTTTCTGTGACCGGCACCCGATTCACCTGCTTACGCGTCATAATGGTGGCGATCTCTTCCACCGTTTCGTCCACATCCACAATAACCACGTCACGGGTCATGATATCTTCCACCCGGTACCCTACCATTTTTCGAATCTGTTCTTCCATTTTTTTGGTGTTGTCCAAAAATATATAGCTGTCCAGTATGGTGAAATAGCGGGGAATTTCCAGTTTCTTACTTCTGTAAATCAAATCACCCTCAGTCACAATGCCAATCACTCGACTATTTTCATCCACAACCGGCAGCCCGCTGATATTTTTCTCCATCAACAGTTCAATGACATCATTAACGGTATCATGTGCTGTAACGGTCACCACATCGGTCGTCATGATGTCTCTTGCCCGCAGATCTTCTGTCATCTTAAGCCCTCCTTCAATTTCGATGTGCTTCCTTCGTTAGGATCATACCCTTTTCACCGGGAGATTACCGCACTCATAGGAGTATCCGGCAACTATCCATTATCTTTCGAAATCCTTGTAGAGCATGCTGGGCTGAATACCGGTGTTATTCTGGTACTTGCCATTGTGATAGGGCTCATGGTCTCCCTCAATGGTATGATAATAAATCTGGCAGATTTCCACATCAGGATAAATACGAATGGGATGGATGCAAAAAATTTCCAGGGTCCAGTACCCGCAAAAACCCACATCTCCAAATCCGGCGGTGACATGTATAAACAATCCCAGCCGGCCAATGGATGAGCGGCCTTCCAGCATGGGTACCAGGTTAAAGGTTTTGGTATGTTCCTGAATTCTGCCCAGATAAAGCCGCCCAGGTTCCAGCAGGAGGCCCTCTTTGGGGATGATCAGCGAGGTGGTGGGATTAGGTGTCTTCATGTCTAATACAGGGCTGTCATAGGTTAACAGCTCATCGTGGAGCTTCAGGTTGTAACTGTTGGGATTCAACTGTTTTTCACTAAAGGGTTCAATGAAAATATCTGTTCCCATTCGTGCATGAATTTCTTTTCCCGACAAGATCATGGGGCCACCTCTTTCATGATGATTTCTGAATTCTTCAGCGATTTCATTGTATCAAAGAACCCCTTGTCTCACAACCCGGAGCTTATTCCCGGTTATAAAAACAACCCTGTTGCGATACAGGGTTGTTCGTACTATTGACCACAAATGATGTAGAAAAGGGCAGCCTTGTAGAACTCGTTGGTGTCAGCTGCCCAGACCAAATCCCATTGTCTTCAAATCAGCTTCAGATATTTGATTCTGGCAGGGTGATGTGTCTCGCCGCTGTTTTTCGGGGTTCGCTGAAAGGAAGACGGCGGGTCATTTTTTCAATGGTGGGGACAAATGCGTTCATGATCAGGATGGAAAAAGCCACCCCTTCTGTTGGCGCTAATCCAATTCGGAAGACAACAATCAATACACCGATGGCAACTCCAAAGACCACCTTGCCTTTTTCGGTAATGGGACTGGTCACCCAGTCAGTCGCCATGAAAAACGCACCCAGCATCAACCCGCCCGTCACCAAGTGTAAGAACGGGTTCTGGCCGGTGATGGCTGCCAAAACAAAAACCGTACACAAAATGGAGCCAGGAATGCGCCAGTTAATATGACCTCGATACAGGAGATAACCGCCGCCAATAAGCAGCGCCAGGGGTGAAACTTCTCCCATGGCACCGCCGGGGAATCCCAAAAACAGACTTCCCACCGCCGGCATTTCCAATCCCTGGTGAAGCATGGCCAGCGGTGTGGCATGGGTCATCACATCCACCGGACCAAAATTGACGTTCCAACGCATGAACTCAGTGCCGATGTCCACAAACCAGGGGCCCAGCAGAATCATGGCTACGCGCCCAAAAAGAGCTGGGTTGAAGCGGTTCCATCCCAAACCACCCATCAGTTCCTTGGCGACTCCAACAGCGATGAAGGTGGCCAGTGCCCCCTTCCACCAGGCAGTGGTGGCCGAATAACACAGGGCAACAAACAAACCCGTCAGCAGAGCGCTGCCATCTCTCAGACGGTGAGGCTGATGTTTGAAGCGCCGGAATGCGATTTCGGTCAATGCCGCCGTTCCCATACATACAACTATGAGAAAGATGGCATAAGCTTTAAAGAAATAGACGGCCACCAGTGTGACAGGCACCAGGGCAATCATCGTGTCTCTCATGGCTTTGCCCACACTTTCTCCAGATTTCAAATGCGGCGCCGGTGTTATGACCAGTCGTTGCTGTTCCATGTACATCCTCCTTTCTATCCGGTTTTTTTCTGCTGTTTCTTTTTCAGCGCCGGCTGCACCCGGCGAATCATATCGGCAATGGGTCGCCGGCCAGGGCATAAGTAAGCGCAAATGCCGCAGTCCATGCAGTCCATCGCATTCCATTCCAGCAATTCATCCATCATTTCCGCTTCGGCATAAACGCTCAGCTGGTTGGGATACAGCATCATGGGACAATGTTCAACACATTTTCCACAGCGGATACAGTCGGTGAAAGCTTCCTCTTCATATGTCATTTCTGCGGGTAGTACCAACACACCTGTTGTGCTTTTGACAATGGAGGATGTCAAAGTTTCCTGGGCCACTCCGGTCATGGGTCCCCCCAAAATTATTTTGTAACCATCTGTCTTGGAAACACCACATTGCTGCAAAATAAAATCGACAGGTGTCCCAATGCGCATCGTGAAATTGCCAGGCTGTGGAATATCTGGACCACTGACAGTCACCACCCGTTCAATGACCGGTTTGCCCAATGCCACGGCTTCATACCCGGCAATTGTGGTGCCCACATTGCGTACCACGCACCCCAAATCTGCAGAACGGGCACCCCGGGGAACATCTCTGCCTGTCACTGCTTTAATGAGATGTGACTTGTAGCCCTGGGGATATTTGACTTCCAGCGGTACAATTTCAAAATCGTTCCTTCCGGCTGTTTTTTCCTTCAACAACTCAATGGCATCCGGTTTATTGGTTTCGATCCCAATGCAGCAACGGCTGGCCCCAATGCAACGCATCATAATAACTGCTCCGGCAATCAAATCATCTGAACGCTCCAGCATCAGCCGGTGATCACAGGTGAGAAAGGGTTCACATTCCGCTCCGTTGATTAATAAGGTGTCCACGGGAGACCGGGGACTGATATTGATATGAGTGGGAAAGGCAGCGCCCCCCATTCCCACCAGGCCTGCTTCGCGAATCATCCGGCGTAATTCCTCCGGTGTCTGTTCACTGGGATTGATTTGATCGGTAATCGCAAATGACTGCTCTTCCCCTTCTCTTCGAATTTTAATGGCCAACCGTTCGCCGCCTGCATAACAGGGGAACATATCGACAGCTTCCACCACGCCGCTGATGCTGGCGTGTACGGGTGCACAGAAAAAACCATCACTGTCGCCAATTTTATCTCCCACCCTGACCCGATCTCCCGGCTTTACCAGCGATTCATTGGCTTCTCCCAAATGCTGGAGCAGTGGTATCACCACATGATCGGGAATGGCCATCGGCTGTATGGGCAGATGTGCAGTATATTCCTTGTAATGGGGGATGTGCGCACCCCCCTGAAAGGTTCTGGCTTTCACAATGTCACCTCCTTTGATTCATTAGCCTGCAGACTCATCTGCACCCGGCTTCCTGTGTTCCTGTTGAATGATTCGTCGCTTTAATTGAGTGCTTTTTTGATAATTTGACCACAATCCCAGGCCCATGGCCAGAACCACAAAAATACGCAGCGGTCTGAACAGCAGACTCCAGAGTCGTGCCTGCAGTGATACCACAGGATTTTCCGGCAAATAATAATGAGTGGGGACATCTTCCAGTATGAAAAGCATGCCTGTTCCTGATAGTTCATCCAGTCCGTAAAGGGTGGCCCTGGAATTTCCCTGCTCCTGGAGGCTCATCACTTTCCGGCTGCCCCGATTAATGAGATCGCCACGATCGCCAAAGGTAATGGCCCCTGTGGGACAGGCATTGGCACAGGCCGGCTGGTATCCATTGGCCAGACGATCATAGCAGAATGTGCATTTTGTGGGCAAATCTGTCTTTCGGTCAAAGCTGATTACTTTAAAGGGACAGTTGGCAGCGCAATAGTTGCATCCGATGCATTTGTTAAAATCAATGTCGACGGTTCCAGCATCGGTATGATGGATGGCTCCCACGGGACAGACGATTTCACAGGCAGCTTCGGTACAATGCATGCACCGCTGATTGCCAAAAAACCATTTTACCCCCTGATCTGTTTCTTCTTCCTGAAAAGTGATGCGCATCCAGGTGACCGGCGATACCCGTGGTGGATTTTCATAGGTGCCTGTGAAGGTTGTTTCATCCGCAGGCAGCTGATTCCATTGCTTGCAGGCCACCTGACAGGCACGGCAGGCCATGCATTTGGAAGTGTCAATAAGAATGGATTTTTTCATCCCTTACACCACCTTTCTGATTTGGCACAGGAATGCCTTATATTCAGGGATGGTGGTGTTTGCATCGCCGATGGAAGGTGCCACATCATTGGTGACAGGTCCTTTTGAAAGTCCTGCATATCCCCAGTGCCATAAAATCCCCACCATTTCAATGGTTTTACCACCCGCCTGAAATGATTTCACCCGCGGCGTCACACATACAGGGGCCTGAAACTCACCACGCTGGCTGGAAACCACCACCTGGTCACCGCTGACGAGGCCGTGGTCCGCCGCCAGAGTTGGACTGATTTCGACAAAGAGCTCCGGCATGGTTTCCACCAGCCAGGGCATATTCCGGGTCATCATACCTGTCTGATAATGCTCACTCAGCCGATAGGTGGTGGCCACCAGGGGGAAGGCACCCGATGCATAGTCTGCCCGGTCGTCAGGGTACCAGACCGTAGAACAGGGATTAAACTGAACAGATGATACCCGGTTGGCCAACGGACTTTCCCAGGGTTCATAGTGCTCGGGGAAAGGCCCTTCCACCATGCCATTACTGAAAAGCCGTGCCCTGCCTTCGCCTGTCATGATGAAGGCGTTGCGGGCAGACTCTTCCGGCAACAGAGCCGCATTGAAGTCCGGCACATCATACCGGTTCCATCCACTGCCGTTCCATTGAAATAGCGGCAGATCAGGATTCCAGGAATTGCCGGCAGGGTCTGCGGAACAGCGATTATAGAGAATACGCCGGTTGATGGGCCATGCATAGGCCCATTCCGGATGGTTTCCCACACCTTCCGTCTCCCTGATACGCCTTTGGCAGGCAGGTTCTTCTTCGTTGGCATAATAGCCGGCATAAATCCAGCATCCGGCGGCTGTTGAGCCGTCATCCTGCAGTTGGGCAAAGCTGGTGAGCAGTTCCCCCGTGCGTGTGTCATACCCGTTGATTTCCATGGCCACCCGTGCCGAAGAAGCATCTTCGCCATAATCCCAGTTCATCTTGAGAATTGGATCAGGAAAGACGCCACCATCCACCTGATAGGCATCCCGAACGGCCCGGAACAGGCGGTCAACAATCCAAAGGTCGGAATGACAGTCACCCGGCGGGGTACCGGCTGCATACCGCCATTGAATCCATCGGCCGCTGTTGCTGATGCTCCCGTCCCGTTCCATGTGAAGTGCCGCCGGCAGCAGAAAGACTTCAGTGTCAATTTCTTCAGGGTTAACGCCGGGCTCTTTCCAGAATGTGGCTGTTTCATTCTCAAAAATATCCACCGATACCAGCCAGTCCAGCTTGGCTGAATTTTTCCGTTTGCGTGCAGCTGTGGGGCCGCCCACCGCCGGATTGTCTGCCCAGCAGACCATTCCTTTGATCTCACCGTCTCCCATGTATTTGGAAGTGGCAATGTGAGACCGCTCTTTATCAATCTTGGGAAGATAATCATAAGCATAATCATTACCAGGGGTGGCGTGTTCTCCCCAGAAAGCTTTCAGCAGACTGTTCATAAATTTGGGCCGGTTTGCCCAATATCCGCCGGGAGATGTGGCATGATAAGCTTCCAGCGTGGGATGGAGGCTTTCGCTGGGTACCGGCATATACCCGGGGATGATATGGTACAGCATGGCCATATCGGTGGAACCCTGCACATTTGATTGTCCCCGCTGGGCATTGACACCACCGCCCGGTCGTCCCATATTTCCCAAAATTGCCTGAAGAATAGCGATGGCTCTTACATTCTCTGCCCCGTGGGTAAACTGGGTAATACCCATGGCATACATAATATTGCCGGCTTTTTCAGGTTTCCCGGTGCTGCAGAACAATGCGGCACATGCCTGTAGTGTTTCCAGCGGACAGCCGATGATCTCACTGACTGTTTGCAGGTCATAACGGCGAAAATGCTGTTTCATCAGCTGATAGACACAGCGGGGATCTTCCAGGGTTTCATCTGACAGCACCTGTCCAGCTTCATCTGACTGGTATGACCAGGTGGTCCTGTCGTACACCACTTTTTCTCCACCAATACCGTCATCCATTAACCGGGCCCCTGAGAACATTCCGTCTTCAAAATGATAGGCTTCATTTACCAAATATGCGGCATTGGTATAGTTGATGAGATATTCATGATGCACCAGGTCATTTTCAAGTGCATACTGGATCATCCCGTTGAGAAAAGCCAGATTGGTTCCCGGACGAATGGGAACATAGAGGTCTGACATGGCAGCGGTTCGAGTGAACCGGGGATCTACACAAATCAGCTTTCCGCCCCGGTCTTTGGCCTTCTGAATCCATTTCATGGATACCGGGTGATTTTCTGCCGTGTTAAGACCAATGTTCATCATCACATCTGAATGCTGGTAATCGATCCAATGATTCGTCATGGCTCCCCTGCCAAATGTGGCGCCGAGACCGGCGACGGTGGAGGAGTGTCAGAGACGGGCACAGTGATCGATGTTCACCAGACCCAAGCTACGGGTCATTTTATGAAAAAGATAGTTTTCTTCGTTGTTGCACATGGCACTCCCCAGCCAGGCAATGGCCGGCGTTCGATTGACAGGAACACCCTGGCTGTTTTGGGTAATGAAAGTATCATCCCTGGTTTTTTTGATGCGGGCGGCAATGGTTCTCAGTGCCCAGTCCCAATCCACAGTTTCCCAATCGGCACCACCCGGCCGTCGATAGAGTACCTGGGTAACCCGACTGGGATTCGGCACCGGTTTTCCTTTTTCATCGTACACATAGGCCATGTTCAACAGAGAACTCCCTTTACTGCAGAGAGCGCCCTCGTTAATGGGATGATCTGGATCACCTTCTGTATTGACCACCTGGCCCTCCCTCACATGGCAAATAATGCCACACCCCACCGAACAGAACGGGCATATGGTGGTGACTTCATGGGCATAATGCAGCCGAAACCGCCGATAAGTCCCATGAGCCACCTCACGAAATCCAATTCCATAAAGCGTCGTTGCCGCAGCTGCTGTCCCGCTGACTTTTAGAAACTGTCTTCTGGTTACCTCCATACGTTGCCTTCACCTCCTGTTTGTTCTTCGCCTGTGTTGTTTCACTCCATTACCATCCATTGATGCCATTCCATTTCAGACCCTGGGTGATAGCCTTCGGCAGCTGCCAGATCGTCACATATAAGTGTGGCCAGATGCATCACCCATAAACACGGATCTTTAAGTGCCAGTGATCTGGTGTCAAAAACCTTTAAATATGCCTGGCAACTGTGACAGAAATGTATTCGACATACCTCCATTTTCTCCACCGTGAAATACCCCAGTTTCTCCGGGTGATGTTCTCCACAATAAGGGCACTCAAGTCTGGTAAAAGGCCAGTGTTCACCGCACAACCAGCATTCCATCTGCCGGTACCCTTCTGTTTCCACCAGGGCTGCGAAGTGGGGCGGCAACCCACAAACCGGGCAAACGCCTGACTGCGTCGCACCGGCAGGCGTTTCAGGTTTAGCAGCAGGGATCGATCGATAAAGATGTGCCAGGGAAAGGGAGACGATGAGTGTGACAAAATCAGGCTGTATCGGTTTGCAAAGATGCATGGCCTGTTGTTGCAGTTGTTGCAACCATTGCGGAATCCGGGTTTCTACTCCGGGATCTTCCAGATGCCATTGATCCATTGCTTCGGCAAACTCGTCAAGTGCCAATGCTGTCGCCTCATTCTGAGAAAATACGGGCAAAATGACCCTCTTGAAGTAATCAGGAAACTGTCTGGCAATGACCGGTGTTTTTAAATGATCTTCTTGCAGCAGTGATTCACTTTGGTCCCATTGACGGGCCTGACAGTGAAGTTCTTTTAATCGTTCACCGACAGGTTTAAAATCAACGTATCTTCGCCGACAATCATCCCAAGTTTCCTGAAAAGCTGTTGTCCATAATGGATGCATTCGCCCCCTCCTTATCTTATAGGTGCTGCTTTCGTCATCATACTGAAAGCCGCCAAATTGTTTGTTAAATATCTAACCATTTCGCATAAGTTCGAGTCAACTTCACGATTTTCGATAATGTCTGACTTTACTTTATTTTACAAATATTGTCCCGGTTCGTCAAGGCTATTTGTCTTTCACCTTCGGGGTATTTGTCCTCAGTTCTTATCAGTGATCTGATATGTACATGAAATGGCTGATTTTGACACCAGCCATCTTCCAAATTAAAAGCCCTTTAGGTGAACCTGACGCGGTTCACCTAAAGGGCTTTTGACTGGTACGACTCTAAACATTGTGGTTTTAACGTTTTATCCGCTGTTTTCCCCGTTTTTTACTCTGAAGTCTGTCTTTTTCATATTGGTGAGGCTTAACCTGCTGAAACATTTCATCCACAGGAACATCCCGTCTGATGCCATCCACCCGGTAATGACACCAAGGCTTCCGCTGATTTCCCCACCGAACGGTATACTCGGGAATCCAGTTGGTTTCATGCTGGTGCCATTTTTTCACATGAAGAAACCAGGAGATTCTTTCCGTTGCCAGTTGTCCCTGATATCGTTGGGCTTTAATGGTTTCAATTCTTCCTGTTTTGGCATGAAACCTCAGATGAAGGAAACAGGCATCACATGACTCTTTTTCCGAGAAAGGCGGCAGTTCCAGAAGTACCGACCCTGTCTCAGCCTCTTTCCACTTCAGGCGATCATCATCCAGGTCCACCAGGCCCAGCACCAAGCTCTCTGCCCAAAAGCTGATCCACTGACTTTCAGTCACTTTCTTTCCACTTTCATTCATTGGGATCACTCCGTTAGCCTGTAATGCACCAATGCTGTCAAGAAAAAAATCAATGCCTTTGATGATGGTTTTTCCGTGCCAGAAAAAAGTCAAGTGTCTGAGAAAGGCATTTCCCGATTGACACCAGGTTTCATATCGAAGCGGCATCCATAACCCGGAAATCCGGTAGCGGGCTATACCCCATACCACTGCTGTTGTTGTTGAGGGTTGCCCTTCAGGAAAAACCGATACCAAGTGGTCCCGAACCGGTACAGGCAAGTGGGCACGCTTCATGCCAATGGACTCTTCTCTGATATTTGCGCTTTGTTCGGCATTGATTACATCAGGCAAGTCGGGGGCAAGGGATTTGACTGGTCGCTTTAACCCTGACCAGAAAATCACCAGCAAAAATATGATGAACCCTACAAATGTATATCCAACGATGGTGAGGCTGTTCATGCTGTCTGATCAATCCTTTACGTTTATTAACCTGTTATGGTTGGTTTGTCAATCAGATTGTCACAGGTGGATCATTCTTATGAAAGACCTTGATGAAAGTCATAGTAGGAGCGTAATGCCCGGAAAAAATCCTCTGTTTTCTCTTCGGAACCAATGATTTCCAGCAATGTATCCCGAAAAGCCAGCAGTTCTGCTTCGTTTTTGGTTAAATGGTCAAGGCTAATGTTCAGTGTGGTTTCCACCCAACTGATTCGGGCGATGACTTCTCTGATTTCATGTTCAGTACAGATTCCCTGCTGACGCAGATATTGTTCAAATCCTTCGAAATTCATAGGAATGCCTCCTTTCGACTGTACTGGGTAACACCTGAACTTTTCGGGTTAATTTACTTTTACCCCTTCTATTGTTGATTTACCCGCTTCTTCAACCAATGCAGTCAAAAAAGCATCCACTTCTTTTGCTGTCGTCTGAAAGGAGGTCATCAGACGCACTTCATTAATGGATTCATCCCAGACATAGAAATGAAACCGCTCCTGCATGGGAGCAATCAATTCCTTTGGAAAACAGGCAAAAATAGCATTGCAGTGCACCGGCCGCGTCACCTTGATTTCATTGATATGGCACAGCCCTTCATACAAGCGGCGCGTCATTGCATTGGCATGGCGGGCATTTTCAAGCCACAAATTATCCGTCAGCATGGCGATAAACTGAGCAGCCATAAAACGCATTTTCGAGTGCAGCTGCATGCCCTGTTTGCGCACATAGGGAAATGCCCTGGCCGCCTCTTGATCCAGAAATACCACCGCTTCACCAAACATCATTCCATTTTTTGCCGCTCCGAAGGAGACGAGGTCAACGCCACACGCAGTGGTGAAGTGTTCCAGCGGCAAGTTGAGTGCAGCTGATGCGTTGGCGATTCTGGCACCATCCATGTGAAGTTTCATTCCGCTGCTATGGGCAAAATCAGCTAACTGCCGAATTTCATCAGGAGTATAGAGTACTCCATATTCAGTGGGCTGTGTAATGGAGATCAGCCCGGGCTGTGAGCGGTGCTCGTCTCCAATTCCTACCAGGCAAGGCTCAATCGCTTCTGGTGTTATTTTACCGTCATCAGAGGGCAGTGCCACCACTTTGCATCCGGCATAATGCTCCAAGGAACCGCATTCGTCCACATGAATGTGGGCAGCAGCAGCACAATAAACAGTTTGATACGAGCGAATCAGGTGAGAAATGCCGGTGACATTGGCACCAGTCCCGTTGTATACCAGAAAAACAGAAGCTTCTCCTCCGAATAGGCGGTTAATTTTTGCCACTGCTTCTCCGGTATAAACGTCATCGCCATAGGAGTGTACATACCCCTCATTGGCCGCCGCCATGGCCGCCATGACTGTCGGATGTACACCCGCACAATTGTCGCTGGCAAAGCTGAATGCATCTGATTTCATATCATCACTTCTTTCCGTCAAATTTTTTCTTCATCTTCATTCATAAAACCGATTCGTTTTGATGGGGGATTTGTATGACTTGCTCCAAGTACAAATGATAGAGCAGCGTTTCTTTCACTTTTTTTCCCGAGAGAGTGGTCAATGCCTGCCGATACAGGGCCAGTTGGGGTTGATATCCTGCCGCCCAGCGGGCTAGCTTCTCTAGAACGACGTGATCAGTCTTATAGTCAACCAGCACCCATTGGCCTTCTTCTTCGAAGCAGCAGTCAATGATCCCCTGAATCAGCACACCTTCCTTGTCTGGTGAACGAAGCACGAAGGGAAGTTCGCGGAAAATCTTCGTCGCCTTCAACATCCGTCTGCCGAGTTCACTTTCCAACAACCCTTTTATCACCTGCGGGTCTACCACAGCTGCTTCTTCCTGTGAAATCATCTCGGTTTTCACCATGGTATCAATCTGATGCTGAATATCTTCCAGCCGCTGGGCTGCCTTAAAGTTCATATGCTGCAAGACGTAGTGAACTGCCGTTCCCCGATCTGCCGCTGACAACTGCTGATGACTCTCCATAAATCTGGGAAGGGGCATTAGCGGCACTGCCTGAGGCCTTTCCATTTCCACGAGGTCTGGTCGTTTGATACTTTCAGTAACGCTGATTTTTCCCGGTGTCTGGCTATCGGTCTCAAAAGGATACTGCCAGGTAAACCGGGTTTCAAAAATGTGCCGGTGAGTATCATTCATGACTGGCGACTCTGCCAGCAGTTCTTTTTTAAACTGCTGTTGCTGTGCATCCCTTTCCAGGTGAACCTGAAGCAAGTCTGAACGATTCCAGCAATAAAATGACCAATTTGCATCACTTGGAATCATTGCCTTATTTGCAGGTATTTCTGCCAGTTCATGCAGGACAACCGCCTCCGGCAGCCTGACCCATACCGGCCCCAGCCAGTCCAGAAGCTGCTGTGCCTTCATCAGTTTCCCCTGGCTAAAAGGTCCTGCCCAACGGGTAATGGCCGCTGGTAGATCAGATATGGTACCTGTCATGATCAGTTGATGTTGCGCCCGGGTCATGGCAACGTACAGAACCCGCATTTCCTCCGACAAACTCTCCATCCGGCTTTTTTCCAGAATGGCAATCCGGGCAAGGGTATTTCGCTTAATACGAAGATCTGGATTCACATAGAGAGGCCCGATGCCCAGGGAGCGGTGCATCAGCAGCGGTGATTGTAAATCTCTGCGGTTAAACCGTTTCCCCAGGCCTGCCAAAATGACCACTGGAAACTCCAATCCTTTACTTTTGTGAATGGACATCATTCGCACAACATCGTCATTTTCTGTCAATGTTCTGGCGGGTCCAATATCATTACGCTGGCGAAAAACAAGTTTTTCCACATAGGTTAAAAACCCGTACAGGCTGCTTTCATTCGCTGCTGCATATTCTTCTGCACGTTTGAGAAGAATACGCACATTGGCCTGCCGTTGCTGGCCGCCAGGCATTGCCGCACAAAGAGCGTCAAATCCCGCCTGAGAAAACAACCACCAGAGAAAATCTGTCAGTGTCAGTTGCCGCAGTCGGTTTCGCCATGACTGCAACTGGTTCAAAAATCCGCGCACTTTTTCACCCAGTGGCGTTTCAGCTTCTCCTGCGGCCTCGAAGCATTCATAAAAACCAGTATGCCGGCTGCTCAGACGAATGGTGGTCAATTCTTCCGTTGAAAAGTGTCCGAAAGGTGAACGCAGCACGCTGAGTAGCGGCATATCCTGCCGGCGATTATCAATGATTCGCAGCAGGTTCAAAAAAAGCTGAATTTCAAGAGAGTCGAAAAAGCCGGTGCCCAGATCGGCATAGACGGGAATGCCTTCCCGGGAAAACACTTCCATAAAATGGGGTGCCTGGTTCCCGGGAGCTCTGAGTAAGATGGTGATGTCCCGGTATCTCACATGACGTGGATGATCCTCTTTGGGATCTTCAATCGTCTCCTTCATCAGCTGTCGGATTTGCCGCACCAGCAGATGCGCTTCCGCCTCCTGATCTGTCCATTCCTCCAGCAGCTCCTGCACCTCATCTTCATGGGTGGCTGCACCGGCTTCATCAATATGTGTGTCCATTGCGTTTTTTCTTTCCAGCAGATGTACCTGCACCGGAAGTTGTTTCATGTTGATGAGGTCCTGATTGCCAGGTTCCAGAGAGGCGGCATCATCATAAGTAATTTCTCCAAGTGTTTCCGACATGATGTGGCGAAACACAGTGTTCACAGCCTGAAGAATGGCCGGACGGCTGCGGAAGTTGCGTTTCAGATCAATGCGTTGGTTGAGACTGCCAGATTCCGGTGTAAACTGACGATATTTATCCATAAATAATTCCGGCTCAGCCAAACGGAAACGGTAAATGCTTTGTTTCACATCCCCCACCATAAACAAGTTGTCCGGCTCTTTAATCTGCGCTATGAGGGCTTCCTGAACCCGGTTGCTGTCTTGATACTCATCGATGAATATGGCTTTGAAGTGGTTGCGGTAGAATGAACTGGCAGCGTCTATCTCCAAAATATCCAGGGCGCGATGCTCCAGATCGTTGAAGTCAAGCACCTGGCGTTCTTCTTTTTTATGTCGATAGCCTTCATCAAAGCGACTGACAAGACGTGTCAAAAATGCCATGGCTTCCGCCACCTGCTGATGATCCTGAGAAAAGTCTTCCAGGGAGCGAAAATACCACTTTTCCTGAAGATCCTTCACTTCTTTTTTGACTTGATCCCGCAGGGATTTGGCCGCCTCTTTCAGGGCATCATCTCCATCCCGGCAGGGTGGAAGCCGCTGAAATTCCAAGCTGTGGATCTCCTGAAAGAGAGTTTTCTGCTGATGATTTCCATCCTCAATCAGACGTCTGATATCTGCCAGTTCCGGCAGCAATCGCTTTAAATAGGGCTCGGGCCCATCTGGACGGTTGGCAATGGCAATCGCCTCTTCCAGAAGCGATGCAGCCTCATTGAGTTTCACCATTGTTTGAGTTGTCAGCTGGGTTACCCAGGCAGAATCTGCCAGTTCCTGAGGAGAAAGCCGAAAGGCCGCCGCCTGATCCTGCAGCCATTCGTCCGGTTTGGGCTGGCTCCGGGAAAAGGCATGTAAACTCAGGATCATGGTTTCCAGTGCCTGGTCGTTCCGGTTATGACAGTACATTTCCACCAGTTTTAAAAAATGGGGATCTGCTTCCTCATAGGTTGTTTCCAGCAGTTCATCCAATGCTTCCTGTTGCAATAGATTTGTTTCAGACTGATCAGCCGTTCTAAATGCCGGTTCAAGATCAATCAGGTAATAATGTTGCTGGATTACCCGAATGCAAAAGGCATGAAAAGTCATGATGAAAGCCTGATTTACAAGAGCCAGCTGCCTGCGGATAAAAGCTTCTTTCTGTGGGTGGGTATCCAGACTTTTCATGAGAGCCATTGCCGCCCGTTCCCGCATTTCTGCCGCTGCCGCCCGGGTGAAAGTGACCACCAGTAACCGGTCGATATCCACACCATCATCCAAAACCAGTTGGATGATCCGCTGAATTAAAACAGCAGTCTTTCCTGATCCGGCCGCCGCTGAAACCAACAGGTTGGAACCGCGGGTTTCAATGGCCGCCTTCTGTTCAATGGTCCAACGGTTCATGGGATTCCTCCTTTTCCGGCATCAGGCACTCCCTCATTTTCTGCAGGGCCTCACTGTCTTTCATTGCCGTAAGTTTGCGGGGCTGGTTATCCTCAAATTGCTCATCATATTGACAAATGCTCTGATATTCACAGTAATGGCAGGCTTTCCAGTTCTTTAAACGGGCGGGAGATGCCTGAATCTCTCCTTGAAGAATGGCCGTGGCCGTTTCGCCAATCTGTCGGCATACATACCGTTGAAGCATCCCTAAGTCGTCTTCGGAAATGGTGCTGCTGCTTTTTTTCAACTCACCCGCTTTTGTGATACCCGCTGGAATTAACATGGAATCCTGTTCCATGCTGTGATCCATTTCCCGAATTATTTCCAGATTCTCAAGAACCAGCCCGTTCATTTTCAATTGCTTGCGTATTTCTTCCCGGGCAGCCGCCTCGTCATCAGTATTCATATTGACCAGCGGATCATCCAGGTAAAAGTAGAACATTCCCGCCGGTTTTGACGGTTCATTTTCTGTTCCTTCGTGCTGTTTCAACGCTGCCATCAGATATACCAGCAACTGCAGTTGCAGTCCATACATCAGTTCCGTCAGTGAAAATGTCTGTTTCCCTGATTTGTAGTCGATGACCCGATAATAGGTGGCTTCCTCTGTCACAAGGTGATCAAGCCTGTCAATACGTCCCTCCAGAGAGATTCGGGTGCCATCTCCCGTTGAAATTTGAAAGGATGTCAGGACATCGTCTCCTTCGCTGCCTCCAAAACGAATTTCATAGGCAAAGGGTTGAAAACCTGTTTGGCGCAGATGGTGGAGCATGGTGTCAACCGCCCGTCGACTCACCCGTTTCAAACGGTGTCCCTGGTATTGTAACCGGGCACTGCTGTTGAAAACACCGTACTGAAAATCATCCACCAGCTGATCTGCCATGGTTTCTGTCAATTGTCTGATGGTATTTTCTTCCAGTGAACGGGGATCAAGACCGGCTTTTTGCAAATGTCTACCGAAGGTGTCCATCATTTCGTGGAGCAGTGTTCCCATATCTGGTGCCAGAATTTCCCGCTGTTTTCTGGGGGATGGCTTTAATCCATATCTGACAAAGTGAGCAAAGGGACATCGATTAAACAGTTCCAGGCGACTGACTGTGCCTCGGTATTCATTTCCAAAAAGTGCCTGGGCCTGTTTTTGCTTAAGGGCCGGTGGCTGGTTTCGGTAAAAGAGCGCTTCTGCCAGTTTATCTGCTGCTTCTTGCCAGTCAGGGTGTTGGCGAAACCAGTAGAACAAATCTTTCCAGAAAGATGGCACCACTTTTTCATCTGCCAGCTCCCGCATTCTTCCTGCCAGTGCCAGATAGCTGTACCGACTGCTCCATAAACGACCCAAATCAGACGCTGCCGTCGTCGTCAGATTGCTGTTTAACGGAACCTTTGGAAACATTTTTCGCAACCGATCCACAAGGATAGAGGGTCTTTTTGCTTCGCCTTCAATTCCTGCCAGGCTATAGCTGACCCATAGCAAGTCCCTTGGCCGGGCCAGAGCCAAATGGATGGTCAGCATCTCGTGCGCCTGCCGCACTTCACTTTCAACTCCCAGGGGGCATCCTTGCTGCTGCAACACCGCTTTCTCTGTTTCCAGAAGTACGCCGGTGTTTCCGGGTACCGCCGGTAAAACGCCATCATTGACGCCCATCAGAAACAGTGCGCGTATACCCGTCTGCCGGGAACGTTCTGGTGTTCCCACCATCACCTGATCATTTTTGGGAGGAATAAGCCCGATTTCAATATTTTCAAGACCTGACTGCCATAATTGCCTGTACTCACGCAAGGAAATCGTTGTATCACCCATGAGTTCCACCAGCTGATCCATCAATTGAATCAACCGATTCCAAAGCTGGGTGATGAGAGCTGCTGTTTCAGGATCTTGTCTTTCCTGCAATTCATCAGCTTCTGCTTCGATTTGCCGGGGTACCTCAAGGACCTTCAGCCACTGAAATACCCCTCTGGTCATTGTTTTGACGTCATTGCCGTTCTTTAACACACCTTCCAGTCTGATCAACGGTTCTATCACCTGCTGACGCAGTTGGTTCAGGCGATCTCCCCCTGGTTCTTCCTCCCATCGTTCCACCGGATGTTTCCACCTGCTGCCTCGAAGTCCCTGGGCCAGCGCTGCATTTTCCAGTGCTTCGAGATCGTTCTGAGACATGTCTGTATAACCGGTTTTCATGTATGTAAACATGCCTTGCAGAGTGTATCCTTTGGAAATCACATCCAGTGCTGCTGGAATCAGCCGAATGAGCGGATGCTCCAGTTGCTTGCGCCTTACATCCAGAAAAAAGGGGATTTCCTGAAGCTCAAAACCTCGCTTGATACTTCCCTGGCGATTGTCAAGATCGGCGCAGAGAACTGCTATTTCACGATACCGGTAGTTTTCCTCCTGCACCAGTTGACGTATACGGGCCGCCACTTCATCCACTTCAGAATCATCACTGGTGGCGGCAAAAAGATGCACCTGCCGGGTTTCATTCATCCAAGGCTTAACCGGCAGCTGTTGAAACGCATTTCGGACATGGGTAAGGGCAGTGGATTTTTCTGTTTTTTCCAGCAATTCATCCGCATCCATCACCCGTACCGGCATTTCCTGTTTTACCCGTTGAAGAAATTCATTGATCTGATACATCAGCGGTTCTCCACTTTGTCCAATCCATTCTGCATTGCCGTACACCGTTAGATAGACATTTTTGGCTCTTCTGGACAGTTGCTGTATCACCGTGAGCATTCGGGGAGTGAAACTGAAAAAACCATCAATCCAAAAATGAGAATTGCTGACAATTTCTGATGCTTCCATTTGATGTATCAGAGCTGCAAACTGGTCTTCTCTGTCAATATACTTCCCTATTAGAGCTTCTTCAAAATAATGGTAGACCATGGCCAAGTCATGAAGTTTGTCTGCCAGTAAGGGTTGATTCTCCACTTTTTTTGCGATGTCTGATAACATTTCAGGGGTGATTTCATATTGCTTGCATTCGGTCAGACTTTCCACCATTTTATCCACCAGACCCCGTTCCCGAACCAAGCCCCGATAAAGGGTCAGCCGGGGTTCCAGATCCATCAGACATTTTCGCAGCAGCATATGTTTGCCCAGATCATCAATCACCACCCGGGTACGCCCTCCGGTTTCCTGAAATACCCGGTAGGCCAGGCGGTTAAAACTGATCACTTCAGGATTCATCAGACCCTGACTCCCGGTGATTCCCATGTAGGCCCGCTCTGCCTGTACCGTAAATTGTTCGGGGACAATGATGCGATGCATCTCATCGTCATCATCATCAACCATCTGCCGAATCTGTTGATACATCCACTGTGCTTTTTCTTCCACCTGTTGTCCCACTAATAGGTGCAGCATGGGCATCTTCCTCCTGATTTGCTTCATGACAAACGGAAATGTTGCTTCACTCTATTTAATAGTATACCAGAGTGATGTCTTCGAAAACAGCAGTCAGTGCCACCTGCCCAAAATCGCTTCTCTTCACAGCGGCAGATACTGGCCAGAGCTGCATAATTTTTGTTTCAAAAGAAAATCACAATAGGTTCACACAGCATCCCTTCAATTTTTTCCACCGACTCTCTTCCAACGAAACAAGCCGTTCACTGGAGTGGTTTCTCTCCAGTGAACGGCCAAAGACGCCTCTTAATATTTAAAACTGCTTCTTAAACTGCCTCTGCCTTCATTTTTTTAACGCGTGCTTTCTGAAGCAAGTAAACTCCCGCGATGACCACAAGCCCGATAAGATCAGTATAGATACCGGGATTCATCAGTGTAATGGCAGCAATGAACATAATGGCAGTTTCATAGATTTTGTTTTTCGTCACAAAGTAATTCGCCACGGCACAGGCCAGACAAAAAGTGCCCATAATGGCCGGGATTATCACCGGCAGCGATTCGAAAAATCCATAAAAAATAACCGTGGAACCCTGCACTTCTTTCACCAAAATAAGATGAGAGTCTAAAGCAAAAAGGTAAGGAACAATGAAAGCCGCCAGTGCCAGCTTCACCGCCTGAAAACCGGTTTTCATGGCATTGGCACCTGCAATTCCCGCACCGGCATAAGCCGCGAGGGCAACTGGCGGTGTTATGTCAGCAATAACTCCAAAGTACAGCACAAAGAGATGGGCTGACAGCAGATTCACATCCAAACGAATCAGTGCAGGTACTGCCATGGTCGCCAATACAATATATTTAGCTGTTGTAGGCAGTCCCATTCCCAGTATGATGGACGCGATCATGGTGAAAAACAGGGTGGGAAGCAACATTCCCTGAGCCAGGGTCACAATCAGTTCCGCCACCCGAAGCCCCAGACCGGTAAGTGTCACCACGCCCACTATGATTCCGGCACAGGCGCAAGCACAGGCAACACTCACAGCACCTTTGGCTCCCTGCTCCAGGGCGTCCACAAAATCACGCCAGGTGAAATCTGCTTTTTTCTTTAAAATGAAGATGGTAATTAAACTCACCAGTGTGGCCAGTGCAACTGCTGTCATAATAGAATAAATGGCTGCAAAAAGAGGTGTGCGTCCACTGATCAGCAGGTAAACAATGACAAACAAGGGAATGAATAAATACCCCCGGGTAAGCAACAACTTTTTCATATTGGGAAGCCGGTCTTTGGGGATCCCTTCCAAACCAAGTTTTGATGCCTCCAAATGAACAATGGCGCCGACTGCGAAATAATAGAGCAACGCAGGAATGATCGCTGCGATGACAATATTCACATAGGCGATACCGGTAAATTCAGCCATGATAAAGGCAGCAGCCCCCATAACGGGTGGCATAATCTGACCACCTGTGGATGAAGCCGCTTCCACGGCACCGGCAAAATGTGGTTTATAGCCAACTTTTTTCATCAGGGGAATGGTAAAGGCCCCTGTCGTCACTGTATTGGCCACCGAACTCCCGGAGATTGAGCCCATAAAACCGCTGGCTACAACAGCTGACATGGCCGGCCCGCTTTTCAGGTGACCCGTCAGACCAAAAGCCATGTCGATGAAAAATTTCCCAACACCTGTTTTATCCAAGAAAGCACCAAAAAGAATGAACATAAAAACGAATGTAGCGGAAACACCAATGGGAATTCCAAGAATCCCTTCTGTGGTCATGTACATCTGACTGATGATTCGCCGCCAGCTATAACCTCTGTGAGCCAGCAAACCTGGCATCATGGGGCCAAATTTGGCATATAAAATAAAAATAATGGCAACGATGGGAAGCTCCGGTCCCACAACCCTCCGCGTAATTTCAAGCACCACCAGAATCGCCATGAATCCAAGCACGTAATCCTGGGTTTCCATGATCCCACCCCGAATGGCAATCGCCTGGAAATTAACAAAAAGATAGCCAAACACAATCACCGCCACCAAAGCCAACAGATAATCATAGTAAGGAATGCGGTTACCGTGTTTTGCCTTGCTTTTTTTGCTCATGGGGTAAAGCATGAAACCGATGACAAAGGCAAAAATGATATGTAGCGAACGCTGGCGCATGGACAAAAGGGTGCCAAAAAATGCGGTATACATATGGAATAGTGACATGGCCACAGCAAGTGCTGCAACGGCTTTCCCCACCATCCCTGTCAGTTTTCTCATGGCACCGGCTTCTTTGTCAAACTTTTCCATGGCTTCATTAACATCTACGGTTTCATCTTCAATAAAATCAGCGATTCCCGATGCCTCTTTTTCCGGAAATTGATCTTGCAGATTCCCGGTCTGTTCAACCTGATCTAGTTCATCCTGTTGCTTCCGTTCATCAGCCATTCGCTTCCCTCCCTGATCCGATATAACCACCATGGATCCCTTTTCATCGACAGTCTGACAGGCGTTCGTTCCAAAGAAATGGATAAAAAGGGAATTACCTGCTCTTCATATGTTAGTGTAACTGCTGCACCGGTTTCCTCTGGTGCTGTGCGATAAACAACAAAAGCAAAGGGTTCATTAATGTTGTAGATCCGAAACCCTTTGTCCGTCAATTCAAAATCATGATCTCCCTGCTCCGGATGCCCTGCTCCATAGGCCGTAAAACGAGTCTCTGTTAACAGCAACCGCAGGTCGGGCAATACCCGGTATTGCTCATAAACAGGAGTTTTCATCACCGAGTGAGTGTACTCCACCGTAAAGGATGCATTCGGTGACATGGAAATTCGCTTCAACGATTGATTCGTTTCATTATGGGCCATTTGCAGATAGTAAACAGGTGTATTGGCGAACCCGACTGCAACCAGCAGGATAAAAATAATGAATGCTTTCTTCTGTCTGATCATCGGTCACCTTTCTTCTGCTGATAAGGCGTATAAAGAAGAGGAAGGCATTGGAGTTTTTCCAATACCTTCACTCCTGACATATCTAACTGCTTAGTTGGCTCCCACCTCGTCATAGTATCGGGCCGCACCTGGATGCACCTCAATGGGCATGCCATACAGAGCGGTATCCAACGTGATATCATTGCCCCGGGCATGGGTATCAATAATCTCCTGACGATTCTCAAACATGGCACGGGTCATGTTGTAAACCAACCCTTCCGGCAGATCTGCCGGTACAACCAGCATCGCCTGCACAGCTGTGGTCACAATGTCACCATCATTTCCGGGATAAGTGCCCCCAGGAATGGAAACTTCCACGTAGAAGGGGTACTCAGAGGATAATTCGGCAATTTTGCCGGGATCGATGGGAACAATGACAATATCGGCAGTGGTTGCCACTTCGGTAATGGCCGCAGTGGGAATACCTGCTGTGACAAATGCTGCGTGGATCTGTTTGTTTTTCAGCTGATCTGCTGCCTCAGCAAAAGAAAGAAAATCTGCTTTGCCGAGATCATCATAACTTAATCCATGAATAGCCAGAATGTGCTTGGCATTAGCTTCAGTTCCAGACCCGGGTGCTCCAATTGCCACATCCTTGCCAGCCAAATCTTCAACCGACTCAATGCCCGCATCTGCCAGGGCAACAATCTGAATCAGTTCAGGATATATGACCGCCATGCCCCGAAGATTGTCAATGGGAGCCGGACGATCAGCAAACATTTCTGTACCTGTATAGGCATAGTAAGTGATGTCGTTCTGGATGAAGGCAATTTCCGATTCGCCCTGGCCAACCAAATCGACATTCGCTACTGATGCACCGGTGGATTCGGCATTAGCGGTAACTCCAGGAACATAACTGTTAAAGATACTGGCCAACGCCCCTCCCAGCGGGAAGTAAACGCCTCCTGTACCGCCTGTGGCGATGGAAACGAACATATCACTATAATCCTGCGTTAGTTCATCTGTCTCTGCTGGTTCTTCTGCGGGTGTTTCAGCCGGAGCTTCTGCAGGTTCCTCTGCAGGTGCCGGCGCCGGCGCCGGTGAACCGCAACCGGCCAGTAAGGCCAGCATCATCATTACAGCTAACATCAACGCTAATTTCTTTTTCATGTTTTCCCCTGACAACGGATTATCAGGGTTTACACCTCCCTTTGTTTTTCCAAATGGCATTGATTTCTTTTCTGATTGTTTATTACAATGCATTTTGGCCCTTTCCCAAACCACCTCCCCACCGTCACTTTTTTCAAACCTTTCATGATAGTCATGTGTATCGACCTTTAAATCCACCCTCATGCTTCCATTTCCTGTATTTAGGTGGCGCGGGTCCTCCGGAGGATTTTCTTTTTGAAATCAATGAATTTTGTTATAATAGGGTCATCCAGTAAATGACATTCATATTATATCATACCCGGACACAAAATCAAATCCGAGAAAGAAATGATTGTGAATATTCCATCATATGCCATCTGACAGATGATCATTTTTTCGAGAGGAGCCACCTTGTGCCACAGCAATTAAACACTCATGTACCTGTTCATCTGAAATCATCCTTTAACCATTTGTCTCAATTAATGCGACAGGATCCCGGAGACAGACGATTTGCACCCGCCGCCCCTGTTGATGATTTTTCCCAGGCGATAATCAGTCTGCTTTCTGCCAGAAAGATTTTGGTGTTAACCGGATTTTGCATTCTTGACGCCATGGCCGGTGAAACCGATGGCTTAACCGGTGCTTTAGTATTGGCCTCTACCCTTTCGTTGCTGAATAAGTCTGTTGATATTGTGACAGATAAGTACTCGGCAACCTTGCTGAAGGCTGGTCTTCAGGCCGGATTTCCTCAGATTGCTGCCAAAATAGTGTTTCATGTCATTCCCACCGAACAGTCTTCAGCAGATGAGGCTCTTAGAAGGCTTTTCGAATCTTTTTGTCCCGATCACGTAATCGCTATTGAACGACCCGGCAAAGCGTCTGATGGTCACAGTTATTCCATGAGAGGCGAATTGTTGAATCATGTCATTCCACAATTTGATTCCCTTTTTGAAACCTGTCGTCGACGGGCATGTCCCACCCTTGCCATCGGAGACGGCGGTAATGAACTGGGAATGGGACGCCTTAAAACCTATATACATCAACATGTTCTCCTGGGAGATAAAATCGCATGTATCACCCCAGCAGACTATCTTATTCCAACCGGGGTATCCAACTGGGCTGGTTATGGCCTGGCTGCAGCCCTTTCACTCATCACCGGCAACATGTTATGCCCTCCAGCTGAAACGGAGATTGCCATGCTGAAGGCCATGGTAGCCGTCGGCGCTGTTGACGGATGCACCAAGAAGCGGACTGTCACCGTTGACGGTCTTTCTCTCGAAAGTTATTTAACTCCCATTCGCCAGATGATCGATTTTGCAACACATTGTCTAGTTGAATTGCACGGAAAGGAGCTCTTCCATGATTGATTTGAATGCCGATTTAGGCGAGAGTTTTGGCACCTACACAATGGGAAATGATGCCTGCATGATGTCCCACATCACGTCTGCCAATATTGCCTGTGGATTTCATGCCGGCGACCCCATGGTGATGCAACGAACGGTTGAGCTGGCACTAAAGCATGATGTTGCCGTTGGTGCCCATCCTGGATATCCGGACCTGCAGGGCTTTGGCAGACGGCAGATGCGTTTATCATCCGAGGAGATCATGGCTATGCTTCTTTATCAGGCAGGTGCCTTGAAAGCTTTTCTCCAAGCCTGCGGCGGAAAATTGCAGCACCTTAAACCCCATGGCGCACTTTATAACGAAGCAGCAGTGGATGAACCTTTGGCAATGGCTGTTGCCAAAGCCACCAGCCTGCTGGGAACTGATGTGATTCTTGTCGGTCCCCCAGACTCCGCATTATCTAAGGCTGCTGAGCACTGTTCCATTCCCTATGCCCGGGAAGTATTTGCCGACAGAGCTTATGAGAGTAACGGTCGCCTGGTAGACCGCCGAAAAGAGGGAGCGCTCATCCACGATGTGGACCTGTGCATCCAACGCATGCTGACCATGATCAACGGGCAACCCATTGAATCCATTGACGGACATGCTTTGCACCTAAAAGGCGATACCATCTGCCTGCATGGTGACCATCCTCAGGCCATTGTCTTTGCTGGAGTATTGAAAAAAGCGATGCAGGAATCACAGATATCCCTCGCACCGCTTCATAAGCTGCTGAAAATTGACGGGTGAAATTGCAACCCTGATCAGCATTTCTTTTAGAGTTTCCTTTTTAGTTGAAAAACAGAGAGCTTCAGGGCAACATCTTCGGCAATATCTGAAATGGCTGCCACCTGCTGAATAAAATAACGCAGATGCATTTTGTGACTGAGTCGCACAATCTCCTCCGACTGAAACACCATGCGGGCAATGGCTTCTTCCCTTTTGTCGGCTTCGTTCTCGTAAAAATTGACTTTCGTCACGAAATCTTCCACCGTTCCTGTGTTCCCAAAAAAGTTTCGAACACCCATCAGCAGTTCGTCTGCTGCCTGACTGGAAAGCTCAGTCAATTCAAGAAAAGGCCGAATCGCAAAATCGGGAAACACCGGCCTTTCAATCGACAAATGCTCCAGAGTATGTTTCGCCGTGTCCACCAGATTATCCAGCGAGTCAGCCAGCTCAAGAATATCGCCACTGGCATCGGGAATGAGATTGTAGGCGTAGAGCTTATACTTCACCTGGCGCAGCCTGTCATCTGCTTCCTGTTCAAGGGCATTCAGTTCCCGCAACCGTTCTTCAAATGCTTTTTCATTACCGTCAAGATATTCCCGTACCCCCTGGCGATAGACAAGTCCACTTTTGACCACTGCTGTGAGATAAGCGTTCATCTCATCTTCCAGTTCGCGATTGCGGTTGGGAAACATTTTCTTCATGTGATCCCTCCTTTAAAGTAGTCCGTCCCCATGTTCCAGAGTTTGTCGGTAAATTGGTCGTCTCTGGCAGCCTGATCTTCAGTGAAAGACAAAATGCTTTCAATGTCTCCTGACAATTTATCTGCCTGATGAAGGATCTGAGCCTCCACTGTTTTAGGCAGTACCGGCGAGCCCCATTCATAAGCGCCATGGTGTCCAAGAATACCATTAAGAATGATCAATGCGTCTGTATCATCAAAATTTGGGATGGTATCCATCATATTCCTGGTGTGATGGGCTCCGATAAAAATATGTCCCAGCATGCGTCCTTCAACGGTCATGCTTTCTGATGGTACCGGTTCATATTCAATAATCTTAGCCCAGTCATGCAAAAATGTCATTGCCAAAAGCCGATCCACTTGACGCTGGGTCAGCTTTTTTGTGCCCGCCACCATTTTCACGTATTTCAACACTTCAAGTGTATGCTGTAAAATGCCGTACATGAAGTTATGATGAACCGTTTTGGCAGCTGGATAGGTGCAGTATTTTTCATAAAACGGCTCTTCAAACACCATCCTCTGAATCAGTTCGCGAATGTGTTCCGCTTCAATATATTCATAATAATCCCGCAACCAGCCCTGCATTTTTTCCGGGTTCCAGCGGCTGCTTCGCACCAGTTGATCCACCGTGATTTCTGTCTGAGTGGTTGATTCCCACTTTTTTAGTGTCAGTTGTAACTGTTCCCGATACTCACCCACCAATATGGCACAATCAACGATCATAGGCAGTTCCGGTTCGCTATTATGTGGCTGATAATCCCAAAAACGCAGGGTTGTTTTTTGTGTTTGATCCTGTACTTGAAAATCTGCATATGACTTTCCATTGCGTGCCGATTTGATTTCAATGGATGTCAGGAGCAAGGTGAGCTTCAGCTCCTGGTTTAAATGTTCCCGGGTAATCTGGTTGAGTTTAAGGGTCATGGTTCCTCCCACCTTTCTCTTCCCAACATTGTACCATAATCCGATTTAAATGGCTTCTCCGGCCCTGTTTTCATTTATTTGCATTTCATTTTGTCTTCATGCTGCAACTAAACTCCGATTATCAGAAATCAGCCTTTTTTCACTTCACGAAAACGTGATCATACACATACATGTCCATTTAATATATTGTCATCATTCCAATGTGATTGCATTTCATAATTGAAAAAGTTTTATTTGCCTGTTATTTTCTTCACCCGAAGGGTATAATGTAAGTGGTCTGTGCGGCAATATCTTTATGAAGCACACAGGCTGCCATCACATATTGAGAGGAGAAAAATAATGAATCCAATGACTGCATCAAACCTAAAATCTGCTTTTGGTGGCGAAAGCATGGCTCACATGCGCTACATTTCCTGGGGTGAAGCCGCAAAAAAAGAAGGTTTTCCAAATGTCTGGAACCTTTTCAATGCTGTTTCATACGCTGAACAGGTGCACGCTGCCAACCATTTCAGAGAGCTTAAAAAAGAAGTTGGAGAGGCTTCTGTCACTGCCGGCGCCGGATTTGGCATGACTAATACTGCCGAAAATCTTCAAGGAGCCATCGATGGTGAAAACTATGAGGTTGACCAGATGTACCCTGCCTTTATTCAGGTCGCCAACATGCAGGAAGAAAAAAGCAGCATTCGCTCTTTTCAGTTTGCCCTTGAAGCTGAAAAAACACATGCCGCCTTATTCACCGAAGCCAAAGGCCGGGTTGAGCAGGGAAAAGACTTTGATGAAAGCCGTGTTCATGTCTGTAACATCTGTGGTTACACCATTACCGGTGAAACCGTTGAAGATGACTGTCCTATCTGCAAAGCCAAACCTGAAATGTTCCGCTGTTTTGACACCAACGTTCAGTAGTGCACCATATGCCTGATGACCATGATCAGGAGACATCATTTGATTTCCTGTGATTCCCAGGCCCTTGTTTAAACGACACCCACTTCAGCAAAAAGGGTGTCGTTTTTTTCTTTCCTTATCTCTCATTATCACTGCACTGCCTGTTTCATTGATTGGTGATATCGGCAATGGCTTCCCCCATTTTGACAAGCGTCTCATATCCGGCTTCCGTATTATTCAGGAGATCATCATCTATTTTGATCTTTCCATTTTCAAATAGCAGGATCACCGTCGAACCTCCGAACTGAAAATATCCCTTTTCCATTCCTTTCGAAACAGGCATCCCGGCGGAATAAGTTTGACAAATGCTGCCCACCAGCGTTGCCCCCACTTCGATGAAAGCCATGTTACCTGCCTCAAGAGTCTTCATCATCGTCACATCTCTTCTATTGCGACAATAGATTCCGGGCTGTGCCTTTAAAGCCACCGGGTTAACAGAATCATAACGCCCTTTGATGGTTCTGGCTGGCCCTGGAATACCATCACAGGGAAAGTGGAAGCGATGATAATCCACAGGGCTCAGTCGAATCACGATGGCTGATCCATTTTTAAACATTTCCGCCTGCTGTTCATTTTGAAGCAAGTCAGAAATGGTAAACGACTGGCCTTTGATTTGCAACATCTGAAGGTTGCGAATCGACTGGTATGCCAGCAGGCGTCCGTCTGCCGGAGAAACCAGCCGGTGTTGCGAGGAATGGACAGGGCGCGCTTCCGGTTTAAGCTGTCTCGTGAAAAAGTCATTGAACGAACAATAGGCCTCCGGTGTCTCCCGATCGGCTTCTGACAGGTCTATATTCATTTCCCGGATAAACGCAGCCACTCTTTTGCGACTAAAACGCCTGTCCTGCACGACCCCTGCCAGCGACGAAAACCATTTGCGGTTTAAGAGCATCGTCATGAGGCGATTTCCAGCTTTGTTCTCATAGCTCCATTTGACAAAAGTCTCACCTGCTATTTTTTCAGTTCTGATTTCATCGGTATGGCGTTCACGATAATCGAGCTGCATGTCAGTCAAATCCTTTCTAAATACTGTCACTCCATTATACCCTGCACGTACAGGAAAGACAATGATCCTAATTTTGTCCGTCTCAAATGAGATGCCTGGTATCGATAACTGTCAATTTAACCCGTCTTTGGGATAGAGACTTTTGTCATCTTTGACAATGCATATCAACAATTTGCAATCGCTTTATCGCAAGGCTAAATGCATCGAATTTTCTTGCTTTTTAACTTCGGGTGAAGTATAATTCATCTGAAAGTAGTGAAACGTTTGTACAGTTGAAATCAGTCAACGCATTTCTCGAAAGTGTCATTAACAAATTTCCTTTTTTTCCACAGCCGGCGGATGCCGGTTGAGATAGAATTGAAAGGAGGGGATGCGGGAAAGTATTTGATTGTGTTGTTTCGCCAACGAAGATCGTCAAGAGATTAAAGACAAAGGGAGGATATTCATTTGAAAAAAAGCCTATTGATTCTTTTAGCCCTGCTGATGGTCATCAGCCTCGCTGCCTGTGGCAGCCCTGCACCAGCCCCTGCACCGGCACCTGCGGACAGCGGTTCCGCTGAAGCCCCTGCTGAAGCCCCTGCTGAGGCATCTTACAAGATCGGGATTATGACCGGTACTGTATCTCAAGGCGAAGAAGAATTCCGCGCCGCTGAAAACATGAAAGCCATGTATGGTGACATGATCGTTCTGTCCACCTACCCTGACCGTTTTATGCAGGAACAGGAAACCACCATCACCAATATGATGGCCATGGCTGCCGATCCTGACGTAAAAGCCATTGTCATGGTACAGGCGGTTCCCGGCGCAGCAGCAGCTGTTGGCCGTGTACGCGAATTGCGTGAGGACATTCTCATCGTATTGGGCGTTCCTGGAGAAGACCCAGATGTTATCGCTGATTACGGTGACGTGATCATCCAGACCAATGACCTTGCCCGTGGTGCTCAGATCGCTCAACAGGCACAGGCCATGGGAGCTGAAACACTGGTTCACTACTCCTTCCCCCGCCACATGTCTTATGAAATGCTGGCAACCCGTCGCGACTTGATGAAAGCTGAAGCTGAAAAGCTTGGCCTGCGTTTTGTTGAAGAAGACGCTCCAGACCCAACAGGCGATGCCGGCGTTCCCGGAACCCAGCAGTTTATCATGGAAGACCTGCCGCGTAAAGTGGCTGAGTATGGCACCAGTACCGCTTTCTTTGGTACCAACTGCTCCATGATGGAACCCATGATTCGTCAAACCGTTGAAACAGGAGCTATCTTCCCTGTACAATGCTGCCCATCACCATACCATGCCTTACCGGCAGCACTGGGTATTTCTGTTCCTGAAGACAAAGCAGGCGACCTTGACTACATCCTTGGTCAGATTGACGAAAAATGTGAAGATGCAGAAATGAGCGGCCGTGTTGCCACCTGGTCTGTTCCTGTTAATATGATGTATGTTGAAGCCGGCGTGAAATATGCCATCGAGTATCTTGAAGGCAGAACCGACGGCAAGGCAGATGCAGCTGTTCTGACATCCATTATGAGTGATGTGGCTGATGGCGAAATCGTCCTTGAAACTTATGGTGATTATGACCATTACTACCTCTATCTGGGAGCTCCCATCATTTTCTAAGAAACCTTTTAAACAGCATAACCATGCAGGTTAATAGTCACTTTATCCAGTGTGCAAGGCGCCCAGCCTTGCACACTGTTGTGTCAAATAACACTCTTAATGAAGGAGGGAACAGCACTCTTGAACGCAGACAAGCACACCGAACAATTCGTTCTGCAGATGCAAGACATTGGCAAAGTCTACTATGGCACCCGCGTGCTGGGTGGCGTAAATCTGCAGCTGAAGCCGGGTGAGATTCATGCCGTTCTCGGTGAAAATGGTGCCGGTAAATCAACGCTGATGAATATCCTGTTTGGAATGTCAGTGATCCACAACACCGGAGGATTCGAAGGACAGGTGCTCATTAATGGCAAGCCTGTTGAGATCAAATCGCCGGTGGAAGCCATGCACCATGGCATTGGTATGGTACATCAGGAATTCATGCTTATTCCCGGTTACACCATCACCGAGAATATCAAGTTAAACAGAGAAATCACCAATCCCAGCTTTCTCAGCCGTATTGCCGGAAAAAAACTGGAAACTCTTGACATGGAAACCATGAATAAAGATGCACGCGCTGCCCTTGATAAGCTGGGCATGAATGTCGAAGAGTGGGTTCGGGTTGCAGGACTTCCCGTAGGTTTTATGCAGTTTGTTGAAATCGCCCGGGAACTGGATAAAGAAAATCTGAAAGTATTGGTTTTTGATGAACCAACCGCTGTTTTAACTGAAAATGAAGCCCAGAAACTGCTGGCTTCCATGAGAAAAATCGCATCAGAAGGAATTGCCATCCTTTTCATCACCCATCGACTGGATGAAGTCAAGCAAGTTGCTGACCGCATCACTATTTTGCGTGATGGTCAGCATGTCATCACCAAAAATATCGAAGATACTGATGTTTTTGAGATGGCTAATCTGATGGTGGGTCGTGAAATTGATCTGTCTTCCAGAGATTTTGAAACAAATGATGACCGCAAGGTGCTGATGTCCATTAAAGATCTTTATGTGGATATGCCTGGAGAAGTAGTTAAAGGAATCGATCTGGATATATATGACGGTGAGATTCTTGGCATCGGCGGACTTGCAGGACAGGGAAAAATCGGTCTTGCAAACGGTATCATGGGACTACATAAAGCTGAAGGCAATGTGCAACTGGACGGTACACCGGTGAAGCTGAATGATCCCTTTGCTTCGTTGCGTCGTGGTCTCGCCTTTGTCTCTGAGGATCGCCGCGGGATTGGTCTTCTGCTGGATACTTCCATCGAAATGAATATTGCCATTACTGCCATGCAGATCCAGCGGCAGTTTGTGAAACAGTACGGTCCCCTCTCACAAAAAGAAACAGATCGCATCCGGGAACATGCCCTCAAAATGATCCAGGAACTGGACATTCGTTGCACTGGTCCCGAACAAATTACCCGTCGCCTCAGTGGTGGTAATCAGCAAAAAGTGTGTATTGCCCGCGCCTTGACACTAAACCCAAAAGTACTGTTTGTTTCCGAGCCTACCCGGGGCATCGATGTGGGTGCTAAGAAGCTGGTACTGGATACGCTGGTTCAACTGAACAAAGAATATGGCATGACCATCATCATGACCTCCAGTGAACTGGCCGAGTTACGTATGATTTCCCATCGCATCGCTATTGTTAACGAAGGCAGATTGGAAGGAATTCTGGCACCTGATGACAGTGATGTGGATTTTGGTCTGATGATGGCAGGCGAATATCACAAAACCAAAGGCCGGGAGGTGATTGCAGATGGACCAAATTAAAGCTAAAGTCAAGCAGTTTGGCCTTCCCCGTATTATCATTGTTGCTTTTCTGTTATTTCTATGCGTCCTGGCCATCATGCTGAATATTCCCATTACTGATTTGATTTCTGATGCCCTTGTAAGAACAGGAATGAATGGTATTCTAGTTTTATCAATGGTTCCAGGCATACTTGCAGGTATCGGTCTGAATTTTGGGATTCCCATTGGCATCGTCTGCGGACTCATTGGCGGTCTTCTGGCCATCCAGTTCAATCTTTATGGTTTTACCGCCTTTTTTGTTGCAGTGTTGATCAGCATCCCACTGTCTCTGGCAGCCGGTTATCTTTATGGCTTGCTGTTAAACCGGGTCAAGGGTTCTGAAATGACCATTGCCACTTATGTGGGCTTCTCCATCGTTTCCCTAATGAGCATTGGCTGGCTGGTACTGCCTTTCACCAGTGAAGAAATGCGTTGGCCAATTGGAAGCGGCCTGCGAACCACCATTACACTGCAGGGACGCTACGAACGGATCTTAAATCATTGGGGGTCCTTTAACCTGATGGGTGTCACTGTTCCCAGCGGCCTGCTGATATTTTTCGGTGTCTTTTGTTTTCTGGTGTGGCTGTTCCTGAGAAGTCGTACCGGCATTGCTATGATTGCCGCCGGTGATAATCCCCGCTTTGCCACAGCTTCAGGCATAAGTGTAAACCGGATGCGCGTCATAGGAACCATGTTGTCAACAGCTCTCAGTGCCGTCGGCATCGTGGTTTACAGCCAAAGTTTCGGATTTATTCAGCTTTACCAGGCTCCCATGTTCATGAGTTTTGCTGCTGTTGCTGCCGTTCTCATCGGCGGTGCCACTGTCAAAAAAGCCACGATCACCAATGTTATCATTGGCGCTTTCCTGTTCCAGTCATTATTGGTTGTCTCATTGCCTGTGGCGAATAAAATCCTGGAAGATGTGAGCAGTCTGGCCGAAATTGCACGCATCGTTATCAGTAACGGCATCATCCTGTATGCATTAACTCAGATTGGAGGTGGCGAATAATGGAAGACAATTTGAAAATCACCCCTCCAAAAGAAAGCTGGTTTCAACAAGCCAAACAAATGCTGGTCAGCAACATGGTGACAGTCTTCTTTATTGTGTTGTGTGCCATCGGTTTCTATTACTCAGGTTTGACTGTTGGCTTCCTGCTCAATGACATTATCACACGCATGGTTCGTAACAGCTTTCTGGTACTGGCACTGTTGCTGCCTGTTATGGCAGGTATGGGTTTGAACTTTGCCATTGTCTTAGGTGCCATGTGCGCCCAGGCGGCGGTGATTTATGTGACACACTAGGGGATCCCTGGAATGCCGGGAATCGTCGTTTCTGTCCTGTTAACAACCCCTCTGGCAATTTTACTGGGATACCTGACGGGCAAACTATTTAATCGAACCAAAGGACAGGAAATGATTACAGGACTGATTCTGGGCTTTTTCTCCAACGGGATCTACCAGCTGATCTTCCTAATATTACTGGGATCTGTCATTCCCTTTTCCAATGAAACTCTTGTGCTCAGTTCTGGAGTCGGCCTGCGAACCACCGTTGACCTGGCTGGTGGCCTGCGCTATGCCATTGACGATGTCTGGAAGCTCCCCTTCACCATCGCCGCCATTCTCTTCGGGGCCGGCGTCATTGCCCATGGCGTCTATCGTTACATGAAGGGCATTCCCGCCATGGATCAGGCTCCCCGAAAAACACGGTATCTGCTTTCAGCTGCAACGGGAGTTGCTCTGATTGTCTGGAGTTTTTACGTGCGCGGAACCACATCCATTATCAACATGATCACCGTTCCCATGCTGACGGCCATTTTGATTGGTCTCATGTGCGTATTTACCACCTGGTTTGCCCGCACTAAGTTGGGGCAAGATTTTCGTACTGTAGGGCAAGATCAACACATCGCATCTGTTTCGGGAATCCATTCGGATAAAACCCGGCTTATTGCCATGATTTTGTCCACTACTTTCGCTTCCTGGGGACATCTGATTTTCCTTCAAAATTTGGGGACATTCAGTACCTATGGCAGTCATGAGCAAATTGGATTCTACTCTGTTGCTGCTCTTCTTATTGGGGGTGCTTCTGTTACCAACGCTAAAATCAGTCATGCGTTGTTGGGCACTTTCCTTTTTCACACCCTGTTTATCGTATCGCCTCTGGCAGGCCGAAACATATTTGGTGATGCACAACTGGGCGAATACTTCCGTGTCTTTGTCGCCTATGGTGTTATAGGTGTTTCACTGGTGATGCACGCCTGGAAGAAACAAATTGAAGGACGCCGTCGCTTAAGTCAGTAATCAGATTCCATTATCATTCTTTATTGAATAACACCGGGTCTTCTTAGAAGCCCGGTGTTATTGCATTGATAAAACGATTTATCTCCAGCGTCTTTAACCTGGCACTTTCTTTCTCAATAAATAAAGCCTCCTGCGCGGAGGCTTAGGTGCTTCAAATCGTTGGTTAATATCTCAGGTATTTCACCAAATCCACCATTCCGCGGCTCAAAACAGCCTGCAAATGGCGTCTTTCTTCATTAAGTATTTTTTTCATTTCAGCAGGTGCCAGGTCAGGGAAAAGTGTCTGCAACTCGTAAATATACATAATACCGTCACGTTCCACTTTTTCTGCTATTTCAAGAGCTTCATCCTTTGTGTATTTCCCCTTGATTTTTTCCATCGCCACATCAACATCTGCGAACATATCATTTTCCATCAGGGATTCCAAATATGCCAGATCTTCTTCTGACACTTCAGCCACTCCTGCAGCGGGCAGGCGGTTTAATAACTCTGTGTAGATTTTTTCGTGCCGCTTTTCGTCTTCTGCCAGTAACTGGAACAGATTAGCTCCTTTTCCCACTTCCATCTGAGCAGCCAGATTGGTATACAGCTCAGCCACTTTTGCTTCATTCCGAACCAGTACCTGAAGTAGTTTGCCTGCATTAAACTCAACTGCCATTCAACATCACCCTTTCCGTATTAAGTAGATTCCCACTACAGTACCATTACCCGGAAAATAGCAATTCTAACAAGTCAGTCGCAAATAATCATTCATCGAGATGCGCTGTGCATCCCAATAATCCGACCCGTGCACCTTCTGCGTCAAAATGAATTTCGGAAAGGCTGGTTTGCCTGATCTTTGCCACTTCCCACAAATGATTAATGGAGCAGTTCAAATAATGGGTGAGCAAAACACGAATGGTAATGGCATGACTGACCACCAGTATTTTCGTATTTGTATGCTTTTTTGCCAATGATTCCAGCGCATTTACTGCCCTCTCCTTTACAGCAGCAAAGTCTTCACCCCCATCGGTCCCCTGAAAGGCTTCCGGTTGTCGAAAAAACGATTCATATCCTTTTGGATCAATCGTTCTGATTTCTTCATAGTGTTTCCCTTCCCAGCTTCCCAGACTTATTTCACTCACATCTGGCAGCGGGATCACCGGCAGCTGATGCCAGGAAGCGACTAAACCTGCGGTTTCCATGGCCCTTTGCCGGGGGCTGGCGTAAATCGCCCCCAGTTTCATCACCTTAAGACGCTCGCCGGCTTTCAATGCTTCATGTTTTCCAAGGTCTGTCAGCGGAGAATCACCACTGCCCTGAAAACGCTCTGCCACATTCCATTCTGTCTGTCCGTGGCGCATGAGAAATATGGTTGTCATGTTAACACTCCTTGTTGATTTAATCGGATAAGTTGATTGCAGTACAGCTTAAAACCTTATTGATCTTGTATGTTTGTATCCTGATCAGACAGATTGTGCCGGCGGTTGCTATTTGGGTTGGCGCCTTTTTCTGGTTTGTGCCAAAGAGAAAATCAACAAACCAGACCAAATCAGTGCAAAACTAATGGCATGAGTGGTTGAAAACGGCTCCCGGAATAAAAAAATCCCTAAAAGCAATGAGATGGATGGCGACAGATACTGAGAAAAACCAAGAACTGACATGGTAATCAATTTGGCTGCCTGGGCAAACCAGAGCAAGGGCAGTGCTGTCAACACACCCGACAAAATGAGCAATACCACTGTCACCCATGAAACCGTCTGAAGAGTGGCCATAAAGGTATTGAGATTGACCGCCAGGTAAATCAGTGCAACAGGAGCGAGAATAAGTGTTTCGAGCCCGAGGGCCACCAGTGAATCCACCTGTACCATTTTCTTGCAGAGTCCATATAGTGAAAAACTGGTGGCCAAAAAGAGAGAAATCCAGGGAACCTGCCCGTACTGCCATGTGATAAACAGAACCCCTGCAAATGCCAGTATAATTGCTGCGCCTTCCATCGGATTCAGTTTCTCCTTAAGAATCAACATACCCATTAAAATGACAATCAACGGATTAATGTAGTATCCCATACTTGCCTCAATCACATGGTTGGCATTAACTGCCCAAATATAGACAAACCAATTGCCAGAAATGACCACTGCTGAAAGAAAAACCCGAAAGAGTTGCTTTTTATCCCGAATCACTGATTTAACGGTTTCCATCTGATTCCTCTTTTTTAGTAAAAAAAACACAAAAATAGCCGACCAGATAATTCGATTTGCCAGTATGACACCTGCTGAAAAAGACTGCAGTGTTTTCCAGTAGAGAGGCAGGAATCCCCACAGCATAAACGCAGCCAATGCATAATAGATACCTCTGACAGCACTTGTGGTTGAAGATGTTGATGATTCAGTTGACATAGTGTCGCTTCCTTTCGACCAGCTATTATGCATCTCATTTTAACTCATTTTTCATTCTTAGGTTTAATCAATTTTTATCATTATACTCCTGATCTGCCCGATGATCAAATGAAACCCACGCTTTCAGCATTGATTCGCGTTGCACTTATTACTAATTTTTAATGTTTAAAATATTTTATCTTTTTTGGCGATTCCTCTTGACGCCATCATTTTACCCTGCTATAATTTGTTTTAATATTATGAAACGCAATGACGGAGACTTCTTGATGCAAAACGGGTTACAGAGAATCGGTGGTGCTGCGAACCGATACCCGGGCTGACAGATCTCGCTCCTGAGCAGTTCCAGTGAACATTAATTAGCTGGAACCGGTGGCGCCGATATCGCCGGGTTTGTTCCCGTAAGTGGCTTGCTTCTGCAGGCAAAAAAGGTGGTACCGCGGATAGTTATCCGTCCTTTATTTTAAGGACGGATTTTGTTGTTTATATATCCCTATTCCAACAATTGCATTTTTATCTTGCAGAAGTCATGCTAAAAGCGGAGGTGATACACGCTTAATTGTCTGTTTATTTGAACTATTCGTCATTTTTTCAATTGTTTTATTAAAAGGAGGATTCCAATGACCAGAATGAACCCCAGCACCCCTCAAAATAGTACTTCTCAAGGATGTACCACTCCCAATCTTCAACGAAAGCAGATGAATCAATCAACAGCTGTTCAACAATATGCCATTAACCGGGGTGTTTGTACCATGAACTTCTTCGGTGCCGGATCAGCCAAAAATGACTGGTAGTTCCATATGCCAGATCATGATACCAACCACTGAAGCGACAGGGACCATCCATTACCCTGTCGTTTTCTGTTGACTCACTGGCCAGTCAAAAAGCATGGATTTGAAAATGGCAAAAAATTCTCTGATGGCATATTTCCGATAAAGGCCAATTGGTGAATGCGCTTCCATTCCGTATGCTTGAAATCCAAAACGTCTTGCCAGCATCAAGCTTCGTAATAAATGATAATCGCTGGTAATAATGAGCACTGCATTCAGAGAATGATTTTCCTGCATGTTCATCAGTTCAGCAGCATAAGTAATATTTTCCAGCGTGTTGGAAGCTTTTTCTTCCAGAATCATCCGTTCCGGTTCAATTCCATGACGTTCCAAATACCATGCCATTACCTGCGCTTCCGATGCCAATTGACCATCACTGTGTCCGCCTGTCAGAACAACCGTACTGTTCGGACGATCTTTCAGGAACAAGGCCGCGGTATCCAGTCGCCCCGCCAATGTAAAGGAAGGCTCCTTTCTTACAATTCCGGCTCCAGGCACCAGTGCAATCACGTCGGCCGGCACATCTTTTGATGTTGAAACCACCAATAGAAGCCCCTGTGTTGCCAGAAATATACTGATCAACAACACACACATCCCCGCCAGCCAATTGCGAATTTTATATGGCCATGGATATGTGTTTTGGCACTTCTTCTTCGATTCATCTCCCAAATACCTGACAAACGCCACACTGAAGCAACCCAGACCCGCCAGGATCCATCCATAGCCGAAGAACGTTAGGCCATTGGCCCGCACCCATGTGACAAGTGTCAGTATCAAACAGCTTAAACCGGCAATGATCATTTCAAAACACCTTTCCAGAAAAATGGGCTTATTTGTGCATTTCCTTTCGATTCATTTCCTTTCCAATTATAACCATTCTTCTCGATGAAAAACAAGCACCATCCATTGCTTCACACGTTAAAATACAACTTTCGTCAGAGTTGCGACATTTTAGTTATTTTTGGGGTATCATTCGAGTATGACGTCGAAAGGAGTGCTTTGATTTGAGCAAAAGAGATGATTTGCTGCATCATACATATGAGTTGTTCTCTAAACACGGGGATAGTGTATCGCTAAGTACCATCGCAGAAGCTGCTTCCATCAAAAAGGCCTCCATTTACGCCCATTTTGACAGCAAAGAAGACTTGCTTTTTCAAGTGATTAATACGCATATTCAACATTACAGTTGTGCCACAAAAAAACAGCTTGAAAAACTGGAAAAAGAGTCACTCGAAGTGACTCTCAAACAGTTTTACCATTTTAATTTGCATTACTTCCACGAACCCACACGTCTTCTTTTTTGGAAACGTTGTTTGTTATTGTCTGAAGGACCTCTGAAGGAGCGGGTTGAGCTGGCTCACCGGAAAGTACATGATCGAAATATGAAGTGCCTTGCTGATCGATATCTTCAGGATACCCACACTTATCAAAAACCTTCCGGGAGTCTGCCCATTTTTATTAACAGTTATCTGGTACTGCTGCTGGGAATGCTCTATAGCCTGTTCACCTTTGAACACGATCTTTCCAGCTATGATCATACTTTCGAAGTTTTTTGGAAAGGGCTTCGCCAGCATCAGGTTGATTTTGATGCTTCATCAATCATTTCGGATCGCCTCCAAAGCACTAAGCTTCATCGCTCGTCGGGCAGGAGAATATCCGGAAACAATCCCTATTAATGTTGAAAATGCTATCGCCATCAGGGCCAGTTGCAAGGGAATCACCGACATGCCACTGGTACTACCCGGGCCCATAAAACCAGCACCAATGTGATTGAGACCTACTGAGATCAGATAACTGAAGCAAACGCCCACCACGCCGCCACTAAATCCAATCAACCCCGCTTCGATCAAAAACAATTTTTTAATATCTGTCAGTTGTGCACCAATAACTTTCATCACGCCGATTTCCCGGGTGCGTTCATAGATACTCATGACCATGGTGTTGGTGATTCCAATCGCAGCAACCAACAGACTGACTGCTCCAATGCCTCCCAGAATCCCCTGGATCATGCGGGAGGTTTCTTTCATGGAATTCAGTATGTCTGTCAGACTAAATGTCTGATACCCCAGTGCCTGGATGGCAGACTGAACTGATTCCACATCTTCGATGTTATCCACCTTAACACGCACCCGTTCAAACTGGCTTTGATCGTTACGGCTGCGATCGTTGCGATTGTTCCGCCGCTCTTCTTCCATGATTTTTTCCAGTGAACTGCGATTCATATAGGCTGAATAGTCTTTCTCACTGTTGCTCTCCTCCAGAATCCCCACACCTCGCACATCATACACTTTCGGTGGCGTGCTGTCGGTATCATCCTGCCACCGATTTCTGGTTTCACCATACTGCATGTCAGTGGTCATCACCATTTTTGCAGACAATACGTCAACCGGCGGTGGATTATCCCGGTTCATCCCATAGTAGTAATTGCGTTGCATTCTTGGATTATAGAAATCGTAGGCAACGCTTTTTCCAAACACAATCGTATCACGGTCTGAAGCCTGAAGCAGGCGTCCATCCTCCACCGAAAACCCAAATGGTTCCATTACTTCGGGATCAATACCAATGACATTCACATAGCCCACATACCTGCCGGCAGCCATTTTCATATAAATGCTCCGCACCGGCATAACTGCCGTAACCCTCGGAATTTTTTGGAACTGAATCACCGATTGATCATCAAGTTTGATTTGCTGTCCGCCCGACCCCATGCCGCCGTCATAGTAGCCATAGTTGTTGACATCGATAATTGTCAGATCGCCCATATAGGAAAGCTGCTCCTGAAACCCCCGGTCCATGGCAATCCCCAGTGAAAGCATCACCACAATGGAGCAGGTTCCAATCACGACTCCCAGTACCGTCAAAACAGTTCTGGTTTTCCGACGGAATAAATTACCCAGACCCATGAGCAACAGATCCCGATTATTCATCGTCTTCCACTTCCTCTTTTTTGCGTTTCCGTTTTCGATATATCACCACACCTACTACTCCCATTACAGCAATTGCTGCCGCCAGCCATTTTCCCAGGGTGTTTCCGCCATCAGGCTGTGGTTCTTCAAACCAGAAATCATCAGGCGGCGCCATCATTTCCATCACTTCAATCGAAAATGGTTTTTCAACTTCATGTGACTGGTTAATTTCGTCGTCATACCGAAAGATGACTTTTCCTTCCATTTTTCCGGGTTGCAGGGGAATCAGCTGGGCATCGTAGTAGTTACTTTTGCCTGCCTCCATATTACCAATATATAGTGATCCATCAGAAGTATCAAAGTCGCCTTCAATGCTGACCAGCAGATTTCTGACCAGCCCTCTGCCGCCGTTATAGAACTCAAGGCTGACGGGAATGGGATTGCCTACAAAAGCCTCCATCCCTGTTTCCACTTCTCCGAAAACCAGCTTGGCCTCCTGAATCACCGGAATACCGATGAGTTCTTTGGATTGATGTGATGTTCCATTTTCATCCTCATATTCAATATCAGCATAAAGATTATGGACTTTGTAAGATGCGTCAGGTTTGGGCCGGAGTGTGATTTGCTGCTGACTGCGGCTTCCCGGTGCAATACGGTTGATATACATCGTGTTACTACTACCCACCGGCGAAAAAACATCGCCTTCTGAGGTGAAACTGATTCGAATATTACGCACCGACTGGGCTGCATGGGTATTCAGGAAAGAGATATCCAGCGGAAAACTATCGCCAGCCTGTACATAATCGGTGTGATAATCATATCGGTCAACAATAATTTTGGGAACTCCACTGCCGCCGGTATCTCCCACCATCACGCCGGCATACTGAATCACCGCATTTTGATTTCCACTGCTCCTGACGGGCTCGACCCGGATTTCCAGAGGGTAGTTTTTGGATTCAATGCCATCTTTTGCAAAAAAAGTGAATGTCACTTCTTTTGCTTCGCCGGCTTCTAAGGACGCAATTTGCTGCATTGCCGGAGTTTTGGGAAGGAGCGCTTCGCCGCCTTCTGCTTTTACCAGAATTTCTTCTATGCGCGTACCCGATGTGTTGCGAACATGAAGGGATACGGGAAAATCGGTGTAAGGTTGTACACTGTTGGCAGGAACCTGTAGATTCTCAATGGCAATCAATCCGCCTGAAAATCCACTGCCGGAAACCGGCAGATAAAGTTCTTCTTTTGATTCATAGGCTGTTCCATAATCATCCTTGAACTTCATATTGAGCTGCAAAGGATATGTTCCCTCTTCAATACCCGATTCCACTCTCAAGGGAAAGGGAACCGACCTGACTTCATCCGGTGCCAACTTATCAATCTTTCGTGTGGGATAGGTGGTATCCATGTAGATTCCGCCTGTTCCAAAGCCCGAGAGTGTCAGATCTATTTCTTCCAACGGCAGGTCTCCCATGTTGCGAATATGAATATTGACAACGTTACTGCCACCGGCAGCCAGCCGTCCACCTGTCATCTGAATTTCCTGAATGATGAGTGTTGGAGACTGGAGGTCATTTTCAATGCGCACATACATCACATCTGAAAAGGAATAGCGGTTGTTTAGATCATCATTGGCATATTCCACCCGAAAAGGAATGGTATAGAGGCCTGATGGTGCATTGGTTCTGGCTGTGAGGGGAAAGAGGGCCTCTGTTCTGCCTCTACCCCGAATGGAGGAAACACCTTTGCGAAAATTCAACCCTTCCATGACAAAGGGAAATTTCGCAGGGTCATCAATTTGCAAAGTCACCACCACATCCCGGGCCTCGCCCTGACCGGTATTGTGCAGGGGAATGAGCAGACGACTGTCCTGCCCGGCTTTAAAGGTAGGTGTGCGTGACTGGGTTCCCATGGTGATATTGGGGTAATAGACAATTCTCTCTGGTTGATTAGGAGTTCCATTATCATCCCCATCTTCTGTCGCCCATGCAGTGAGCGGTGTTAGAAGCAGAAGTACTGCCATTATAAGTGCAAACCATTTCTTTCCATACTGCATTTGTCAATTCCCTCCCAGGTCTAATCAATGATTTTCCAAGATTGTTTCGATATTTCCATCCAAAATGGTGTATACCCGATCTGCGTATTTGGAAATACCCGGATCATGTGTCACAATGACCAGCGTTTGCTGGTGGGCTCGGGCCATTTCCAGCATCAGGCCCATTACCTCCAAACTGGTTTTAGAGTCCAGGTTTCCTGTTGGCTCATCTGCAAAAACCACCGGCGGTTTACTCACAAAAGCACGGGCGATCCCCACCCGTTGCTGCTGGCCACCGCTCATTTGCATGGGCCGGTGCTTCAAATACTTGCCCAAGCCCACGTTTTCCAACATCTCCGCAGCCAATTGGTTGCGTTTTTTCAACGGCACGCCACGAAAGGTCAACGGCAAACTCACATTTTCCAATGCCGTCAGCATGGGCATCAAATTGTAGGATTGAAATACAAAACCAATGTTGCGTTGCCTAAAGAGGGCCAGTTGTGTCTCCGACATTTTATCAACTCGTTTACCCTTAATGATAATTTTTCCTTTGCTGGGTTTTTCAAGGCCAGCCATTAGATTAAGCAGGGTGGATTTCCCTGAACCTGAGGTTCCCAAGAGGCAGCAGATTTCTCCTTCTGCAATACTCAGGGAAATATTATCCACCGCAACCACTTTTTCATCTCCCAGACGATAGACTTTTCTGGCGTTCTCCAGTTCCACTGTCTTCTTCATTCAAAAGCCTCCATTATTAACTTCAATCAATATGCACCTCATGCACCTCATGCACCTCACTATCTCTTTCAGACCACCACTATTTATAGACGATCTTGTCTGTGAAAATGTTTCAACAATCATCAAAAAGACTCCTGATATCTTATTCAGAAGTCTCTTCACTGTCTGTCATTGTCCGAACTGACCTCATGTCATTATTCGATCGATGATGTTTCAAAACTTGATTCAGCTTGCTGACAGTAGTATTGCAACCGCTGAGCCAACCGGGTGTTGCGTTGCGTCACCCGGTTATTTTTAATGGCCATGGCGATGGCTCTTTTGGTTCCAATCAGTACAAAAACCTTTTTCGCCCGGGTCACGCAGGTATAGAGGAGGTTTCGCTGTAACATCATAAAATGCTGTGTGGTCAACGGGGCAATGACAATGGGGTATTCACTTCCCTGACTTTTATGCACTGTCATGGCGTAGGCCAGCACCACTTCATCCATTTCTGACAGTTGGTACTCCACCGTCTGGCCATCAAAGTGAATGTACACCACCCGGTTCGTCTGGTCAATGCCTGAGATTCTTCCAATATCGCCATTGTAGACATTTTTATCATAATTATTCCTGATTTGCATCACCTTATCATGGATTCTGTAGACCGTCTGACCAAACTGAATGGTGTTGGTTTGTGGATTCAGGGTCTCCTGCATCAGGCGGTTCAACTGATGGGTGCCTGTGCTGCCGCGCTGCATGGGGCAAAGCACCTGAATATCCTGTACAGGATCTATTTGGTAGTAAGCCGGCAGTCGTTTTTGGCACAGCTCCAGAATTTGTCCTGGAATTTTTTCGGGATCATCTGATTCCAGAAAGAAAAAGTCACGGCGACCCTTCCCCGATAAATATGGAAACTCACCTTGGTTAATACGATGAGCATTGGTCACAATGAGACTGCCTTTTGCCTGTCGAAAGATCCGTTCCAGTTGGACAACGGAAACGCATTGGGAGGAAATCAGATCTTTCAGCACATTCCCCGGGCCCACAGATGGCAGTTGATCCACATCTCCCACAAAAATGACCACAGCCTCTTCCCTCAGGGCTTTGACCAGATGATACGTCAGAATGATATCCAACATGGAGGCCTCGTCAATGATGAGCACATCACAGTTCAAGGGATGCTCTTCATTCTTTTTGAACCCTTCTCCCGGCTTAAACTCAAGCATTCGATGAATGGTTTTCGCTTCCCGTCGGGTGGTTTCTGCCAGGCGTTTTGCTGCTCTACCGGTGGGTGCACATAGTTGAATGCGGGCACCCAAGGATTCAAAAACAGACAAAATTGCCATGGTGGTGGTGGTTTTTCCTGTGCCAGGTCCACCGGTCAGCACCATGCATTTGGATTGAATTGCAGTGGTCACGGCCCGCTGCTGGATCACATCATAGTTCATTTTTCGGGGTAACCGCTGAAGGATTTCTTCCTCTGACAGATGAAAGGGAGATGGCTTCTGAATCATCCTGGAGATGCGCCTTGCCACACCTTCTTCGCTGTGATAAAACACCGGAAGATATAGTTCTCCACCATCCGTTTCCACCAGCTTTTTTTCGGTTATGAGTTGGTGAATGCCATCTGCCATCTGAGTGGATGACACTTCAAGTATTTTTATGCCTGCCTGTGTCAACTCATCCGGTGTGGCATAGCAATGGCCATCCCCTGACAGTTCATTGATGACATACAAAATTCCCGCCATAATGCGAGCAGGGTGATCATGGGTGAATCCCAGGTTTGAAGCAATCTTATCGGCTGTTTTGAATCCAATTCCCCAAATATCCTCTGCCAGCCGGTAAGGATTTTCCTGAACCAGCGCCACGCTTTTTTCCCGGTATATTTTAAAGATTTTAACTGCATAGGCTGTTGATACACCATGAGACTGAAGAAAGAGCATCACGTTCTTCACTTCTTTCTGTTCATCCCAGGCTTCGCGAATGATGGTGGCACGTTTTTTTCCTATTCCGGGTATTTCAATAAGTCTTTCGGGTGTTTTCTCCAGCACATCCATGGTTTCTTCCCGAAAGAACTGTACGATACGCTTTGCATTAACCGGACCCACGCCTTTTATCAGACCGCTTCCCAGATATTTCTCAAGGCCATGCAGGGTTGCGGGAATTTTTTCCCGGTACTCTGTCACTTCAAATTGCCGGCCAAAACGGGTATCTGTCTTCCAGTCGCCACGGGCTTCCAGTACAGCCCCCACGCTGACACTGCCCATGGTCCCCACAAAGGTGATCAGGTCACGATGACCGGGCATCTTCACTTTTAATACACAATAGCCATTTTCCGGATTCTGGTAAGTAACGCGTTCCACCAGTGCTTTCACTGTTTCCATCTGAGAGTCCTTCCTTTATGTCCTGTTTGACTGATCCGTCATCCATTCATGTTCATTCTATCACAGCCCCACCCAGATGGACAACGCACTGATTAAAGGGGTATTTCATCCTTTAGCACGGCAAAAACCACCAATCTGTGAGTTGCAATTCTGATGGGTGTGCAGGCAAACAGTGTCAGCCTGGTTTCCCGCTGATCACCCAGCGTGATCCAGATTTCTGCCGGGTCAACCACTGTTATTTGCTCCACCTGGAAGTGATAGGCAGTAGTTTCATTGGAAAAATAGATCCAGTCATCAATATCCAGTTCATCCAAACGGTTGAGGTGGCTGCCAAATTCATACATGCGATGGCCTGAAATCACTGCATTGCCGGGCGCACCTGGCATATGGGTACTTTTCATCAATGCCGGTGCCCGGTTCAAATTCGCTGGTGTTGCATCAGCAATCACTGCCATATTGAAATTAATCGCCGGGATTTCCAGCCGCCCCAGTGCACTTCCAGAAGATACCTGGTTCGCAGCAAACTCAGGCATCAGTATGGCGGCAGGTTCCATCGGTTCTTCCGGTTCTGTTTCCGGTTCAGGAGGCTCCGGTAAATCTGGCACCGTCGGTTCTTCCACCGGGGGCGGCTCCGGAGTTTCAGGGGTTGTATCTGGCTTCAGCCACAACTCCCAAACAGCCACACCCATTGCAAAAACAATAACAAGTATCCATAGCGTCAGTCGCATGCGTGCCGTTTTTTTCATCTTGCAGCCCTCGCTTTACATGACATCAATTAAACCAGGTCCATGACAGGATTTCCACATCTTCCGGCAGTATAAAAAGTTCCGGCGGAAAGGGTCCCTCTTTAATATCTGTATACACCCGCTGGTGAACCCGGCCGTCAGCCATCACCATTTCTTCCTTTAGAGGCAGGCCATATTCCACTGAAATCCAGGCGCGGTAGATCTCTTCGCCATTACGATGAGGTGAGCGCACTTCGAAATACAAAGCTTCCTGCTTAAGGTAATCCAGTTGTTCCACATTTTGAATGCGACTGAGAAAAACCGGATCATATCGGTCGCCCGAGACAGCATAACGGCTTTCGTCCAACACTCCCGGAGGAATTTCTTCTTCCCGATAGCGGAAACCAATGGCTTCATTTCGCTGGGGATCAATCTGGTAATAAGCACCATCCTGTTGTCTTGTGAGTAGAATGGTCATATCCCCTGTACCGAAGTTGTCAAGCTCAACCCGTTGTGCATATCCCTGATTCCAGACACGCATAATCCCGTAGTGACCATTGCTGAAAGCATACGGTGTCGCATAATAGTACCCCTGCAACCCATCAGGTTTCTTCATGATTTCCCGCCATGTATCTGCCGCATCGGGCTGGTGTATCCCCAAGATCATAAGCATCATAACCGCGATGAACACATTCATGTAGCGGAAGTATTTTTTATTCACGGCATTTGAACTGTTCATTGTCGCCCCTCCTGAACATCGAAATCATCTATGACATAATAAATACCCCAATGACAAAAAAACAATCCGGGAATCATTCTCATGGGAGTCCCCGGATCGTTTGGCAGCATTAATATTCATTTTTTAAAAGCATCCTCATCTTCCAGCAGATCAATCAGTTCAGACATCAGCTGTTGAAGGTCGTTTTCATCCACGCTCAGCAAGGTCATGGCTTCCTGCGAAAAATGATAGGCCAGTCCATCAGCACCCATCTGTACGCCCAGCATCATCACCAGTGCATCAGCCAGATGGATGATGGCCACCAGACGGGGATTAATAACCGCTTTCCCAGGTTCATGGTGAAGGGCAATGGACTCTGCCAGGTCTCCGGGTAAATGCCATTTTTCTGCGATACTGGCCCCCACCTGGCCATGATGAAATCCCAGCACCGCTTCTTCTGCTTCCATAAACGTGATCTGGTCATTTTCAACCTTTTGCTGAATCAATTCAACCTGATCTTTTAGATAAGTGTCCAGAATCACCTTTCCAATATCCCGCAACAATCCTGCCACGTATGCTTCATCTGGTCTGGCATATTTCACTTTTTTGGCAATGAGCCTGGCGGCAATGGCACAGGTCTGTGACTGCCGCCAAAGCGCTTCTTTTTCAAGGGCATAGCCTGGCAGCTCACGGGCCATTAACTGGCTTACAGAGGCCGCCATGGCAATACTCTTGATGGCTTGAAAACCCAAGACAACCGTCGCCTGAGAGATGGTTGATATGGTTCGTGAGTAGCCATAATGGGTTGAGTTTGCAAAGCGCAGTACCGTCGCTGTCAGGCTCTGATCCCGAATAACTTCATTTTCAATATCGTGAACCGTCGATTCCGGCGATTCTGCCAACTGAATAATTCGAGTAATGGTATGCGGAAAAGCAGGTATGTCTCGAACCCGTTCAACGATTTCTTCCATAGATATCTTCGTCATATGCTCGCCCCATTATTGACAGATTAGTGCTTCTGTCTTCTATTATACCTTTAATCTCAAAATCCTCAATAGCTACAACGACTCACTTTCAATATCATCAATATTAATTGATGTCAGTTGCAAAGGCGCACTACTTTTTCTGCAGCCTTTTTTTCTTTAAAGTGCCATCACTTGAGAGGGATTACCTGTGGATTGCACAAAAACTTCAAAGTCATCATAGCGCAGGGTGACTGTCATGGTATTCACATTGGGGTGAAAATTAATCAGTTCTGTCTGTCGAAGCGTCTCATCCAGAATCAGTAAGACCTGATTATTTTCATCATTAATGAGTCCAAAGGGACTCACTGAACCTGGTTCCAACCCCAAATACTTCATTAAGCGCTCTGGCGAGGCAAAGCTGAGATTCCCCAATCCCAACTTTCGTCCCACCTCTTTCACCTGAATGGCTTTTAGGTTTTCCGTTACCACCAGTACATGGTTTCTCCCTTTGTGATCCCTCAGAAACAGGTTCTTGCAATGCAACCCTTCGATTCCCGCATCATGCTTCATGGCTTCTTCAACGGTATAGACTGCCGGGTGTCGGTGGAGGGTGTATGAAATTCCAAGCTGATCAAGTACCTGAAAGACTTTTTGAGACTGCTCTGCTTCATTGAGCATGATACACCTCCCATCTCTATTTGCCATTAAGCTGCATGAGTGCCGCCATTGTTCCCCGCTGCTGCCCATGGGCCCTGTGGGAAAAGAGAATAGATGCATGACAGCAGGTGCAAACTTGCGATTGAATGATTCTGTTGTTCATTATTCCGGCCTGCATGAATAGCTGCCGATTGATTTCAGGGAGTGACAGACGCCACTGTTGGTCATTGACAGGGCTGATAGAAGTGTCTGCTAATGGAAGTTTTTCTCTGAAACTGCTGTAAACGTCTTCGCGAATGAGATAGCAGCATGCATCGATGGCGGGCCCAATGGCAGCCAGCAGGTTCCTGGGCTTTGATCCATAAGCTGCTGTCATTTCCTGAACCAGCTTCACCGCCAGTTGGCTGACAGTTCCCCGCCATCCTGCGTGCCCCAGCCCAATGGCTTTATTCACCGGATCCAAAATGTACAGGGGGACACAGTCGGCATGAAAAGTCATTAACGGAATTCCCGGTTCATTGGTGATCAGTGCATCCACATGACTGTAATCTCTTTTTTGGGCCAGCCCTTTACCTGCATCTTGTCTGGTGACCTGACGAATGCACGTCTCATGTGTTTGGTGGGTCAAAACAGCCAACTGCCAGTCAACACCCAATGCACCGGTAAATCGCCTGTAGTTTTCTGTGACATGGCCGGGATGATCACCACTGTTATACGCAAGATTCATGGTTTCATAAGAGCCGGTGCTGACGCCGCCCAGACGTGTGCTAAATCCGTGATTCACTATTCCTGTTGCTTCAAATGCCGGAAAATATCCATAGGTGACACCGCTGGTTTCCCGCCATAAAAAATGCTGATGAGCCGATTCCATTGTGTTTCCACCCCAAATGTATATTCACTGCCTGTGCAGTCGATTCTCTTCTTTCTTATACCACAAAACCGGAACCCTGTCCATGTAATGGCAAAGTCCCGGTCTGTCTTTAGCGGCGACAGCCGCATTTATTGGAAATCATCAGATTCATGGAGAACCGCACCTGGGAATCGTCCATAGTTTTATAAATGTGTTGGATTAATGCACACAACGATTCCGCATCACCCCTGATCAGGGTGGATACCGGCCCCACTTCTGCTTCAAGACCGCTGGATTCAATAATTTGAAGCACCTGCTCAACAGCGGCGTCAGAACTGGTTGTCTCCAGTGGCAAAAAGGCCAACTGGCAGGTGCCTGTCACCGTTTTTGCCAGAGCGCACATATAAATCCTCCTCGGTTGTGTTGCCTGAATTGGTCTTCCTGTTCCAGAGTCCACTGATCGTCTGGTGTATCCGGCGGAAGAAACAGACAGCTCCCGGTCTTCACCAGTTGGTTTGGCTCCCATGCCTTCATGTCATCCAATGACTTAAACGAAGCATGCTTAAAAACGGTGTTTTTTTGAAAGTCAGGAGAAGTATATAATTCTCCCCAGGCACTCTCCCGGTTAATGGTGCCCACCAGCAAAAAACCGCCGGGCTTCAATACCCGAAATAATTCTTTCAGTGCTCTTTCAGGTTCGCGAATGAATTCAAAAGCCGCCATGGAGAAGACGCCATCGAAGGTCTGATCCGAATAATCAAGTTGGTACATGTCCATTTCAACAAATGGAATCTCAAAATCGGCGACCTTGGCTTTTTCCCGGGCAAAAGCAAGCATTTCGGTGGACACATCTATTCCCGTAACCGCCACTCCCTGTTGAGCCAGTTTCAGGCTGAAGTTTCCGGTGCCACACCCGGCATCCAGCACCTGCATCCCTGGCTGAAGGGGAAACAGCTTCATGGCCAGATCAGTTTCAACCCGGTCCACCAGACTGCCCATGGGTGTTGTGTACCACTGGTCATATTCGTTGGCAACACTGTTAAAAAAGGTCATTTGATATCACCCGCTTCAGGAAGATAGGCGTTGGTGAAGGCTGCAGATGCATCCAGCTGATTTTCCAGTAATCCCTGCTGAAACATCCAGTGGGCATAATCTTCCCAGACCGATAGCTTCATTTCTCCCCAGCGGGGGGCATCTGCCTGATACTGCTGCGCAAGGTACTGCTGGCTGGCCACCACCATCGCTTCATCCAGCTCAGGGACTGCTGCCAGCAAATGTGCGGCGGCTTCTTCCGGTTGTTGCATTGCAAATTGATATCCTCTGGCAGACGCCCTGACAAAAGCTTGTACCAGCTCAGGCTCTTCATCGATGAGCTTTTCGCTGGTAATTAATGCTGGTGTATAGAAATTCAGCGCCGGCACATAATCCTGCAGAAGAATGAAATTGATATCGTAATCCCGCAGTTCAGCGGCAATCCCATCCCACCCATAGTAAATCCAGGTGAAATCAACGTGGTTTTCAACGGCATCAAAAAAATCAGCCGTTCCGATGCTCATCATCTCCACCTGAGAAAAATCACCGCCATCACTTGTCATCAGCGCTTGCAGCATCGCTTCTTCCACCGGCGAACCCCAACCTCCGTAAGTCTTTCCTTCAAAATCTCCAGGATGTTCGATGCCTTTAGATGCCGGCGAAGCAAATCCGGAGGTGTTATGCTGGATAATGGCGGCAATGGCCTTGATGGGCAATGGATCAGCAGCGGTGCGGGCATAAGTCACCTGTTCCTGATAGCTGATGCCAAACTCACCCTGGCCGGCTGCGATTAAATCAGCACTGCCCCCATGAGTGGGCTGAATGATCTCCACCTCCAGACCCTCTTCTGCAAAATACCCCATGGCTGCGGCGCTGTAAAAACCAGTGTGATTGGTGTTGGGCACCCAGTCCAGCACCAGCGTAACAGCCTGCAGCGGCTCACCGGGCACCCCGCTGTCGGAGGCCGGCGGCGACTGACACCCGGTAATGGCTCCTGTCACCATAAGGCCTGCGATGAGCAATGCCGTGATCCATCCGGGGAAACTGATACCGTTTCTTTCTTTGCTCTGTATACGGTTGTACTGATGCTTCATTTGACCGTCCTCCTGTTGATGTTTTTTGAGGCCTGATCCGGTCCACAACATAAAAAAACCCGTAGCCACAGCGGTTACAGGGTTTCAATGATTTTATTGATCCCTCCGCTGGCATTATCCAGATCAGGTTGCGGGTCGGAACAGAATAGTTCCCTCTCAGCCGAGTCTGTCTCAGCTCCCCGTTTTCATTTGTGCCTTTTAATTATACTGCTCTTCGCAGGTTAAGTCAAGGGACGCCCTTTGTTTAACCCGGCATTAGCGTCTTTTTCCATTTACTCATCAGGCATTTCTTCCAGCTGCAATGCCTGGCGAATTTCATCCAGGATGCCTTCCAGCCCGGCCTCCTGTACCCGTGGAATCAAATCATTTTGAAGGATGTACTCTGAGAGAGTGATTTCCGCCAGCGCACGTTCATAGTTTTCACGGCACTTTTCCAGCGACACTGGTTCTCCGGTGCCAAGCTTCCAGGCACGACTGTTATCATAAAGCCCGTCAGGTGACATAATAAACACTTTTTCATTGTCAATGAATGAGCCAGCAGCCACGTGAACCTGTTTTGCCACAAAACCTTCACTGATATTCAGCAGGTCCTTTCCCATCACACGATTGGGATGCAAAGGTGCACCTGCCAGATTGGCAATAGTGGGAAAAAAGTCAATCTGTCCTCCGGCTGTCTCGACGGTCTCCGCCAGACCGCTGCCAGGAATGTGAATGATCAGGGGTACCCGGAACATTTCATCTTCTTCATAGGGTCGTCGAATAAACCGGCTCACCAAATCGTTGGCTTCTTCATTGCGCATGTCAAGACCCTGATGGTCACCATAGATGATAATGGCAGCATTATCATAGAGTCCTTCTGATTTTAAACGCTGGATAAAACGTCCGATTTCCTCATCCAAATAGTGGACAGACTGCAAATAGTGTCCCAAAACAGTGTCTTTATAATCAGCATTCATTTCCAGCTTTTGCAGTTCATCAGGCATCACAAAAGGATGATGTGAAGTCAGTGTAATGTAAAAGGCGTAGAAAGGTTCTGGTATCTGCCTGATGGCAGTGATGGATTGTTGAAACAACTCCCTGTCACTGAGTCCCATACCAATCAGATCGTTCATCTCAAAGTCTTCGCTGGCATAAAAATGGTCAATTCCCTGACCTGAATAAGCGTTTTCACGGTTCCAGAAGGACGGGTCGTTCCCATGAAAGACCATGGTGGTGTAACCCTGCTTTTTTAAGTGAAGTGGCAGTGAATAGAAAGCATTGTTCTCATAGGCCCGGTAACTGAAAGTTTTCGTTGAGGGGTAAAAACTGTTATGGCTCACAAATTCGGCATCTGATGTGTTGCCCCACCCTGCCTGTTCATAGAATCGCGAGAAATAGATGCTGTCTTCCTGTACAAGCTGATTCAACACTGGTGTAATTTCCTGCCCTGCCAGAGGATGTTCCATGACAAACGTCTGCAACGACTCTGCCTGAATGACGAACAAATTTCTTCCCTCCAGTAACCCTTTGAATTGACGCTCATCTGCTTCCTGAACAATTGCTGAAACAGCTTCTTCAGCCAGTTCGGGGTCAACCGTTGCCGGCTTGAACAGCTGAATCACATCCACCAGATGATAGTTCAGCATACCCAGGTTCAAAGGTGTCAGGTGGCCTTCCGTACGCTCTTCAAGCGCAAAAAAAGTAATGCCCATGCCTAAAACCAGTGGCAGCAGGAGCAGTACATAAAACGAATTGTATCGTTTTTCTCTTTGGCTCACTTTCAACTGCTTTCGTCGGCAAAGGACAGCCAGCACCACCGTGTCGATGAAATATAAGAAGTAGATGGGTTTGATCAGCGCAGCAATACTTTCTGTCACGCCCCCCAGCTGCCCAATTTGAAAAACACTGTGTGCCGGCACCAATGTGTAAAAATGACTGTAATAGACGGTATTGATGAAAATCAACACTGTCAGTATGCCATGGATCCAGAGATAGCCGACAAGACGCTTTTCAGGTTTCAGTAAAAATGTCATCAGCAAATAAACGAAAAAAATGCTCGCCAGATTCATGAACGCCACCAGCCAGTAGTGGAGTTCAATGTGCATTTGCTGGTGGAGAATCATCATTTTAAACAACAGCGACAATGAAAAAAGGAGAATCAGTTTGACTGTTTGTGTGTCAGGCATGGCAATTATCCAGCTTCTTTTCATCGGTAAAGCCTCCTGTGTGGTGAACGCTGGGTCGTTTTTATTATCTTAACATAACCTCTTAAAAATTCAATGGTCCCATCAAATGGTTTCCACAGTAATACCCAATCAAAAGCCGGCACCATTTCTGGCACCGGCTTTTCTTATTCCTATCATTGGAATGAGGCTTATACTTCCTCTTCCTCTTCTACTTCTTCTTCAGCTTCTTCAGCTTCTTCAGCTTCTTCAGCTTCTTCAGCTTCTTCTACTTCTTCAACTTCTTCAACTTCTTCTACTTCTTCTTCAGCTTCAACTTCTTCTTCAACGGGTTCTGTTACAACAACACCTTCGGTAACAGTCACTGTTTTAGCTTCGCCATCCCAAACAACATCATAGCCAAGGGTACGGCTGATAAAGCTGACGGGAACCATGGTGCGTCCTTCAGCAATTACGGGAGCTGTATCCAACTCAACTTCAACACCATTCACCATTGCGTGAGCAACATCAATGTGCAGCACAATGACAGTATCGCCTTTTGTGTAAGTAACTGCTTTTTCATCAGCATTCCAGTCAACTTTAGCACCCAGTTCACGACTGACAAAGCTCACCGGAACAAGCGTTCTGTTGTTTTCATCGACATAAGGAGCAACATCAAGGTCTTTGGCTTCGCCATTTACCATTGCTGTTTTGCTTCCCAGTGTCAGTACAATCACTGTTCCTTCTTGAACAGAAATAGGCACCACTTCAGCTTCAACTTCTTCTACTGCCTCTTCTTCAGCTTCTTCAGCTTCTTCTTCTGTTTCTACAGCTTCTTCTTCAACAGCTTCAACCTCTTCGAGTTCTTCTTCTCCTACAACCTCTTCCTCTGTCATGTTTTCATCTGCATAGACAGCAAACGAAGAGAATACGAGCATCAGAACCAGTAATGCGGATAACCATACTTTTTTGTTCATCGTGTCATCTCCTTTTCTGTATTTTTTGCGACTTTTGTCGCACACGCCTCATTATATCAAAAAAAAACAATCTGTAATCTTACAATTATGTAACAAAACCGTTTGTAACGCCGGCTACATTCCCGGCTTATCCGCCTGCAGAAAGAAACCGCATGCGAAACGCCTGCACCTGAAAGGTTACAGCATCTGGATCACCACGAAAAACGAGCGTTGTCCTGTGCAATTTCAGAGAACCCAGGCTTACATGTTCATGATTTTGAAGGATGATCTGCCATTTGCCGCCATTATAGGTAGAACCCTGCACACTTTCAGAAATTGTCAGCAAATAATGGATAATTTCCTGGTAAGAAGCACCACTTTCTATGATCTGTTCATGTTCCGGGTTCAATATCACAATGACACACCCCCTGAGCACCTCAAAACCGGATGTATTGTAACAGTTCTGTTGTGCTGATGTTTGAAATTCCTTGACCCCTTGCTGATCCTCCGGTACAATGAAACAGTACCCGATCAGCGAGTAACCGTTACTGGAATTGATTTGAATGACTTCGAACGGGTATGTAACCTGTATAGTCTTTTTGTATTACCTGATGAGTCAATCAGCCTGGAGGTGAATGAAATGGATACATTTATTTACTCTGTTTTGCGAATCACGGTGATGGTTCTCATTTTTAGAACCATTTTGCGTTTTTTCAGTTATCGAAACACTGCAGCTTTCCAAGTAACCCGTAAAAAAGGTCTGACACGTACCGATACCCCTGTTGAAGAGTTGCCGAATAAAGAAGAAAAAGCTGTCCCGGTGGAAATGGTTATGGATACCACCTGCAATTGTGAGATACCCCGAAAGCAGGCTTATATATTGCTGGATGATCAGGATCAGCCTGTTTACTTTTGCAGCTGGGAATGCCGGGCAAAATACCTGGCAACGCGCGTCTCTGTTTAGTTTGGCGACCTGTTCACACCTTCTGATAAAAACCCGTCACGCGACGGGTTTTTCTATTTCCCGCTTTTTAACCGTCCTGCTGCCCACCACTGCAAAGACAGACAGTATCAGGGTCATAAACAAAGATATTTTTCATCAGCAAAAAAGTGCGCACACTGATGCACAGGGTTGGTTTTGAATACTTGATTTGACGATGCCAGTAAATGGAAATATGGTCAATGCTGAAACACTCAAAACCAGTTTGATCCCTGGGTTTCCCCGCCTTGACAGAAGGCAGCGGCGGTCCTGCACAACAGACTTTTTTCATTTGCCTGTCCAGTGTGATAGCGGTGATCTTCTTTTGAGATAGATATTGCTTCAAATGATCTGTTAACCTAATCTCTGTCATTCAGTATGCTTCCTTTCCAATAAGATTCCCACAACTTCTCCAGGCTTCTGCCTGATCTTACGACAGCGTCACATGATCATTCTCAAGGACGCTAATCTTCCGCCTGGTGCCGATGATCTGCCAATGTTACCCAGATACGCTTTTGATGCTTTCTGACCTGTACCGGTTCGTCAAAGAATGATGAGAGCACCTTTTCGCTGAGGATTGCCTCTGTTTTACCCGCCTCATAGACATGTCCTTTTTTTAACAGTATGGTGTGGGAGAATATGGGCAGGATTTCTTCTGTTCGATGCGTCACATAGAGCAAGACTGGGGCATCTGGTTTTCTGCCAAGTGCTTCAATGAATGTGAGAAGCTGTTCCCTTGCAAACAGATCAAGACCAGTGCACGGCTCGTCCAGTACCAGCAGCTGCGGCTTCGCCATTAATGCCCGGGCAATGAGCACTTTTTGCTTTTCACCCTGTGAGAGAGTCTGATACGCTCTTTTCGCATAAGAACCACATCCCAGCTGATCCAGCAGCTTGTTGGCCTCAGCTGCATCTTCTTCAGAAGGCTCTGTCAAAAGGCCAATCATGGCTGATTTCCCGCTTACCACAATATCAACAGCCGATTCTGCCATGTAAAAACGTTCCTGAAGCGCTGAGCTAACCCACCCAATGGATTTTCTCAATTCTCTTAGATCATAATCACCAAAGCGTTGTCCCAGTACGGTCACTTCTCCACTTGAAGGAAACAGATAGCCGTTTATCATGTTCAGCAACGTGGTTTTTCCAGAGCCGTTAAGTCCAAGGATCGCCCAATGCTCTCCCGCGTTCACCTTCCAACTGACATTTTTCAGCAAAAACGCATTTCCCCGCCACAATGAAACATTCTGAATATCGATCATTGCCGAACCCCTCTTCCATCTGTTATCAGACAACCTGTGAATGTCATCCATTTTACCAGAAAAGTTCGCAAAGTGGAATCACCGGACAGAATGCTTTCGGTGAAAAGCGTACTTTTTCCCCGGTTCATGCTTGACTGCATACATGGCCTGATCAGCAAAATGTATCAATTCCCGGTCATTTGCCGAATCTTGAGGATACCTGGCAATGCCAACACTCACACCGATGGTTAATAACTGCCCTTCAACCTCCAGTGGTTCCTGAAAACCAGCGATGATGTTTTCTGCAGTTTTCTCAATAACTTCTTTACTGCTTTCCCGGAAGAAAAACGCAAATTCGTCGCCGCCAACCCTTGCCAGAATCCCCTCGCTGCCTGCCACTGCCTGGCGAATTTGATTCGCAACTGCTCGCAACAAGTGATCTCCCAATAAATGCCCGTAAGTGTCATTCACTTCTTTAAAGTGATCCAAGTCCATGAAAAAAAGCGCGTACGAATCACTGGGCTTTCGGCTGGTTATTTCCCTGATATAGAGTTCAAAAGCACCCCTGTTCTTCAACTCTGTCAGTGAATCGTGGTCAGCCCGATACCTGGCTTTTTCTTCCTGATGCCTTTTTTCAGTAATATCAGTGGCAAATCCTGCTACTTCATTCTCATTTTCCACCCGACTGATATAATGTTCATAAATCCGTCCATTATAGGCCACTTCGAATCTCTGAGCAACTCCCGCCAGTGCTTTTTCAACATTTTCCCGGAGGATTTGTGTGTAGGTTTCCGGGTAGATATCGTTCATTTTCAGATAATGCTTTTCCATTGCCACAGCCTGTTCGCGCCCCACCGACCGCCCGTCATTATACGTAAGTAACAAGGTATTATCCTCGGCAATTTGACAGCGGTAGATAAATTCAGGAAGCGCTGCAATGCTTCTGGCAAATGCCTCAGAAGCTTCTTTGCGTTCAATTTCAAACGTTAGTTGCGACCGGTAGTGATGCATGACAAACGATACTCCCAGCAGGACAATTACCAGCGCGATCAGTCCCATGAGTAAAAAAGAGTTGCCGGCATTTTCCCGCAACAGCCAGTGATCACTGTCATCGATGAGAGCAGCCACCAGATAGGGGTGCTCTGCCACACCTGCCGGTATCAGGTAAATCAGCGCTTCTCCAGAATCTGCCTTTAACACATGCCTTTGAGTTTCTGTCATGGCATACAATTCTTCAGGTGTTAATCCCAGTTGAATAAACAGGTTGCGGTCGAAGTTTCCGTATATAAAAGCGGGGTCTTCCGGGTTGCTGTATTCATTGTGATATGCCACTTCCCATGCGTTCAAATCAATTAGTGAGCTTGACTGGATATAGCTGATTTCTTCATCCAAGTATGCAAATAGATCATCCATGAGATTGCGTATGTTATCATCATAGGAGGCAGCGTCTTCAATGTAACCATTAATAAGGTATCCCTGCGCTTCATTGTGGTAATAGGCAAAGCGATAGTACCCCTCCATATAATGAGAACGGCTTCGAGGGCCCACCCAGAAATTTTCCCGTGTATACCCTCTGCCCACATTCGGTGTTTCTCCCTGAAGCAATGCACTGAAGGCTTCATGCCAATAACCCCAGAAAGCAGTTCGTTCACCAATCTCCTCCAAAACTGTTGACGCCGAAATGGCAATATCTTCGTCATCAACGGGCGAAAAAATGGCCAACCCGGCAAGGTCATAGTTGTCCCGGTAAGTCATCAGCACCCCCGGGGTTAGCTGATCTGCAGCCACACCGGCCAACTCCTGATTCAATCCATAAAGCCTGTGGTAAAGATCTTCGTTAATCAGGCGGGTGTAGGTTTCTGTATAGCTTTCTGCCAAGTTGACGGTTTTACGGATGAGACTGGCGTGGTTATCCATTTGTTTGGTGTAAAAAAGATCAAAGTCTTTTTCGGTGCGCGATATAAAATACGCAAAAACAGCGGTCAAAACCACTGCAATAACCAGTGTCAATGCCAGTATTATTTTTCCATCCCGTTTCATGTCGTACCCCCCATAGCTTTCGATCTTGTTGGAACTCACACGGGTATATATAACCAAAATAAACACTGCTAACCATTTATTGGCCAGCAGTGTCTTTTTCAAATCTGTATAGGCAGATCTACTTTTTTAAACGGACGAACCTGTCTCCCGAAGAACCTGAACCTGTATATCAGCTCAAAAGAGATCCACTGGTGTGGTCATTTCTGCGGGGGTGTTTTCATCACTCTCATGGCGTTCAGCGTTGCCAGCACTGCCACACCAACGTCGGCAAAAACCGCTTCCCAAATGGTTGCCAGGCCTCCGGCCCCCAGGGCCAGCACAATGAGTTTAACGCCAATGGCCAGCACGATGTTTTGCCAGACAATGAGCCGGGTACGCCGGGCAATTTTTAGAGCAGTGATCAGCCGGGCAGGCTCATCATCCATGATGACCACATCAGCCGCTTCAATGGCGGCGTCAGAACCAAGCCCGCCCATGGCTGCCCCAACATCGGCTCTGGCCAATACCGGTGCATCGTTAATACCGTCTCCCACCACCATGACTTTGCGCTTACCAGTCTGTTCAGCCATGATTTTTTCGGTGATGGTCACTTTATCCTGTGGAAGCAACTCTGCGTAGATCTCACTGATACCAGCTGCATCACCCACCTGACGGGCAATCATTTCCCGGTCACCCGTCAGCATCACCAACCGCTTGATACCTGCCCTGCGAAGCCCTTCCATGGTCTCTCTAACTCCTGGACGCATCTCATCACTGATGACCAAACTTCCCATCAACTGATCCTCGCGAACTACATGGACCAGTGTTCCTGATTCAGCGACCTGGGGAGCATTTATTCCTGCCTCCATCAAAAAGGCTGCATTGCCTGCCTTGATCTGCTGACCGTCAACCAGAGCTTCCACTCCTTTTCCCGGCGTCTCCCTGACTGCTTCCACCTGGTGTGCGGCCGTGTTCCCTCCCCATGCTTTTTGAATGGAAACAGAAATGGGATGCGTCGACTGGCTTTCTACCAGCGCTGCCATTTCCAACAGATTAGCTTCGTCTATCCCCTCTTGCGGCAAAAGATGGCTCACTCTGAAAATCCCTTTGGTCAGTGTACCTGTTTTATCAAATATAATAGTGTCCACCTGATTCAGTGCTTCCAGATAATTACCACCTTTAACAAGAATGCCCTGGCTTGAAGCCCCGCCTATGCCCCCGAAAAATCCAAGGGGAATGGAAATCACCAACGCACAGGGGCAGGATATGACGAGAAAGATCAAAGCGCGGTAGATCCAGTCACCAAATGTCGCGTCAGCCAGTAAGAGGGGCGGAATCACTGCCAACAGTACAGCAGCTCCCACCACCAGCGGGGTGTATATCTGTGCGAATTTGGTGATAAACTGTTCTGTGCGGGCTTTTCGACTACCGGCAGTTTGAACCAGTTCCAGTATTTTGGAAACCGCTGAATGTTCGTAAGTGCGTTTCACTTTTATTGTTAGGGCCCCTGATTGATTCACAAATCCTCCCAGCACCTCATCCCCTGAAGAAACATCCCGTGGCAGCGACTCGCCTGTTAAGGCAGCCGTGTCCACCAAACTGATTCCCTTAACGATAACACCATCCATGGGGACTTTTTCACCCGGCTTCACCAGGATTAGCTGCCCTTTATTTACTTGTTCCGGTTTAACTGTTTGAACGCGGCCATCCTGTATAAGATGTGCCGTATCCGGCCGTATGTCCATTAGTGCAGCAATGGATTTTCTGGAGCGATGAACTGCCAGGTCCTGAAAATATTCACCTACCTGATAAAAGAGCATCACTGCCACACCTTCAGGGTATTCGCCAATGGCAAAGGCGCCAATGGTGGCAACACTCATGAGAAAGTTTTCATCGAAGACCCTGCCATTGATCAGGTTGCGCCCTGCCCGCAACAGGACACGCCCTCCTGACAACAGATACGCTGCCAGATAGAGGCTCAGTGCAAGGGTTCCCTCCAGTTTAAGTGTCCAGGGAGCTGCAAAAAGAAGAAAAGCAGCCACCATCATCCCTTTTGCTTTCCATCGGTTGTCGTCATCCTCCATCTCATGCGAATGGCCATCTATTTGTTGATGATCCGATTCCGGCACTATACGGACATCCGGTTCGATGCTTTGAATCACTGATGCTGTTTCGTTGATTATTTCATCTCTCCTGTGTTCTTCGAGAAAATGCACAGTCAGTCTTTGGGTGACAAAATCCACCGTTGCTTCAGCCACGCCATTGATTTGGCTGATTTCTCTTTCCATGCGGCCGGCACAATCTGCACAGCCAAGCCCTTTCAGACGGTAGATTTCATACGGATGTGAATTCATCTGAGGTCATCTCCTTTGGTAGAGTGCGGTCATCAAGGTGGCTTAGATGAGACAGTCCCTGGTCAAAAATTCGTCGAATGTGATCATCATCCATGGAATAGTACACAACTTTTCCTTCCTTGCGCGACTTAACAACGCGATTCGTTCTCAGCATTTTCAGCTGGTGAGAGATGGCCGACTGGGTCATTCCCAGAACGATGGAGAGATCACAGACACACAACTCTTTCAGATTCAGAGCATACAAAATTTTTAAACGGGTGGCATCACCGAAAACTTTAAAAAACACGGCCATTTCCTGTGCATGTTCATCGGCAATCATCTGATCTTCAACTTCACTTACCGCTTCTTCATGAATGATATTGCAGCCACAACGGTCTTTATCAATGTTATCACTCATCATATAACTTCGCCTCCTTGATATATGAATACTTGCTCATATGTTTTATTTAATGATACACCTTTCACTGCCCTGTTGTCAAGATTTCTTTTCTCTGATACTCGTCAAATGAAAACACGCACAAAAAAAACGTCTGATCCAAACACGTTCGGAACAGACGCTTTTTTTGATCCACTTCACATCCGCTGCAGGCAGCTTTACTCCCCGGATCATCTATTAAAGGGCAGACCACTTTTCAGTATCTGTTCATCTGCCGGTAAACAGGTGTCCCGGGTCAATCACCGATGGTACAGATACGCTGTTGACGGTATGCTTGATGTGCCGATCATTGGGATGCACTAAGATGATACAGGTGTCGCGGCCGACCTCCCGTATCATAGCGAACATCCAGCTCAAGAAAGCCTGTTTTCACCAGGTACTCCAGGTAACGCCTGGCTGTCACACGGGCAACACCAATATCGTCAGCTACCTGGGTGGCATCCACTGGCTGCCGCCGGTTTAGAAGGTGTTCTTTTATGGTTGCCAGTGTTTTGGGATGAATCCCTTTTTCGTAGTTCGTTTCCAGTTCTGTCTCTGACCGGGAAATGATCAGACGATCGATATCATTCTGTGAAACCAGTCGGGTATTCTCCAGTGTTTTTTTTCGTAACCGGTAATTTTCCAACGCCTGTTTCAGCCGCTTAAATTCGAAGGGTTTGACAAGATAGTCAAAGGCACCCAGTTTCAGCACCTCGCCAATATGAGCAGGATCCTGAGAGGCTGTAACAAGTATCACGTCGATGGTCCAGCTTTGATTTCTGATCTTTTTCAAAAGCTGAAGCCCATTACTTCGGGGCATGTAAATATCAAGTATCATGAGATCAACGGTTTCTTTTTCAAGCATTTCCATCGCCTGTTCTCCGTTTCGGGCGATGGCTGCAACCTGAAAACCCTCTACAGAACTGACATACCGGTGATTGATTTCTGCCACCATTGGATCGTCTTCAACAATCATGACTCGAATCATTGATCCTCCCCCTCATTTTCCCTGACAGCAGGCCATTGTTTGGGCAGTCTCACCCAAAAAGTGGTTCCATTTCCTGTTTCCGACTGAACCCGAATGGTTCCATGAAGTGTCGCCACCACTTGATTGACAAGAAAAAGACCCGTTCCCCTGTCTCCTTCACGGGTGGAAAATCCCCGACTAAAAATCTTTTCCTGTATGTCACATGACATGCCTTCTCCATTGTCCACCACCTGAAGCATGATGGCATGATCCGTTTCCTGAATACTCAGTGTCACCTGCCCGTTTTCCCGCTGATTCAGAGCGTCAAAAGCATTATTCAGAAGGTTGCCGATGATGGTGACCAATGCGTTGCTGCTGATGCGGCCCTGCAGAACCGACAAATGACTGGCAGGGTCAACCATCATGGTTAACCCCGACTCTCTCGCCGCACTGAACCGCCCGATGATCAGCGCTGCCACGGCAGGTTCTTTAATGTGGCGAATGACCTGACTGGTGATCTGTTGCTGACTTTCTGTCTCTTCCAGTATATATTTCTCGGCAAGATCGTAATTCTGTAGCTGCAGCAAGCCCAACAGCACATGCATCTTGCTCATGAATTCATGGGTGTTGGCACGCAGCGAATCCACCAGCATCCGGGCACCTGTGAGCTGTTCTGCCAGAGTGGTCAGTTCATCCTGGAGACGAAAGCTGGATATCACACCCACAATTTCATTGTTGCCGTTTGTGATGGGAATGCGGTTGACCATGATGGGAACACTGTTCATGACGTCCTGAATATCAAACTCTGCCTGTCCGGTCTTCAGTACCCGGGGCATCTTGGATTCAGGCAAAATTTCACTGATGTGCATCCCTTCCCGTTTATCCGGAGAGATACTCAGCATCGTACGCGCCGCTTCATTGATCATGGAAACATTTCCGTCCGCATCAATGGCCATTACCCCTTCTTTAATGGCTTTCAGAATGCCGTTACGCTCCTTCAACAGCTTTGATATTTCATAAGGTTCCAACCCCAGCAGAATTTTCTTCAGGTGCTTTGCCATCCAAATCGAGCCCAAGTGGCCCAATACTAATCCAAATAGTGCAAAACGATAAACCTGCCATCGTAATTCTGCCGTCGCCTGTTCGATGTTGCGATTCAGTGTGCCAACCGCCACCATGCCAAGGCGATGGCCCTCAGGATGGATGATGGGAGTCAGCGCCCTGGTGGAAATTCCCAGCGTTCCCTGCGCCACTGAAATATATTCGATTCCTTCCTGCAACACGGGTCCTTCATCGCCGCCGGCGAAAGGCTTGAGAAGCTGTTCCGGGTTGGGATGAGAATAGCGAATTCCTTCAATATCAGTGACCGTGATGAACTGAACATCACGGCTGCTGTTTCGTATCACTTTCATAAGCGGATCGATGATTTCTTCGGGGTGTGCTGTTTCAAATGCGTCAATCACCGTGGGCATGCGGGCAACAATGCGGGCTGTATTGAGAACATTGCTTTCCACTTCTTTTAGCAGGCTGGCCTCCATGGTCTTAAGAAACCCATAACTGACACTTAGAACACTCATCGTCACAATAAAAGCAGAAAAGAACATGATTTTAGCCTGCAGGCTGATTTTCCTGCGCTGGTTATGCTTTTTCATACGAACCCCATCATCCTTCCGGTAATCCGGTCCGGTGCTTTTCCGGCGGTTTGATTCATTTTATCACAAAGTTACCTTCTGGTCGATCTGCCTTCCCCTGAAATCAATGGTATCATGCCGCCGGGTGTACCGTATGATCGTTGACAAGCCGCCACGCCTTCGGTATAATCAGCAGTAAGCGTTATCACTGACCAATGCTTAAGTCTCCGAGTTTTTGCGTCTACCGCGCACAGCGCCATGACCAAAAACCATTAAGGTATTGCCGGAAACAGCGATGCCTCCCACTGTGGAAAGGAGCCGAAAAGTCACCAAAACTCCCTTTCTGCATTTTCAGCTCGAGGGAGTTTTTTTGTTTCATGATTCCACGCAGTTTATTACTTTGACAAAGGGGCGTACTAATGGATAATCTCTTACAGGGAACCCGGGATGCCGTTCATCTGCTCATCAGCATGGACCCGGAATTCCTTGAAATTGTCGGCCTGTCTCTCTTTGTTTCCCTGACAGCCACTTTCCTGGCAGGCATTGTGGCAATCCCCTTTGGCCTCACCATCGGAATCAAAGAATTTCCTGGCAAAAAAATGCTGGTTCGATTGATCTATACACTGATGAGTATGCCGCCGGTGGTCATTGGGCTTGTTATTTTTCTGTTACTGCTTCGCAGCGGCCCCTTGGGGCGATTTCGCCTCAACTTTACCCCCACTGCCATGATCATTGCCCAGTTCTGCCTGGTAACACCCATCATCACCGGTGTTGTTTTTAATGGCACCAAAGAAAGGGGCAGCGAGATCAGAGACCTCGCCAAAACCTTGGGGGCCTCCCCTTCTCAAACGCTCTGGCTGCTCATTCGAGAGTTACGCATCAATATCATGTCGGCTGTTGTCACCGGATATGGCCGGGCCATTTCTGAAGTGGGGGCCGTCATGGTGGTGGGCGGAAATATTCGGGGGCACACCCGGGTCATGACCACCACCATTGCCATGCTTCGCAACATGGGAGAATATTCACTGGCCATTGCCACCGGCATTGTGCTGCTACTGATTTCTTTCATCATCAATTCACTGCTGTATCATTGGCAACAGGAGCGATAACATGCATCTTTTCATCGAACACCTTACCAAAAGCTATGATGAAAAAAAGGTGCTGGATATCTCCCGGTTGGAGATTGACAGTGGCTGTTTTTGGGGAATCATTGGCCCTAACGGATCCGGAAAAAGCACCCTTCTGAAAATCATTTCTTCCCTGACAGCCCCCTGTCAGAGTCGGATCTTATATGATGGTCTGCCTCTGAATGACCGATTGCTTCTTGATATGACTTTGGTTTTCCAAAAGCCTTACCTGTTGCGCACTTCTGTTTTTCAAAACATAGCATACCCATTGCAACTGCGCCATGTTTCCTCACGGCAGCTGAAGGAACAAGTGGAGGAAATGCTGACACGCTTTCAAATTGAACATTTACGGGATCAAAAAGCCTGGACACTTTCAGGTGGCGAGGCTCAAAAAGTAGCTTTGGCCAGGGCCCTTGTTTTCAAACCCCGGTTGATCATGCTGGATGAGCCCACTGCCAATATCGACCCCACCTCCATTCTGCTTCTTGAAAAACAGATTCGCATCCACTACGAAACCTATCGCCCCACGGTGTTAATGGTCACCCATAACCTGCAACAGACAAAACGCATGTGTGATCAGGTAGCCTTTTTGCATGAAGGTACCCTGCAGGATGCCGGCCCCCTTGAAAAGGTCTTTGGCGGTCATGCACACCCTTTGGTACATTCCTTTATCCAGCAGGGATTAATTTAGTCAGACTCTGAATTCAACGCCGACACAACGGCCAATCAACTTTAACTGCTTCTCAGTGACAGCGGTGGGCACTTCCCCTGGACTTCCGGTGGATAACAGGATTTTTTTCTGATGATCTTTCGAAAGTTTTCGAATCATTTTTTGACCATTCACTTCGATGACGTAGATTTTGCCATTGATGATTTCAGTTGTTTCACAGACCATTACCAGATCATCCTTATAAATTCGCAATGACTGCAACTGACCATCTGCCACCTGAAAAAAGCGAATTTTCTCCCAGGGAACTCCCTCTATTTTTTTGCCCAATACCGGCAGTTCTTTATGCGCCACTATTTTCCCCGTTGCCAGATTTTCAACCGGGAAACGCCTGATGATATGGGCCAGGGCATCCGTCCACTGATCATTGGGTTCGATGGAAAGGGGGGCATCTCGTTTCACCGCCTGCTTTCTGGTTGATTGATTGTTTTCTGTTTCTCGGTCACCCTCGTTCTCCCCAGAGTCCCGACGAAGATGGGACCCCTGCTGCAATACATCCGTCTCTTCTCCCAACACCTGTAAAATACGCTGGGCTGCCTGTTCCTGAATCACTTTCCTGCCCGACTCCACCTGTTTAATATAGTTTTCAGCCAAGCCACATTTTTTTGCCAGCATTTTTTCACTCATCCCGGCACGCAACCGCGCTTTTCGAATGGCTTCTGCGATTGGATTCATCCATTCACTTCCTTTCAGCCATCATCTTTTTCTTTGCTTTCCACAAAGAATCATTTTTCCCTGACCACTCATTATACCATGACTTAACGTTCCCATACCACGATTGCCAGTGATGCGTGGTACTTTTGTCATTCAATGGGCGTATCCAAGAACCCCTGTCTGGTCCCGGCGATTTTTTGAGAGGGCTTTGTTTATTTGATTTTGGGGTATCTATTACCGGAACAAACGAACTGATCACACATGTTGAAACGAGGTGTTCCCCATGTCTGCAGGTGATTCATTTTATGATTTACTGATGCGTCCACTGGAAAAAAGGCTGCTTGAAAAAGTTCGGCGGTCTTTGATGGTCCGCCCCAGAGGGATGGTGCTGGAAATTGGTGTGGGTACTGGTGCCAATTTGCCCTACTACCGTTACGAGTATATTGATCATCTTGATCTTCTCGACCTGACCATTGGCGAAAAAGTACGCCGTCACCATTACCCCGACCACCTGCCGCTGCGCTTTGTGGAAGGGCAGGCCGAAGCGTTGCCCTTCCCCGATGAGTCTTATGATTTTGTTGTCGTTTCGCTGGTGCTCTGCTCAGTCACCGATGTCATGGGCAGCCTTGCTGAAATCTTTCGTGTGTTAAAACCTGGCGGCCGATTCATTTTTATTGAGCATGTGCTGCCTGAAAACCAGCGGCTTAAAAATGTTTTTCAACGGTTGACACCTCTTTGGAAGCGCATGGCCAATCAATGTCATCTCAACAGAGAGACCCTGGATGCCATTGCCGCAACAGGATTTGAACAAATGGAGCTTTATCCGGTCTACAGGGACATTTTCATTGGGGGCGTGGCTCATAGGCCCCATAAAATGACGCTCATTCACCGGCACAAGCTTTAAAATCACCTGAGTGAATAATGTGTATAAAAGCCGTGTTCCTGCCACAAAAAACGGCACGTCAGCATTCTTCTTATGTGAGAATGCTGGCATGCCGGTGGTTGTTGACTGGATTGAAAGATTGTTGAAGAGACAAAAAGAACTTTAAAGCTGTTTTTCCACTTCCTGGTAGAGACTGTCAGCCAGCGCCAGGTTATCCGCCAGCAGCTTTTCTCCCTTGGCCCGATACTCACTGACAAAGGCTTCATCTTTAATGCTGCCCAGATTAATTTTCACATTAAGCCAGGCTCCCTGCATGGCCGCTTTCAGACCAAGCGCACCGACTCCCAGATCACTCACTGCATTGGGGTTTGAATGACCCATAGCCTTTTGAAGCACCACCAGCACTTTTGCGGCTTCCTCCATCATGGTGTAAGGAACAATGGTTGCTTCTTTCAGAGCCTGCTGCATGGCTTCTTTTCGCTTTGCCTTTTCTTCATCTGTCGTTTTAGGCATGGTCAGCACATCACCCACTGCATTATACACTTCGGTATCTTTCTCAATTAGATTATTGAAGGATTCCATTAACCCTTCTGTTTCTTTTAATACTTCCTTCATGCGGTCTTCATAGGCGGCGTATTTTTCTTTGCCCGTTGTCAGGTTTGCCACCATTGATACCAAGGCAGTTCCCAGAGCTCCAAACAATGCTGAAGCGCTTCCGCCGCCTGGTGCAGGTGCATCTGATGCCAGCGTGCTGACAAATTCTTTTGTTTTCAGTTCGGTTAGTTTCATATGACTTCTCCTCTCCATATGTAGGCTTTTTTCACCATATCAATTCTAACAGATCATGTCAATGTGATATCCTGACAAATGAGTCTGTTCTAAACGGTGAAACTGCAGATAATTCCTGTGAAATCCAAACAATACCTTTGAGGGAAATCATCCACCCTCCATCTAAAGATGACTCCCGATAAATGATTGACATTCAGCCTGATATATCGTAATATTCTAATATAGCATTATATCTAATGCCACTTCAGCACAATGGCACTGAATGGCTCACCGAAAGGAGGACTATCATGCCGCACAACAGCGACAACACCACAATGATTCAGCTTCAGCAGGCAGCCGACCTGCTGAAAGCCATGGGACACCCCGTTCGGTTATGCATTTTAAAGCGACTCACTGATAGAGGCGTCACCAATGTACAACAGCTCCAGCATTGTTTGTCGGTGCCCCAGTCAACCGTTTCCCAGCACCTGGCTGTCCTGCGAAACGCAGGGATCATTCAGGGTCAGCGCCAGGGTTTGGAAATTCATTACCAGATTATTCATCCTCAGGTGCCGGCGCTCATTCATCAACTGCAATTATCCATGAATGACGACAGCTCACCGTGACAGTTGCATACTTTTTCACAAGTGATCGGTATGATATACACTCATTACGATTCATCTTTTGCTTGACCTGCGATTATCCATCATAACTCAAGGAGGATTTATTCATGCGTAAAAAAATCGTTATTGTGGGCGGCGTGGCCGGCGGCGCCACAGCCGCTGCCCGTTTGAGACGGCTTGATGAACAGGCTGAAATTGTTTTATTGGAACGGGGTGGCTACATTTCTTTTGCCAATTGCGGTCTGCCATATCACATCGGGGGCATCATTGAAAACCGGGATGATTTACTGGTACAGACTGCCGAAGGCATGTCAGCCCGTTTCAATCTCTCGGTACGTCCCTACAATGAAGTCACCGCCATTCACCGCAATAAAAAAGAACTGACAGTGCACAATCATTTGACCGATGAAACGTACACTGAAATGTATGATGTCTTGATCCTGTCACCAGGTGCCAGCCCGGTGAAGCCTCCCATTTCCGGGTTGCAGGAAGCAGACAACGTGTTCACTCTGCGTTCTATTCCCGACACCGACCAGATCAATCATTACATTGACTTGCATCAGCCAAAAAAGGCTGTGGTGATTGGCGGTGGTTTTATCGGTGTTGAAATGGCCGAAAATCTTCATGAGCGGGGGATCCATGTCACGTTGGTGGAAATGCAGGATCAGGTGATGGCACCCATGGATTATGAAATGGCCGCCATTCTTCACAATCACATCCGCCAGCAGGGTGTTCAATTGATCTTAGCGGATGGTGTTTCGGCCTTTCTGGAGTCCGGAAGCCAAATTCAGCTTTCCAGCGGCAAGCTGCTGAACACCGACCTGACCATCATGGCCATCGGTGTGAAACCTGAAAATCAGCTGGCCAAAGAAGCCGGCTTAACCTTGGGCGAGCGGGGCGGTATTCTGGTGAACAATGCCATGCAAACCAGTGATCCTTCTGTTTATGCCATTGGTGATGCCGTAGAGGTCACTGATTATATCAACCGACAGCCTGCCATGATTCCTTTGGCCGGCCCAGCCAACAAGCAGGGTCGCCTGGTGGCCGATCACATCTGCGGACGCCCGGTGGCTTACCCCGGCACCCTCGGCTCTGCCGTAGTAAAAGTATTTCAGTTGACTGCGGCATCAACGGGCAACAACGAAAAACGCCTGAAGCAGCTGCATATTCCCTATGAAGCCCTGCACATCCATCCGGGAGCTCATGCCGGTTACTACCCCGGAGCAGATCCCATTTCCATGAAAATGCTCTACGACCCGGTCACCGGAAAAATTCTTGGTGCACAGGCCATTGGTTCCAAAGGGGTGGAGAAGCGCATTGATGTGCTGGCGACGGCCATACGGGGCAGATTGACAGTTGAAGATCTGCAGGAGCTGGAACTGTCTTACGCACCTCCTTATTCCTCTGCCAAAGACCCGGTGAACATGCTGGGATTCGCTGCCACCAACCTGCGGGAAGGCATGGTGACTTCTTTTCAGTGGCATGAGGTGGATAATCTGAATGCTGACGGCGCTTTTTTCCTTGATGTGCGGGATGACGACGAGGTGGCCCAGGGAGTCATTCCGGGTGCCCGTCACATTCCCCTTAGTCAGCTTCGCACCCGTCTTCAGGAACTTCCCGAAAACAAAGCTGTTCACGTTTACTGCCGGGTAGGGGTTCGGGGTTACATTGCCGCCCGCGTGCTTTCACAGCGGGGTTATGATGTCAAAAATCTTGACGGGGGATATGCCACCTGGCAGGCCGTGTTCCGTCCTGAAGAAACAGCTGTCACAGCGTCACCCATGGATGATTCTGGTACGATTTAAATAAGACGCCTCCTTTTGGGGGCGTCTTTACTTATTTATTGTTTGTGGGCAGCACCCGTGAGTTCACTCACCCGATGAAGCCCATGTTTCTCCATATACGCATTGATTCCCTCAGCCACATCGATACAGGCGGTGGGGTTCACAAAGTTGCCGGTTCCCACCGAAACCGCCGCCGCACCGGCCATGAGAAACTCCAGGGCGTCTTCCGCCGTCATAATGCCGCCCATGCCAATGATGGGGATTTTCACCGCCTGGTACACCTGCCAGACCTGGCGCAGGGCGATGGGTTTTACCGCCGGCCCGGAGAGACCTCCCATAACCCGTTTCAGCACAGGCTGCCGGGTCTTGATGTCAATGGCCATGCCCAGCACTGTGTTGATGAGAGAAACGGCGTCTGCTCCCCCCGCTTCAGCACTTTGAGCAATGAGTCCAATATCGGTCACATTGGGAGACAATTTGACGATCACCGGCAACGTGGTCACTTTTACCACTTCTTCGGTAATCGTCTGCACCATCTCCGGGTTGGTGGCAAAAACTTCACCTCCCCGATGAATATTGGGACAGGACACATTCACTTCCAGCCCGTGAATGCCGGGTACTGACTCCAGCCGGGTTGCCATGGCTGTAAATTCTGCCACGGTGTTGCCAGAAATATTGGCGATCACCGCCGTTTCGTATGTGCGGAGAAAAGGCATCTCTTCTTTAATGAATCCTTCAAGCCCGGGATTTTGCAAACCGATGGAGTTAAGCATTCCCATGGGGGTTTCCACAATTCGGGGAAGAGGGTTCCCTTCCCGGGGTTCCGGAGTCAGCCCTTTGACAGCAATGCCTCCCAGCTGATTCAAGTCCAGATATTCTCCGTATTCCCGGCCAGAACCAAATGTACCGGAGGCAGCAATCACCGGATTGTCCAGCGTCAAAGAGCGGGCACCTTCTCTTCTGCCTGGAATCACCACCTGCAGGCCTTTATGTTTCATCAAAAATCACCTCCGAAGCTTTGAACACCGGACCGTCCAGACAAGCCTTCTCATAATGGCTCCCCATTTCATCCCGGATTCTTACCACACAGCCCAGACAGGCCCCAATGCCACAGGCCATTTTTTCTTCCATGGAAATCCAGGCATCAATCCCGGCTTCGCCGCATACCTTTGCCACATTTTCCAGCATGGCATGGGGACCGCAGGCAAAGACGGCCTGAACCGACTCTCTCAGCAGCACTTTGTGTAACAATGACGTGGGATACCCATGGTAGCCTTCGCTGCCGTCTTCAGTGGTAATGTGAACAGTTGCCCCTATTTGGGTAAAGTCACTGGCCAACATGGCCCGGTCTTGCGAGGGGAATCCCAGAATCACCCGGGTCTTTCTGCCGGCAGCCTGTAACCAACTGGCTGTATGCAGCAGCGGCGCCGTTCCCAAACCACCACCCACCAGCACCACCTCGCCAGTGGAGGCAGGCAGGTGGGGAAACCCGGTTCCCAGAGGGCCCAGCAAGGTGACGGTTTTTCCCGGCAGATCTGCCGCCATGATCCGGGTACCCTGGCCCACCACGGCGTAAAGCAATGACAAGGTGCCCTGTTCCTGGTCAATACTGTGGATACTGAAGGGACGTCTTAACAAAGGCCCTCCCAGCGGATTGATTCTCAAGTGAACAAACTGCCCTGGCAAAGCCTGTTGCAGTAAGTCTGCATCGGTTTTCAGTACCATGCGGTAACAGTCTTCCAGCAGCTGTTCCTGATACATGATGTTGCCTGTGTACTCCCGTTTCATGTGTGCCCCTCCCATTCTTTGACAGCTCATCATGATAATCCGGTCACTTTAAAGGAAATACTTTTCAGCACCTCCAGAACTGCACGCGCCGTATCCATGGAGGTGACGCAGGGCACTCCAGATTCCACCGCTGCCCGGCGAATCTTAAAGCCGTCCCTTTTTGGTTGTTTTCCTTTTGCAGGCGTGTTGATCACCAGATGAATTTTTTCTTCCTGAATCAGGTTCAGCAGGTTGGGTGCAGGTTCGTCAAGCTTGCGAACCTCTCGAACTTCAATCCCTCCCCGGCGCAGTGCCTGCGCTGTGCCACTGGTGGCGTAAAGTGAAAATCCTATTTCCCACAGCTCCCGAATGATGGGGATGGCTTCATCCTTATCTTTGTCGGCAACAGTTACCAAAATACTGCCGTCTGCCGGCACCTCCAACCCTGAGGCGGTAAGTGCTTTGTAGAGTGCTTTGGGATAAAACTCATCCAATCCGATGGACTCACCGGTGGATTTCATTTCCGGCCCCAGAGAGGTGTCCACTTCAATGAGTTTGGAAAAGGAGAATACCGGTGCCTTCACCGCATAGCCTGCCGGCGGCGACATGAGCCCCGGGCGAACTCCCTGCTCCCGAAGGCTCATACCCATGGCGGCCTGGGTGGCCAGCTTAATCAAGGGAACACCTGTCACTTTGCTGAGAAAGGGCACGGTGCGGCTGGACCTGGGGTTTACTTCCAGCAGATACACCCGGTTGTAGCGAATGACGAACTGCAGATTGATCATTCCCTTTATTTTCAGCGCTTTTGCCAGTCGCAGGGTATAGTCCATCACCGTTTCCTGCATGTGCCGGTTCAGATGCAGTGGTGGAATCACTGCGATACTGTCGCCGGAATGCACTCCGGCCCGCTCGATATGTTCCATAATACCCGGTACCAGGATGGCTTCGCCATCAGAAACGGCATCCACCTCCACTTCCATGCCCTGAAGATACTGGTCCAGCAGTACCGGATGCCGGGGCGACACCAGTGCTGCATTGGTCATGTATTCTTCCAGCTCTTCCATGGAATAGAGAATTTCCATGTTGCGCCCCCCCAGCACATAGGAAGGACGAATCACCAGGGGAAAACCAATCTCGCCTGCGCAGGCCACCGCCTCTGCTTCTGATCGGGCGGTTTTTCCAAAGGGCATGGGAATGCCCAGCGACTGTACCAGCTGGTTAAACTTGTCCCGATCCTCTGCTGCATCAATGTCTGCCACACTGGTGCCCAGAATGGTCACGCCAGCTTTCTCAAGGGATTCTGCCAGATTAATGGCCGTCTGGCCGCCAAACTGAACAATGACACCCTCCGGTTCTTCCAAATCAATGACATTCATCACATCTTCTGTGGTAAGGGGGTCAAAGTAGAGCCGGTCTGAGGTATTGAAATCAGTACTGACAGTTTCAGGATTGTTGTTGATGACAATGGATTCGATGCCCATTTCCCGAAGCGCCCACAAGGAATGAACCGTGCAGTAGTCAAATTCCACTCCCTGCCCGATTCGAATGGGGCCCGAACCAAGAATCAGTACCTTTCGCCGTGATGTGGGTTGTGCTTCATTGGTGCCTTCGTAACTGGCGTAAAAGTAGGGCGTCACTGCAGGAAATTCGCCGGCGCAAGTATCCACCATGTGGTAGGCAGGTGTGATTCCCAGTGCTTTTCGGTGCCGGCGAAGGGTCATTTCATCGGCTCCCATCAGGGCGGCCATGTGATCATCTCCCAGATTCATTGCTTTTGCTTCCCGCAGCAGGTCTTCTGAGAGAGTTTGCAGTGTTTCCTGTTCCAGTCGCCTTTCCAGCAGCGCCAGATGGTTGATTTTTGTCAGAAAGAAGGGGTCCATTCCTGTGAGGCGGTGAATGGTCATCATGTCCATTCCCCGATAGAGGGCAGTGGCGATATAGAAGATCCGTTCATCGTCCCGGGCACCTATACGTTCCATCAGGGCTTCGTCTGTCAGATCTGACAGTTCCCGGAGTATCAGGCTGTTGCGGTTCAGCTCCAGCGAGCGAATTCCCTTCATGAGTGCACCTTCAAAGCTTCTGTCCAGGGCCATCACTTCTCCCGTGGCCTTCATCTGGGTTCCCAGCTTTCTGTCGGCCAGTGCAAACTTATCAAAGGGCCATCGGGGTATCTTCAGCACCACATAGTCCAGCGCAGGTTCGAAAGCGGCATGTCCCATGCCGGTGATGGGGTTTGGAATTTCGTCAAGGTGAAGTCCCACGGCAATTTTGGAGGCAATGCGGGCAATGGGATACCCGGTGGCCTTGGAAGCCAGGGCGCTGGAGCGGCTGACCCGGGGATTGACTTCAATCACCACATAGTTCATACTCTCTGGATCCAGGGCATACTGCACGTTACAGCCCCCTTCCACTCCCAGGGCGCGGATGATTTTCAGGGAAGCGGTGCGCAGCATCTGATATTCCTGGTTGGCCAATGTCTGGCTGGGTGCCGCCACAATGCTGTCACCGGTGTGCACTCCCACCGGATCCACATTTTCCATGCTGCAGACAGTAATGCAGGTATTATTGGCGTCCCGCATGACTTCAAATTCAATTTCTTTCCATCCTGAAACACAACGCTCCACCAGAATCTGGTTCACCCGGCTGCTTTTCAGGCCGATGCGGGCAATTTCCCTGAGTTCCCTTTCATTCTCAGCGATACCGCCGCCGGTGCCCCCCATGGTGTAAGCCGGTCGAACAATTACCGGGTACCCAATGACATCGGCAAATGCCAGTGCCTCTGTCATCTGATCCACCACCCGGCTTTCGGCGATGGGTTCACCGATGCTTTCCAGCATTTGGTTGAACAACTCACGATCTTCTGCCCGTTGGATAGCCTCCACAGGCGTACCCAGCAACGTCACACCTTCTGCTTCCAGAAACCCCTCCTCTGCCAGTTCCACTGCCAGATTCAGACCCACCTGCCCTCCCAGTGTGGGCAAGAGGCCGTCGGGCTTTTCCTTTCGAATGATTTTCTTGATGAATGCAGGGGTCAGCGGCTCCATATAGACCGTGTCGGCAATGCCCGGGTCTGTCATGATGGTGGCAGGATTACTGTTCACCAGTACCACGTGAATCCCTTCTTCTTTCAGCGCCAAGCAGGCCTGAGTACCGGCATAATCAAACTCTGCCGCCTGACCGATGATGATAGGGCCCGAGCCAATGACCATCACTTTTTTCAGTTGTTGATTTAATGGCATGGTTTTTCCTCCTTTTGAAGCGACTCTTCAACCATCTGCTGAAAGGTATCGAAAAGGGCAACCGAATCGGCAGGTCCGGGAGAAGCTTCAGGGTGATACTGTACTGAAAAAACTGGCTTCTGCCGATGCCGGATGCCTTCCACCGTGCCATCGTTGAGGTTTCGGTGTGTGACTGTCAGACAGTCTGGCAGACATTCTTCTTTCACCGCATAACTATGATTCTGAGAAGTGATTGTCACAGCACCAGTTTCCAGATGCTTCACCGGATGATTGCCGCCCCGGTGACCAAAGGGGAGTTTGTACACATCGCCGCCACAGGCCAGGTTCAGCAGTTGGTGTCCCAGGCAGATTCCCATGAGAGGTATGTCCATTTTCAACAAATCGTTCACTGTTTTAATGGCCGCCGGCAAATCTTTGGGGTTGCCCGGACCATTGGAAAGTAAAATACCCGAGGGTTGGAAAGCCAGCATCTCTTTTGCGGTTGTCTGAGCAGGATATAAGCTGACGCACATGCCACGGTTAATCAGATGTTTGACAATGGCGCCTTTGATTCCGAAATCAAGAACGGCAATACGGGTACCCTCAGGATTTCCCAGTGTCTTCACCTGGGTCGTGGTCACTGACGCCACCGGATCAGGCAGTGGTGCTGTGAGCCATTGCTGATCCGGCATTTCGTCACCGGCAACCAGCGCTCCGCGCATCATGCCTTTTTCGCGAATATGGATGGTCAGCGCCCGGGTGTCAATACCTTCAATGCCTGTTATCCCATGTTCTTTCAGATAATGCTCCAATTGACCCACCGAACGGAAATGACTGGGGGTGCGGCATAGCTCCTTCACAATCAGCGCATTCACTTTTGGACTGGCAGATTCCACATCTTCCCAGTTAAATCCATAGTTCCCCACCAACGGATAGGTCAGCACCACCATCTGGTTAACATAGGAAGGATCTGTCAGCAATTCCTGATAGCCGGTCATGCCTGTATTAAACACCACTTCTCCCCGTACCTGCTTCATGGCTCCAAACAGCTTTCCTTCGAATAGTGTTCCGTCTTCCAGAATCAGTTTTCCCTTCATTTTATGCCTCCCTCATTCCTTTTGAGCTAACTTAACAACTTCCAATCACTCCAACCTCTTTTGACAGTGCTTATGTGATCTCACTTTCAGTAATGTGTCCCACTGATTGTCTTTGATCAAACCTGGTTCATTGCACCACATCTCAAGACACAAAAATCCTTGCCGTCACGGGGGACAGCAAGGATTTGCCTTTTCGCACAAAGAAGCCTTCCTTTGCGCGAGAAAGGAAGGCTCAGGTTCTAATGGCCTGTTTGCGTTTCCTTACCAGTCTCACGGGACCAGTTTAAAGGACATATGGTTTTCACCAGTATAGCGGAAGCGCTGCTGTCTGTCAAGGAAAAAGTATCTGGCACGTGATCTGTCAGTCAGCCTGTTCCGGCATTTCGGGAAATGGAATGGTGCATGTGATGGCAGTCCCCTTCCCTGGCTGGCTTGCCAGATTCACCCAGCCACCCATAAGGGCTACAATGTGCCGTACAATGGACAGGCCCAGTCCTGTGCCGCCATAACGCCGGGTGGTGGAGGTTTCTGCCTGAACAAAAGGCTCAAAGAGACGGCTCTGCACTGCTTCGGATATGCCAATGCCCGTATCCATGACACGAAACACAATCATGGGTTCACCCTCATCCGCTAAAGGCTTCTCACTGACGGTTGCATGAATCAGCACTGTTCCCGCCTCAGTAAACTTCACTGCATTACTCACCAAGTTTGTCAGCACCTGTCTTAACCTGATGGGGTCACCCATCACCTGCCGGGGCACTTCTGAATCAATGATCATACTGAGTTCCAGCTCTTTCTCCCGGGCTCTCAGGGAAAAAGGCATCACTGCCGCTTTCATTTCTTCTCTTAAATCAAAGGGTATGTACTCCAGTTCCAGCTTTCCGGATTCAATGCGGCTGATGTCCAGGATATCATTAACGATTGAAAGCAAAGTATCGATCGACTGACGCATATGTGCCAGATACTCCTGCTGTTCGCCTTTTAGATCCGTCAGCTCCATCAACTGAAGAAAACCATAAAGTCCGTTCATGGGTGTTCTGATTTCGTGACTCATATTAGCCAGAAACTGACTTTTGGCAAGATTGGCCGATTCGGCAGCATCCCGGGCTTGCCGCATGGCTCTCTCCATGGCCTTCCGTTCCGAAAGATCGATCACCAGCCCTTCCAATGCCTCCACTTCGCCATTGTCATTGTAAATTGGAACCCCTTGCTCCCACACCCACTTTTCAGTGTTGTCTGCCATTAGAATACGGTATTCCGCCTGCATGGGTTTTTTTTCAGCCGTGGCTTCAACCCACGCCTCCCACAACTGATCCCGGTACTCTTCCAGAATTAAATCGCTGAAAGAGCAATCCCGGTTGCCGATGAGTTGATCCGGCGAATAGCCTGTCAGTATCCGGCAGCCCTCCGACACAAACTCCATGGTCCAGTGCCGATCATAGCGACATCGATAGGCCATCCCCGGCAAATTGGAAAGCAGCACACTTTTACTGCGCTCACTTTCCTCCAGCGCCCGAGCCGCTAAACGACTCTCAGTAATGTCCCGAATCACAATATTGTAACGCCAGCGGTCAAAGCTGTCCTGACGGCCAAGGTACACGGCCTGATACCATCGTTCTTCGCCAGTGTGCCAGGAAGCATATTCTGTGGACAATTTGGAATCATTTTGCTGCACCCTCTCCAAATTCTCCTGGATCTGTCGGGTGGTCACTTCATTAAAAACTTCAGGCACGGTTTTCCCGATGAACGTTTCCTTTGGGAAAAACAACTGACTCTCATCAGTGGTGTAGACACCCGTGAATCGAAGGGTGTCATCAATATCCAGCACAATGTCATTCAGTGCCGAAGCCACTGACCTGAACCTCTCCATTTGCTCCTTCTCGGCAGTGATGTCGGTAACATAGCAAATGAAATGGGGTTCTTCGGCAGGTATTGCTTTGATCCGATAGTAGCGCTCCAATGACGGCACATACTGTTCTGTTTCAATTGTTTTACCTTCCAGTGCCGCCTGGGCAAAAAAGCTAACCCAATCAAAATGGTCGGCCAATACTTCCGGTACCGCCTGGCTGAGGTGTTTACCCAGCACATTTTCTCTTTTTAACCCTGTCATTTCTTCGTAAGCTCGGTTTACATCCAAAAACACATAATCCACCGGCTGCCCATCAGCATCGCACACCATGCGATGATAAGCGTATCCCATAGGAGCCTGTTCCAAAAATGTGCGCAAATTCACCGTTTCCACTTCACCACATCCGTTTCAGAATTTCTATTGTACCAATGCGCCTGGCTTGGCTTCCAGAACGACGCAATTTTCGTCAGGTTTGTTTGCTGGCATTGATACATGCCTTATCTTTCAAACGAATGATTGACCGACACATTGCAGGGTATTTTTATCGGTAAGCCCCTCAATCAACAACCATGATTCTCTCATCTCTTGAACGATAAAGGAGGTTTGCTGTATGTACTGGTTCCGCTTGTACCTCATGGCCGTAATAGTTTTCTTTGGCATCGACCTCATCTGGCTGGGAATCGTCGCCCAGCGGTTTTACCAACAGCAGATTGGTTTTCTACTCAGTCCCCGGGTAAACTGGCCTGCGGCAATCACTTTCTATTTGCTGTACGTGGCAGGCATGGTTTTCTTTGCTCTGCGGCCTGCCATTGTCCAGGGAAGCTGGCAGACAGCTCTTCTAACAGGCGCTTTTTTTGGTTTTATCACCTATGCCACCTATGATCTGACCAATCTGGCTACCCTGAAAGACTGGCCGTTGCTGGTAACCCTGGTGGATCTGGCCTGGGGAACCACTCTGGGGGCCGCTGTCACCACTGTCACTTTCTTGATCACACGGGCGCTTCACTGGCAATAGGTCGACCGTTTAGTTGGCAGCATCTGGCACTACCTGGACGACTTGTTCCTGTTGCTTTCCTGCCGCATTAATCATCACCAGTTTCAGCACTTTGACTTTGACATGGGATGATGCTGCCACCTTCACCTGAAAATCTCCTGCTTTGTGGGTGATGGTCAGGTGAATTTCAGTGTAAGCACCTTCCCGGTGATGATGGGTGAGTCCGTCATCGTCATAGAGCACATAGCTGGCAGTATCGTCCACAAAAGCCAGTACCCTCATGGTGGAGAGATCCATTTTTTCCACACTCATGGCCGGCTCTCCCAATACCAGTATCCTGTTTTTCCGAAGAAATATCAGGGTTTCTGCCAAATCAGCCTTTAGATAATGGTGCCCTTGTGGCACCACTTCAAGTTGACCGCCCGCTGGTCCTGTTGCTTTCCAGAGAAGCATGGTTTCAGGCAGGTAGACATGTCTTCCCCTGGCATTTTCCCGGTAAACGGGCGTTGCCATCAGAGACTCTCCCACCAGCAGCTGGTCATCAGTTAAGGCGGCCTGTTCTTCGGAATACTCGAAAGAGAGGGGCATGAAAAAGAGCCCGCTTTTTTTAGCTGCTTTCATGTATTCGCTGTATAAGTAGGGAATCAAGGCATACCTTAAGCGAATCACATCCCTCAATATGGCTGTCGAAGCTCCATCAAAGGCATAAGGCTCCTGGTGCCGGGTGTGAAGGGCCGCATGATTGCGAAACAGAGGTGTGAAAAGACTGAACTGACTCCATCGAATCATCAGCTGGGCATTGGCATTGTCACTGAAACCGCCGGTATCAGCGCCTGTATAAAGGATACCACACTGATTCACGGCGGGCATCATTTGAAGGTTTAGCAAAATATGCTCCCACCATGAATGGTTATCCCCGGTCCAGATGCCGGCATAACGCCCCTGACCCACAGTGGAAGCTCTTGAAAAGAGTAGAAAACGCTTATTTGGCTCCAGTTCTGCCAGTCCTTCTGCAGCCGACCGAGTCATATTGAATCCATAAAGATTGTGGATTTTGGCGTGATTCACCATCTCGCCCTTTACCTGGTGATACATTTGTTTATAATCATCAGGATGATTAAACAATGCTTTAAAAGTGTCGGTGAGATGGAAAAATGCATCAATATCCAGATTTTGTCCTTCACTATCCTTTGCCAGGTCAATGGCCTGCTGCAACCGCTCTTCTGTGTAAAAAATGGATGGTTCGTTCATATCATTCCAAAATCCTTCGATACCCTGGTCTGTCAGAAACTGATAGTGCAGTCCAAACCAGCGGCGGGCTTCCGGGTTCAAAAAATCCGGAAAATGGACCTTGCCTGGCCACACCGCGGCCACAAAAGGCTCATCTTTGCGATTGAGGCAAAAGTAACCCCGATCTTTGCCTTCTTCGTAAACAGGGTAGTCTGTTTCGATTTTGACACCCGCATCGATAATGGGGATGAGTCGAAATCCTTTTTCTTTCAGAGAGGCCACCAATCCGGGAAAATCGGGAAAAGCTTCCTTGTCAACTGTAAAGTCCTTATAGCGTTCCATGTAGTCAATATCCAGATAAATGGCATCGCATGGGATCTCATTTTCCAGAAAAGCCGCTGCCACCGCTTCCACTTCTTTGCTGGTTCGGTAACTCCACCGGGACTGTTGAAATCCAAAAGCCCATTTGGGAGGTATGTAACTTTCACCCATGAGCCTCCTGAAGGCAAGTGCCAATTCCTTGAGATTTCCCTCCTGAAACAGGTAAATATCCACATCACTCCCGGTGATGGTAATAATCAGTTGATCATGCCTGGTATATCCGATATCGTAAATCACTTTCCCCGGATAGTCAATAAATATTCCATAGGGCACTGCACCCTCCACCAGCAGAAAATTATGAGCACCATACAGGGATTTTTTGCCGGGGGTATGGATGGGGTCATCGGTGCAAAAGGATTCGTAAATACCGCCCCGTTTGTTCATTCCCCGCAAGTTTTCCCCCAGTCCCAATACCCTGGTATCGTCTGACAACGAGTCTGTTAACTGCAATCGATCATTTTCAAGGGATAGCTTCACCGGCAGTGACGGTGTTTTTTTCAGCAATGTTGTCTGCTCCCTGTCAAACATAAGGCTTTCTGTCTCAAAAGGGGTTCCAAAGGTCAACCACAGGGTTTGCGGGTTAATTTGACGTGTAATCATGGATTTTGCCTCCTCTTTCCACCTGTCCTTGTCTGCACCGTGCCTTTCAATACAATCCCGTTCTTATACTCATACGCCAGATCAAGCTTCTCTAATCATTTTGCATGAGTCTTTTCAGCTCATCAGACGAAAAAACCGCCCGGATAGGCGGCTTTTCAGACTGTAGATGTCATTAAATTAAGACAAGGGATCGGTAACGGGCAATCTTAGAAATCTTGTCATTACTATTTCGAAAAGGTGAGAACCCGCATTCACCAAAACAGGCGGTTTAAGTGCTTAAACGGATGAGCTTCCCCGGGGTTTCAAGGCTTCTTTTTCAAAAATGCAGGCATGATAGTGGTCTTCGCCCACCTGAGTGAAGCTGTGATCGCAGCGTGTGCAGGCTTCCTGGGCAAAGGGACACCGGGGGCTGAACCGACAGCCAACCGGCAGATTGATCTGATCCGGTGCCTCATCATCAATGATGATCCGTTCTTTCTGATAGTCAGGATCAGCCACCGGCACTGCAGACAGTAACACCTGGGTGTAAGGATGCCGGGGGTTGGCCACGACTTCGTCCACGGGGCCAATTTCCATGATTTTTCCAAGGTACATGATGGCAATGCGGTCGCACAGGTATTTGATGGTGGAAAGGTCGTGGGATACATACAGCATGGTAAGGCCCATATCCTGACGCAACCGTTTCAGGAGATTGAGAATATCAGCCCGGATGGATACATCCAGCATGGATACGGGCTCATCTGCCACCAGTACCTTCGGCTCCACCACAATGCCCCGGGCAATGGCCACCCGCTGACGCTGACCACCGGACAATTCGTGGGGATAACGGAAGATAAAATGCTCTGCCGGTTTCAACTCAGCAATTTCCAGCACTTTTATCACTTTTTCATACAAGACCTTTTTATCCCGAAGGCCATGAATCCGCAGGGGTTCGGCAATGGTGTCGAAGACATTGAACCGGGGATTTAGGGTTTCGTAGGGATCCTGAAAGATCATCTGCACTTCCTTGCGGAAGCTTTTTTTCAGTTTTCCATCCTTCACATCCAGAGGATGTCCGTCGATGGTGATGCTGCCCTCGGTGGCATCCTGAAGGCGCACCAGAATTTCACCTGTCGTGGTTTTACCAGAGCCGCTTTCACCGGCCAGTCCCAGGATTTCCCCTTTATGAATGGTCAAGTCAATCCCATCAATGGCTTTGACAAATACTTTTTCTTTGCTGAACATGTCCTTCAAACCCTTGTTCACCGGATAGTACTTTTTCAGATCCTTGATCTGTATCAAAGGTGTTCCCATTACGACACACCCCGCTTTCTCTCTTCAATCATGCGATCCCGCACCAGTTCCCAGGTTTCCCTCTTTTTGCAGGCTTCCCGGAAAGATTCTACTTGATCATTGTAATGACAGGCCGAAAAATGACCCGGCGCCACTTCTTCCAGTTCAGGTACCTTGGTTTCGCAGGTCTCTGTCTTAAAGGGGCAGCGCTCCTGGAACCGGCAGCCATTCTGTTCATCCATCAGGTTTGGCGGTGCGCCGGGGATGGAGATCAGCTCTTCGCCAATTTCATGAATGCTGGGAAATGCATTGTTCAGCCCCAAAGAATAGGGGTGTGCCGGGGTTTTGAAGAAGATCCGGGTGGGTGCTTTTTCCATGACTTTACCACCATACATGACAATGATGGTTTCGCAGGTTTCAGAAACAACGGAAATATCGTGGGTAATGAGGATCATGGAGCTGTTGATTTCTTTCTGAATCTGTATGATCTGTTGCAGTATCCTGTCCTGCACGACCACATCCAGGGCGGTGGTGGGTTCATCGGCAATGATGAGAGATGGATTCAACGTTAAGGCCATGGCAATAATGGCCCGTTGCTTCATTCCGCCGCTCATCTGATGGGGAAAGCTTTTCAGACGCTTGGCCTCCAGCCCCACCATACGAAATACCTCGATGGCCCGGTCAGTGGCTTCTTTTTTTGTCATTTTCGTATGGGTCATGATGCCTTCCACCAGCTGATCTCCCACGGTATACACCGGATTCAGGGCGTTCATGGCGCTTTGGGACACCATGGCGATTTCATTGAGCCGCAGCTGGCGAATTTCTTCATCAGATTTGGTCACCAAATCTTCACCTTTGAACAGCATTTGGCCGGTGCTGACGCTGCCGTTTTTGGCCAGTAACCGCATGATGGATTTGGCCAGGGTGGTTTTGCCACAGCCACTTTCGCCAACCAGGCCCACGCTTTCGCCCACTTCCAGGCTGAAGGAGACGTCGTCCACCGCTTTCAGCACACCGGCTTCAGTGGTGTATTCAATGCTTACGTTTTTAACGTCCAACAGGGTCACGGTTATCGCCTCCTTAATCTGGGATCAACCACTTCTTCCAGGGCTCTTGCCACAAAGAAGATGGATAGTAACAGTAAGACAATAGCCACACCGGGTGCGGTGATCCACCACCAGGCCACACGTGAGTTACCCGTCGTGAATACGATGTGGAGAATCTGGCCCCAGCTTGGCACAGTAGGGTCACCAAACCCCAGGAAAGCAATGCTGGCTTCTGCTGCAATGGCCCAGTTGACCATAAAGGCCATCTCCAGCATGATCAGTGGCACCACATTGGGCAAAACATACTTAAACATGATGCGTGGATTGCTGGCACCAGCCACCCGTGCTGCCTTGATAAAGGGTCTTTTGGCAATGGACAGTACCTGTGACCTCACAAGACGTGCCACTGTTCGCCAAGAGAGCAGGGAAACTGCCAAAATAATATTCCAGATGCTGGGTTTCAGAACTGCTGACAGGACAATGACAAAGGGGATAAATGGAATGGCATAGAAAAAGTCAACCACCCGCATGATGACGGTATCCACCCAGCCACCATAGTAACCTGCGATGATTCCCACGACGGACCCCACCACGGTAACCAGCAGCGCTGCCAGGATCCCCACCGTCAATGCGGTTTTGGTTCCCAGTACCACCTGAGAGTATATATCACGCCCCACATCGGTGGTTCCAAAGGGGTGAGCCGCTGATGGAGCTTCAAGGCGTCTGATTTTTCCATCTTCATTATAATGTCTGTCCCGGGGCCCATAAGGGGCAATGATGTCGGAAAAAGCAGCTACGCCGATGAAAAACACCAGCAACACGACGCCGATCAGGGCCAGTTTATCCCGTTTTAGATTTTTGAAAAAGAGCCGAATAACGCTCTGGCTGTTTGCTTTTTTATGAAGGGTTGCCGTACTCATGCATTCACCTCTTTTCGCTGATTATTTGTATGAAATCCGTGGATCAAGCACTGCATACAGCATGTCTGCCACCAGGTTCATGAACATAACCATGGCAGAAATGATGATAAAGCAGCCCTGGGCCAGGGGATAGTCGTGTCGGGTAACAGCCGTAACAATTTCCCGTCCCAAACCCGGCCAGCTGAATACCACTTCGATCAGCACCTGCCCGCCAATGGCAGAACCAATGAACAGGGCTCCAGCGGTGACAACAGGCAAAAGGGCGTTTCGGGCAGCGTGGCGATACAATATAATGCGCTCTTTGATGCCTTTGGCCCTGGCCATTTCAATGTAGTCTTCCGACATAACCTCCAGCATGCTGTTACGCATAATCAGCAGGGGTGTTGCCACAAAGTATAACCCGGCCACCAGAGCAGGCAGCACCAGGTGTTTAAGAAAGTCTGTGTTTAAGAATACTTCTGAGAATGTGCCGCCGCCGGTACCAGCTGTGCGCATCCCCTGCGCCGGGAACCAGCCCAGACGTACTGAAAATAGCAAAATCACCATCAGCCCCACCCAAAAGGTGGGTGCCGACCGGAAGATGAGGGATATGGTAATGCCCACAGATTCCAGTGGGGTACCCCGTTTCCAAGCCATCCAGGCACCTCCAAAAATACCGATGACATATGCAAACACCATGGCGGTGAGCATGAGAATCAGCGTGGCTGCCAGCTTTTCTCCGATGATTTCCATGGCTGGCCGATTGTAAAAGAAAGAATCGCCAAAATCAAGTTTCACCAGGTCTTTCATAAACACCTGGTATTGCACCCACAGGCTGTCATGCAACCCGTAGCGCTCCAGTAGCTGCTGCCTTGCTTCAGCTGGAATGGACGGGTCAACCACAAAGGCCGTGGGATCACCAGGCATGGTGCGAAACAGGAAAAAAATCATGGTGGAAACCAGAAAAATCATTAACAGCATCACTGCCAAACGTCTCGCAAAATAACCTAACAAGCTTTCACCTTCCTTCTTTCTATCGTGGTTTTCAATGCTTAAATGCATGTAATGCCAGACAAAACATGAAAGCCGCTTTTTCCGGCTTTCATGTTTGTCTGATTATTTATGTTTGTTAATTTTTATGCATACTGATTATGTTGATTCCTTGGAGAAGTCAGCCTATTCCACCGGCATACGCAGACGGCCTTCGCTGTCCCAGGTAAAGCCGGCTTCTGCCAGGATTTCTCTGGCCCGTTCTGGGTCATAGGTGTCGTAAATAAGGGCATCCGGATTATGCCAGAACTCGTTGGCTTCCACAATCACCAGTCCGCCGCCGCCGCGGGCACCGTAACCGTTCAGGTGTACATCCAGAGCCAGATCGTAGTCTGTGACGTGGGCCACAGCAATACGAAATGCCTTGTTGTTGAAAGGTGCGCGGTCAAGATTCATTCCCAGATAGAAGAAACCAATGTCTTGGGCTTCTGTCAACTCAAGGTGATCATACTTGCCACCTTCATTGTTGGAAATCTGTTCGGTGTGAGCCGGTACCAGGTCATAAGAAACAATGTCCACAGTACCCAGTTCAAGAGCAGTCAGTACGCCTTCAGGTGAAGCAAAGATCTGGAAGATATAACCATCGATGATGGGTTGTTCAAAATAGTCATCAAAACGGGAAACCACTAATTCTTCACCCGTTTGGAAACGCTCCATTTTGAAGGGACCACTGCCAATGGCTTCCATGTTGGGATATTGTACCGGGTTTTCAATGTCTTCCCAGATGTGCATGGGCAAAATGGGAATTTGTGCCAATGTGTTGGTGATAAAGGGTGCGTAAGCGTATTTCAGGTTGAAACGCACGGTGTTTTCATCCATGATTTCGATGGTGTCGATGGGTGTCAGGAAGGAAGCAAAGTACTCCACGTTTTCGTTGATAAACAGTTCGTAGGAGAACTTCACATCTTCCACGGTCACGGGCTCACCGTCATGGAAAGTCATTCCCTGGCGCAGTTCAACATCAATCACGTCATCAGCCACCACGTCCCAGCCCACAGCTGCCCATGGTACAGGTTCGATTTCCGGTGACAAGCGTACCAGCTTATCGTAGATAAGGCGCAGGTTACGCCATCCGTAGACACTTTTTGAGCTTAAGGGGTTAATGTCGTCAATATTGACGTTACTGGCCACTGTAAGTACTGTTTTGTCTGTCAGCGGTCTGATGGAGAAGGGAGTCCATTCGTTAAACAGACCTTCACCAGGGATATTGATGACATCAGCAAATAATTCCTTGTTGTATGTCTGCATGTTGGCTCTGGAGTACAGGGTTACCTGTGGTACATCCTGTCCAAGAATTTCCTGGGCTTCGAACACAATCTCACGACGTGCGTCGATGTCCATTTCCTGACGCTGGGCGTCAGCCAGAGCATCAAATGCCGGATTTCGATAACGGTTGGTGTTGTTCCCGCCTGGTTCAGCATTATCGGAATGATTAATGGAGTGGATGAACATGTCAGGATCCAAGCGCTCCACACGGCCAGACCAGCCAATGGTGTAAGCGTCAAAATCACTGTCTTCTCCATACAAAACATCCAGCAATACGGCAAAGTCCATGGGTTGTGCCACAGCGTCCACACCCAGCAGGCGCAGTTCTTCGGCAATTTCCTCGGCCATTTCATAGTTCACCATGTTGGCTTCCGGCAATGAACTGAGCAGTGTGATGGAAGGAACAATTTCACCCATTTCCTCATCGGGTATGTCCGACTCTGTCGGTGCAGCAGGGGCAGATGCTCCTCCACCGCCGCAAGCGGTCAACAACAACACTCCCACCACCAGTAAACTAATCCACATTCTCTTTTTCATTAAATTCATAGTACTCCTCCTTTGTTTATATACATTGATGCATAGCTCTAGGCTCATTCCAATTTACCACCATCGGCACTTTCTGTCAATTGCAAAGTCGTTCAATATTTGCGCAATTTATTTTATTGCTCTTCTCGTGATTGATATGGCTCGTTTTGATGAATAATAGATTTTTTGACTTTTAACAATCTTGAATGATGTGTTATCAAAGGACTTCTATTATTGTTCGAAATCGCGTTTAGATAAAAATCGCAATCACCACTTGAATAATTGCCGTCATTTTTTTCACAAATGACTTCATCGTGTCATGTACGCTTGGTTTTTGGCTCATGTTATTAAACGATTTTAAATGTTTCATTTTTAACAAAGCAGGAGATTCTCCGTTACTGTCGAATATCTTATCAAGACATCTATTCAAGGAGGTTTCCTATGGAGAGAAAAAAAATCAATCCCCTGCTGGTCATCGCATTAATTGCCCTCATCGCCTTCGCCACGACTTTACTGTTGCAACCAGGTTCGCTGCTGAATCTCAGCACTGCTTCCCTGACAATTTTACTGCTGTTGGCAGTTAACCGGCAGCAGCATGAAGCAGCCCGGCTTCTCATGAAAGAAATCAAGCCGCTGACCCAGGGTCGGTTAGCCCACCGCATCAAAGGGACTGGCACCACCCGGGAGTTGAGCCGCAACATTAACCAGTTGTCCCTCAACACCAAAAAAATACTATCTGAAATGGCCGCCATGTCACAAAAACTCTTTGTCTTGTCTGATGAACTGCAAAGCAACATCCGTCAAACACAGCAATCCTCCCAGGAAATTGCCGTGTCCATCAATGAAGTGGCAGAGAACGCTTCCAAGCAGTTCGAGTCACTGGAAGAGGCGCGCACCACAACAAGCCATATGATTCAAAAAGTTGACGCCATCAACCAGCATGCAGAAACCACGCTGCAGACTGCCCAGGGGATGATTCAGATCGTCGAGAAAAGCAGTCAGGTATTCGAAGCACTTATTCAAAAAATGAACGAAAATGCAACGGCAAACCAGCAGGTGACTCATCAGATCACTGCACTGGAACAGGAAGCCCGTCGTATTTATGAGATCTCTGCCGTTGTTTCCGGGATCAGCGAAACCACCAATCTCTTGGCGCTGAATGCGGCCATTGAGGCAGCCCGGGCCGGTGAGCATGGGAGGGGGTTTGCCGTGGTGGCAGACGAAGTGCGCAAACTGGCAGAACAAACCGCAACATCCACTTCTGAAATTCAGACCCTTATTGACGGCATCACGACTTCCATCGAGACAATTGCCGGTTCCACCGGTGCCGCTGCCCAAAAAACCGCTCAGGACATTGCCTTTGCTGATGCCTCCAAAGCTTCTTTTCAACAAGTGTTGTCTTCCACCCAGGAAACTTTTTCTGCAGTCAATGACATAAAATTGCTGGCTTCCGATACAGCCGACCTGTCCCAGCACACCAGTCAGCTGATGGATCACATTGCCGCCAGTACGGAAAATGCCGCTGCCTTTACGCAGGAAGTGTCTGCTTCAGCAGAAGAACAATCTTCTTTAATGCACGAAGTCATGGAAGGCATTCACCGAATGCACGAAGATGCGGAAAGCATCGACGCCTATTTGAATACTTTCATCGGAAATGTTGAGTTAAATGCAGACCAGCGAAAAGGAATCGATGGTGATTTTAAAGTGTTAAGAGAAACAGCAGGTCAGGTGGCGAAGCAACAACTTCCACTTTCCAAAGCTTCTCCTTTGCTGAAAGAGGTTCAGATGAAAAACGCTCAGTTTGAAAACATCGGACTCATTGAAAAAAGCGGCCTGATGGTGGCCGCTAACATTGATTTGCCTGATGAGCCCCTTGAATACAGTCATCGACCATATTTTATTGAAGCCATCGCAGGGCGTGATTTTGTCACAGACCCCTATATCTCTAGTGCCACTTATCACTACTGTGTTTCACTGGCTGTTCCAATCAAGGCCGGCACGGGTGAAATTATCGGGGTACTGGTGGGCGATTTATCCATTGAGTAGCATTTAGTCCCGCAGGTTCATTTTGCTTTTCTTCATTGCCATCAACACCACCACCGTCACCAAAATCAGCACAGCCAGTACCAATGCTGCCGGTATAATCAACAGAAGGATATAGGGGTTGCTGAGAATCCTCAGCAACCCTGATTCCGGTTTTTGGCGATGATACATTTTGAAAACCAGGTCTTGATCTGGCAGCGTTTCAAAATAGCCTGAATAGCGTTCTGCTGCCCGATCATAGACAAGGGGCAAACTGCTTGCCAATAAAAATGGCTGCTCTTCATGGGGAATAACGGTGACAGTCAGGTCTTCAAAAGACTGCCATCTGGAAGCCGGACGAAGAAAATAGGCCACCAGCGAGCTGTACTTCACCGTCTCAGAACGATCCTGAGAGGTTCTGACTGTATACTGTACCTGTATTTCCCGGACTTCGCCAGGGGCAAAGTCAACGTCATAGGCAAATGCACCCACGTGAATTTCACCGCTGTCAGTCTTATTTTCAGATGTTGTGGGCAGATCACCTTTATTTTTCATGACTTCGATGATTTCATCCAGTGTGGTTGCCTGAAGGTGCTGCACGTATTCTTCGTAGGCCGATCCGTCACCCCGCATGTAGTGATTCATGGGAAGATTGAAGAGATGATGCGCCTCAACAGGAATGGATTCACCGTCCACCTGAATCACGACATCCTCCAGTGAAGCATGTCCATGAACCGAGGTGAAAGGAAACAACATTCCCTGCCGCAGTTCCTCATTTTGTTGGTTCTGCATGCGGTAGGTGGCTGTTATATGAGCCGTAAAACGGCCTTCCTGGCTTAAATCAATCACCAGATCTTCTTCAATAACGGCAAGTTTGCTTTCATTGTCGGCCATGATGGAAAACACCGGATCTTCATTATAAATAACAGGGCCGGCATTTCCATGGGCCTGAACCGGAAGTAACAAGATCAGCATCATGAAGCAGACTGACAGTATCTTTAACAGTCGTTGCATTTTTTCACCTCTCCCTGAAAACAGGATGATTCACCAAATGAATGGGATCTCCTGCCAGGTAATGTTTCAGATTTGCAGCTGCCAGCGCCATCAACCGCCTGCGCGCTTCAATGGGGGCCCAGGAAATGTGTGGGGTGAGCAGACAATTGGGTGCTTTTAACAATGGGTTATCTTCCCCGATTGGCTCAGCAGAGACAACATCCAGGGCGGCACCGGCAATACGGCCCTTACTCAGGGCTTCTGCCAGATCTTCCTCGACAATTAACGGCCCTCTGGAAGTATTGACGATGCGCACAGAAGGCTTCATCAACTCAATGTTTTTCTGATTGATGATTCCCCGGGTTTCAGGGAAGAGGGGACAGTGGAGGCTGATGAAATCCGACTGTTGAAAAAGCGATTCCAGCGATGAAAAGGTCAGACTTTCTGATTCCTTTGCTTTGTCAGGCCGCGGGGTATGAACCAGCACCTTCATTCCCAGTGCCTGAGCAATGCGTGCCACTGCCTGGCCGATTCTTCCAAAACCAATAAGTCCCAGAATCTTTCCATCCAGTTCAATCAAGGGGAATTTCCAAAAACTCCAGTCAGGGTTCTGTGACCATTCACCGGCGTGAACCGCCTGGCTGTGATCGCCTACATGATGGCACATCTCCAGCAGGAGTGCGATGGTCATTTGTGCCACCGCTGCGGTTCCATAGGTGGGAATGTTGGTCACTGCCACCCCCTGCTTTTCTGCAGCTGTCACATCCACAATATTATATCCCGTTGCCAGCACGCCAATGTATTGAAGATCAGGCAGCTGTTCCATCGCCTGGGCTGTCAGGGGTGTTTTATTGGTTAAAAGCACCTGTGCTCCCTGGGCCCGCTCCACAACGAGAGCCTGAGATTCGTGCGCATCGTACCCTGTTCGCTCATACACCACCAGTTCTCCGAACTTCTCCAGCGGCTCCCAGTCCTGATCTCCCGGATTCAATGCGTAGCCATCCAATACCACGATCTTTACCGGTTTCATCAATGCACCTCCCTGTTTATTGCCCATGCGAATAGCCCTGCCTCCCATGGACTGCTTCCGTCGTCGTCACTGACCTCACTATCACCGCATTTTATCATGATTTCATCATCCAAACCTCATACTATCATGACTTATCATATCATTTTATGCCACATGCCACATGTGTTTTTTGTATTATTCTCCCTGTCTGCAATCATGAGTGCTCTTTTTCTGAAGAGGCGTTTTCAGAAGAAGCGAAAGAGGCAGTTAACTTCACGGGATTAGCAACTTTTCATCATTTTTCTGACTTCAGTTTCTCCGTGAGGTCCACATATGATTCCCAGGTGTCCACATCTTTTCCGGAATAAGCGTCTTCAACATTCGCCATGATCACTGATTCACCATGGGATTCCAGCAATACCCGCCCACCCTGGTCTCCTGACAGTTGCATCAGCAGGGGCCAGAATTCGGATGGAAAAAGAACAGGGCTGCCTCGTTTACCCTGGTAGACGGGTACGATAATCTTTTGAGGCTGCTGCTCATGTTCCTGAATCAGTTGATTGAAAATCTGAGGCCGAATCAGGGGCTGGTCTCCCATGACAAAAAAACAGGCATGACTTGCAGGGTGAAGGTGCCGGATTCCCAGCTTGATGGCCTCACTCTGACCCTGATGAGCCCCTGGATTAAAAACTGACCGGCTCACCAGTTCGGCAACTGCCTCTTTTACCTGGTTTTCCCGATAAATCAGCAAACTTTCATCGACGCAGGAGGCCTTCACTGCCTGTGCCACCCGGCGGATCATGGGAACCCCCTCCACCGGTAACAATAACTTGGGCTGCTTCATGCGGGTCCCATATCCCGATGCCAGCAATATGGCAGAAATCATCGCCTTCCCCCCCATAATAAGCGGTACTCTGTGGGATGAAGCTGTGCCGTCACCACGCCTTGAACTCCACCGTCACTTTTCATCACCTGTTCAGCCAGGTTAGCCGCCATCAGACGTCGTTGTACCGTATCTGCCTGGTTGAGCAGGACGATTTTCGCCGCAGCAGGCGGAGCATCTTTAAAGAGTCCTTTTTCATGAAAGATCAGTCGTCTCAGATGATCAACTGAAATCCCGTCACCTGGCTGACTCTCTGTCACACGACAAAAGGGGTCCAGCCGGTGAACGCTTTCAACGCTCACCGGTGCACCCATTGCATTTAATCCAATGACACCAATCACCATCTTTGTTGACACAGGAATCACCGGTTCATGATCTGCCGGTGCTTTCACAGGCCTCTTTCGGGAACCATCGGCTTCCACCAGCAGCGGCACGCCTGAATGATCTTCCATCCATCTGCTGACTGCGTCCAGCGAAATTCCTGTCAGCTTATCACCACCGGAGTCACCCCTTTGAATCCCACTTCCCCATACCATGATTTGCGGATGGACAGTCCCATTTTCCATTTTAATGGGGAAGCAGCGTGGAAGCAGTGTGGGGTGGATCCATTGATGATCCACAGGTTCTTTTTGGGGAACATACATGGCGGTGGTGGTGATCACCATCACCGCCTTCCCCGCAGCCCGCAGTTCTGCCGCCAATGTGAACATGGCGGTGGTTTTACCGCCGGCGCCCACAAAGGAGATGACAGGGATGTCTGCCTGTTGCAGATTGAGCAAGTCTCTCAAGGCCATCATCATCGCCCCTTTGATTCTGACGCTTACTCCTTAACGTGAATATCCATGAAAGCAAAAGCGTTGACATCAAACAATCCCATATCTGTCAGTTTTATTTCCGGAATCACCGGCAGCGCCAGAAAAGACAGCGTCATAAAAGGATCAATGTCGTGGCTGACGCACAGTTTTTCATGGGCCAGCCGGAGCATCGCCATCAGTTGCCGGTTCACTTCTTCCAGGGGTGCGTCTGACATGAGTCCTCCAATGGGAAGGGGAAGAGTTTGCAGGACCTCCCCCTGGCTGCAAAGGGTAATGCCGCCACCTGCCTGTCGAATGGTTTCGACAGCCAGAAGCATGTCGGCATCGTTGTCACCAATCACAATCAGATTATGGGAATCGTGCCCAATGGTGGTGGCAATGGCCCCCTGCCTCAGCCCGAAGCCTTCCACCAAACCCAGTCCAATCTGTCCGGTGGCATGATGGCGTTCAATAACGGCCATCTTCAGTATATCCAGGCTGCGGTGATAGGCAAAGCAGCCTTCTTCCACATTGACTTTTCGCACGGTTTTTCGGGTGACCAGGCTGTGGGGCAGCAACTGGATCACATGAACAATGTCTGATGAAAGCGCCAATTTCAGCTGTTCTGCTGTCAGTGGCGGTAAATGAACCGTTTGACTGACCATGTTGTTTCCCTGAGGTCCTGACTCAAAGAGGGCTTTTCCGTCACGGGCCACCAGTTTGCCTTCCCGAAAGACCTTTTGTGCATTAAAGTCCCTGAGATTGTCAAAAACCACCAGATCGGCCCGGTATCCGGGTGCCACCGCTCCCACCCGTTTCATCCCATAGCATTCTGCAGCGTTGATGGTAGCCATCTGTATGGCGGCCACAGGATCAATACCTTCTTCCACAGCCATTCTCAGATTATTGTCGATGTGACCTCGCTGCAGCAGGTCTTCAGGGTGCTTATCGTCGGTACAAAACAGGCAGCGCCGCAGGTTCTCCCGATTCACCACTTTCACCAGCTCTTTCAGATTTCTGGCAGCTGACCCTTCCCGAATGAGAATATACATGCCCAGACGCAGGCGTTCCAGCATTTCATCTGCCGTGGAGCATTCGTGTTCGGTCTGAATACCTGCTGTCACATAGGCATTCAGCTCCTTTTTTTCAATGATGGGCCCATGACCATCCATCACCCGGTCGCCGGCGCCCACAATTTTATCCAGAATAGCTGCCTCTCCCCCAACCACTCCGGGATAATCCATTAATTCTCCCAGTCCCAGCACCCGTTCTTCGCCATAGAGAGGTGCCAAATCGTCAGCTTTCAGAACCGCCCCTGCATTTTCAAAGGAAGTGGCCGGTACACAGGAAGGCAGCATCACCCGAACATCCAGAGGAAGTTCTTTGGTGGCCTCAAGGATGTAGCGTATGCCTTGAATACCCGCCACATTGGCAATTTCATGGGGGTCTGCCACCACGGCAGTGGTCCCCCGGGGCACCACTGCCCGGGCAAACTCCGCAGGTGCCACCATGGCCGATTCAAGGTGAACGTGACCGTCAATGAGTCCTGGTGACAGATAGGCCCATTCCAGGTCCAGCGTTTCCCGGCCCTGATAGTTGCCGATGCCGGCGATCAGGCCGTCTTGGATGGCAACGTCACCTTTAACGATTTCTGACGTGAACACATTGATAATTTGGGCGTTTTTAAGAACAAGGTCTGCCGGTTCCCGGCCGGCAGCCACATCAATGCGTTTTTTCAGCGCCGTTTTCATCAGATCCCTTCCTTCCCCTCATGTTGCTTGAGTGCCACCAGCAACCGGTCTGGCGTCACTGGAATCTCCGTCATCCGAACACCAACTGCGTCATAGATGGCGTTTAAAATAGCCGGCGCCACCCCCAGCATCACTGGCTCGCCAATCCCTTTTGCCCCGAAGGGTGCGGTGGATTCAGGCGCTTCCACGATGATTTTTTCCAAGTCGGGCAAATCCATGGCAGTGGGAATCAGATAATTGGAATAGCGGTCATGCTTCATATGGCCCTGCTGCAGGTTCACATCTTCCATCAGCGCATACCCCAGCCCCATGGCAAATCCACCATCCATCTGCCCTTCAATGAGTTTGGGATTCACGGCCCGTCCCACATCCTGGGCACAGACAGCTTTCACCACTGAGACTTTACCTGTATCTGTATCCACTTCCACTTCCACACCATATACGTTGAAGGTATAGGGCCAGTATGGGTTTCCCTGACCGGTTTCATCATCCAGCCGGGTGGTCATGGCGGTGAAGCTGTCTTCCACCCGAAGCAGTTCCTGTCCCTTTATCATGGCAACTTCCCGGTAGCTGAGCGTTGCAGCAGCATTTTCAGGATGAACCAGCTTTCCTGAATCCATGGAAATACGGCCGGGTGTTGATACCCCCCAGTGCCGGGCTGCCGTTACTTTCATTTCTTTGAGCAATAATTCGGCAGTGCGTTTGATGGCATTACCGGTGTTGTAGGTCTGGCGGCTGGCAGCTGCTGTCCCTGCATCCGGGGTTTCATCAGTATTTTCACACACGAAATGAATGCCCGACAAGGGAAGCGCCATCACTTCCGCAGCGATTTGACTCAAGACAGTCTTGGCCCCCTGTCCCACCTCAGTGGCCCCCACGTAAACAGTCACTGATCCATCCCGTTCCAGTTGGGCGATGGATCGGGAAACATCCGGAAAACCATTCCCATAGCCAGTACCATAAAAGGTGCATCCTATCCCTTTTCCTTTTTTTTTCATGGTGACACCTCCCGAAGACTCTGTTTCAAGCCCAATTTTTCTGCCACCGCCTCCAAACATTCCACCAGCGGTACACTTTCAGAGAGGGTTTGGCCTGTGGCAGTCACAGAACCTGGTACGAAGGCGTTTTTCAAACGAATTTCCAGGGGACTGATCCCCAGTAGCTCTGCCAGTGCATCCATCTGCATTTCATGGGCAATGGGAATCTGTGTCGCCCCAAAGCCCCGCATGGCTCCTGCATAGGGGTTATTGGTGTAAGCGCTGTAGCCGTCCACATGCACATGGGGAATCACATAGGGGCCGGTGGCATGCACCCCTGCTTTCCGCAACACATTAATGGCCCAGGAGGCATAAGCACCAGTATCTGAATAGATGGTCACCTGAGTGGCCAGCAGGTTGCCTTCTCTGTCGGCGCCGGTTTTCAGGCGCATCACCATGGCATGCCGTTTACTGTGAGCATAGAAAGACTCTTCCCGGCTGTAGGTGGTCTTCACCGGCCGTTTCAGATGTTGAGCCGCCAATGCCAAATGAATCTGCATGGTCACATCTTCCCGGCCGCCAAAGGCTCCACCCACCGCCGGATTCACCACTTTCACCTGTTCTGTTGGAAGCGCCAGGGCTTCTGCTATTTCCAGCTGATCAAAATGGGGATACTGGGTGGCGGCGCACACCACCACCCGCTCATCTTCTTCCATGTAGGCCAGTCCTGACTCTGGCTGAAGAAAGGCATGATCCACCATGGGCGTCCGGTATTCCTGTTCCACAATGGCATGACTCTCCTGGAACCCTGCTGCCACATCGCCACGGCGCAACTTGAAACGATAAACCAAATTTCCCTGTTCATGTACCAATGGAGCTCCCGGCTTCAATGCCTCCTCAGGGTCAAAGACAGCTGGCAGATCTTCGTAGCTCACCTGAATGGCGTCCCGAGCGGCAGTGGCTTCTTTTTCTGTTTCTGCCACCACAAAAGCCATGGGGTCTCCCACCCGCCGTACTTTATCCCTGCAGATCACTTCATGATCTTTGAAAAGAACGCCATGGGCATTATGAGGCACGTCTGATGCTGTGAAGATGCGAAGCACCCCCGGCATTTGAGACGCCTGTTCCAGATTCAGGGTGAAATGAGCATGGGGGCGGTTGGAACGCAGGGTTTTTCCAAATACCATGTTGTCCATGTAGATGTCTTCAGGGTAAAGGGCCTTTCCAGTGACCTTTGCCTTTCCATCCACTCTGATTTCATTTTGTCCCACGACGCGCAGTGCCATGGCTCTCTCCCCCTTCTTTCATGGTGTCGGCAGCCTTTTCAACGGCTTCCACAATTTTATGATAGCCAGTGCAGCGGCAGAGATTTCCGGAAATACCTTCCTGAATATCAGCTTTTGATGGAGTGGGGTTTTTGTCCAGCAATGCTTTGGCAGAAAGCACCATTCCCGGTGTGCAAAAACCGCATTGAACGGCTCCTTCTTCCAGAAAAGCCTGCTGAATGGGATGCAGTGATCCATCTTCACTGTCGAGGGCTTCGATGGTTTGAATGGATTTCCCATCCGCCTGAAACGCCATCACCAGGCATGAATTGACGATGGCCCCATCCATGATTACCGTACAGGCGCCACATTCACCTTCTCCACAGCCTTCTTTGGTGCCAGTGAGCTTCAGATTATTGCGAAGCACATCCAACAATCGCTGATCTGCCTCCACTGTCAGGGTCATTTCTTTACCGTTAACCGTCAGTTGAATCGTTTTCATGACTGTTCCCTCCTTAATGAGGTTTTCAACGCCTGAGACAGCGCATCCCGGAAGACACCCTGCACCGCTTGTCTCTTAAACGGCAGTGTGCTTCTGCCGGCCAATCGCTGGGCAGTTGTCTTTTCCAGTACCTGTGCTGCCTGATCAATGATTGTTTCGTCAATCACTTGCTGCTGCAGGAAGGCTTCCACTTCATTTTCCCGCTGGGCTGTCAGCCCAAGAGCACCACTGGCCACCCGAGCTTCCAAACAGCGACCCGTTGCGTCCAGTTTCAGATATACCGCCATGGAGAGCCGGGCAATGGCCAGAGCGTTTCGAATGCCCAGTTTGCTGAAACCAAGCCCTGATCTGTCTTCCAGTTTTCGGAACCATACCCGTTCCAGCATTTCTTCCGATTTTAGGGCTGTTTTTTCCTTGCCGACGAGGAAATCCGACAAGGGCAGCAGACGGCTTGTTTCCTTTGATCTCAAAACGGTCATGGCTTCCATTGCCAAGAGGGGGGGAAGCAAATCGGCTGCAGGAGAGGCATTACAGATATTACCCCCAATGGTGGCACGGTTTCGGATCTGAGGCGATCCCACTGACCGGGCAGCTGCGGCAATGGCGCCTAGATCCTTCTGAAACAGAGGGTGTTCCTGAATTTCACTGAAAGTAGCAGTGCTTCCAATGTGGATTTCCTGCCCCTGTACTTCGATGATACGCGTTTTATCCATGGATGAGATATCAATGAGTACAGCGGGGTTCACATGCCCCTCCCTCATTTTTATGATTAAATCAGTTCCCCCCGCCAGTAATTTTGCCTGATGGGTATGCTGGTGCAACAGTTCGAGCGCCTGTTGTATTTCATGTACCTGGTAGACTTTCTGAACCAATGCATATCTCCCCTTTCAACCATTGCTTCTTTCTGGTCACATTACTTGACAACACCCGCAGTGGTGATCCGTTCCTTAATGAGGCGGTTAGCTTCATCTTTCAACGCTGCTTCGTTGATGGTGGTTAACTGCCGGTTCTTCATCAGTATTTCTCCATTGATAATGGTGGTATCCACATCGGCCGCCGTAGCAGAATAGACCAGCTGGGAAACAGGGTCTCCAGATTCCCAGGGGGCATTGTGCAGTGTGTCCATCTTCACCAGCACCACATCCGCTTTTTTGCCTGGCTCCAGACTGCCCAACTCCCTTTCTTTTCCCATGGCTCTGGCACCGCCCATTGTTGCCATTTCAAAAATGGTGGCTGCCGGCATCACCGTGGGGCTTAACAAGCGGGCCTTCTGAATCAGAGCGGCATGACGCATTTCCCGGAACATGTCCAGATTATTATTGCAGGGCGCACCGTCGGCGGCCAGAGACACTTGCGCATTCATTTCCATCAGCTCCGGTATTTTGGCAATGCCCGAGGCCAGTTTCATATTACTGGAAGGACAATGGGCAATTTTGGTGCCGGTGTCTGCCAGAATCTGCATTTCTTCTTCGTCAAGCCAAATACAATGGGCTAAAATCAGGTTTTCGCCCGTGAGTCCCAGATGCTTTAGATACTGAATATTACGCATTCCACGATCACGCTGTACCAGTTCAATTTCACCCCGATTTTCTGAAGCGTGGGTATGAACCATCACACCATACTCAGCTGCCAAATCCTTTACCTGCACCAGCAGTTCTTCGGTGCAGGACACCACAAACCGGGGGGCAAAGGCGTAATCAATTCGCCCGCCTCCGGTGCCATGCCATTTTTTCATGAGCCTGAGACTTTCATTAATGGAATCGCTGGTCTTTTCCATAAGTGATGCAGGTACGCCATTGCCGTAATCCATCATGCACTTGCCTGATATGGCCCGATAACCGGTTTCCAGCAACGCTTCAAAGGCAGATTCCGTATGATGCACGGTTTCCATATCAATGATGGCGGTGGTGCCGCCCTTAATCAGCTCTGCAATCCCCAGCTTTGCCGATACATAGTTGGACTCGGCCGTATGGGATCCTTCAAGGGGCCAGACCCTCTTCTTCAGCCAGTCCAGCAGTTCCAGATCATCCGCCTGCCCCCGCAGCAGGGTTTGTGTCAAGTGAATGTGCGTCTGAATAAAGCCGGGAATGACCGTCATGCCTCCAGCCTCCAGCACTTCACAGTCATCAACATTCAACCGGGGAGCTATGGCAGTAATGCGATCATTTTCAATCAGCAGATCGCCTTTCATGATTTCTTTTTGTTGGTTCATGGTGACAATATGACCGTCACGAATCAGCAGTCGTTTCATCTTCGGTGGTGCTCCTTTCGTAATTGGATTCAATTGATTAAACTCAGCTGTTGCAACGGATAAAAGTGGTCCTCTTCCATTGCAACAGCTCAGTTTAATCTTCGGGACAAGCTGACGGTACCGGCAGCACTGAAACCTGCTGACATTAAAGGATGATGGGACAATGCCCTAAGAATCGGTATGATCCTTAGGGCATCGGGTTTCTGTCAGGTTGTCTGACCTAGGTTATCCCAGTGCAAATTTGATGATGAAAAGAATGGAGAGCACAATCATGATCAGGGAAACATCTTTCATTTTTCCGGTTAAAATTTTAAGAGCTGTGTAGGAAACCATCCCGAACACAATCCCGTCTGCAATGCTAAAAGTCAGCGGCATCATAATGATGGTCAGAAAGGCAGGAATTGACTCGGTGAAATCATCCAAGTCTATTTTGTTTATGGGAGACATCATAAACAATCCTACTAATACCAGTGCCGGCGCTGTGGCAGCACCGGGAATCATGATGAACAGAGGCGACAATAACAAAGCCACTCCGAACATTACCGCTGTGGAAAGTGCCGTTAAACCGGTACGCCCACCTTCGGCCACCCCGGCGGCACTTTCAACATAAGTGGTGACTGTGCTGGTTCCCAGACAGGCTCCAGCAGTGGTTCCCACTGCATCAGCAAAGAGTGCTTGCTTCGCTTTGGGAAGGTTTCCAGTTTCATCAAGCATATCGGCTTTTGAAGCTACTCCTACCAGGGTTCCCAGCGTATCAAACATATCCACAAATAACAGGGTGAAGAGTATAATCACCATATCCAGAGAGAAAAGGCGAGAGAAATCAAACTGGAAGAGAATCGGTGCAAGTGATGGGGGAGCTGAAATAAACTGACTGGGCAGCTGGGTTAATCCCAGTGGAATTCCAATGATGGTGGAGGCAAAAATACCGATGAGCAGCGCTCCCCGAATCCCTTTGGCCAGCAGAATTCCTGTGATCACAAGACCCAAAAGAGCAACAATTGCACCCGGTGAAGTCATATCCCCCAGTGAAATGATGGTTGCTTCATAGGCGATAACAACACCAGCATTTTTTAAGCCGATGAAAGCAATGAAGAGTCCGATACCCACTGAAACTGCATGTTTCAGATTCAGCGGAATTGCTTTTACAATTGCTTCACGAACATTGAACATGGTCAGCAGAATAAAAATAATCCCTTCAATGAAAACTGCTGCCAAAGCCATCTGCCATGAATACCCCATGCCCAGAACAATGCCATAGGCAAAAAATGCGTTCAGCCCCATACCGGGAGCCAGCGCAAATGGATAGTTGGCATAAAATGCCATGACTAGAGTTGCGATGATTGAGGACAAAGCTGTTGCTGTGAAAACCGCACCGAAATCCATTCCTGCATCCGACAGAATCAGGGGATTAACAATGAGAATGTAGGCCATGGTCATGAACGTTGTAATGCCTGCCAGAATCTCGGTTTTTGTGTCAGTATGGTGTTCTTTCAATTTAAATGTCTTTTCAAGAAAACCTGTCTGACTGGTTCCGTTTGAACTCACATTGACGCCTCCTTTTTTTGCAGTTCGTGTTGTTCCCTGTACATCTGCGCCATTATCTTCTGGCCGGTGCGAAGATCCTGTTCCGTCGCCGGTCGGAAAAGATCTTCACATCAGCCCTTGATTGCCGCTATTCAATCACCGGCGGCAAAATGGTAAAGTTATTGACATCAACCAATCCCTGGTCGGTGATTTTCCATTTGGGACTGGTGGACAGGGCAAGAAAAGAAAGGTGCATGAAAGGTGCATGCACCTTGCAACCCAGTTGTTCTTTAACCGTTTGCTCCAGTTGAGAAATTTTACGGCTGACTTCATGACCGTTCAGTTCATCAGTGATGAGACCGCCCACCGGCAGCCGCATGTCGTCAATAATCCGGCCGTTCTTTGCCACGGCTATACCGCCACCCATTTCAATCACCCTATTTACTGCTGCTGTCATGTCTTTCAGGCAGGTACCCACCACCATGATATTATGGGTGTCATGGGCCACACTCTCTGCAAAAGCTCCCTGCTCCAGACCAAATCCCTGTACGAAAGCTTTTCCGATGCTGCCATTTCTGCCGTAACGCTCAATGCAGGCAATTTCAAGCACATCCTGACGCACATCGGGCATAACCGTTCCCTGCTGGGTGCGGAGGGTGAACTCCAGCGTTTCAGATAAGTTTTGATCTGGAATAAGCCCGATGCAGCGCACCCGGGCCTCCTGGGATTGACTGGCGATGGCCAGGTCTTTTTCCACCAGAGGTTCACGTTTCACTGAATTTTTAACACTCTCAGGATAGGTATATTCCGGCAGATCAATCAGAAGTTCTCCCTGTGATGCCACCAGACGGCCTTCCAAAAAGACTGCTTCCACTTTCATTTGATGCAGGTCGCTGATGACCGCCACATCTGCCAGCATGCCAGGCGCCAGTACACCTCTGTCCTGGAATCCAAAATAACTGGCGGGATTAATGGTTACCATTTGAATGGCCATCGCCGGATCGACACCCTCTGCGATGGTTCGCTTCACGATTTCGTTCATATGGCCCAGCTTTTCTAGATCTTCTGCCACCATATCATCAGTGGCCAAAATACAACGGCGGGAATCCAGCCCGTCCTCTGTGACAGCTCGAATGCACTCAGCCATGTTTCGCTGAGTCGATCCTTCTCTCATGAAGACATAGACACCCTGACGCAGTTTTTCCACACATTCTGCCTTTGTGGTGGTCTCATGACAGGAACATCTGCCACCGGCTGCAATAATGTGGGCCGCCAGTTCTGCGCCAAAAAGCTCCGGTGCATTGCCGTCCACCATTTTACCAATGCTTTTGGCATAAATGGTGGAAGCCAGCAGATCTGTCACAATGTCTGCCGTGTTGCGGTAGACATGGGCTGCATTGCTGAAACCCTGGAGTTCGCCGATGCCGATGACATTGGGATAATTCAGCAAATCTTCCATATCTTTGGAGCTGACATCATATCCGGCAGTCTCAAGGCCCGGGCAGTCCGGTGTCAGTGAAGGCACCACCAAATGAACGTGATTGGGAACCAGTCCTGCTTCATCGGCCATGGCTTTCATTCCCACCGGCCCCAGTGCATTGCCGATTTCGTGAGGATCTGCCACCAGTGTGGTGGTTCCAGAAGGAATGGACAGCCTGGAGAACTCAGTGATGGTCAGCATACTGCTCTCAAAATGCATATGGGAATCAATAAAACCAGGAGCCAGGTATTGACCCCTTACATCAACGGTAATGGTTTCCGGTCCAATGAGTTGCTGTGCATCTCCCACCATCAGGATGTATTTCCCTTTTATGGCCAGGTCAGCCTCATAAATTTCAGCAGTGAGTACGTTGACCACCTGCCCGCCATGGAGCACCAAATCTGCATGCTCTTTATCGGACATGAGGACGTCCACCAGTTGCCGGTATTCCATTGCCTGCTTTATCCATTGTGCATCCATTCGTTGTGTCTCTCCCTCCTTTCAAACGGCCTATTTGGCCAGATCAATCGAATCTATGATTCCGACAATAGCAGCATCAATGGGCGACTGTTGCCGGTTGGCAGCATGGCGGGAGGCAGCACCAGTGGCAAACAGCACGATTTCACCAATGCCTGCCCCAACGGTATCCACCGCCACCAGCGGGTCACCAGCTGGCTGGCCGTCATTTAGAGGCTGGGTTAACATCAGTTTGCATCCGGTCAGGCGCTCATCTTTTCTGGTTGCCGTTACAGTACCGATGATTTTTCCAATACGCATGTTTTTCTCTCCTTGCCGACTGCCTTAAGTTTTTCGAACGAGCCGTACTCCTCTTGCCGCTGCTGTGTCCCGAGCCAGCGGTGTCACAATGGCTGCCGCCTCCACCATCAACGTGGCTCCTGCGGCATGTGTCAGCACATCTTTCTCGGTAATCACTTGAACCGCGCCTGCCATTTGATCACGGTTGATCACGTCTGGCGAGTCCTTTCCTGCTGCCACTCTTTCAGTCTTGTCTCCAGAAAACTGGCCCATCTCCCGCACACCCATTTCCTTCAATGAACTGATGGTTTGTTTCATGATGCGGTTCATTGCCTGGTTTTGTGTGGGTCTGCCATGGTAGGTGGTCAGGCTTTCCAGATTCAAGTAAACAGGAATTCCATCCCACAACGCCTGCCACAGCAGGTTGGGCACCAGTCCGTCCTGTATGCCCTGAACCAGTTTTCGAGCTGTGTTGTGGGTGATCTGCGGCACAAGGACGCCCGACAGGTGATTCAGTGTGTAGTGTTTCAGTTCCTGCATATCGCGATGGATCACCTGAATCGGCTGCAATGCTCTGAGAATGGCATCTGATTGCATCAGTGCCTCTGCGTTTGCCGAAAAAGCAACGTCATAGGTATATCCCTTTTTCTTCCAGCTGGCCAGGGATTGAACTGCCTGCTCCAACCCAATGGGGTTGCCTGCAAAAACAGCCAACAGCCTGGGTTCCTGTAATGAGCGGCTGCGCGCCGGCTGCAAGACAGCATCCGTTGTTTTGCCAGGCAACTTACCCACATGACCTGATAAATGTGCAAGAATTTGTTGTGTTTGATTTCTCTGATTCATGGATTATCCCTCCTATGGGGACGGGCACCATTCATGCATTCATGCAATGGCTATTCCGACTTTTTAAGGATAACCCGCTCCACTTCAGAATGGGGTCGTGGAATGACATGAACGGAATGAAGCTCACCAACAGCTCGCGCTGCTTCGGCGCCGGCATCTGTTGCTGCTTTTACCGCACCCACATCACCACGCACCATAACGGTGACCAGTCCAAAACCAATTTTCTCATACCCTTCAATGGTGACACTTGCTGCTTTCACCATGGCGTCCGCTGCCTCGATGGCTCCTACCAATCCTTTTGTTTCAACTAAACCCAATGCTTGACTCATTTTCTTTCCTCCTGTTCCGGATCCATTGGATCACTTGGTTTTTGTACGTTGATTTTTAACCGTTTCGGCTTTGTCACCCTTTGCGGGATCACTGGCCGGTGTTGATTGAAGCGCATCCTTTTTTTCCTGCCTGAACCATTCAATAAGCTTATCCACTTCTTCATGGGGCCGGGGAATGACGTGGTGAGACAGCACGCGTCCCGATTTAAGAGCAGCCGCCACCCCTGCTGCCACCCCTGCCTGAACGGCCGCGACTTCACCGGCAAAATGCACCGTCACCGAAATGGCCGCTCCTGCTCCAATGATCTTTTCATAACCGATGAACTTAATGTCTGCCGCTTTGCAGGCGGCATCAACGGCGGTCATGGCAGATGTCAGCCCAATGGCTTCAATCAGTCCCAATGCTGAGTTCATCTATTGCCCCCCTTTCATGACTTCTGGTAATACCTCAGTTCAACGGCTATTTTTGCCTGCCAGTTCTGACAGCGAGACCAGTTTCTGACCTGATACCCTGTCATTCATCGGCTCATCACGACGGCTCTGAGATGCCTGCCTTTTTTTGCCGGGGTAAAGTGTCTGCCGCAGGTGAATCAAATCCATCATCAGTTTTTCCTCATGCGGATTAAGCTGAACAGGAGCCTGAGGCAGTGTCGATGTCCCACCTGGGGCAGCATGAGCAACACCAGTCTCGCCAGCTTTTTGAGCCATGTGATTCAATACTTGTCTTGCCAGTGGGTTTGCCATTTTTTACGCCTCCTGCTCCATCATCACAGCCACTTCATCATGGGGGCGGGCGATCACATTGTATGCGATAACTTCAGCCAGTTTTTCCGCCTCAAGCCGGCCGTTATCCACCGCTGCCTGCACAGCCGCCACTTCGCCTTCCACAATAACCGCCACAATGCCCGAACCGACAAAATTGAAGTCGGCAATTCTGACATCAGCCGATTTGACCATGGTATCTGCTGCCTGAAGGGCGGCGACCAGACTTCTGGTTTCTACAAAGCCCAATGCTTGCATTACTACCATCTCCATCCTTCACGTTAGTTTTCACCCGGAAAATATCGGCTGATATCGATCTTTTCATATCCCGGAATCACTGCCCGATGGAATCGTTGCCCGTTTTCATCCGTTGGCCGGGTGGCGTCCAATCCCATTTTATCGGTAACACCCCGCAGGCTGTTGGATGGGTCCAACCCTGACCCGATGGCATCGGGGATCACCACCAGATCTCGCGAGGCCTGGAACCGGGTGGCGATGGCTGCTTCCACATCATCATGACTGTAAATGTTCACATCATCATCCACAATGACCACATGCTTCAAGTCTTTGTTACTCCCCAGTGCCGCCAGGATGGCACTCTTTGCCTGACCTGGCCGTGCGTTGCGAATCGCCACCACTGCATGAAAACGACAGCCTCCTGAAACGGTCACGTTAACATCTGCCACATCAGCCATCAGTTTAACAGCGTTGTAAAGCTCCATCTCCCTGATCAGGCCGTTGGAAAGGTGTTCTTCACGACATGGGAAAGCCGTCAGGAAAATCGCCTGATTTCGGTGCATCACCGTCTTTATTTCTGCCACCGGATGGGGACCCACGCCGCCATAGTATCCCATAAGCTCTCCGAAGGGGCCTTCTGGTTTGCGTTTATGTGGCGGCATAATGCCTTCCAGCACAATTTCAGCATAAGCAGGCACTTCCAGATCGACACTGTGACATTTCACCAATTCCAAGGGTTCTCCCCGCATGGCACTGTCAACCTGATATTTATCAACACCATAAACTTCGCTGCTGATCTGCGAAGCCAGTAAAAGGGTGTGATCATACCCCAGCACGATGGCAATTTCCAATGGTCGATTCTGAGCTTCCATCTGGGCGTACTGGCGTTGGGCCAGGGGCGACGCCACCAACACGCTCACTTCATTACCACCATTGATCTGGAGTCTTCGCACAGAAATATGGGTTTGGCCGGTTTCCGGATCTTTCAGCACCACGATTCCAGATGTGAGGTAGGTGGAAGAATCATCTTCATGAAACTTGGGAATTGGGAACATGCGCTGCAGATCGATGCGACTGGTGACAATATTCTCTTTCACCGGTCCATTGGGAAGCAGTCGGGTTGGCTGTGGGTTGGCCACCGATGCCATCATTTTAAAGAGGCGATTTTCAGGTGTCATCCCCATAAGGTCGTAGTAAGCGCTTCTTTCACCAAAAATGGCACCCGCCACCGGCATTTGATAACCTTTGATGCGCTCAAAAAGAATGGGAACCTCGTTCCGATAGTACTTCAAAACAGCTCCCAGCTCAAATATCGGGTCAACTTCCGTCTGGCATACCTTCAGGTCGCCCCTCTTTCGAAAGGCTTCCAGGGTTGCTCTGAGCATTTGTCTTTCCATCCACTCCCTCCTTTCTGCGGGTTTCCTTCACCCGCTGTATTTGATTGCTTTATTATACCACAGCACGTCGCTTTCTGAAGCCCTTTTCAATCAGGTTCCCCATCTCCTGAACAACTGATGATCAATGCCCAGCTGATCAAGGGTGCGGCCCACCATGATGGCAATAATATCCTCAAGATTTGCCGGGTGATGATAAAACCCGGGTGATGCAGGAAGAACAGTCACTCCCATACGGGCCAGCTTCAGCATATTTTCCAGATGGATCACACTGAGGGGTGTTTCCCGGGGAACCACCACCAGCTTTCGCTTTTCCTTCATGACCACGTCTGCAGCCCGGGTGAGCAGATTGTCCGAGATGCCATTGGCTACGGCGGCCAGCGTCCTCATGGAGCAGGGAATAATCACCATTCCGTCCGTTCGAAACGAACCACTGGAAATAGGTGCCGCCAGATCCTTGTTGTCATGGGTCACTGTCGCCAGTTGTTTCAGCTCGTCAAGACTCATGCCGCACTCATGGTTCACCACATGCTCCCCCATGGTGGAAACCACCAGATGACTCTCAATGTCAAGCTGTTTCATAACCTGCAGCAACGCAACGCCATAGATGGCACAGCTGCCGCCGGAAATACCGACAATGATTTTCATGGGTTGCGCCACATCCTTCCAATTTCAATGAATGCTGCCATTAATAAGACAGCATTCATCCTTTTGAGCTGCCTCATTATCAGCAGCCTTTCATTTCTATTCTACTTTGTTTTCGGCGTCGCCGCCACCCAGCCATGGATCTTCTCCCTTTTCCCAGGCATCAATGTACTCATCGATGGTCATCACTTTTGTGAAAATGCTGAGATCCACCAGGCCATGTTCATGCATTGCCTCTGTTTTGGAAGCGCATCCGTCGCTGAGGGTGATCACTTTATAAGCATTGGCCAGGGCATCGGTGGCAGTACTGCGCACACAAACGTTTGTCCATACACCTGTTACCACAACGGTATCAATTTTCTCTTCTTTTAAATAAAGGTCCAGATCGGTGTGGGCAAAGCCGCTGTGACGCCGCTTCTTCACAATATACTCGTCACCTTCAGGGTAAAGCTCCGGAATAAAATCAGAACCCCAGGTACCGTCCACTGCGTGTACCGGACGCACTTTAAAGTCGGCGTCATTCTTGCGGTGAGCTTCCTGAATATGCACCAGATGCACCTCATCATCCTTGCGGGCACGTACCCATTTGAAAACCTTCTGCAGTGGTTCAATGATGTCATCGCCGCCTGGGCAGCGCAACGGTGCTTTTTCTCCCACAAAATCATTTAACATATCAATGACTAAAATGGCATGTCTTGGCATTTGTTTTCCTCCTTTAATATAAGACGCTTGATTGCTGTTCATTCTCAACTGCACCAATCATGATTTGACTGATTGGGACGGCTGCTCCACAAGGCCACCGCCGTCCCCTCAATCAGTACTTATATTTCATGCTTCTCTTAATAAGAATGTTAATGTTTAGGATCTGAAATCCACTCCGGTAAAGTTGATGGCGCGGGGCAGCTTTTGAATGCTTTGACGTTTGACAAACTGGCCATAACCAGGCTTGCCAACAATGCCTTTGCCGTCTTCATAAACCACGGTGCCGCGTACAACGGTTTTGAAAGGTTTTCCTTTCAGTTTGATGCCATGAAGGGGATTGTATTTGGCCATGGAGTAGGTTTCTTTCTGGTCAATGGTCCATTCCTTGTCCAGGTCAATGATGGTAAAGTCAGCATCGGACCCGATGTGCATGGCGCCTTTTTTAGGGTAAAGACCGTATTGCTTGGCTGCACTGGTACTGAGTACTTCCACCAGTCTGCTGAGGCTCAGGCGGCCCTTGTTATAGCCTTCACTGACCATGATGGGTACCAATGTTTCCACTCCTGGAATTCCCGGGAAAGAGTTCCAGATATCCAGTTCAACGCCATCCACAATCCCTTCTTTTTCAGTGGCGATTTCGTAAGGCGCATGGTCGGTTCCCATAAAGTCAACACTGCCATTTCGCAGACCTTCCCACAACTCTTCGTTATCTTTTTTAGTGCGAAGAGGCGGTGCAATTTTGGCAAACTGCCGGTGTTCTGTCATGGCTTCCTGGTAGTTCAGCATCAGGTAGTGGGGGCATGTTTCCGAAGTCACATCAAGCCCTTTTTGCTTGGCTTCGCCCACCAGCTTGGCACCAATGCCGGTGCTCATGTGAACAATGTGGAGACGAGCTCCAGTCTCTTCTGCAAAGCTGATTCCCAGCTGAATAGCTGCTTTTTCGGCCAGCTCAAGACGCGCTTCAGCCCATGCGGGACCATCGGTGCGGCCTTCTTCTTTGAACTTTTTCACAAAATAATCGCACATGGCATAGTTCTCTGCATGAATCCCCACCACAAGACCTGTTTCAGCAACCAGTCTGAAGGCTTCCAGCATTTCAGGATCAGTCACCCGTTCATAGGTGGGTACGGAGGGAGTCATATATACTTTAAAAGCGCATACACCATAGTCAGCCTGCTCTTTCACAATATCATACTTGCCTGCGCGAATGTCTTCACCGGTTACGCCGCCCCAGAAGGCAAAGTCAATGACTGCCTTGTCTTTAATTCGGTTCAGTTTGCTTTCCAACTCTGGAATACTTCTCACTGAAGGCTTTGAGCAGCAGGGCATGTCCATGATGGTGGTCAGACCGCCAGCAGCTGCAGATGAAGTGCCGGTAAGGAAATTTTCACGGTGTTCAAAACCCGGGTCCATGAAGTGGGTGTGGGAATCGAAGCAGCCGGGAATGGTCAGGTGACCCATGGCATCAATTTCACGGTCATACTCGACACCTTCCAGATCAGTGACAAAACCTGCAATTTTCTCATCCACGACAAGAATATTGGTTAATACAGTGTCATCTCCCTGTGGAATACGGGCGTTCTTGACAACAACATCAGCTTTCATAAGTTTACCTCCTTGGTATTGGTGAATATTTTGGTTGATGAATCGAGGTCAACCGGTGCCCTGAGATGGGCAAGCGCACCGGGCATGCGTCATTTTCACAGGAGTACTATGCAGGGTTATTTCATCAGATGCGTTTCCAGAATCTGTTCTTTTCGGAAACCTTCCAGCCCCAGGTAAAACTCCAGTGAGTTCAATAGGTAGTCCAGCTTCACCGGGCCCACCAGCTCTGAGCCGGTCACCGCCACCCCGTATCGGGCCGCTTCCTGTTTAACAAAGTTGAAGGTGCGGTAAAGAGGGGTTGCGCCACAGTCGAACATGTTCATGGATACCACCACACCGGATCGTTCGGGAAACTTGATGCCCACGGCACGCACGGTGGAAAACCCGCCGCTGGGCCCTCTGACTCCCTTGGCAATTTCTTTGGCAATCGCCAGGTCTTCTGTAGCCAGGAACACGTTGTAGGCTGTCAATCCTTCGGTGTCGGCACTGACGATGGTGGCTCCGGCTGTGGGATGCAAAGCAGCAGGTCCGATATCCGGCTTGCGCTCATCTGTATGGGCCACTTCTTTCAGGCCTTCATACTGCCCTTTTCGAATGAATGACAGCGCCTTTCGATCTTCGTTCCGGGCATTTTGTCCGGAAAAAAACACCGGCACCTGGTAGCGCTCATACACCGCCTGCCCAATTTCCTCTGCCATCTGGGTGCAGGCTTCCAGGCTGATATTCTTGAAAGGAAAAAGTGGAATGGTATCCTGCGCTCCAATACGGGGATGACTGCCCTGTTGTTCTTCCATGTTAATGAGTTCATAGCTCTTGCCTGCCATTTCCAGCAAAGCTTCTTTCAATGGCTCCGGTTCGCCGATGACTGTGATGACTGTTCGGTTGAAATCATGTTCAGGTTCAACACTGACCAGCGTCACACCTGTGCGATTTTTCAGTGGTGCCGCCACCGCTTCAATAACTTCTTTTCTGCGGCCTTCGCTAAAATTCGGTACTGCCAGTACATATTGTTTCTCAGCAGACATGGACACGCCTCCTTCAACATTCTTTGCCTGTAAACAGTATTTGTTTGTTAACAGAGCTGTCTTATTTCTTCACTTACTATCATATCCTATTTTTCAACAGATTTTGACAAAATCCTTTGTGATTTATTAACAAATTTATCGCCTTCGACGCTAATGATAACGTTGTCATTTTGTGTATATATGCTAACGACCTGCTTTTTTGTCGGTTTTTAGAATCTGTGTGCAAGTGCCAGGTTATTCCAGCGGCAATGAAAGCACCCCTCTCAGATGGTTTTTACCCGGTTCTTTTTTTGGCTAATCATATTGCAGACATGCACGTTGTCATTTGACAGCCACTTGGGTATACTGATGATCAAAAGCACCTTGATGATGATAAAGGAGGACTCGAAATGGCATTAAAGCTTATTGATCTTTCTCAGGAAATCTTTCAGGGCATGTCTGTCTTTCCCATGCACCAGCCAACATTCATTATGACCAACATGACTCACGAGGATAATCAGCAGGCAACCGGCAGCAAAACACTTGGATTTTCTGCGCGCAATCTGCTCATCAGCGAGCACGGCGGCACCCACTCCGATGCCGTCTGGGAATACAAGCCCAGCGGCGCCACCATCGACAACATGCCCCTCACACATTTCTGGGGCAGTGCCATTTGCATTGACCTGACCCATATCACTCCCCGCCAGCACATGGGGCCCAGAGAACTTCAGGAGGCTGTTAAAAAATCCGGCCAAAGCATTCAGCGCGGCGATATTGTGTTGCTTTACACCGGCCACTTTGACCGTTATTTCGGAACTGAACACTGGCAGACCACCTACAGCGGCCTGAACTACGAAGGTGCCAAGTGGCTGGCAGAGCAGGGGGTGGTGAACATTGGTGTTGACGCACCTGCCATTGATCATCCTGAAGATACCGATTTCTCGGGCCACCTGGTGTGTGGTGAGTATGATATCACCAACACTGAAAATCTGTGCAATCTTCATCTGGTGGTAAATCGCCGCTTTTTGTACATGGGCCTTCCCCTGCGCATTCGGGACGGATCCGGGTCGCCCATTCGGGCTGTTGCCCTGATTGAAGAGTAACTCGCACCACCTTTTGACCACATTTGAAGACCTCCCGTCAGACAGTCCTCACCGTCTTATGAGAGGTCTTTTATTTTGCTTGCTATTCCAGCAGTTTTTTCACTTTCAGGGCCACCTCAAGATTAAGCCGGTCTTTATGATGGTTCAGATCCATTCCGGTGATGCGCTGGATGCTCTCCATCCGGTACAGCGTCGTGTTGTAGTGAGTGAACAGCACCTCTGCTGTTTTGCGCAAGTTTCCACCCTGCTGGTAATAGACTTCCAGTGTTTTCACCAGCTCAGTGGATTTTTTCTCATCATATCTGACCAAGGGCATCAGTACCGCCTGATAAAAACGCTCCAGCTCCTCTTTCAGGCTGGGATGGCATAAGATTTTATAGATACCCAGCTGCTCAAAATAAACAACTTCTGTTTCTCCTATCAACGGGCCATGCTGAATCGCTTTCACCGCATCTGTGTAACTTTTGTCCACCTGCTCCAATTGTTGATAACAGCGCCCAATACCCACTCTAAAACCAATATCCATCAGTTTTTTGGGCTTTCGGGCCAGCAACTGCCGGCTGTATGTGGCCACGTGCTCATTTAAAAGTTTTTTATCTGCCGAAGTAAAAATGACATTCAGGCTGTCTGTTTTGGAAATCACCAGGGCGTGCAGTTGCGTATCACGAAGATAAGCGTCTGTTTCCTGCGTAATCCAGCTCATTTTTTGAAACACTTCGTCAGTTAATCCTTCCGGTGCACGGTCAATTTTTATCACAACCACAAGATAATGATCCGTGGGGTTCAAATGAAAAAGAGATGCTTTTTCAACGGCTTTCTTTTTCCGGGTATCATCCATGGAAATCAGGTCTTCAAAAAACTCTGTCCGATATCGGTTTTCAACATCCATAACCGAAAGCTGTTTCAATACTTCCAACGCTATGGTGGTGGACGCGGATTCCAGAACCGACAGATCAAAACCTCCCAAAGGTGTTCCCACCGCCCAGGTCATCAAGTATCCGGTTACCCTGTTTTTCACTACGATCGGCATCACCATGCGTCGTATGCGCTGTTGCATCAGTGTGACCATATTTTCTGAAAACCGATTGCGATCACCCCGCTGCTCTGCCTGCTTTAGAAACTGACGGGCATTTTCTGTAAGAGCTTCCTGCATTTCAGGTGTTGCAGTTGCCCATTCTGCAAGCCATTCATCATGTGATTCCAGTTTCACCACCACGGGATTCCGCACATTGTCTGTCACAATACCGATGATGGCTTTTAAATCTCCTCCGCTGAGCATCACATGCATCAGCTGTTCATGGATTTTTTCTATTCGTTTCAGCAATGAAGCCTGCTTGTTAAAGATCTCCTGAAAAATCGGCGTCATAATTTCAGAGAAAGGGATGGCATCATGTAACTCAATAATGGGAAAGTTCAACACGTTGGCCATTTGAATAATTTCCGGGTGCAGTTCTTTCAGGTAGGGCTGTATTTTGATACCCAGCCCGGCCAGTCCCATTTCCGCCGACTTTTTAACAAGCTGCTTTTGTTCCCCGATATCGTCTTGCTTAAATGAGTAGGCGGTGGTGAGAAGCAGTTCTCCCGCTTCAACCCACTCCAGCACATCGGGATCAGCCATGATGTTCACCTTGGACACCGTGTTGCGAATACCGCCAAAACCGGCAATCAGTCTGCATTTTTTCATGCATTCCATCTTCATCACATCTTCGATGGAAATGCCATTCTGTCTTCTCACCGGATACTTCTCCCCTCTCAACTGTCAAGTCCATGCTTATTTTCTGCATTGACAGGTCCTTGTCAACTTGCTTCTCCATTGAATATACCACTAACATTGTTTTTTGTGGGAATCCCATTTAAATCTATTATAGCTTAAAGTTATTTTTTGTGAATCCTTTGTGTATTATTTACAAGGTGGCGCCATCGATACGGATAACGTTTTCCCAACGCGACATGTGGATATTAACCCAAACTTTCATGCTTGTTTTCGTCATTATACTCCCTTTTAAATGATCAGTTAATTTTGAATTTGTTGAAGCTTCACAAAGGAGTTCTTGTCATTTAATCGAAATTTACGGTATAATCAGCAGCAAGTGTTCGTCTCTTGCTTGTAGGATGAACACCGCTTCAGATCAATCACTCTCAGCCGAGAAAGGAGGCCCGAAACCCAACAGACCATTTTTCAGGCAGATTCATCAGACAAACGGGCATTCTTGAATCACATGCACGGAAGCACTCATCAATCATAACTAAGGAGGCATCTGCATGACTGAACAAAAAGTCAATTATCCATGGTTTAAAAAAGAAGACATTGACGGCTTTTTTGCTTTGTTTCAAAACAACCTGGCAAACTTCGTACTGATTGCTGTCGCGCTTATTGGCATGGGTTACCCCACCAGCATTGTCTATGGACGCGTTATTCCCGGCGCTGCTGTTTCGGTTCTCTTTGGGAATGTTTACTATGCTTATATGGCAAACCGTTTAGCCCAGAAAGAGGGTCGAACCAACGTCACCGCTCTTTCGTACGGGATCAGTACGCCTGTTATGTTTGTGTATCTTTTTGGCGTCATGGGACCTGCCCTGGCATTCACCGGCGATCCCGAAGTGGCCTGGCGCATTGGTCTGGCTGCCTGTTTCTTTGGCGGCGTTGTAGAAGTGGTTGGCAGTTTTATTGGAAACTGGGTGCGTAAAACCCTCCCCCGGGCATCTATGCTGGGTGCGCTGGCCGGTGTTGCCTTTGCCTTTATCGGTGGTGAACTCTTCTTCAATGTTCACGAAATGCCCATGATCGGCTTCACCGTATTGGCCATTATCATTGTCGGCCTTATTGCAAGAAAAGCCATGCCTTTCAAGCTTCCTGCCTCTTTATTTGCCATCGTAATTGGTACTGTGCTGGCTTACAGCCTGGGTGAAGTTGAAATGAGCCGCATCGCTGAAGGCATGGGTACCGTTGGTGTTTACCCGTTCCTGCCCACTCTTGGGTTCATTGAAGGATTCAGATTCCTGCTGGGCCCCATGGTTGGTCTTGTTGCTGTTTTGCTCCCCATCTCCATCTACAACTTTATTGAAACCATGAATAATGTGGAAGCCATGGCTTCTGCCGGCGATGATTACAGCGCCAGGGAATGTATGCTGGTTGACGGCTGCGGTATTATGCTGGGCAGTCTTTTCGGCGGCGTTTTCCCCACCACTGTCTACATTGCCTCTGTTGGTTCCAAATGGATGAATGCCGGTCGTGGTTACTCCATTCTCAATGGCGGCGTCTTCATGATCGCTTCCCTCTTTGGAATTGTTGCCGCTATTTCAGAAATTATCCCGGTTCCAGTCATTGCTCCCATCCTGGTATTTGTGGGTATTTCCATGGTGGCACAGACTTTCGCCGCTGTTCCACAGCGCCATTTCCCTGCAGTGGTTATCGCCATGTTCCCCTACCTGGCCAACTATATCATGTCTCGCTTTAACAACGCTGCAGGGGAAGTGGTGGCCAACATCTCCACCGGAATTGTTCCTCTGGGGCAGGGTGCCATGTTTGCAGGTCTCATCTGGGGTGCCATCGTGGTCTACATCATCGACAACGATTACACCAAAGCGGCTTATGCCTCCCTCTTTGCAGCTGTTCTGGCTGCCACAGGCTTTATGCACGCCCCCAGACTGACACTTTTCTACGACTATAAGTTTGCTGCCGGTTATGTGATCATGGCCATTATGTTCCTGGTCTTCAAACGCTTCGGCGGCGATGAAGAAACGCCGGCGGTGCTGGCAGACTAACCAACAGTTTCGTCAATTTGCTCAAATTCTTCACCCGATTCTTTTCAATCAGAATGCCCGAATGCCTGTTACTTTTATTAAAACCGGCTGCCGCAGTGAACTTCTGTACTGCGCAGCCGGTTTTTTATATGTTGAGAGACTTGTCACCACCGTCGTTTCCCATGCTATAATGAGAAAGTAACCATCGACTGCGGTGCTGCTTTAAAGATATTATCCCTCAGATTCCGGAGGTGTTACATTGGTCTTCAACAGAAAGCATATCGAAAACCTCATTTTAGTCACTGTCCTGACCACCTTTTCAGGCCAAATTTATCTGAGTCCCACCGGCGGCACTTTCCGTCTTTCCATGGCGGTGGCAGTGCTGACAGTTGCATTGATCCATTTTCGAAAACTGCCGGTGATGCTGGTATGTGGCACCGTTGCCGTTACCATCCCCCTTTTTCGAAGTGTGGTAGACTATTTTTCAGTGCTGGATGCAGATTTTGGTGACATTTTCCGCTCTTATCTTCCCGTGGTCTCGTTTTATATCTCTTACGGATTCCTGTTTTTATTGCTTTCCATTCGGGAAAAACTCAGTCACCCGCTCTCCTTCATTCTGTCTCTCTGGCTCTGTGACAGTTTTTCCAATATACTGGAGTTCTCTCTGCGCCAGCTGATTTCGCCTGCCAATATTGTCTCCGATGTGTTGATCCAAATCATCTTAATGGGGCTGGCACGATCTGTACTGACCTATTTTCTCTACAATACCACGCTTTATTATATCGAACGGTATGACCGGAGCTATCAGGAAAATCGCTATCGTGAAATGATCATGTTTATTTCCAGTTTAAAATCCGAACTCTTTTTTCTTCAAAAATCCATCGTAGATATTGAAAATACAATGAAAGACAGTTATGATCTATACCGGCACCTGGAGTCAGGTCCCCAAAAGGAACAGGTGCTGTCCATCGCCAAGAACATTCACGAAATTAAAAAGGACTATTATCGGGTGGCCAGCGGACTGGAGAAGGTGCTTTCAGCAGAAGAAGATCGTTCCAGCCTGAGCAGCCGGGAAATTTTCGATCTGATACGGGAAAATTATCAAAAACTGAGCACCAACAGGCAGCTACATATTCATTTTGAGTTTCACTGTCGAACGCCATTTGTCACAGCCGAATACTATCCCCTGATTTCAGTGCTTAACAACCTGATCATCAATGCAGTGGAGGCCATCCAGCAGTATGGACGCATCGTGGTGGAAGGCCGTCTGGAGGGCAGCATTTACAGATTCAGCGTCACTGATAATGGTCAGGGAATTCGCCCTGAAGACCTTGAGCTTCTTTTCATCCCCGGTTACTCCACCAAATACGATACCGTTACCGGCCGCATGTCGACAGGCATCGGTCTGTGCCACGCCCAGGAGATTGTAGAAAATCACTTCGGAGGCAACATCCATGCAGAAAGTGATCCCGAACTGGGGAGAACTACTTTCTGCGTGATGATTCCCTTTGACCGTCTACAGGAGGTGTTCATCCCATGACAACCCATTTCTACATCGCCGACGACGACCGGGGCATTCGCACGATTCTGAAAAGTATTATTGAGCATCATCACCTTGGTACTGTCACCGGTCTTGCCGATAATGGAAAAACAGCCATTGACGAAATCATCCATCATCAGCCCGATATTGTGTTAATCGATCTGCTGATGCCTCAGGTTGACGGGATTGGAGTGGTGACTTCTCTGAAAAAACTGGGTTTCTCCGGGTCTTTCATTATGATTTCTCAGGTTGACTCAAAAGAAATGATCTCCGGTGCTTATCAGCAGGGGATTGAGTTTTTTATCAGCAAACCCCTGAATGTGGTGGAAGTTATCGCCGTCATTCAAAATGTCATGGAAAAACATCGTCTGACAAAAATGCTTCATTCTTTTGAATCTGCCATTCAACATGTGCGTCAAGCCAGACCGGAGACTGCTAGTTTTCCTCTGCAAGAGGGGTTCGAGAAATCTTTGCCGGCTGATGAGCGGGGAAACATTCGCCGTATCCTGGCAAACCTTGGGATCTTGGGAGAAGCCGGATGCCAGGATTTAATTGAAATTGTATACTGGATGAATCAGTCCGACGATGCCACTTCGACTTCAGGCCATCATTCCTATCGTCTTGCCGATGCCTACCACATGCTGCAGCAGTTTTACGCAGAGCGGCAGGGCACTCGCACAAACCCGGGAGCCATTGAACAACGGGTACGCCGGGCCATAAAAAGCGCGCTGAAAAACCTGGCGAATCTGGGGATTGATAATTATGACGACGATATTTTTATTCGTTACTCCACCATTTTATTTGAATTTGGTGAAGTGCGTCGGGAAATGGACCATGAAAAAGGTAAAAGCCCCTACGGCGGCAAAATCAGTGTGAAGAAGTTTGTTGAAGGGATACAGATATTACTGGCCGAACAGCATTAAAGTCTGCTTTCTCTGTTTGATACGCGTGGCTTCATTGTGGGTCACATTAATTTATCTTATGGTATGCGCCACTGAATATTCATCAAATTCACAACTCTTTTGTCGGATTACGTCCCTTTCTGTCCGTTTTTGTCGGGCAAAGGTTATCATGATACTGTCAATAGCTATTATTCATGGAATTGTGAAAAGGAGGAATTCGATTGAAAGGCAAAATGAGTCTTACTACAAAAATCATGATGGGTTTGGTGGCCGGTCTGGTGGCCGGGATTGTGCTGCAAGGGTCCCCCGATTTTGTGAATACCTTTATTGCTCCATTGGGACGTCTTTTCCTGAACCTGATCATGATGATCATTGTTCCCCTGGTCTTCTCTTCGCTGATTGTGGGTGCCGCCAGTGTGGGTGATGTGAAAACCCTTGGCCGCATGGGAGGTAAAACCCTTGGCTACTACCTTATCACCACTGCCGTGGCCATTACCATCGGACTTTCACTGGGGGCCATCTTGCAACCTGGCGCAGGCCTGTCAATTCCGGTGGATGCCGAAGTGGCCGTGAACGAAGCCCCTGCACTAACAGACACACTCCTCAACATCATTCCCCGCAATCCCATCAACGCCATGGCTCAGGGAAATATGCTTCAGATCATTGTCTTCGCCCTCTTCCTTGGTGTTGCTTTTAACGCCATCCCCAAAGAGAAAGGTCAGGTATTCATCGACTTTTTTGACGGGCTGGCTGAAATCATGTACAAAGTCACCTCCTATGTCATGGCCTATGCTCCCATTGGTGTTTTCGGCCTGATCACTCCGGTAGTGGTCAACCATGGGCTTTCTGTTCTGATGCCATTGGCAAAGGTAATTGCCGCCGTTTACATTGGCTGTATTCTTCATGCTGTGATTGTGTACAGTGGTGCTGTCAAAATTTTTGCCAATATGAGCCCCCTGCGTTTCTTCAAAGGGATTATGCCTGCAGCCATCACTGCCTTCAGTACCACCAGCAGCGCCGGCACATTACCGGTAACCATCAAATCTGTCCGGGAAAACCTGGGTGTTTCTCAGAAAGTCGCCAGCTTTGTTCTTCCCCTGGGTGCCACCATTAATATGGACGGAACAGCTCTTTACCAGGGTGTCAGCGTGCTGTTCATTGCACAGGTATACGGCATCGAGCTTTCAATGGCACAGATGGGCACCATTGTCGTCACGGCCACTTTGGCTTCCATTGGAACTGCAGGAGTTCCGGGTGCCGGAATGATTATGCTCTCTTTGGTACTGACAGCCATCGGCCTGCCATTGGATGGCGTTGCTCTGGTGGCCGGTATTGACCGAATTTTGGATATGGCCCGCACATCTGTCAATGTGATTGGCGACGGTTCAGCTGCCGTAGTGGTTGCCGCCACTGAAAATGAACTGGATCTTGTCTCTGAAGCCTAGTTTACCATCATCCCCATTAAGCCATGAGGTGACGTCATGCAGTTAAACAAGGAAAAAATCATCGGAATTCTTGGAGGAATGGGACCGGAAGCCACCTGGGATCTTTTCGGACGCATCACCAGGGCTACGCCGGCAAAAAATGATTCCCAGCATCTCCGCATTATTATCGACTCAAACCCCAAAATTCCCGATCGTACCAAAGCCATTCTGGGTGAAGGCCCAAGCCCGATCGATGCAATGATTGCCACGGGTAAAAATCTGGAACGGGCCGGGGCTGATTTAATCCTGATTCCCTGCATGACTGCCCATTATTTCATTGAACAGGTACAACTTTCTCTGTCAATACCGGTGGTGAATGGATTTCATTTAATGCAACGCTACCTTGATAATCAGGGAATTGCCTACACAAAAGTGGCGGTAATTGCCACCACCGGCAGCCTTCAATCGAAAATTTACCCGCACTATCTGGGGGCAGACCGGTTGATTTACCCGGATGAATATGTACAGCAACATGAAGTGATGGACCTGATCTACGGCCCCTCCGGCATTAAAGCCGGACACGTGTCAGGGCCGGTTATCACCCGGCTTAACCGGCTGATTGCCTGCTTTGAATCATTGGGTGCTGATGCCGTCATCGCCGGTTGCACCGAAATCGGCCTTGTTTTAAAAGGGCATCCCATGCCTTTGCCGGTCATTGATCCACTGGATCTAATGGCACAGGAAGCTGTTATGCTGGCACTGTCTTCAGTCTAAATCAAAACACCTTCCACCAACTCAGGCTGTTCAAGCCCTTGTCTGGTGGAAGGTGTTTTTTTAATGATTACATCTATTTATGTTGTGCGCCAGTCGCCATATTCCATATACGCCATGGTTTTCTTCATCACTTCCTGCCCATAAAATTTGGATACCAGGTGCAGGCTCAGATCAATTCCCGCTGAAATACCGCCGGATGTCATCACCCGGCCATTGTCCGTCCATCGTTTTTCCGGCATCACCAGCGCGCGGGGTGCTGTTTGCTGCAGCAAATCAAGCACTTCATGATGAGTCGTTGCTTCAAGACCGTCCAGAAGCCCCAGCTTACCCAGCAGTACTGCCCCTGAGCAGACTGACATGGTGATTTTGGCCTGATGATTCACCCGGGAGATCCATTGAAGCACTTTCTCTTTTTTTATTTCAGAACGGGTTCCCACGCCGCCTGGAATCACCAGAATATCAATGGGAGGATGATTGTCAAAACTATAGTCAGTCACGACCCGAAGTCCATGAATGGTTTGGATGGGCCGCCCATCCTGGCTGACAGTCAGAACCTGAAACAAACCAAAATGGTTCAACTCCGATGTCACCGAGAAAACTTCGCAGGGCCCTGCAAAATCCAGAAGCTCCACCTTATCGAAAAGATAAATGCCAACACGCAGCACTTCTGCCCGTTGGGCTTTTTTTGCAGCGGTCATTGCCATCACTTCCTTCCCTGTTTATGCCACAACTGTTGGTATCTGGCTGAACTGGGCTTCGTAAAGCCGGGCATACATTCCCTGCTGCTTCATCAATGTCTCATGAGTCCCTTCTTCCACGATGCCTTCATCTGTCAGCACCATGATCCGGTCTGCGTTCTTGATGGTAGCAAGCCGGTGAGCTATCACCAGTGTGGTTCGCTGTTTGGATAATGCCGCCAGTGACTGCTGGATCAGTTTTTCCGTTTCATTATCCAGGGCAGAGGTGGCCTCATCAAGAATAAGGATCGGTGGATTTTTCAAAAACATGCGGGCAATGGATAACCGTTGTTTCTGCCCGCCTGACAGCATGACACCCCGTTCACCGATATAAGTATCATACCCTTTTTCAAGGCCCGTAATAAACTCATGGGCATTGGCCAGACGCGCCGCCATGATAATGTCATCTTCAGAAGCATTCAGGTTGGCATAGGCAATATTCTCACGCACCGTTCCCGAAAACAGGAATACATCCTGCTGCACAATTCCAATATTCCTTCGCAGCGAAGCCTGCGTATAGCTTCGAATATCTCGCTGATCAATGGTGATGGCCCCTGTTTCCACTTCATAGAATCGGGGAATCAGGTGGCAGAGAGTGGTTTTTCCACCACCGGAAGGCCCTACCAACGCCACCGTTTCACCCGGGCTGACACGAAAGCTGATATGATTCAGCACATGTTCCCGATTATTGTAGCTGAATGTCACATCGTGAAATTCAATTTCACCCGCCGCTTCAGTCATTTCCATCGCATCAGGATCATCTTTTATATCAGGCTCCAGCTCCAGCGTCTCCACAAACCGGTGAAAACCAGCCATCCCCTTTTGATAGTTCTCCACCAGAATTGTCAGCTTTCGCATGGGTTGCAGAAACATGGAAACGTATAGCAAAAATCCCACCATTTCGCCCAAGGTCATGGTTCCCTGGTAGATAAAAAGCCCTCCGAAGGTGATCACCAGGAGATTGATGGCGTTGGTGAAAAAGTTGACACCTGCAAAAAACTCCGCCATCACTTTCAGTGCTTTTTCTTTGGAGAGTCTGAAGCCATCGTTACCTTCCTTGAACTTTTCTTCTTCATAGGCTTCATTGGTAAAAGACTTCACCACCCGCACGCCGGATATGCTGTCTTCCACCTGGGCATTGATATCCGCCAGCTTGCGCCGCATGTTCCGAAATGCTTCCTGCATGCGCTTATTCTTAAGAATGGTGAAGGTCATCACCACAGGAATCAGCATAAAGGTGATGAGTGTTAACTGCCAGTGGATTGAAAGCATGATGAGGAAAGAGCCTGTCAGGGTCACCAGCGCAATGAACAGGTCCTCTGGCCCGTGGTGCGCCAGTTCGGAAATTTCATTCAGATCATTTACCAGCCGGGACATGACATGACCTGTACGCGTGTTATCAAAATAGTTGAAAGAAAGCTTCTGTAAATGCTGAAACAGATCTTTTCGCATATGGTACTCCATGCGAATGCCCAGCACATGTCCCCAGTAATCAACAATGTACTGCAACAGACTTCTAATAATGAAAAAGATCAGCAGCCCCCCTGAAATCATAAAAATCAGGTTTAAGTTGCGGCTGGGAATCACCTCGTCAATCATCAACCGCACGACAAAGGGAAAAACCAGATCCATAAGAGCCGTGATCAGGGCACAACCAAAATCAAGGGTAAATAAGGGTAAATGTGGCCGATAATAGCGGATGAACTTGCGCATCATCGTTTGTCACCTTCCTTTTCAAATCCTCAACCTGACTGCAATCAGCCCCTGTTGAAGGCATAGTCGACCGGATTGATTGTACCACAATTTCATCAACAGAGCAATTGGCCGTCATTGTTGTCCGCAAAAACACGCGCTGTTTCTCAACCACAAACAGTCTGTTCAGAAGCACCCCAGAGAAAATGCGATGCAGACAAAAACCGCCGGCAACCCGGCGGTTTTTGTCTGTATATGCCTGCAGGCTTATCGATGATGCAGTGCCTTCGCACCAATAAAGGCAAGTCCCTTTTCAGTGAGTGCTCTGGCTGTCCGGTTCACTGCTTCGTGTTTATCAAGGTAATTCTGCTCCAGGTTCTTCATATCGCCTGATTCGAGTATTTCAGCTTTATCTCTGAAATAATGGAGAATGCTGGAGGGTGATTCTCTGGTTTCTTCCACTTCTGGGTCTCCGCCCTCGTGTTTTGCCGCAATGTTGGGAACAGTTCTGGCCAGTTCAAGCAGTTCCTCTCTTCGATTGTATGGTTGCCTCACAATGGCCTGATAGGTTTCAGTAATGTGATGTTCAATGCGCACATTGTTTTCCAGGTCCAGCTGCTGTCGAATCAAACTGCTTAGTTCAATTGTCCGGTTATCTACTGAATTACTCAGATTGAAACCAACCAGCGGTGTTGATCCATCTTCTCTGGAGAAAAGCTTTGCCATGAGAAGCGTCCAAAGCACGGAATAGGGATTGTCATTTCCCATAAAAACAGATATCTTAAAGGAAATATCAATGCCCATTTTATGAAGCATATAGGCGATGAACACTGTTCCCGGGTTTATGTTCAGCACCTGTTCAATTCCGTATCGGGTATAATAGTAAAGCAGTTCATCGATCCACTGAATCGGGTGTTCATTGGGCTGTCCGATGCCGCCGAAATACCCGGTGATGGTTTCCGGACCACCCAGATGCACATTGGAACCATCTGTTCCCTTTGTGTCCATGGTTTCCACATAACTGGCACCCACAATCTGCATGGCTGCGGCAATGGCCAGCGTGTCTCCGTGATCCTGCTCCTGTTCTTTCATTTTTCGCACTCTGATGAAGCGTCCCGGCATGATCTCCTGTTGCTCAATGGCCTGTTTTGCCTCTGTCATCAACCATGGGAAGTATTGGAGCGCACTGATTTCCAGCGTGACTGCCTTTGCTTCGTCAAATCCGGAAACCGGCAGTTGGTCTCCCATCACTTTTTGCCTGTAATCGCTGATTCCAATGAAAGCTTGTCTGTCCCTTTCTCCCATGAGCCATTCCAAGTCTTTCAGATAGGGTGAGTCCATTCGTTCCAGTCTTCCCAAAAGGCTGGAAAGCTGCCGGGCTTCCCGGGCTTGTCGGTTGATTTCTTCAGGAGTACCGTACTTTCCCACAATACGGGTGATCTCACTGATCAGGGGATTATTTCGATCCATGAGAAAATCATTGATCTCATCCAGTCTTAATGGATCAATTTTGAGTTTATCACGATACATGACCATTCCTCCATATTCTCACCTTCGTTTAGAAACCACCAACAGCCTCTGTCACCCCCTTTATCCATTTCTTGAGCACCATGTTTTCAACACCATTTTGAAGCCTTGTTGTTTTATTGTAATCCTTTGGTTTGATTGTACCCTACCGCGCAGATGAATTCAATTTATTTGTTATATTTTGTCAATTCTGCACATGGAACTTTTTTGCCTTCGTGCCGTCTATGTTATCAAAGACTGTTACGGCAAGTACTCCGTTTCAATGTCTCAAGTCGACCCATTTTGTACCGGCTCTGTTTCAATTCTTAACGTATCCACAAATATAGTCAGAAGAAGAGGGGAATCGTTATGTCGACAAGAACAAAGAATGCATTTTGGCAACGCAACCGCAACGTGGTCCTGGTCATGATGATGATTGTACTCGTGACTGGGATGGCCGGATGTTCCCGTTCACCGGAATATGCCACCAGCGACAGCGGCTGGGATGGCAGCGCTGTCAGTGAAAGTCGCTCTCCTGATGCCATGCCTGCTGCTGAAGCGCCTGCGGAAGCATCCGGTGGCGGCGTCGATCTCAGCACAGTCAACCAAAGCCAGCATAAGATCATTTATTCAGGCGAAGTCAGCATGGAAACACTTGACTTTGATGACGCAGTGGCAGAGATTCAGGCCTATGTCAGCCGACTGGGAGGCTATGCAGAGTCTTCTTATGTGGAAGGGCGCCGCATCGGCCAGACCGCGAACACATCCAGACGGAATGCCTCTTTTACTTTTCGTATCCCACAACAGCGTTTTGAAGGTTTTACTGAAGGGTTAAAGGAGTTTGGCAATGTGCTGTCAGCCAGCAGTCATGGTGAAAACATCACCGAGCAGTACTTCGACACTGAAGCACGCCTCACCAGTCTGCGCATTCAGGAGGAACGCATGCTTGGATTACTGGAACGCGCTGAAAGCATGGAGGATATTTTGCGTATCGAATCAGAATTAACTCATCTTCGTTACCAGATTGAAAGTTTCACCGGCTCACTTCAAAAATGGGATAACCTGGTACAGTTTGCCACCATGCGGGTGGATCTGAGGGAAGTATCTGAAATGACTCCCGACCCGGATAGCCGCCATTGGGGCACCGAAATAAGCGAGGCTTTTAAAGATTCTGTCATTGCTGTTATCAGAACCCTTCAGAACTCGGTGGTGGTGTTTATTATGTTTATTCCTGTCGCCATCGTTCTACTGCCGCTGATTTTCCTGGCACGTTTTGTCTACCGTTTGATTCGCAGAAGGATTTCTCAACGCAAGAAAGATCCCTCCTGATCAGTCATCTCAAAAAAAGACACTGCCCGTTGTTGAGCAGTGTCTTTTTCATTTAGAAGCAGACCAGGAGTCCGCCAGTGCCTGCATGGGTACCAATCACCGGGCCCATGGTGGTGAGGATTATTTCCGCCGGCTTAAAGCGTTGCATAATCTCTTCCTTTAAAGCCAGGGCATCTTCCAGACAATCACAATGGGTGATCCCCACGATCCGGTTGGAGTAGTCGACACCCTTTTTCTCCATTTCATCCAGCAACATACGTATTCCTTTTTTCTTTCCCCGCAGGGTTTTCAAAATTTTGACGTACCCTTCTTCCACATGAACTACCGGTTTTAAATTTAGCAGGTTAGCCACAATTTCCTTAGGTTTGCTCACACGGCCACCTTTAACGGCATTTTCAAGGGTTTCCAGATACACCACCACCCGCATCTGCTCCCTGTATTCAGCCAATCTCTCCAGAATTGCCTGCTTGCCAAGACCTTCCTTCACTAATTCGCAGGCTTTCAATACTTGCAAGCCCACACCCAGCGAACCGCTCAGGCTGTCGAAAATGCTGATTTCTCCTTCCACATCATTTCGCGCCATGAGTGCACCTTCCATGGTACCGCTGAGGCGGGAAGAGAGATGGATACTGAGGATTTCAGAATGACGCTTAAGCCCTTCCCGAAATACATCAATAAAAGACTGGGGGGATGGCTGAGATGTTTTGGGCAGGGTTGGTGAAGCCGCCATCTTTTCGAAAAATTGATGGTGGGTCAGATTAACGCCATCCGTGAATTCTTCACCATTAATTTCAATCTGCAATGGCACAATCAGTATTTTCAGGCGGTCAATAATTTCCTGCGGCAAGTCGCAGGAGCTGTCGGTAATAATTTGCACGGGTTTTCCTCCTTTACTGGCCGATGATTTCATCTCGGCAGTTTCTTCGGTCATGATCCATCATTCTTCCTGCATCATTTGACGTTGAAAGACTTGTTGTATTTGCTGAAAATCAAGAAAACGTGCACTGCGAAATATTTCTTTTCCTTCCACAAACATCAACACCGCAGGTATTGAAAAAACAAGATACTGACCTGCAATATCCGGGGTCTTTTGGGCAGAAGCCTCAACTCCCGCCCACAGTGGATACGACTTCATCATTGTCTGTATCCTGGGTTTGGTTGACCGGCAAACAGCACAATCGGCATCTCCTATATAAAGCAATACCCTTTTTTCTGTCTGCAGAACAGTCTCCAATGATTCCATGGTATGTATTTCGGTTAACGACATTTACTGCCGCCTTCTTTCTGTCTTGATACCGCAGAGCGTCCTGCCACATAGCCGGAGGAAAAAGCAAACTGGAGATTAAAGCCTCCCGTCATGCCATCCACATCCTGGACTTCTCCCACAAGGAACAACCCGGGAACTATCAGGGATTCCATGGTGCTGCTGCGAATTTCGTCTGTTGAAACACCGCCAGTTGTTACCATCGCCGTTTCCACATCGCCCAAGACTTCCACTTCCAGCGGCATCCGGGTCATCCATTTGACCAGCATCTTCCGCTGATCTTTGGTGACAGATGCGCACACCTGGTCATCGTTGATTCCGGCCATTCTCATCACACTGTCTATTACCCGTCGGGGCACTGGTTCCTTGTACAGCAATGTCTTGACTTTTTTCTTGCCCACTGATTGCAACTCCCGAAGCATTCTGCTACTGAAAGCCTCTTCTTTTTCAGGTGTTGCCAGATTGACCGTGAGCAGGTCTCCCAGCTTGAAATAACGGGAATAATTGAGGATCACCGGTCCACTGACACCCTGATGAGTAAACAGCAGATCACCTGTATAGGTTCCTGCTTTTCGTCCCCCACTCCAATGAGATATGGTGATTTCCTGGAGGGAAACTCCCGACAAATCTTCCAACTTCCAATGTTTAACAGTCAGTCCTGTTAAAGCCGGCCTGGGGGTAACAATCCTGTGGCCCAAGTCTGCCGCCAACCGATACCCGTCACCGGCAGTACCCAGCGAGGGATAGGTGAAGCCGCCTGTTGACAGGATGACAGTGTTGGCCTTGTTCACCTCTTCACCACACGTTACCTGAAAGCCCTCTTTAAAGGTCTCCAGTTTTTTCACAGGGCTGCGACAGTTCATCACCACCTTCAGCTCTTTCATTTCTTTCAGCAGGACTTCCAAAATTTCTGTGGCTCTCCTGCTGGCAGGGAACACCTTGCCATTCTCCAGCACTTCAAGGCGAACACCTCTTTGAGAAAACCACTGCATTAAACTTTCGGGCGAAAATTGGCGAATGCATTTGCCGGCATAAGCCGCTTTTTCATGGTAATGAACCAAAAATGATTTCATGGGCATCTGATGAGTCAGGTTGCATTGGCCGCCGCCGGTTGCCAGCAACTTTCTTCCAGGTTGATCATTTTTTTCCAGCACCAACACCCGACACCCCTGGGCCGCCGCAGTGATCGCTGCCATCAACCCGCCAGGGCCGGCGCCAATGACAATCACATCCCAGTGTGTTACAGTCGTTGTTATCACACTGAATCGCCCGCCAGTTCATTGATGGATGCCTGGATGGTCTCCATTTTATCCGTCAGTACACGCAGGGCCTCTTTCTGTTCCTGAGAAGTGACAGTATTATTTTTCATCAAATCAAAAATACCCTTGAAAATGGTTGAGAAGTGCTGTGTCTGCTCATTGATGTTTTTTGCATAAGATCCCGTTTGCTCTGCCAGTCCTTTCACTTCCCCTGCGACAACGGCAAACCCTCTGCCAAGCTCACCGGCCCGGGCCGCCTCTATGGCAGCGTTCAATGACAGCAGATTGGTTTTTTTGGCAATTTGCTCAACAAATTTTAGGTCATTGCCAATGGTTTCCAACACTTCTTCCGCCTGGTGGACCGTTTCAACTGCATGGCTATTGACCTCTGCCAGTGTTTCTGAGCCGGCCAGCAGTTCCTGAGAAGTTGCCGCAAGATCGCTCATGCTTCGATTGACCTGAGTTGCTGTGTGAAGGATGCGTTGGTTCACCAGATGCTGTTCATACATCATATCCACCATGGCTGCAACAATGTTGAAAAAGGGCATGACCTCATCAGGTTCACCCGTGATGGCGAGGGCTGCCACCACTTCACCCTCATGCTGCACCACACCGGCGACACCGGCCCTGACATCGAGTCCCTTCTCTTTGGCAGCCTTCTCATCAGCATTGGTGACAACCTGTTTTTCAATAATCCTCTCCCGGATCATGACTTGCGCCCGGGGGTGAATGTTACCCTCCCGGCTGGAAACGGTTGCCGCGATTATTTCACCTTCATCCCCACATAATATCATGGGGTAGGGGACAATTCCCCGGCACTTCTCTACGATCTTATGTGCCACCGTTCTGTCAAGCATGCTGTCGCCTCCTTTAGTCCAGATTGCTGCGCCATTCCTTTAATGTTAAGGTGCGGCTGCCCTTTACAATTGCCGGATCTTGAGAAGCCATGGCCATGGCTTCTTCATATGAATCTGCTTTGTAAAGCACCAGCCCTCCGCTGTGATCGGTGAAAGGCCCCTTAGCAAAGATACTGCCTGCGTCAATCAGTTGCTGTAAGTATGCCTTGTGTTCATCAAGAAGCATTTCATCCATTGGACCATCCACCATATTCAGTATGGCTGCATATAAAATCATCCGTCTGCTCCTTTCCATTGGTAATATTTTACTAAACGCAAACCACTTTTCAAGAATTTCGTTAAAGCAGCTTCTTTTCTGCAATCAACTGCCCATTGTAGTAAAAGAGAACCTGATCTGCCAACCACCCCAGCTTCAGTTCTGCTTTCACCGGCACTCCCTGATGAGGGCCTTGTTTGATCTCAGCATGGTATGTTTGATCCACTTTGTGCTGCATCAGTTTTCCGCCGGTCATGTCACGAATTTCGCCGTCCACCAAAAAGCTCACCGACCCCAGTGAACGGTGCAATTCAAAGACATGCCCCTGGTAAGTGGCTTTCACTTTCACGGCTGCACCTCCCTTAGATGAAATGATCGCACCGCTTTTAATTAATATGGAGAGTCGTCAGGCATTTCCAATTCTTTTGTTCTATTTATTATATGCGGAATCATGACAGTTGTCGATAGAAAAGCAAAAAAGCCCCGGCAGACAGAAATCCGGGGCTTTCATCATTATCATTGAACTGCAGCAGCATCTGGCATCGCCATCAAGTCACTGGAATTTTTTTGGTGCAATTATCCCGCACATCTTGTCTCTTCAGTATCTGCCAGGTTCGTCTGATCATTCTTGATCTTCTCTATTCGAAAGAGTCTTTGCTGATTTGTTCGAACCTGATCTTCCATTCTTTTCATACTGTTTTCCAGCCAGCTCATTTTCAAACCTGCTTCCCGAATGATCTCAGTTACCGTACCCATTTCTTCTCCCATGGTATGGGAAAGCTGAAAAAGGCGGGAAAACTGTGTATCGATTCCCTTCACCAGCGTGGTGGCCGCTTCGACTTCCTGGCGGCCTTTCGTCACCTGCTGCCGGGTCAGGTTAGACTCCATCAGCGTGCTTTCCATATAAGATTCGATTTGCTTGACTGCCGCGTCCACCTGCTCTGACAACTGACGGACTTCCAGCGCAACCACCTGAAATCCGGCACCGTGAACACCGGCTCTGGCCGCTTCAATGGAGGCATTCAGAGATAACAGGTTCGTCTGGGTTGCGATCCGCTTAATGCCTGCCACCAGGGGTGAAATCTGCTGCATCTGCTGCTGTAGAATCTCCACCTGATCCAACTGCCGTTGTACCACTTTTTCAATCAGGCGAATGTGTTTGAGCAAATCTTCCAATGTCTGCTGCCCTCCATGGGCAACTTCCTTCATCACGTGTCCTGTCTGTTCGTAGTGAATCATCGAGGTTGACATTTTTTGAACTGCGCGGGAAACCTGTGTCACTTCTCTTACATTTTCCCGAATGACGGTCATTTGATGGTCTGCTTCTTCGTGTTGAATTTGAGTTAGCAGATTAAAGAGAGTTTCCAGCGTTAAGATTCCGTGAATGCCTTTGTCATTCATGACCAGAATGGTTTCTCCAAAGTCGCTCTCAGTTTCTTCAATCATCAGCAACAGTTGCTCCAATGTTGTGCTATCATCCACCAGAAGCATCTGTCGCAGCATCACCCGTTCCACCGGTTTTTGCTGGTAAAGAAACGGCCCATAACGGGTGCTCAACATGGAAAAAAGACGCTCCCGCAACAAAATGCCCACTGGTTGCCGACCAACAGCCACCACCAGGCATTCCGTCGATTCATCATAAAGTGTTACCGCCTTTTCAACTTTGATGCCAGGCTCTATGACAAGGCACTGCTGACAATAATCCGCTACATGATGCTGAAGTAATTGTGACATGCTGACCCTCCCGGACTAAAGGTGGTGACACCGCTGATTCTGCAGAATAACCGCTGCACTAAACACCGTCCGTTCCACCCTTTTTCTACAGTTTAGCCGGAATGTCAGTAAAAAGGTTCATTAAGAGGTTAATAACTTGTTAATTTTGTGTTAAGTCGCAAGCAAAACAATCCACTTGTTTAAATGCTATTTGCTATTAAAACTTAAACCGGGCAACGGCTTCCTGCATCTCCTGAGCCAGTTTTGCCAGATCTTCACTGGTACCTGCGATTTCATCCATAGCTGCTGTTTGTTCTTCCACCGAGGCAGAAGCTTCTTCTGATCCGGCTGCATTTTCTTCTGAGATGGCTGAGAGACTTTCAATCGTGCTGACGATACTATCTTTCCTTTTTGCCATTTCAGTGCCCGAATCATTGAGTTTTTTTAGACTGATTTTCATCGACTCAACGGCATCAGAGATACCAACAAAGCGGGTATTGGTGTTCTCAACGCCAATGGTCTGCTCTTGCATTGTTCGGGACACCGTTTCCACAGCTTCAACAGCCGCTCCCACTTTTTCACCCAGTTCAGCGATCACCGCCGCAATTTCGTCGGTAAAGCGGTTGGACTGCTCTGCCAGTTTTCTGATTTCATCTGCAACCACGGCAAAACCCCTGCCGGCGTCTCCCGCCCGGGCCGCCTCGATAGCTGCATTTAGCGCCAACAAATTGGTTTGCTCGGCAATGCTTCGAATCATGCTGCTGGCAGCATCAATTTTTCCCGCACTTTCACTGGTTTCAGAAATAACGCGGTGCACATTCTGAATGGTTTCACGGCTCATGCCGGTTTTTTCCACCAAATCTGTCATTGTTTCGATTCCTTCATCTTTCAGCTGATCCACCATTTCTGCTGCCTGATTCATTTCTTTCATAAGCTCCTGTTCATCTTCAATGCTCTGACCCATCTGGTGAACGCTCTCCGCGCCCATTTCTGTTTCCTTTGCCTGATCCGATGCTCCCTGGGCAATTTCTTCAATGGTTTTGGCCACTTCCGATGCCGCTGTTGCCGCTTCCAAACTGGTGGATGTCAGCTCCTGCGAAGCTGCTGCCACTTGATTGGATTTGTCGTTGATATCCTGCACCAGCGTCACCAGATTCTTTTGCATGATTTTCATGGCTCGCAGCATATTGCCAATTTCATCCTGTTGGCGTTCATAGCGATTCAATTGATGGTTTTCATCAATGGAAAAATCGTAGGCAGCCATGCGATCAACAATTTTCTGAATTTCAATGATGGGACGGGCAAAAGATCCTCCCACCACAACAGCAAGAATGACACCGATGACAATCATTCCCAGCGCCACTGCCGCCAGCAGGGTTCTCATGGCCGCCACCCCTGCCATCAGTTCACTTTCTTCTGCCACCACTGCCAGAAACCAATCGGTTTCTGTTATGGGGTGATAACCGGCGTGGACATTCAGATTATTAAAAAAATACGAACCGGTCCCCGTCTGCTCTTCCAGTATTTGTGTAACAAGCCCTGCCAGCGGTGCCAAAGCAGGGTCTTGCTGAGCTGCCTCAATGGGATTATACTGGTCAATGACCAGTTCTTGCCGGGGATGACCAACGACGGTACCTGTCTGATTAATGATGTAAGCATATCCATTTTGCCCATATCCCATGTCCTGCACCAAATCTGAAAGAAAATTTCCATCTCCCACAGCCACCAGTGCTCCGACAATGCGGCCTCCGTATCTCAGAGGTACTGAGTACACCATGACCAAATTTCCCTGATCATCAGGATTCACACTCACGGTTGGTGTCATAATGGCCCGTTGCCCGTCCAGGGAGCGATGATAGTACTCTCGCTCCGATACATCAACAATACTGCCGCCGATCCCATAACTGTCGGATAAATAGAGATTCCCCGATAAATCAGTGACCCCAATTCGTATAAAATTACTGTTGGCAGCTTCCTGTTGCAACAGGCTCATTTTCACCCCCAAGTCTCCCTCGGGATTCGAAATCCTTTCCAGTTTCGTGAGACCTTCCAGGTATACAAACTGACTGTTAATGCGGGCGGTCGCCACATCGGCTCCTTCTGAAGCCAAAAGCAGTAACCCCCGGTTTGCTTCCTCCACCACTGCGTTGGTGGCTGTTGTGATGGAAATGAATGACAGTGCCCCTGCCAGTACCACCACCACCATCATAATGACCAATACCATTTTTGCCTTGATTGATTTCATCGCGCTCACTCCCCCTTGTCTAAATGACACCATTGACTGCGCTGCCAGACTGCAGTTCGATTTATGTGTATGCAGGCGGCATGGATTTCCATCGGTTTTTATATCTCTGTATAAAAAAACCTGCAGTCAGGATATCACTCTGATACCCCGCAGCTGCAGGCTTCTATCATTGACTTGGTCATTTTATGACAGACTCGTTGTTATTATCTGACAACTCCGCTTTCTTTGTGGCTTTTCATGGCTAACATCATCACTAAAGTCCAATGGAAATGTATTTGATTTCCAGGAAAGGCTCCATCCCGTGGTGCCCCCCTTCGCGACCGATGCCGCTCTCCTTGAACCCGCCGAAGGGTGCCTGGACGGTTGCCGGCCCGCCGTCATTCAGCCCCACCACGCCATACTGCAGTTTTTCGGAAACTCGAATTCCGCGGCTTAAAGACTGAGTATACACATAGGCGGCCAGCCCGTAACGGGAATCATTGGCCAGAAGCAACGCTTCTTCTTCCGTTTCAAAGCGTCGCAGCGGCAACACCGGTCCAAAGGTTTCTTCTTGCATTATCTTCATTTGGTCAGTTACATTGGTGAGCAAAGTCGGTTCGAAGAAGTAGCCGGCCTCCGGATGACCACCTTCATGACGGCCATTGCCACCGCAGAGCAGCCCTGCTCCCAGTTCTCTGGCATCCAATACATGATCCAACACTTTTTGATAGGCTTTGTGGTCGATGAGGGGACCCATGGTGACAGACTCATCAAGCCCATTGCCTGTCTGAATCTGTTTCAATGCGGTTCGCAACCGGGAAACAAAAGCATCATAGATGCCTTCCTGCACAAAGAACCGGTTCACAGCGACGCACATTTGACCGGCGTTGCGAATTTTGGCCTGAATCACCCCTGCCACTGCCTGTTCCAAATCAGCATCGTCGAAAACCAGATAAGGGGCATGACCACCCAGTTCAAGAGAGATTCTTTTCATCGTGTCTGCCGATTGCCTCATCAGCATTTTTCCCACTTCTGTCGAGCCGGTAAACGTGATTTTCCGCACACGGCTGTCTGCCATTAAGGTTTCACCGATGAGGGCTGCCGATCCTGTCACCAGGTTTACCACACCCCGGGGAATCCCCGCCTCATGGGCCAGTTCCACAATGGCAACGGCAGTCAGGGGTGTTTGACTGGCAGGTTTTAGAATAACCGGGCAGCCGGCTGCCAGTGCCGGTGCTATTTTTCGGGTGACCATGGACGCAGGAAAATTCCAGGGAGTAATGGCTGCCACAACTCCCACCGGCTGGCGCAACACCATGATCCGTTTCTTCTCACCGGAAGGAGGAATGATTTCCCCGGCAACGCGCACCGCTTCCTCAGAGTACCATTCCAGGAAACGACCGGCAGCCGCCACCTCACCCCGGGCTTCCGCCAGCGGTTTTCCCTGTTCCAGCGTCAGTGTTCTGGCAATGGATTCCTTATGTTCTCGCATCAAGTCAAACCATCGCCGCAGATATTCCGCCCGGCGGCGGGCGGGCAGTGCTGCCCATGTGTCAAATGCCTTTGAAGCCGCATCAACAGCCTGCATCACTTCTTCTCTGCCGGCGTTGGGAACCGTTCCCACCACTTCTCCACTGGCCGGATTTAACACCTGAATCACATCATCGTTAGCACGCTTCACCCATTCACCGTTAATGTACAATTTTTTTTCCTCCATGGGTACACCTCCGTTTAAAAAAGATGAAGCACTTTCGCTTCATCTCAGACTGTAGACAACATGCGGTGAAGACAAGGGATATGATGAAGCACTTTTGCTTCATGTTCATGATAATGAGTCTTATTATCTCTTTCGTACCCGTTTTCATCTTTCTAAAACACGTCGTGACGGCGAACCCATCGAAGCAAATCTTCGATCAGTGGTTCATCTGCCGGCGTCATGCCATAGGCTCCCATTTCTTCCAGCCCGACCCATGCCATGGCATCATGCTCCAGGAGCCGGGGTTCTCCCTCAACAATGTGGGCTTCAAAAGCCAGCAGCTGAACATGTCCCCAATCATATGCATAAGAAATTTCTGCAATGAAGCGACCCGCTTTCACCGTCAGATCCATCTCTTCCTTCAACTCACGTACCAGGCATTCTTCAGGTGTTTCTCCGATTTCAACTTTTCCTCCGGGAAACTCCCAGCAGCCTTCCATGACTTTCCCCGCAGGCCGCCGGGCTATCAGTACCTGGCGTTGTTTATTTGTGATAATGGCCACCGCCACCCGAGTCATATCTCTTCACCTCTGTTTCAGTCATTCAGATGATTACCCCTACATGCCTTCAATAATGTTGCTTGCCCATTTATTTGAAAACAGCCTTCTGAAGCCCACAATGGCTTTCGTCACTTCTTCAAGATGCACCAGTGCCACAACAACATAAATGGGCAGCTGCCAGTAGGTGGTGGCCAGAAAAGCCATGGGAACCCCCACCAGATACACACTTGAAATTTCCATCATCAGAGAGTAGGTGGTATCGCCGCCTCCCCGCAGGGTGCCGATCACCTGCAGTGCATTGCACATTTTGATGGTAAGAAAAAAGGCAAAAACAGCCATCACTTTTACCGCATCAGCCCTTACCTGTTCGTCAACATTGAAAAACCTGGCAATGGCAGGTGCTGTTACCAACAGAAAGACAGCAAGTACAATGCCAAAAAATATCGTCAGCAGGTTAAAATACCGGGAGTAACGAATGGCTTCTTCCCGCCGGTTTTCACCCAGCAGATTGCCGATCATCACCGCCGCCGCATGGCCAATACCCATGGCAGCCACAAAAAATAGTTTTTCCACCGTCTGGGATATTTGGACTGCTGCATACGCCTGAGTACCCATACGGGCATAGGCGGCCACATAGAGCGTCATGCCAATGGCCCACAGAAACTCATTGGCCATCACCGGAAAGGACTTTTGCAGGATGCGCCGGGCAAAGGCACGTGAAAACCGGAAGTATTGATGCCCTTTGGCACGCAGTGGGTGAAGGCTGGTGAAAATAGTTACGGTTAAAATAAGGCACTCCAGGCCGCGGGCCACCAACGTGGCCAAGGCCGCTCCCTTCACTCCCATGGCAGGAAATCCCAGCAACCCGAAAATAAGCACAGCGTTCAGTCCGGTGTTCACGCCAAGCGACAGAATGCTGGCCCGCATGGGAAGCCGGGCATCCCCCACTGATCTGGAGGCGCTTGACAAAGTGATGCTGACTGCGGTGGCCAGATAGCTCAAGCCCACAATGCGCAGGTATTCCACCCCCAGACGAATGGCCTCATCATCGTTGGAGAGGAGTCTCATGAACCATTCAGGAAAAAGAACGCTGATCACAGTAAACATCAGGCCACCCGCCACACTGAGGAGCAGGGCAACACCGAGGCTTTTATGAATATTTTCCAGATCACGTCTTCCCCAAAACTGGGCAACGAAAATTGCCCCACCGCTGTTAATGCCAAAAAGTAACAATGAAAAAACAAAAAACAGCTGGTTGGCCAGCCCCACAGCGGTAATGCTCACCGCATTGATTTGCCCAATCATGACCACATCCACCAGGTTCAGGGAGGACGTAATGACGTGCTGAATGGCAACGGGAATGCCAATGGCTGTCAGCACCCTGAAGAAGTGTTTGTCCTGCAGCATGGATCGAATCATGATCCAAACGCCTGCCAGCTGGTTCCCATGAGCTGAAACAGTGCCAATGTTTCCTGCACCGGCAATCCCATCACATTATAGTAGCACCCCTGTATTCCTTCGACGAAAAGGGCTGCGTGCTCCTGAATGGCGTAACCCCCTGCTTTGTCACTATAGTGGGCATGAGCAACATACCATTCCATCTCTTCTTCAGAGATGGTTCGGAAAGTCACATCTGTCACGGCAGTCAGACTCACCGAATGCCTGCCTACCGCCTGGGTCAGTGTTACCCCGGTAAGCACCTGATGTGTTTTACCTGAAAAGGCCCACATCATGTTCCGCAGATCCTGTTCATCCACCGGTTTGCCATATATGTGCTCTTCCAGTACCACGATGGTGTCTGCGCCCAGCACCAATCCCGTTTCCAGCTGATTGGCCACCGCCTGAGATTTGGCGCTGCTGAGACGCTGAACCAGCTCTTTGGGTGTCGCCTGGGGCATTTGCCGAAGCAGTTCACCTTCATCCACCTGACTGGTCTGCACCCGATAACGCAGCGTCAACATGTTGAGAATTTCTGACCGCCGGGGAGACCCCGACGCTAATATGAGTTCCATTGTCATCCGCCTTTCAGACTGATTCATTCGATATTTTTTGATCATGGCCTTGCTTTTCCCACATTGTTAGTACTATTACCGCAGTTGATATTGTTGGTGCCGTTGATCAACATATGATTTTCACCCATCATTTTACCACAACCTTGCTCTGCATCGAAAGGATTGTTCTGGTATAATAAGACAATAACGAGTCACAAGATAAAAGGGGGCATCGCCGGATGGGCGTCAAACGAGTTTTTGTTGAAAAAAAAGAGGCGTTTCAGGCGGAAGCGCAGCAACTGTTTGAGGATTTGCGTGACCACCTGAAACTCACAGCCCTTTGCAGGGTACGTGTTTTAAACCGCTATGATGTGGAAGGAATCGATGAAATTACTTTTGAAAAAGCCCTGTCAACTATTTTTGCCGAACCACCATTGGATGATGTATATGTAGAAACATTTCCTGTGCAGAATGATGACCTTATGCTGGCAGTCGAACTGCTTCCCGGTCAGTATGACCAACGGGCTGACTCTGCCGCCCAGTGCATTCAGCTGCTGACACAGGAACAGCGGCCTGATGTGACGTATGCCAAAGTCATGGTGTTTGAAGGAGACCTGACCTCCGACGATTTATCACGCATCAGTGATTATCTGATCAACCCTGTGGAATCACGAAAAGCCTCCCTGGAAAAACCAAAAACCCTGAAATTAACGCTAACACCTCCTGAAGCCGTGGCAGTACTTTCCGGTTTCACCACCATGACAGCCTCTGATCTGGCTGATTTTGCCGGCCAATATGGCCTTGCCATGTCTGTGGAAGATCTGGCTTTTTGCCAGACCTACTTCAGCGACACTGAAAAAAGAGACCCTTCCATCACCGAAATTCGCATGATTGACACTTACTGGTCTGACCACTGCCGTCATACCACCTTTCTCACAGAAATCACCCAGGTGGATTTTGAAAATGATCCCTTAAATCAGCCGGCCCAGGATGCCTGGCAGCTGTATCAGCAGAAACGCCTGGCAGTCTATGGCGATGATCTGTCGGAAAAACCAGCCTGTCTAATGGATCTGGCCGTCATTGCCATGAAAGAAATGCGCCGGGCGGGCAAACTGGACGATCTGGAAGTTTCAGATGAAATCAACGCCTGCAGCATCATTGTGCCGGCTGACATTGACGGTCGCCAGGAAGACTGGCTGGTGATGTTTAAAAACGAAACCCATAACCACCCCACCGAAATTGAACCCTTCGGCGGTGCTGCCACCTGCCTGGGAGGTGCCATCCGCGACCCCCTGTCTGGCCGTTCCTATGTCTACCAGGCAATGCGCATCACCGGCAGCGGCGATCCCCGCACCCCTCTGGAAAAAACCCTTCCCGGAAAGCTCCCGCAGCGAAAAATCACCCAGGAAGCCTCTCATGGGTACAGTTCTTATGGAAACCAGATTGGCCTGGCCACCGGCTATGTGAAAGAATACTACCATGAACGTTTCGTGGCCAAACGAATGGAACTGGGTGCTGTCATTGGTGCTGCTCCCAAAAGCCAGGTCATGCGGGCATCATCAGACCCGGGTGATGTGATCGTGCTGGTGGGGGGACGTACCGGCCGGGACGGCTGTGGCGGTGCCACCGGTTCTTCCAAGGAACATGATGAAACCTCCCTTTCCACCTGCGGTGCAGAAGTGCAAAAGGGCAATGCCCCCACCGAACGAAAAATCCAGCGTCTTTTCAGAGACCCGGCAGTCAGCCGCCTTATCAAAAAATGCAATGACTTTGGTGCCGGTGGTGTCTCGGTGGCCATTGGTGAACTTGCAGACGGCCTCTTTGTTGACTTGGATCAGGTGCCCCGAAAGTACGAAGGGCTTGATGGCACCGAACTGGCCATTTCAGAATCTCAGGAGCGCATGGCCGTGGTGCTTGATCCTGCTGATGAGACAGCTTTCATCGCTGCCGCCCAAAAAGAAAATCTTGAAGCCGTCAGAGTAGCTGTTGTCACCGAATCTCCCCGCCTGGTGATGAACTGGCAGGGCACCACCATCGTTGACATCGCCCGTTCATTCCTTGACACCAACGGTGTCAAACAGCAAACAACCATGAAAGTTCCCGCTCCCTTTTATGACGCTTCACCTTTGGTACAACTGCCCGAAAACCTGAAACGTTCCATGGCAGAAGCCCCTGACGACCTGCACCGCCACTGGATGGAAAACTTATCTGACCTGAATGTTTGCAGCCAAAAGGGTCTCATCGAAAAATTTGACAGCACTATCGGCGCAGCCACCTCCCTCATGCCGTTGGGTGGCATTCATCAGCTGACGCCGGCGGAAGGCATGGCCGCCCGACTGCCGGTGCTCCAGGGAAATACCACCACCGTCACCGGCATGACTGCCGGCTATCATCCTGATCTGGCCTGCTGGAGCCCCTTCCACGGGGCATATTACGCGGTGATGGAATCGCTCTGCCGCCTGGCTGCCATGGGTTTCTCCACTCAAAAAGCCCGACTTACCCTGCAGGAATACTTCGAAAAACCGGGAGATGACCCGGTACGGTGGGGACGCCCCCTGGCAGCTCTGCTGGGAGCCTACACCCTGCAACAACAGCTTGAAATTCCGGCCATCGGCGGCAAAGACAGCATGTCAGGCACTTTTAAGGATTTGGATGTTCCACCCACACTGGTTTCATTTGCCGTTGCAGCCGGAGAGGAACCCCATCTCTGTTCACCGGAGTTCAAGGAAGCCGGTCATCCGGTGGTATGGCTCCGCCCGCAGGCAGATCCCCGCACACTACTATTGGACAGTTCTCAGATGAAGACGCTCTTTGAAAAACTGTATCAATTGATTGGAAGCCACCGGGTGCTGGCCGCAAAAACTGTCGGCCTGGGAGGTGTATCCGCAGCCCTCTCTCAAATGTGCTTTGGCAACCGGGTGGGCTTCCAGCTTCAGATAGACCTTGATTTGGAGCCCCCTGCGCTGTTCCTCCCTGCTCCCGGCAACTTTCTGCTTGAAATGACTGATGAAGAGGCTGTGAATGAACTGTTGGAAACATTTCCCGGATGCCTGCTGGGTCACACCATCGAGACACCTGAAATGCAGCTTCCCGACAAGGCCATTCCCCTTGATGATTTGCTGAAAGCCTGGCAGGAGCCGCTGGAGGATATTTTCCCCACAAACAAATCGCCAGAAATACCGAAAGTCATTGCCAACGCCATAGCAAAGCCTGCCAGCAGTAACCGTCCCCTGATCAAAACACCACGTCCCCGGGTGGTGATTCCCACCTTCCCCGGCACCAATTGTGAAATGGATACCCTGCGTGCACTGGAACGGGCGGGGGCAGACGCTGAGCTGCTGATTTTCCGCAACCTAAGTGCCAATGCCATTGACGAAAGCGTGCAGGCATTGGCCGCCGCCATTCACCGATCACAAATGGTGGTGCTCCCCGGCGGCTTCAGTGCCGGTGATGAACCCGACGGTTCCGGCAAGTTCATCACCGTGGTGTTCCGCAACCCCTTGATTCAGGATGCCGTTCACCAGCTTCTAAAGGAACGGGACGGTCTGATGCTGGGAATCTGCAATGGATTTCAGGCACTGATTAAGCTGGGGCTGGTGCCATACGGAGAGATTCGCCCCCCCCACGAAGCCGCACCCACACTGACCTTCAACACCCTTGGCCGTCATGTCTCCGGCCTGATTCGCACCCGTGTGGCTTCCAGCCTGTCTCCCTGGTTCGCCGGCGTCACTCCCGGCCAGATTCACACCCTTCCCGTCTCTCATGGGGAAGGACGCTTCATCGCACCGGAAGAAACCATAGGTCAGCTCATGGCATCGGGCCAGGTGGCCGCCCAGTATGTGGATCTCTCAGGTCAACCTGCCATGGCACTGCCACATAATCCCAACGGTTCCATGGGTGCCATTGAAGCACTGACAAGCCCTGATGGCCGAGTACTTGGGAAAATGGCCCACTCTGAACGCTGCCTACCGGGGTTATATCGTAATGTGCCCGGAGACTACGATCAAAAAATACTTGAATCTGGCGTGAAATACTATCGTTAATCCCGTCACTTTATGGTATACTGTAGCGTGCCCGTCACAAAGGAATAGTATGATGACTGGAAAACAAGAATAACTGGAGGGTTGAAAGTGGAAAAAAAATGGTTTTATGAAAAAATGAGCCCCGAAACAGTGTACGGTTACCATGTGACATCCGTCCACGAGGAGAATACTGGTTTTCAGGAACTTCAAATTGTGGATCACGGCCACTTTGGTCGTATGATGATTTTGGACAACGTGGTGCAGACCACAGAGAAAGACGAGTTTGTTTATCACGAAATGATGACACACCTGCCCATTATGGCACTGGCACGCCCTGCAGAAAGCATCCTGATCATTGGCGGCGGCGACGGTGGCATTCTGCAGGAATGCCTGCGCCACGACAGTGTGAAACGGGTGACCATGGTGGACATTGACGGCCGTGTCATTGAAGTCAGCAAAGAAATGCTCTTCTTTAAAGATGCTTTTAAAGATCCCCGTTTGGAGCTCATCGTGGGTGATGGTGCCGCATATGTGGCCGGCGAAGAAGCCCAGAACAAGAAGTTTGATGTGGTGATCGTCGATTCTCCCGACCCGGTGGGTCCTGCAATGGTTCTTTTTGAGGCACCTTTCTATAAAAACATCAGCAAATGCCTCAATGAAGACGGGATTATGGTTCGTCAGGCCGGCGTTCCCGTCTTTCAGGCACCTGAGTTGAAAGAAGCTGTTGAACATGTGCAGCTCTCCTTCCCTCATGTGGCCGTCTACCGAGGCGTGGTGCCTGTTTATGGCGGCGACATGGCCTTTGTCATTGCCTCTAAAAATGGTGCCCCTGTCGACCAGCCAAACGGTCAGTTCACCGGCAAATACTACCATACCCGCTTCCACAGTGCCGCTTTTGTGTTGCCTGCCTTTTGGTATGATGTGACCGGACTTCCCATGGAGTAGGCACCTTAAGATTTTCACTTTTTCATCATTCAAGCCTGTTGCATCCCTGCGACAGGCTTTTTCATTGGAGCTGAAAGCACCATTATTTCTCATTCCCTTGACATTTTCCATTATTTCGTTTAAACTTATTTCATATTATAATCATTACACATTGAAAGCAGGTGGGTTATAAATGAAAATGGAATCCACAAAACCAAAATCAATGGAAGAACTCAATCAGTATCTGCAGGAGCATGGTGTCAAGCCGTCCTATCAGCGAACCCGCATCTTTGAATACTTGCTGAACCATATGACACACCCCACCGTTGACGAGATTTACCAGGCACTTTCAGATCAGATCCCCACCCTTTCCAAAACCACTGTGTACAATACGTTGAAAGCTTTTATGGAAGCACAGCTGGTTCGTATGGTGAATATTGAGGATCACGAAGCCCGCTATGACGTGGATTTAAGCACCCATGGCCATTTCAAATGCGAACAATGTGGTACCATTTATGATTTTGAACTGGATATGACCCAGTTTAAAAATGAGTTCCTGGATACCTTTTTAATCAAGGAACGCAACGTTTATTATCAAGGCGTCTGTAAACAGTGTCTTTCAAAAAGTAAACAGCATTGATGAGATGGCTGTCCACTCCCAGTAAGCCAAGGTCCCTGCGCCGGATTTTCCGACACAGGGATTTTCCTGTTTCCACAAACCGCATCAACCCTGACGAACCCATTGTCGCCCATGCTGGTCAAGGCTGATGAACTCAAAGGCAGCTCACAAATGGCATATGCTGATTCTCAATGGAAAGGACGAAGATCTATGTATCAGGGAATTATTCTGGAAGGCATTTCAGGCTCCGGTAAAACAGAGGTGCTGCAGGCACTGCTTCAACACCCGTCTCTTGCCACTCTTTCTGCTGCTTCCCGGCTCATTCTCACAGAACATCATACCCAGCGGGTGCTGGAACTTCAGGAACAGCAGGGAACTCTGCAACCGGAGGATCACATTGCACTGCTTGAGGGGTTAACCGCCTTTATTGAAGGCTGTGCAACCCGTACCCTTGACCGGGGATGGCATGAACATCAACTGGCCTCCCATGATCTTTTTTTCCTTCTTGAAAGGTTTCATCTCACCCATGTGTTCCGGTTTCCCCACATGCAATGGGAACATGTGAAGGAAATCGACCGGCGGCTGAAGCCGCTTGGAACCACTCTCTGCTTACTGACGGTTGATGCTGAAACGCTGGAAAAACGTCTGTTTTCCAGGCAAGATACATGCTGGCTTCAATACCTGAAACAATATGGCGACACGCCTGCTGCCATTGTGGACTCTTTTATGAAACGTCAAGCGGAAGCTCGCCGTCTGAGTCAGAGCTCCTGCCTGCCGGTATTGGAGATTAATACCTCTGAAGCAACAGCCAGTACAGTGTCTCAGCAGATTATCAGCACCCTTTGCTTTCCGGCTGTCGAAAAATACTCCAATGGAGTTTGATGGAACTCCCATCAAAAAACTTCCCCGTAACCAGGGAAGTTTTTGATATTATTCTCATCCATATTTAACTGTCATTTATATTGATTGATCATTTCTCATGGAGCTCATTTTTTACGCCGTGTCAGTGCCAGACCACCCACTCCTGCCAGTGCCATAAGGCCAAACATCATCATGCCTGCATCACCAGTCTGTGGAATGGGTTCCTGTGCGGGGGCCTCCGTCACCAACACCGGCGCTTCCACCGGCTGGGGAGTCGGGGCTTCTTCCGTCACCAGCTGGAACCCTGCAGGTACCAGTACGGCATCGATGACATGAATCACACCATTGGATGCTTCAATATCAGGAATAATCACCTGGGATTCATTGACAAATACGCCGCCGTCTAAATCAATGGTCACATTCTGGCCGCCCACTGTTGCAGCCTGCATACCATCTGAAAGATCGGTGGACATGACCTTGCCACTTACCACATGGTACAGAAGCACATCGGCCAATGCGGGCTGGGCCAACAGTTCTTCTGCCGTTACATCCAGAGCGGCCAGTAACGCTGTAAAGGCATCATCTGTGGGTGCAAATACGGTGAAGGGACCTTCTCCCTGAAGGGTTTCCACAAGTCTTGCCCGTTGCAGGGCCGCTGTCAGTACGGTGAACCTGCCATCATTGACTGCAATATCAACGATTGATGGAAGCTCCTCTGCCGGTTCTTCCGCATCCTCAACCACCAGCTGGAACCCTGCGGGTACCAGTACGGTATCGATGACATGAATCACACCATTGGATGCTTCAATATCAGGAATAATCACCTGGGATTCATTGACAAATACGCCGCCGTCTAAATCAATGGTCACATTCTGTCCGCCCACTGTTGCTGCCTGCATACCGTCAGAAAGATCGGTGGACATGACCTTGCCACTTACCACATGGTACAGAAGCACATCGGCCAATGCGGGCTGGGCCAACAGTTCCTCTGCCGTTACATCCAGAGCGGCCAGTAACGCTGCAAAGGCATCATCTGTGGGTGCAAATACGGTGAAGGGACCTTCTCCCTGAAGAGTTTCCACCAGTCCTGCCCGCTGTAGGGCCGCTGTCAGTACGGTGAACCTGCCGTCATTGACTGCAATATCGACAATATCGTTATCCTCTGCAAATACCTGGCTGCTGATTCCAAAGAACACTAAGCTCAAAACCAGTAACATAACCAACACTCTTTGACTTCTCATTGTATTCCCTCCTACTTCTTCTTGATGGTTTCTTCAACAATTTCATCCGGTCAGTTGTTGTTCTCAGATGATCTCTTTAACTATTCACATTTTACCCTCCACCGCTAATCTTAAACACGTTATGAAATTTTTATTATATTTATTTGAAATTATTATTTCGAAATGTTATAATTTAATTAGAAAGGGTATCAAACTGGTAAGTAGCCGTTCCCGTCGAACGGCTTATTATCCACCCATACTGATTCATGAATGGCGTAAATTGCCAAAATATATTGAGGTGTTTCTCATGAAAAAAGTGATTCGCATCATATCCATCTTTTTTCTCATCGTGGCCATCATAGCTCTCGGTCTTAGATGGCTGGAAACCCTAAAACAGCAGACTTCTATTTTAGAGGCTCAACAGCGCTTTCATCGCACCCAAGGTAATAATGAAGATATACTAAAAGAAGCATCTACGGTTCTGACTGATCCATCTGATGCCCCTAAAACTGCGCCTGTGATACTTCCTGAAATTGCTAACCTTCAATCTGTGAACCCACAGGTTATCGGCTGGATTCAGATTCCCGAGACCACAGTGGATTATCCCATCGTTCAGGCTCACGACAATGTGTTTTATCTGGATCATGACTGGCAGGCTGAAAAAAACCGGGCAGGAGCCATCTTCATGGATTACCGCAATGATGTCAGTTCCCTGACACGGCCGGCGACTCACACCATTCTTTACGGACACCACATGAGGGACGGCTCCATGTTCCAGCCATTAATCTCTTATAAAGATCCACTTTTTTTACAGGAGCATCCAGTTATTCATATCACTGATCTTCATGAAACACATCGGTTTGAAATTTTTTCCGTCTATGTCACCACCACTGATTTTTATTATATTGAAACCCATTTTGAAGACGAACTAGCTTTTGAAGCATTCAACAGTGTGTTGCAGGAAAAATCCAAGCATCCCTTTGCGCATTCCATCACTGGAGAAGACGCATTGTTGACTCTTTCCACCTGTACCTACGAGTATGATGATGCGCGTCTGGTGGTCCACGCCCGTTACCTTGAAACCTTCCCCAGGAAAGGAAGTTGAAATCATGGCACAAAACTTTGGAGACCGACTGCGCGGTCTGCGTAAAGGACAGAAAAAAAGCCAGCAGGAGTTGGCTTCTCTTCTGGGATTATCACAAACCACCATTGCCAACTATGAAAACAACAGTCGGTTTCCGAACGATACCATCCTGTTGCAGTTGGCTGATCATTTCCAGGTAAGCCTGGATTATCTGCTGGGGAGAACCGAAGACGCTTCTCCTTTCTTGTCAGGTGCTGTAACACATCCTCCTCAACAACCGGATGAAGCTTGGAGTTCTCGTTATCTGGAAGCCCTCATCAGAACAGATATAAGGGAGGCGTGGCGCGTGTTGAGCCTGGCTTCCAAAATGGGCATTTCTCTTGAAATTATTCATGATCAAATAATCAAACCTGCCCTTTACGAAGCTGGTGTTCAATGGCAAAAAGGAAAGCTGGACATTGCCCAGGAACATTTTATCACTGCAGAAACCGAACGGTTTATTTCCCTTTTACGCAAGAAACCTTCGTCCGTCAGTACCGGACCCCTGATTGTCGCACTGGCGGCAGGAGACGAGCGCCACACCCTTGGCCTGCGCATGGTTAGCAGTGCTCTGGAAGAAACCGGCTATACCGTCATGTATCTTGGCAGCCAGCTCCCCTTCAGCAGCCTGCAGTTTGTCCTCAACCAATACCCGGTAAAGGTGGTTGCCATCTCTGCTTCACTTCTTTCCCATGTTAACGAAGCACGTTTTTTCATTCACAGTCTGCGGGAACTTGAATCATATGATCATATTAAGGTGTTGGTGGGAGGACAGGCTTTCACCAATGCTCCTCATTTATGGAAATCCATCGGCGCTGATGGTTATGCCTCCGATGCCGTCAGCGCCATTGAAGAAGTGAAACGGCTGTTGGAGCAACGCAAGCCCCGCTAAATATCTCTCACAAAAATCTGATAAAGTTCAAATAAATCAGCAGGACTTTTTGACTTTTTGTCGAATACAGCATAAAGTGGTTTCATAAGAACCGGAGTCTTTATCAGCATTTGATAAACCGGACCAGCAACAGCACGAAAGGAGCCCGTCAGCTGTGATAAAAAAAGACAATGGTCAGAAAGAGCATAAGATGGCATTACTGATTGATGGTGACAACGCTCAGCCTTCCCTCATTACCAAGATGCTGTCAGAAACCGGCAAATACGGATCTGTCACCATTAAACGCATTTACGGTGACTGGACAACACCCAACATGAAAAGCTGGAAAGACACACTGAATAATTATGCCATCCAGCCCATTCAACAATTTCGGTATACCGTCGGAAAAAATGCCACCGACAGCGCTCTGATCATCGATGCCATGGATATTCTTCATGGTGAACTGGTGGATGGTTTTTGCATCGTTTCCAGTGACAGTGATTACACCCGGCTGGCAACACGTATTCGTGAGAATGGCACTTTTGTGATGGGAATTGGCGAGCAAAAGACCTCCAAAGCCTTTGTCAATGCATGTGATGTGTTTATCTACACCGAAAACATTGCTCCCAAAGAGCCAAAACCGACAGCGAAAAGCGTGCCAGGCAAAAAGAAAGAAAAGACCAAGGAAGCCATTGTACTTGGATTGCTGAAAGAAGCCTTTGAAATGGTGGTTCAGGAGGATGGTTGGACTCATTTGGGATCTCTTGGAAAAGCACTGCTGCAGCTTGACCCGGGCTTTGATCCACGCACTTATGGATACCGCCAGCTCTCTCAACTGATTGAAGCGTTCCCGGCACAATATGAGCTGAAGCGCCTTGACGCGGTTGGTCCCAGCAGCGTTTATGTCAAAATGAAAGAATAGTGTGCTGTTGAAAAAAGAGGGCATTTCGCCCTCTTTTTTTGTGTGTTTTACTGTGAATCAATGGTCACGATTCGGTTTTCTGCATCAAAGTGAATTCGAACGCCAAATGCGTCAATAAGCAGACGGGAATGGATCATGGTGCGACCATTCCGCAACTGTGTAGGATAAAATATATCAATTTGCCGGCCATTTAGCCTGGCATAGTCGGCATTGATGGGAATGGTTAATGCCTGCCCGCGATAGATCATTTCAGCCGCCTTTTCAGAGCTGTTCCATCGAATTTCAGCGCCCATGGCTTTCGCCACAGGAGAGATGGGCAGCAATGTGCATCCTGCTTCAACGATGGGAGGCTGATCCACCTCAAGGCACGATCCATTGACATACAGGCAAATCTCATCCGCTTGACCGCAGCGTGTCTGACAGTCCTCCGACACCTCAGGGTTGATAATGTTGGTACATCGCACATCCAGCCATTGCAAATTTTCAAGCAACTGCAACTGACCATTTTCAGCCGCCGGATTACACCGTAAATCGAGTCCCATCAGTTTGGGTATTGATGTCAACGGGCGCAGGTCTTCCACCTGATTTCGCGCCAGATACAAGTTCATCAGCTCCTGCTGATTGGCCAGGGGCAGCACATCAGCAATTAGATTATCACTCAGATTTAAAATCGTTAGTTGCTGAAGGCCCGCCAGTGGCTGAATGCTCTCAATTTTATTTTGATAAAGGAACAGCCTTTTCAGTCTCGTCAGGTTTTTCAGCGGAGTCAGGTCTTTCACCTGGCTGTTGGCAATCACCAGGGTTTCCAGTCTGACCAGGTCTGAAAGCGGCGACAGATCCGACACCTGGCTTCCTCTGATTTCAAGCCGCTTCAGATTGCGAAGTCCAGCCAGTGGAGTCAGGTCACTAATGGCCGTATCCTGAATCACCAGTTCCTCCAGTTGTAATAATTTTGCAACCGGAACCAAGCTGTCGATTCCGCTGCAGAGAGCCAGCCGTCGAAGGTTATGAAGCGCCTCGATTCCTTCCAGGGTTACCACCTGGTAACGACAGTGCATTCATGTGGTGGTGTCAATGGTTCGGATACCTTCAACATCTGCAGACTGTATAACCCCCTCTGGTTTATCTATTTCCCTTCGAATAAAAGCCTCCAGTGCCGGATCCTTGATCTGAACACCGTCACTCTCAGCAACCACCGGTGCAAAAGCCATGGAAGCTGCAAGTATGAATATTGCCAGTGCAACAACTAATCGAACTCTCATCATGATGCCTCCTTTCCTTGTGGGCATTCCTGACATTTTTCCTGAACTATCTCTCATTCTATTATATTCCCATTTTTCAGATTTTGTCACTATGATTTAGGACATTTATCACTTATTTGTTTGCCTTTACTGATACACCCACTTATTTCTTTTTTGAGTCACCCTGCTGCGCTTGCTTTTTTTCAATAGTTATCAACAGCTTTCGATGACCAATCTCTCCCCTTCGCACAAAAAACTCTCCTTTTCCAGTCTTGAAATATTGATTATTTCAAGCGCTGTTCAAAGGAGAGTATTGAAGCAAGTGGTTCAGACAGTTGCCTTATTTATGCAGATTTCACTTATGTTTTTCTCATGCTTCATCATGATCCTGAGGCTTTCGGTTATGTGGATACCGTTTTTTCCCATCCTCCCATCGGGCAAAAACGACTCCCGAAATGCCCAGCAGATCATCAAAAAAACGCTTGCTGGTGAATTTTCCAGGAAGTTTGACGGTGAAATACACTTCCGACAGCGATGATTCTGTCAGTTCATCCTCATCATCCTGATCATCTTCCCGAACAATGCGAATATCTTTGATCAGCACGCTGTTATTTCCCAGCACATGCCCCACATCTCCAATCAAGCCCGGACGTTCCATGAACTGAATAATCAATACGCGATACTTTTTCTTAAAAAATTTCTTTTCAACAAACCCGAGACTCCTGAGTGTGAATAACACAATCGCAGCTGTCGCCAGACCTCCCAGGTAATAGCCGCCCCCAATAGCCAGGCCAATACCGCCGCAGACCCAGAGACTGGCGGCAGTTGTCAGCCCACTGACTTTGTTTTCGGTGCGCAGAATGGTTCCGGCTCCCAAAAAACCGATACCACTGACCACCTGGGCTGCCAACCTGGCTGGGTCTCCGCCTTTTCCGCCGGCTCCCAACCCATCAAATCCGTACATGGAAAGCAACATGATCAGCGATGATCCGAGAGTGACCAACACATGGGTACGCAACCCGGCAGGTCTGTTATTTGCCTCTCTCTCCATTCCAATTAAACCACCGATCACAGCCGAAAGTATTAAGCGCATCAATATTTCCACCGATGTGGCTGTCGACACCATGATTTCACCTCCCAGTCTTCCAAACTTTTCAAATCTTAGTGTGATGTTACGCTACGCTGTTAACTGGATTCTTTCGGTTTTGAAGCCCGACTCCGGCTCAGCCATTCCATCAACAGGGGTGAGAAGAGAGAAAGCAGGCTCATTCCAATCAGCACCAGGCTGACAGTACTTCGAAAGAAAATTTCGTAGCTGCCACGGCTGAGTATTAATGCCCGCCGCAAGCCGGCTTCGCCAATGGGTCCTAAAATAAGTGCCAGCACAATGGCTGCAGCGTTTAAATCAAACTTCTTTATAAAATACCCAACAATTCCAAAAATCAGCATCACCCATACATCAAAGAGGCGGTTGTAAATGGAATAAGATCCAATAACACTGAGGCCAAAGATGATGGGAATGAGAATCCCGTCATAAACCGAAGCCACTTTCGCAAAATATTTGCCTGCAAAAAGGCCTACCAGCAACATAAAGACGTTTACCACCATGAAACCGGCGAAAAAAGTATAGGTAATACGGGCATGGGAGGTGAAAAGCTCTGGCCCTGAACGCATTCCCTGAATAATCAACCCCCCCAGAAGAATGGCCGTAACACTGTTCCCGGGAATCCCCAATGTCAGTGTGGGAATTAATGATCCACCTGTCACGGCGTTATTGGCGGCCTCAGCCCCGGCAATTCCTTCAATGCTGCCATGACCAAATTCTTCTTTATTCTTGGAAAAACGCCGGGCCTCATTATAGCCCATATATGCAGCAATGGTACCTCCCGCTCCGGGAAGAATTCCTGTTACTGTTCCAATCACGGTGGACCTCAGACAGGTGGGAAGAATACGCTTGATTTCTGCCATACTCAGCATCACCCGGTCTGTCATTTCATGTGCTTTCTCTTTCACTTTCAGTTTGCTTTCTGCCATCACCAGCACCTGTGACATGGAAAAGAGCCCGATGAGTGCGGAGGTAAAGGGAACACCATCCAACAGATACCGTACGCCAAAAGTGAAGCGGGGAACCCCTAAAACCGGATCCATACCGATGGTTGAAACTGCCAGGCCAATGGCTCCTGACAGCAGTCCCTTTAAGATGGATTTGGAGCTGACACCGGCTATAATGGTGAGACCAAAGATGGAGAGCCAGAAGTATTCAGCAGGGCCAAATCGCAATGCGAGACTGGCCAGAGGCGGTGACAGCACATATAGCGCAATGGTACTGAGAATACCGCCAATAAAAGAAGCTATTGTGGCAGTTCCAAGGGCTTTGCCGGCCTGCCCCTTCAGAGTCATTTGATATCCGTCAATGGCTGTTGCCGCTGCTGATGAAGTTCCTGGCGTATGCAGGAGAATGGCCGAAATGGAGCCTCCGTAAATTGCACCGCAATACACACCTGCCAGAGCAATGAGCGCAGTATCTGCCGGCATTCCAAATGTGACGGGAATCAACAGGGCAACACCCATTGCTGCAGATAATCCGGGCAGCGCACCCACCAGAACACCAGCCGATACACTTAAAAACGCAGCCAGCAAATTCATCCAGTTCATGGCATTAATCAGACCGTATAACACATCACTGTTCATAGTGCTTCACCTCCCTTTACAAAATCAATCCTTTGGGCAAACGAACACCCAACAGGTGCTGGAACAGAATAAAAATGAACAGACAAAACCCGATACTCACCAGAAACAATCGGGGTTTGTCAACTTTCAGCGTCCACATGATCCCGGCAAAATACAGGAACGTGGCCGAAAAGTATCCGATGATTTGAAGGAGGTAGACGTACAGAATGCTTCCACAAAGTACAGCGATAAATTGCTTTTTTTCAAGCTTGGGGAACAGTTTTGTCGACTCTCCCGGTGTTCGATAGGCTTTTACGATGAAAAAAAGAGTTAATAAGACCATGATCGCCAGAACAAAGCGGGGATAAAGGGCCGCCTCAGCAGATAATCCACTGGTCAGGTAAAAAAAGACACCACATAAGATCACCATGATCCAGCCCAGCTTTTGATCCAAGGTTTTCATCCACTCCACTCCTTTCGAAAAACGGGGATGGTAACTGCTTCCATCCCCATTTTCCAGTATGCATTCGATGCTTCTGTTACATCCCTATGAGCGGTTTGATTTCTTCCAGATAAATAGCTTCGTTCACCATATAATATCTCAGTTCATCCGGACCCATATACATGATGGGAAGATTGGCTTCACGGGCTTTTGCCATATGTTCATCACTCACGATTGCCTGATGGAAGACATCTGCCAGGTGATCGATGATTTCATCGGGTACACCTGCCGGAGCCACCAGTGCACGGGCTGATCCAAACAAAATTTCGTATCCAAACTCACCCAATGTGGGAACTTCAGGGAATTCTTCGATTCGTCTGGCTGTATAGCTGGCAAGCAATCTAAGTTCACCGGCATTCACCAGATCTGCCACTTCGCTGATTTTGGCGACAGTTGCATCCACATGACTGCCACGAAGTGCGGCCAGCATGTTGGTAGTGCCGTCAAAAGGAGCATGAATCACTTCAATGCCTGCTTCATACTCTAAATGAGCCGCTCCGATATGATTGGATGCCCCTGCTCCATTGTTTGAAATCGCAACGGTTCCAGGGTTTTCCTTCACATAATCAACAAACTGTTCAAATGTTTCCCAGGGGCTGTCACCACGAACCACCAGCACGCCAGGATCAAACACATGATTCACAATGGGGCGCACATCTTCAACCGCATACTGAGTCTCTCTGTCCATGGGCAGACTGACAAAGGTGGGCAGGTTGATAAATCCGATGGTATAGCCATCTGGATCGGCTTTTGCCAGCTCTGTAAATCCAATTTCACCGCCTGCACCTTCAATGTTCAGCACAACCATCGGCTGACCCAGGATCTTTTCTGCTTCAGAAAGCAACAATCTGGCACCGACATCTGTTCCCCCGCCGGCTGCGTAAGCCACAATCACTTCAACCGGTTTTGACGGATATCCATCCAGTGCCGATCCTTCCGACTCACCTGTTTCACCTGCTGATCCTGCTGCCGGTTCCTGATTTGACCCACAAGCTGCCAGTGAAATCACCATGAAGATCATCAGTACCCAAATAAATGCCTTTCTCATGTCCATTTCCTCCTCCTTTTGTATCACTTCATTTTCATTAAATACCTCTATGTATGACTGCCAGAGCAGATCACAGAGCTGTTGAAGATGATTACATGCCAATTTGAGGCATAATGGTTTTCAGGTACCGTTCCTGTTCTTCCATATAGTTGACAGTCCCTTCTTCATCCATGTAGAGAAGCGGCAGCTGTACAGCTTGAGCTGCTTCAAGATGCTCAGAATCATCAAAAGTCAACCGGAAGGCTTCACTGATTCGCAAGACGATTTCTTCAGGTGTTCCTCTGGGTACAGCCAGTGCCCGGGCTGAACCAAAAACGATATCGTATCCCATTTCCCTCAATGTGGGAGTTTCGGGAAGAAAATCCAGACGCTCTTCAGTGAAACTTGCCAATACCCGCAGTTCTTTTTGCCTCACACCCAGGGCCACCTCACTGACTTTTGCCACAGATGCATCTACAATTCCTTCCTCCAGTGCTTTTAACATATCCGCTGTTCCGCCAAACGGGACATGTGTCAGCTCGATGAAGGCCTTGTGTGCCAGATAGGCAGCAGCGATGTGGTTGGAAGCCGCCACTCCGTTATTGGAAACCGTCATTTTGTATGGCTCACTCATGCAGGCGGCCACCCAATCCTGAAAAGTTGCCCAGTCACTGTCACTGCGTACCACCAATACCGCCGGATCCATCACATAATTGGCAACCGGCCGAACGTCATTCACCTGGTAGCTCGTTTGCCGCTGAATGGGCAGACTGATAAATGTGGGTAGATTGATAAACCCAATGGTGTACCCATCTGGATTTGCTTTTGCCAATCGCTCAAAACCTATTTCACCGTCATTTCCGTCGATGTTACGGATCTGTACCGGCTGTCCCAACTCTTTTGAGAGGTAGCCAGCCAGAAGACGGGCACCGATATCTGTACCGCCACCCTCTTTAAAACTGACAATCAGCTCGATGGGGCGCTCAGGATAACGCTTTCCCTGAAGACTCTGAAGAAACTCCTGTGTGGGTGTGCTGAAGAGTATCAGCAACAGCAACAAGCATATGCTTCCCGAAATAAGCATCTTTTTTTTCATTTTCTGTTTCATGATCATTTTCCTTCCTGTTGGGTAATTCTGCCAGATGAAGGGCAGAAATGACACATCAGAAGGCCATGGCAACGTATTCTTAATAAATAATTTACTTTTTGCTTATATTATTAAGATTTTATTAAGATTGTGTTAATGTTACCATGAGCCTTTCTTTTTGGCAAGTCTTATTTGAAAAGAAAAATCGCCTTGCGGCGATTCCGGACTTAAGACAAAATATGATGAAGCCAAAGGATTTGGTGAAGATCAGCCTTGAAAATCTTGTCAGAATTGGAATCAGCTGCCCTGACCAACGCCCTTTGTTTTCAACCTCAAATCGTTTTGCAGCGATTCAGTCATCACGATGATTCATTCAGGCTCTGAGAATTAACAACGCCCGGCAGACATACGCAAAAGAGACTGCCACCACTTTCTGGTGTTGAAACCTTAATGGTTCCCTTCATTTCGCTGACAATGTGCTGCACGATGGTTAGCCCCAGTCCGGTTCCTCCCACCTCACGGCTTCTGTTTCGGTTTGCCCTGTAGAATCGCTGAAATATCAGTTCTTTTTCTTCATCCGGAACACCAATGCCATTGTCCTGGATCATGACGTGTAACACATGATCTGCCACCTGAACCTTCAGGGTTACCCAGCCTGACTCAGGTGTATACTTGATGGCATTCTCCAGAAGATTTGCCAGCATTTGGCGAAACCAGCCCGGGTTAGCCTCAATTAAAACAGCCTCCTCGTGCGGTTCCAGTGTTACCGCTATTGATTTTTCCTGAGCCAGTGGGTTCAACCATTCCATTACCTCTCGAATTTCCAGCAGGGCGTTGAATTTTTTAGTCTCACCACCCGCTTGCATGTTTTCAATTTCCGATAGTGTAAGCACGTCATTAATGAGTCTCTTTAACCGCTCTGTCTCCAGTTCGATGATGGACAGTGCCGTTTTTTGTTCATCTTCGTCCAGCTCATGGTCCTGTTGCAGGGTTTCGACAAAACCACTGATAAGTGTTAACGGCGTCCGCAGTTCATGGGTCACATTGGCAACAAAATCATTGCGAAGGTTTTCCAGTTTCCTGATTTCAGTCATATCCTGTACCAGAAGAAAGACACCGATGATTTGCTGATTCCGTCCCGGATCCCGCATCAGTGAGGATTTAATGCGCAGTACTCTTGGCTGGTGCTGTTGTTCGAACTGAACTTCTTCTTCCAGCGCCTGTTGATGAACAATGGTTTCATCAATTAGATGCGCCAGCTCAGGAAGTTCGCCAAGCGTTTCCTGATAGTGGCTGCCTATCGTAAGGTTCATTTTTGACGGCAGCAAGCGCTGTAGCTCCCGGTTCATCATCAGCAGACTACCAGATGCATCAACCGCCATAACACCATCTGTCATTCCCGAAAGCATGGCATCCAGTTGAATGTTTTTCGCCTGAATTTGCGAAATCATTGTTTCCAGACGTTCTGCCATATGATTAAACGTGCCTGCCAACTCTTCCAGTTCATCACGGGTTCGTATGTGGATGCGCGTCGAGAACTTGGCAGATGCCAGCTGACTTGCGGCTTCACTGAGCACATGGATGGGTCCCGTAATTTTTCCCACATTCCAAAGCCCAACGATCATGGCGATGATCAGCCCCAGCAGGATGGACATGAAAACGTATTTCATGAACACCAGGTTTTCCTGCATATAGTCTTCAATGGGATCCGACAGTCGAATAATCATTTGCTGGCCCTGCAGATGAACAGGGGGAAGCGCCAAAAACATGCTGTTCACACCGGTGGTGTCATCCGTTCGCTGGATACTCCTGATTTCGCCCCGCATGGCCAGCTGTACTTCAGGCTGCATCTGTTGATTGATGAAAATGATACTGTTGTCAGCCGAGTCGGCCAGCACCTTTCCGCTTTCATCCAGCAAGGTGACCCGGACACGTGTCCGCTGGGCAAATTTTTGTGTCAACCAGAAAAAGTTACGAAGATCACCACTCTCTTCTTCCATGAGCAGGCTGTCTGTAATCAGCTGTCCATAACTGAGCAGTTTTTCCTCCATGTTGGCAAAGTAGCTGTTTCGAAGGAAGCTGAACGAAAAAATACCGGTTGTGAGCGTTCCAACCAGCAAAATGAGAATATAACTTGTTACTATTTTTCGTTTCATGAAGGTACCTGACCGATCCGATATCCCGTCCCTCGAATGGTTTCAATATAACGGGAATTATCATTGGTTTCACCCAGCTTCTTTCTGATGTTTCGAACGTGCACATCCACTATTCTGACATCTTGACTGCGAGGGTCTCCCGGGAGTGCATTCATCAGATCTTGGCGAGAATGCACCTGCCGTGGTTTTTCTGCCAGTCTCAGCAAAATGGCGAACTCGCTGGGTGTCAGGTCAACGACTTCTCCCTGATATGTCACCTGATGCCTGTCGGGATCTATCATCAGGTTATCAATTTGCAGCTGTCTGATCGGAGCTGTCAATGGCGGCCAGGGGCTCTGGCTTCGGCGCAGGGCATTTCGTACCCGTGCTTCCAGCTCTCGCATACCAAATGGTTTTGTGACATAATCATCTGCTCCCATACCCAGGCCAATGACTTTATCTGTTTCCTCACTTCGAGCTGTCAGCATGATGATGGGAATACCGGCGGTAACGGCATCTGTTCGCAATTGACGCAGCACCTCCAAACCATCAATGTCCGGCAGCATGATATCCAGCAGAATCAGGTCAGGTAGTTCTTTTCCGGCCATTAGCACCGCCTCTTCGCCGGTGTAGGCAGGCAAAATTTCAAAACCACTCTTGCCCAGATTCATGCGGATCAGTTCAATGATATTCGGTTCATCATCCACCACAAGGAGCTGTTTTTTCACGGACTTCCCTCCCGTCGGCTTTTGTTCCATTGTCGACAAGTTTTCTTTGCCCCATTATAACATAATCCCGCCCGTCACAGAACAATACCGATCGCGTCCGTATTTTACACACGATTCAGTGAGACTTTCGGGGAAACCATGGAAAAAAAGCACTGGTACGGGCTGCATAAGCTTCAAAATCCGGCCGACCCCTGTATTTCTTTTCCAACATGGGAACACCTGAAACAAACACCAGCAGCCATGTGATGGTCGCAGGTCCGATGATCCCCATCCAGCCAAAAGGAACAGGCACCGCTATCAGCCACAGCCCCCACCACATGGCAGCTTCTCCAAAATAGTTGGGATGTCGGGTATAACGCCAGAGCCCCGACTCGATTATTTTGCCTTTATTGGCAGGATCTGCCTTAAAATCCCGCAACTGACGGTCACCCACTGCTTCAAAGAAAAAACCAACCAGCCAAACTGCCAGCCCTACTGCTTCGAACCAGCCGAAACCAGGTTGGGGCACTGACTGAATCAACAATACCGGCGAGACCACCACCAGCATAAAAAAACCTTGCAACATAAACACCTGAAAAAAGGCTCTGGGAACCACCCACTTGCCCCACTCTTCACGCCAGGCGGCGTATCGAAAGTCTTCCGGCTTTCCCCAGTTGCGCTTCATGATATGTGTTGCCAGGCGTATTCCCCAGATGGCCACCAGTATCATGGCCACCGTTGCCCGCAGGGTGAAAAAACCGGCATTCACATAGGCAAAACCAGTCACGATAACAAACCCGGGACCCCAGGCCATGTCTACAATGGAATTATTTCGAATCATCGTTGCGATGAAAAAGAGAGCCAAAAAGTAAATCAAAATGACCACCACCGACTGCATCAGCAAGGTTGTCATGCCGTCACCTCATCCCTTATTTTTGAACCAGTGCCACTGCCACTGCTCCCTGGCCGGCATTCAGGGCAACAATGGGGGATATTTCTGTTATATATGCCGGTGGCATTCCCAGGATCTGCGTGAGTTTTTCTGCATACTCCTCCGCTTTTTCAGGAGCCTCGGCATGCACCACACAATACCGTTCCACCAGGCTTTCCGCGTGGTGTCCTTTCACGATTTCCATTATTTTACGGGTATTGGCTGCCCGACTGAATGCCTTTCCAAAGGCAACACCTTTTCCGGCTTCATCCAGAGATACAATTGGTTTCAGGTTCATCCACCTGGCAAGCCTGCCCTTCATGGGGCTCACCCGCCCACCCCTCACCATGTATTCGAAGGTGGCTACCGACACGTATATGTGAGTTTTGGGAATCAGGCTCTCCACCAGTTGTGACACTTCTTCCAATGATTTGCCTGCCGCAATGGCTTCTGCCGCCATCATAACCAACAGCCCTTCAGCCCCGGAATTTTTACGGGTGTCAATGACATGGATTCTTTTTCCCGGGCGCTGCATGTCAGCTGCCGCCTGCCGGAATGTCTGCCAGGTCCCGCTGTTTTGCGCCGAGACGGCCAGCATTAACACATCATCATATTGCTGCAGCAAAAATTCCAGTGTTTCCTGCACTTTTTTCACCGTTGGCTGAGACGAGGTGGGGTATTCTGTCACGTCTTCCAGCACCTGAAACAAGGTGGATGTTGTCAGGGTGACCTGGTCCAGAAAGGGGGAGCCTTCCACCATTACCTGCAGCGGAATCTGAAACACCTGATAATTATCCTGAAAACTGCGGGGCAAATCGGCGATGGAATCTGTGACCAGGGCAACCCCTGCCTTTCGGTGAAACAATGCATCCTGCTGGCGCACCATGTCATCCACTTTTTGCTCTGTCAGCTGACCATACTTCATGAGTTTTACAAAAACATTCTCCGGGTAATCGGTATGGAAATGGAACCGACAACGGAACTGATTGCCCGCCACAATCACTGAATCACCCAGTTGCTTCAACATTTCCTTTATTTCTTCCAGTGGAATATGTTCTCCCGACAACATCCCTTCGGTGCAGTACCGATAGGTCGTTTTTTCCGGTGAAAGCACTTCATAAGATATGACATTTTCTGTCATTTCAGCAGGTCGACTTAAAAACTGTTTGTAATTGCCCGACTGAATCATTTTTCCGATTCCTTCCAGAAAATGAACAAATCCCTGCCCCCCTGAATCAACCACCTTGGCTTTTTTAAGCACTTCCAGCTTTTCCGGTGTTTTCATGAGAGCATCCCGTGCTTTCTCCAATGAACTATTGAGAATTTCCACGAAATCATTGCTGGCTTTTCCAGCCTCGTGGAAAGCTTCTGCCCAGGCTCTGATCACCGTTAACATGGTTCCTTCCACCGGTTGGGCCATTGAGCCATACGCATAGGGAACTGAATTCACCAGGGTCTGTCCGAACCGTTCTGCTGTCATCACCTGATGCTGATGTACCTCAGCCGCCACACCACTTAGAAACTGTGCCAGTATGATGCCTGAGTTTCCCCTGGCACCTGCCAGCGAAGCATCTGCAATGGACTGGAGGGTTTCATAAATGGAAGTGGTGGGTTTCACTGTCTGGAGTATGTGGTTGAGAGTGGAGGCCATGTTGCTGCCTGTATCACCGTCTGCCACCGGGAATACATTGATTTCGTTCAAATGCCTGCGTTGCTGCGTGACTTCTCTGGCGCCTGCCAGAAAAGCATAGTAGATGCGTGTGCCGTTGATGTAACGAATTTTCATGATTCAACCCTCCCAGAACAGTTTAACGTCTGTTTGTATCATTTTTTTACCCATCAGTATATGCTTCAAGCAATCTTTCTTCTGAATTCATTCCATTTTTTGAATTAGTTCACGTTAACCGCTGTAATGGTTTCTGACATTCACTATGTGCTTCCGGTTGCAGAGTTGCTACGAGTGGCAAAACATGCAAAAAAAACACCGCCTGAAGCGGGTTGAACCTGCTTGTAAGGCGGTGTTTTCTGTCACATTCTCTGAATCACCTGCAAAATCCGATGCATCAGAGACTGGCTGCATAATTGCCCTGCCGAAAAACCGGAATTCGCTCCCCTTCGGCGGTAATCCCCATAATTTCCAGATCAGCAGTTCCAATCATAAAGTCCTCGTGCACCAAGGAGTCATTGATTCCCGCCTCCCGTTGTTCTTCTTTCGACATCTCTGTTCCGCCTTTCAGGCAGACAGGATATGCTTTTCCAATGGCCAGATGGCAGGAAGCATTCTCATCAAAAAGGGTGTTGTAAAAGAGAATACCCGTGTTGGAAATGGGCGAATGGTGCGGCACCAGCGCCACTTCTCCCAGGTAATGGGAGCCCTCATCGGTTTCAATTAGACCTTTTAATGTCTCATAACCTTTGTCTGCCTTAAAATCCACTACTTTTCCCTGTTGGAATGTGATGGAAAAGTTTTCAATGAGATTTCCATTGTACTGTAAGGGCATGGAACTGACGACCAATCCGTCAACGCCTTGTCGGTGGGGCAGTGTGAAAACTTCTTCTGTGGGCATATTGGCAATGAAGTCAATTCCCTGCTGTGAGACCTCGGCTCCCCCTGTCCAGATATGTCCTTCGGGAAGGGTGATGGTCAGATCAGTCCCCAGACTGTTGGAAAAATGCAGCTGATGAAACTGCTTTTCATTCAGCCAGTGACTCATTGCTTCCAAATGTTGTTTATGGTGCTTCCAGGCTTCCACCGGATCAGGTTCATCCACCCGTACCGATGTTAGGATCGCCTCCCAAAGTGCCTCCATCGCAGCCGCTTCCGGCTTTTCTGGAAAAACCTTGCGCGCCCAGCTCACCGTCGGAACCGACACCACATTCCATGTATTGGCATTGCCCATGAGCCGTTCCCGAAACTCGGTGTTGGCTGTATTGGAAGCTTTCTGGGCGCGCATGATACGCTGAGGCTCCACGTTTTTCATCAGTTCAGGATCTTCTGCCGCAATGCTGACAAAGGCGGCCCCTTCTCTGGCATAGGTTTGATAGAACATGCGCTTCCATTCTGGGTATTCGTCAAAGACAGCTTCCGGCGCCTTCAGATATTTGATTTTCTTCGAAAGCTCGTCATTCCAGTCCATGACCACTTCACGGGCACCTGCATCATAGGCCTGTTCTGCCACCATGCGGGCAAAAGCTGCAGTCTCAATGGGTGCAGTAATCACCAATGTCTGCCCCTGCTGAAGGTTAACACCCGCTTTCACAATCAGCGTTGCATATTTCTTTAAGCGTTCCTGATTCATTTGATTTCTCCTTTCTTCATGCACTTCCTATGGTTGACTGTAAGCGTGCAGCAGCGCAACCAGTACTCATATGTTCAAGCTGCCCTTACCATGTGTCCTGCCCTCACCATATTATATCTTATATCCGACTTGTTTTTTCAAGAAGATTCTTGTCTGTCTCTTGTTGTCCCATATCGCAATCCTCCCCTTTTGAAAAGCTTCATTCAAACCAGACAATCAACTGATGCGATTCATAACACGAGTACCGAGAGCTTTGATTCAAATAGGTTGGTCGTTATGCTGTGACAAAATTAACTTTTACGTCCGGTATTGATTCCATCTGCATATGGGGTATAATTAATAGAAATCAATCGATTTATTGTCATTTGCACATGCAAGTCAGATTAATCATGAAATCATTGTTGCTGATTTCAGCAATGATAAAGACTGTCTCAAAAGGAGTTGACTCGTATCTATGGATCACAATCATTTGACCCTGAATGTGGATGGCATGACCTGTACTGGCTGTGAACAGGTCATTCAACGCTCGTTGCTAAAACATCCTGGCGTGGTTCAGGCAGAAGCAGATTTTGTCACTGCATCAGTATCTGTCAGTTTCACATCTCCGGCCACACCAAAGAGTATTCGGGCAACCATCGAGAATGCCGGTTACGCACCACAGGTGAAGGCCTACTCTCCCGCCAAAGCATCCATTGGCTGGGAACTGCCGCCCCCCATTAAGGCCGCTGTTAAATGGGCTGGGCTGGCTCTGTTTCTGCTGTTGGCGTATCGCCTGATTCAAAAGGCCGACAGCATGGCTTTTCTGCCCGAAATTCAGGATGAAATGAGTTATGGCATTCTTTTTGTCATCGGCCTTCTGACATCTCTTCACTGTGTCACCATGTGTGGTGGCATTGCCCTCAGCCAGTGTATCGGTGCCGGAGATCAGAGCAACCTGCCTGGCAGGCTGCGCCCCAGTCTTCTTTATAATGGCGGCCGGATTGTCTCCTATACCATCATCGGCGGTTTTATCGGTGCTTTGGGCTCGGTGATCAGCATGACCCTCCGCTCCCAGGGAATCGTCGTCATCATTGCCGGTGTTTTCATGATGATCATGGGGTTGAACTTACTGGGTCTTTTCCCAGTACTGCGGCGCTTGATTCCCCGCCTCCCCGCCGGATTGGGCGGACGCCTGGCCGACAGCCGTGAAGGCAGGGGACCTTTTGTGGTTGGCCTTATCAATGGATTCATGCCCTGCGGCCCTCTTCAGACCATGCAGCTATACGCCCTTGGAACAGGAAGCTTTGTTGCCGGTGCCACCAGCATGTTTTTCTTTAGCCTGGGTACTGCGCCCCTCCTGTTTGCTTTGGGAGCTCTGAGTACCTTTGTCAGCCAGCGCTTCAACCGGCGGATGCTGGCCGCCAGCGGGGTGCTGGTGATGCTCCTGGGAGCTGTGATGATTACCCGCGGCCTCAGCCTGACAGGAACTGCTGCCCCATCCTTCACTGCACCTTCCTACAGTAATGTGGCAATGCTGGAAGATGGCCGCCAGGTCGTCCGTATTGAACTGGAGCCCTATTATTATGAACCCATCGTGGTTCAAAAAGGTATTCCTGTTACCTTCATTGTTCATGCTGAACAACAACATATCAACGGATGTAATAACGCCATTGTGATTCCTGCCTTTGATGTACGCAATAACATTGTGGCCGGTGAGAATCTTTTCGAGTTTACCCCCACTGAAACCGGAACCATTGCCTACTCTTGCTGGATGGGGATGATTCGCAGCAGTATTCAGGTGGTGGATGACCTGTCTACCATAACTCCTTCAGCGGTTCCCGCTTCGCCCTCTCAAGGATTACCTGAAGCTCCGGCAGACGACTGCTGCAGCGGCCCCTTTTCTTCGTAAAGGTGGCTTTGAAATCAACCACCAGCCGTCTCCAAATCAATTTTCATACTAAAAAGCACCCTGCAAGTGGGTGTTCAGACTGAAGACAAAATAAGATGAAGACAAGGGATTTGGTAAAGGACAGCCTTGAAAATCTTGTCAGTGTTTTTTCGAAAAGGGGAGAAAACCGCTAGCGCCTGCTGTTTGAGCGCAGCGAGTTCAGGCGCTGTTTTCGAGACTTTCGACTAAAAACACACAAGATTGGAATCAACTGGCCGGGCCAAAGCCCTTTGTCTTCATCCTCAGCACCCTGGAAGAGGGTGCTTTTTGGCTCGTTGTTTTATTGGTTAAGCAGTTGGTGTCGGTTGTCCATGACAAGACGGCCTTTTTTGATCACCCGTTCCACCACATTGACACCAATGTGATAGGACAGGAAGTGGTAGGAAGGGTCTTTCAGGATAATCACATCGCCCTTTTTCCCCACATCCAGACTGCCGATGGTGTCAGCCATATCCAATGCCGCGGCGCCGTTGATGGTGAGGGCGGTGATGGTCTCTTCCGGTGTCATGCCCATGTAAAGGGTGGCCAGTGCAATGATCAGGGGAATGGATTCAGTGTGACAACTGCCGGGATTGAAATCAGATGCCAGTGCAACGGCGCATCCGGCTTCCATCATGTCCCTGGCCCGGGCATATTTCTCCCGGAGGCTGAAAGCAGTACCAGGGAGCAACGTGGCCACCACGTTTTCCTGAGCCATTCGACGGATACCTTCGTCAGACGCCTGCAGCAGGTGATCCGCTGATACGGCCCCCACTTCTGCCGCCAGTTCTGCCCCTCCCAGGGGAACAATTTCATCGGCATGCATCTTCAGCTTAAACCCCATCTCCTGTGCGGCCGTCATCAGCCGGCGGGATTCTTCGATGGAAAACACGTTCTTCTCAGTAAAAATATCGCAGAACACTGCCAGATTTCGCTCTTTCACAAGAGGCAGCGCCTGTTGGATGATGGCTTCAATCATGGCACCGCCCCGGTCTTTGTACTCCGGCGGCACTGCATGGGCACCCATATAGGTGGGCACCACATCCACCGGATGATGGCTGTCAATGGCCTGCATCACTTCCAGTTGCTTCAGTTCAGTGGCTGTATCAAGCCCATAGCCGCTTTTTCCCTCAACAGTGGTCACCCCATTGGCCAGCATGTCAGTGAGGCGTTGGTAGCCACTGGTATACAGTTCCTCCGGCGTTGCTTCACGGGTGGCCTGCACCGTTGAGAGAATCCCGCCTCCCCGGTTCATGATATCCATGTAATCATCACCCCGAAGCCGCCAGGAAAATTCTTCAGCCCGGTAGCCGCCAAATACAAAGTGGGTATGGGAATCCACAAAACCTGGAAGAACGGCTTTTCCGGCAGCATCCACCACTTCATAGAGACTTTTGTCAATGTCGGCCATCACGGTTTCTGTGGAGCCCACCCGGGTGATGATACCGTCTTCAATCACCAGTGCACCATTTTCAATGATGCCCAGTTCTTTCATGGCCGCCCCTTTTTTAGCTGTGCTGCCACTGCAGGTCACCAGCTGGGCTGCATTTATAATAATCAGATTGCCAGATTTCATGTCAACCTCCTCTTCTGCCCTTCATACAGGGCACCACTTGCCCCGACAACCGTTGGTTATTCCATAATTCGCTTTTCCAGCACCTGATCCATGCTGAAGTTTTCAACTCCCAGATAATACACCGCTGTATCAATGAGAGCTTCCATGGGTACCAGCCCAATGATTTCGCTGCCCACAATATTCACGCCGTAGCGCCGGGCCTCTATGCGGATCAGTTCAAACACCCGGTAAAGGGCTGTTTTGCTGTAGTCTGTCATGTTCATGGATACCTGCACAATCCCCCGGTCCTTGAGTTCAATGCCAATCCCCTTGCAGTAGCGCAGGCCTCCGCTGAGGTGACGTACATTTTTAGCGATCTGGTTGGCAAATTCCAGGTTGTTGGAGTCCAAGTTCACATTGAAAGCCACCAGAGGCATCCGCGCCCCCACGGCGGTGATCCCGGCGGTGGGATGAAGCTGGGCACCGAAATCTGGCTGCCACTGGGGGTCCTGAAGTTTCTCTGCCATCCCCTCAAACTGGCCTTTTCGCACCGCCGCCAGATTTTCCCGGTGGGGCGCTGTGGCTGCTTTTTCATAGAGGAAAATGGGCAGCCCGTAGGTTTCCCAGGCTGCAGCAGCCACATCCTTCGCCATGGCCACCGCTTCTTCCATGGTCACATTGCGAATGGGTACAAAGGGAATCACATCCACGGCACCCATGCGGGGATGCTGACCTTCATGGCGGTTCATGTCAATGAGGTCGATGGCCACTCCCACGGCTTCCAACACAGCTTTTTTCAACGGTTCCGGTTCTCCCACCACTGTGACCACCATCCGGTTGTGATCTTCATCCCGGCTGTAATCCAGCAGTTTAACACCTTCTTTTCCACGAAAAGGTGACACAATTTTTTCGATTTTATCCAAATCCCGGCCTTCGCTGAAATTGGGAATGCACTGTACAATTTGCTTCATGGTGATCTGTCCTTTCCGGTTTCACATTTTTGGCACACTTTTTATCGGAATCTATCCAACAGGCACCCATTGATACTGATGGGGGTCCCTTTTATCAACCACCCAGCTTTTGAGCCACCAATGCCTTAATTTTCTCCTCATCAGCCGGATAAGGCAGGGTAATGTGATCACGGCCCTGGTTCAGCTGGTTATACTCCATGCTGGTAGTGATGGCATTTTCGTTGCGGGCCCAGGCACGACGGGCCACGCCGCCCATCACGTCCCAAAGCATGGCGGATTCAAGAATTTCATCTGCCCGCCGGCTGCCGTCCAGCACCATACCAAATCCGCCGTTGATGGACTTGCCAATCCCCACACCCCCGCCATTGTGAAGGGCCACCAGGCTCATTCCCCGGGCAGCGTTTCCGGCGAAGCACTGAGTAGCCATATCAGCCATCACATTACTGCCGTCTTTAATGTTGGAGGTTTCGCGGAAAGGTGAGTCGGTACCGCTGACATCATGGTGATCACGGCCCAGCATGATGGGTCCAACTTCTCCCCGGCGCACCATTTCATTGAACTTCAGGGCAATTTTCAGACGACCGTAAGCATCCTGGTAGAGAATGCGAGCCTGGCTGCCCACCACCATCTGATTCTTCTCCGCGTCGCGGATCCACACATAGTTGTCACGGTCCTGGCCACGGCGGTCGGGGTCGATGCAGGCCATGGCTGCCGCGTCGGTTTTTCGGAGATCTTCGGGATCACCACTGAGGCATACCCACCGGAAAGGACCATAGCCAAAATCAAAGAGCTCAGGCCCCATGATATCTTCCACATAGGAGGGAAAGATAAAGCCGTCTTTGTCATCAATACCGTTCTTGGACACTTCTTTCACGCCGGCATCATAGACCGATTTCAGGAAGGCGTTGCCGTAGTCAAAGAAATAAGTGCCCTGATTTACCAGTGCCTTGATCATTTCAAAATGGATACGCAGGGTTTCATCCACCTTGCTAACAAATGCCTGACGGTCAGTTTTCAACATACGGGTTCGTTCTTCAAAAGTCATTCCCCGGGGACAATAGCCGCCGTCATAGACGGCATGGCAGGAAGTCTGGTCCGACAACAGATCAATGTGAATCTGGTTTTCCACTGCATAAGCCAGTAAGTCCACGATATTGCCATGATAGGCAATGGAAACCGCTTTCTTTGCCTTCTGAGCTTCCTTGGCCAATCGGAAAGTCTCTGCCAGATCGTCGGTGACCTCTGTCACCCACCCCTGGTCGTGACGGGTTTTAATTCGGGAAGCATCCACCTCGGCGATGATCCCCACCCCGCCGGCAATTTCCACCGCTTTGGGCTGTGCGCCGCTCATGCCGCCAAGGCCGGAGGAGACAAAAAGAATACCCGCCAGGTCAGCATCATCAGCAATATTGAGTTTTTGTCGGGCTGCATTCAACAGGGTATTGAAGGTGCCGTGAACAATGCCCTGGGGACCGATGTACATCCATCCTCCGGCGGTCATCTGGCCATAGTTGGCCACTCCCATCTGTTCAGCAATATCCTGGTCTTTGGGGTTGTCAAAAAGCCCCACCATCAGGGAGTTGGTAATGATCACCCGGGGATTCTCAGGCTTGGAGTGGAACAGTCCCACGGGATGCCCGGAAGAAACCACCAGCGTCTGGTCCTGGGTCATTACCTGCAGGTACTGTTGAATCAGCAGATACTGCATCCAGTTTTGACAGACTTTGCCGGTTTCACCGTAGGTCACCAGCTCGTAGGGGTACAGGGCCACGTCAAAATCCAGGTTATTATCCATCATCAACTGAAATGCTTTGCCTTCCAGACAGTTGCCTTGATACTCATGAATGGGTTTTGCCTTGATGTTAGCTTCAGGACGAAACCGGTAACCATAAATGCGCCCCATGGTGGTGAGTTCTTCCAGAAATTCCGGCGCCATGATGTCGTGGTGTTCCTCAGGAATATATCGCAGGGCGTTTTTTAGAGCTGTTTCTGTTTGGGCCGCTGTCAGTTTGAATCCCCGGTCTGGTGCCCGGCGGATTCCCTCAGCAAACGGCTTTGGGTCCGGCAGGGGACCTGTCAACTTGATGGTCATGGCATCAGCCACATGTTGGTGAATCATTATTCATCGCTCCTCCCAGTTTCTTCATCTTCATCGATATTTCCGGCGGTATAAGATGCCTGCCGGATGATCTGCGTTCAGTTCATGCAGTTACACGGGCAACGTCACAGAAAGACTTGTCCCTTTCTATGCAACAGCATATCTGATCTGCGTCAACAAAGTGTCGATAAATCAACATCACTGAAGCGATGTGTCATGGCTATACTTTGACCATTCAAAGACAGGCCCAGGTGAGCGTCAGCGGCTGATGACGAAACACGATCGAGCTATTCCGGTAACAACAGTGTTCCTGTGGCCACCACTGCCACTTCACCATCCAGTTCGATCTGTTTCACCCCATCCTCCCATTCCAAAGCAATTTCCAGTGCCCCGCCCGGCTGAAAAATGGTTTTCCGGATGGTTTGCCGGGCCTCCACAGCCAGTGCCACTCCCACTGCAGCGGTACCAGAGCCACAGCCTCGTTCCCAAATCAGGGTATCCGTTGCCCTTACCCACACCAGCGGTTTCATACGGCTGTCATGCGGTTCATAAAACATCATACCCAAGGCTTCATGGTGGCGGTCTTCCAGTTGCTCAAACACCAGCGGAAAAAAGCTTTCAGGATCATCCACATTTGTTTGAAAAACCAGGTGGGCGATACCGGGAAAGGTTACCAGTGTTCCAGCCAACACCTGAGCCTCCCACTGAAAAGTCAAGGTCTCCACTGACAGGGGAAGGGGAAGGCGGGCAGCGGACCTATAAATCCCCTCATGATGAGTGGCCGTGACACGGCATGAAACGGGTTCCCGCACACCTGAAACAGCCAATAGATACTCCAGCTGATCATTCCCCTTCTTCTTTTCCGTTTCTCTTCCCGGTTTGTTTCGAAAGGCCAGCGCTGCCGCCAGAGAGCGGGTGGCATTGGCACAGAACTCACCGCCCATCATCTCCAACACACTGTCAACACCGGACGCTTCTGCTGCCGGTGGTTTCACAAAGCCCACTTGTTCAGCATGGAGATGATTCTCCTGCATGATGCGACCAGCAATCATGGGATACTTCTCCGGCTCCACCGGATCAAAGATGAGAATGGTCATATTTTCTGTGGGATTGCACTTCACAAACGTCAGTCTCAATGTCAACGCCCTCTTTCTCTAAGAGTCTTTCAAATCCAGTTTCCTGACATTCTTTTCATCAAAAATGCTGACCATTTAAGCATACCCGAGGTCTGCCCCCCGTACAACCTGTTTCCATTGAATGAAGCCACTTTTTAAAAATCTCCCTTTAAGAAAATCACCTTCCCGGTACCTTTTCAGGCATATGTTTCGTTAATGGTAAAAAGCCGCTATCTCACGAAGAGACAACGGCTTTGATGCTCATGACTGTTTTACAGCAACACCGCACCGATGATGCCAAAAATGACCAGCGGAATATTGTAATGCATAAAGGTGGGAACGCAGGTATCCCAGATGTGGTCATGCTGCCCATCCACATTCAACCCTGCTGTTGGCCCCAACGTACTGTCAGAAGCGGGGGAACCGGCATCACCCAGTGCGGCAGCCGTTCCGATGAGCAGGATGGTGGCCGGGGTACTGAAGCCCACAGACATGGCCAGGGGCACATAGATGGCTGCAATAATGGGAATGGTTCCAAAGGAAGTACCGATCCCCATGGTGATGAACAGGCCAATGAGAATCATGAGAGTGGCGGCAACCAATTGGTTCCCAGCCAGCATGCCGCTGGCAGAAGCCACCAGGGTTTCAACGCCTCCGGTTTCACGAATGACAGCACCATAACCAGCGGCCACCAGCATGACAAAGGCAATAAAGCCCATCATGCCAATACCACTATGAATCATTTCGTCAATGTCTTTCCACTTGATGGCACCACCAATAAGCATGATGGCCATTCCCACAACCGCACCGATGTGCAGGCTTCCCAGGGGACTCACCTGAATGGCCAGCGCAGAAAAAGCTCCCACCAGCGCTACCCAGTGCCGGCCTGTCATGGTAACGGCTGTTTCAGCCTCATCAGCTGCTGCAGCTACTGTTTCCAGGTCCTGATATTCTCTGGGCTTTCGGTATGTAACAAAGATGGCAATAAAAAGCCCGATAACCATGGCAAGTCCGGGAATCCACATCACGTGCCAAACCTCACCCTGGGCCACTGTCAGACCGTTTTCAGACATCTGATCACTGATGATACCGTGGAAAATCCAGCCGTAGCCCACCGGCAGGGCCACGTAAGGTGCCTTTAATCCAAAGGTGAGGGCTGAAGCCACTGCGCGGCGATCGATCTTCAACTTGTTCATAACAGCTAGCAGGGGCGGAATCATAATGGGAATAAAGGCAATGTGAACCGGAATCAGGTTTTGGGACAGGCATGCCACTGCGGCGATGATCACCACGAGAATGATGCCCTTACCACGAACCCACTGAACAATTTTTTTCGCCAGAATGACAGCAATCCCTGTCTTGTGAAGGCTTGCCGCCAGGGCACCCAGCAGAATATAGCTGAGGGCTGTGCTGGAGTTACCGCCCATGCCGCCTATGAGGACGCCCATGGTTTCCCCTAGGGGCATACCAGCCAGAAGACCGCCTGCCAGGGCTGCCACAATGAGTGCCAGCAATACGTTCAGTTTCAGGAGACAAAGAACAATCATGATGATGACAGATAAAACCACAGGATTGGTTAACATGATATTCCTCCTTTTTGGTTAAGTTCCCTTCTTCAACCACCAGTTCATGACCATGGTCATGACACTTAGCCTCCTTTCACAACGTTTAGCGCGCAGCCCGCCACATTCCGGGGTACCTGGCCACCGGCATAGCTGGCAACAATATATTACAGCTGTCCCACTGCTGCTTCCACCGCCTGCAACAAGGTGCCATTTCGCACCAACTGGGCACACTGTTCCATATCCAGGTAGAGAATTCGATCTTCTTCCAACATGGAGACTTGCCGGCGCAGCACACTGTAAGCTGCTTCAGTTCCTTTCCCCAGTTCACCCATTGGATCAAGGTCCACTGCCTGGCACGCTGCCATCAGCTCCACTGCCACCACCTGCTGGGCATTGGTGAGAATGCTTCTGGCTTTTCGGGCACCGATGGTTCCCATGCTCACATGATCTTCCTGGTTGGCTGACGAGGGAATGGAATCCACACTGGCCGGATGTGCCAGCACTTTGTTTTCTGATACCAGCGCTGCCGCTGCATACTGGGCAATCATAAAGCCTGAGTGGAGACCGCCTTTTTTTGTCAGAAAAGCGGGCAATCCGCTTAACTGAGGATTCACCAGCCGCTCAATGCGTCGTTCAGATACGTTGGCAATTTCTGCCAGGGCAATACCCATATAATCGAAAGCCAGAGCCACCGGCTGTCCATGAAAGTTCCCCCCCGAAATGGCGTCCCTTTCATCGGCAAAGATCAGGGGATTGTCTGTCACCGCATTGATTTCAATATCCAGTTTTTCCTTCACATGCAGCAGGGCATCCCATGAAGCGCCGTGAATCTGGGGAATGCATCTCAATGTATAGGCATCCTGAACCCGGAGTTCTCCCTGTCGGGTGGTTCGCCGGCTGTCTGTGGTAAGTCGTAATATGTTGGCGGCACTGCGCATCTGTCCTTCATGGGGCCGCAGCCGATGAACCCTGGAGTCAAAGGCGTCGGTGATTCCCCGCAAGGCTTCCAGTGTCAGGGCCCCTGCCACATCCACCAGTTTCACCAGGTTCAGGGCATCTGCCACACACAAAACCCCCACAGCTGTCATCACCTGGGTTCCGTTGATGAGGCCCAGCCCTTCTTTCGAAGTCAGTTCAATGGGTTGGATGCCTGCAGCCTTCATGGCTTCACTTCCCGTGAGGCGCTTGCCCTGGTAAAAAGCCTCTCCTTCACCCATCATCACCAGTACCATATGGGATAAAGGCGCCAGATCGCCGCTGGCTCCCAGGGATCCTTTTTCCGGAATCACCGGATGAACGCCCTGGTTCAGCATGTCCAGGAGCACCTGTATGGTTTCCAGCCGCACGCCTGAAAAACCTTTTGAAAGGGCATTGGCCCGAAGAAGCATCACTGCACGCACGGTTTCCTCCGACAGTGGATCTCCCACACCGCAGGCATGGCTCATGATCAGGTTTTTTTGCAGCTCCCTGGCCTCGTCCTTGGAAATCACCACATCACTGAACTTGCCAAATCCGGTGGTAATGCCATACACTACTTTTCCTTCATCTACAAAGGCATCCACGACTTCCCGAGAACGACGCACCTGGGCTGCCGCCTGTTCTGTCAGTGTCACCTGAACCTGTTCCCGCGCGACCTGCAAAACGTTTTCCACTGTCAAATGATTGCCGTCAATCCGAATTGGTTCCACGCTCATTCCTCCTCACTTTTCATGCAGTTTATCAAAGGAGCGTCACCAAAACGTCAACAGGTTGTGACGCATCATCAGGATTCTTCTGACAGTCTTTGATGCACCAGCTCCTGCACTCGTTTCACAACCCCCAGTTCATAGGGATTTTGCAATTTTTCTGCATAACGGGTCGCTTCCTGAAGGTAATGACCAGCCTGTTTTCCGTCTCCTTTTTCTGCCAGAATTAATGCCATGTACGCATTGGCAATGGACCGCCTCCAATAAATATCGAAAGCCCTGAAATGTTCCAGTGCCTGTTGCAGGCTCCTCTCTGCGTCAGCAATCCGGTTCATTTCGTAATAGGCTTGACCCATGCCAGTGTGGAACACTGCGATGGAATGGTGCCGGGCTTCCTGTTCCCCACACTCCGTAATGGCTCTTTGATAGTGAACGATTGCTTCCCCCCACTGCTGGCGGTTGCGCATGATTTCGCCCAGGTAATATCGGCAGGCTGCCACATGAACCACTTGATGCCGATGTTTTTCCGGCATTTTATTCACTGTTTCAATGGCCTGCTCCAATACCGACTCTGCCTGATCAAAATGATGCTGTATGAGGAGGTAAAGTCCCTGCAGACGCAGCAGCACCGGCACCCGGTCTGTCAATCCCCGGGCTTCTGCCAGATTCATGGCCGCCTCCAGATTCACCCGCATGACTTCCGGCTGTTGAGTTTGAATCCCATAATTGATGAGCTGTTGAAAGCCATGGACGGCATACCGCCAGTTACCAGTCTCCTCTGCCAGGCGAATCATATTGCGCGTGGTGGACACACCCTCATGATAGTCGCCTTCCCTAATCAGCAGACGTCCCTTTACATGGAAATAGGCAATCTTCCAGCTCTGCACTTCCGCTTCAGCCAAATCTTCCGGCTCCAGCCTGGTCAGCATGTCTTCCACTTGCTCAAAGTAAAGGAGGGCTTCTTCCCGGGGCATCAACAATGACTGTTTTGACAGTTCTCTGGGGTGCATGACGCTGGGGAAAAGCTCATGATAGTAATCCAGGTAGGCATTAAGGTAGGCCAGGGTATATTTCAGGGTTTGACGGTGGTCGCCCCCCAGTTTGAAGTGATGGATCAAATCAGTATAACGCAAGACATCCCCCGTCGACCCCGTCAGTTGTTTCTCCAGTTGCACACCTACCCGACGATGCAACAACTTCCGCTTTACGGGAGGCTGTTGCTGATATACATACTCACGAAACTTTTCATGATTGAAGGCCATACTGATTTTGTGACCGTCATCCACTTCACGCAGCATCCCACGTTGAATCAACTGCTGAATCATTTCCAAGGTGGTCATTTCATCCTCACTGGTGAGATCTGCCAGTAGATTCAGGGAGACCCGGTGAAAAAACAGAGACACCAGTTCCAGTAATTTTCGGGTTTCCTGGGAAAATTCGCAAAGACGGCTGCGTAAAATATCCTGGGCTTTGGGAGTCAATTGGCCCGGCTGAGTCTGATGTTGAAGGGCATACAGGTATTCGGCCACAAAGAAGGGGTTGCCGCCGGTTTCTTTGAAGATTTGCCGGCAGGTGGTTTCATCAGGCCGGTGTGTTTCTGTCAGCCGGCGGGAAGCTTCCTGCACCCATTGAAATGTTTCTTTTTCGTTGAAGCAGGCCAGGCTCACCCTCTGAAAAAGCGGGCGTCGGACAAGGGTCGCCATAAAGGCCGCCAGTTGGTCTTCATATCCACTGCGAACAGTGGTCAAAAATAACAGCGGCAGCCGGGATTCTTGAAGGAGACGCTGCATCAACTGAAGACTGACCCGGTCCATCCAGTGAATATCTTCGAAAAAGATAACCACCGGACGATTCTCGGTTATTTTTTTGAAGATCCCTGTCACTGCTTCCATCAATGGTTGGTTGGGCCGACTGTCATAGAGGCCCATTGGCGTCTCAGTCTCTCCCTTATCGGAGTTGAGAAGGGTTTCGAAGATTGGAAACTGACCGGCGATCAGGGCCAGCCACTGCCTGGGGAGCTGTATCCCCTCTGTTTCAATCAAATCTGCAAGCCTTGAAAACACCGGTTGCCATGGTTTCAGGAAAAAAGATTCCTCCTGCTGATAGCAGTTGGCCTGAAAAATGGGAAAATGGTCTGTCACCGCTTCTTCCAGAAAGGTTTCCAGCAGCATGGTTTTTCCCACACCAGCTTCTCCCGAAACCACCACGATTCCTGATTGCTGCTGCCGCCGGAAGGTTTCAAGTGCCTGTTCCAGCTGATGCCATTCCCTTTGACGACCAAAAATGCGTTTCTCGCCCACTGTCGGTTTTTGTGGGGATGCGGGCTCCTGCCGCTGCTTCTGAAGGGTTTCTGCCAGTTTTCGGGTTTCTGCCTCCGGCTGAATCCCCAGCTCTTCACGAAGCATGGCGGTTACTGACTCGAATTCCTGAATGGCTCTGTGGGCCTCTCCACGATCTGCGTAAACCTGCATCAGGATTCGCCTTGCCTTTTCATCAAAAGGATCCTGCAGCACCATTTCTTCTGCCACTTGCAGCATGATTTCCTGATCCCCTGACTGCTGTGCATTTTTCAGGACATACTGCAGTTTTCGCAGGTATTGTTGCTGCAAGCGCTGGCGTTCTGCCAGCATCCAGTCTTCAAATTCCACGGCATCTTTGACTGAAAACCCGCGCAAAAATTCCTGACGATAGTGCTGCCAGGCTTCCGGTTCATCTCCGTTGAACTGTTCCACATCAATCACCCACTGGAAATTCGGATTTAAGCGAATTTCCGATTGGCCTATGGCAATCAGCACCTCTTCATCAAAGGCCTTTCTGATTTTGTAAAGGGCATTTCGAAGGTTTTTGCGGGCGGTTTCCTCCGGAAAATCGCCCCATAAAAGATGCATCAGCTCATCACGTGTCGCCTTTTGGCGGCAGGCCAGGTAGTAAAAAACCGCTTCCGCTTTTCGGTAGGGAAGCTTCACAGGGCGGTTATCCAGCGAAACTCCCGGAATATCCAGCATGGTCACTGTCACAACTAGCATTCAGCCACCTTCTTTCCAGCGCTGCTCACTCTGACACGTTTCAGTCATAGATGGCATAGTACTCGTCTCCCCAATACTTCTTGATGAACTCGTCACGCCCTGATTTACTTCGATCCAGTTTGTATTCTTCAGGACTCTTTCGATAGAAATCCTGGTGATATTCTTCAGCATCAAAGTAAGTGCCTGCAGGAAGAATGGGTGTGATCACCGGGTCAGGAAACCGCCGGGAATCATCCAGTTCCTTTTTCGATTTTTCAGCAGCCAGCCGCTGTGTTTCAGTGGTGTAAAATATCGCTGTTCGGTAGGAAGGCCCCCTGTCCTGAAACTGGCCCTCATCATCGGTGGGGTCCACCTGACGCCAAAAGGCTTCCAGCAGCTTTTCATAGGAGATCACTCCAGGATCATATAAAATGCGCACAATCTCATAGTGACCGGTCTGCTGGCTTTTCACATCTTCATACCGGGGATTCTCCAGGTGGCCGCCCATGTAGCCGGACCGCACCTCAAGAATTCCTTCCAGTACATCAAAGGGAGACACCATGCACCAAAAACACCCTCCTGCAAAGTAAGCTGTTTGTGCTTCCTGTTGGCTCATTGACACACTTCCTTTCCATCTATATCACTTTCGAACCACATATGCTTATACCAGTCATCAATCATTTTTCACTGATTCAGTTCTTATTCGCTCCATTATCATCTTCACCAGCCTGCTATTCATCCAGCAGCTTCACCAGCATTTCGCAAAATTGCCGATTTTCAGCATCGGTCCGTTTTCCAGGCCCCTTGGTACGCCCGCCGCTTCGCCTGATTTTAGCTTTCATTTCCCGCTCTTCCAGTAGAAAATCAATGGTTTCATGGCGATACTCCTTCCCCGAAGGATGAAGGCATCGGGCTCCTTTTCCCAAAATCAGTGCGGCCAGGCCCCAGTCCTGGGTCACCACCACATCTCCAGGCTCTGCCAGGTTCATCACTTTCATGTCTGCTTCCTGAGAGCCGCCATCCACCGTCACATGATGATCAGATTCTATGCGATGATGATAGTTGGCCACTGTCCATACTTCTATCTGTCTTTTCTTCCCTTCCTTCAGGCAGGCTTGAAGCGCTCCCTTGGGGCATCCGTCAGCATCCACCAGAATTTTCACAGAGCACCTCCTTCCCAGTGATTTTTCTTCAGTTTATCATACAGCCGGCCTCTTTGTCTTTAAAAGTGCGAATCGAGTTATTATTTCAAAAATAACTGTTGACAAACTCAACAGAAGCTGATATTGTAAGCGATAACATTATTTTCTGTCAATTAGCCAATGACGGAGACAACAGGTGACTGCTTTCTTTCAGAGAGCCGGTGGGTGGTGTGAACCGGTGGAAAGTTTCATCATATACTCCCTCCCGAGGCCCAGTTCTGAACACAGGCTGTATGTTTCTTTCGGCGCTGTCAGTAGGTTGCTGCGTTTTGTCCCCGTTATCGGACATCACTTTTGCCCCAGCGGCTGAAGTCAGTGAGCCCGGTTCAGAAACGTGCCGGGGAATTTGGGTGGTACCACGAACAGAACCTGTTTCGTCCCTGTTGGATGAGGCAGGTTTTTTGATACTCTTTTTTCCAAAACAGGTGAACTAAAGAACAAGGAGTGAGAGAAGATGAAAATGAGTGGCGCAGCATGTGTGGTTGAAGCTCTCCGACAGGAGGGTGTCAGTGTCTTATTCGGTTATCCGGGAGGGGCCAATCTGCTACTTTATGACGCCCTCATCGACTCAGGTATTCGCCAGGTGCTGGTGCGCAACGAACAGGGAGCTGCCCATGCCGCCAGCGGCTACAGCCGGGTGACAGGTAAACCTGGTGTCTGCATGGCCACCTCGGGCCCTGGTGCCACCAACCTGATCACAGGCATTGCAACTGCCTACATGGATTCCATCCCCCTCATCGCCATCACCGGTCAGGTGGGCACCGATCTCATCGGCCGGGATGTATTTCAGGAAGTGGACATTACCGGTGCCACCGAACCCTTCACCAAAAACAACTATTTGGTAAATGATGTGAGTGACTTGCCGCGCATATTCAAGGAAGCCTTTCACATCGCCACCACCGGAAGACCCGGACCTGTACTGATTGATATACCCAGAGATGTTCAAACCGCCATCCTTGATTTTTCTTATCCTGAAACAGTTGATCTGCGGGGTTACAAACCAACACTGAAAGGCCATCCCCGACAGATTAAAAAAGCCATTGAAGCCATGATGGACTCCAGGCGACCGGTGATCGTGGTTGGCGGCGGCGGTATCATGGCCAATGCCACACAGGAACTAATCGCTTTTGCCGAACGCATGCAGGCACCGGTGGCCACCACCCTGATGGGCATTGGAGCCTTCCCTGCCAGCCATCCCCTTTCACTGGGAATGCTGGGAGGCGATCATGGCGTCTACCCGGCCAAACAAGCAGTGGCTGAAGCAGATTTTCTGGTGGTCATGGGGTCCCGCATGGCTGACCGATCCACAGGCAAACGGTCAGATTTTGCCCAAAAAGCACTCACCGTGGTCCATATCGATGTGGACCCGGCAGAAATCGGCAAAAACATTGACATCCATATTCCCATTGTGGGTGATATCAAAAGAACGCTGCAGGGACTGCTGGAACAGGATTTTCACCGAGATAACCCAGAATGGATGGCGCAGATTAAGGAATGGAAACAAGTGGTGAAGGGTACCGGAGCAGGAGAAGACGCAGCGGGTCTTGATCCCATGGAAGTGATTCAGAAACTGTCGGCCAGGGCCTCAAAGGATACCATTGTCACCACTGACGTGGGACAACACCAGGTATGGACCGGCCGTTACTATGCCTTCGAACACCCGCGCACTTTTCTCACCTCTGGTGGATTGGGTACCATGGGCTATGGTTTACCCGCCGCCATTGGTGCCAAAATCGGCTGCCCCCATCAGCAGGTACTATTGGTCACCGGGGACGGCAGCTTTCAGATGAACCTCACAGAACTGGCCACTGCTGCTCAGGAAGGATTGTCCATTAAAATAGTCCTTCTTAACAACAGCCGCCTGGGCATGGTGCGGGAACTACAGGAGCATTTCTGCGAAAAACGCTACACCCAGACCACCCTGACGGGCAATCCCTCCTTTGGAAAGCTGGCGGAAGCCTATGGTTTTCCGGCCATTCGAGTTGAACGGCAGGAAGAACTGGATGCAGCCCTGGATCAGTTGCTGGCTCATGAAGGCACCATGCTGGCGGAATTCATCATTGACCCCGTGTCAAATGTGATTCCGGCCCAGCAGGTATAAGGAGGGATTTCAGATGAAAAAGCATATTTTGGCCATTCTTGTTGAAAACCGCCCCAGTGTCCTTTCTAAAGTGGTGGGCTTGTTTAGCCGCAGAGGCTTTAACATTCACAGCCTGGCAGTGGGTGTGACGGAAGACCCTGAAATCTCCCGCATTACCATCGTTGCCGAAGGAGACGAATATATTCTGGAACAGATCTCTAAACAGCTGAATAAGTTGATTGATGTCATTAAAGTTTCCGACATCGGCCAAGAGGCCATTGCACGTGAGCTGGCTCTCATTAAAGTGCACGCCACTCCCGCCACCCGAAACGAGATCGTGGAAATTGTCAACATTTTCAGAGAAAAGATCGTAGACATCAGCAAAAACTCTGTCACCATTCAAGTCACCGGTGACAGCAAAAAAATGGCGGCACTGGAAGAAATGCTCCGGGATTTTGGCATTAAAGAGTTGGTACGTACCGGCATGATTGCCGTTGATCGGGGTGCCAAAGCCATTCAGGTGAATAACAGCCGTAAAGACGGGTAATATGATCGTGTGATTAACAATTTGTCAGTGAGGTGATCCCATCGATACACAGATTCACATCACCATTTATGAGGACATTGGCTGAGGCTTCAGTAAAATGAAGCCCGTCGTTGACGAGGCCCTTCGCCGCCTTCAGCTGAAGGCATCCGTGACACTGGTCTGCAGCCTTGCCGTCATAGAAAAAGACGGCATTCAGTCACTGCCGGCACTATTTGTAAACCGGCAACTGGTGGCGGCGGGACACGTTCCCTCCATTTTCACCATGCCGGATCTTCTGAAAAAAGCTGTCAATGAACAGCAGCACCTGTAGCTCTAAACAGCAGTCCTTATCGCTCAAATAGTGAACCCCCTGGGATTTATCAGTTCCCAGGGGGTTTTTGATGAAGTTATTTCAATTTAAAACGGGCTATGGCTTCGTTCATTTGCTGCGCCAGCTCTGTCAAATCGTTGCTGTTCCCTGCAATCTGGTCGATGGAAGCCGTTTGTTCCTCAATGGAAGCTGAAGCTTGCTGCGTGGAGGCTGCATTTTCTTCGGAAATAGCCGATAAGCTTTCCACCGCCTCTACCAACGCATTCTTCCTTTGCTCCATTTCACCGCCGGACGCTTTCAGGGTTGTAATCGCTTCCGTCATTTGTTCCAGGGCGCCTGCAATACCCTCGAAACGTTCATTGGTCTCCGACACATGAGCTTCCTGCTCCTGTGTGAGCCGGGCTGCAGTGGCCATGGCTTCCACCGCTCGGCCAACATTGGCCGATACCTCTTCAATCACCCGCTGAATTTCGTCTGTGAAGCTCTCTGACTGTTCCGCCAGTTTGCGAATTTCATCTGCCACAACAGCAAAGCCTCTGCCGGCTTCTCCCGCTCTGGCCGCTTCTATGGCGGCGTTCAATGCCAGCAGGTTGGTCTGGTCGGCAATGTTGCGGATCATTTGGCTGGCCTCTGCAATGCGGCCAGTGCTGTCATTGGTTTTCTGTATAATGTGCTGCACCTCTGAAGAAGTCTTGGCTGTAACAGCCGTTTTATCCACCAACCGGTGCATGGCCTCCATGCCTTCCTGTCGCAGCTTCTCCACCGCAGTCACCGAAAGATCCAGTGTCACAAGATCCTGGGCATTTTCTGCGATGGCTGCTCCCATGCGCTCTGCATTGGCGGCACTTTCTTCTGTTTCCCGGGCCTGATCGGTGGCACCACCGGCAATTTCTTCGATTGTTTTTGCCACTTCTGCTGCGGCAATGGAGGTTTCTCTGCAAATAGTGGCCATTTCCTCCGATGCCATGGCCAGCTGTTCAGACTGGAGAGAGATTCCCTTAATGAGGCTTTTCAGATTTTCATGCACCCGCACCAGCGACCCGGAAATCTGTCCGATTTCATCTTTACGCCCACGATACCCTTCTATAACAGCTTCATCTTCAAGGGTCAAATCGTAGTCTGCCAACCGGTCCAGCGCACGGCGAATCATAATGATGGGCTTGGCAAAGGAACTGCCCACAAGGAAGGTGAGGATCATGCAAATCAAGACAATGACAGCTGCCACCACCATCATCTCTCGCTGAATCACCGGAATGGCGCTGAGTACTTCATTGGCATCAGCTGTCACCACCATGTACCAGTGGGCTCCTTCGATGGGGACGAAAGCACCATATAGATCCTGGTCGTTGTTGGTGTAACGGATAACACCCTGGCGTTGGCTCAGCACCTCTTCCATGAAGGCTGCCAGGGATGCCAGCGACCCATCTTCTTCATTCTGTCGAATGGGATTAAAAGCATCCATCACCAATTGACGATCCCGGTGAGCCACCACTCTTCCTTCATGGTTGACCACATAGGCATAGCCGCTTTCTCCCAAACCAATATCTTCGATCTGCTCACTCACCGAATACCAGACGGCCACCGCCAGCAAAACCCCCACTGTACGGTCGTCCCGGCGTATGGGTGTCACAAAGGTGATACCCTGTTCATGGTAGTCGGCATCCACCAGCACGTCTGTATGCAGGGTTTGACCGTTGAAAGCCGACCGGATATATGACCGGTCGCCCAGCTGTGCTGTAGAGCCGTCCAGATAGCGGGCGGCACCACCGGGTTGCACCACTGCAATGGTTCTGAAGTTCAATATGTTTCGAAACTCGTTGAGGGCCAGATACTGCTCATCCCAGTCCATCCCGGTCACTTCCGGCATGGCGGCTATCAGCTGAATCAACTGTGCCTGCACTTCCATTCGGGCATCAATCAAATCAGCCGCCTGATGAGCCACTTCCAGCAACGAGGCCTCCACTTCATTCACCAGAGCGTCTCCCGCCCGCATTGTTGCAATCATTCCTGTGGAGACACTGGCTAAAATCACCAGTAATGCAAAGATTAATACCATTTTAGTCCGAATACTCTTCATGTAGGCGAATCTCTCTCCTTTGCTTCCCGACAGGCAACCGCAGTTAAACGATCACCACTGCTTCCCTTATGTTGCTGCCGGCTCAGTTGTCCCTTCGATTTCTGGTGCAGTCCATCGACTCAAGCACTGTCTTAGACTTCAGGGCAAATTCGTTCAAAACATTCTTACATCAACGCTTTTTAAGGCTTGATGAATAGCTTAACTGAAAAATCATTTTCTGATTTGTCCGTTTCCCATCACCATGTATTTGATACTGGTGAGAGCTTCCAGTCCCATGGGACCCCGGGCATGAAGCTTCTGGGTACTGATGCCGATTTCAGCGCCAAAACCGAATTGAAATCCATCGGTGTAGCGGGTGGAGGCATTCACATAGACGGTGGCCGCATCCACTTCCTGAAGAAAACGCCGGGCATGGCTGTACTCCTCGGTGACAATGGCTTCCGAATGGCGAGTGCCGTAGGTTTCGATGTGATCGATGGCTTCATCCAGTGATGCCACCACTTTCACCGCCAGAATCAGATCGAGAAATTCTGTTGACCAATCTTCTTCACTGGCAGGCACCGCCGCCGGTACCAGAGAGCAGGTCACCGGGCAGCCCCTGAGTTCAACGCCCTTTTCCAACAGGGGTTTTGTCAGAGATTCAAGGTGTTCACGGGCAAATCTTTCATGAACCAGCAGCGTCTCGGTAGCGTTGCACACTGCGGGTCGGTGGGTTTTTCCATTGACTGCAATGGCTGTTGCCATGGCAGGATCTGCCGATGCATCCACAAAAATATGGCAGTTGCCCACACCGGTTTCAATGACAGGAACCGATGCTTGCTCCACCACGGTTTTAATAAGGCCGGCACCGCCTCTTGGAATCAGCACATCCACCAGTCCATTGAGCTTCATGAGCACATTGACTGCCTCTCGGCTGGTGGATTCAATTAATTGTACTGCTTCCACCGGCAACGCGCTTTCAGCCATGGCACTTTTCAGCACCCCGGCAATGGCCGTATTGGTATGAATAGCTTCCGATCCGCCTTTGAGAATCACCGCATTCCCTGATTTCAGGCACAGGGCTGCTGCATCAACCGTCACATTGGGACGGGCTTCATAAATCATTCCCACCACACCCATGGGAGTTCTCACCTGAGAAATCTGAATGCCGTCGGCACCCGTCCACAAACGGGATCCCTCACCAATGGGGTCTTTCAATGCCGCCACCTGTCGAAGGCCCTCGGCCATATCAGTAATCCGGACATCATTAATCATCAACCGGTCCAAGAGCGCCTGCGAAAAACCTTTTTCCCGGGCCATCGCCAGATCCTGCTCATTGGCTGCCTGAATAACACTGCTGTTGGTTTCCAGAGCTGCTGCCATTTTTAACAGACACTGATTCTTTTCATCAGTACTCACCAATGCCATTTGCCGTGAAGCCTTCCGGGCTGCTTTCGCCTGTTGTGTCACCTGTTCTGCAATTGTCATTTTCCGCACCTCATTTCATCGCTTTCAATGTTATTTACTTCTTTATATGAAAAAGATATGTTCCGTCACTATCCACTTGTGTTCATCTTAAGCTCTTTCATCATTTTATCCGGCTCAGTAGCTTAATGGAGCAACACCACCAGATTGTTTCGGTGTATCACTTCATCATATGGCTTATAGCCCAATATTTCAATGATTTCAGAGGATTTCAGGCCCTTAATCTGATCAATTTCCATCGAACTGTAATTTGTCACGCCCCGGGCCACTTCCACCCCCGACTGGCTGACGATGGAAACGATCTGACCCTCCCTGAAGCGTTCCTCTGTCTTCAGAACACCGCTGGGAAGCAGGCTTTTTTGCCGTTCTGTCAGTGCTCTCACCGCGCCATCATCCACCACCAGCCGGCCGGCCGGCGTACTTCCAAAGGCAATCCAGTGTTTCCTTGCCTGCAGGGGATGTTGCTGCTCTTGGAACCATGTGCCAATTTCATGGCCGTCAATCACATCCTGAATCACCCCGGGTGTACTGCCATTGACAATCACCATGGCTGTTCCGGAGGTGGTGGCAATGCGGGCGGCATTGATCTTGGTGATCATCCCGCCGGTACCCAGACTGCTCCCGGCGCCGCCTGCGAGTTTTTCGATTTCAGGTGTGATTTCGCTGACGGTGTGAATCAGCTTTGCTCCGGGACATACCCGGGGATCCGCTTCACAAAGGCCATCAATATCAGAAAGGAGAATCAGCAGGTCTGCTTCTGCAATGCTGCTGACAATGGCAGAAAGGGTGTCATTGTCTCCCAGTTTGATTTCATCCACTGCAATGGCATCATTTTCATTCACAATGGGAACCACGCCCTGTTCCAGCAGAGAAAAGAAGGCATTTCGCACATGAAGAAAACGGGTGCGGTGGTGAATGTCTTCCTTTGTCAGCAGAATCTGGGCCACCACTTTGCCATACTCGGAGAAAAGTTTTTCATACATGTGAATCAGGATTCCCTGGCCCACTGCTGCTGCCACCTGCTTTTCAGGGATGGTATTGGGACGCTTCTTTAAATTCAACCGCCCAATGCCGGCACCAATGGAGCCTGAAGATACCAGTACCACTTCATAGTCCTGGTTATGGAGATCGGCAATCTGACGCACCAATAGCTCCATTCGGTTCAGATTCAGAAGACCATTGCCGTGGGTGATGGTAGAGGTGCCGACTTTGATGACAATGCGTTTCACATGCTGCATGCGTTCTTTTCGGTTCATCTACAGCGCCAAAGGCCTCGACGGGCTTCCGGCTTCCACCTTTCAGTCTAAATATGAGTTCCAGATAATATTTGCCGTAAAATAGTTCAACTATTATTGTACCATAGAGCACCGGGTTCGTCATAGTGGTTTCAATGCTGCCCGGCAGTTTTTTGTGATGTTTACAATTCTCCCTGCAAATCTCCTCGGCCAACCAGGGCATGATTGAACTTATAGCCAACTCCCCGCACATTAATGATGTATTGGGGATTTGAAGGTTCCGGCTCAATTTTCTTCCTTAAATTGCTGATATACCTGAATCCGTGACACTCAATTCAAAAACAACTATCAAAGCTTCAAAGGCCAAAAACCCTTGAACTTTGACACCCTGGATGGGCCATTGATCCATAAAATGATAAGTTTAACAGTAATGCTTGACCCACCTCACTGGGTTCATCCTAAAAAACAGCCATACTCCCCACTTGGTCGTGATTTGCATTGTCATATGAAGCAATTCACTTCAATGTTAGTCGCTTAACAGGCATAAAACGCCTCATACGCCCGGTTGAATGTGGTAAACCAGCGACAGTATATGCTGAACTTCAGAAAGGCAGACCGGGTATGGTTCACCAGCCTTACAGCCAGGTATATCATGTTCTTGATCACTGTTTTGATCCGTCGGCATTGGTTCTTTCGGCTGCGGGGGCATCCTCTTTTTTCAACGTCTCCAGGCCAATGAGTCTAAGCAGGTTGTATGTAAAAGCCCCTAATGTGAGAATCAACTGATTGGTGGCAAACTTGCCGGATGGTAGTCTTTCCAGGTCCAGGTCGGTTTTCAGCTCACTATGGAACTGTTCACTGGTGGCGTGTTGGTGATACAGTTTAATGACGGTTTCTTCTGGTGCTGTTAAGCTGGTCCACCAGGTGTCAATGTTTATATCTGGTATCAGGTAGAGTTGTCCATTGGCCGCCACGGTGGTTTCAGTGATTTGATACACCAGCCGCAGTTCCTGGTTGATGTCCGGGTTGAAGGTTTTGAGAGAACCGGTATAGACTTTCTTCCCTTCCCGGGGAATGGTTTGAGCTCCCTGTTCTTTGGCAAGGGAAAGCCAGTCTTCCGGGCTTTCCTTCCGGGGGTTTCGTTTGATCAGGTATTGGACCTGTTCATCATGACAGATGGTAAGGGTATCTGCACTGTCATGGGCACTGTCTGCCCGCAGCAGTAACTCCTGGGCAGGGTTGATCCTTCGGCAGATGCGGATGCTCTCTTGGATAAACGCCGGTGCGTCTTTCTGAGAATGGTCGCTTCCCTTTCGCAGGGAAGCCCCCACACAGTACCCTTCTTCTCCCAGGTAAGCGAAGATGGGTGCATAGCCATCCACTTTCTGGTAAGTGAGTTCAATGCCTTCTTTATGGCTGCCGGAGTTGTCAAAAACGCTGACATCAATGTCCAGGGCCACCAGTTTTTCATAACAAGGAGTGAGGGAGCCTTTCATTCGCTCGATCATGACAGCACTTTCTTCCATCACCATGGGACAGGCCTTCTCATCAGCGGATAACAGTTCCAGCCGCTGTCGGAGTGTGGCACTGGAGGGAATAGTCTTTAACTGCAGCTGTCCCTAAAAAAGGGGGCATCCCGAAAGATGTCCATATAGTTAAAACCATTTCGGCCTTGGCACAACAGGCCAATATAGACACTCAAGACATCATCGTTGGAGATTTTTACCCTGGAAGTCGGTACTTTCAGTGTGCTGGCTCGCAGTGGTAAGGCTGTTTTATGAACCATCAGCCCAGCCATTGCCAGGCCACCGTAGGGAACAAAAACTTCGTTGATCGTTTGAATCTTGTACTTTTTCACTCCATCACCCTCCAGGTATTAGTATACCTTAATTATACAGGAGTTCACCTGTCTGGTGAAGTGCTTAATAACGAAAATATGTTGTTATTTCAATGGTTTGACAGTGATGCAAATGTGGTTGTGTCACGGATTAAGGACGTTGTTTGTCTAACTGGTTCATAAAAAATCACCTCTTGGGACGGGTTACACGGCACTGACAGCCCCGGCGGGTTTCTCTTATTACAGCCTAAGGAGAGATGATTGGCGTACGGCTGCAAGAAAATGGCTGGAGCAGTTTAAGCAGATCCTGGTGAAGTCTATAATTTTAGATATCTTTTAGCGGAATTGTATGTCCACTTGAGCATTATTTGATATCATAGACCATATGAACTATTTTCTGCTGGATTGTCATCTGGGCATATCGGTCAAAGAGGTGATCGGATTGAGTCTGTTTCATTATTCCCCCACGCTCCTGGTCCTTGTGTTTATTATCCTTGCCATTTCTTTGCTGTACTTTTACCTCTTTTCCAAGAGCAAGGAGAAATACATCAATTACTGGGGATTAAGTTGGGCCATGTACGCCCTCAGCCTTATGTTTGGCTTTCTCATCCTTGAATTCCCCGATTCATCAGTTTTCATTGCATTAAAACAGATAAGCGACCTGTTCAATGGCCTCTTTCTGCTCTTCGGAACCTATTCCTTTATCAGTAAGAAGATCCCTTTTTACTGGCTGCAGTACACTCTGATCAATATTATGTGGATCGCAACCGCTGGCTATTACCAGTTATCGGTCCTCGCCATCACCTTGCTGCCCTCCATTTACCTCAGCATCATTGCCATTGCCGCAGGCATCAACTTCCTGAAGCACTGGAATTTTCACGGGATTGAAAATAAAATTGGTGGGCTGGTCTTTCTATTATGGGGGCTTCAGAAAGCCTACTACCCCTACATAAACCCCCAGTACTGGGATTCGCCCCAGGGCATGCTCAGTGAGATCGCCCTGGCAAGCATACTAAATTTCTGTATTCTCCTGGTATACCTTCAAAAAATACGCACCCAGCTGATGGAAAGCGAAGGACGGATCAAGCTGCTGGCCGATAACGCTCAGGATATGATCTACAGCTACCGCCTGAAGCCCGAGATGGGATTCGAGTATGTGAGCCCTGCCTCAAGACAGATCCTTGGGTACGATCCGGAGTTCTTTTACCGAAATCCTTCCACTTTTCACGACTTGACTCATCCCGAGGACATCCCTTTCCTGAAACTGATCAACGAATCCATCCTGCCGCCGGATGAACCCCTGATTTTGCGGTGGATGCACCGGGATGGCCACTACATCTGGACTGAACAGAAAAACAGCTTTATCAAGGACAAGAACAATCGGATCCTGGCCATTGAGGGGATTGTTCGGGATATCACTGAGCGCAAACGCACCGAGGAGGAAATGGCGAAGGCAAAAAAAGAAAGGCAGACGCTGCTTTCTTACATCTCCCACGAATTAAGAACACCTGTCACATCAATCCTTGGTTACATCACCGCCATGCTTGACGGTACCATCACCGAGCCCTTGGCGAAGAACAATTACCTTGAAGTCATCCAGTCCAAATCTCTGATGCTCCAGAGGCTGATTGAAGATCTATTCCAGTTAACACAGCTGGAGTCAAAGCAGATCACCTTTAATTTTTCCCAGATCAAGGCTGACGAACTGGCTGAGGAAATCACCAATAAGTATTCCTGGGAGGTTAAGAACGCCGGCCTGCATTTTAAAACCTCAGTGGTCAACTCCCATCAGTTTGACGATGCTGAAGTGATCATCGACCTGGAGCGCATTCACCAGGTTTTTTCCAATTTGATTTTCAATGCCATTAAAAACACACCTCCCGGCGGAACCATTCAGCTCCACTCTGAACTGGTAGACCTCAGGGAAAGACCCCACTTGCTGATGAAGGTGAAGGACAATGGAAACGGTATCCGGGAGCAGGACCTGCCACATGTGTTTGACCGATTCTATAAAGGCTCTCAGTTGAACCCGTCAAAAAAATCAGGAAGTGGCCTTGGCCTCACCATTGCCCGGGAGATCGTGACAGCCCACCAGGGGGAAATCCAGGTGGAGAGCCAATTCAAGGCAGGAAGCACCTTTTCAGTGACACTGCCCATATACCAGGAATAATACTTGCCCCAATCAATCGGAGCCTGAGCCGGTGACATGACATCACTGGTCCAGGCTCCTATACGATGGAGATGTAAGCGCTTATAGTGTAAAGTCTTCTACCGGCAGCTGTGACAGCTCCAGAAAGATGCCGGTGTAGCCCGCCAGAGCTTTTTCCATGTAGTCAGTCCGTACCATGTCCATGGGCCGATGTACGTACAGCTCCTGCATGGGGGAGTAACCAATGGCCGGTTTTTTATCTCGCCCGCACACCACGGATAAATCCGTGCCAAAGTTCCAGTAACCGTATTTCACCGGCTGACCAAGTCCTTCCAGTGCCTTTGCCGTTGCCTGGACAAACGGATGAGACTGTTCAATTTTCCAGGCTTCTTTGGTGTTGGCCATTGTGGCTGTTTTACCAGTGTAAGATTCTCTTGGCACTGCTGCAATTTCGACGGTCCCTTTAAAATCCGGGTCCTCAGCGGCCATTTCATCCAGCAACTCCTGGATTTCCTTAACACAGCTTTCAGCAGATTCTCCCGGTACGAACCGGCGGTCATAGGTGATGTGCGCTCGGTCCGGAACGATGCATAGGGCTCCCGGGGTGCAGTTGATGATGGTCAGGGCAATGCTGGAGCGGCCAAGGTCCGGGTCCGTTTGTGCGTTCTTTCTGACAACCTCTTCCACCCGGTCAATGAACCTGGTTGATTTATTCACGGCGTTAACCCCCAGCCAGGGAGCACTTCCATGTGAGGTGACCCCGTAGATGGTCACTTTCATTTCCACCCGGCCCCGGTGACCCAGAATGAGCTTCAGGGAAGTGGCTTCCGAGGATACAACACCGTGGTATTCCAGACCCTTCTCCGGCAGTGTTTCATCAATGAGCATCTTCATTCCCAGCTGCTCGGCAGGTTCCTCCAAAACCACACAGCTGAACATGAAAGTACCTTTCAGTGGCATGCCCTCTTTACGCAACTTCAGAAGTGCTGAACCGGCATACACCTGACAGGCAGCGCCGCCTTTGACATCGGCTGCCCCTCGGCCGTGAATCACTTCAGCCATTTCTGTGTCCATTTCGTCCTGGTTGACCACCTCTGTGACATCAATGGCTCCGCCGTAGGGGTCGTAACCTCCCCACTCGCTGTAATCACCAGGGTCAACATGATCAAGGTGTGAGTTGAACATGATGGTCGGACCTTCTTCAGTCCCTTTGATCAGTCCCACCACATTTCCCCAGTCGTCCCTGAACACTTCGTCATAGCCGAGTTTTTCCATCTCTTTTAAGTACAGGTCTGCCAGCTCTTTTTCTTCCCCCGGCAACGCCGGGATTCGCAGCAACCGCTGGCAGAAATCCATAGTCTGGGGTTTCAATTCTTCAGCGTAGGCTTGCAATTTCAGTTGAACGTTTTCCATGGTTTAACTCCTCCACTATGCTTACGCTTCTCGATAAAACAGTTTGCTATGTCAGCGTTTGTCAGCCTTAGATCAGAAGTGCCTCCAGTTAATAGGAAGCGTCGTAGACTTTTTTCAGGGAGTCGATTCTCTCCATAAGGGCCTGGTCTCTTGGCTTTGTCATGGAGCTGACCACCACGAACACAATGATGTTAACAATCAAGGTGAGTAGGCCGGAATGCATACCGAAGGGTGGTGTGAACATGGGGATAAAGGTGTAGGCTGCCAGCAGGGCGTTACTCACCAGGAGACCAGCAATGGCCCCTGCTGCTGTGGATCGCTTCCAGAACAGTGCTCCCGCAGTGGGCACTATGACCTGTGCGGTGCCGCTGAGGGCGATGAGACCTATGTTCACCAATAGGCCGGGGATAAAGATGGACATGAAGTAGGCCAGTGCGGCGAAGATTAGGATGGCCCAGCGTCCCACCCACACAAGGCTCTTTTGATCCATGTTTGTATTCACATATTTTTGGTGAATGTCAACGGTGTACACTGCCGACATGGAGTGGATCTGGGAGTTGGCCGTTGACATGGCCGCAGCGGCTCCGCATGCTGTAATGACAGAAGCCAGTACAAAAGGAGCGTATTTGAAAAGCATTACCGGCAGAATGGTGTCGGCCCGCTCAAGTCCCGGTTCAAGAATCACACCAGTCATACCAACCAGCATAGATCCAACATAGGCAATAGCTGCAAAGCCAAGGAGAAATGGCATCAGGTTGAACAGGCGGGACGACTTCACAGCGTACATCCTTGTCCAGAGCTGAGGGCCCATGAAAGCACCCAGGGGTGTGATGATGAACATGGACACCCACAACATGGGGCCTGCATTGCCCATGGGACCGGGCAGTGTTAGGTTTTCAGGTGCTGTTCTCACCAACGTCTGGAACAGGACTTCCACTCCGCCCACTTTTCCTGCCACGTAAAAACCGGCAAAGATCATTCCAAAGAATAGCAACACCCCATAAAACACGTCTGTCAGGGCAACGGCGCGTAATCCTCCGGCCCATACATAGACGATGATGACTGCGTAAAAGATGAGGCCGCCCACCCGCCAGGGGATGATGCCGCCAGAGGCGACTTCCAGTAAGTAAGCACCACCTGTTAGCTGAATTTGCAGGTAAGGCACCGTGAACAGAAGCATGATGACGGCAATGAGATCTGTGAGAAACTTGGAACCGTAATGATCGTTGAAAAAGTCACTGGGTGTAATGTAGTTGTTCTTCTTGCCAAAGTACCAGACACGTTTTCCCACCACAAAGTAAAGTATACCAAAGAGTATGTTCCAGGCAATGGCTGTCCAGTAAACCGGACCCCTGGTGTAGAAAAAAGCGTTGGATCCCAGGAAAGCAAAGGAACTCCACCAGGTGGCCGCCACTGTGAAAAACACTGCGATGGATCCCATTCCCCTGCCCTGCACGAAGAAATCCTCTGTGGTGGGCAGCGATTTTTTACTGGCAATGGCTCCCATACTGAGGGGAATCAACATAAAGATACCAATTATCACAATTGCAATGGCATTGTTTGTCATTGGTTATTTCCCCCTTTCACACCATCCTGTTCATCCTTTTCGCCCTCAATAAAATCCGCACCTTTTCCCCAGTTGGTTTTATAGGCATAAAGGAGAATGGTACACATGTATGCCCACATGACGATGGTGAAACTGTAGATAAAGGGCATCCCAAATATCATTGGCTCAATCCTGTTAATAAAATAAATCCCCGGAAACTCCATGATTGCAAATCCGATAAGCAGCAGGGTCCAGATTGTTTTTGCACTCAGTCCTTTTTTGCTATCTGCCATACATTTCAACCTCCTCATCATCAGCCGTCTGCGAGCAACCAAAAAGTACCGATGTTCCCCCTCCCCATGGTAAATTCTATCACGAACAATGCATCACCCTTCACTGTTTTCTATTGTTTATGATACCGAAAGAAGTATAAAAACAATTTAAAAACATCTTAAAATAGTATAAATTTTCTAAAATATCCGTATATATCCCTTCAATTGCTACTTTCCCGGGAGTTTGCCAGGAGTTTATATGATCCTTCAATTGCTAAATTGCCAGGAGTTTAGTAGTATAGTCTTAATAAAGACCACCCTTGTCCCAAGGAGGCCATTCCATGAACCAAGAAGTACTCGTCATCCTGATAATTGGAGGCATCATGTTCATACCCCTGTGGATTGGCAATCTTGCCGGCAATTATTCCAGCGGGTCCATTGAAGATTTTTTTATCCAGGACCGAAAGATGGGTGCTGTTGCACTGTATTTTACCGTTGCAGCCACCTGGTGGAGTTCCTTTGCTTTTTTAGGTTCCAATGCATATTTCTACAGCCTTGGCCCCGTCTACTGGACTGCCATTGCCTGGAACGTTCTTTTCGGTTTAATGTATTACCTGGTGGGGAAGCGTGTGTGGTTTTACGGCAAAACCAACCGTTACATCACCCCAAGTGATTTTTTCACAGACATCTATCAGTCCAGCATCCTTGGGAAGCTTGTCACCTGTATCATGCTGCTCTTTACCCTCCCCTACATCCAAATCCAGCTGACCGGAGGCGCCTACTTGATCCACGTGGCCACAAACCATCTGATACCAAGGGAGATGGCAGGCCTCCTCTTTTACGCCGTTATCGTGGTCTATGTTTGGACAGGAGGCTTGCGTGCTGTTGCCTGGACAGATATTTTCTACGGCACCCTTCTTTTCTGCGGTTTGATACTCATCGGTTTCCACTTTTCCGGCATTGTTGGGGGAATAAGTGAACTGTTTAACACCATCCAGCAAGTTGCACCTGAGCACCTGACACTTCCCGGGCCGACGGGAAGAGGAGATGAGTTGATGTGGATCTCCATGTTCTTCATCACTCCCCTGGGAGCGTTGATGGGGCCTCCCCTTTGGATCAGAATGTACGCCGCCCGCTCCCCCCGAATTTTCAATGCCATGCCCCTGCTGCTGAGCCTGACCGCCATAACATACCTGGGTTCCATGCTTCTGGGAAATGCGGGTTTTCTACTTGAGCCGGGTCTTCAGGACCCAGATACCATACTGCCCGTCATGCTATACAAATACGCTCCCGTGCCTTTTGCTTCTTTTATTCTGGTTTGTGGCGCAGCAGCTGCCATGTCCACGGTAAACTCCCAGTTGCACGCCCTGTCAGCGGTTTATACAATGGACCTCCACACCAGTGTTTTTCATAAACAGAAGAATGAGCAATTGGTTGCCGTTGGCCGTTGGATGCTTCTCATCTTCGCCGCTGTGGCCTATTTCATGTCCATTTTGATCCCGGGTCTGCTTATACAAATTGGATTGGTGGCTCTTAGTGGCACTGCCCAGATCATTGTACCCACATTGGGAGCGCTTTTTTGGAAAAAATCAACAGCCACTGGCGCCATCACCGGTCTGGTGGGAGGCATTGCATTGCTGCTTTTTCTCACCTTCAGCCCCGCTGTCCGTCCGCTTTGGGGACTGCACCCGGGAATGGCCGCCCTGATTGTTAATGGTTTTCTGTTTCTTACTGTCAGCATGATCCCTTCCTGCAAAGACATCCAGGTGTCCATCCGGATCAACGAATTAAGAAGCCTTGCGGAAAAACACAGAGTCTAATGTAACCACAGATTCATTACACCCAATGAATGGAGGTTTGACCATGGCAGGGGAAAGGATTTTGATTGTAGACGATGAACCCGAAATTCTCCAGCTGATTCAGTCATATTTACTCAAAGAAAACTATGTGGTCTTTGCGGCTGGAGATGCGGCCCAGGCACTGTGGCACATCAAACACTCATCTCCCAACCTGGTTATCCTGGACATCATGCTGCCTGACATTGACGGCATTGAGCTATGCCTTGAAATAAGAAGAACAACCAATGTTCCCATCCTCTTCCTCAGCTGCAAATCTGAGGAACTGGATAAAGTCTCCGCCTTATCCGTTGGAGGTGATGATTACATGGTAAAACCCTTCATGCCCGGCGAGTTAATTGCACGGGTTAAGGCGCATTTGCGGCGGGCCCGCCAGGGAAGCCAGCCTGATCATCAAGAAACCATCATTCGCCACGGAGATTTGGAAATAAACATGATGACGCACGAGGTTTCCGTGAACAATGCGGAAGTCTGTCTTTCGCATAAGGAATTTGAAATCCTGCGTATTCTGTGCGAAAACCCCAAGCGGATATACAGCACAGAACAGCTGTTTCAAATGGTGTGGAAATCCAACGCACTGGAAGGCGATGCCAGGACCATTATGGTCTACATCAGCAACATCCGAAAGAAGATTGAAAGTGATCCCTCCTGCCCCCAGTACATCTTGAATGTGAGAGGTGTTGGTTACAAATTCAACCACAACTTGATGTAACCCTCACCCTTATTCACATTGATGAATGTAAATCTTTTCAAACTCATCACCTTCTGATAAAATGTCCTTGCGCATGAAATTCAAAAGGGGATTATTGATGCGAAAACTGAAATGGATCCTAATGATCATGATGATGACGGGAATGATCACCAGTGCCTGTTCCATCCAACCGGCCACGGTGACCATTGAATCGACGGTTGATACCGCTGAAGCCGCCAACGGGGAACGCCCGGTAAGCCCCAGGATGTGACAGGTCCGGAGAACACGGAAATGTGGCGGTTTTTGATATCATTCACCGGAGTGAGAGCAAAAAAGTCGCCGATGTGTGCGGCAATCACTGGCATGGGATGCTTCCCTTCCTGGAGGCAGGAAACAGGGTCTCCCCGGGAGCCTATATGGTGGACGAATCTGGGAAAGAAATCCTGCTGAAGGGCAGCGGTTATACCCTGGAAGCGCTTTTCTTATCTGACCAAAGGGGATGCCTTCGATGCCAGCATTCATGCCACCAGAGGCTCGCTGTCAAGAAGGCCGTGGGAAAAAAGTGATTCGACTCAGAAAAACTCTATTTTAGTTGTCCTTTTTCTTGACAGGAGACCAATGAGGCGTTTTACGCCTGTTGAGCGACTAACATTGAAGTGAATTGCTTCATATGACAATGCAAGTCATGACCAAGGGGGTGATGGGCTCTTTTTTAGGATGAACCCAGTGAGGTGGGTCAAGCATTACTGTTAAATTTATCATCTTATGGATCAATGGCCCCTCCAGGTTGTCAAATTTTAAGGGTTTTTGGCCTTTAATGTTTCGACAGTTGTTTTTGTATTGAGTGTCACGGATTCAGGATAGAATTTTCTGAATTTGTCAGATGTTTTTTATGCTAAAGTTAAGGGACCCCCATGGAGTCCCCGAGAACACAGGCAATAATATCTAATTGATGTTAACAAATCATGCAAAAGTCTGCCTTCTGTTAAGTGCTGGAGGATTGTATTTCCAGTAAATCTTTCACATCTACAAATTCACCGTTGGGAAAATCATCAGCAAAGAGCAGTGATGCCAGTGCTTCTGCCACCACCTTGGCCGGGCGCAGCACACCGTCTGTCTTGAACTTAACAAAATCGGCCAGCGGCTTAAAATCCGCTTCTTTTGAACTTCGAATGGTCACCTGCATGTCGGTATCCATCACTCCTGGTGAAAAAGCCGCCAACTGAGTGCCATTTTTTTCATCCTTCTCTTCTTCTGCCGCACAACCGGTAAACAGGTTCACCCCCGCCTTGGCGGCACAGTAGGCACTCCAGCCGTAAATGGCACGCTTGGATGCCCCTGAGGTAACGGTTACCACCCGTTTAGGCGCTGCCAGTTCCCGGGACAACCGGAGGAATGCTGCTGTCAACGCCATGGGCGCCGCCAGATTGACATGAAGATTTGTCAGAATCTCTCCGGCAGTATATTTGGACAGGGGAGCGATGGGTTCCACCATTCCTGCATTGTTCACCAGATACAGTCCCGTTGCTTTTGAAAAGTCAATCTTGGCAAAGATCTGCACCATCAACGTTTCCAATGTTTCCACCTCTGCAAGGTCCGCCTGAATCACATCCATGGAGATTTCAAGTTTGGCTGCTTGATCAGCCAGCGACTGATTGGCCCTGCGCGCCACACACAGCAGGTGAACCAGTTCTCCCTTTTCCATCAATACTTCTGCCAATGCACTCCCCAACCCTTTGGAGGCACCTGTGATGATCACATATTTCATTTTGCCACCCTCCTTGTTTAATTATGGTGTTAGTCTTCCATCATAATTTTCAGCACTTCCACGTCGGTTTCCCGCATTCCCTCACGACCCAATCTTCCCACTGCCGTAATGGTTTTCTCCACACTATTTTTAACAATCCCAGCACCCTGTTCAAAAACAATGTTTTTCATGGCCAGATGGTGAGCCATCATGGCCGCATCCACACTGGATGCAATTTTGGCAGCACAGGAAGATTTTGCTCCATCACAGACGATACCGGAAACATTGGCCAGGGTGTTGATGATGGTCATTTCAATATTCTCCAGGCGACCACTTTCAAGATAAGTGACAGCTGCACCACTTCCACAGGCAGCACTTACAGCTCCACAATATGCAGAAAGCCGACCAATGCCGGTTTTCTGATGAACGGTGACCAGATTCGCCAGCGCCAGGGCCCGGCACAACCGGTCTTTACTGATTCCCTTGTCAGTGGCATAAACAATCACCGGCAGAGAGGTGGTCATGCCCTGGTTGCCGCTTCCGGAGTTTGTCATCACAGGAAAACTGCAACCATTCATACGGGCATCTGAACCTGCAGCAGCATAGGCACGCATTTTGGTGATCACATCATCACCATAGCATTCCAGCAACATTTTCCCAATGCCGGCACCATACGCTTCGGCCAGACCTTCTTCCGCAATTTCAAGGTTAAAAGCAATTTGACGATCCAGCAGTTCCCGGACGTCTTCCAGCCGGACTTCATTGGCAAAATCCAGTATATTTGCAATGTTAAGCCGGCTTCTGTCTGAAAGAACCGAGTTGAAGTCATTCATATCGGTTTCCTGTCGATAAACCACCTGACCATTGTGAAGAATTTCATGGATATTGGTATGGGCATGAATGATTTCCACCGACGCTTCATCTTCACCATGAAACACCTGCACCTTCAAATGCAGATTGGCCGCAGAATCCATCAGCTCCACCCGGCACATATTTGATTCCAGGGAGGTGTGAATCTGTTTCAGATCTTCGGTTTTTAGAGATTCCAGAACCTCCATTTCTCTGGAGGCATCCCCCTCTAATCCGGCCAAGGCACTGGCTGCAATGCCCTTCAGCCCGCCGGTGTTGGGAACCGTGACCGCTTTGGCGTTTTTGATGATGTTTCGGCTGCAGGCAACCACCATGTGCTGCGGATACACTCCCAATACTTCCCGTGCCTTTGCTGCCGCATAGGCAATGGCAATGGGTTCGGTGCACCCCAGTGCCGGAATTAATTCTTCCTTCAATATTTCCAGATACAGCTGGTATTGCTGCTGGTCCATGAATCCATCTCCTCTATCACAGTTTGTCTCGGTCATGATGGTGTACTTTTTACTTTCTTTCATCATACTATTTTGATCTTTTTTCATCAAGGTTTCTGAGTGGTGTGTGATTTTAGAGGCCGAATCATACGCTTCTGGATTTTATGGGGATCTATTGCAATCCTTTTTCATTGGCGCAAATACGTTGTTTGACGGTATGAAAGGCGAAGCCAGCACTGAGAGATTGATGTCTGCTGAAATACCGCTTCTCGAACGTTAATGATTGTAACAATCCTGAAACATTGTGTCATTTACACTTACTTGAAGTAAACAATACTGCTATTGTAATCAGTTGTATTTGCATGTACAAACGATAATTTGCGTCCGGAAGGACTCCAGTGAATACCCCGACTTTCTTCCCCTGGTACAATGTTAAATTCTTTGTTTCTTATCAGATCATATCCATAAATTCCCCAGTCCACGGTATCCGTTCGACTATAAGCAATCATTTTTTCATCCGGAGACCATGCAACGCCCCTTATTTCTTTACTCTCTACGATTATTTGAATGCTTTCTCCCTGAACATCGCAAAGAATAAGCCTTTCTGTAGTGCCATCACTTTGGAGAACAAGCAGATGATCTCCTCCTGAAGATGGAAACAAACCCACTACATCATCGATGTTCAAACTTGTCTTTTGGTTGGTTTCCAGATCAAGTTTCATTAATGCTGTCTCCGATTGTGTGTTGTAATAAACCGCATGATTGCTTTTTCTCACAATAAACAGGGACTCCTGATTTAAATCTCCCAAGGGAGTGATCACGCCTGATGTGCTTGCTGAGTATGCTCCTCCCTTGTAACTGGCCCCGACAACAGCTCCCTCGTCTCCCCAATGGGCACTATAAGCTCCTTCGATATTAAACGATTCCAACGTATCCAGATTCATAACATAATAGCCAGGGTCTCCTAATGTATAACCAGAATAGAGGAGATGGCTACCATCATCAGACAAAGTTGCCCCACCCATGAACCGGTTTTCTTCTTCTTTCAGCAGCCTGAACTCATTGGTACTCAGGCTATACGTGTACAGACTTATCGGATAGCTGTCTGAAAGCTCCTCAAGCTTCATCTTTTCCAGCGTTTCATTTTCTTTTGAAACAATAACGGTGTTTTCGTCCAACCAATCAGATATTTCCATGCCTTCATATTGTTCCATCTTATCCACTGATAAAAAACTCACATCATCATCTTCTGTGTTTTCTGCGATATTCACATTTTCAACCGGCTCTTCCATTACTTCCTCGTGATCACTTTGAGCCTGACATCCAACGAGGGTGGTCAGCACAAAAACAAATAAAATACTTATTAGTATTTTGAATTTAATCAACTAAATTCCTCCCCATTGATACATAAACCTCTCAAATCTGCAGTTTAATCAATATTATATAGTGAGCGTATCCTAACTGAAGCAATTGGTTAGTTGTCTCTCGATGGCAAGATATTCGTTGAGTTAATTGCCTTAACCTATTTGTCCCACGTGAAAATGAAGATGCAAGATGCCGGCCTGTTCACCAAATGGACCCTCCAGGGCCTCTTGGATGAACTTGACGCCATTGTCATGATGAGCCGCCTCCTGCAACAAACGTTGGTGGAGGCAGCTCGTGAGTTTTTCGTTGATGTAATGGATTACCAGGAACCACTACGAATCATGTTGGAAACCTCGCTGAACAAGAAGTTCGAATGTGGGGTGGTAGGTGGTTCGAAACCCTCAGGTCTCACCTTTCTTTGAGGAGGGTTTCTGTGCAGTCTGCCACCTGCCACTTTATCCAGTTCTTCTTCTGGCAGTTCTTTGCCTGCAGCCACCGCTTCTATGATTTTCACTAAATACTCCCGCTGCTGAGTCACTTCTTCCAGTGTCAAAGACACTCCCTTTTCCTTTAAAAATGCCTGCACCTCTTCTGCCGTTTCTTTGCCGAATAATGCTTCCGCAAATCCTTCTTCCTGCTCCATCAGCGCTTCCAGTTTTTTCATGTTCTCTTCCATAGGCTCATCTCCTTTAGTTTTTTTGCCATTAGCCAGTGAACTATTCTATAAAGGGCTCCGGCTCTTTTTTAGAAGCATAAATCAAACAGGATCCATCCGTTCCACGCCGCCCATATAGCTTTGAAGGGCTGTTGGAATCACCACAGTGCCTTCGGTTGATGAAATCTGTTAAGTATTCATTTCATTATATCAAGATTTAGTAGTATAAGAGTAGTTATATTTGTAACTACTCAGACTGAAGACAAAGTCAGAAAAACCATCTAAAAAAATGAAAAAAGGGAAATTTCTTTGAAAATCAAAAAGGAATTTCCTTTTTGATGTCGAAATATACATGTAAGGCAATTGATAGAAGATTTAGGGAGGGATGACCCATGATTACACGCCAAAAAGAGAAACAACGGACACAGATCGAACTGATTTCACTGGATGAACTGGTTTCAAAGGACTACCTGAAAGTGGCGCAAGGGGATGGAGAGGCCTGGGCCTTCTTCTTTCAAACGCTTTGTGGCTTTCCTACGCAAAATGCTGGCTCCCATTGAGGGAAACCAGCATTTTGTCTTCAGTCTGACGCCCCACTTTTATTAAACAAGCGGGGCGTTTCTATGTGAGTAAAATTTAGACCTGATCTTATGGAGCGGGTGAAGGGAATCGAACCCTCGTAACCAGCTTGGGAAGCTGGGGCTCTGCCATTGAGCTACACCCGCAGATTGCCTCAGATGATTATATCAAAAAAAATAATAAAGCGAAACCACCCAGATACTTTTCTTTTGATCAGGTGGCACCTTTCATGTTTCTGGATTTTTTTTCAGATTTTTTGTTTCGGGATCATGTTAATCATTTTGTGCTTCTTTTTGTCAGTGATCAGTTGAATTCAGTGGTTTGACCAACAACACCGCCACATCGTTCACATTGGTGCCGGTGGGGCCGGTGATCACCAGGTCGTCAGATGACTTCAGGGCATGATAGGCATCGTTGCACTGCAGTGCATTTTCCGGGTCAATTCCGGCAGCTCGCATGCGACAGGCACTCTCACCATCCACCATTCCGCCGGCGGCATCGGTGGGGCCATCGGTACCGTCGGAACCTACGGAAAACAGCACCGCATTGGCCAGCCCTTCCATCCCCAACGCAGCCGCCAGAGCCAGCTCCTGATTTCTGCCTCCTTGACCATTGCCCATGAGATGGACCACGGTTTCGCCGCCCATAATGATGGCACAGGGAGGTTTCGGCCGATGACCGCCTGCTTGATCACTTTGTCGTTCTGCCAGCTCCCGGGCCATTGCTGCCATCACCCTGCCCGCCTCCCTGGCTTCACAGTCCAGTGTGGTGGTAAGAATCTGCGGCTCGTAGCCTCTTTGAAGGCAGGCCTCGGCTGCAGCGGCACACAAACCCGTCACGTTGCCGGCAATGATGGTCTCGCAGCGGGTGGTAATGGCGGGTGTTTTCATGGCCAGTGCCTGGTGCACCGATTCATTTATCTGCAAATCATACCGATGTATGATGGCCAGCGCTTCCTGAGTGGTGGATGAATCAGGATGTGCAGGACCGGAAGCGATGACATCCAGCCGGTCTCCCAGCACATCTGAAAGAACGATGGCCAGGATTGGTGCTGCACCGCAGGCAGCGGCAAAGCGTCCGCCTTTGACGGCTGAAAGACGTTTACGGATGGTATTTATTTCACCAATGGATGCACCGCTGGCCAACAACTGTCCGGTGATCATTTGAATGTCATTCAGGGTGACACCTGCTGCCGGCATTTCAAAAAGAGATGACCCGCCTCCTGAAATCAGCAGCAACACCTGATCTTCAGCAGTGAGTTCGCTGACCATTTCAAGGGCGGCAGCGGCACCTCTCACAGCATTTTCATCGGGAACCGGATGCCCCGCCTCAATGATTTGAAAGCCTGTCAGTGGTCCCCGGGAATGGCCGTATTTGGTGATCACCAGTCCCCGGGTCAACCGGTCTCCCAGGATTTCTTGAGCGGCATGAGCCATTGACCAGGCGGCTTTTCCCAGAGCAATGACCATCGGACTACCCGTCAATGGATGGCTTTTTAGTGCTTTTTTCACAGCCGCCTCTGGCAGAACCGCCTGAATGGATGCCGTGATGATGGCATGAGCGTCTTGCTTCATGCCTGTTGGTGGTCCTTTTCGGCTGACCGACTGATCTGCTGCTTTCATTCCGTCATCTCTCCTTCAGTGTCAGTCTGAGCCAGTGCCGATTGGTAAACGGCCTGCAGACTAACGCCCGCTCTTAGGGCTGCTTTCCGGCAATCTTCATATTCCGGCGATTCCTTCACCACACCTTGCCAGTGAGCCCGTTTCACCCGCACCGGCCCAAAAGGGGTCTCAACCTGTCGAAGTTCCCTTGTCATCACAGCTCGTCTGGATTCTGAGATGCGCACACCCAGGGTGGTGGTTTCCCGAAAGATAATTTCAAGGAGCTTTCTTTCATCTGATCGGTGGCAGATCACTTCCAGTTTGACTCCCGGTCGATTCTTTTTCATGTAAAGGGGGGTAAAGGAAACATCCAGTGCCCCGGCAACCAGCAGCTGCTCCATGGCGAACCCCAAGGTTTCCCCTGTGGTGTCGTCTAAGCTGGCATGAATCACCGTCACCTGATGAGGCGTTACTGCGCCGGGGTCATCACTGTCTTTTTTTTTTCGCCCAGTACCATGCGCAGCATGTTGGGAATTTCAAGGTCACGGGTGCCCGCCCCGTAGCCGATGGCGGTGACTTCCATGGCTGGCAGCGGACCGTATCCATTTGCCATGCCAGCGGCAATGGCGGCTCCGGTGGGCGTTACCAGCTCACGGGGGATCCCTGTGTTATAAAAGGGCATTTGGTGATTTTGAATGATCTGCAGGGTGGCCGGCACTGGTACGGGCATCAGCCCGTGCTGGCACTTCACAAAGCCGGTGCCGGTATGCAGGGGCGACACCACCACCTGATCCACCTTCAAGTGACACAGGCAAATGGCCGCTCCCACGATATCCACAATGGAATCCACCGCCCCCACTTCATGAAAATGAACTTCTTCAATGGGTTTGCCATGCACCGTTGCCTCTGCTTCCGCCACAATGCAGAAGATTTTTTTGCTGAGGACTTTCACCGGCTCTTCCAGGCCACTTTCGTTAATCATGGTTTCCACTGCCGCCAGGTTCACATGGTGATGCTCCTGAATTATTTCGTCATGAGGATGACTGTGGTGATGGTAATGTTCATGAGCATGCCCGTGATGACTGTGGTCATGCTCATGGTCATGGCCTTCCTCCTGATGATGGTGGTACTCCCCATGATGATAGCTTTCAGCGCCTGTCAGTTTTACATTCACCTTAGTCCCCTGTATTCCCTGCTTTTCAGCTGGTATCACCTCTAAGCGGTAACCTTCAACTGCCAGCTGTGACAAACCCTCCCGCAGTACCTGTTCCTCCACACCCAGATCAAGAAAAGCCCCCAGCGTCATGTCCCCGCTGATACCGGCAAAACAGTCAAGATATAATGTTTTCAATGAAATCATGCTCCTTTTCAGTTGATTGGCACGTGAATCGATATGGTGTTGGTCAGGGCATCTGCCCATGGTTTTCATCCAGTCCCATTGTACCACAAACCATCACAACAGCGGCCTTTACCTGGCCCAGATCTGAAATACTGTCAACAGCACCATCATCACGAAAAGTGTCACCGCATAAATCAGGGCATCTCCAAAAATAATGGGCGATTCATATCGCTTCACGCAGAAGGTGGAAAACCGCCGGCAAAAACTGAGCACAGGGTGCAAAATCACCTGTTCAGCCGATACCCAACGAGGCAGTTCCAGGGCAAAGAGCTGGAACCGCCGACCTAAAATAAACAGAAGAAATCCGGCAGCAAAAACAGGAATGGTTCCCAAAAGATCTTTACCATTCCAAAAATTAAGTCCAGTGAGCTGAATTTCCACCAACGCCGGTACCCGGGAAACCCACATGGCTGCCGGCGCCATCAAATGCCTGATCCAGAAAGCAGGAAGCAGGCCTGTGAAAGCCATGATCACTGCCAGGCAGGTCATCACCTGGGTCATCCAACGTGACGGTCCCACCACCTGTCCATCGGGCAAAAGGGACGATTGACTGAGCAGGAGAACCTCCCCTGATTTCACGAAAACAAAATAGAAGTATTTGATGGCGTAAGCTACCGTTCCTGCACCGGCAGCCTTGTAGAGCCATTCTGCCATTTGCAGGGAGGCTGGCCCCTGATCCATGGCCTGGACAAGGCCATGGTGCAGCAATGTCTTGCTGACATAACCGTTCAATCCGGGAAACCCGGTGATTCCCATAAGTGCGATAAGCGTAAGTATTGCAATCACAGGCATTTTTTTCCAGAGACCTCCCAGTCGGTAAAGATTCACCTCATCTGTGGCAAAGAAAAGGGTGCCGGCGGTCATGATCAACAGTGCTTTGAAGAAGAGATGATTGATCATATGATAGAGGGTACCGGCCACACCATAGACTCCCAGGTATCCCAGATATGCAGAAATGCCAACACCCATGATCACGTAGCCCATCTGGCTGATGGTGCTGTAGGCCAGCATTCGCTTGATATTACTCTGCATCAGAGCCAGCAAGGCACCTGCAATCATGGTGATGATCCCCGCCCAAAGGAGCATCAGCCCCACCTGCTCAGACACCTGCCAAAGAACGGCACTGAAAGGTGCCTGATCTTCCGCTCCGGCAGAAAAGGTCACTGACATCACTCGCAACATGCCGTAGCCACCCACTTTTACCAGCATGGCCGAAGACAGAATCACCACTGCAAAAGGGGCCTTTTCGTAAATGCGGGGCATCCAAAAATGAAAGGGCACCATCCCAGCCTTCATTCCCAGTCCCGTTAACAAGAACAGGGCGATCAGATATTTGATGCTCCCCATTTCACTGAACTGCGCTGCAAGGTGCACCCATTCTGCCGTTCCCGTATAAGCTACCAAGAGCAATATGCCGCTCAGCAGCAGCAGGCCGCCCAGGATACCCATGTACAGATACACAAAACCGGCCTCCAGCTGTTCTTCCCCCCGGTGGTAGACCATTAGTGCATAGGAACTCAGGGTCATTAGTTCAAAAAAGAGAAAAAATGTAAGAAAATCGCCGGCCAGAAAAGCTCCCTGTGTCGCCAGATAGGTGATGGTGTAAAAAAGATAATGAATGTCTTCCATGCTGTAATATCCCACCAGCAGCCACAGGATTCCTGCCAATACTAAAAAAGGATAGTTCAGCAGGTTTATTTGAAAATACATGCCCTGACCGAAAACGCCGCCCAGCCGGTAAATGATGGGCTCCTCCATCACTTCCCAATAGGTGGCTGCCAGAATGATCGTATTCAGAAACACAAACCCCTTGGCCGCATTACGCCGCACCTGGCGGGGCTCCTGTCCCGGCATGATCCGGGGCAGCATCAGTTCAATCACCATAAACATGATCACCAACAGCGGTAATCCCATCTGCACCATCAGCCGAATATAGTTCAAGCGAAGACCTCCCGTCTGCTGAAATGCACGTTCTACTTCACTCATACCACAGAAGACAGTCTGACTATCAGATGAAATACAGATGTCAGCAAATCACCGGAATTGACTGAAGCGATGACGTCTTTCCATGGATTTACAGAATCCTTACCTGTTTTTTACATGATCTGAAACCAACTTCCCCGGCCATTTGATACATTAGTGGTGACATTATTCCCCCGCAACAACCATCAGCAATGGATGACAACTGTTGAAAGGAGTTCCCCATGCGAACCATTGTTATTGTCACTGCATCCATCGGCGCAGGGCATAATCAAGTTGCCGGTGCTTTAAAGGAATCACTGCTGCAACTGAATTCTTCCCAGCAGGTTCATGTCATTGATTTGCTGGCAGAAAAGCGGATTTATCAGATGGTGAATAAACTATATTTAACCACCATCCAAAAGGCACCTTCCGTTTTTTCAAAAGCGTATCTTTGGACACAGACACACCAGACAAATCCCCGTGCTGTGTCCATGCTCCACTACCTGTGTTACCGCCTGTTGAAGCAGCTGCAGCAGAAACTCTCCCCCTCGCTGTTTATCTTTACCCATCCCTTTCCCGTTGCTGCCTACCGATCCGTTGCCCTGGCACCTGCCTACGCAGTTCTCACAGACTTTGGATATCACCCCCTCTGGTTAAACCGCCAGCTCAGCGGTTATTTTGTTGCCCATTCTTCCCAGGTGATGTCATTAAGGGATGAAGGCATCCCCGCATCACAGCTATACCTCACCGGTATTCCTGTGAAAAAGGGCTTTGCAGCACCTGTCGAAACAGCCTCTTATCTATATCCCCTGTTAAATGAACCTGCTGTCAGCGAACAGCACATTCTGATCATGGGGGGCGGGCTCGGCATTGGAAACCTGACCGCCTGCACCGATCTGTTGATGACAGCTTTCCCACAACTGCATTTTGTGGTGGTCACCGGCAACAACAAGGCTCTGTATGACAGCTTAATAATTCGCACCCGCCATTTAGCCAATTGGAGAATAATGGGTTTTTCCAATGATATTCCCCGCCTTATGAAGCAGGCTTCCCTGCTTATTACCAAAGCGGGGGCAGTCAGTCTTTCAGAGGCTGCGGTTGCCGGACTTCCCACTATTATCCTTAATCCCCTCCCAGGTCATGAAGAAGAAAATGCAGCGCTAGCGGCGAGTCAGGGCTGGGCCCTTCAGGCAAAACATATACATGAAGTTGAGTTGCTCATTTGTCAACTTCGTCAGCATCCAGAGCGCCTTCATGATATGTGCCAGAAGGCTCGTCAGGCAGCTTTTCCAGAGGCTGCTGCTAACGTTGCTTCCCTGCTGCAAATACCGCTGGAAGAGAGGGGACTTCTATCATGCTGACATTTTTTTCCAAGTCTTCCACTCCACAAAAAAATATTCACCGTTGCTGCTCAGAGTATGCGCCGGCACTTCTCGCCGGCAGCGGGCACCGCTATTTGGCAGAACTTCTCCCTTCGTTCATGAGCTTCATTCATCAAGGCAGCCAATGGACTGATCAGGGATTGCGAAACCTGAGTCACTTTTATCATCCCTTGCAGCACAGCGGCCTTCCCGGTGTTCACCATGCTGCCGATGAACTGACAAATAACCTGAACATCATGGACGAGGCATTCAAGGAGCGTCACGCACAACGCTATTTTTTCCACTTGGGGATCGTGCTGCACCTGATACAGGATCTCTGTGTGCCCCACCATGCCATTGGCTGTCTGTTGCAGGGGCATCACCACTATGAATCCTGGGCTTCAAATCATTTTCAGGCCTTTATTCCCCGCAGGCTTATTGCAGTGAAGGGGCGGCATCCACTGGAGATCCTGGAGTCAAATGCACTTCGTGCCCTTTCCCATGAAATGTTGCTTCATCAGCCCACTGAAGAACAGATGAAGCGCAGCACTGCCGAACTGTTGCCCCGGGCTTTCCACAGCACTGCAGCGGTGCTGCTGCTTTTACAGAATGACATTGTCTCTCTGGCCGAATGCTCCACCTCGATACCTCATCCCTTATTGATGAACAAAGTGGTATAGATGGCATAAAGGTGGTATCGAGGTGATTTCATAGAAAGCAGAAGCTGCCTGAACTTTCGGCAGCTTCTGCTTTTTATGTTTCTACAAGCTTATCAGGCAGTCATCACAAGTGGAATCAGCCGCTTTTTCAAAACGGATTTCTGTCACTTATCCCGCGGGTTTTTGGTTGGGTTATTCAATAAAGTACTGAGATCCGGTCACTTAGTCACTCAAGCGAATGGTATCAATGTTCTCAAAATCCAATGTCACCACCGCTGTGTCACATTTTATTTCATAAAGGACTAAGTACTCACCGGCCTGCTCAATTGTTTCTTGATAGTCTGGTATTTTGCTTGTGAACCCCTCAGCAACCTCAAAAATGGTGCGGCCACTCTTTTTGACAGTTCCCTTTGCCTTTACATGTTCGTTACCGTGATGCGGAACTGTTGTAAACGCCACTTGTGAATTAGCTTCAAATTCCCTGACCTTGTCATTATCACCAAAAGTGGTAAAGAACAGTATATTTGCTGTGTCATCAAAGTAAAAATTAACAATGCGCACATTCGGCTGTCCGTCAACACTTGTTGCCAATGCCATTTCAGTGTGTGCTTTCATGATCCTTATCAGTTCATTTTTTGTTACCATGGATCATTCTCCTTTTCATTTTGATACTGACAGTATATTTCAAAAAGGTATCAAATCATGACACCATTTAGTATAATGGTTGAAGGGAGGTCTCTTATCATGAATAAATCTGAACGATTGAACGATTTAATGCTTTTTTTGAATGATAAAAATTCATTCAATCTGAAAGATCTTATGGAAAGATACACCATTTCAAAAAGCACTGCCCTGCGGGATGTCCGGTCACTTGAAGAAATGGGAATGCCTCTCTTCTCTCAATCAGGCCGAAATGGTTATTTCGGTCTTCTGCAAAACAGGCTCTTATCTCCCATTGTCTTTGACACCGACGAAGTGTTTGCCCTCTACTTCTCAATGATCACGTTAAGAGCGTATGAAACCACACCTTTTCATCTAAGCATCGAAAAATTAAAGCGCAAATTTGAAAAGTGCCTTTCTGCAGAAAAGGTGGCCACGCTTCATAAGATTGAGAAAGTTTTCAGCTTGGGGTCCACGCAACAAAAAAATCACTGTCATTTTTTGAAAGATATCTTGCATTTTGCTCTTGAAGAAAAAGTGTGTGATATCAAGTATCAAAAAAACAATGCCATTCATCAGCATACTATTCAGTTTTTCAATATATCTGCTGCCTACGGCCAATGGTACGCGACAGGCTGTCATGTTGAAACAGGTCACACACACGTGTTTCGCTGCGACAAGGTACTCGATGTGAAAGAGAACTTTGTTTACCCTTCAAGGCCAGTTGCTGATTTTATAAAATCGCCTGCCATTCTTTACAAAAACCCCGGTGCAACTGATTTCGAAGTCATGGTATCGAAAAAAGGTGCAGACATATTTCAAAAGGAACATTACCCATCAATGACTTTGTGTTTGAATGATGAAACATTCACGATTCGTGGTTTTTACAATATCGGAGAAGAGAACTTTATTGCCGCCTATTTCCTGGGGTATGGGGATACCATTCTATCGATACAGCCTGCTCCACTTAAAAAACTGATCCTCGACAAATTAAACGTATATACGACCTATTTAAGCAACCTGTAGCATGTTACTTCACCTTACAAACACGCTTGATTTCGCTTCCCTTGATGGCCCAAAGCAAAACAGACAGCCCCGAATGGCAGCTTCGAATAATCTTGTCTCTGCCATTGACGGTTACTGTCTGTTTGAGGTCTACTCTTATACTGTTTTCAGTTGATGACTATGATCGGATATCAGCTGCTTTTTCAACACTGACACCCGTCACTTTATATCCTGGAATTTTGCAGTAGGGGTCCAGCACTTCACCATTGGTCAACACATTAGCCCCTTCGCTCCAGTGGAAGGGGACGAAAACCACCTGAGAGTCAACCCGATCAGTGATGCGGGCTTTCACACGGATTTCGCCCCGGGGAGAAGCTATTGCCACTAAATCACCCTCTTGAATTCCTTTGGATGCCGCCATTTCGGGATGTATTTCCACGTAATTCTCTGGTGCAATGGCTTCGATTCCCGGCGATTTGGCGGTCATGGTTCTGGTATGGAAGTGGTATAAGATCCTTCCGGTGGTCATGGTCTGCGGGTATGCTTCCTGCCCCAGCTCTGGTGATGGATGCCACTGAACAGGCTTAAACAGACCGGCACCCTGGGCGATTTTACCCACATGCAGAATCGGGGTTCCCTTATGATCTTCCGATGGACAGGGCCAGCTAATCCCCTCCTCTTCAATGCGGTCGTAACTGATGCCCGCGTAGGAGGGAGCCACCCGTCGTATTTCTTCAAAAACGTCTTTCGCTTCTCGATATACCGACTCCAAGCCCAAGCGATTCAGCAACTGCATGAGAATCCACCAGTCAGGCCGTGCCTCTCCTGGAGCCATCACTGCCTGACGCACCCGCTGCACCCGGCGCTCGGTATTGGTAAAGGTGCCTTCTTTTTCGGCAAAGACAGCCGCAGGCAGCACCACATCTGCCAGTTCAGCAGTTTCTGTGAGGAAGATATCCTGCACCACTAAGAATGCTTTCTCCAGTCCTGCCTTCACATGATGGGTATCAGGATCAGAAATCATGGGGTTCTCCCCCATTGCATACAGCATTTTCACAACCCCTTCTGCTGCCGCCGGAATCGCCTGGGTAACAGTGAGTCCGGGGCCTTGAGGCAGTGCAACACCCCATGTTTCTTCAAATCGGGTAATGGTTTCGGGGTTGTTCACAGGTTGGTAAGAGGGCATTACATTGGGCAGTGCGCCCATGTCGCAGGCTCCCTGCACATTGTTCTGACCACGCAGGGGATTAACACCTGCGCCCGCTTTTCCCAGGTTACCGGTGACCAGTGCCAGATTGGAAAGGCTCATCACATTTTCTGTGCCATTCACATGCTGGGTGATACCCATGGAGTAGATAATGCTGGAAGCATTGCTGGTGGCATAGATGCGGGCTGCCTGACGAACAGTTTCCGCCGGAACGCCTGTCACGGTCTCAGCCCATTCAGGTGTACATTCTGCCACAGCCGCCACTAACTGATCAAACCCTTCGGTGTGTTGCTCGATGAAGGTTTTGTTTTCCAGCTTTTCCTGCAAAATCACTTGAATCATCGCATTGGAGAGGGCCACACTGGATCCGGGACGTATTTTCAGAAAAAGATCCGCTTCTTTTGCCAGTTCAATTTCCCGGGGATCTGCCACAATCAATTTGCTGCCGGCTTTACGGGCCTGACGCACGTAGGCCCCCATCACCGGATGTGCTTCGGTTGTATTGGAGCCGGTGATAAAAATCACTTCTGCATTTTTCACATCTGCCATTGGATTGGTCATGGCACCGCTCCCCAGCGTGGTTGCCAGACCTGCCACCGTGGAGGCATGGCATAAACGGGCACAATGGTCAATGTTATTGGTCCCAATGGCACCGCGCATCAGCTTGTTCATCAGATAATTTTCTTCGTTGGTCACTCTGGCCGATGAAAAACCGGCAATGGCATCTGCTCCATGTTCCTGCCGTATGGTCTGAATTTTCTCGGTTACCAGGTTCAGTGCTTCTTCCCAGGAGGCGGGTTCCAAAGTGCCGTTCCGACGGATCAACGGTGTCGTTAAACGATCAGGATGACCGATGAAATCATGGGCAAACCTTCCTTTAACACACAAAAGTCCCTCATTGGCAGCTCCTTTGACAGGCAAGACTTCCACCACTTTATTATCTTTCACCAGCAAATTCATCTGACAACCAACACCACAGTAGGCACAGGTGGTTTTCACTTCCCTGGTTTCCCAATAACGGTATTTTTCCTTTCGCTTGGGAAGAAGGGCTCCCACGGGACAAACCGAGACGCAGTTTCCACAGGAAACACAGGTGGATTCTGACAGTCCCATTCCAAAAGGTGTCCCCACATGGGTTTCAAACCCACGGTCTACGAAACAGATGGCTTCAGTACTATGAACCTGTGAGCAGACGTAAACACATTTTCCGCAAAGAATACATTTGCTCTGATCTGCCACAAAAAATTCATTGCTGGTATCTTTGTCATAGTTTTTGCGTTTGCCTTCAAAAGAACTCTCTTCAATATCATACTGAAAGCATAGATCCTGCAGGGTACAGCGCCCCGCTTTTTCACAGGTGAGACAATCCAACGGGTGATTGGCCAGAATAAGATCTAAAATTTCTTTCCGGGCAGTCACCACCGCCTCGCTTTCGGTTTGAATGACCATTCCATTGGCTGCCGGTGTACTGCAGGAAGCCATGAGCGAACGGGCACCGGCCACCTCCACCACACAAATGCGGCAAGAGCCATGCGGTTTCAATCGTTCATCATGACAGAGCGTGGGAATCTTAATGCCTGCATTGGCTGCGGCTTCATAAATCGTTTGGCCTTCCTTCGTCTGGACAACCTGTCCATTAATGGTGCATTCAATCATCTTTTAACCACCTTCCCAAAATTTAGTAACATACCGACCACCCTTTCTCTGCTGTCTGTCTGAAAAACAGCAGACTTCACCCATTTTCGTTAATTCTTTCACATCCAACTTTATCACAGGATTTCCACCATCTCCAATTAAACATTTCTATATACCCATTGAAAGACAACGTCACTGATGCCATCAATCGTACTTATTCAGCAAAATGTGTGCATTCTATTTCGGCATTAGGAGCTTGATCACCTTCAGCAGTGTTTAAAAAAACACTTTGAAGCCCACGGTGGGGATCCAAAGTGCCGATATACAGTATTCGTCAAATCCGCTTCAAATCTATTCTATTGGATCAAATCCCAAATTATGCAATACTTCACGTAATTTTTCCTGGTTTATGGGTTTGGCTGCAAACGCTTCGCATCCAAGATCAAAGGCATCATACACCGTCTGTTGTTCGTTAAGAGCAGTGGTCATCACAATCTTAACCCGCTCCTCCGCCGGTATATGCTTGTCATTTTCCAAATCCCGGATAATTTTCAGTGTTTTGAGTCCGTCCAGCTTTGGCATCATAATATCCAGGCATAACAGGTCATAGGGTTCTCCTTCATCCCACGCCAGGAGAAAAGCGTCCACCGTTTCGATACCATCCACGGTCATATCGCATTCCCCGTATGCTTTAAGAAATTGCTGCATGAATTTTCGACTTCCCAAATCATCTTCAGCAATGAGTATTTTTATCATCATTTCCCTCCTTCCCTTATGTTTTCCATCTGTTGTCCAGCAAAAGAAACATATGACTCAAAGGACTGTTTTAAGGCGTTGTAAGCACTTCGTGCGTCCTGGAGTGCGTGTTTACGGGCAGCCAGCTCAATTTTGAAGGCCTGGTTCTTGATATCCAGTTCACCAACTGTCACCGCACGGTTTTTCACTTGATGTGCCAGCCGTTCAATCTGATCCACATCCTCCTCAAATAACTGTTGGTGAAGCCGGTCCAACAGAGAAAACATGTCGGGAATAAAGCCCTCTACCGCTTTTGCCATCAGCTGTTCTGCTTCCACGGGCAAGTAATTGTTGGGCTCAGTATACCTTTTTTGCTTCAGTGGTTTCAAGCCTACCTCTTCTGGCGGATCTAAAAGCCTATTGATGGCATGGTAAAGTCGATCCATCTCCACTGGCTTGGAAACGTATTCATCCATGCCCGATGCCAGAAATCGTTCCCGATCACCATGAATGGCATGGGCTGTCAAGGCAATGATCGGCGTCCGTGAAGGCTGTCCTTTTTCCCGTTCCCGTATGGCTCCCGTTGCCTGTATCCCATCCATCGCTGGCATCTGAATGTCCATGAGGATGAGATCTGGACGAAGTGACTCCCAGGCGCTCACCGCTTCTTTTCCATCATTGGCACAGTGAATTTGGTAACCCTTCAGTTTGAGCAAGCTTCGGATCACTGTCTGATTGATAGGATCATCTTCCACCACCAGAATGGTCCATTTTTGGCCAATATCGCTGGCAGCCATGAAAGACCTCTCATTTTCTGGCAAGGAATCCACCTGTTGCATTGCCTGTTCAAAAGGGAGAGTGACTGTAAACGTGCTGCCCTCACCTTCAACACTGGCTGCACGAATGGTACCGTCCATCATCTCCACCAGCTGGCGACTGATGGCCAACCCCAGACCCGTTCCTCCAAACCGGCGGGTAATGGACCCGTCCAATTGGGTAAAGCTACGGAAAAGCCTTGGCAGTTCATCTTTGGGAATGCCCATCCCGGTATCCTTGACTTGAATCTTTACCCAGAGAATTCCCCCTTCTTCCCCTTCATAATCCATGGTAACTTTGACACAGCCTGTTTCCGTGAATTTCACTGCATTTCCAATGAGATTGTTCATCACCTGCTGCAGCAGCTTCGCATCTCCCAGCAGACAATTGGGAATATGCGGATCAAGCACCGCCACCAGATCAATTCCTTTTTTTGTAGCCTGGGCCTGATGCACCAATAGGCTTTGCATAAACCATTCCTGCACATCAAAATCCACCCGGTCAATTTCCATTTTTCCTGACTCGATTTTAGAAAAGTCCAGCACATTATTGATCACACTAAAAAGATTGTTTCCACAGATGCGAATAATATCCAGATTATCCTGCTGTTCACGTGTCAAATCTGTCGCGGCAGTCAATTCAATCATGCCTATGATTCCATTAAGAGGGGTCCGAATTTCGTGGCTCATGTTGGCTAAAAACTCGCTTTTTGCCTTGTTGGCAGCATTTGCTGCTCGCCTGGCATTTTCCAGCTGCTCCATGTAGTACTGACTTTTTTTCAAATTGCGATCTGCCTGTTCTCTTGTGCGGCGCAGCTCCTCCTCCATGGCTTTCTGATCCGTCACATCTTCTTTAATGGCTAGGTAATAGTTGATGATCCCGCCTGGAGAAGTGATTGGAGCCACAATAGCCTTCTCCCAGTAATACCGACCATTCTTTTTTCGATTGTAAAATTCTCCCTGCCACACGTCATCCCGGGTGATGGTTTCCCACATGCGTTGATAGGTTTTTTCTGGCGTACTGCCAGATTTTAAAAAACCTGGATCTCTGCCCATCACCTCTTCCATCCCATATCCGGTTAACTCTATAAACTCGCGGTTCACATAAACAATTTGGTTATCAATATCGGTCATAACAACTGAAAAAGGACTTTGTTCAAGGGCCATGCGGTATAAATGGAGCTGTTCTTCATGCATTTTCTGCTGGGTAATGTCACGAAAAACCACCACCACCCCCTGTGGGGGCTGGCCCAATCTCTGTATTGGGGAAAATTTTGCAGCCAGGTAGTAATCCTGATTTCTTCCCAGTAGTTTAGTGTTTCGGGGAAGATTTACTTTTTTCCCCTCTTTCAGCGTTTTTTCCCAGAAGCCGTTCAGAGATATGTCGGTCGTTTCATCGTGCAAAGAAAGGATCTTATCCAATGGTTGATTTACTGCCTCATGCCATTCAATATCGATCAACTCCAAAGCAGCTGTATTGATATCCATGATCACACCCTGGGTATCAGTGGCAATAATCCCATCGGCAATACTGTCCCAGGTCAGGGCCATTAAGTTAGCTTCCATGGGCATCATTATCAGCCTCCAAACTTCGACTAGCGGGACAAGTACCGCAGTATTTCTGACGGGATACGATCCAGTGGCGATTGGCGAACGACTGCACCAATATTATAGGCTACCATGGGCATGCCATAAACGACGCTGCTTTCCTTATCCTGGCCCAGGGTATGGGCCCCTGCTTTTCGCATGGTCAGCAGTCCCCTGGCGCCATCACTTCCCATACCTGTCAGCAGAACACCCATGGCTTTTTCTCCTGCTGTGAGGGCTACCGATTCAAACAGCACATCCACCGAAGGACAGTGGCCGCTGACTTTATGGCCGCGGAAACACCTGACCACATACCGCTGTTGATCTTTCACCACTTTCAGGTGCTGATCCCCCGGGGCAAGCAGCACTTTCCCCGGCTTGATTTCATCCCCGGTTTTCGCTTCTGAAACCGACAAGGCACATTGCTGATCCAACCGTTCTGCATACATTCGGGTAAATACAGGAGGCATGTGCTGAACAATCACAATTCCCGGCACATTCTGCGGCAGTCCTTTCAGCACCTTCAGCAAAGCATCTGTGCCACCGGTTGATGCCCCCATGGCAATGACCCGAATATCTTTTACCGCTTTGACTGACAGTGTCGTTTCTTCTGGAATTGCTGTGGTTACCGGTGCATGTGTCTTCACCATTGCCGCCACTTTCACTTTTTCCACCACTTCCTTCAAAAAAGCTTTCAGATCTGCCGGTGATGATATGGCTGGCTTAGCCACAAAATCCACAGCACCCCTTTCCATAGCGTCAAACACACGATCCGCCGAAGAGCTGATGACCACCACAGGCAAGGGAAGCTGCGCCATTAATTTTGTGAGGAAGGTGAGGCCATCCATTTTAGGCATATTGATATCCAGCGTTAATACGTCCGGCTCAAATGTCTCAATTTTTTCAACTGCTTCATAAGGATCCCCTGCCACACCCACCACCTGCAGACGTCGATCCCCCCCCAGCCCTTTTCGAAGAACTTCCCTGGATACAAGGCTGTCGTCAATGATGAGTACACGAATTGGTTGAAGGTTTTCCATATGCCTATTCCTTTCTGTAGACTGCCGGTTGTACATACCGAAAGCCTTCATTGTCACGCCCCAAGCTCTCAGAGTGTCCAATAAACAGATAGCCTCCTGGTGCAAGATGCCGGTAAAACCGCTGTATCAAATGCTTTTTGGTGGGTGCATCAAAATATATCATCACGTTGCGACAAAAGATGGTATGAAAGGGTTTTCGAAAGGGAAACTGCTGATTCATAAGGTTAAAGCTTCTCAAGACCAGTTCTTTTCGCAACCTTTGACTTACCTGATACCGCCCGTCCCCCAATGGCTGAAAATACGTTTTTCGCCATCGATCTGGCAACGACACCATTTCTTCTGCCGGGTAAATTCCTTCCCGGGCTGCTGTCAGTGCCTGAGCTGAAATATCCGTTGCTAAAATCTGGGTGTTCCACTGCTGTTTATTGTGGCCAACACAATCTTGCATTACCATAGCCAAGGTGTAAGGCTCTTGCCCCCGGGAACACCCGGCACTCCAAATTCTGGCATCCAGGGGTGAGGTAGCTTTCACCCACGGCAGCACTTTTTCTTGAAAACACTTGAAATGAGCAGCTTCACGCATAAAGTAGGTGTGATTGGTGGTGATTTTGTTGAGAAGCTCAAATGCCGCCTCTCCCGACTCATCTGCCATCAGATACTTGAAATAAACCGTAAAACTTTCAAACCCTTTGGCAACCAACGTATTTCCCAATCTACCCGTAATGAGTGTTTTTTTTTCCGGGCCAAGCTTAATCCCGTATTGGCTGCGAATATACTGAGATAGTTGTTGAAACTCCTGATCAGATATTTTCAGCATCTCATTCACCTTCTACCACTAGATAGATTCTATGTTGAGTCAGCAGCATTAATACTTTCCAAATTCCTGATCGTCCAGAGAAATTTTAACTTTTTTCTTCCCCGCTGCCGGCCGTCTCTCAACTGATTCCGCAACTCTCTCGAGACCATTTTTGTTAACAGATTCCAGCATCCGAAGGATTTCGGGACTCATTTCCTCAAATCCACCCCGGTTGCCTAGATGGCCGGCATGTTTCAATTTAAACCGGCTCACTGCGTCTTTCAGAAGCTGTGCCTGGCTGGATAGCTCTTCACTGGCTGCAGCGGCTTCTTCTGATGTGGCTGAGTTGGTCTGGGTCACCTGAGACACCTGCATGATGGCCTCATTTACCTGTTCGATGCCGGAAGCCTGCTCATTGGAGGCAGTGGCGATTTGCTGCACCAGCTGGGTGGCATCAGACACTCCCTTAACTATGTTTTCCAGTGCCTTGGCAGTTTCATTGGCGATGCTGGTACCCGTTCCCACCTTCTGAATAGACCCTTCAATCATTTCGGTGGTTTCTTTAGCCGCATTGGCACTTCTTGCCGCCAAGTTCCGCACTTCTTCTGCCACCACAGCAAATCCTTTGCCATGCTGACCGGCCCGGGCAGCTTCTACGGCCGCGTTCAGCGCCAGGATGTTGGTCTGGAAGGCAATCTCGTCAATGACCTTGATGATCTTTGATATCTTATTGGATGACTCATTGATTTCATCCATAGATACCAGCATTTCTTTCATCCGGTTATTACCAGCCTCTGCATCCTTCTGTGCCTGACTGGCCATGTTGCTGGCTTCTGTGGCATTGGCTGCGTTCTGGTTGGTTTGAGAAGCCAGTTCTTCCATGGAGGCAGTGATTTCTTCCACAGAGCTGGCCTGTTCAGTGGCCCCCTGGGATAGCTGTTGGCTGGAGGCTGCCACCTGGCCGGAGCCGGCAGACACTTGATCTGCTGCCGAGTTAATATCCTGCATGGCATCATTCACGTTCTTCGCCATTCGGCTGAAGGCATTGGCCAAAATACCGATTTCATCCTGGGTGTTGATGTCAATATTCACATTCAGATCTCCGTCTGCCATTTTTTCCGAGGCAGCCACCATGAGATTAATGGGCTTCTTGATGGAATTGCTGATGAAAATGCCCAGTCCAATTGAGATGAAAATGGCAATGACCAGAATGATGATGGTTTGTATTGTTGCAGCAGTGGCGGTAGCGTTGTTGTTAGCTGCAGTTTCAGTGGCAGCCTGTATTTTTATTTCCATTACACGGTACAAATCCCTCTCCAGAGTATCTCTGACGGCAGATGCTTCCGTTCCCTGCATCAGTGCATAGGCTTCCCGATCCTGTCCGGCACGCGCCATGCGAATCACTTCAGTCATTATTCTATCATAATCACCTTTCAGCATTCTTACCTCTTGCACCAGCCGACTTCCCTCATCAGTTAATAAGGTGGTTTCAAAGCTATCCAAATTAACTGCAAATTCCTGATTTCGGACTTGTATCAGGCGTTCATACTCGGCAATATCTCCTGCATTATCTGACAGAATGATGTCTTTCACATTACTCCGCATACGCTGGTAGGCATCCAGCATAATGGCTATTTCTCCCAAAGGCACCGTCATGGTTTCATAGAGATGCGTGTCCAGCTTGTCGATGGTGCGGATATTCACAATTCCCAAAGATCCAATCAATCCTGCAATAAGTGCCACGATGATAAAACCACTGATCATTTTTGTTCCCAGTTTCATGTTATTATACCATTTCATTGACAAACCCTCCTTAATCTGTGTGGTGTGATTTCTATTGAATCAGCTCTCGCGGTGCGTTCCTCTTCCTTTTTCTCTACTGCACTGCCTGCTCCACCATCTCCATCTCGTCTTCACTGAGGAGTTTGTTGCAGTCTAAAATCAATTTTACAGATTCTTCCACCCGACCGATGCTTTTGATGTATTTGTTCTGGAACCCGGTGCGGTATTCTGGAGGTGGGACGATATCTTCGTCTTCGATATTTAAGACTTCCGCCACCTGATCCACGATGAGTCCCACAGAAATATTGTCAATATCTATGACGATGATACAGGTGCGATCGTTGTAATCAACAGCTTCTTTTTTGAACTTCAACCGAACGTCGATAAGGGGGATGATCTTCCCCCTCAGATTGATAATACCTTTCACATAGTCCGGCACCTCGGGCACTGCGGAAATGGGCTGAATACCGATGATTTCTGTCACATATCGGATTTCAATGCCAAAGACTTCTTTCCCAAGGTTAAAGGTAAGGTATTTGCCTTTCTGGGTGTCTTCCTCCAGTTCCATTAAGCTATCTTGTTTTGTGTTCATACGGATCCCCCCTGTATGGTTCGGTAGATGATGCCTGTCACATCTATAATTAAACTGATGCTGCCGTCTCCCAGAATGGTGCAACCGCCGATGCCGCTGGTTTTCACGGGGTAGCGGACCAGATAACCGGGCAACGGCTTAACCACCACCTGCTGCTCTCCAAGCAGTTCGTCGGCGAAAAGACACACGGCCTTGCCGTCGTTTTCCACCATGATCATGATGCCTTCCAACAGACTATCTGTTTTAGGTGTAACACCAAAATGACGATGTAACCGAACAATGGGATAGCAATTACCCCGAATCATGATCATTTCGTTGTCGTCAGTGTCTTTGATCAGATTCTTTTCAACGGCCTTAAAAGACTCTCGGATTGCCACCGTGGGAATAGTGTACAGGGATTTTCCGGTATTCACCTGCATGCCATCCACAATGGCCAGCGTCAAGGGAATTTTGATATTAATAGTGGTCCCTGCCCCCAGCGAGCTGTCAATGGAGATACTGCCGCCCACTTTTTCAATATTGCTTTTCACCACGTCCATGCCGACGCCCCGGCCGGAAAACTCTGTGACGGCGTCTTTGGTGGAGAAACCGGGCAGTAGAATCAGATTGTAAGCTTCTTCGTCACTGATTTCGTCGTCGTTTTTGGTGATAAGACCTTTTAACCGGGCTTTTTCGATGAGTTTTTTTCGGTCAAGACCTCTTCCGTCGTCCATGATGCGGATGAGCACATCGCCACCAGTGTTGGATGCTTCAAGTGTAATATTCCCTTTGGTTGGCTTTCCCTTGGATTTTCGGTCTTCCGGTTCTTCAATACCGTGATCCATGGCGTTACGTATCAGGTGCATCAGAGGATCTCCCAGGTGGTCAATAATGTTCTTGTCCACCTCAGTCTCTTCTCCCAGGATTTTCAGATCCACTTCTTTGTTGATTTTTCGTGCCATATCCCGGACAATGCGTTGCATTTTATGGAAGGTAGGCCCAATGGGCAGCATGCGGATGGACATCACCACATCCTGCAAATCATCAGTGAGCTTACGCAGTTGGCGGGCAGATTTGCTGAAGTTGTCCAGTTGCAAACCTGCCAGATCCGGGTTACGAATGACCATGGACTCGGTGATGACAATTTCTCCCACCAGATCCATCAACCTGTCCAGTTTATTGATATTCACCGTGATCATGCTTTGCTTCAGGCTTTTCACCGTGTCTTGTATGGTTTCCATTTCTGTATTTTCCTGTTCAGAGACAAAAGAACTGTTACCGGAATCAACGCCTGCTTCCTCCACTGGCTTACTCCGTCGTTCCAGTTCTTTCACCGCTTCAGTAAAACCTGTTTCATCCAGATCATTCAGCAAGATGCTTTTGACAAAAAGGGCCTCCTGCAGCTGGGCTTCCACTTGTTCTTTCGTCAACCGGGTACTGAATGCCATCAGAAACCCTTCCTGAGCAATAAACTGGCTGCATTCCTGGTTTTCGAACAAGTCTTCAGGATAGTGGTACATCTGCTCACATTGTTCTTTTATGCCGTGAACCACCGTAAAGGCCCGTACATTTTCCATTTCACAGCCCTCGTCAAACTGAATGAAGCCACGAAACCAGTTGATCTGCACTAATTCCTGTTTCTCCTGTCGCACGTAAAACTTCTGATCCCTGGGAGGGTGCTGGCTATACAGGGCCGTTGCCGTATCATCTCCTGCTGCTCTACCGGTAATTTGCTGCAGATAACTGGCAATTCGATCTACCAACGCCCCTTCTGGTGTATCTGAGTCTTCGCCACTTTCAATTCGCAGATTTTCATTCCGGAAAAAGTCCAGAGCAATAAGGACCAGATCACATACCATTGAGTAATCCAGAGAAGCCGGTTTATTTTCACGGATATGAAAAAAAAGATCTTCAATATGATGAGCTAAGTTAGCAAGATTTGAAAACATCATCATTGATGAAGAACCTTTAATGGTATGCATGATCCGAAAAGTTTCATTGATGTCGTCTTCAGACATCCGGGATGTTTTTTCACTGCGCAGCAAAATTTCCTCCAATTGCTCCAATAGTTGACTACTTTCGAACAAGTACATCTCCAGCATTGGTTCAAGCGTTCTGCCTGCCATGTCCGCGCCTCCCGCTTTACAGTTTTTTCACCGCATTGATGAGCACCTCTGCAATAATTGGCTTGACAACAAAACCGCAAGCACCTTGTATCACCGCTTCTTTCACGATACTTTCCTGGCCCATGGCTGTCACCATCAGTACCTTGGCACTCGGAGACGATTTCTTGATACATTTTAGTGCTTCAACTCCGTCCATCACCGGCATGGTGACATCCATGGTCACCAGGTCAGGAAGTAACTGCTCATACTGTGCCACCGCTTTTTCGCCATTTTCTGCCTCCCCAACCACTTCATAACCATTTTTTTCAAAAATCATTTTGAGGGATTGTCGCATAAACATAGAATCATCCACAATAAGCACCTTTTTCATTGCTTACCTCCCTTTCCATCTCGATCTGAAAAGAATTAGCTGCTGTTCTTTATGGCAGGCTTGCAGTTTCCAACCAACCTGCTGCATCATTTCTTATGCATGACAGTGATACACTCAATGTTTCAAATGGACATCAAGGTTTACTTAACTCCACCAATATCCATTTTTAGTTCGTTAGCATTAACTAACTTTATTTTAGTCTGATTTCATTCCCGTGTCAAGATTTTTTAATAATTTTATTTTTCTGATTTTTTGCCGTTTATTTCAACTGGCGTCACATTTTGGAACTGACATCTGCTCCCTTGAAGTCAGTCCACTTGTTGTATCGTCTATCATTATCCTTTCATGCAAAAGGGACCTGATGAGCGTTGTCGCCCAATCAGATCCCTTTGCTGTTCATGGTTTATTTTATCAACACTTCTTATTTGATAAAGCAATCAAACTCCAGAAGCGCCTTTTCCCCATGACCTTCAAGATAGTCTTCAGGAACATCGAATGTCTTCAGCTCTACCCTTGCCTCCGACATCATGGCCAGTAACTCTTCCATGAAAATACCCCTGTTACCCAAGGTGTCACAGGAAGGGCTTTCGCCGATTCCCACCAGACCCCTGACTATATACCCCTGGCGTTGATACTCCTTCGCCTGTTCCACCACCGGCTGGGCCAATCGCCTGCATAAGGTGCGGTAGGCAGGCGTATTGTATTCATCCTTTGTACGGGGCGGCCTGCCTTCACCTGAGAAAGTAAATTCGGGACAGGGAAGCTGTATGATTCCCAGGTTTTCTGCCAGCATCGCCTGCACCAGTTGGTTGAACCCGCCCTGGGCCCGTTCCCAGTCACGAATCACCGCATTCTGATTCAGAACGCAATGCGCCACCAACAACAGTTGTTTTTTTCGCTTAATCATGATCCACCGCCCGGGTGGTAAAAAGATCCCGCGGTACATACTTCAACATAAGTGCCACCAGCACACAGCTGGCCACCTTATCAACCAGGTTTCCCGTTACCCTGGGAATAAACGCCGCCGTGAAAATGCGTTGCCCGCTGGCCAATAGCCAGGCCACCATAATGTCGGTGCCGCCGCCGGTCAGGCCGCCAAACATCAGAACTGAGATGGGCGTGCCAATGAGGGGGGCCACAACGGCCAACACTAGGCCGGTGATCACCGCTGTTTTCAGGTCAAAACGAAAGCGCCGGACCACCAGCCCCACAATTACGCCAATGACAATGTTCACCAGCGCAAAGGGGATGGTACGGGGATTGGTGATGGCTCCCTGAATGATATTGGTGAGCCCGCCGGTCATGGCACCTGCCAGAGGACCCAGCACCGCTGCCACCAATATGGTTCCCATGGTGTCCAAAAAGAGCAGGGGAATTTGAAGCGTTGATACAATGGTTCCCAAAACAATGTTGACAACGATTCCCATGGAGGCCAGAACCATCGCCCGGGTGGAACGAAAAGGTGATGAGGACATGAATCAAAACTCCCTTCAATGAATTGCCATCGGTGATGGCGGTATGATACCGCCTTCATTATGGCATGTTCGCTTCAGGGAGTAAAATTGAATATTTAAATGGATTTTTGTTTTTTCATTAATAAATCAAATTATTTTGCGTCTGATTCATCAGAACTTCACACTCTTTAATGACCACAGGTACCCTCGTGGGCATGCTCATGACACACAGAACCTGTGGAATCCAGTTTTCCCTGCAGGTATAGCGACACTACTTCCCGGGCTTCACCCACAGCTCCCGTCACCACTTCAATGCCGTTTTCACGGAAGAGATCCACCGCGCCGCCGCCCATACCACCGGAGACAATGACATTCACCCCCTGCTCGTGAAGAAACTGGGGCAGAAAACCTGGCCGGTGACCGGGATTAGCCACCCGCTCTTCATGAATCACCTGATCTGTATTGGTTTCAAAGATATGAAAAGCCTCACAATGGCCAAAATGGCCGGATACTTGAGTTCCGTCACTGGCAACCGCTATTTTCATTCCATTCACTCCTTCTTTTTGATCTGCTCTCTCCAAGTGATTTCCAAGATCTTCCAACCACTCTCCCGCCACTTTTTCAATGGCTCCCTGGTCACAGGCCGCTGCCACAGCAGGATCAATGGGGAGACTGGCCAGCAGCTTTAGTCCATGGCGGCGGGCCAGCATATCCAAATGGCTTTCCCCAAAAGGATAATGCCGTGTGTCACATGTTGGACACTGGAACCAGGACATGTTTTCCACCAGTCCCAGTACGGGAATCTGCATCATCTCTGCCATGCGCACAGCCTTTTCAACAATCATGGAAACCAGTTCCTGGGGTGATGTGACGATGACAATGCCGTCAACAGGAAGTGACTGGAACACCGTTAGTGGAACATCCCCCGTTCCCGGCGGCATGTCCACAAAGAGGTAGTCCACCTCACCCCAGATCACATCTGTCCAAAACTGTTTCACGGTACCTGCAATGAGCGGACCACGCCACACAACAGGGTCAGTGTCATTGGGAAGCAACAGGTTAATGGACATCAATTTGATGCCGGTCTCACTGGTAATGGGAAAAATGCCGTTTTCACTGCCCATGGCCTTCCCCGTAATTCCAAAAGCCTTGGGAATAGAGGGCCCGGTGACATCGGCGTCAAGAATCGCCGTTCGGTACCCCCGCCGGTTCATGCTCACCGCCAAGAGTGATGTGACCAGTGATTTTCCCACACCGCCCTTTCCGCTCACCACCCCAATCACTTTTTGAATCTGACTGCCGGCATGAGGCTGTTCTTTCATATCATAAGGGGTTTTTCTTTCATCACAGGCTTCGTTGCAGCTGCCACAGCTTTGGTCACATGTTTCGTTCATTTCCTGTCGCCTCCAGTTGATTAAGATGCCTTACCAGTTTTTCATAAATCAACGCCACCGCTTCACCGGCAGCACAGCTGACTTCCACAATACTCTTGCCATCATTGATGGCAGTCACCACCTCAGGGTCATAGGGGATACGTCCCAGCACCGGAATGCACTGCAAAATGCACCATTCTTCAATGATGTTGGTGTTTTCAGGGCTGATGTTCCACTGATTTATGCACACTGAGAGGTGGGTGTTCAGTCCCCGGGCGGTTTCCACCACCCGCTTTAGATCACTGATGCCGGAAAGGGAAGGCTCTGCCACCACCAGTACCAGATCCACACCGGTGATGGAGGCAATCACCGGACAACCGATCCCGGGCGAGCCATCAATCACCGCCAATGCCTCCGAAGACTGATGAAAGGATTCTTTTTCTACTGACTCCTTCATCCGTTTTTTCACTGCTGTCACCAGCATTCCAGAGTTGCCGCTGCCCATTTTTAATCTGGCCGTGGCGAAAACAGGTTGCTGATGATAGGTCATTAAGTTCCCCGCCTTTGCAGGTGTCATGGTGACAGCATGGGTGGGGCACACATGGACACAGACGCCACAGCCTTCACATGCAAAATTGTTAACCCGATAGACCGGAGTGCTTTCAATGGCTTCAAATCGGCAACGGCTTGCACATATGCCACAGGCAACACACCGGGTGGTGTCGATCGCTGCCTTGTCAAGTCCGTAAAAATCTTCTGCTTGGGGAAAATCACCACGGTTCATCAGGAGATGCAGATTTGGCGCATCCACATCACAATCTGCACAGGCCACAGCGGCTGCCAGTTGAATCAACGCGGTGGCCACTGTGGTTTTTCCTGTGCCGCCTTTTCCGCTGAGGATCAACAATTGTTTCATTGCAGCACCTCCTGTTTCACCCGGCAGAGCAGTGTTTCAAACCACTTCCGATAGTGCGAATCCACCTGAGCGACCACTTTTCCGTTGGCATGCATCTCGCCCAAATGCCGATCATGAGAAAGTCGCCCCAAAATGGGAAGAGCGTTGGTGTTGGCATAATCCTCCGACGGATTTGCTCCGCTGGTGGTTTTATTCAGTACCAGTCCATGGGGTTTATGAAACAGTTTCACCAATTGATGCACCATTTCCAGGTTGTCCCGGCCAAACCGGGTGGGTTCGGCCACCAACAGGCAGAAGTCCGCTTCCTGAATGCTTTCCATCACACTGCAGGCACTCCCCGGCGGGCAGTCGATCACTGTCAGGGTTGTTTCCGGCAGTTCCTTCAACAGACTGCGAATAACGGGAGTACCGGCGGCTTCTCCCGGGTTCAGGAAACCGGTGAAGACCTCCAGCTTTTTTTGAACACCCGAAACCCCTTTTTCCATTCTGCCAATGATCCGGTCGGTTTCCATGATGGCCTTTTGGGGACACACCAAGGCGCATCCGCCACAAGCATGGCACACTTCGTCAAAAACAATCACCTTATTGGTGTATGCCAGAGCATGAAAACGACAAAAATCCACACACGCCCGACAGCCATCACATTCTTCATGCAAAACACGGGGAACTTTCACTTTCACAGGCACTTCCCTGATGGCACCCGGTTTTAGGAATAAATGGCCGTTGGGCTCCTCCACATCACAGTCCACATAAAGTGCCGGAGAAGCCACCACAGCCAGATTCACTGCCATCAGCGTTTTTCCTGCACCGCCCTTACCGCTTAGAACTGCCAGTTTCATATTACCGGCCTCCGTGTCGGTGAAGTCCGGGATGAATTGCTTCCAATAATGATAGTTCTCCGCCTGCCAGTGCATCCAGATTATGTTGGACTGAGCCTGGCTGGCACTGATAAAGCTCGATTCCTGCAGCCCGAAGTACCTCTGCTGCATTTTTTCCGCATCGGGGAACAATGGCAGCTTTCACTCCCTGGTCCACCAGAAACTGGGCCGCCTGAATCCCAGTACCGCCCTGACTGGTGGCCGCTTCATTGTCTAACACCTCAGACTGCTTTGTAGTATTGTCATGTATAAGGTAATAGGGTGCCCGGCCAAAAGACAGGCTCACCGCTTTTTCCAGATTACTCCCGTCTGCCGGGACAGCAATTTTCATATGTGATTCCTCCCATGTTCATTCTGATGGCGACCCCTGTTGAGACACCTGGCCAAACCGGTGTCGTCGGCACCGGCCGCAACCCATCTGCTGATCAACCTCATCACACAGTTTGTAGTCACCACCCTCTATTTTCAGCAAATGACCTTCCACCAATGAAGCTGCTAGTTTTTTGCGGGCATCATTATAGATGCGCTGCACCGTGGTCCTGGCCACTTCCATGCGATCTGCACACGCCTCCTGGGTGAGTCCTTCCAAGTCAATCAATCGAATGGTTTCATATTCCTCCACAGTCATACTGAGAATCTTTCGTCCCGGTCGCTGGTCCTGCTGCGGTCCGAATAAATCACTTTCCGGCAGCTGGCAGACCCGGCGCCATTTTCGGGGTCTTGGCATGTCTCTTCACCTCTTATTCATCGTTTGTTCCATTGTCCAATTGCATTTCAACGATGTCAAGGCGTTTTTTCAGCCACTCACGTTGTTCTTTTAAAGCTTCTCTGGTCCATTGCGACTGTGCTGCCTGTTCTTCAGGCGTTTCTCCGGTTCCCCAAAAGGGACCATAACCGCCATAGCCTCTGCCGCATCCGTATTTGGTGCCTGCTGGAACGCCGGGACCAAAAACCGGTCCTCTCCCCATTCCCATTCCGCCACGCCTAACCCCACGACCCATTCCCAACGGGCGAAAAGTCTTGCAGAAGCCATTTCCCCATCCCATCATGGGTCCCTGACCACCAGGGCCTGTTCCATCTCTTCCTGGCATATTTTACCCTCCTCATATTGATTCAGTGTTCCTTTTCGATTACATACGCCGTTATTGACATATGTTCTTTACAACTTCAGTTTACACCTATATTGAACATATGTCAATAACTGTTTGAGGAAAAGCACCGGCTTTTCAGTGAACCGTTTAGAAGGTAATGTGATGGCAGGAAATCAAAACAACAGCCCTCGCAAACACTTTATCTTGAGATTGGGTGGACTGTTCAATCCCATACATCAAAAAAACCGCCGGGAATCAGCGGTTTTCAAATGATATGATTTTGAACAAGATGAATCAACACTATAAGTGCGGTAATGCTCATATGGTCGTCAGCTTCTACAAGGATATATCACTGCCGCCGGCAAGATAGTGAATCCGGTCGCCCATGATTTCTTTCAGTAGTTGATAGGCTTCTTCACCGGTACAGTGTCCTGTGTAGAATACAGCCCCTGTTTCCATGAGGAATGCCGCCAGCTCCCGGATCCGTTCCGGCGATTCACTGGCTCCGGTGGCTCGGTTGTGTAAATGAAAACCGCCAATGGCAATATCTGGATAACGGCCCCATTTGCTCTTGAAATGATTGAAAATCCTGTCAATCCCCTGGTGTGCACAACCGGCTATCATAATTAATTTTTCTGATGGCTTACCCTGTGAATCAACATCTTTCGAAACCTCTCGAATGACCAGACTCTGTTCATGGGCAAAAACATCCGCCACCAACTCGTTGCCCTGTTCCATCAACAAGGATTCATTGCCGGAAGGTCGAAACCCTTCACCGGAAGCTCCGGCAAAAAGAGAAAACCCTTCCCGAATGACCTGTTCCTCTCCGGTAAAAATTAACCTTTCATGATGCTGCAGATGTTCATCCAACCCAATATATTTTGTATTGCCTTCCCCATCTTTTGCAAAATGCTGGTTAAAAGCATACCGGTTCACGTAGACACGGGCCTGATCATTGATTCTTAAAAAGGCTGCCAGCCCGCCACCATGATCATGATGACCATGTGAAATCACTGCCGCGTCCACAGATCCCAGGTCAATTCCCATCTTTTTGGCGTTCTCGGCATAGAGTCCCGTGGCACCCATATCAAAAAGAAGGTGAAAATCATCACTTTCAATATATAGACTCAACCCGTGTTCTGCTCCAAGGTCATCGGTTAAAGCGCTATTTTCAAGCAGTGTCACACAACGCATCCGATCATCTCCTGTCTGTTGTTTCCGCCGCTCCACCTGCGCCGGTTTAATGAAACTTTCTTCCATCCTCTACGTCTGATTGAACAGAAGCTTGTGAAGGAGGGACTTGATGAAAAAGCATCTCGAGAAACCCAGAAAGCCAGTACGCCGCCCCCAATGGCATATCAAACGACAGATGGGAAAAAGAAAATTCGTCGGCCAATCCACTCTTTTTATGGGTCTTGCCTGCTTCGCCGGCCCCTTTGTGGGCAGCCTGTTTTTTTACCAGCCGATTCGGGACTATGTTTTGGCAGACTACCTGACACTATATCTCATTGCCTTTGTCGGAGGTTGTACCATTGGCCTGTTTCGTGGTCTCTTCCTGTGGAAACGAAATGAAGCGGGTCTTTGATCAAATCTTTAAGGTCACTCCCCTCTTCATCATATCACATACCCTTCATACCCGAAGCGCGCTTTCTTCAACCGGATAATCACCTTATTCTTTCCAATATCAATGCATATTTTTTATCTTCTTGATGATAGCATGGTTGATTGTAAGGCTTTTCATTCCTTCATATTGATTTTGCGATGACAATTCGCGTGAGTAAAACAATTAAAATGGGATATGAAACCTAATGTAGTGGTCGCCGTCTTAATATAGAGCAAGGATGAAAAATATATAATGACGCAGCGAACACATAACCCTGCTGAAGAGGAGTGAGAACAATGCTGTATGATTTAAAACCCTTTCAACACAAACAGCTGCTGTCTGCCTGTCTGACAACCATGCTCATTTTAATAATGCTTGCCCTGCCTTTCTCAGTATCTGCCCAGCCCAGCGTCGCTATTGAAATTGACGGAGAACCGTTGGCCATGGATGTGGCTCCTGTGATTGAAGCTGGCCGGGTACTGGTACCCGTGGCTCCCCTGATGCGTGCCCTGGGGGCTGAAGTTCAGTGGCAGCCAGAAAACCGCCAGGTGATCATTGAACACCACTCAGACAGGGTTGTACTCACCATCGACAGTGCACAGGCCGCTTTCAATGATGCCCTGATCCAGCTCCAGGTTCCTGCCCGGATTCTGGAAGGACGCACTCTGGTACCCCTTCGATTTGTCTCTGAAACGTTACAGGCTAATGTACGATGGGATGAGGTGAACCGTATGGTCCGTGTGACAACCCAGGAAATCCCTTTTCAACCCCGCAGCATTCCCTTCACGGTGGTCAATGAAAGCCAGTTGGCAGAAATCCCCGGTCTCTCTGCCTGGGTGGATAGCCACCGCATGACCATGGGGATTCACGTTGAACGGGATATTGACAGCGGCACCGTATTTCTGATGGCTGCAGGCGGCGAGCGCAGCACAGGGGGCTATCGCATGGAGGTTTTGAGCCTGCGAGAGGAAGCCGCTGGCGAAGCTGTTCTGGAAGCCGAACTGGAAATGCCCGCCCCGGAAGACATGGTCACCCAGGCCCTCACCTATCCGGCTCAGCTGATTCGGTTTGATGCCGATGGTATCACCGATATCACTGGCACCATCCGTGAGCTGCGCCGCGGCACCCGGGAAGTCACCCTGTATTTTATGCGGGTCACTGACACCGCGTTTCTCACAGAAGGCGAATCCCGGCTGTTTCAGACGAAAGACCTGACACCCGATGACCTGTTGGCCGTTTTACTGGCAGGTCCTGAATCAGCTGACCTTACCCGTGTGATTCCACGGAATGCAAAGGTGCTGAACATATCTGTAAGTGACGGCCTGGCCAACGTCAATTTTTCCCGGGAAATCACCCAGGCCAATGTGGGTGCCGAGGCTGAGGGAGTGCTGGTGAACTCCATCGTCTGGACCCTGGTGCAATTGCCGGAGATTGATGCAGTTCAGATCCTGGTGGAAGGCGAAATCGTCGAAACCCTCGCCGGCCACATCACCGTCAACGAACCCCTCTCCCGCCAATAGATTCACACCGATCCCTGCGGAGCTTTTCGAAGCTCCGTTTTTTCGTGCCCGATTGACACATATGTGAAAATGAAAAGTTCACAGTGAGTTCATCTCCAGTTCATTCAAGGTTCATTTAACCATTCTAAAATCAATGTAACAGTTAATCATCCACGACGCCATTACTGCACTTTCAATTGCAAGTGCAAGTGCAGTTGCAGTCATGAAGGTCGTGAAAGGTCATCAGCCAGATTGTTCAAGGGAGGAAATACCATGTTCTATCCATTTGGTTTTTGGGGATTTGACCCCACCATCATCATATTAATCCCCACCATTCTCCTGACCCTGTATGCCCAGGGAAAAGTGAAATCCAGTTTTTCAAAGTACCTTCGGGTCAATACCCGTAAAGGTTATACCGGTGCCCAGGTGGCCCGCATTCTTCTGGATGACCATCAGTTGAAGGATGTTCCCATTGAAGTCTCCCAGGGGCAGCTAAGCGACCACTATGATCCCACCCAGCGGGTGCTGCGTCTTTCCGGAGAGGTGTATCAGGGAAATTCCATTGCGGCTGTCAGTGTGGCCGCCCATGAAGTGGGCCATGCCATTCAGCATGATGAAGGATACGTGCCGCTGAACCTTCGCAATCTGGTGTTCCCCATTGCCCGATTCGGTTCTTCTGCCGCCTGGTTCTTTATCATCATCGGCTTGATCCTGCCTGCTTTTGCGGGTTTGATGGATGTGGGGATTCTCCTTTTTGCAGCTGCCGTATTGTTTCAGATTATCACCCTGCCGGTGGAGTTCAATGCCAGCAACCGGGCGCTTCACCTGTTGGATACCAATGGATTTATCACCACAGAAGAAACCATCGGCGCCAAAAAAGTACTGAATGCCGCTGCCCTCACCTATGTAGCCGCCATGGCGGCAGGCATTGCTCAGCTGCTACGCCTGCTGTTGATTCGAAACCGGCGTTGAAATCTTGAATTGTTAACACCGCTCACCCTCCTTGACATAGCCAGGCCATCAGCCGGTACCCCCCGGTTTGACGGCCTGGCACCTTCATGTTATATGTATAGTAGTACGAATTCATCCCAATGGAGTGATGCCCATGTTTACCATACTGGTTGCCGAAGATGATAAGAATTTGCAAAAGCTCATGGCTGCCGTTTTAAAGCAGAACGGCTATGAAGTGCTTTGTGCCCGGGATGGCCGGGAAGCGCTGGATTTGTTGGATACGAACCACGTTGATTTAATCATCAGTGATATCATGATGCCGGAAATGAACGGCTATGAACTCACCAGTTCTTTGCGGCGAGCTGACTATCAGCTGCCTATTCTCATGGTAACGGCCAAAGACACACTGGATGACAAAAAGAAAGGTTTTTCATCAGGCACCGACGATTACATGGTGAAGCCCATTGATATGGACGAAATGATGTTGCGGGTAGCCGCCCTTTTACGAAGATCCCGCATTATGAACGAACACCGTCTCACCATCGGTGCTGTGACCCTGGAGTACGACACACTGACTGTGTCCCGGGAAAATGAATCTGAGACCCTGCCTAAGAAGGAGTTCTATCTACTGTTTAAGCTGCTCAGTTACCCCCGTCAGATCTTCACCCGTCAGCAATTGATGGACGAGATCTGGGGACTTGATGCGGAGAGCGATGAACGCACCGTGGATGTGCATATTAAACGGCTCCGGGAACGTTTTTCCCACTATCCGGAGTTTGAGCTGGTAACAGTGCGGGGATTGGGATATAAAGCGGAGAAACGGGTATGAGGTCTTTAACCCTGCGAAAAATCACCGTGAAATTAGTACTGTTTTTTACAGCCCTCATCATGGTTTCTTCTTTGGTTTCATTCATTGCCTCCATGATTTTTGCCTACAATGTGGAGAATGAAATTCGATTGAACCAGCAAGCCATCGCCCGCACTATTTTGGAACTGGAGGCTCGTACAGACCTGAGCCTGGAGGAAATTCTTCAGATTGCCTCCACCTTCATGTATGACGCCGAGCCTCTCCGGGATGCCGATTCATTGGCACAACTGCCAAAGCCACCGGATCAGCTGCCTCCCGGCGAGTCTATTTTCATGGGTGAGCGCCCTTTTCATGGCACCACCACCCTGCTAAAGATTGGTGACACGGTGGTGCAAATCCGCCTGCGTCCCCAAAACACCACTTATGGCATTGCTGCCTCCCGCAGCTGGCGCTCTGCCCTGATTTACGTGGCCATTGGTGCAGTATTGGCCAGTGTGCTGGCCCGCCGGATCGTCAGGCCCATTATTCAGCTGAATGCTGCCACCAAGGAAATCGCCCGGGGTCACTTTGATATTCAGCTTGCAACTGAAAGTCATGATGAGCTGGGTCAGCTGACACAGAACTTTAACAGGATGGCCCGGGAGCTGAAACACATGGAGTACCTGCATAAAGATTTCATTGCCAGTGTCTCCCACGAGTTTAAAACCCCCATCGCCTCCATTCAGGGATTTGCCCGCCTGCTTCAAAAGGGAAATCTTTCTGATTCGGAACGGGATGAATATACCCGCATTATTGTGGAAGAAAGTGCCCGCCTCTCCCACCTTTCCAGTAATATTATCCGACTGTCCAAACTGGAAAATCAGGAAATTGTCAGCCGGAAAGACCTCTTTTACCTGGATGAACAGATCCGCAAGTGCATTCTGCTGCTGGAGCCGGAATGGGAGAAAAAAGCCATCGAATGGGACATTCAGCTGGACCGCGCCCGTTATCCCGGCGACGAAGAACTGCTGCAGCAGGTATGGATCAATCTCATTGGCAATGCCATCAAATTCTCCCGCCAAGGCGGTTTGATCAGTGTTGCCCTGGAACATATCGCAGGCGGCATTCGTGTCACCCTGGAAGATCAGGGAGCCGGCATGGATCAGCAGACCATCCCCCGTATTTTTGAGAAGTTCTATCAGGGAGACGCCGCCCATTCTTCTGAGGGCAGCGGTCTGGGCTTACCTCTGGTAAAGCGAATTCTGGATCTTCACAATGGGACCATTCAAGTCACCAGTCAGCCGGGCGAAGGCACCTGTTTCACCGTTGATCTTCCTATCCCCACTGAAAACGATTAAAACCACCAGACAAAAAAGCCCTTTCCTCATGTGATCATGAGCGAAAAGGCTTTTTTCTGTCCCTTCAACCAGTTACAGCATGGGGGCAAAAACCCGCAGTACCGATCCCAGCAGGGTGGTGTACCAGCGCACCTGCTGAAAATCCTTCATGGTCACTTGATGGCATACCTTCAGTGTATCCAGGAAATCATGGGTCAGCTCCTTCACACTTGGCGTATGGTAGAGCCAGACACCACACTCAAAATGGAGATAGAGGCTGCGGTAATCCATATTGATGGTGCCCACCACCCCATAAAGATCATCCACCACAAAAGTCTTGGCATGCATGAACCCAGGGGTGTACTCATAAATCTTCACACCACTTTCCACTAACACCCGATAGTAGGTGCGGGTGACCACATGCACATACCACTTGTCCCACTTATGGGGAGTAATGATCCGCACATCCACCCCGCCCTTGGCAGCCGCACAGAGAGCCGTCACCATTTCATTGGCAATAATGAGATAGGGGGTGGTGATATAAACCGATTTTTTTGCCTTGTAAATCATATTCAGGTAGACGGTTTCACTCACTGGTTCATCGTCCAAAGGGCTGTCGGCAAAGGGTTGTACAAAACCAGTTTCCGGCAGATCATCTGCGACCGGGCCGGGTCTGTCTGTGCTGTCTTCCACCACTGTTTCATTATAATCATTGTGAGCATGGTGATGGGCCGCCGGATGAAACTGGAAAAAATCCTCATCCAATCCTTTCAGATAATCCCACATGGCCAGAAACATGACTGTCAGATTCCAGACAGCCGGCCCTTTGATCATAATCGCCGTGTCTTTCCAATGACCATATTTCACAATTTCATTGATGTACTCGTCTGCCAGATTGATGCCCCCGGTGAAACCGGTATGGCCGTCAATCACCGTGATTTTTCGGTGGTCCCGATGGTTCATGCGTAAAGAAAGCACGGGAATCAGTGGATTAAAGACACCACATTGAATGCCCATGGTCTCCAGATGCCGGTGGTAGTCTCTTGGAAGCGTGAACAGGCATCCCATATCGTCATAAATCAGCCTCACATCCACTCCCTGAGCCGCCTTTTCTTTCAGCACTGCCAGAATCTGGTTCCACATAACCCCTTCTTCGATGATGAAGTATTCCATAAAAATGAACCGTTCCGCTTTTTTCAGCTCACTGAGAAGGCGCTGAAACTTTAATTCTCCAATGGAAAGGTATTCTCCCGCCACTTTTTCATAGGGAGGGTACCCGCCATAATTGGCAATATACCGGGACTGGACTGCCGCTTCAATATGATGTGCTTCCATTGCCTGCAGGCACCGCATGGTTTCCGGTTCATGCGCTTTCATGGCCTCTTTGACTTTTGCCTCGTGAGCCTTCATTTTCTCCGCTCTTCGGCGGCTCATTTTGCTTCTTCCCAAAAAGAGGTAGAAAAGCCCGCCAAAAATGGGAAACAGCATGATGGGGATGATCCAGGCGATTTTATAGGCAGGGTTGATGCGGCTGTTCACCACCCACAAAAACGCCACCAGGCTCAGTACCAGACTGAATGCATAGAACAAAGCAAAGTACTCATTGAAACGACTGATGACAGCAATTAGAATCACCAGTTGGCCCAATACTGACACCAGCAGAAAGAAAGTGCGGGGCATCATTATTTTTTGAAGGGTGGTTTTGGTTTGCCGTTTCAAATCACTCATAGGCCACTCCTTATGGTTGTGATCCTTTCAGCGCATCGAGCACTGCTGTTTCAATTCCTGATTGATCCAGTGTTGTTTTGTGACGAACGGGTTTCTCTTCCAGGCCTTTCAATCCGGCAGGTATGGGAACACCCGTTTTCAGATGCAGTTCCTTGACAGCCGCAAAACCATCCGCCAGTGATGTTCCCCACAGGGCTTCTGTCACCGTATCGGCAAACTTGTAAGCACTGGCAGTGGCAGCAATCACTGTGGGCGTGTGATCGCCTGTCTCTTTCCGGTAATCCGCATACACTTTATGAGCCACGGCAGTATGTGGGTCCACGAGGTACCGGTGCTTGTGATACAGCGCGGCAATGGCATCCCGGGTTTCCGCCTCATCAGCAAACCCGGCATAAAAAGGTTCCAATCCACGTCTGATGGTGTCACTGACCATGTAGTGTCCCTCTGTTTCCAGCGCCTGCATTAATCCCTTCACCTGTACGCTGTCATTGCCTGACAGATGATAGAGGAGACGCTCCAAATTACTGGAAACCAAAATATCCATGGAAGGCGAAGAGGTTATGTGAAAATCCCGGCGGGTGTCGTAGGTGCCGGTGTTGATAAAATCGGTGAGCACGTTGTTTCGATTGGAAGCACAGATCAGCCGGTTCACTGGCAGGCCCATCTCACGGGCATACCAGGCCGCCAGGATGTTGCCAAAGTTACCAGTGGGAACAACAACGTTCATGGCTTCTCCCGGCTTCAGAATCTCCTGCTTCAACATCTGCAGGTACGCCCACACATAATAGGCCACCTGAGGAACCAACCGCCCAATGTTAATGGAGTTGGCTGAAGAGAATCGAATGCCTGAAACTGCAAGCTTCTGAGCCGCCGCTTCATCATTGAAGAGTTTTTTGACCGCTCTTTGAGCATCGTCAAAGTTTCCTCTGATCCCGAAGACATGGGTGTTGGCACCTTCCTGGGTGGTCATTTGCCGTTCCTGCACCTGACTAACTCCCACATGGGGATAAAGCACCACAATCTGGGTTCCAGGCACATCCGCAAAGCCTTCCAGCGCCGCCTTGCCGGTATCACCGGAGGTGGCGGTTAAAATGGCAATTTGCTGCTGTTCATCTTCCTGCTTCAGCGCTGCTGTCAGCAGATGAGGCAATAATGACAGGGCCATATCTTTAAAAGCAGCCGTGCGGCCGTGGTACAACTCTAAAAAACAGGTTTCTCCCACCTGTATCAGAGGTGCCACTTCAGTCGCTGCAAACTTGTCATCGTAGGCACTTTTCACGCAGCTATCCAATACTTCAGCCGGGTAATCATCCAGAAAAGACTGCAGTACACGCACAGCCACTTCCTGATATGGCAGTACTGTCCAGTCGGTGAAGCTTTCCGGTAATGAAGGAAACATCTCCGGCACAAAAAGGCCGCGGTTTCCCGCAATCCCCCTGATGATTGCCTGAGCGGCTGTCAGCTTTTCTGACCCGCCCCGTGTGCTCACATAATGCATTTATCACCATCTCCATTTCTTTCTGCTTCTACCGCTATAATCTCCATCTGTCAGTGGCACACTGCCACAAAGCACCGTCTGCTGCCACCAACCGTTAACCATCATTGTAACACAAAGAGCCCCTTCTGCGGAAGCATGACCGAAGCAAAGCGCCCCACCAGTTTTTGACCAGTGGGACGCAGATATTGATCAGATCGCTTTTTCTGTTTGCGGCCGGGCAGGAGCCGGCATCAATGCCTTTCTTAAAAATTGCAGATACTGCCACAGCACATACAGTACCATCATCACCGCCCAAAATTCAAAAATGGGGATGGTGGCTCCAAGCGTCGGAATGCCGACGCCTGCCTGGCTCAGATACCCATTGGTTCCCTTCAGTGCAATTCCCGTAATGACAAAAGGGAAGGTGAAGGCGGAGAAGCTGGGGAAAAAGGGCAGCCTCAGCAGCCGTGGCATCACCAGCATGACACCGATGAAGCTGATGAAGGTACATGCTGTCAGAAAAGCGACGATCACCAGGTTTTTCTCAGGAAAGCTGTTAAGGTAACCTGCCAGGGCCAGACTGCTGGGAGCCGTGAAGATCGCCAGGGAAGGTAATGCCGGATCCGGAATCTGGCGCACCTTCACCACCCTGAAAATCACCACAGGAAGCAGGATTAAATAAGCAGCAAAGGCAATCCAGAACAATGCCTGTCCAATGGCCAGCTGACCCATGGCCGGGGCTGTGAGACTAAAGCAGGCCAGTCCCACATAGACAATAAACCAGCTGGGGAATACTTTCATCATCTTAAAGGATACCACGTACTTCTTAGTAAAGATGACCAAAAGGACCATGTGAATCAGTAGTGCCAGAAACCACATGACCAGCGCTCCCTGGGGAAGGAAAGGCCTGAGGTACACCGACAGAATCGCCATCCCCATACTGAAGGTGGGCAGCACACTGGCCACCGGGGGCTGTTCAAAGGCTTCTCTCAGTGCTGCCAGGTCTGTAAAGGCTTTGGCGATGAGCAACACCATGATCAATGTTGCCACTGCTCCCAAGGCATATCGGTAGCCGGCACCGTAGGATACGACCAGATTTCCCAGCCCCGCCATTCCCAGCATCAGACCCGCCATGGGAAAAGGTATTTTTTTCAACAGCATCTCACACGCTTCCTTTCTTAACTACAGCCACAACCACTGCAGGCACATGATTCCGACTGGTCACTGCTAAAGCTTTCCACCGCCATACGGGCTGCCACTGCTTCATCTGCCAGAAATTGTTCAGTAATCCAGGCTGCCACTTCTCCCGTAATCTTCACACAGTGTGCTTTGCGTTCAGGGCTGGTGAATTCGAAATCCTTGATCATCACCCGGCAACAGGTGCTTCTGTACATCGTCTTGATATGGTCGTGCAGCTGGGCTGATACGGGAAACATTCGCGCATCCATGCTTTCGCCGTGATTTCGTCCATAGGCCATTCCCAGAGCCATGGCACCGCCGCTGACGGCACCGCAGAGACATCCTGATTTTCCAAGACCAATGGGAAAGGCTGAAGCCATTTTGGTCACTTCTTCAGGGAAAGGCCATCCCATCAGTTCATTGATGGTATGAATCACCGCCTCGGAGCAAAAAAACTCTCCCCTTTGAAAATACCCTTCTGCCTTCTCCCGCACTGCCTGAATCAATTGTTCCCTCTCCATTCTGATTCCTCCCCTTCCTTATGCTGCATCGCATGCTGCCATCATTTCCGCTAACATATGCATGAAAACTCATGGCTGCACACCTTTAACGGATATTGCTGTTAATCGGTTGTTACCGTTAATCCGATGCTGCGGAGTTTGATGACGGTTTGCCGGATACTTTGATAAATTTCCATCTATCATTATAAGAGAAGACCAACCGAAGGTCGAATTGAAGTTCGTAATCGATGGATAGAAATTCCAAATGATTCAGCTGCACGTGTTTCCTTCTCAAATCTGTCATCGAATGCCTTCCACTTCCGTTTAATTCCGTTTAATAGATTTGCTTCCCATGGGTTCATTTCCCAAGTTTTCTCTTCATCTCAATAACCTTTCACCATTTTTTTCTGAACCTGTCATCACAGTCTTCAAATGATGGTATAATGATTAATAGTACATTTTCTATTATGGTAAAGGACGGTGCAGGATGAAAGGAACAGTTGTCAACATATGGCTCAATACCATTGAAAAGCTCTACGGACAAGATAAAAGGGACGCAATACTGGAACAGGAAGGGTGGAACCCCCGGCGCCTCATCACGCCTCTGGAGGAAATCGAAGACAAAAAAATCTTCTCCCTAATGGATGCTTTTGCCCGTTCTCAGGGGATCAGCAGCGAAACCCTTTGGCGAAAATTGGGCCAAAATAACATTGCATCTTTTCATGGCTGGTTTCCCTCCTATTTTGAAAGCGGCACCGCTATGGGCTTTCTGTTGCTCATGGACAGCGTTCATGCCCAGTTAACCAAAATGATCCCCGGAGCCAAGCCGCCCCGCCTGATTCCTGAGAGCGTGGGCGAAAAGAGCTTTCAGATGGTTTACCAGTCCAAACGTGGTTTGCATGATTATCTTCTGGGCCTCATTGAAGGTGTTGGCGCCCACTTTAATGAAAAAATTCACTCTGAAGTATTGGAGAAAAAAGTGGGAAGCGATGGCACCCATGTGGTGAGAGTTCAATTGAACTTTGAAAAAACACCCCGAAAATACAAGCGATACCCCTTCTCCCAGTTTTTGTCCCTGGGAGTCATCAAATCGCCGGCATTTAAAGTCATTTTACTGCCCACCGTCTTGTCCGGCATTTTGGTTGCGCTGCTCAGCGGTACCGATAATCTCCCCCTGCTGGCAGGCGTTCCTTTGGCGGTATTGGCTTCCGGCCTCATCACGGGCCTGGCAGTGAACCGACCGTTGCAAGACTTACCCGGCGAACTGGAAAAAGTGCGTCACCTTGATCTGTCGGAAAGTCTTTATGTTGCCACAGGTGACCGGTTGGAGCAAACCTACGGCGAAGTGGTTCAGGTGAAGGAAAAATTGCGGGAGGAGTTCACCCACCTGCGAGGCGGCATGGATGACCTCTACTCCTTCACCGACAAGTTTGCACAGGTTGCCAAGAACCTGAGCGAGGTTTCTGATCTGATTTCACAGGCTGTGCAGGAAGTGGCAGAGGGGGCGGTACACCAGGCCACTGAAACAGAAGGATCTGTCGCCATCTTGTCGGATAACCTGAATGTGCTTAATGATATCAGCCGAAAAGAGCTGGAAGGCAAAGACAGCCTTGAGTCAGCCGTGGCACAAATTGAAACCTCCTTCAATGACCTGGAGAAGGTATCTGATAACATGAACCAAATGAAAGACCGGTTTGCTCAGGTAAATGAACAGGGAAATGAACTGAGCCAAAAAGTGAAAGACATTATTTCCATTGTCAGCACGGTGGAGCACATTGCCGAACAAACCAATCTACTGGCCTTGAATGCCTCCATCGAAGCCGCCCGGGCCGGCGAAATGGGCCGGGGTTTCAGTGTGGTTGCCGAAGAAATCAGAAAGCTGGCTGAAGATTCGAAAACGGCTGTGGGCACCATTAACCACAGTCTTAACGAGTTTGTTCAGGGTGTGAATCAAATGGTTCACCAGGTGAATGACCAGTTTACTGAACTGGATTCCGGCACCAAAACCATGGTGGCTGTCACGGAAGAAAGCCGGCAGGCCTCTTCCCGCATCAATCAGGTTTCCCTGACTATTTCTGAGTTTTCCAAACAGCTCTCCAATGAAACGACTAAAATCAATACGGTTTTTGATAATCTCAACACCCTGGCAGCCATTGCCCAGGAAAATTCTGCCACTGCCCAGGAAATGAGTGCCAACGTCACCAGTTTCTCTTCTGAAATTGTGACCCTCACCGAGAACATTGAAGAGCTGGAAAAAGTGGTATTGTTCCTGAAGAATGAACTGAAGCGTTACAAAATATAGTCCTCATAGACAGGGCCGAAGAACAATTCTTCGGCCCTGTTTTCTTGCTTTTCATTCTTTCGTAGTCCGAATGAGTTGCTTAGCTTTCAAGAATGTAATGACGAGTTGTAAAATGAACGGTTGTCCCTTGATCCACCTGGCTATCCACCCAGATCATACCACCCATCATTTCAACCAACTGCTTGCAAATGGCTAAACCAAGTCCTACACCCCCATTAATGGAACCAGATGGAATGTCCACCTGCGAAAAATGTTCAAAAATGCGCTGGTGATGATCCTGATGAATACCTATGCCAGTGTCAGCAACTTTCCACAGAAGATTTATCTCTGAATTTCTTTGCTCCTTTTCAGTTTTTTGAACAGATACCACAATTGAGCCTTTTTCTGTAAACTTAGCTGCATTTTCAACTAAATTTTGCACTACCTGCTGCAGACGTTGCACGTCTCCCATCAAAATTGGCGGCACGTTGGGCATCTTCATAAATGTTAAGTGCAAGTCCTTATGCTGCCAAAATTGCTTCGTTGACTGTCGAATATCCTCTAATAAATCGTCCACTAAAAAGGATTTATTCTGCAGCCGTACTTTTTGGGCTTCGATTCTCGAATAGTCAAGAATCTGATCAATGAGTCTCAATAATTGCACCGAAGCCTTTTCAGCCAACTGTATATAGTCTTGCTGCTCCTGATCAAGGTTGGTCATTTGAAGCAACTGCAACATTCCCATAAAACCATTCATTGGCGTTCGCAGTTCATGGCTCATGGAAGCAAGAAACCGGCCCTTGGCAACGTAAGCAGCCTCAGCTGCTTCTTTTGCAGATAGAAGTTCGTTATTTTTTTCTTTCAGTAGCTTTTCTGCATCTTTGCGTTGTGTAATGTCAAATCCAATGCCTTGAAGACGAACCATTGTTCCCAAATCGTCAAAAAAAGCGCGATCCCGCCATTCATGCCACCGAACTTCTCCGTTCCAAATCACATAATGTGTGGTTACCTGCAAAGGATTATCCGGCGTTAAATCCAAATACTTTTTCTGTGCCTGAGCTCTTACATTTTCTGGTATGAATTGAAGCATCTTTAAGCCAAGCATCTCATCTTTGGACATGCCATGATAATCGCAGTACGCCTGATTCACATATGTGAGCGTACTGTCAGGAAGATATTCACAGATCATTGCCGGCAGGTCATTGGTCAGTGTTCGGTACCTTTCTTCACTTCTTTTCAAGTTTTCTTCTATTTGCACGCGTCTCACATGATGAATCAGCACTTGAGAGAACACCTGAAGCAACTGTTTTTCTTCCATCCTATAAATGCGGTGTTCCCGCACCGCATCAAATCCAACATACCCAACAAGCCCTCCATCATCATAAATTGGGAAATTAATCAAACTCTTTGTCTTTTGATCTGTCAAAGAGTTCCTGAAATTTCCAGGAGTCATCATTGACACATCTGTCACTTCATAGATTTGATGATCTCGGTGACAGTTCAGCACCTCTAAACGATGGTTAATGGGTATTTCCTGCAAGTTATGAATCTGTTCCTCGATCCCGGGAGCACAGTACTCATATATATTTTTGCAAATCTGCTTTTCAAAATCATAATAGACAACGTTGACTCGGTCGGCTTGCACATACTTGGCTAACTCTCCCAGAATCAACTGTATGGCTTCATCTGTAACCATCGAGTTTGAGTTGATGAATCCGCTAAAGAGACGAATGATGACTGATTGCAGTTCACAAATAGAATGATATCCTTCCTGCCGACTTCCATTTCCCGAATCACTTGTACTCATCATCATTCCCTCCAATATCATTATAAACACCCGTCCACTTACGAGTCTTTGATCATCGATTTTATTAACTTCATGATATCACGAATTATCAAAGCTGTGCATTCTTAAGATTAATTTCATTCACCAGGTTGAAAAGCAGTTTTCTGTCACATTCCTGTCAGTTTCTGTTATAATAACTTCAATGGCAACATCCTATTAAAATACCACAAGAAAACCGGGTGATGTTGATGAAAAACAGCCAACGGATCACAATCTGCCTCTTTCTGACCGGCTTTCTTTTCACGACACTTGCACAGAGCCTGGCTGCAGTTCCCATCCCCAGGCAGCAGGAGTATGAAGATCAGATTGTTATTTTGTCAGAAACCCAGCGGGAAATTCTGGATGACCTGTTCCAACTGGTGCAGGACATTGATAATGTGGAAAGCCGACAGCAACAGCTTGAAGAGGATATTTGGCAAGCTGAGGCCGCCATTGTGGAACTTCAGAACGAAATAAGCATTCGGCAGGAATCCTTCGAAAGCAGCCGGGATCTCCTGGAGGCAGTGCTGAAAAGCTATCAGCGGCGGGGGCCCGGCTCTTCCCTGGAAATCATACTGGCCTCCGAAAGCTTTTCTGACCTTATCAAACGGCTGCACCTCCTCCGGGACCTGACGCGGAACACCGGTGATCTATTGGATGATCTGGAAGAGCAGCAAGCCTGGCTCACAGCTGAACAGGAGCACCTGGAAGCTTTTCTGCTGGGTGTGGATGAGCAGCGTCAGTCTCTCCAGGCGCTTTTGGAAAGCCACCTTGCCCTGCGGGATGATCTGGAAGACCGGCTGATTTCCCTTGAAGATGAGCGAAGTCTTTATGAAGACCGCCTGATGAATCTGGAACGTCACTGGCTGGAAGCAAAAGAAATTTTCACCACCTTTGCAGACACCTTCAGCCGGCTGGCCACCGGCGGCAGCCTGCCCCAAGACGCCATTTCCCTCTCCTTTAGTCTTTTTGAGGTCAAGGGCACTCTGCGGGAGGACGCCCTCAATCAGGCACTTCAACAGACAGCAGGTATTGAAGGTATGTCTTTACAGTTCCAGCCCGGTGTGACCACCGTGCTGATGCCTGAGCGGGAGTTTCAGCTGATGGGCATCTTTGCCCTGAAAGACGGCCAAACCCTGGAGTTCATCGCCGAAAGCGGCACATTTTACGGCATGCAGCTCACCGACACCTCCATTCGAGATTTAATGCAAACAGGCACCGTGGAGCTGGATCTGACAGCCGTACTGGAGGGCAACACCCTCACTGCCGTGCGCACCCAGCAGGGAGCTCTGGAGCTTGTAAGCCGTTTTTCACTCTTTTAACGTGAAGGCTTTTTTGAAAGACAATGGGTCAGCTCCATTTTTCCCCCCCAGAAAAACCATATTGAAAGGAAGCTGCATCTTGATCACTGCCAATGACATGACCCTCACTTACAACGATGGTACTGAGGCCCTGAGAGGCATCAACCTAAAAATTCAATCTGGCGAGCTGGTTTATATCACCGGCCCCAGTGGCTCGGGAAAGACCAGTCTTATCAAGTTGCTCATGGGAGCAGAAAAACCCACTGCCGGACAGTTGCAAGTGCTGAACCTTTCTCTTCCCCAGGCAGGTGAAAAAGACCTGCTTCAGCTTCGCCAGCAGATCGGACCTGTTTTTCAGGAACTGAAACTCATTGATGGCAGAAGTGTTCTTGAAAACGTGGTGCTAGGTATGCGTTTTCTGGAGATCCCCTCTCAGCAGTGGCGGAGCCGGGCTTCAGAAGCACTGGAAAAAGTGCGCATCAGCCATAAAATGATGTCTAAAGCCGAGCATCTCTCTTGGGGAGAACGACAACGGGTTGCCATCGCCCGGGCCATTGCCCGAAAACCTTCACTGATTCTGGCAGATGAACCAACAGGCAACCTCGATCATGATAATGCCGTTAATATACTCCAATTGCTTGATTCTCTGCGAAATCAAGACACATCTGTCATCATCACCACCCATGCCACGCATCTCATCGACCGTCAGCGTACCAGCCAGTTAATTCATATCAGTGAGGGACGTATTGTCCCCCAGTGATGGGAGGAAGTCACCAATGAAGAGAAGCCTTGTCAATCTGGGATACTTTATAAGGGAAGCCTTCACGCTGCTGAAGCTGAACGGCGTCTCTCACCTACTTTCCTTCGTCAGCATTGCCCTGGCCTTTTTTTTGCTGTCTTTGGTAGTATCCACCTGGTGGGTGAGTCTGCAAATCATTGACACCCTTCAACAGGAAGCTGAAATCTCTGTTTTCATTTCTGAAGATATCAGCCAGACAGATCAGGAGGCACTGACGGCTTCCATTACTGCCATCCCCGGAGTAATGGGTGTTCGAATGGTCAGCGAAACTGAAGCCTTTGAACAAATGGCTGCCATTCTGGGAGAAGAAGCTGAAGTACTCACTTATTTTGATGAAAATCCTTTCGATGCCTATCTGGAGACCAGCGTTGATCCCAGCCAGGCAGCAGTCATTTACCAGGAACTGCTCCTTCTTTCTGGCGTGCGCCACATCCGCGATAACCGGGAAGTGCTGCACCAGATCCAGAGCCTCACAAACCTGCAGCGAGTACTGGGACTGCTGTTTATCGCAGCTGCCGGCACTGCCACTCTGGTGGTGATTTCTCACCTCATTCGCCAGGGTGTTTATCAAAACCGCAACCAGATCCACACATTAAAACTGCTGGGAGCCCCCCCTTCCTTCATTGCACTGCCCTTCCTGATGGTGGGTCTCGGCCTCACCCTGGGAGGCGGCCTGTTGGCCACTCTGTTCACCCGATGGGCGCTGTATCTGGGGTATCAGCAACTGGCTGCACCACTGCCCTTCATCCCCCTGCCGCCCCTGACAGTCCTTTTTCGAAATACCTCTTTGGTCATTTTATCCCTCAGCCTGCTGCTGGGAATCGCCGGCAGCGCCATGGGACTGAAAGCCTCACGGATTCAATCATGATTCCATGAGGCTTTCTTGATTGACAGCTTTATTCCGGCTTTATTCTTTTGCCCCGTGCTGCTGATGTCGATAACGGAACACCACCTGCTGTTGACAGTCAATCCCCGTGGAGAAGGACCGGTTTCCGATTTTTTCCAACACTCCCTCAAGGGTGTTTCTCCCTTCCAGCCAATCTTCCACCGCCTGCCACAGTTCAACAGTTTCCCTCACTGCTTCCTGGTACAGCTCCATGAAATTCTGGCGGCTCACCGCCTGCTGATCCCAGGGAAGGCACCAGGGTTTTCGGCCTTCATTGAGAACATCCTCGTCACCGGGCATTTTTTGAGGATAGATATTGGCCGTCATATAGCCCGGCGGCCTGAAAATGCCTTCCAGACAAGCGGTCATCCTTCTCTTCCATCCTGTGCGATCCAACAGCAGCCGGTAAATCAGCTGCATGTCTCTTGCTGACTTCATCACTCCCTTTGGCGATACCGGTATGTCATACAGATGGTGCAGCAATGGTGCCAGCCACCGGGCCATTGCCTGCATTTCCGCTTGGGGCGGTTGAATCCACCTGTGGAGAGGTATTTGATGGGCATTTGGAACAAAAAACAGATCAAGGGCTTTTTCATAGGCACTGTGATCACATTTAAACCGATACTGCTGTGCCGGATCGCCGGGATCCTCCGCAAAACCCGACCAGTAGAAAATAAAGGGATGCGTATGGGTATCAAGGGCATAATGAGCCAGATAACCCAGTATATAGGCCAGTTTCAGCTGAAAGAGCGCCTCGCCGTCTTTCAGAGACGCCAGCATTTCACTGAAAAACCGACGAATGTGATGTTCATGCATTTTTTCTCCCAGTGTCCGAAGGTGCAGGCGCTTTTCCCAGGGAACCACCCCTTCGTAAAAGAAAGGGTCTCCGCCCTGGGCCCCCAGCATAATCATTTGCGGGTGCTTTTGTGCTGCCTCCGTCATGATGCGCTTCTGTCCGCTGAAGCTTTCAAGCGCCTCTTTTACACACTGACAATGGGTAATCAGACTGGGCATGTTACCACCGATCCCTTCCACCTGACAAGTTGCCTTATTCTCCTTGTGCATTGGCTTTCTTTATGGATTGCTTCGATTATCTAATGAATGGCTTCGATTTTCAAGCCCCGACACAAAAACCGCCGGCGAGGATCACCGGCGGTGTCAGCAGCCTCATTAGACCGCCCATTTTCTGTTTTCAGTAAAGGAGATGGTGAGCCATGGCTCGTAGGGGAGTTTAAAAATGGCTTTGCTGATTTCCTCCCGGATCCTGTCTGTATCTCTCACTGTATATACCAGGGTTTTCTTGCCTGTTACAAAATCAATTTCTGCATAGAGCGTCGTTCCCACTTTACTGATCCGGCAATAGGCTTCTTCCAGCTGGTATTTTTGACGTACCTGCTGTACAATTTCATCCACCTGACGCTGCATCTCTTCATCCGGTGCCATTCTAAGCAACTCACGCATCCCGTTCCAAAGAGTGCGGGCGGGTGTTTTCACGAAAAGAGCGGTAATCATCAACAGTAACACTGGGTCTACATAAGGAATAAGGCCTGCGACAGTGGTTCGTCTCAGAAACATGGCTACGGCAAAACCGGCCAGTGTTCCCAGTGATATCAACCCATCCATTTTCCATTCAAGGGCTTCCATCTTCAGCAGACCCGAACGGGATTTTTTTCCTTTTTGGTGGAGCAAGCCATACACGGCCAGACAAAAGGCGCTGGAAATCACCGCATAGATCAACGAGTTCTCCAGGTTCACCACGCGCCCGCCGTGAAACAGGTCTTGCACTGCGAATATCATAGCCGTTACAACGATTCCCAGCATCACCAGCGATTTAATAATCATCACCAGCGGTTCCACCACAGTGCGGCCGAACTGGAAAAGATCGTCGCGCGCCTCTCCTTCCCTGGCTATGAAATTCACCGCCCAAAGAGACATGAGTGACATGCCGGTGCTCACCAATGAATAGAGCCCATCAAACATGATGATGCGTGCATTGGCCGCTATTCCCCAAATAATTCCCATGGCGGCAAAAATCAGGGTGCCGGCAATGGACAACTTCAATAATTTGCGTACTATAAATCCTTCTTCCATAAGTCACCTCAACTATTTTTCACATCTGTCACGATGTTCTTATCCAAACACTTTCAGCACAATCCTGTTGTTCATCCATCTGCTTCATCATGCGTCAGCATATGAATGACTGTCAGTCATACACGGTGCAAAGAACTGTTTCAGTCCTTTCAGGGCGTCAATGCCCGCTTGACAAAGGCCATCAGCTCCTGCTGGTAAATCAGTGCATTACTGCTGCTTTCTTCAAACAGATACACTTGCTCTGCAACGCCTTCCATCATTTCCACCACAATTTTGGCAATCATGTCAACCCGCATATCCCGTCTGATTTCTCCCTTTAGCTGGGCAGCGGCGATCCGTTCTTCCAGCCAGTGGTAATAGGGCTTGTATATTTCCTCCCATTCCAGAAAAGCACCTGTGACCGCCATGCCGGAGTAGCAAAGGCCCAGCACTTCACGGTATAAATGGGTGGTTTCAAAGGTAATGCCCACAATTTTTTCCATTTGATCAAAAAAAGTGTCCTGGGGCGAAATATGTGTTTTCATTTGGTTCAGCATGTATTGCAGCATGTTGTCGGCAATGGCTGGAATCAACGCATTTTTGGACTGATAATACAGATAGAAGGTACCCTGCGCCACACCGGCCTCCTGCACCACGTCTGACACCTTGGTTTTTTCAAGTCCTTTTTCCGATAACACTTTTATGGCTGCTTTCAAAATAAGTTCTTTTTTGCTATGTTGGCTGATGGGATCACCTTCTTTACTCAATAGCTATTTTATGACTGACTCTCAGTCATATTTTACCACCTGACTTTGCCACTGTCAAGTCTCCTTTAAATATGTTCCTATCGCGCCCGCTATCAGCCTTTCTCACACCATGACCCTTTTCCGCTTCGTTTGGCTTGATACAGAGCTTCATCCGCAAGCTTCAACGCTTCTTCGTAGACTTGATCTGGTCCTTCCAGCCACATCAAGCCACCTGAAAGCGTCACTGGCTTATGGCTGCCATCGGGAAGACTGATCGCTGCATTTTGGAGACGATTAAAGAAGTTATTCACACATTCTCTGATCGCCTGGCGATTGGAAAAATGGTGGAGCAACAACACAAACTCGTCACCCGATCGTCTCCCCAGCACCATTTGATGCTGTTTAGCAATGGTTTTCAACATCTCCACCGCATGAAGAATATACTGGTCACCTAATTGATGACCATGGGTATCGTTCACCTTTTTTAGATTATCCAAATCAAACATGAGCAGTGCTGCGGTCCCTGCCTGCTCTGCAGCCATCTGGTGTTTCAGTTCCTCCTGAAAGGCTTTGCGGTTCAAAATACCCGTTAAAGGATCGCGATCTCTGTCTGCTTTAATCTGGTTTTTCTCCAGCATTTCTGCCGTCACATCCATCACTATTCCCAGAATATCTTTCTCCCATTGCGTTATCTTAATTTTAAGCCAACAGAGTTCTCCCTTTGAAAGAACATACACATTGGGCTCACCCTCTTCCGGATACTGAAAAATGTGATCCAGCTTTTTCCGAAAGGCTGCTTTATCTTTTACTAACAGGTTTCTTTCCTCAATCTCCACATCCAATAAATGCCACAACTGATCAGTGACAAAAACGCCTTCTGAGTTCTCGCGTATTTCAAAAGCACCTATGGGCACTTCCACCAAATCAATGATCCGGGACATCCTCAAGGCAGTATCCAACAAAGAGTTATTGGCCGCTTCCATGGCCATGGCCAGTTCATCCACTTCCAGAAGCCCAGTAGCGTTTAGTTGCAGGTTTTTTTCACCACTGCTCTCCCGCACCTGTTTTGCCAGCTTTACAATAGGACGGGATACGCCATAACTGATGAAGATGCCACCCGCAATCCCAATCAAAATGGAAATCACCAAGGAGGCACTGAGGATCCGTTGGATTCGTTGCACAAAACTCAACAAACTTCCTTCCGTCATCATGCCCACTAAATACCACTCTTCTGCTTCAAAAGGAGTGTTTAAGTGATAGAGACCAATCCGCTCCAAACAAGCATAAATGGGTTCTGCACTGTCATGGTTCTCAATGGTGAACATGTTTAACTCCGAATGAACCCTGGTCAACAGTAGTGGTTCTGTTTCCCGGATCATACGCTTTTGTAAAGCACCACTGGTGATTACAGGCTTCAGATGACTCTCTTCTGATTTGCTGTAAGCAATGAGATAACCCATGGAGTCACGTCGCTGAAGATCGGTACCCGAAAGATACTGATTCAGATAATTCAGCGAAACTTCCACCCCTATGATTCCTCTTAATTCATAATCTGCATTAAACAGCGGCATGGTGTAGGTGACGATGGGCAGATCATTGGGGGACAATTGAAAAGGCAGGCTCCAGTAACCCAGTAGTCCTGCATTGAATGTAAGCGATGCATTACGATAGGGTTGGTCAAAAAAAGCACGGTTATCATCAGTCAGTTTCAGGTGGTATCCCCAAGTTTGATCCAGTGGGATTTTCAAGCTTTTTGCAAGTTCAGAAGGTCCGTGCACCATGTAAAGGTCTTTGTTGCCAACGTCATTCAACATGGGGTCATAATCCCGTATATACAGCACCGGATTACCCACTTCTGCTGCGTTCGGTTCATCCAGTATGATAAAGGCTCCAGTTGTTTGAGTGGTTCGCAGCATGGCGATCAGATCTTGGGCAACCGCATCAAAGAACTCCTTTTGCTCAGGGTAATCAGATAAAACGCCTGCGATCTGTATCAGGTAGGGATCTACATTAGTCCACCGGTTTTTCATCTCACGTTCAATGGTTTCTTTACGGTTACTGACTTTTTCAGAAAAAGACTGATAGGCATTTTCTTTGGCTCTGCTCAAAACACCACCAATAAGCATGGCTCCAGTAAACAGCAATGCCTGAAAAATAATAATAAAAATGACAAAGATCGTCAGTTTAAAATAAATGGACTGTCTGCTCCATCGAGTCTTTATCATGAAAATCGCTGCCTTCCTAATGATTCATAATCAGTGCTGCTTCCTGGATAAACTGGTGATACCATTGTTCAAATTGCTGGTCTGAAACAAGTGTTTTCACGACAGTTTCGCGGTCTTGCCCTTCAGTCACTCTTTTTTCCAGCACTTCCAGATCCCTTTGTATTCGGTTAAACAGGTGAGATTCCATCAGTTCTCGCATTTCGAAGCTTCCATCAAAAGGCCTGTTGTTATAAAACCGATAATCATCAAACATGTGCGTGGTTGTGACGAGAGACGCACGAATTGCCGGATTAATCACCTCAGTCGTCTCCAATACTTCCATCAGTACCACTTCGTCTATGGCTTCCGATTTTACTGGCAGGTAACCAGTGGAGACAGCAAAAAGAACATTTTGTTCAGGGTCAGTAAACCATTTCAAAAAGACTGCTGCTGCATACTCATGTGGCGTATCGCTTTTGGTAATACACATGCCAGCTCCCTGCTGAACTGCGTATCGCTCACCGTTTTCAAAATAGGGGTAGGGTAGTATTAATGGTTCAATGGTGCGGATATTCTGCTGACTAAAAGTTACCTCCATGGGAAAATAGGCAGCTCCTGCCGTCGATCCAACATAAGCCATTACTGTGCCGGTTTTGGCATCATCAGAGCTGAAACGACCTGTTTTCTCATAGTATCCTTTGATGTAGGGCCGATAATGGTAATCCCAGATTTTTCGGGCAGTCTCTTCTGAAAACTGCAATTGTGCCTGGTCACCTTCATATCGATACAGTTCCTGTCCCAACTGCATTCCTGCCTGTAAAAAAAAGTTGGCATTGGCATCGATCCCGAAAAAACCATTACCGGTAGTTTCGTAATATCGTTTGGCTGTTTCATATAAGCCTTCCCAGGTGGCCAGGTTTTCTTCTGTCAGTCCGTTCTTATCGGCAAAAACGTCCCAGTCAGTTTTGTTCACAAATAAGTTTTCAGATGACTTGGCAATTGGTACGATACGAAGTCGTTGATCACTGCCAATGCGTCCTTCTTCCAGAAACTCTTCGCGAAATGAGGCCAGTTCATCATCAGAAAAATAGTTTTCCAGCTCAACCAATTCAACAATTTGATGCACTCTGTGTGCATTATCTGAATAAGCCATGAAAATGTCAGGCATCCGCTGAGCTCCAATGGATTTGCTGGCCGCATCGAAAACCGCATTGGCCAGCTGTCCCACATCCCCCAGGCTCTGGGCATCCACCACAATTCCCTGCTCCATTCCCACCGTCTCATTGAATGTTGCCACCAAGACATCAAAATTGTCTTTCAAATGACCACTGTAATAATGCCATAAGGTGACGGTAACAGGTTTGGATGGATCCAGCAACGATTTCTCCTGCGTCGTCATTTGACAACCTGATATAAACAAAAAGATCAATATCACTGACAATATACTACGCCCGATCCACGTTTTACTTTTCACTGATTTCCCCCCATCATCTGCTATGATAACCGTTTCACATTATGACAGTCTTTGATATAAACGAACCTCTGAGGGACCTTCCCGAAAAGCTGCCAGCTGGGGCACAATGCGAACGAAATGCGCTGATGCATTGTGACGGTCAATGGCTGCCTGATCCTGCCATTCCTCGATGAAGGTAAATACCTGCGGATCGTTAAGATCACGATACAAATCGTAGGAAAGACACCCTTCTTCCTGCTGGCTGGCTTCAATCAAGTCTTTTGTCATGGCAATAAAGGCTTCTTCCTGTCCTTTTTTAACAGTGCTCTTGGCAACGATGGTGATCATTCGGTTCATCTCCTTTTAAAGGTTGTTTCCATTCTATCACGGATAGTCAACGGGATCATAAATGATCTGTTTGTCATGAAACATTTTTGACAACGACCGATTAAGTGACTGCTTTAATGCGCTTTTGGGGACTTGTTTTTTTGCTCATTTACTGCTGATCCACCTTGTAAATAAATCCTGTCCTTTAGAGTCTATTGTCTTCATATTTGGGTAGAACTGAAGTAGATACAAAGATCACTATAAACAACAACATGCTAAATGAAAAGGGAGGGATTTGATGAAACACAAATTCATCGCGAAAAAGTACTGGAAAGATCAAACCACCCCCATGGGCGAAGTGGACGATCTGGTGAAGCTCTACTCCAATGTGATCAACCTCAGCCTGGGCGACCCAGACCAAACCACTGACGAAGGGGTGATTCAGTTTGCCCTGCAGGAAGCACTACAGGGCCACACCCACTACACTGATTTTCGGGGAGACCCGGAACTTCGGCAGGAGATTCGGAACTTTTACCGGGATGATTTCAAAACCCTGGTGGACGACCCGGAGATCATGGTGACGGCCAGTGCCTGTCTGGCAGTTTACCTGGTACTGGAGGCCACCCTGGACCCGGGGGATGAAGTGATTCTCCCTGCGCCCTACTTCACCCCCTACTATCAGCAGGTGGAACTGGCCGGAGGTATTCCTGTTGAGCTGCCCACCTATGAGGAGGAAAACTTTCAGGTTGATCTGAAGCGTTTGGAGGCAGCCATCACAGACCGCACCCGGGCCATTATTGTCAATTCGCCCACGAATCCCACCGGTGCCGTGTTCAGTGAAGAAACCCTGCAGCTCATTGGTGATATTGCCATTAAACGGGACCTGCTGATCATCGCCGATGAGGTTTACCAGGCCTTTGTTTTCAATGGTGATTTTCAATCCCTTATCACCATCGATGATATCCGGGATCGGCTGGTGGTGGTGAACACCTTCTCCAAGGATTATCAGATGACCGGCTGGCGGGTGGGACATATGATTGCACCCAGGGAAATCATTCGTATTTGTCAGCAGATCAATGAGAATGTGGTGTTTACGCCTTCCTCTGTTTCCCAGCGGGCAGCCCTCTATGCCCTGCGCAACCGCCATACCCTGCTGGCCCAGTCCCATGAACTTTATCGGGAGCGGGTGGGCTACGCTGCCCGCCGAATTCAACAGATTCCATGGATGAGCGTTCTGGAGCCCCAGGGAACCTTCTACCTTTTTGTCAACATTAAAAAGACGGGATTATCTTCCCAGGAAGTCAGCAAAATGATCTTACATCAGGCCAGGGTTCTCACCATTCCCGGCAACTCCTTTGGAACCAGTGGGGAAGGCTACCTGCGCATTGCCTGCACTGTGAGTCAGGAAAAACTGAAGGAAGCCTTTGACCGCATTGAAAAGATACAACTGCCTGAGAATTAGTTCCCTTTTCGATGATCCCGTCCATGATAATCTGTGCGCAGGTGAGCATTTGCTCCCTCTTTGGAAGTGTATGCTTTTACATTGACGATCTCCAGTGTAACGATTTCGCCACCCGCCACTTCTCAGACCAGCGCCTTCACCATTTTCATTCGTCACCTCGAAGGACCGGCACCTAATCAAAAACCCTCCCGTTGTTGACATAAATCATCAACCATCTGCAGAGGGTTTCTGGAACTGCTTAGAATTTCTTACCGCCACCTCCGTGAGTTCTGCCACTGCTGCTGCGGTGAGTGGTGCTGCGTCCGGCACCACCGGAAGAACCGCCGCCGGAATTGCTGGGAGCTATTTTCACCCGGTTGGTGGTCTCCCTGAGAAAGCGGTCCTGAACACTGGTGATGGTGAAGCCACTGGGAGGTTGGTACGCGGATGCACTGGTTTTGGGCATCTCCCGGTGTCCGGCAGAAATGGCAATGGTAGATACGGCGGATACAATGAGGGCCGCCACAAAGATGGGCCAGTAAAGGGCCATTTGCAACAGCTTTCGACCAAAGCTCACTGGTTGCTGCGGCGTTTCCGGTTCCCGGTATTGGCCGGCGGGAACGCCCTGGCGGGCATATACATCCACCTGGTTCAAAAATGTCTGGGCTGCCGCGAAGAAGACTCCGTCGGCCAGGTGCTCCACCACTGCATCGGTGATGGCGTCAATTCGCTGATCGGTAAAGATGTCGATGGCTTCCCCGGTGGTGGAAATCCAGACCTCCCGCTCTGCCATGTTCACCAGCATCAACAGACCCGATGCCTCAGGACCGATGCCGTACCCGTTGTAGTCATAGTAATCGTCGGCAAAGTCCCGGGAGGATTTTCCAGCCACCTGATCGGTGATCACAATCACCACGTCCAGCCCATGGTCAGCTGCCAGGCTGTCGATCTGCTGCTGCAGCCCATCGATTTCTCCCTGTGACAACACATCATATTCGTCCACCACATGGGAAGATGCCAGGGCTGCCGCCCAGCTGCTGCCAATGAGAAGCCATAGCAGGGTGATGGTCAGAAGCATCTGCATGAATGGAATCCGCCTATGCGCTCTATGGGCGCCTGATTTTTCCCGGCAGAAAATCTTTTTATCATTTTTAGCCGTTTTATACAATGAGAGCACCTCCCAACACACCCAGCAACCAGACAGCGGCAAACACGACGCCGGCAAAGGTCATGCGTTTGGTGTTACTGACAGGGGCTTCGCCGCATACTTTTCCAGTCTGCCCATTGATCATAAAGAGGTATTCTTTCCCACCATACTGGTGAATCAGTACATACACCGGCAGCATGGAATAGGCATGGGCTTTTTCTTTCATGGTAAAGGCCTTGTCCCGGATTCGAAAGCTGGAATAGGTGCCTGCTTCCCGGCGCAGTTGGTTTTCTGTCTGGCTTTCCACCCGCTGGGCCATGATTTTTTCTGCATCTTCCACCGGCTTATCATATTTTTCTGCGGTGAAGCCCGACATGTATTGCAGGGAAAAATCGGTGAGGGCACTGTAATCAAAGGGTTCCACTGCCTGCATCAACTCATCGTCCAATTTCATGGAAGCATCCACCGGCACCCGTTCATACCGGTAGTCGCCTTCTCGTACCACCTGGTAGTACTTGGTATTGGTTACCCGATAATCCCCCATCACATAGCTGTTGGTGCGGGTCCCCTCGCCATCAATGCGGCCGGCCACCTGGCAGTCAAATAACCAGAAAGGGGCATACACGCCGGTGATTTTTTTGATTTCATCAGCGGTTTTAAATTCGTCGGGAGCAAATCTTTTCTTGGCGATCCATTCCCGGTAAATCTCTTCTGCCTGCTCTTTTGTCAGGTAAAAGGGAATCAGACTCTTGGGCTTGAATTCTCCGGCAAACCGGGTTTTGATAATGGTGGGGCTCTGGCAGTACAGACAGTGGGTGGCCGCCAGGGTGGCATCCGTCACCAGCTCGGCTCCGCAGTTCTGGCAGTGATACGAATCCAGCTCGGTGGCTTCATTTTCAGGAACCACTTCTGCCTCCTGACCTGCTGCATCCAACTGCTGTTTTTCAAACTCACTGAAACAATAATGGCATTTCCATTTCTGCGAAGGCGGATGGAATTCCAGACCCGCTCCGCAATTCAGGCACCGAAAGGCTTTTATACCGCTCATAGGCATGCCTCCCCCTTTCATCTGGTCATGTTAACGTATGTTATGGCTGCTTTGGAAAGGCAGTGCCGCATTCAGGACAAAAAGCGGGCGTCGATGCCCCTGGCTCCGCTTTCCATCCGCAATTGGTGCAGGCAGCTGAAGCCGCCTTGTCGTCAGGGCGCTTGGTGCCGCACTGACTGCAGAAAAGGCCGGTATTGGTATGACCGCAGCTGCATTGCCAGGTATCCGCTTCCGGTTTCTTTTTCCCGCAGGAGGAACAAAAATGACCACCTGCATTTTGATGACCGCAGGTACATACCCAGCTGCCGGCGCCGGCAGCCTGAGGCACCGGTTTCTGATTGCCGCATTTGGAGCAGAACCGGGCTTCTTCAGGCATCTGAGTTCCGCACTGACAGATCCAGTTCGAGGAAGTGGCTGCACCCGGCGTTGGCGCTGGTGTGGGCTGGGGTGACTGGGGTGGTGTGGCAGGTGCCTGCTGTCCCGGCATCATTCCCATCCCTCCGGCGGCATTCATTCCCATGGCCATGCCGGCAAAGCCCATCATGGCACCGCCCTCATTGGAACCGGCAGCTTCCAGGCCAGTGGCCAGACCAGCAGTCATGCGGGCTGCCCGGGCATTGGGATCCAACAAGATGGAATCGCTGGCGTAACGTTCCAGCAACTGATTGGTGGCATCGTCGAAGGAAATACCGGCAATCCCCACACTTTGAATGAAAAATCCCCGCTGGGAAAGCCATGATTCATCCAGCACCTTGGCCATGTACATGCCCAGCTCCATGGTTTTCATGGGAATGTCGGATACCAGCACCTGATCGGCTGACAAACTGGCCAATGCTGTGGTATAGGCCATGAGGAACTCATTGATGTACTGCTCTGCCATGTCACCGGAGGAGAGATTGCTCTTGTCTGTTTTCTGGCAGACTTCGGCATAAAACAGCAGCGGATCCATCACCCGGATGGAATAAGTGCCAAAAGAAGTCACCTTGCAGGGGACCACTCTTCCCGGCACCAGCACCCGGTCGGTATAGGACACAGGAGTTCTCGTTCCAAAACGAATGTTGGGAATTTCCTGCTTATTGACATATACCACCTGTTGCTTCAGTGGAGTGGTGCCGCCAAATTTCAGACGTTCCCAGGAGTCTTTCAGGGAATGCATAAACCCTCCTGGACGTTGAATGCTTCCCGTGCCGGTGTTGCTGATGGCCTGGGTTTCTGCCCCTTCTTCTGAACGGAAAAAAATGGAGGGTGCTTCAGAGTTGTCCACCCTGTAATAACCCGGGTCGTCGGTTCCGGCGATGATTTTACCGCCGCTCACCAGCAACATGTACACATTTTCAGGCACATGAATGATGGACCCGTTGGAGATGACATCCTCTGTGCGTTTCTTGTTGACACTGCGTTTGTCGTTTTTTCGAACCAGCACCCCATAACTGGCCAGCACCGAGTTATTTATGGTATCCGGTTCCACTGTCTCCAGCCATTGGTCTGCCAGGCCGCCGCCTGCGGCACCAGCTATTGCTTTAATAATTCCCATGATATTTCACCCTCCCTATCATGCCTGTGTCAGTGCTTCTGACGGCTCCTATTGCCGCGGCTGACGTCGGCTAACTGTTTTTATTATACCACGCAATATGTGGTGCCACACACTCAAGAACGTTTCTTTAGGACGATTTTGACTGGGACCCCGTTCCTTCTTTTCAAAATTCATCTGTACTGCCTTCCATGCTGCCTGTCACTGTCCCGGCAATTTTTCTGCCTCCAGTTCGGCCCCTTGCCTTTTTCATTGAATAAGAGTAAGATAATGACATATGCGTTATTGCACCCGCGACACACAGTTAGAGGAGGACTGGCAGTGCTGATTCAATCCATTAAGCAAGGCACCCGCAAGGGCCTTGAAACCACTTTTTTGCTGGGAAAGATCATCGTTCCCGTCTATTTTTTTGTCACTTTTTTGAGCCACACCCCGGCCATTGACTGGATTGCCCGGCTTGCTGAACCGTTGATGCGCCTCTTTAACCTCCCCGGTGAAGCCGCCATTATTCTGGTGATGGGCAACCTGTTAAATCTCTATGCAGCCATCGGTGCGATTCAGGCCATCTCTCTGACTTCTTCGGAGATTCTGGTCATCGCCCTGATGCTTTCTTTCTCCCATGCCCTTTTTGTGGAAACCGCCGTGGTGAAACAGCTCCAGGTGAGCGGACTGAAGGTCGTGGCTTTGCGCCTCACCCTGATGGTGCTGGCAGGATTGATCTATGGCACCCTGATGGGAGGTGTGCTGGGATGATGGATCTGTCAGCTGTTTTTCAGGAAGCATTTTTTGGCAGTCTGACATCTGTCTGGAACATCGCCAAAGTGGTGATGCCGTTGATGATTGTCATTCAGGTGGCAAAAGACTACCGTCTGCTGGATTACCTGAGCCGTTTCATGAAGCCGGCCACCAATTTTCTGGGTATGTCCCGGGAATCCGGCTTCCCGCTGATGGTGGGCCTGGCCTTCGGCCTTTCTTTCGGCGCAGGGGTCATCGTGCAGAGTGCCAAGGAAGGCAACCTGTCGAAAAAAGACCTTATTCTGCTTTCTGCTTTTCTTGCCAGCTGCCATGCCGTGGTGGAAGACACCCTTATTTTCGTGGCCGTGGGGGCCAATGGGTGGATCCTGCTCTCGGCCCGCCTGCTGACAGCCATTGTAGCCACCTTCCTGTTGTCGAAGCGACTCAAGCATCTGACCCACGATGATGCCACCCAACTTCAACGAGAAAATTTAAAACAGCCGGTGAGTTAGCCGGCTGTTTTCTTTTATTTTTATTCAATACCCCGGTGAAGGTGGCCTCTGGTAACACCTTCGGTTTTCAGTTGCTGAAGCAACGTTTTGTCAGTATGCAGCACTTCTCCCTTCAAACCCCGGCGGTGGAGATTCACCAGCGCCTTCACCTGTTCCGGTGTTTCTTCCATAAAGTTCAGTCTGAAAAATCCCACACCCGCTTCTACCAGTGTTGGCAGATCTTCCAACAACAGCAGCTTTTTGGAGTTCATGATTTCTGTCTGGCAATGAGGACGTCTGACAATGGGAAAAACTTCATTTTTACGGTCCACCAGAGCATAATCAGCCTGACGGCACATGTGGCAGTGAAGTGGTTTATCCATCACAGCCGCCATGACACAATGTTTCATGGCCATGACTGGCACCCCGCCGTAAACCAGCATTTCAGTTCGTTGAGGCTTCAGGTCCATTTCCCTGATCTGGCTGAGATTCAGTTCCGGTGATAGTGTGATGCGCTGGAAAGAACGTGCTTCCAAAAATCCAACAGTACTGTCGTTCACCACGTTCAGGTTGAAATCGCCCACCCAGCGGAATTCACCAAAGGCTATCATCTGCCCCACACTCTGAATCAATACCGTTTCCAGTTGTAAATCAGAAATAATATTCAAATATTTTTTCAAGTCCCCGTCCGGTGTCAGGCGGAAAATCTCTGGTATGAGCTGTCCTCCAAAGGCAGCTTCCTCTGTCAGCGCCACAGCCTGAGGCAGGGTTTCCAGGTCTTTATAATAGATCACTTCCGGCTGAAGATCCAGCAGCACTTCCAACTGATCCAGTCTGCCGGTGGCAAAGGTGAAGGCAGCTGTCCTTTCACGAACAGGCAATGCAGGGACGGTTTTCGCTGAACCGCCGGCTGAAGGCTGCAAACCCCGTTGGCTCCGGTGGGGATAGCGGCTGACCCGATGCTGGTTCAGCTGTTCCACCAGATTGCGTCGCAACTCGTTCAGGGTTTTCATGGGCACCGACAGTCCTGCCTCAAGCGTGACTTCCACATCAACAGCCTGATAAGGTGTTCCTCCCAGTTTCCCCAACTGCTGTTTCACATCCTCCTGGGTGATGGCACGTTTCAGCGCTTCCTGGGGAAATACGTCCAGAGTGACAGTTACCTGATGCACTCCGTCGGTGATGACACCTGACAGGGGCTGTCCCTTGCGAATCTTTCCTTTTACTGTAACAGGAATGGTCAGCTGCTCTTTGTGATAGGTATCCTGAAGCTGCTGCATCACCTGGGCGTCATAGGTCTTGTAAACCACCTCACCCTTGCGGCAGGCATGCTTGAAGTTCACCTGGCAGCTTTGCCCCCCATGACAGCCCTTCACCACCAGTCCATTCATTTCCAGCCGTTCCACCCTGCCTCCCACCGTCTCATCACCCCGACGCAACTGAATTTCGTCGTGATGGTACAGGTCGTCTGTCAGCTGCAGCGTGACTTTTCCAAGGGATGCATCATAGGCGGCTACTTTTCCCACTGAGTACCCCTGGTTTCCAGGAAGCGCCATGCTCATGAGGGTTGCTCCCCGCACACCCAGCAAATGGCCTCCGGTGAAGCCTCTTTGAAAAACTGTGAGTGACTTTTCCAGCCGGGCAATCAACTCCCGGGCCTCTGAAGCATCAGCCTCCCCCGCCTCCAATACTGTGGCATAAGCTTTGACGGCAGCAGCCACATACGCTGCCCGTTTCATCCGCCCTTCAATTTTCAGCGAGCAGGCACCTGCCGCCACTACTTCGTGAATGTGATGGAGGGTATTGAGGTCTTTGGGACTCAACAGATAATTGCCCTGGGGGGCCGGTATTTTTTCGCCGGTACGCTGGTTGATAAGTGTATAAGACTGCCGGCAGGGCTGGGCACAGCTGCCCCGGTTGCCGCTGCGACCGCCGATAAGACTGCTCATGAGGCATTGCCCTGACACAGAAATGCATAAAGCCCCATGAACAAAAACTTCCAGCTCCACGTTGGTTTCCTCTTTGGCCCTGCGAATATCCGCCAGAGTCATTTCACGTCCCAAAACCACCCGTTTGACACCCAATGACTCCAAAAACCGAATGTCGGCCACTGTCTGAACTGACATTTGCGTGGAGCAATGGATGGGAAGGTCCGGGTAAGTGTGGCTCACATAGTCCACCACACCCAAATCCTGAAGAATCACCGCATCCACTTCTGTCTGGTATAGAAAATGCAGATACGCTTTCAGCGATTCCCACTCATGATTCAGCACCAGGGTATTCACCGTGACATACACCGACACACCCCGAAGATGACAATAGGAAACTGCTTCCTGCAGCTCTGTTCGGGAAAAATTGCCGGCGAATTTTCGGGCGCCAAAGTCCTGTCCGGCCAGGTAAACGGCATCTGCCCCATTTTGAACTGCCGCTTCAAGGGCTTCCCAGTTTCCCGCCGGAGCCAGTATTTCATAAGCCTTCGGCTGAACATCCAGCTTTATGGCGGCTGGCGGTTTTAAGATTCTCTCCGCCTCTTTATCGCTGCTTATACGCTCAAAAACAGGCCTTTTATCTTCACCTTTTACAGGTGAAGGCATCTGCGTTTTTTTATCTTGAGGATTTTTGTTTTGAAGTTTTTTATCTTGAGTCTTTTTTTTATTTGGTTCTTTCTCCTGTCGGGGACGGGTGTCTCTTTTTCCTGCTTTTTTCATATGGTTGCACTCCTTCTGACCTGCTGAAAACATCGGCGTTTTTTCTTTTAAGCTTATTGCTGCAAAGCTCATCACTTCAAATCGCATTCCTTCAGAACCCAAGACCGCATTACCCCAGATCTTCAGCTTCAAAGTTGCGGCTTTAAAGAATCCAGTCACTAACTGACACTGCTTTTATTATAACCTGCCGGTCTCTAAAAAACACAAAAACCCGCGCAAGATTTCCAAAACTGTTTTCATTCCTTTTTTTCTTGACAAATCAAAAAGAGATCCTATGCCATGGGTAACATACCGACGGTCGGAATGATGAATAAGAAATATGTCTAATAACTATCCCAGATTCATAAAGGAGATTTCCCGCTGGTGGGAGGCAAAGGTGCCAATCTGGGAGAAATGATGGGCCGTGCCTTGTTTTTTCTGCTGTTATTTCTCATGAGTCCGCGGGCTATTCCACAGGAGGCTGTATTAAAAGCACGCCTGACAAAAGCTGAAAAACAACCATTTCAATGACTATGTTAACATCGACTTCAAACAAATAATTGTCATATAACCGTATTTATCATTGACAAATCCTTGACATCATGCCAAACTGATAATAGGTCGTGTATTTTGTCAGGAGGAGTCCCATGAAGCACTACGAACTTGAAATTGCCGGTTTGAAACGCCGCCTGCCCATTGTCCAGGTATCCGATGAAATCGCCCTGGCCAGTTTTGTGATTCTGGGAGACCAGGAACTGGTGGCTGCCGCTGCACCCATCATTTTGGAAAAACTGCCGCAGGTGGATTATCTCATGACCGCCGAAGCCAAAGGAATTCCGCTGGTGCATGAACTGTGCCGCCTGCTACGTCATCCATACTATGTGGTGGCCCGCAAAAGCCTGAAGCCCTATATGGAAGAGGCAGTCATGACCGAAGTGGTTTCCATTACCACCCAGCAAAAACAACATCTGTACCTGAATGGATCTGACGCGGCCCTCATCAAAGGCAAACGGGTAGCTCTGATTGATGACGTTATTTCAACAGGAGAATCTTTAAATGCCCTGGAACGACTGGCCACGGAAGCCGGTGCCCAGGTGGTGGCCAGAGCCGCCATACTGGCAGAGGGCTTTGCCGCTGACCGGGATGACATTCTTTTTCTTGAAGAACTGCCCTTTTTCTCTGTCGAGGGTATTGAGTGACTTCGACACCTGTTCACTTTTTTATTTGCTGAGCTGTTCCACATCTACAATGATCCAGATCCCATACATAATACCTTTATCATCTTTGCCGTCTCAACCCAGCGGCCCTCTTCTTGTTATCCTCACAATGGTTTCACACTTTCACCCTCTGTATATTACCTAAAAACTTCCGCGATTGCTTGAAGAACCAGTACTTTTGTGTTCTTCTTTTATTCAGCCGATCTCGCCCCCGCTTTATCATCATCAGGGGTATATAATGCTTTTGCCATATTTCCTATCCCACGGCTTTTTTCACTTGCTCCTACTTAGCATTCACTCATTCAAAATGCTTGCTCACCGCACTCATTTTTGTAAAAGGAGGTGCTCTGCCCCTTTATCCGTTTACCACTGTCTCTGTTATACGAAGAAAAAGTCAATCGGAGGTTATTAGATGAAAAGTATTAAAACAAAACTCATTCTTTTCTTTTCGCTGATCATGATTCTCATATCCGTCTCTTTTGGGTTCATCGCCTTACATACAGCAACCAACACCATTGTCGGCGAAGCCGAAAGAACATTGGAAAGCTTGGCATCAGAAGGCTCTCGATTAATCGAAAGCCGTATTGGCGCAATGCTGCAGCAGGCTGAATCAGTGGCTGCCATTCCCGATATCGCTTCAATGGATTTTGAGCTTCAACAACCCATACTGGAACATCTTGTGGATGAACTGGATGTCCTTTCCTTTGCGGTGGTTCATCCAGACGGCACCACTTACACTTATGATGGTGTTGTCATCAACCTGGGAGACCGGGACTATGTGCAGCGTGCTTTCAACGGTGAGTCTGCCATGTCTGATCTCACTGTGGCCCGTTCCACCGATGAACTCTCCCTGCTGTATGCTGTGCCAATCAACCGCCAGGGAAGAATTGTCGGTGCGTTGGTTGCCAGAGCAAGCGGCGATGCCTTAAGTGATCTAATTGTAGATATGGGCTACGGAACGCAAGGATACACCTACATGATTAACAACGAAGGTGTCATTGTGGCCCACATCGACCGAGAGTTGGTGTTGGATCAAATGAATGCCATTGAGCTGGCCAAGGAGGACTCATCTTATGAGTCTGCTGCCCAGTTGATGCAGCAAATTCTGGCAGAGGGCACCGGTGTCAGCACTTACAGTTTCCGGGGAAATGATCTTTATTCAGCTTACACGCCTGTGGATGGTACCGAATGGACCATTGTTATGACCGCTTTAGAGGAAGAAGTGCTGGAAGCTTTGCCGGGCTTTCGAAATAACATTCTACTCACTGGCATTGTGATGCTTCTCATCGGCATTGCCATTGTGTATTTCATTGCCGGCTCCATTACCAAACCGCTGGTTCGGTCTGTAGAAGTTGCCAACCGAATCGCAGCACTGGACATTACTGATGATATTCCTGAATCATTTCTTAAACGCAATGATGAAATTGGCACTCTGGCCCAATCTTTCCAGGTAGTGGCAGAAAATCTGAGGGAGTTTGTCAAGCAAATTACCTACACTTCACAGCAGGTGGCTGCTTCTTCTGAAGAGTTAACAGCCACCAGCCAGCAGTCCAGCACTGCTGCAGACGAAGTCGCCAGAACCATAGAATCCATCGCTAAAAGTGCCAGTGAACAGGCTCAAAATACCGGAGCCGGCGTGACCAAAACCAATGAGATCAGCGAACTCATTGAAGCTGCGCTGCGATCCATGGGTGACATAAATGCCGCTCTGGAAAAGCTCACTTTGCTGAAAAATGACGGTGCTGAAATGATTAAAGCACTGAATGTCAAGACCAAAGACAGCCACGATGCCATGCAGACCATTTTCAACAGCACCCGGGAAACCAATGAAAGTGCTGAAAAGATTGGCGAAGCCAGTCGTTTAATTCAGAGCATTGCAGAACAAACCAATCTATTGGCACTCAATGCAGCCATTGAAGCCGCAAGAGCCGGTGAAGCCGGAAGAGGATTCTCTGTCGTTGCCGAAGAAATTCGAAAGCTGGCAGAACAGTCAACCGCCTCTGTGCACGAAATCAATGCCATGCTGGAGAAATTGCAGGAAAACTCCCGTGGCGCTGTGGATGTGATGCAGGGAGTCACCGGTATTATTCAGGAGCAGGTGGAAAGTGCCGATGTCACCGAAGAGAAGTTTGAAGGAATCGCTGAACAGGTGGAGACAGTCAAAGCCATTGTCAACACATCAACAGATGCAGTCAGTCAAATGAATCTTAAAAAAGCAGAACTGGAAGAAATCGTGCGTTCACTGGCAACCATTGCCGATGAAAATGCCGCCGGTACCGAAGAGGCTTCCGCCTCTGTTGAAGAGCAGACAGCCTCCATGGCAGAAATCGCCAACTCCAGTGAAATGCTGGCTCAACTGGCCGTGGAAATGCAGGAAAGTATCAGCAAATTCAAATACTAAATCGTTACCAATTGAAACAGAACAAGCCGGGATCAGCAGTTTTCTGATCCCGGCCTTTTTTAGTGATTTTCATGACACCTCTTTCGGTGATAATGAACTCCACCTGCTTTTAAGATTCCACTTCTTTATCTTCTTGAAGTACTTTCAGAACCGTTACTCTTTTGATTGCTGTCACCTAAAGATTAATACCCGCAAAATAACCTTCCCGAATGGCCATCTCCACGGTGCGCGGCTTGGATGAATCGCCGATGATCTGACATATGGGTGCTGTTTTCCAGAAGGAATCCGCCAGTTCTGTTCTTGCCTTCATTCCAGCGGCTAGAATCACATTGTCCGCTGCTATCTTTTGTTCTCCCTGGGGCAGTTTACACACAACGCCCTCTATTGAAACAGCTTTGCATTGGGTATTGGTAAATAATGTCAATCTACTCTCCTGCTCCATTTGTGTCATGATATCATCCCGGTGACTTTTAGACGCATCAGGCGCCATTTCATCACGCATTTCCACAATGGTCACCTGTTTGCCCATCCTGGCCAAATGCAGCCCCGTTTCACAGCCAACCTGACCACCACCAATCACCACCACTGTTTCTCCCAGATGGTCTTCTTTTCCGTAGGAATGGATGGCGTGAATGGCACTGTCAATTCCGGGAATGGACGGCACTAAAGGTTCAGCCCCAACTGCCACAACAACAGCTTCGTACCCTGCTTTTTTGATCTCTTCAGGAGATATTTCTCTTCCCGTGATGACATTCACTTTGCTTTGCCTGATCTGCTGAACCAAGTAGTCTCTAAAGCCTGCAAGAGAATACTTGAAGTCGACGCTGGTGGCAAATTTCAATGCGCCGCCAAGATTGTCTGTCTTTTCAAACAGTGTCACATTATGGCCTCTCTCAGAAGCTGTGAGGGCGGCGAACATGCCGGCAGGCCCGCCACCAACAACTGCCACCCGTTTCAGTTCATTGACTGGTGGAATCATGTGACCCAAATGATGCATTATTCCAATGGTTGGATTGACAGAGCACTGGAAGTAATGCCCAAACACAGTGCTGTCATGACAGCGCATGCATTTTATACAGGGAACCACATCAAGTTCTTTTCCGGCAAGACTCTTGGGAATCAACTCAGGGTCTGCAATCAATGCCCGGGACATGGCCACAAAATCAGCTGTTCCTTCAGCAATTATCTGATCTGCATCTGCCAGATTGCCGATTCCTCCGATGGCTGTTACATGGGCATGAATGCTGCCTGAATTTTTAAATGCCTTTGCCAGATAAACATTGGGATTGGGCGGCAAGAAATCGCAGGGGTGAGTTCGGCACATCAGATCGGGCGTCACCATACCACAGCTTGCCTGAACCATATCCGCATACTGTTGGAATGCACGGGCGATTTTATTTCCCTCATTCAGATCAATGCCACCCTCTTTAAACTCATCTGCCGACATGCGAATATCAATGAACAGACTGTCTCCCACCCGCTCTCGAATGGCTTCAAGTATTTCCAGTGGATAACGCATTCGATTTTCAAAACTGCCACCATATTCGTCGGTGCGATGATTGGTAAGGGGTGACAAAAACTGGGCTATCGGGATAGCATGTCCAAAATGGAGAAATAAACCGTCAAATCCCAGTTCCATCAATTTTTCAGCTGCATGAGCGTAGCCTTCCTTGTAACGCATCATTTCAGGAAAAGGAATTTCTCTACCCGGTGTCAGCCCGTCCATGAGCAGTCCACCGTTGGATGCCACATAACCGTCATCAAAAATACCAATGAGCTCCATGGAAGCCTTGGCGCCATAAAAATGAATGCGCTCGGCCAACTCTGCCAGTCGATTCATGGCATTATGCCGATATAAGTCCCAGCCTGCATGCTCGCCGTCATCCACCACCGGCAATACCTTTGCCCCCGCACAAACAACTATGCCGGCACCTGCTCTGGCCCGCTGCACAAAAAAGTGCATGGCCGCCTCGTCTGGATATATTTCACCATTGGAAGCAGAATGAAGGGTTACTGGTGCAGCGATAATTCGATTTTTAATCAGATGTCTGCCGACACGAATGGGACTCATTAGATGTTCGTATCTCATGATGCCCTCACCTCTTTCTAAATCAGGCGAACAGGTTCATTCCCCGTCCGCCTGTTTGTTAATTATTTTTCATCCCGTTTTTTACTTTATCGCCTGTTTGTCTCCATAGTCCCGGTCTGGTTCATTGGCATCTGGAATGTTTTTCATGGATAGAATGGTAACAAAGGAGACTGCCAGCATGCCCAGCATAATATAATAGGCCATATCCAACTTACCCATTTGATTGAATGTTCCCATGAATGTCAGTGCAAAAGCCATGGGAATTGCCTGAATGGACATGATCCACTTGTTAGCAGCCATGTACTGCCTGCGCCCGTAAACATAAGATGTGACGCAAGGATGCATGGTGGGTACGCCGCCTGTCATGCAAGCCACACCAAAGGCCCACACCGCCATCAGTGCTGTATTTCCACCCACAGGCATGACCGCCAGCGGGATGACTGCGAAGAGGAACAGCACATTCAGCACCAACGATGCCTTAATGGATCCCAGCTTGTCATCAATCCAACCAATCACGTAGCTCATGGGAATCCCTGAAGCCGCTCCAATGGACAACCACAATAATGCCTTGCTGACAAACAGGTTGGGGATATCATCAGGAGTGCTCAGACTGATGTACCGCACAGCCATATAAGACATCATTGCCGCGATAACAAACTGCAGAATTCCATAGGAAATAATGAGCTTCCATGCCCGGGATTCGGACAATAGCTGCTTCACCGTAATAGGCTCTTCTTTCTCATCAGATTCAGAATAAGGCGCATGGTCAATCCCATCAGGATGCAACCCCACCTCTTCAGGCGTGTCTTTGATTCCAAAAGCAGTGACTAATGCCAACACAACCAAAACACCTGCAATCATATTATAGGTGTTCAATCCATAATTGCTTACCAGCGATGTCAACAGACCGATCCCTACCACAGACATTAAAGGACTGCCTGCAGTAATCACACCCATCACACGCCCACGATACTTAATAAACCAATTTGCCGCCAGCATAAACCCGCCCATTTGAAGAGGCACCACCAGTACGCGAATGAGGAATAAGCTAATGGCGTAGATGGTGTAGTTTTGCCCTGCTGCTGCAATTCCCACGCAGCCAAGTGCCATCACGATGATACTGGGCACCAGAATTTTTCGAACCCCGTATTTCACAAACGCGGCCCCAATCACCAGATAAAGGCCAATGGTAACAATAGCTCCCATGGTTACAGGGTTGGTAATAGTCAAATCATCCCATCCATAGGTGGACTGAAGATATGGCGTCAGAATATTCAGATGATCATTCTGTAAACCAGAATAAAAAAACATGAACAAAACTCCGATAAACATAAACGTGATGCTGTACCTGGCAAATAATTTGTTTTTAAACATGGCAAACCTCCTATATGATTGTGTCATTGATTAAAAAACAAATGCCCGCTATCACATGCTGATTGATTAATTAAATTCATCAGAGTCCATAAAATCCACTGCACTGTAGCCCGCTATTCTCCCGCTGTTGACAGCAAAACTCATGGTATTGCCGGGAAGGAAGAAGCAATAACTGTCACCATAGATATTGCAGGCGTCCGTACCACTGGCATACAATCCAGGAATTTTAATTCCCTTTGCATCCAGCACTTCCATATTGTCATTGGTTTTCACACCGCCCAGGCTTCCATACCCTGCTGGATAGTGCCTTGCAACATAGTATTTTCCTCCCTTCAAAGGTTTCATATATTTGTGCTTCTTAAAGAACATATCATCGGACTCAGCGCAGCCCTTGTTATAATCTTCAATGGTCTGTTGCAAATTCTCGAGATGTATCCCCGTCACTTCGCACAACTCATCCAGTGAGTCAACTGCAAAAACATGTCGCTGGTGTTTCTGGTCTTTATTGTGAAGTTCTGAAAGTCCTCCCGCTTCAATCCCCTCGCCCTTTAAATAGCTCTCCAGCTCTTTATCCCATTTTTCAACGGTTTTGACATTATGATGCACTGTCACATAATCCAGGCCGGTTTTTCGGTATGTTTCCAGAATACTGTCATCAATAATGGTGAATGCAGCTTTTTCACGCTGAAGCGAAATGGCATTTCCTGTGTACACGGTATTATTCATGATTTCCTCATTAATGAATCGATGACCGTCCAGATTTACCATCAAGTTTGGCTGGCGCATGGTTTCACTAATGGTTTTGAACACGTCAGTCACACCTGGCGTGGTGAATGTCAGTTCCATGGTGGGTTCTGTTTTACCGGCGCCCACCTCCCACAGCATGTTCAGCCCTTCACCCTGTACTCCCGGAATCCGAAAAGAGTGGAGATCACTTCCCCATTCATAACCCAGCATTTCTCTGATCATTTTGGGATTATCGCCAAATCCGCCTGTGGCAACAATGACAGCATTACACTCAGCAGTCTTTGTAACCCCATCTTCACCCACCAGCTCCACACCAGTCACAAAGCCATCATCATCTTTCAGAATCTGGGTCGCTTTGGTGTTATACATAATTTCCACCCCAAGTTCTTCTGCTCTTTCTGTAAGCGCTCTGAACATGTTGGAGGCCGCTCTTTCTGCTGGCGCATTACTGCCCTGGGTTTTCACCACATGCCATGTTTGGGTGGACTTTTCAAAATACTTGTAAGCTCCCAAAAACTCAACACCCATGGTTTCAATCCAGTCAATGGTATCACTTGACTGCTCAATGTACTTTCTGACCAGTCTTGCATCTACCCGCCAGTGCGTATAGTTCATTAACAGATTGAAGGCATCTTCTTTTGTGAAATCCACCAGCTGGGCCTTCTGATATTTTGATTCCACTGCGAAAATACCCATTCCCATGTTGGCTGCACCCCCAGTGGTGCTCCCTTTTTCCAGAAGAATGACACTGGCATCTTTTTCTGCAGCTGCTACCGCTGCCGTGATTCCTGATGCACCACCGCCAATGATGATCACATCTGCTTCCAGTACATTGCTCATTTTTTAACCCCTTTCATGCTTCAGATTTAATCACGTCGTTTGCCCTTCACGATGCGGTTCTCTGCTTCACTCCCTTCTTCTTCGCCGTCGTTTACCATCACCTTCGCCAGGCGCATTTCCAAAACTGCCGACAGGAACCAGTGTTTCAGGTACTTTCGGTTTCAGTGGACCGGCTTTCTTAATGGCTCCCACCGGGCATATGAAAATGCAGGCCAGTGTCTTACTGCATTTTACTGGGTCAATGATATGAATTAAGTCTCTCCCCCCTGTAATGGCTCCTTCCGGACACTTTGCAATGCATTGTCCACAACCAGTGCAGGTACTTGGATCGACGTAAATGGTAAAGGAACCTTTGCAAACCAGATTAGTACATCGCTTTCTTCGAATATGCAGATCCCATTCATCATGGGTTTGCGCTATCACTTCCAGACAGATCGCTGCGCCTGAACTGGCCATTTCACAGCCGGCATGGTCTCTGATTAACTCCAGAAGGTCTGTCAGCAAAGTATAATCATCGCTTTCAGCCTTTCCTTCAATGATGCTTTTTGTAATTTCAAAAACCTGCCATGTTCCTTCCCGGCAAAGCACACACTGCCCGCAAGACGTTTCCTTTGCCTGTTTCATGATTGTCATGCAGTAGTTCACAGGACACGCACCCGATGTCAGCCCCTGCCACGGCTCAAATGTCGCATAACTTTGTGTGCACATCATTCAGACACCACCTTTACGGTCTTGAACTGAGGATCAACCCAATACTTCACTTTTTGCAGATCAACACGCAGATCACACTGCAAGCACCGAAGTGTTTCGCTGCAGGCATCTTCCTGATGTTGAAAACAACTGATCCTTTCAAGTTGTCCGAAGTTTTGACATGTACCGATGGACGGGTTGTTTTTTTCCCGCTGAAAGAGTTCTTCATCAATGGATCCGTCACCACCCAGATACCTGTCAATCCCCATGGCTGCACAGCGTCCCGATGCAACGGCTTCAACCACTGATTTTGTGCCGTAGACCACATCGCCTGCTGCAAAAACACCGGGTTGGCTGGTCATCATCTGCTGATTAATCTTTATGGTTCCATTCCCGGCCAAATCAACACCACTGTCTGCCGGAAAATCCGGCTGTTGCCCTGTTGCAAAGATAAGCATATCTGTTTCCAGCTCTCTTTCAGATCCTTCAATAATTTCCATTTCCAATCCTTTTTCTGTAAAGGCAAAGCTGCTGATACTCACCACTGCAATGGAAGCAACGGTACTTCCTTCATCCTTTATTTCTGCAATGGATTGACTGTTGAGAATTTCAACACCTTCATAATGGCCCATTTCGATTTCTTCCGCATCAGCCATCATGGCTTCCCTTGCTTCCATGCACACGACTCGAACCTTCTTAACACCCATTTTTTTAGCGGTTCTCGCGCAGTCAAAGGCCACATTACCGCCACCATAAACCGTCACCACATCTCCCATTTCAGGCAACGTACCTTCAATAGCCTTACGGCAGAAATCGACAGCATCCATTGCATTATTCCATTGCTGCCGATAGGCGGGAGGACGTTTTCCCTGACTGGCACCAACCGCCACCAGAACAGCATCAAATTTGTTTTCCTGCAATTTTTTGATCGATTTGATTTGACTTCCGGTATGAAGCGTAATCCCTTCCTGAAGAAGAATGTTGATTTCATCATTGACCACCGATTGGGGAAGGCGGTATTTGGGGATTCCATAGGAAAGCATTCCCCCAGCCATGGGTTGTTTTTCAAAAACCTCCACCAGATGACCTTTTTTTGCCAGGTAGTAGGCAGCCGTCAGACCTGCTGCTCCACCACCCATCACCGCCACCTTTTTGCCGCTGTTGGCAGATCGTTTAACATGTTTTTGCCAGCTCATTGTCTGATCGTTCTTAATAGCGAATTTTTTGGTTTCGCGAATGGCAATGGACTCATTTAAGTGGGAACGTTTGCAACTTGCCTCGCAAACATGAGAGCAGATATATCCCAGCGAGAGAGGGAAAGTCAGCTTTTCTCTGATCACAGCCGCCGCCTCTGAATAGCGCTTTTCATTGACCAAGCGAATATACAGGGGGATGTCTGTATGTGCGGGACACTCATTTTTGCAGGGCACCAGTGTCATCTGCCTTGGACCTGTTGCCGGAAAAATCCCTGGAATATCCTGAATCGCCCCTGTGGGACACACTTCAACGCAGGCACCGCAAAAGCGACAATCGGTCTCCATCAGAGGTCTGTCATCTTTTGTGCCAATGTAGGTTTCGCCATTTTTTTTGTTGATGGTAAGCGCGCCGATCCCCCTCACTTCTTCACAAACCTTGACACACCGCCCACACTGGATACACCGGTGCATTTCCTTTTTAATCAACCTGTCAGAAACCTGTATATTTGTATTTTCCTTCTCGATTTCCCTCAGCCTTGAATGGGCCACTCCCATGTACTGAAGGAGTGCCTGCAGTTCGCAGTGAAGGTATTTATCGCAAGAGGTACAGTCTTTCGGATGGCTGGCCAGAAGAAGTTCAAGAGCTGTCATTCTAAGTCTTTTTACACTATCTGAATGGGTATTGATGACCATACCATCCTTGACAAGGGTTTCACATGATTGCACAATTTGATCTGTTCCGACAATTTCAACTGCACAAAGCTTGCAGTTTCCCGAAGGGGTCAAATCTGGATGATAACAGAGATGTGGAATGTAAATGCCTGCATCCAGCGCTGCCTGGAGCACTGACTGTCCTTCTTCAGCTTGGATGCAGTAACCATCAATTTGAAGATTCTGCTTACTCATTACTCACTCTCCTTAAGCGTATTTGAGGTTTGACTATTTTTCTTAAACCTCAATCTTAACACAAGGATAAACCCGACGACACTCATTCCTGCAACGGCTAAAAAGGCTGTTTCATAACTGCCGCTGGCCGAACGGATTCTCGCTGCCATCTGAGGACCAATCAAGCCGGCCATGCCATAGGCAATGTATAGAAATGAATAATTAACTGACAGATGCTTCATCCCAAAGTTATCTGCACAAACCGGAGAAAACATGGATGCAAAGCCACCATAGCAGGCACTGATGGAGAGCAAGGCGATAACAAATATTAACCCAGTGGTTTGAGATAGTATGAGCATAGCACCACCAATAACAGCAAATAATAGCAAAATCACGTTGTACCTGCCCAGACGATCAGATACAAACCCGAAAATCAAACGCCCCAGTGCATTAAATGCGGAAAAGATTCCTACCAGCACCGCCGCCTGTTCTGCTGTAAAGGATAGAATCTCCTGCATCATTCCCGATGCATGACCGGTGATCATCAGACCTGCAGTGGCGCCCAGTGTCAGGGATACCAATATCATATAAAAATTAACTGTTTGCAGCATTTCCTTCCAGGTGTAGTCTTTTGCCGTAACATTATTCGCACCAGATCCGCGTTTCGAGTCCAGAGTTGATTTGAAATTTGCGGGAATACCGCGGATAATGAAAGAAACCGGCACCATGATGACCGCAAATATCCCAGCTAAGAGACCGAAAACCGACAGCACCCCAAATCGATTCATGAAAAAGGTGGCAATGGGCGCCCATAAAACGGCACCACTTCCGTAGGCACTGGCCAACAATCCGGAGGCCATTCCCGTTTTATCGGGAAAAAGACCGGTGGCGTATGCCATTAATGCCGGATACAGCATGGCAATACCAATACCAACCACAATCCCGTAAACGATATATAAATATCCGATGGAGGAGGTAAACATCGTAGCCAAAATTCCCAGTATATAGATGCTCATGCCCACACGAAGATACTTCTGAACGCCCCAGATTTTCTGAAATCGACTTAAGAAAACGGGAGCCAGGGTGGAGATCATTACCTGAACGGTGAATGTGATTGATATGGTTTCCAATGCCCACTCAAAGTTTTCCATCAGTGGTTTTTGAAAAACGCTCCATGCATATCCAATCCCCGAACACAGGGCTAGGAGCATTGCCGCCATCATATAGCGCCATCTTTTGCTTTCAAAGTTCATCTCATTCGCCTAACCTTCCATTTGAATAATGCAGGCAGCACCCATGCCGCCACCAATGCACATAGTAACCAATCCATAGGCCTCCTGTTGATATTTCAGACAGTTCATCACTTTTCCCAACAGAATGGTGCCTGTTGCTCCCAGCGGGTGTCCCAGTGCCAACGCCCCGCCCCGGGGGTTTACATTGGCAGGATTCATTCCCAGTTCCTTCATGGTGGCAATTGCCTGGGATGCAAAGGCTTCGTTCAACTCAATCACTTTCATCTCTTTCAGTGACAGTCCTGATTTCTTCATTACTGCTTTTACGGCAGGTACTGGCCCCATGCCCATTAATGCGGGATCCAGGCCGGCAACAGCGAAGGAGACAAATGAAGCAATGGGTTTAATGTTCAAAGATTGGGCTTTCGTTTCTGACATAAGAACAACAAATGCGGCACCATCACTGCGTTGTGATGAAGTGGCCGCTGTCACCCTGCCATTTTCCTTAAAGCAAGGTTTTAGAACTGCCAATGATTCCATTGCCGTCTCTTTTCGACAGCCTTCATCGACAGAAAAAACAAAAGCCTGCCCTTCCCCGTCGTAACCAGTAACAGGAATGATTTCATCCACAAACAACCCGTCTTCCACCGCCTGAGAGGCTTTTTGGTGACTGTCGACAGCCATGGCTTCCATTGCTTCGCGGGTAATCCCATATTTTTCTGCAACGTTTTCAGCCGTGATTCCCATAGGCATGTAAATATCTGTGTTATCCATCAACCATTGATTTAAATAAGATTGATCTGCAGAAAGCACTGGAGCGCTCATTGATTCAACTCCACCGGCCACCACCACATCCTGTAAACCACTCATGATCATGGAAGCTCCCATGGCTGCAGACTGAATTCCAGAAGCACAAAATCTGTTAACGGTTTGGGCTGATACAGTCTCGGGCAACCCTGCCCTGATGACAATGTTTCGTGCGGGATTAAGTCCCATTTTTCCCTCCGGTATAGCACACCCCACAATAACATCATCTATTTCCAAAGGATCAAGCACCGACACCTTCTTCAGAACACCCTTAAGTACTTCTGCACCATAATCCACAGGATTCGCCTTGGAAAGTGATCCTTTGGAGGCCTTTCCGATGGGTGAGCGCCCATGGGCAACGATAACACATTTTTCCATTTCAAAACCTCTTTTCTCAGTTGCATATTTATATTATTTGGTTGATCACCATGAATGATTCCGTTAGAATGAAATCAGCGGTACTTATGAAAGGATGATTGTCATGAACTTAGAAACGTTGCAATACTTTCTATACATTGCCAAGTATAAGAACATTACTAAAGCGGCGAAACATTTTTATATCAGCCAGTCAACCCTCAGCCGCAATATCATGGCTCTTGAAGAAGAATTGAAAGCAAGACTCTTTGAGCGTCATCATAAACAGCTGGAATTGACAGAAGCTGGGAAAGTCTTTGAACAAGAATGCGCCCTGCTGATGAAACATATGGAAATCATCCTGCACAATGTTCAAGTTGCAGATCAAGGAAACACCGGCGTCTTGCGGATTACCTCTCCTGGCAATCTGTGCCAGACGCTTTCAGATTCACTCACGCTGTTCCATCAGGAACATCCGTCCATTGAACTCATTGTTGAAACCTACGACTTTAATGAGATCCCTTCAGCCGTCCAATATAATCTTTATCAGATCGGATTCACCTACGATTTTGCCGCTGCAGGCTACGATGATCTGGAACGCATTTCCATCGGAGCTGACGATTTTGCCATTGTTGTGTCTTCGTCTCTCTTTCCCAAACCCACCCCAAAATCCATCTCCGGAATTGTTGAATCATTGCCATTGATCCTACCTTCTCACATTGAACCACCTTTTATGAAACTAATGATTCATGAACTTCAATCTTATTCGGGCATCCGAAAAATCACGCCTACGTATGTGAATAATACTGATTCGGCAATGTTAAAAGCATCTCTGGGTCTTGGCTATAGTATCGTGCCCATTTCTCTGACGAAGTCAACAAGTGGCGAAGGAGGCATTGCCTACATTCCTTTGGAAGACTTCTCTGCCAAAAGCACTATTGTCATGCTCTACAAAAAAGAGTTTGCTTCCGAACTGGTATTGAGTTACGTGGACACTGTCAAATCTCTTTGTGCAGAAAGCAGCTGCACTTTCCAGTAGCCTTTACCCGCTCAACATATTGCACAATAAGATTGAGTGTAGCTTTTCAGTCATACTGGCACTTCTTGAAGTGAGCACAATGGGAACGTCTGCCCCTACAAGGCACCCTGCCAGTATGTTTTCCGGGTCAACATTCCAGATTTTACTCATCACATTTCCGGTCACCATTTGCGGCACCAGCAGCATATCCACTTCTCCCGCATAAGGCGAAGCGTATCCCTTGATGGCTGCCGATTCCTTTCTGGTGGCCAGATCAAAAGAAATGGGACCCATAATGACAGCCTTGCCAAAGACACCTGCTTCGGCCATCTTTTGGAGCTTCTCTGCTTCAATGGTTTCGGGCATTTTTTCTGATACGGTTTCAACAGCGCAAAGGGCCCCCACCACTGGTATTTCATAACCCAGCTTTTTCAAGCTTTGAATGCCCAGCTCAACAATTTGTTTTTTTTCATCCAATGTGGGATGTGGAATTACCGCGCAATCGCTCATGGCCAGCAGTTTGTGGTATCCTTTGATTTGCATCAGCCCAAAGTGGGTCATAAATCCACTCTTATTCAATCCCGTCTCTTTGTTGAGAACTGGCTTCAGAAGATCTCTTGTCTCTAACCTCCCCTTGATGATGAAATCTCCCTGACCTTCCCGCACCAACTTCACAGCCATTGCCGAAGGATTACTGCCGGCATCACAGTGAATCAATGTCTGCAGTTGATCCTGAAAACCCAAATCCCGCACCATTTTCTCAACAGCGTTCTGATCACCCACCAGCACCGGGTGAACGAACCCTTTTTTCTGGGCCAGAAATACGGCTTCAAGCACATGCTCATCGTCTGCACCGGCCACCACCGCTCTTGATGGGGCTTTTTTCATGTTTAATTTAGCCTCAATGAGTGCATGATAGTCTTTGTACATGTCATCACCCTCTATCGCTTTAGTCCAAGAATTTCCCTGGCTTCATTGGGTTTTGCCGGCATTTTGCCAAATTCTGTTACAGCACGCACTGCTCGTTCCACCAGCATGACATTGGTGGCCAGCTGGCCTTTACTGTAATAGACATTGTCTTCCAGCCCAACTCTCAAGTGGCCCCCCAGTGCCAAAGTGGCATACATAATGGGCATATGCTGCTTACCCAGTCCAAAGGCAGACCAGGTGGAATCCTTCGGCAGCATTTCAAAAAGGTACTGTAAATTTTTAACAGTGGCTTCCATGCCGCCCAACACGCCAAGCACAAACTGATAGTGGCCGGGAGCATCAATCACGCCTTTTTTGACATAATAATTAACAATATTCATAAATCCTGAATCAAAAATCTCCAGTTCCGGCTTAACACCCAGTTCTTTCATTTTTTTACCAAGAGGTTCCAGAAACTGGGGTGAATTATCAAAGATTCCGAAAGGCATCCAGTTGAACGATCCGGCATCGAAGGAAGCCAATTCCGGCTTCACATAATCCAAGTGAGCCATTCTATCTTCATAGCTGGCCCGGTTATCGCCAGAAGTGGTGCAGTTGATCACCACATCGCATCCGGGCTTTCCTTTTATCAACTCGATGGTTTTTTTGAACTTCTCCTTGTCCATGGTGCCAAGCCCGGCTTCATCACGCATGTGAAGATGCACCACTGCAGCACCGGCTTTCCAGCATTGGTAAGCATCTTCTGCAATTTCTTCGGGCGTCAGGGGAATATGGGGATTCATTTCTTTTGGCGTCATCGCACCGGTCAGCGCCGCTGTGATGATCACTTTTTGATCAAGTAACATGATAAACCTCCTTTTTCTTTAGGCGAGAAAATTGGGATTTTGAATGATCTCTTCGATGGAACTGTATCCCTTGGGATAATAGATATAGGGATGCACTGCTTCTTCACCATTAAGAACTCTTAACGCTCCCGCCGCCAAGGCTTCCATTTCCCGCTCTCCCGGAATGACTGATACTGGAGCAATGAAAGACACTTTCTCTTTGATCCAGTTCGTCAACAGTTCGCTATGGGCAATGCCCCCGGTGATGATGATTTGGTCCACTTTTCCTTCCCGGGTTACCGCTAATGCTCCAATGCTTTTGGCAACCCCATATGCCATTGCCTTCAGAACCAGTTCTGCCTGTTCATCACCTGCCTCCATCATTGCGACCACATCTCGTACATCCTGGGTATCGAAATAGGCCACCAATCCAGACTGGCCACACAAGTACATGCGTACTTCCTGAAGAGTTTTTCCTGAGGCGAATTGCTCATAGCAAAAATTGGCCATGTACCTGGTGGGGATGGCTCCTGCCCTTTGGGGAGACATGGGCCCTTCATCATCATAGACCCAGTCAGCAATGCGTCCATGGTCATGAAACCCGAGGGTGATGCCGCCGCCCAGCTGCACAATAATGAGGTTCAGGTCTTTGTATTGTTTGCCTACTGATTCTGCGTATGTAATTCCAGCCATTTTGGTGTTTAATAAATGGGCGATGGGCATGTTGATGATTTCTGGGATGCCTGTGACTTTTGCAATGGGGTCTGCTGAATCAACACAGGTGGGATCATAAATAATCACCGGCACATCCAGTCCCTTCACCAACTGATGGGCTATCAGGCAGGAAAGTGTCGATGCATGCTGGGCTTCAGGAGCATAGGTCACCGAAGCAATCATCAAGTCATTCACTTCATATGCGCCGTCATAGGGTACTGATGGAATGGTTCCAGCTCTTGAAACAACCATGTGAAATTCTGCCGGATTCAAACTGTTTTCCCGAAGAAACTCCTGCACCTGTTGTGTTCTATAGTCACGCTGATCCAGCACTTTTGGCATTTTTTTCAGCTGTTCTGCGGTGATATCCAGGGAAACTTTTTTGATCATTTTGTCATCTTCAAAATACGCCACTTTTGTGGAGGTTGAACCACAGTTGATAGCAAAAATCCTCTTCATTCCTTCGCCTCCCTCTACTGAAAACTGATTGATAAGACCCTTTTGTCCTCCAGAACATAGACTCTCTGGCTATTCTTTATTAAAGTCGGATTTGTTGCCGGTATTGCTAGTTTCCAACGGCAACAAACCCTTACGGTGTTTCTTCGATTTAGCTTCTCAGCATTCCCGCTTGTTAAAATGACTTTATCTGATTTTACCTTTCAGAGGCGGATCAATCTTGCCTTCCAGTCCCAGGTATTCGATCATGGAGAGCAATTCTGAGTGCAGTTCATCGGCGCAGAACATACCGAACATTTCGGTTCCGAAGGCCATGTCAAGATCATCAGAAATCCGTTTTTTCCAGTTTCTTCTCACCAATTGAGTCGTCAAGCGTCTGGCGATTCGATTCTGAGCCATCAGCATATCGGCAATTTCATAGGCGCGGTCCATCAGCTTTTCCCGGGGAACCACTTCCGAAACAAGGCCTAAGCGCACCAGATCTTCCGCTTTCATTTTGTCCCCAGTCATCAGGTACCAGGCTGCAAAACGGGCCGGCATCAGTTCGAAGAAACAACTGTGAATACCGTCTCCGGGCACATTGTTGGTGCCAGGCAGCATGTGGGGATCCAGTACGGTAATGTCGTCAGCTGCAATGGCCAAATCACACATCAGCGCCAACTCAGTGTGTCCACCGGAACCGCTGAGAACTCCCAGAGTGGGAACTTCCACATCCTGAATCATAGTGATGATCATTCGGCGACCATCCACAAACATGTGACTGTAACGGGTTTCTCCGGCATTGTCACCCTCCGGCGCCCAGCTGGCGGCTTCAAAATCAGTCACCCAAATGTTGCCTGTTCCTGTAAAAATGATCATTTCAGTGTCACGATCGGTGCCAAGCAGTCGCCACATCTTTCCAATGGCGTCATGAAGTTCCATTGACCAGATCAGTGGACCACCATTGCAGTGCATACGCACAGTGACAACGCCATCTTCCCGTCTGTCCATGATAAAGTGTTCCTTAAACATTTCTTTGATTTCCTCAAAGGTTGGCCATGGGACATAACTGGTATTGGTTTTTCGTGTAACATTTGACATATTTCTTCCTCCATCCATTCATTTTTATTCAAACATTGCTACAGCTATTACACGCCGTCTAACTGAATTTTATCTATAAGAAGGCGGATCGTAAAATTCATTTTATGCATGGTGTATTCTTCGGAATTAGCTGGTTCATCAACTTATTTTTGTTATAATGGTGCAAGTCAGACTAAAGAAAATGCCTGCATGTTTTAAAGTCCATTACGAAAGTGGTGCACCCATCATGAAAATTGCTGAAAATCAACAGGGAATGCTTTCCATTGAGAGCCGGAACATCTTCACCATCCTAAAAAAATGGCTCTATACCGAACAGGATATTGTTTTTCGAGAATTAATCTCCAATGCCGCTGACGCCATCGAAAAACTGGAGCGACTTCAGAGCAAAGAATCGAATCATTCGCATAGAGAAGGCGTTATTCATGTAATGCTGGATGCTGATGCCAGAAAGTTGATCATCCGTGACAACGGCATTGGAATGAGCGAAGCTGAAGTGCATCAATATATTAATCAAATCGCTTTTTCCGGTGCCGCCGATTTTATTAATCACCATGATCAGCTTGGCAAAGATACAATCATCGGCCACTTTGGAGTTGGTTTTTATTCTGCTTTTATGCTGTCAGACCATGTGACCATTGAAACAAAGTCATACCGGGATGATATCCCTGCCGTTCGTTGGGACTGCCTGTCTGATATGTCGTATCAGATGAAACCCTGTGACAGAAATGATATTGGAACTGATGTTATTCTGCACTTGAGCGAAGAGAATCCTTATCTTAAAAAACCAGAACTCATCCGGGAAATCGTTCAAAAATTTTTCACCTTCTCCAAAACAGCCATTTACTACAAGGCGCCTGACAGCGAACCGGTGCTGATGAATGATCCGACACCTCTTTGGCACCAACCGAAAGAATTGATTGACTCTAATGAAATGAACACCTTCTATAAAACATTCTTTAATGATGTCAACGATCCCCTTTTCTGGATTAAATTTGAAAGTATTGATATCGGATTGCGAGGTGTTTTCTTCTTTAGAAACACTCGGAACGGCGCTGAAGAATTGGATGGTACTGTGAAGGTCTACAGTCGAGGAGTGTACGTGGGTGAAAACATCCAGACACTGATCCCCAAGTTTGTCAATCTGCAGAATGGCATCATTGAATGCGACAACCTGCCTTTGGTGGTCAATCGGTCTTCGCTTCGTGAAGAAGAAACTCCTGAAGACATGATCAGCCTGATCTATGAATCTCTCTCTCAAGAGGTCACCATTGCCATGAATGAATTTTTTGAAAAGAAAAGAGACCAGTACGAATCCCACTGGCCACATTTGAACGCATCGATGAAGTACGCTGTCTTGCAGGATAAAACCTTCGCTTCTGTCATGACCCGCAAAATTATTTTTCAAGATCTCCACGGCCACTACATGACCATTCAGGAATACGTCGACAACGTGGCGGCCACTGCACATCCCGAAATCATCTACTATGCTTCCGATGCCATTGAACAAGCCCACTACATTGAGATTTTCAAAAAATGTGGCTTGAATGCCTTGCTTTTCGATCATGTCATCGACCAGCCTTTTATGCGGAAATATGAGGTGGTTCGCCCCGGTCTGAAGTTCATTAGAATCGATTCCAATATCGAATCGCTTTTTCAGGGCTACTCTGAAGAAGGTGATGAACATCGAATCGCTTTGTTAGAAAGACATTTTTTGAATGCTCTGGGCGATCGCCTTTTGAATATGAATCTGAAAATCACCAATTTGGAACACCCCTCCATTTCCACAATAATCATCAATGATGAAAAATCGAGAAGAATGGCAGATATGCTTGAGATTTATGGTTTCATCAATCCCACAGATGTTTCGGCTAAAAAAATACAGGCAAAGAGCACACTGCTCATCAACATGAAAAATGGTATCATTCAGTACTTGTTAACCGCCGAAGAACCCGTTATCATCAACATCACCATTAATCACCTGTACGATTTGGCATTGATGAGCCAGCAAGCTCTCAAACCTGAAGATATTGAAGCCTTCATCAACCGAAGTGAAACCATTTTGGCAGCTTCACTGAACCATCAGTAATCCCTCAAATGCAATACCTTCTGCTAAATACACAAAAGAAGCCTTCCGGCTTCTGAGGTTGTTGAAAAAGTCTATGAAAATAGGCTTTTTTTCTTGCAAACGAAAGGGAGGTTTGCCTATTGATGTCGAAGATAGATATAAGGGGTGATACGAATGATGACAAAGAGAGACCCTGTTCAGCTAAAAGCCGAAATGGTGATCTTGGAACAACTGTTAAAAGAAGACCACCTCCTGAGAAAGATTGAAAAACATGTTTCTTTTGGATCATCTATAATCTTGTAGAAATCTACTATGCTGATTCCATGGGCCGACATCCATTGATCCAATGGTGTTGTTCAGGATGTCACTGATCGAGGCACTGTATGGCATAATTAGCTGAAGAAATACATCACAACATGGCCTATCGCCGGTATTTAGGTTATGGCATTACCGATACCATTCCTAACCACACCACCATCATCTACAACAGAACCCAGCGGTTTAAAGATGAGAAGGTGTATGAAGGAATCATGAACGAAGTGGTGCTTGTGGCAATGGAAAACAAACTGGTTCCATGAAAAATCTTTTACACTGATTCAACCCACATCCGAGCCAATGCCAGCAATTCCCAATACACAACTGGTCCATCCAGCGGATCATGCACAGAGACCGCAAACCTGTGGGCTTTTATCACTTGGTACACAGTACCGTTGACGGCGAGAATGACATCATCCTTGTGCTAAATGTCACAACCGGCAACATCCATGATTCCACTGTCTACTTACTGGTTTTTAGTCTGCTTTTTTCAGTTCCCGCAACAACCAGCACAATGCCATGTTAGCGGCAAAAAAACGAATCCGGTTGCGGTCGCCGCCAAAAGAAATGCGTTGTGTCAATGTTTCACCTCCCAGATGAAGACCCATCCAGATGAGTCCCACCGGCTCTGAAGGGTCTTGGGAGGGGCCTGCCCAGCCGGTGACGGCCAAACCAATGTCCGCACCGCTGATTTGTGCCACCCGCCGGGCCATTTCTTCGGCGATTTCACTGCTGACAGGACCAAAGGCTTCCAACTTGTCCGGTTCAATCCCCAATTGTCTGATTTTCGCCTGATTTGTGTAGGGAATCAACCCTTCCAGCAGACAGGCAGACATTCCAGGCACATTCACCAATCGCCCTGTTAGCAGCCCTCCCGTCAGAGATTCAGCCACAGCCATGGTCAGATTTCGCTGCCGCAGGATCAGAAAGATGGTTTCTTCCAAAGAAGCATCTCCCTGGCCATAGACCAGTTCACCTAAAGCTTCTCTGCAGGCCTCCGCCACTGGACTCAACAGTTTTTCTGCTGTTTCTTCCGTTTCAGCTCTGGCGGTGATCCGCACATGCACTTCCCCTTCTTTTGCATAAGTGGCAATGGTGGGATTGGCCTGCCCGGTGATCAGGTCTTTCAGCATCTCTTCCACATTGCTTTCACCAGCGCCGCATACCCGCAGCAACCGGGATTGAAATGTCTGGCTTAAGTGGGGTTTCAGTCTGGGAATAACCTGTTCCTCAAACATGGGGATCATTTCTCTGGGCGGCCCGGGCATCATGGCCATATAACATCCCTGAGCTTCAATCCAACAGCCTGGTGCCGTTCCCGCAGAATTGGGCAGGATAACAGCCCCTTCCGGAAATGCCGCCTGTTTTCTGGCACTCTCGATGGGTTTAGCGCCTCTCTTTTCGTAATAGAGACGGATTGGTTCCCATATTTCAGGGTGATCCACCAGAGTAAGGCCAAAATAACTGGCGGCCATTTCCTTGGTCAAGTCATCCTCAGTGGGTCCCAGACCACCTGAAATCACCACCAGATCTGCCCGTCCATAGGCATTGGCATAGGCCTCCAGTATCCGTTCAGGATTATCTCCCACCACTGTCTGAAAATAAACATACACACCTAATTCTGCCAGGCGTCTGGATAAATACTGGGCATTGGTGTTGACGATATCTCCCAGTAACAGCTCTGTTCCGATGGATAGAATTTCTGCTCGCATGATCTTTCTCCTTTATGGCTTGTTTGGGTTCATTTTCTCATGCCATCATTATCTGATCATATCAAAACCCCATCGGCTGTCAAGTGGAGGACCAGCCCCTCCACCAAACCATCCAGATCATCTTCTTCCCACTGACGAAGCATTGCTTCAAGCCCCTTCACCTCTCTTTGAAGGCATTGCTGCAATGCTACTCCCTGTTGTTGCCGGTGATGCAGAAGAAGCTCCATCTCCCCATTAAAATCCACATTCTCCCCGCCGTCATCAAGCAGCTGCTTTTTTTTCTGAATGGCAACCAGTGGTTGATAAAGATCAATGGCTCCCATCACCCGACCCGTTCCCCAATACTGGTTATGCTGCCGGTCTTCCCCCATCACCTGATGGGTGAAGTGATCCACCACCTCCCTGGAAAAATGGGCGCTGATCCACTCATCTTCAATTTGAACCAGATACGCCAGTGCTTGATCTGGTTCCCGGAGTTTCAGATGCTCCAGGGCCGCCTCCAACATAAGGATGTTGTGTTGAAAATGTTCATGTCCAAAAATGGGAACATCTGACCAGTCCAGGCGGAGAAACAGATCCTGAAAGCGTCGAAACCATTCCAGCAGGTATCGGTTAATCCTGCGACACTGTTCATACTGATCAGATCCCGCCATGGCTGTATCACTTTCATGGATGGACAGCCGACGGTTTATCTTTTCCAGTTTCTCAATAAGGCTTTTGCTTCTTCTCTCCATTTCTTCAATGGCGCTTCTGAGACTGTCCGCTTCTTCCTGAAACCATTCAACCGTTTCGATACAAAGACTCTCCTTCAACCGCACTGCCTGATGGGAAAAATCCAGCATTATCAGGGGAGTGTCAGTCAGATACAGCGCCAACAGCCCATAGAGCTGTAGATGGTGACGAAACATTGCTTCATCATAGGTGTCCGGGTTGTCAAACTGGCTGTGGTAGGTGGTAATGAAAAAATCATTCACCTCTCCCTGTTTATTGGTGAGAAAAGCATTCACCATCCCCGGAATCCCCGCTGCCGTATACGACCAGTCATCTGACCAGGAAAACTGCCGATACCCCGTTTCATAGGGATCACCCCGGAATGTCTTCAGTTCATCCGGCAATGTGTTTCGAAAGCTTTCCAGCATGGTGAAGAGCTCTGGTGCTGCTGCTGTGTAGTGACTATTGGGAAAGTGACAAGCCGGTAATTCAAAATTCAGATAGGCGAGGGTTTTACCCGTCCATTCCCGGCGCACTCGTTTAACCTGATTCCAGGCACCCACCGACCAGTCATAGCGGGTATCCAGCGCACCGGATTCTTCAGCTCCATGAAGAATAAACACCAGATCCCGCTCAGGGATAATGCCGGCATCCACAATCCCTTTGGCGATGGCCAGGGTGAGTCCAACCGCAGCGTTGTTATCCTGAAAACCCCAGAAATGGCAGTCATAGTGGTCGCCCACCAGCACTTGTTCATGTCGGTTTTTACCGGGAATCACCCCCGTCAGATTGTAGCTGACACCTGACGGATCAATTTGATTTTCCACCTGAAGCGTGATATTCATATCACCAGTGGTCTGCCTGTGGGCATACCTTTCCTTTAACCAGCCCGCATCTTTTCGGCTGATGCTTACGCAGGGGATGGTGACAGGACCAACAAAATCCTGGCAGTTTAAGGCTTGTTCGTCTCCCATTGAAAACCCGCCGCTGCAGCTGCACACCAACGCCACCGCTCCCCGATGGGCGGCTTCCAGCGCCGGATAAGTGATCCACCAATCGTTGCGCATGTCGATGTCTATCAACACGATTTTTCCCGTCACATCCAAACCTTCATAGTCTTGACGTGTTCCCCGGCCAACGGGCACAAGGGGTGCTGTCACCCCTTCAGGCTCAGTGCCCCCCGAAGGGTAGGCGTAGGGCCGGATGGTATGCCCTTCCGCATACAGACTGGCATTTCTGAACTCCCATTTCACAACGGGAAACGCCTCTTTCTTCACTTCTTTTAATCCAATAGCTTTCATTTCCTGAAACAGCATTTCGGCTGCTTCATGTTCTGCCTGACTACCGGCATTCCGCCCACCTAACGGACTGTTCACCAGTGGATGAAGTTTCATGGCAACGCTGTGGGCGTATGTCACTGAGGCTTTGCTCAAATAATGCTGCCAGTGACGTGGCAGACGGATATTGTCCCGACTCATGGTTGTCCCTCCCTGATGGATTGTGCGTTTTTGTCTTGTCATCAACCTGGTTTCAATATCTTTTCGCTTTCTAATTATGATCCTTTCGCTTCTTTGTAATGTAGATTTTCGACAGCAATTTCATAGACATGGGTGACCATCATCATTTTTTCGTCATATGGGAAGGTTTCTCCCGGTGCATGATGCGCCATCAATCGGTCCAGCCCCGCCTTCTTTTCCGCCGGATCTGTGAGGAGCCGAACGATACCTGTTCCCACAAGGCTTCGGTATTTCATGCTCCAGTGACAAGCTTCAGGATGTTTCACAACAGTCACGTCTGCGTCCATTTCAAAGGCTACCCGGGGGTTTCGGCTTAAAATATCAACTTTTGTGCCTTTTGCTCCTGAATGAAAATAAAGCTTACCTTCTCCCACTCCAAAATTCACCGGCACCACATAGGGCTGCTCACCGTCACACAATGCCAGGCGTACCACCGTTGCATCCTGCATCAGTTTTTCAACCGCTTCCCGTTTTGTCTCCCAGTGGTTCATGTTGACAGCCTCCTTTTCATTTTTGTCATTGATACTGCATTGTAGCAGTTCTGAAAAGGGCTTAACCACCCGATGACGGTTAAGCCCCTTTAATCTGGTTTGATGGAGTTGCTGGTTCCTTTTCAACCATGTCAAATGTTTCAGTGCTTTCAACATCTCAAGCACTTTCGTATATCCTGCATATGCTATATATGCTGTCTATCCTGTGTTCTGATGAAGCAGTCAGGATTTTTGCCAGAAAAATACCCGGTTGTCCATGGGTTCACCCTTGGCGTTAACGAAGGGTTTCGGTGGATCAGAATGTTGGGTTTTCAACGAAACCACAATCATCGCCACCAGTCCTGCAATGGCTCCCGGAATCAATGCCATGTACAGGGCATCCCAGATGGCCCAATCCATATAGACCTGTCCTTCCACCATCACATCCATGTTGGCTTCCTTGGTGAAGGGAAAGAACAGAAAGAACGAAATCGCCGTGGTAATGGCACCTGTGTAGAAAGAAGCCAGCGCACCTCTTGCATTTCCCTTTTTCCAGAAAAAGCCGCAGATATAGGGAACAATGATGGTAACCAATGAAATGGATCCAGTAAACACAATGAGTTTATACACCGTGCTGAACATCAGTGCAATTCCCATGGCTACAACGGCCACCACCGGAATGGCAATGCGCATCACACGCAATTTTTGCTTCTGTGTGGCTTCTGGTACGTATTTGGGATAGATGTTATTTCCAATCATGGTGGAAACAATAAGGCAGTTATCTCCCACAGTGCTGATGATGGCCGCCGTCAGTGCAACAATGAACAGTACCCCCGCCCAGCTGGGCAAAAAGTTTTCTGCCACCCAGGGAAGCACATATTCCGTCTGTTCCAATGGCAGCTCCAACCCGTAGGTGAACATGGCAATACCAATGAGTACCGGGATTAGCCCCAGCACCAGGTATAGCACACCACTGATCATAAAACCCCTCACAGCTGTTTTTTCGTCTTTTGCAGCCAGCACTCGCTGAAGAAGCACCTGGCTGTTTAGATCTCCGATGCCCAGTGATGCCCAGGCCGACAGGTAATATACAATTCCCAGAATGCCGGTGTACCAGATAAACCCGCCGTCATCAGGAGCAACAGGTATCATGGCGAAGGGTGGCAACTCACCCCAGTTTGCAGCGTTGGCGATGAACTCGCTCCATCCGCCCACTTCGGAAATAACCACCGGAAACATGACGAATAGCCCTGCAATAATGAGGGTAAATCCAATGGCATCCACCCGTGACAAAGCCCATAACCCGCCAAAGTAGGTCACCAAAACGACGACAACAGTGGCAATCATGGTGGCGGGAAGCATCCCCACGCCTGTGGTCAGATTGACGATAATTCCCAGTGCCACCAACTGGCCTCCCAGCCAACTGGTGGCCGACAGTACCTGAATCAGCAGGTAATGATCACCCATCCGTTCACTGTATCGGGTGCGCATGAAGTCCACCACGGTGCTGAACCGTGACTGGCGAAGTCGCCGGGCAAAGAAAACTGCCACCAGCACCATCATCAGTGCAGGGGCAAAGGGGTCCCAGATGACACCCTGAAATCCCCACTTGTATGATTCTGCCGCAGCTCCCATAATGGCACCGGCGCAAATCCAGGTGGCCACGATGGAAGGTACCATGAAGGGCAGTGTCAAATTACGACCGGCCAGGGCCAAATCGTCCGATTCTTCAATACGCCCTGAATAGCGAAATCCAAGAAAAAGTATCGCAATGACATAAATACCCAAAATACCTAAAATCCATTTTGAAGATTCGAAAACTGTAATCACCGATTGCTCCATCATAACGCCTCCTGTCATGTTATCAGGTTAGGTTATGCAGCATACCAATCGCGTGGCTCCAGTCTTTCGAAGGCTTTCAGTCGTTACAGGGGTCTCCCCGGCCTCTGCAGCAGGCTGCAGTGTCTTGCGAAATGGCTGTATCGTCCCGTGTGGTTATTGCTGTAGTGAACCTTGTTATCAATTCATCTACATCTATTCAGTTTCTTAATATACGCACCCCTCCTTCGATTATTGCCTCCCTATGTGGTACTTGCTGTCAAACTGCACACTCACATCCCTTCATTCCTTCTTTATTGTACACCCAACAAGACTTTGGCGCAATATTAAGAAAATACAGGCAGCACAATGGCCACCTGCACTTTCCTGAAAGGCGTTGTCGAAACACCCATTCAATCATCTGTAGAAACAGCTGCTCCTGTCTGATTAATCAAGTTCCGGTACATGTGCCAGTTCGGGTGCTTCCATGTCAATTCCCAGAAGGGCGACAATTTCGCCGGCGGTGTTATAGATAGGGGCAAAGGCGGATTTCATCACTTCATCATCTATCCAGATATGCTGAGCTGCCGCCGGTGTGCCGCTAAAAGCCAACAGGAACTGGGGCTCCATGTCATATTCATCACCGTATTCGTCCGGATAGTCTGATTCTGAAATCAACAGTGTGGGATCTTCATCTGTGCCCGACTTGATAAGAGTATAGACGTAGGTGGCTCCATTGGCTTCCTTGATTTTTTTCAGAACGGCCCGAAAAGCTTCATTTTCTTGGGTATCCCATTCACCGGAAGCAACAATGACTTCGTGAAGATCACCCATTTCTCCTTTTAACATCAGGGAACCCGTAACTGCAATGGCTTTCACCTTTGAGCTGATAAGGGCGTTGGCATCATGGTTCATGGGGTTGTAAACGGTGTCGATCCCCAAAATCGCCACTACCTGCCCGGCAGAATTATAAATGGGTGCAAAGGCTGACTTCATCACCGTGCCTTCATCATCCCAGAAATGAACCGCATAGGCCGGTTTCCCTGCAAACGCCTTCAGAAACTGGGATTCCATTTCATATTCATCACCGTATTCATCTGGATAGTCTGATTCTGAAATCAGCAGCGTAGGATCTTCATCAGTGCCTGATTTAATAAGGGTATACACATATGTGGCCCCACTGGCTTCCTTGATTTCCTTCAGGCTTGTCCGAAAAGCTTCATTTTCAGGGGTATCCCATTCGCCGGAAGTAACGATGGCTTCGTGAAGATCGCCCATTTCTCCATTTAATAACAGAGCTCCGGTGGTAGCGATGGCTTTGACATATTCAGAAAAAAGACGGTTGGTGCGGCTGATGATTTCAACGCTTTTAGCGGAAGCATTCCAGGCGACTTCGTGCCCAAAAGCACGGGATACTGATGCCAGAGGCACCCAGAGCATTTCCGCTTCCATGATTAAGGGTTGGTCCAACAGCATGGATTCGCCGTCCAGCAATGCTTCTTGTGCACCAACTGTCATCACCATGGTTTTTTCCGCGTAAGTGAGTACCAGTTCATCCGCCTGCCACTGGACATCAACTCCCATAAGTTCTTCCAAATCATCCACAGAAATCATGGCGCGGCCATCCTTCAGAACAAGGCTTGTTGCCGCCTCTTCGGTGTCCAACATCAGTTGAACCGGCTGCTGGGCATACACTCCGGTACCGCCCATCACCATTACCAACACAAGTACCATCACCAACCACTTTGCCATTCTTTTTTTCATTCTACCCCTCCTTTAATGAATTGGACTGCCTTCGAAACAACACACCAAACACTTCATAGATTACTTTAAGCGCTGCCCAGCTGGTGATATTGGAGTGGTCCAACGGGGGCGAAACCTCCACCAGATCCACCACCTGAATGGGCAGGCGGGTCATCAGTGCCCGAACCATCTCCATCAACTCCCGGGATGACAAACCACCTGCTTCCGGGGTTCCAGTACCCGGCGCGAAAGCAGGGTCCAGTACATCAATATCCAGCGTCAGGTAAATCCGCTGATAATGCCGGTAATGTTCCACCAGCTGCTCCACAATGGCTGCCTGCCCCTGCATGTAAACATCCCGTGCTTTGAAAACAGTGATTTCCGGATGCTTTGCAAAAAATTCCAGCTCTTCCTCCATGAAAGAACGAAGACCGACGAAGCTTAACCCCCCAGGATCCACATTGTTTAGTTCCACCGCTCGGCGCTGGGTACAGGCATGAGACCAACCGTGACCGTCATACTCGGAAATGATGTCAGGGTGGGAATCAAAATGAATGATTCCAATTTTTTCGTTGGGATAGGTATTGGCAAAAGCGGTGATCAGTGGAATGGTGACGGAGTGGTCTCCGCCCAGAAACACACAGGGTTTTCCTGTGGCTACCAGTTCACCGGCTTTCTTTTCCACCGCATCATAATACCGGGGCCAGTCCAGCATCACCGGCACATCGCCGACATCACACACCTTCAACTCACCAAAACAGTCACCTTCTTCTGTCACCGGCGGCAAAATCCTCGATAGCTCCCGCATGCGGTCTGGTGCTTCTGCCGCTCCTTTGGCATTGCTCACCGCGCCGTCAAAAGGAACAGCCATCAGCAGCACATCCGCCGCTGCCATTTCCTCGGTGGCATTTTCTCCCCAGGGATGTGGGTATTTCATCTTAGTCACCTCTTTTCAACAAGCTCACCAGTGCTGATAGAGAACCCCGGAGAACCCTGAGACAGGGACCCCGGGGAGTTGTTACATCAATTCTTGAATAGGTGATTATCTTATTTTGACCAGGAGAACATGCCATCTGTCATGGGGTTCCCTTTGGAATCTGTAAAGACTTTCGGAGGATCAGACTGCTGTGTTTTGAGAGACACGACGATCATGACCACGAAGGCCAGAATGGCCGCAGGAACCATGGACATGTAGAGGGCATCCCAGATGGCCCAGTCCATAGCCAGTCCCGCTTCAATGATTTCTTCTTCAAAGTTGGACTCTTTGGTGTAGGGGAAGATCATGAAGAAGAAGACCACCCATGAAATCAGCCCGGTAAAGAAGGAAGTGATCGCACCTTTTGCATTGGCTTTTTTCCAGAAGAAGCCCAGAACAAAGGGAGCAAAAATGGTACACAACTGCAATGCACCCGAGAACACGATGAGTTTGTACACCGTTTCGAAGTACAGGGCAATGACCAGGGCCATGAACATGGTCACTGGGATGGCAAGTCGCACCATGCGAAGTTCTTCTTTGGGGGTGGCATCGGGTTTAAAGTACTTAAACAAATTGTGACCCGCCATGGTGGCACAAATCAGACAGGTATTTCCCACGGTACTGATGATCGCCCCTGCCAGTGAAACCACAAAGAGGACAGAAGCCCAGGGAGGCAGGAAGTTGTCCGCCACCCAGGGAAGCACCATCTCCACCTTATCCAGCGGCAGGTCAAGTCCCCAGGTATACATGGCTATCCCAATGGCCACAGGAATCAATCCAATAAACAGGTACATCACACCACTGATGATGAAACCCTGTCGAGCCACTTTTTCATCCTTGGCAGCCAGCACACGCTGCAGGATTACCTGACTGGGAACATCCCCAAGCCCCAAAGCTGCCCAGGCTGAAAGATAGTAGGCCAGTCCCAGAAAGCCTGTGTACCAGAGGAACCCGCCATCATCGGCAGCAACAGGCGTAATGGCAAAAGTGGGTACTTCCAGCCAGTTGTCGCCTTCTGCAAAAAAGACATCCCATCCGCCAAGTTCGCCGATGACAATGGGAAGCATTATGAGAAGACCAACAATGATCAATACCAGCACGATGGCATCAACTCTCGAAAGAGCCCACAAACCGCCAATATAAGACACCACAATCATGACAATGGCAGCAATTAAAATGGCTGTCATCATACTGAAGCCGGTGGTCAGATAGACAATCACACCCAGGGCCACCAGCTGACCACCCAACCACCCAATGGCCGACAGCATCTGTACCACCAGATACAGCATGCCCATTCGCTTACCAAATCGGTCGTTCATAAAGTCGATCACTGTTGTATAACCCGATCTCCTGAGCCGATGGGCAAAGAAAACACCGACGATGAGCATCATCATTACCGGTGCAAAAGGATCCCATACAACTGCCTGCAACCCTCCGGTATAGGCTTCTCCAGCAGCCCCCATCATGGCACCGGCACAAATCCAGGTGGCCAGAATGGACGGTACCAGAAAGGGAAGGCTTAACCCTCTGCCTGCCAGTACCAGGTCATCCGACTCTTCCACTTTACCGGAATAGCGAACACCCATGTACAAAATCACTAACACAAACAATCCCAGAAAAATCAAGATTAAATTAGCCGATTGAAATACGCTTACAACATCTTCTCCCATTAAGATATAACCTCCTTGTGAGTGTCACTGCTTTCCATTTGTCAGCCGTCACAATCCGGTTTTACTCATCACCCCCCCGATACCGGCGGAAACACCGTCACCACAACCCCTTCAGAAAGTGGCCGGTGCTCTTCCACCTTTCTGCCTCCAATGGAGACGAAGCTATATGACATTTCAGGGATTTTCAGGTGACTGATGAGATCAGCCACCTGCCACCCCTTCTCACCTTCCACTGACAACTCGCGGCAGCCATTTCCATACCGGCTTAATGGTCCTGCGAGAATCACATGAATCAACATAGGTTACAACTCCAGTACTGCTGTTTTTTCATCAGAAATAATGCCCTCTGCCGTCCAGCCCCGGAGATGATAATACTCCGCCAGCATTCTGTCAAAGTCTTCTCTGGGAATCTTTTTACCGGCAGTGGCTCCTGATTTCAAAGCATCATTGAAAATGCGGTTGGGCAGTGTATCATGGGTGCCGGTAAAACCTTCTCTTATATTGAAGGCACGGGCGATATTCACGACACGCTCACCAATCGCCAGCAGCTCTTCGGCGGTGTAGTCGGCCCCGGTGATCAGGTTAAGCACTTCTGCCATTGCTTCTTCTCCCGCCGCCCAAAAGTCGCAGAGAATCAGGGAGAATTTAACGGCATTGGAGTTCTGCATTTCCATCACCAACTGGGCTTTTCCTTCAACAGTGAAGGCATCCACATCACCATATGCTTCAACAGCAACAGGCCAGGCTCTCATATGACAGGCACCCCGATCAGATGTGGCATAGGCCAGCCCCATTCCCCATGAGCCGCGGGGTTCGTAACCAGGAAATTCCAACCCCTTCACCTGCATTGCAAAATCTTCGCCGCCATAACGCTTGGCAAGTTCCCTGGTGCCCAGCCCCAGTTCCATACCAATACCCTCTTTTCGGGCGATTAGCTCAGGTACCTTCAGGTAGCTTTCCACATCACCAAATCGAAGGCCAAAATCCTTGATGCCTTTTTCTGTCAACTCCATGGCAAAAGCAGTGGTGTTTCCAACGCTGATGGTATCCAACCCCATATCATCACAAAGGTCATTGAACTTCACCACAGCGTCCAGTTCGCCAATGCCACAGCTGGAGCCGCAAAGTGCCAACGTTTCATACTCAGGCCCCTCCACAGCACCGCGCCCCGTTTTAGTAAAGTTACCGCAACCAAGGGCACAGCTTCCACAGGCTTTTTTGCCGGAACGGGCTTTTTTCATAGCTTCTGAGTCGATGCCCTGATAAGCGCCAAAGGTGCCGTCCTGAAAGTTATGGGTTGGCAAAATACCCGTGTTATGAGACATTTCAACCAACATCGCCGTTCCATCGGTATAGGCCCACAGGTTGTCATCTGTCAAGGTGTCTGAACGCATGATTTCGTTGATCCGGGTAATGGCCTCCTGAATTGAATGGACCTGCACACCGCCGGTTCCTTTCACCAGGAATCCCTTCAGTTTCTTACTTCCCATGACAGAGCCGATGCCGCCCCGGCCAGCCTGGCGATAGTAGTCAGAATTAATACAGGCCATGGTGGAAAGGTTTTCTCCGGCAGGGCCGATGGAAATTACTTTCATATCTTTGCCATGAGCTTCAATAAGTGCGGTTTCTGTTTCATGGGAGCCTTTTCCCCACAAATCATCTGCCGGTAAAAAAGTAATGTGATCGTCTTCAATTTTCAGCACGCCCGGTTCATCCAATGCCCCTTCAATAATCACCGCATCGTAGCCGGCAAATTTGATCTCAGAGGCAATGTGGCCGCCAATGGAACAGTCAAGAATGGTTCCGGTGGCTGGCGATCTGGAAATGATGGCGAGCTTGCCCGAACAGGGAACAGTGGTACCTGTCAGTGGCGCTGTCATAAAAATCAGTTTATTTTCCGGTGAAAATGGATCGGTGTGAGGCGCCAGTTCTTCATAGAGGTATTTAATTCCCAACCCTTTTCCACCGATATATTTTTTTGCCCATGTCATGTTCAGGGGTTCTGTGCTCCAGCTTTTGCTGCTCAGGTTGACGCGCAACACCTTGTTTTGATATCCCATCATGCTGAAGTGCCCCCTTTCAACATCAACGCTCCATGAGGACATGATTTGACACACCACGGGTCACCTTCACACAAATCACAGATCCCCACATCTTCCTCTTTCTGTACAATTACCGACTGAGGACAGACATCCACACAGACACCACAGTTGATGCAGTCTTCTCTGGTATAATGGAGCCGGCCGTCTTCCAGTGCAATGGCATCTGTCGGACAGGCGCGCACACAGGAGCCACAGAGAATACAGACATGCCCTTCAATTTTTAGATCTTTGTTCTCATAGTGACTGCCCACTCTCAGTCTGCCCAGTCGCGGGTTAAACATTTCCTCATGAGAAGCCGAACAGGCTAACTCGCATAATTTACAGCCAATACAGTTTTCCTGAACAAATTTCAGTCCCACACAGATTCCCTCCTTTGTCTCAGGTTCGTCTTTTATTGCATCGATGCTATTGATAAAATGATCCGGCGCAGACACCCTCTCAAACATACAAATCGACACACACACACAACACGCAGGGATTTTCAGCAGGCGGGGGAGTCTGCACCAAAGATCATTTTATACCGTGCCAGGGCCTTGCTCAGGTTTGTATCATTCTTACTCTCAGGATTTTGTTGCCGCTTTATAGGCAGAATCCCGTTCTTGCAATCCATAGGGGAAGTCATAGGCAGCCATCAGTTCCATAAATGGCTCCGGCGGGAAAAACTCTGGTCCCTGAACGCCGGTGGCTTTCCATTGTCCCTTGGCCACCAGTTCCATCATCAGCACAGGAGGGAAAGCCGTTTGTGCCACAACTGCCTGTGAACCGTAGATTTTCATGCACTCCTGATTGTCTGCAACTTGATAAAGATAGATTTCACGATCCAAACCGTCTTTTCGGCCTGTGACCCAAGTGCCAGCCACGGTTTTGCCCGTCATTTTCGGACCGATATACGCCGGGTTGGGAGCTGTTGCTGCCACCACATCCCGGGGTGACACCTCAACCCCGTTCACCTTTACCTTCTCTGTACTGGCCAGTCCCAACTCCTGGAGATTTTTCAGCATGGTGATAAAATCTCTGCCCAGGCCAAACTTAAAGGTAACGCGCTTTAATCCCTTGTCGAGGTAACGGGGCACTAACAGCACTTCTTCATGCTCCACATTTACCATTTCCACCGGACCAACTTCCGGCAAATCAAAAACCTCTTCTCCCGAGAAAGGCTCAGTGGTGTACCAGCCTTTGTCACGTTCCCAGATCACCGGCGGGTTGAGGCATTCCTCAATGGTGGTCCAGATGGAAAATCCAAAAGGAACCGTGTAGCCTTCCACCTGAAGATTGTTACCGTCCCGGATTCCAATCTCGTCAATTTCATCAAAAAGATGGTCGTGGGCATAACGGGCAAAAACATCAGCCATACCCGGTTCAACCCCTGATCCCACCAATGCCAACAAGCCTTTTTCTTCCCATTTTTGGGCCCGGTCAAACTGATAATCGCCCAGTTTGATATGGGATTTTTCATAAGGCGCTTCCGGATGTGGATGGGACAAGGTCATGGCCATATCCATGTAATTGCATCCCGCTTCATAGGCAGCATCAAAAATGGATTCATTGAAGGCCGGCTCGCATCCATTGACAACGATGTCCGCCCCATATTTCTTCACCAATTGCTGAATTTGCTTTCCATCTCGGGCATCCACCTGTTCCACCGGGTACTTCTCCGGGTTCCCAAGTTTTGCCTGAACTTCTTTGGCACGATCCAAATTATAATCGGCCAATACCATCAATTCCAAAAAATCCCGTTTGTCTGCAATGGACGCAATGGCTTCACCCACACCGCCAACACCAATCAAAAGTACTTTCATCAGAAAATCCTCCTTTTTATTTGTTCATTTTCCTCCGGTCACTCTGACGATGGTGGTGTTAGGTGAAATCCCAAGGTAAATCCCTGTATGCGTCAAACATGTCAACCCCTCACTTTCACTTTTGGTGTTTAGTGTCTGGTGACGCATCTTCATTACACTGCAAAATTCATACCATAATCCCTATTTCAGGGAATAAAAGCGCAGATCGACGCCTTTTGCATAAATATTTAGATAAATAGGCCAATTCTTACTCTTGTTTTTCCACCGGATGTTTCCAACAATAGTCCCACTATTCTCAAATATGATACGTGAAAACGCTAAAACAGTTCGAAAACTCATTTTTCAGTCTATTCTCATATTTGATATTCATATTCTCGATTCTCAATTTTAAGAAATGCGGTACTCCGACAATTTTCGGTACAAAGTTGCACGACTGACTCCCAGTTCTTTGGCAATAATCAACTTGCTCTCGTGGGTGCTCCCATGCTCCCGAATTTTGCTCAGGAGAATTTCCTTTTCGATGTTTTTCAACTGCTCCTGAAGGGAAGAATACCTGAGCATCTGCCCTGGTTCCACCAGAAGATGCTGCAGTTTGGGCGGTACTGCATCCATCTCCACAGCCCCCCCAAAAGTCATGTTCACACCATACTCCACCGCATTTTCCAACTCTCTCACATTCCCCGGCCACTGATAGCCCGTGAAAAGCTGCTGCACATCGTCGGAAAAACCCTGTATTTTTTTATTCATGAAGCCATTATATTTTTGAAGAAAGTAGCGGGCAAGGGGTAAAATATCTTCTTTGCGTTCCCTGAGGGCCGGCAACACCAGCGGAATAACACTGATGCGATAATACAAATCTTCACGAAACATCTTATCCCGCATCATCTCTTCCAAATTCCGGTTGGTGGCCGTGATTACCCGCACATCCACCTGAATGGTTTTATTGCCTCCCACACGCTCAAATCGCCGATTTTGAAGAACATGAAGGAGTTTCACCTGCAAGTGAAGGGGCATATCGCCAATTTCATCCAGAAAAATGGTGCCTGTATCTGCCAGTTCAAATTTGCCAACTTTTCCCTTATCTCTGGCGCCAGTGAAAGCACCTTTTTCGTAGCCAAACAATTCACTTTCAAGCAACGTTTCCGGAATAGCTCCGCAATTAACCGTGATGAACGGACCGTGACAACGGCTGCTGGCATAATGGATGGCCCGGGCAAACAGTTCTTTACCTGTGCCGCTTTCACCTGTAATCAGCACGGTGGAGTTGCCTTTCGCCACCTGCCGGGCCCGGTTTTTTGCCCGGTGCATCCTTTCACTGTCGCCGATGATATCCTCAAAAGTGTAAGTAATACTCATTTCGCTCAGATTGTACACCAGCTTACGCGCTTCCACAATATCTCTGAAGGAGACCACCAGCCCGCGAATATGATCCTGATCCACAATGGGTTTGACCGTCACAATGAAGTGCAGATTCCGGTTGCCATTTTTCAAAATTTCTTCCTGTTCAGTGTACCCTTCGCCGGATTTCAGAACCTCCAACGCCGGTGTGCCGGGCATGAGCGCGGCCAGATGACTGCCAATGAGCTCTTCCCGGTTTATTTTCAGTAGCAGGGCTGCATTGGCATTACAGTATTCCACCATCCCCCGGTCATCCACCGCCAACATGCCTTCGTGGATGGTTTCCAGAATAGTGGCCATCTCTTCCCGGGTGCGCTGCATTTCCATGATCATAATTCTTTCAGAAGCCTTGGCACCCAGCAAGTCTGCCATTCGTTCGACAAAAAGCTTCAATTTCTCCTTTTCGATCAACAAATGCTGGTGTTGTTCCCTGGTGAAAGCCACCAGCCCAATCACACCGATGATTTTGCCACCGCTGATGATAGGGGTGCAGATTTCTGCCAGTTCCTGGCGCTTACCCAGACGGGTCAGTGGATCGTACGTCAGATCACTGAGGGCTTCTTTGACAAAAACGGTTTTCCCTTCCCTCAGAACCCTTGCATAGAGAAAGTTTGATTCCAGTTTCCCCAGTTCTTCTTTTCCTCCCAGGCGATCCACATAGGGACCTGTTCCGCCCACAATGGTCAGTTCGTGATCGACGATTTCCGTTTCAAGACCCACCGCCAGCGAAATGGCTTCAGCCACCTGCTGGGTTGTTTCACGGATCTCTGTTAAGTTGGGCATGTACTCACTCCTTCCTGCCCCGGCAGCTTCTCAGGAGAAGCCGCCGGTCTTCGACAGGTAACATGTTGATCAACGGCGATTCACGATGCGCTCCCTTATGTTTTATTCGCGAAACAAGTGTCCAATTCCTGCCTGTGATGAAATTAACGAGCGTATTTTTCCAAAGCCGCCTCCAGAATATCCAGCCCCGCCTGCAGCTGCTCATCGGTGATCACCAGCGGTACCAGGAAACGAATCACATTGCCCCTGGCTCCGGCAC
>NZ_FXUF01000001.1 GCF_900182905.1 Anoxynatronum buryatiense | reverse complement strand
TTCCCGATACACTAAGGGGTCGGTTACTTGCAAGTACATAACTTTCAGCCACTTACAGACAGGTTATCCGTCAAAAGTTGGTGGGAAAGTTGAGTTAATTACATTTCAAAATCTGATTGAACAAGGATGACGCTGAACATCCTTGATACAAAGCCGCATTGGGTGAGGTTCAGCTCACCATCACACTTCTCCAGAAATAAATGGGTAAGCCATACGTTGGAAGGTGAGGCAGATGAGAAAAGAGAATCGAGCGCAACCAACGACTGAACTTAAAAGCATCTGGAAAGAGTTGAGTCGAATGACCACAGAGCAGGCACTGGCGGAGAACCTCGAAGCACTTCAGAAGGTGATGACCAGTCAGTTAAAGGATATGACACAGGCTGTGGCTGTCGTATTTTCTCTGTACGATCATCATCGTGAAGTCATGACAATTCAGCACATTGAAGCATCCAATGCATTTCTTCAAAAGGTGGTCCGGATTCTTGGCAATGGAGTGCTGCACTTGGAAACGCATGTCTCAAAAGCAGAGGTGGCAAGTAAAAGGAACCAGTTGGTGATCTCGTTTTCAAGTCTGACAGAAGCGACTATGGGTCATATTCCGCCCGCGCTTTCAAAAACCTTTCACTTGTTGACGGGTATTGATCGGTTCATTCTCATACAGCATTATTTGCTTGACCGGCTGTATGGCTCTTCGGTTATTGCATTAACAGGTGAACAATCGAATCCAAAGTGGGAAGTTCTTGATTTTTATGCTTCATTCGCTGCGGCCTCTTTACGTCGAATTGAAGCAGAAGATGTTCTGAAAGCTGAACAGGCACGCCTGAGCATGGTGATTGAAGGCACTCAGGCAGGCATTTGGGAATGGAATGTGGAAACCGGTGAAAATCGTGTGGACCAACGCTGGGCTGAAATCATCGGCCAGAGGGTGGATGAAATTGTACCGCAGATCGAAACATGGAGACAGCTGATTCATTCGGAAGATCACCCGATTGTTGAGAAAGCACTGGAAAGGGTTTTCAATCATCATCAGGAATATTATCGAGTCGATTTTCGGATGAAACACAAAAAAGGTCATTATGTTTGGGTTCAAAGCAAAGGCAAGGTGAACGCCTGGAGTGAGGATGGCAAACCCCTTCGGCTTAGCGGCACACATGTGGATATCACCCCGCGAAAAACAGCTGAAAAGGCTGTGATGGCTGCCAATGAGGCCAAAAGTCGATTTCTGACCCATATCAGCCATGAAATTCGAACGCCCTTAAACGGCATCATGGGATTTGCAAAATTATTGCAACAGACAGAAACAGATGGTGACCAGCGTGAATATGCAGATTTGATCCTTTTGGCGTCAGAAATGTTGTTGGCGATTGTGGAAGATATACTTGATTTGTCAAAAATTGAGTCAGGCAACATCACACTGAGACAACAGCTGTTTAACCTGAAAGATATCGTTGAAGCAGGCACGGCGCCTGTAAAAGTTCAGGCAGATGCCAAAAACATTGAATTTTCAGTAAATATGTCACCCCAGCTACCGGCCCATGTGGTGGGTGATGCGGTGAGAGTACAACAGATTATCATGAATCTAACGGCAAATGCGGTAAAATTTACCAGAAAAGGGTCGGTGAGGCTGACTGTGAACAGAGAGGGCGAAGCAACAATGTCTGAATCGGGAAGGGCCATAATCAGTTTAATTGTTGAAGATACAGGTATAGGCATGACGCAGGAAACGCTTAATCAAGTGTTCAAACCCTTTTACCAGGCAGATAATGATGTTGTTCATCAGTATGGAGGAACAGGCCTGGGCCTGCCAATAACAAAAGAGCTGGTAGCATTGATGGAGGGAACGATTGAAGCAGAAAGCAAATCAGGTGTTGGAACAACTATGACGGTCAAGATTCCATTTCGCTTGGCTGAATCAAAATCAAATCGAAACAATTCTGATGAGGATCAAATGCATGCTGAACAAAGAAATGAAATACAGGAAGAAAGGCTGTCGCGTATTTTAGTGGTGGAAGACCAGGAAGCAAATCGAAAAATGCTGGAATTTATGTTGAAGAAAAAAGGATATTCCTTTGAAATGGCAAATGATGGCAATGAGGCAGTGACCATGTTTAAAGAAGCAGACTACTCTCTTATTTTAATGGATGTTCAAATGCCAGGAATGAACGGGCTGGAGGCAACACGTCAGATTCGATCTCTTATGAACAAAAAATCACCGAAAATTGTGGCTGTGACGGCTCACGTTACAGAAGAAGACCGCCGCCAATGCATGGACGCAGGCATGGATGCATTTCTTGAAAAACCCATTGATTTTCACCAGCTAATAGCAACCATTGATGCCCATTTATGAGTATAGACAAAAGCAGTTTTGACGATGTTATCATATCATCAAAAAGCATAAGAACTGCTGTTCAAAGCAGCCCGTTCGTTAAACAGCCTGTGAAGATTCAACGATGAATTTTCACAGGCTGTGTGTCGTAGGGATATATTTACAGGATATCCATGGATGCACAGAAGCCCTCATAAGTGGCTTCTTTCACAGTGCGTGCTTTTCGGGCATCGCCGGTGACGATGAATGTGGGAACAGTGCCGTACAAATTGGCAATGATTGTATCCTGGGAACGACTGCCACAGGTATAGAGTGTCAGATCTGCCGGTGCAAAATCAGCGGCGCTGTCAGGTGAAGTAAAAGTAACGCCATCAGCATTAATTTCTTGAACCTGTACATGACAGAACCATTTCATTTCAGATTCGTTCATTCTGGGAATCAGCGCTTTCCGCTGAGAATCATTGGAGTCGATACAGATGTCATGACGCATCTCAAGAATGGTGACATCGGCGTCGCATGCATCGGCAAAAAAATATCCACTTTCGCAGCCGATGGCACCCCCCCGTTGTTCTTTCAGAGCCAGACATGCGATATTCAATGAGAAAATCGTCGCCGCAAAGGGCTTTGATTTTCTGGCAAACCATGATGGGGAATCTGGCCCGGTTGACCATGCTGCCGCCATATTCATCCTGCTGCCGATTCAAATGTGGAGAGATGAACTGACTCAGCAGCCATCCATGGCCGCCGTGAATATTTACCATGTCAAAACCCAACGCTTTACAATTCCAGGCAGCTTCAGCCCAATTATTGGCGACACGTTCCATCATTTCAACGGTCATTTCGTCCACCTGAATGCCGTCATCCCGCATAAATGCAGAAGGGCCGATGGGATTTTGATGGTCCTTGATGGTATCAGGGTGATTCACAGCACCCACGTGATTCAATTGAATGGAAGCAACCGAGCCATGCGCTTTAATGGCTTCAGTTAAAGTCATAATACTTTCCATGTGAAAAGTACTCATGTGTTTTTCGTACACATTTAATCCATGCTCATGTCTTTTGGAAAATTCATCATCGATGAATGTAACAATGCCGCCGGAAGTCATTAGTCAGGCACTTTCGGCAGCGTCATTCATCACTTAATTGAACTATCTAATATAACGATGTACCATGGTCAACGTAGAGAATTTGTCCGGTGATCGCTTTGGAAACATCACTGGCAAAGAAAAGAATGGCCTCAGCCTGATCTTCTGATTGCGCTTCGGGAAGGGTTACATCAATGTGTTTGGCACACGCTGCCGCAAATTCCTGGTGAAAGGTTGCAAACTGCTCTGGTGTATTCAACTCGGTAGGTGTGGGGCCAGGAGCAACGGCATTACAACGAATATCTGTCGCAGCATAATATAGTGCAATGTTTTTCGTCATGCTGTTAACAGCAGCTTTGGCGGCACTGTAGGAAATGCCTGCCACCCCCTGACTTCCAATGGAAGAAACATTGACAATGGAACCCTTGCCGGCTTTTTCCATGTGTTCAAGGGCGTACTTGCTCATGTAATAGACGGAATACTGATCGATTTTGCACACAGTATCATACCATTCTTCACTGCAGGCATTGATGGGCATGTGCTTATCTCCAATGCCCGCATTGTTAACAAGGATATCAATGCGCCCATGCTGTTGAATGGTGGCTTTGATGATCTTTTTGCAATCTTCCATGTCAGACACATCGGCCTGAACGGCAGAAATTTCACCTCCGGCTGCTCGGATCTTATCAATTACCTGCTGGTTGTTGGCTGCTCGCCTTCCAGCAATGACAACTTTTGCCCCTTCATCGCAGAAAAGGCGTGCTGTTGCAAGTCCGATTCCCGAATTCCCACCAGTTATAATCGCAATTTTGTTTTGGAGTCTTTTCATCAACTCTGCCTCCTTCAAGCATTCGTTATTTCTTCTTGCATTGGATCATTGAGGTAGTATAGTTCAATGTGTTAAAAGGTATATAGGTCATGACATCAATCGGGCATTCGATTCCATTTCTTTGACAAGACCAGCCAGCTGAGTGATTGAAGCAGATATTTCCTGGGTGGAAGCTGCCTGAGAATGTGTAATGTTGTTGACTCTTCTTGTTGCTTCACTGATCATCTTCACTTTTTCCTGAAGCAACTCAGTGGTTTCTCTGATATGTTTCACAGAATTTGAACTGCTGTCAGCCATTTTCCGGATCTCTGTAGCCACTACCTGAAATCCTTTGCCCAGTTCGCCGGCCCGGGCAGCTTCTATGGAGGCGTTCAAACCCAATAAGTTTGTATTAGCCGCCACGTTGTTGATGAAATTGAGCATGGTATCTGTGGCTTTAACCTGTTCTGTCATCTCATGCTGCATCTTTTCCAAGTATTCCATTTCTACTGCCAGTTCCTGAGCTGAAGCTGCCAACTCTTCAATAGTAGCAACAATTTCATCTGAAGTATCGGCGAATGTTTTGATGGAGTTGTCGAGTTGATTCTGTTGTTTCAAGCTGATGGCAGCAGCAATGCCACCGATGATTTGACCGATTTCATCCCGAATGGGAACCGAAAGAGATTTAAAGGGTACACCAAACACTTCTGCGGGTGTATAGCATCGGGTTAATTCTCCTGCTTTCATTGCTTGAGCCAAAGGGCTGTCATCATTTAATTTGATATTATCAATATCCAACGGTAAGTCTTGTGCCTTTAAATTGCAGATCACTCTTTGACGGTCAGAAACTCCGACCATGCTGTCGATGGGAATCAACTGCTGGATCAACGGAGCGATGTGAACAACAGCCTGAAGAAGGGGATGAATCTCATCGGTTGGATGATCTACTTTGGCTTCGCTTTGCTTTTCCATGGAACTCCTCCTTGTCAGGTAGCACGTCAATTACTGGCACGGTTGAAAGTTTCAACTCTTTGAACATCGCATCATATGAATATTTATAACGAAATGTTTTTCCGTCTGCTAAAATTATAACAACGAATACTGCGGATTGCCTAATGCTAATTCTGCATTGAAGTATAAGGTTTCTTGGGCTGTTTTAATTGTCATCAATGAATTATGATGGATGAGAATAAAAGGGGAGTTGGATAATGGGGAAATGTTCAATGAAAATGAATATTTTCGGTTTATTGACCAGATAAAATACAAAGAGGTGCTCACATGGAAGAATCAACACTACACATGAAATGGTTTTACGAAACGCTTACTTTGGCGTTTCAAATGGAAATCGAAAATACGGTGATGCAAATTGAAAAGCATTACTTTGCAGACAAAGTCTTCGATGAATCTGCCTACCGTGCTGCAGATGACTTTGTTTTCAGAAGAGATGTGACCGAATTGTCTTACGGAAAAACATTTCAGCTGACATATGATGCACTTATGGCAGAGGATTTTTCTCAGTATTTGCTTGGGTTAAAAGTGATACTGGTGAAGCTGAGAGACCATCAACGGTACACTTATTTTGACCGGACACAGATGCTGGTGCTTCTAAAAGAAATGGATCGTAATACTGGCTGTGGTGCGCCGGCCATACCCGAAGAAAAGATACCAGATTTCACTCGGAATTCCAGAAGATTTTTACCCACTCAGATAAACTTTGTGGGGATTGAAAAGGGGCGCAAGTTATCCAGACCTCTGTATCACCGCCATGAAACTATCACAGAGGCCGCTCTTGAAAAAGAGTTTAAAGCAGCCGCAGAACAAGGGGTTATTTATCACCATATTGTGGCGACGGATCAATTAATTGTTCAGCAAAAGGACCATCCAAATCCACTCTTGTGGGTACATTTGGCAAAACTGCTGGCGATCCATTATGCCACTGAAAAAACTCCCTGGAACAGAGATCTGACCGACGCTTTTCTGGAGGCGTTTGAAGGACTGATCAGCTGTACTGAAAATCCGTCAACTGCTGGTCTGTATCAAGTTACTTCCGGTATTATCGGTATCTGGATCAAACGATTAAAGGCAAATAACCAGACCATGAACAACCAGGAAAAAGCGGAGTTTCTGAATTTTTTAATCAACACTTATGTAATGAGCGGTGAAGAAAAGCTGCTTATTTACATACTCAAGTTGGCAGAGGGATTTGGCCAAGGAGATACATCTTATATGGATGGGATTAACCGTTGGATTGCAGCACAATCTCTTAAAGACGAATCGTAAAAGTCAAATAAGAAACCTTTTCAACATTTCATTCACAGCTCTTTTGGGCAATTGCTATCCATCCTTAAAAAGGTACACACAAAAAGAAGCCGGAAGGCTTCTTTTTGTGTGAGATTGTCGAAAAAGTCGTGTTTTAGAGATGAACATGACTTTTTCGACAATCTCAACACCGCCAACCGGCGGTGCGTTTAACTATGATTGACAACTTTGACAGTGTTAAAGGGAAACTTCAGTTTACGGGTGGTTTTGCGAATCACCAGCTCGGGTTCAAGAATGGTCTTGCGAACACCCCGGGTGGCACTGCCATTAATTTCATTCAGTAGCACCTCTGCCGCATATTTTCCCATGAGATACTTGGGCTGGGCAATGGTGGTCAACTGAATCTGAGGATAACCGGAAAAAATAATATTGTCAAACCCCACCACGCCAAAGTCTTCAGGAACACGGATGCGATGGAGCTGAAGACACTCCAGCACCCCAAGAGCAATGATATCATTGCCGGTAAAAACAGCGTCGGGCGGGTTGGGCAGTTTCAATAATTCCTCCATCAGAGCAAAGCCGCTTTCGCTGTAAAAGTCATGATTAACAATTAATTCATCGGTAAGCGGCATGTCATAACTTTCTAAAGCCATTTGATAACCTTTGAGTCGTTCTGAGTTGGAATGCGAGCTTTTTCGTCCGCCGATAAAGGCGATCCGTCGGTAGCCGGCCTCGATGAGATGTTTGGTGGCAATGAAGCCGCCCCGCAGGTTATCGATCTCAATATAACTATGGCGACCGGTGCTGGATTGTCCGCTGAAAATCACCACCGGAAGTTGTATATCTTCCAAATAGCTGTGGTCACCGGTAGCGGGACCGTCAAAATCAGAGGCGGGTTTGATGATGATGCCGTCCACTCGTTTTTCCTGAAGAGCTTTCAGATAAACCGTTTCTTTCTCCATATTCCAGTTGGTATTACAGAGAAAAACAGTATAGCCATGTTCGCTGGCAACATCCTCCACACCCCTGGCAATTTCAGGGAAAAAAGGGTTAACAATATCAGGAATGACCAGCCCGATGGTGTGTGTCCGCTGAGTTACCAGTCCCCGGGCAATGGCATTGGGTTGATACCCCATTTCCTGGGCAACTGACATGATGCGCTCCCGGGTTTGCTGATTGATCCCTGGCTTGTTGTTAAGTGCTCTGGAAACGGTTGCATAAGAACAATCAACCATCCGGGCGATATCTTTTATGGTAACAGCCATCACGAACCACTCCTGTCATCGGGGACATGCTTTATTTATACGATACACGATTCTTTCAAAAATTTCAATCGGCAGCAAAAATCCTTGTGAATAGAATATCAAACGTTTGCATTGATTTCAAGCGATTTTCTAAAGAATATGAAGTTCAAAAGAACGTTTTCCTCGATGGATTTGAAAAGAATATTTTTTTATGAGCTGCAATCATTGAAAAAACTAGCCTTAAAATTTGTTAATATATTAACGGATGCAATATCTTAGTGAGCCTATTGACAATTTTCTCAAAATACAATACTATTTTCTTAGAAATCAATGCAAACGTTTACGATGAACCTGATTGTTTTTAAGGAAAACGGGTATTGAGAAAGAACGGAGGAATTTCCTTGAAAAAGATCCGAACAGGTATTGTCGGACTGGGTCGCTTAGGCCGGCAGCATGCTGAAAATGCGGCATTCCGCATACCTCACCTGGAACTGCAGGCGGTTTGCAGCGTTGTTCCTGAAGAAGTCGAAGACTTTCAAAAAACCTGGCAAATTCCTGAAGGATATGTGGATTATGATGAAATGATTGAGAAAAGCGATCTTGAAGCAGTGCTGATTGCTTCTCCCTCCGGGTATCACTGCCGTCAAATTGAAAAAGCCCTGGCTGCCGGACTGCATGTCTTTTGTGAAAAACCGCTGGGGATCAGTCTTGATGAGTGTCGGCAGGCCGAACGGGCTGTTGAGGCACATCCAGATCAGATTTTCATGCTTGGATTCATGAGGCGCTTTGACCCTTCCTATCAATATGCGAAAAAGAAGCTGGAAGAAGGTGCCATTGGGAAGCCCATTTTGTTTAGAGGGTACAGCATTGATCCCGAATCAGCCATTGAAGGTGCCATTCGTTTTGGCCCTACCAGCGGCGGACAGTTTTTGGATATGGCGGTTCATGATATAGACCTGGCCAGGTGGTTTCTCCAGGCGGAAGCGCGAAGCGTTTATGCTGTTGGTGGCTGCTACCTCCACCCTGAGTTTGCCTCTTTTAATGACGGTGATAATGTATCAGCTTTAATGCAATTTGAAAACGATACCATGGCTTTCTTTGTGGCTGGAAGAACGGCACCACATGGATATCATATTGAAACCGAAATTATCGGAACGCATGGAACTCTTCGAATCGGCGGAACACCCAGAGCCAACCAGGTGGAAATTCTTGACCGGCACGGTGTTCGACAGGAGTGTGCCCAGAACTTTCTGGAAAGATTTGAAGAAGCCTATCTCAACGAACTTCAAACCTTTGCTCAATGTATCTTAAAGGGAGAAAAGCCGGACGTGAATGTGTATGACGGCACCCGGGCAACGATTATTGCTAAGGCGGCTACCCGGTCTTTCCGGGATAAGGAATTGGTTTGGATCGACGTACGCAACGCATAGGCACTGGCGGTGTCGCCGTGTGAAGCAAATCGGACCGGCGTCACCGGAAGCATATGATGTATCTGTTAGCGATATTAGCGGCATAGCTGTTAATATAAATGTGTCAGAGATCCACAATAAAAACCAAGAAAGAAGGGGGAAGAAAGAATGAAAAAGAAGTTAAGCTTGTTATTGGTGTTGGTACTTGCTGTAGGGCTGCTGGCTGCATGCGGCGGCGGCGGAGGTGGCGGTACTGAGGCACCTGCTGAAGGAGGCGCCATGACCATCGGATATGCCAGCAGTAACCTGAACGACACCGGTCAGACTTTTGTGGCCGATGGCGCACGGGCTTATGCTGAAGCTAATGGCCTGACCATTCAGGTACAGGACGCTCAGGAAGATGTTGTGCGACAGCAGGACCAGGTAAAAACCATGATCGAGCAGGGTGTTGACGCGCTGGTGGTCGTTCCTGTTGATACCGAAGCTATGGGTCCCATTACTGCCGCTGCACAGGAAGCAGGCATTCCATTGGTATATGTCAACCGCAACCCCTTTGGCGAAGACCAGCCGCCTGAAGGCATCTACTACGTAGGTTCTCAGGAAATCGTTGCTGGACGTATGCAAGGTGAAGCCTTGGTTGAAATGATGGGCGAAGAAGGCAATGTGGGAATTCTCATGGGAATCCTCAGCAATGAAGGTGCCATCAAGCGAACAGAAGGTAATGAAGAAGTTCTTGGGCAGTATGCAGGTATCAATATTCTGGCAAAAGAAACAGGCAACTGGCAGCGTGACCAGGGAATGTCTTTAACAGAAAACTGGCTGACTGCTTATGGGGACGATCTGAACGCCATTTTGGCCAATAACGATGAAATGGCATTGGGTGCAGTTCAGGCACTTCAGGCAGCAGGCCGTGACGATGTACTTGTCATGGGTGTAGATGCCATTCCTGATGCCAAAGAAGCAGTTAAAGGTGGCAGCTTGGCAGCCACAGTTCTTCAAGATCTCTACGGACAGGGAAACATGGGAACCGAGATTGCCCACCAGGCAGCTCAAGGCAATTCACCGGCGCAATTAACCTGGATTGACTTTGTTCCGGTAACCATTGATAACGTTGACGAGTTTTAATCACCAAAAATAAATGATTCATTCTGAATGGGGAAAGGGAGGAAAACCCTTTCCCCATCTCAACATCAGATGAAAGATTAAGTTGGGGTGGTGCGAAATGACGGAACAACCGCATGTACTGGAAATGAAAAACATCATCAAAAATTTTCCCGGTGTTCAGGCGCTAAAAAATGCCGAATTATCTGTGGAAGCTGGTGAAATTCATGCTCTCATGGGCGAAAACGGAGCAGGAAAATCGACGCTAATGAAGTGTCTGATCGGCATTCATCCGCCGACTTCAGGTGAAATCTATTTCGACGGAAAGCTGATAGAGAATTACTCGACGGCCGATGCTTTAAACATGGGAATCTCCATGATTCATCAGGAGCTGAATCCGGTGGAACACCGGCCCATTATGGAGAACATCTGGCTGGGGCGTGAACCCAAAAACCGGCTGGGGCTGGTGGATCACAAGAAGATGTATGAAATGAGCAAAGAAGTACTCGAACTAATCGATCTTAAGGAAGACCCGAGAACAGAAATGCGCCATTTAACGGTGGCTAAAATGCAAATGATTGAGATTGCCAAGGCGATTTCCTACAATGCAAAGCTGATCATTATGGATGAGCCCACATCGGCGCTCACCAACAAAGAAGTAGAACAATTGTTCAGCATCATGCGAAAACTGAAAGAAAATGGAAAAAGCATCATCTACATTTCACATAAACTGGATGAAATCTTTGCCATTACCGATAAAGTGACAGTGCTTCGGGACGGCCAGTATATCGCAACAGAGAAGACGGCTGATCTGACAGTGGAACGAATGATCAAACTGATGGTGGGACGGGACATAACCGAAATGTTTCCCAAAGTCGCCTGTGAAATTGGGGATGTGAAACTGGAAGTTAAAAATCTCTCCAACGGAAAACACTTTAAAAATGTATCTTTTCAGGTGCGCAAAGGCGAAATTCTGGGCGTGGCCGGGCTGGTAGGTGCCGGCAGAACAGAAGTTATTGAAGCCATTTTTGGCATTCGATCGGCTGATGGCGAGATATATATTGATGGTGAGCGAGTCAGCATTCATTCGGCCGAAGATGCCATTAATAACAAGATGGCCCTCCTGACGGAAGACCGTCGGATGAACGGGATCTTTCCCATGTTGAATATTCTTCAAAACATGACAATTTCCAATATGAAAAGTTATGTGAAGAAAAATAAGCTGGTGGATCATAAGAGAATGAAGACAGATGCTCATCGCTTCATTGAAACGCTGTCGGTCAAAACGCCGGGGATCCATCAAAAGATTGAAAACCTCAGCGGTGGGAATCAGCAAAAAGTACTGGTGGCCAGATGGCTCTTGACTGAGCCGGACATTCTTTTTCTGGATGAACCTACCCGGGGAATTGACGTGGGGGCAAAAGCAGAAATTCACAAGCTGATCACCAGTCTGGCAGGTCAGGGAAAAACCATCGTGATGATCTCTTCAGAACTCCCGGAAGTCATGGGAATGAGTGACCGGATTATGGTGATGCATGAAGGTCGGGTAACGGGCATTATTGAAAATCGAAAAGACCTGACTCAGGAAGAAATCATGCGGTATGCCACCGGAGCGGTGGAAGAAAAACTGGCCTAAGTGCTCATAGGGGGAAGGAAAATGTCAAAAGAATCGGTAGAAAATGCAGTGAAGCAGAATGGCGAGAATGGCCATGCCAAGCAGGCGGCCATCGAAATCCTCAAAAAATATGGAATTGTTTTCGTCCTGATTCTCATGATTATCGGAATCTCTGTTCTAAGACCTAATTTTTTAACGCCAAATAATATTTTCAACGTTCTGACACAAAGTGCTATTTTCGGAATTATGGCTCTGGGTATGACGCTGGTGATCACCTCGAAAGGAATCGACCTTTCTGTTGGATCTGTTTTGGCACTTACTGGAGTAGTCGCTGCCAGTCTGGGCCAGTCGGCAGCGGCCACCAGTAAATTTTTTCCCGGATTGGGAGAACTGCCCCTCATCGTCCCTGTATTAGCGGCAATTTTGCTGGGAGCTCTCATCGGAGCTATCAATGGCGGCTTGCTGTCTTATACAGGTATTCCCGCATTTATTGCCACATTGGGGATGATGACCATTGCCCGTGGCTTTGCCCTGATCTATACCGGCGGCAGTCCCATCAGTTCACTGACCCCTGCCTTTACACGACTGGGGGGAAGGCTTGGTGTGGTGCCCATTCCTGTCATCATTTATGGCATCATGATTGTCATTACATGGATATTGCTGAATAATACCCAGTTTGGCAAAAATGTGTACGCCATTGGCGGGAACATAAAAGCGGCTGAAGTTTCCGGCGTTAATGTGAAAAAGAACCTGATTTTGATTTATGCTTACTGCGGCATGTTGGCAGGGGTTGCAGCCATTGTTTTCGCAGGCCGTGTGGGCAGTGTGCATCCGGGTGCGGCCACCGGGTATGAACTGACAGCCATCGCAGCCACCACCATTGGGGGCACCAGTCATGCTGGTGGAATTGGAACCGTATGGGGTGCCGTTGTGGGGGCGCTGGTACTGAGTGTACTGAGAAATGGACTGACACTGCTGGGTGTGCATGCTTATTGGCAGCAGATTATTGAAGGGATGATCATCGTTGTGGCGGTTATCATTGATATGCGTAAAAATGCCAGAAAGAAATAATCACAACCCAAACCTGGCATTGTAAAGAATGCAGGTGAGGAAGGCGGGAGAAGCGATTATTGGAATGACATAAAATACATCAACAGAAAAGCCATGTTATACATTCTATGAAAGACAGGTGATAAGGAATGAACAAAAAAGAAATCCGAGTGGCACTTATTGGAGCAGGTAGAATTGGCAAATTGCATGGCGATAATATTTTAGCTCAGTTTCCCGGCGTCAAACTGGCAGGTGTGGCCTCTGTCCCTATGGAGGCAGCGCTGGAGTGGACCAGGCAAAAAGGAATTGAACGCGTGACTGAAGATTACCGGGAGCTGGTGAATGACCCGGAGATTGATGCCGTACTCATTTGTTCATCAACAGATACACATGCAGAAATCATCATTGAAGCGGCAAAGGCTGGAAAACATATTTTCTGCGAGAAACCCATTGCTTCTTCAGTTCCCCGAATTGTAGAAGCGTTGGAAGCAGCTAACAAAGCCGGTGTTAAATTGCAGGTCGGGTTTAACCGACGATTTGACCCCCACTTTGCAAAAGCCCAGGAAATGGTGAAGGATGGAAAAATTGGTGACCTGCATTTACTGCGCATCACATCCCGCGACCCGGAAGCACCACCGGTTGAATACGTGAAGGTTTCCGGCGGCATGTTCCTGGATATGACCATCCACGACTTTGATATGGCACGATTCCTTTCCGGCAGTGAAGTGGAAGAGGTTTATGCCTCAGGCGCTGTATTAGTTGATCCGGCCATTGGTGAAGCGGGCGATATTGATACGGCAGTTATTCAGTTGAAATTTGCCAACGGTGCCATCGGAACCATCGATAACAGCCGTCGGGCGGCCTATGGGTACGACCAGCGGATTGAAGCTTTTGGTTCCAAAGGGCAAGTGGCAGTTGCCAATGTGCCTGAGAGCAATGCGGTTCTTAGCAACGGCGAGGCTGTTGTGGGTGAGAAACCTCAGTATTTCTTCCTGGAGCGTTACCAGCAGTCTTTCATCCGGGAACTGAGAGACTTCTTTGAAGCCATCGAAAAAGACACACCAACTCCGGTTACCGGGCAGGATGGTTTGGAACCGGTACTGATTGGGTTGGCAGCCGCACTTTCTGTCAAGGAAAACCGGCCGGTCAAGCTGGATGAAATCCGGCAGCAGTTTGGATTATAGCAGGGAGGTAGACCTTATGAAAACCATCAGACTCACCATGGCCCAGGCACTGGTGAAATTCCTTGAAAACCAGTATATTTCAGTGGATGGGGAAACCCATCGGTTTATCAAAGGTGCATTTGGTATTTTTGGCCACGGCAACGTGGTGGGATTGGGAGAAGCTTTGGAGAACAGTCAGGAACTGATTTTTTATCAGGGAAACAACGAACAGGGGATGGCCCATGCCGCCATAGCCTACGCAAAACAGAAAAAGCGCCAGGAAATATTCGCAGTGACCACCTCCATTGGTCCAGGAGCCATGAATATGGTCACCGCTGCAGCAACGGCAACAGTGAACAGGATTCCGGTGTTGCTGCTGCCAGGAGATATTTTTGCTTCCCGGCAGCCAGATCCGGTGCTGCAGCAGGTGGAAAACCCCGCAGACCTGACAATCAGTGCCAATGATGCCTTTCGATCCGTCAGTCGCTACTGGGATCGGATCACCCGGCCCGAACAAATCATGACGGCGGCCCTCAATGCCATGCGAGTACTCACCAATCCGGCCAACACCGGTGCGGTGACCCTTTGCCTGCCCCAAGATGTGCAGGCAGAAGCGTACGACTATCCCGTTGATTTCTTCAGAAAGCGGATTCATTACATGGACCGGCTGACGCCGGAGACGGCCGCTGTTGAACGGGCAGCTGCACTCATTGAAAAAAGCCGCAAGCCGCTGCTGATATGTGGCGGTGGTGTACGCTACTCAGAAGCCGGCGAGGCCTTCGCTGCCTTTGCTGAAGCTTTTCAGATTCCCTTTGGCGAAACCCAGGCAGGTAAAGGAACACTGCCATGGGATCATCCACTGAATCTGGGTGGTTTGGGAGTGACCGGTAATCAGGCCGCCAACCGCATTGCCCGGGAAGCAGATCTGGTCATTGCTGTGGGCACCCGGTTGGGCGACTTCACCACTGGGTCTAAAAGCGCTTTTGGCGAAGGCAGTATCCCCATCATCGGACTCAATGTACTTGATTTTGATGCCTGGAAAATGGACGGATTGCCGCTGGTGGCAGATGCCCGGGAAGGGTTAAATGCCCTGCGTCAGGCTCTGGAAAAAACAGGCTATCAGGCATCTCATGGTGAACGGATAGACACAGAGCAGGCAGCCTGGCGTCAGGAAGTGGCTCGCCTCTATGAAACTGATTGGGTCGAGGGACTCTCCCAGACTCGGGTGCTGGGAGAACTGAACGACCATCTGCTGGATGACAGTGCCATTGTGGTGGGTGCTTCCGGCAGTCTGCCAGGGTGCCTCCAACGACTCTGGAAGACAAAGAAAGCCGATGGCTATCACATGGAATATGGGTTCTCCTGCATGGGGTACGAAGTATCAGGAACACTGGGTGCTAAAATGGCAGCGCCGGATCGGGAAGTCTATGCCATGGTGGGGGATGGCAGCTTTGTAATGCTCCATTCAGAAATTCTCACCGCCCTGCAGGAAAAAATCAAAATTAACGTGCTCCTTTTTGATAATTCGGGTTATCAATGCATCCTGAACCTGCAGCGCTCCAAGGGAATCCATGATTTTGCCAATGAGTTTCGCTACCGGGGAGAGAATTCCGGCAGACTGGATGGCAACTACGTGCCCGTGGATTTTGCAGCCATCGGAGCCGGCTATGGTATGAAAACCTACAGGGTGAGCACCATTGAGGAACTGCGGGAAGCCGTTGCCGATGCCAAAAAACAAACCGTTTCCACATTGATTGATATCAAAGTGCTTCCTGGCAGCATGACTGGCGGTTACGATTCCTGGTGGCGTGTGGGTGTTCCGGAAGTGTCGCAAAACCCTGATGTTGTCAAAGCCCATGAAGAAATGGCTGAACAGGTTAAGAAAGCACGCCCCTATTAAAAAACCACCTTTCCCACTGGAGGAATGAAACATGTATCCATTTAAAAATGTGAAGTTGGCGGTTGCTCCCATTGCCTGGACCAACGATGATATGCCGGAACTGGGTGCCGAGTATACCTTTGAAAATTGTATTGACGAAATGGCGCTGGCCGGCTACGTTGGCAGTGAAGTGGGTAATAAATATCCAAAGGAACCAGCCGTACTAAAAGCAGCCCTCGATGAGCGGGGCCTTCAAATTTGCAATGCCTGGTTCAGCAGCTTTTTAACCACAAAACCCCTGGAAGAAACCGTTGAAGCATTCATTAAACAGCGCGATTTTCTTCATGCACTGGGGGCCAAACGTATTGGCGTTGCAGAACAGGGACACAGCATTCAGGGGCTCATGGATGTACCGGTCATTGATCAGAAGCCCGTGTTTTCGGAAGAAGAGTGGCACCGTCTCACCACCGGCCTTAACCGGTTGGGAGAACTGGCAGCCGAAAAAGATATGAAGGTGGTGTACCATCATCATATGGGAACGGGCGTTCAGACCACTGCCGAAATCGACCGACTCATGGAGCAGACAGATCCCAATAAGGTGTTCCTTCTCTACGACACGGGTCACCTGGTTTTCTCAGGTGAAGATCATGTGATGATTCTGAAAAAATACATCAACCGCATTTTCCATGTGCATCTGAAAGACGTGCGACAGGAGGTCATGGAAACGGTTAAACAGGAAAAACTGAGTTTTCTCCAGGGCGTGCGACAGGGCGTGTTCACTGTGCCGGGCGATGGCATGATCGATTTTGACCCTGTGTTCAAGGTGCTTTCAGAGCAAGGCTATGAAGGCTGGTTTGTGGTGGAAGCAGAGCAAGACCCTGCGCTGGCCAACCCTCTGGAGTACGCAAAAATGGCCCGCAGCTTTATTAAGGAAAAAACTGGCTTGTAAGTCATCTTATCAACAGCCGGGTGGTTCGTTATTGACTTTAGTTGTCCCAAGGAGGTAAAAAATGGATTCCAAACAATATAAAAGTCCGTTGCACGAAATGGCAGAAACCATGTCCAATGATTTCTGGAATGATTCCTGCGCCATCGATGAGTTAACTTATGCACTGGAGTATGGCGCTGTGGGAGCCACCACCAATCCGGTTATCGTGGGGAATGTGTTAAAGCAAGACAAAGCACGGTATGATGAACGTATCAAAGAAATGGTGGTCACCATGCCGGAAGCCACAGAAGACGACATTGCCTGGAAGCTTAATGAAGAAATGGCCCAGGCTGGCGCCAAAATGTTAATGCCCATATTCGAAGCATCCAATGGGCAAAAAGGGCGCATTTCCATTCAAACCAACACCAAATATTATCGAAACTGGAAACTGCTGCTGGAGCAGACCATGCATTTCAGCACCCTGGCACCGAATATTCAGGTTAAAATGCCGGTGACCAAAGCTGGCGTTAAAGCAGTTGAAGAAGCCACCTATCAGGGTGTGAGCATTAATGCCACTGTCAGTTTTACGGTGCCCCAGGCACTGGCCATCGGCGCAGCCGTTGAACGTGGGTTGAAACGGCGGGAAGCAGAAGGTAAAGACACCAGCCAGATGCATCCGGTATGCACCATTATGGTGGGTCGAATCGATGACTGGTTGAAAGAAGTGGTGAAACGGGATGGTATTGAAGTAAATCCGGAATACCTGGATTGGGCCGGAGTTGCTGTTATGAAGAATGCTTATCGTATTTACAATGAAAGAGGCTACCGCACCCAGTTACTGGCGGCAGCTTATCGCAATGACTACCAGTGGACAGAGTTTATGGGCAGTGACCTGGCCATGACCATTCCCCACAAATGGATTAAAAAGTTCAATGAGTCAGATGTGAAAGTGGAACCCCGCATGCAGATTCCGGTGGATCCGCAAATCATCGAAACCCTTGCAGCGAAAATACCGGATTTTATCAAGGCATATGAAGCCGAAGGCATGACTGAAGAAGATTTTGATTCTTTTGGAGCCGTCAACACAACCCTGAAGCAATTTCTTGAGGGATATGATGATCTGGTAAGAATGATCCGTGAGTACATGGTTATCATTCGGTAACTTATAGAAACCTGAAGCGCCGGAAACGGCGCTTTTCTGGCAAAACAGGATGCAGTGAAGCCTATGTACATGCAGTGGGATCATCAAAACAGTCAACTGTTGATGCAAAATGCTCTCCAATAGGCAGGCAGACATAAGCTGCGTATCATTGGGAACAACGGGTATGAAACCTATAGTTCAGTTTTACAAAGACTTGTCAGCCCAACCTGAGAGGAGGAGGTATTCGTGTCATCTTTAAAAACCATGAAAGCATGGGCAGTCAAAGTCAATTCAATAGATGAAGTGCCTGAGGTTTTCAGAGGCACCATTGTGGATTTACTTGAAGGGAACACTACATTTCCCCATATGGTGTATGCCCCCAAAAACAGTCAGACAGGCAAACCGTCTGTAGATACTGTTATGGCGGCTACACTCGACCAGGTGATGTTCTGCATGCAAGAGGGGAACGGAATTCGTACACTGATCTACGATTTTGCTGAATTGCAGGCAATACAAATAGGGACAGTGCTGCTTCAGTCCTGGATCAGGTTTTTTGGGAACACCACTTCTGGGTATAAGGATACAAAGCTCTATTATGATACAGTGATGGAAGAACTTTTTCTTCCGGTGGTTGAAAACGCCCGATTGAAAGCCCTGGGTCTGAGTGAACAGGGAACGGAACCTGATGCAGGTGTGTTGGGTCAATTAATGGAAGAAAGTATGAAATTCCTCAACTATGGAAAACAAAGCCTGCTGCCGGGTCAGCGAGTACGATCAATGGTATACCAGCCTCGGGCAAAAGGAACGACCACCTCAGAGGAAACCAATGAGACGGCGCCCCACCTGACACTGCTGACAAGTGAAGAGTTAATTCTTATACAGGAAACAAAAAAAGACACTTCTGCCACCCAAAAATACAGTGGGATCTGGACCTACATCCCTCTTCATCAAATCACCACAACAATGTTGGAAGAATCTAATGATGATGGCTGGGAAAAACTGACCATTCAACTGAAAGAGCAGAAGCCGGTGACAATTCTTTTTGATGCGGCCAATCGCCTGGAGATTCAGACACTGGCAGCGCAGCTTCCGCAGGTGTGAAGACAATGTGATGTGGTGAAGATTATTGTTGAAAGTGACATCATATAATATGAGGAGGTATTTCATTGCAAAGGGAAGAACTGATTATCTCTGCTCCAAAACCATTTGACAAAGGATACAATGAAATCACTGCCATGGATGGAAGAGCAAGCGAGATGCTTATGGATTTTGGCATTCATTTTCTGGACAAAGGCATGGAGATAAACAATGATGAAGACATGGAACGTGCCTACTTGTTATTGAATGGAAAAGTTATGTATGAATGGGATGGAAAGATGCAGGAAGCTTCCAGAAACTCCGTTTTTGAAGAAAATCCCTGGTGCCTGCATGTGCCGCCAAAAACAAAAGTGATTATCAAGGCCCTGGCCTCCGGCACGGAGATCGCCGAGCAAAAAACAGATAACAAAAAGACTTTTCCTTCCAAACTGTATACACCTGAAGAATGCCTGAGTGAACAGTTTGGAGCAGGTACCCTTAATGAAACAGCGACCCGTACCGTGCGCACCATTTTTGATGATCGAAATGCACCTGATGCCAATCTGGTGATGGGAGAAGTGATCAATCATCCGGGCAAGTATTCCAGCTGGCCGCCCCACCATCATCCTCAGCCAGAAATCTATCATTACCGTTTTTACCCGGAAAAAGGGTATGGTCATTGCGAAATTGGTGATGATGTTTTCAAGGTGCAGCATATGGATACATCAGTGCTGCCCGGAGGATTGGTGCATCCCCAGACGGCCGTTCCCGGGTATGCCATGTACTATCTTTGGATGATTCGACATCTTGAGGGAGCCCGTTTTTCAGAGCGGATTTTTGTAGATGAACACAAATGGCTTCTTGATCCGGATGCGAAAATTTGGCCGAATAAGTAAAAGTGCCAACAGTAAAGAGCCTTTCCAACCGGTCTGTGGGAGAAAATTTCTTCGACAGGCCGGTTTTATTTGGCGCTTTTGAAAGAATCATGTAAAATAAGAGCAACAAGCTCATGACAGATGCAGGGAGGTGTCCGATGGAAGAAGGTTTGAAAACACTGATTTACCTTTCAGCCGGTTTGTTTATGGGTTGGTCGTTGGGTGCCAATGATGCTGCGAATATTTTTGGAACAGCAGTGGCCACACGGATGATTCGTTTCAAAACGGCCGCTCTGCTCATGAGTCTCTTCATTGCCCTGGGAGCGGTGGTCAGTGGCAGTGGTCCGGCGGCAACCCTTGGAGCCCTGGGAGCGGTCACCAGAATTGAAGAAGCTTTTTTGGTATCGCTGACTGCAGCGGTAACAGTGATGGTGATGACCCGCCGGGGACTGCCTGTATCCACCTCTCAAGCTATTGTGGGAGCACTGGTGGGCTGGAACCTGCACAGTGGTGAATCCATCGATATGAGTGTGCTGACAAAAATTGCGAGCACCTGGGTGGTTGCTCCATTGCTGGGGGCGCTGTTTGCCATGGGACTTTACCTCCTGATGAAGATGTTTCATGAACGGTCCCACATTCACTTGGTGAAGATGGATCGTTTGATTCGTGTGGGGCTTGTTTTGTCTGGTATTTTTGGTGCCTACAGCCTGGGTGCCAGCAACATGGCCAATGTGATGGGCGTGTTTACCAATAGCTTTTCCATTGATTTGGTGATGGGAAGCGGCCGACAGATGATCACCTCCCAGCAACTGCTCTTTTTACTGGGAGCCGCGGCGATTTCCCTGGGAGTCTACACCTATTCCCACAGGGTGATGCAAACCGTTGGCAGCCAGATCTACCGGTTGACGCCGCCGGCGGCCCTGGTGGTGGTGCTTTCCAGTGCGCTGGTATTGTTTCTGTTTGCATCTCAGGGGCTGAAGTCGGTGCTCATTGCTGCGGGACTGCCCTCTCTGCCTTTGGTGCCGGTTTCTCAATCACAAACGGTAGTGGGGGCTGTCATCGGCATTGGCCTTGTCAGAGGTGGCCGCAACCTGAATCTGAAGATGTTGGGAACCATAATGGCAGGCTGGGTAATCACCCCTTTGGCAGCCATGATCCTGGCTTTTTTCCTGCTTTCTTTTGTTTAAAAAGATTGAAAGGGTTCGATTTTGAGCGGTGAATGTTCTGATCAAGCGCTCTATTAGCAACTTGTTTGACTACTTTAGCTGTGAAGCAATCAATAGTCTGAAATTGTGAAGCATTCAATATCGAAACAGATGAATAACAGGAGGTAAATATGAAAAATACTCACATAAAACTGATTGTGTCAGATGTGGATGGAACCCTTTTTGAATCAGGAAATCAGGTAAGTGCGGCCACTGTCAAAATGGTTCATGATTATCAGAAGGCTGGGGGGGTCTTTACCCTGGCCACCGGCAGATTGAAAAAAGCCATTGAGCCCTTTATTCAGCAGCTTCATATTCACTTTCCCGTCATTGTCTATAATGGGGCTCAAATTGTTGATTCAGTCACCAATGAAGTGTTGGCGGCGCATACTCTTGACAGAGAACTGGCCTTGAAAGCTCTTGATTTACTGACACATTTTCCTTTAGATACCATCATGCATGTGAACCAGGTGCCCTACGTGAGAAGCCACACACCAGCAGTTTTGGAACACATGGAAAAAGACGGTATTGCGTGTCACTGTCAGGAGGATCTAACGCCTCTGGCAGACCAGGATCCCACTAAGATGCTGATCATTGGAGACCCGTCTGAATTGAAACAGTTTGCCAATGAGTTGATTGTATCTGCCGGCTATGATTTCGGGCCTGTTTATTCTGACTGGAATTATCTGGAAATACTGCCTGCAGGGGCCTCAAAGGGAGCAGCACTGGAGCAGTTGGTGAAGCTGAAAGGCTTTGACATGGAAGAAGTAGTGGCGGTGGGAGACGAAAGAAATGATCTTTCGATGATTCGGGCGGCAGGCACGGGTGTGGCTGTGGCAAATGCCAACGAAGAACTGAAGGCAGCAGCCGATCGGATCACCCAGGGACCCTGGAACCTGGGATTGGAAGAAATGTTGGAGGAAGCCATACAAAGTTTGATAGATAATGATGCAGGAAAATAAAGGCATAATCGCAAAAAAAGCCACCTCATTTGGACATAGCGCTAAGAATCTGGTATGATAGACATGAAAACGCGGCATCGGACATAAAAAACTGACGGAGAAGGAGGTTTGTGCATGAACAAAATCATCTCACTGGAACAGGCAATGGATCTTGTACACGATGGTATGACAGTGATGATTCCTGGATTTATGGGTGTGGGAACCCCTGAAACACTGGTGGATGGATTGGTGGAGAAGGGTCTGCAGGATCTGTTTATTATCTGCACCGACACAGCGAGACCTAATGTAGGCATTGGCAAGCTGATTGTTAATGGGCAGGTGAAAAAACTATATGCCTCACACATTGGCACCAATCCTGAAACAGGCCGTATGATGAATGAAGGGCTCATTGATGTGACGCTGATTCCCCAAGGCACACTGGCGGAAAGAATTCGGGCAGGTGGTGCCGGGCTGGGCGGGTTTTTGACCCCTACCGGTGTGGGGACAGTGGTGGAAGAAGGCAAGCAGAAAATCGTTGTGGATGGAAAGGACTATCTGCTGGAGCTTCCCCTGCGGGCAGACGTTGCCCTGATTCGGGGTTCAAAGGTTGATAAAAAGGGCAACATCTGGTACAATGCGGCCACTCGCAATTTCAATACGGTTATGGCCACAGCCGCCAAGACGGTTATTGTGGAAGCTCAGGAGCTGGTGGAAGTGGGCGAAATCGACCCCAATAATGTGATGACTCCGGGAATTTTTGTGGATTACATCGTAAGGGGGAATGCATGATGGATGTGCGCGAACGCATTGCTAGACGGGTTGCAAAGGAATTTAAAGACGGCGACATTGTGAACCTGGGCATTGGTATGCCTACGCTGGTGGCCAATTACATACCTGAAGGCGTGGAAATTATTTTCCAGTCGGAAAACGGTTTCGTGGGAATGGGTCCCGCACCACAGGAAGGCAATGAAGATCCGGACATTGTGAATGCAGGGGGATTGCCCGTGACTGTTTTGAAAGGAGCCGCTTACTTTGACAGCGCCACTTCTTTTGGAATTATTCGTGGCGGGCATGTGGATGCCACTGTGCTGGGAGCTCTGCAGGTGGACGAAGTGGGAAATCTGGCCAACTGGATGATTCCCGGCAAGCTGGTACCGGGCATGGGAGGTGCCATGGACCTGGTAGTGGGTGCCAAAAAAGTCATTTTGGCCATGGAACATACTGCCAAGGGACGCCCCAAAATCTTGAAGGAATGCACCTTACCCTTGACGGCACGAAAAGAAGTAAATCTGATTGTGACAGAGATGGGTGTCTTTGACATCACACCCGGTGGGATGTTTCTCCGGGAAATTGCGCCTGATGTGACAGTGGAGCAGATTCGTGAAGCCACGGAGGCAGATTTCATTGTATCTGAACATCTAAAAGTGATGGAAGAATAGCAGCGTTAAGTGAATCGAAGAAACTGAAAAAGCTCCCTCGGAGAACGCCGGCATCAGCTGCCGGTCATTAACCGAAGGAGCTTTACATTTGTTTGCACAAACAGGAACACATTATCAGTGAGTTAAAGAGGGCCCGTCATTTCTGGTGCCGCTGCCCTTTGTGATCATTAGAGGGAAGCATTAACGGAAATCGTCAAAGAATGGCATGACTCGTTCTGGGGCCAGTCGGCGGTCCACCAGTGGTGGGCCTTCCCGCAGCACTTCATTTAACTGGGTATACGTCGGCCTTTCTTCACGATAGAGGACTCCCAGAGGAATACCATCGTCCCATTCAAAGGCCTTTTGAAGTGCCTCCATGCGATTGCCGGGGTCGTAGCTTTCCGGCAGCTGGTAGGTATGTTCTTGGTACCATTTAAAAGTGTTGACTTTGTTAAATACCACGCAGGGTTGGAAAATATCCACCAGGGCATAGCCGGGATGGGTGATGGCAGCTTTCATCAGTTCAATGAGCTGTTCCCGTTCACCCACAAACCCCCGGGCCACAAAAGTGGCGCCCATGGTGATGGCCAGTGCCAAGGGCTTAAGCGGATTAAGCACCACACCTTCTGTCTGAATCCCTGTGGTATGGCCGGGCCGCGTGGTGGGCGAGGCTTGCCCTTTGGTCAGTCCGTAAATCATGTTGTCATGGACAAAGTGAGTCACATCCAAATTTCGCCGCATGTTGTGAATCAGGTGATTGCCGCCTTCGCCGTAAGAATCGCCGTCACCGGAGTTAATGATTACCGTTAGTTCTTTGTTGGCTACCTTGGCACCAAAAGCCGGAGGGACTGAGCGGCCATGAAGGCCGTTGAATCCGTTTGCCCGTAGGTAATGGGGGGTTTTGGCCGCCTGTCCAATGCCCGAGCAGACCAGTACTTCATGGGGGTTTTTATCCAACTGGGCCAGCGCTTCCTTCAAATCTGCCAGCAGGGCATGATTGCCGCAACCGGGGCACCAGGCGGAAGGGTCTGTGGAGTTGAAGCATTTAGGATCAGTCACTTAAAGCACCTCCTTTTTAACAGCTGCCACGATTTCTTCCGGTGCCATCTGTCGTCCGTCGAATTTAAGATAGCTTCGCTGGCAGGCGATACCGGTTTCCTGACGAATCAACCGGGCCAGCTGACCGGTATAGTTTTGCTCCACGTTCATGAGGATGCGGGCTTTATCAGCCAGTGCTGTTAACCGATTCACGGGCAAAGGCCATAAATCCCCAAATATCAGGGCACCGATGGGCGGCAGATCTGTTTCTTTTTCCAAGAGCTGCAGTGCTTCCTGAAGAGGGCCTGCCACAGATCCCCATGCCAGCAGGAGGATCTCAGGTGATTCGGCTCCCAAATGCCAGGGCTCTTCCACTTCATCTTTCAACAGTTCCAGTTTTCCCATCCGTTTTGACATCATTCTGATGCGCACTTCAGCAGATTCTGTGATGTGGCCTTCTTCATCATGTTCATCACTATCGGCAAGGACAATCTGGCCGGAAACTTTTCCGGGAACCAGGCGTGGTGATACGCCGTTTTCAGTGAAGGCATAGCGCTTGTAAGGATTCTCTTCAGAATAAGTGGTTCCCGCATCGAGGTGCCGGTCAATGCAGACGTCTGCCACATTGAAAGGTGGTATGGTGACCGTATAATCGGACAGATACTGATCGCTTAAAAGTATCACCGGCAGCTGATATTTTTCAGCCAGGTTAAAAGCCCGAGCTGTTTGAGCGAAAGACTCTTCCGGATTCCGAAGGGCGGTTATCATCCGGGGAATTTCGCCGTGGGAAGCGGTAAGGATAAAACTTAGATCGCTTTGTTCGGTACGGGTGGGAAAGCCAGTGGCAGGTCCGGGGCGCTGTACATTGGCCACCACCAGTGGTGTTTCAGTGATGCCGGCCAGCCCCAGTGCTTCAGTCATCAAAGAAAAGCCCCCGCCAGAGGTGCCTGTCATGGCCCTTATGCCTGCGTAATTGGCACCAATGGCCATGTTGATGGCAGCTATTTCATCCTCAGCCTGTTCCACCACAACGCCGGCTTCTGTTTGCTTGGCCGCCAAATAGTTCATAATACTGGTGGAAGGAGTCATGGGATAGGCACTGTAAAATGTGACACCTGCCGCCAGTGCACCCAGAGCGATGGCCTCGTTGCCGTTGATAAGTAACCGGTCTTCATCACTGCCGGGGGGCAGGGAGATACGGGGTTCTGTCAAGTCGGCGCCCAGTCGAAGTGCTTTCAAATTAGCTTCCGGTGAACGGGCTTTGAAAGCCTCCAATATGAGGGCTTCGGTGGGTTCAAGGGGTAAACCGTACCACTGAAGCAGCAGTCCCAGAAATACGGTGGTGAAAGTTTTGGCATTCCCGGCTTCTTTTGCCAGAGATTCCAGGGGCCAGTCAAAGAGCTGTGGGTGATGCTGCTTCAGTTTTTCATCGCAGAGCAACACGCCTTCTGGGTGCAATCGGGGAAGGTGTTCTGTGATGGTGGTTTCATCAAAGGCAGCGATCAGATCAAGGGAAAGCCGGTGAGAAGTTAAAGGCTGTTCGCTGAATCGGATCTGGATAAAGTTATGACCGCCTCGTACTCGTGACATGTAATCCTTATGGACAAAAACATGGTAGCCATTTCGTTTCAGGCTGCGTTCCAATAAACCAGACAAGGTGTCCATTCCCTGGCCGGCGGAGCCGCCAATCAATAAATTGTGGTCCAAACGATTCCCTCCTTTTATTACATCAAAGCAGCGTCAGATAAATAAATCAATCTGTCAAAGCTATACCCGTATCTGATGTTACTGTAACAGTATTTCAAATGATAACAGCGTTTCGTAAGATGGAAGTCTCATTGCAGGCATGAATGAATTACTCTATAATGGGAATCAGAATAGAAGGACCGGATGAAAAAAAGGCGCAACAGCCGTCGCGGCGTGGCATTCTGTAATGGAGGTAAAGGCCGGGAACTTTTGAGAAACAAAAAAGGAGACAGCCAATGAAGATCAAGACAGTTCTTTTTGATTTAGATGGAACGTTATTGCCAATGGACCAGGAAGGATTCATGCAACGCTATTTGAAAGCACTGACAGGACACTTTTATCAATACATGTCTCCTGAAGTGTTTCAGAAGCTTCTTTGGAAGGGAACTCATGAAATGCTGAATAACCAGGGAGGGAGCGAAACCAACGAAGCAACTTTTTACCGTGCATTTTTCGAAGCCCATGAAGAGAAGCGATCCGAAATGATTCAGACCTTTGAGCAATTTTATGAAACTGATTTTGAGCAGGCCAGAGAAACAACGGGAACAGATATCCGGATGATAAAAGCCGTTCATGCCTTGCAGAACAAAGGATATCGAATGGCAGTGGCCACCAATCCTCTGTTTCCATTGCGGGCTGTTGAAAAACGTATCGGTTGGGCAGGACTGTCTCCGGATCAGTTCGAATTCATCACCAGCTTTGAAACCATGCACGCTTGCAAACCTCATTTGGCATTTTATCAAGAGGTGCTGGATATTCTGCAAACAGAGCCGGCGTCGACCATCATGGTGGGAAATGATGCTCACGAAGATTTGATGGCCGGTGAACTGGGGATGCAAACCTATTTGGTGACCAATTGCCTGCTTCAGGCAGATAAACAGACAATGACACCAGACTATCGTGGCACCACGGAAGATTTTCTTGATTTTGTGGGAACACTTCCCAGCCTGCGGTGAAGTTGACTTAGATCCAGACAAGGCTGTTAAGCCGAATTCGATTATGATATAATGGATTAAGCGGGGTGAAATCAATGATGAAACACAGGATCACAGGCGTCATATTGGCAGGCGGAGCCAGCAAAAGGATGGGACGCAACAAGGCACAGCTTCCTCTGGGAGACCGACGCATGATTGAATGGGTAGCGGGTGCCTTGGATTGTTTGTTTGACGAAGTGCTGATCGTGACCCACCATCCCCAGTCATTTCCCATGCTGGATAATGTCCGCATCGTCCAGGATCTCGTGAATTCGGGTAACCGCAGCTCGCTGGTTGGACTGTATACAGGTCTCTATCACGCGAGGAACGATCTTATCTTTGCAGTTCCCTGTGATATGCCGCTCCTTAACCGGGCAGTGATTGAACACATGATCGAATTGCTGGACGGTGAAGATGTCCGGGTACCATTAATTGGTAGTCATTTTCAGCCCTTGCATGCGTTTTATCAAAAAAGCTGCCTGCCCCACATGAGACGTTACATTGATCGGGAGAATTATAAAGTCATCCGCTTTTATGAGGATGTACTGGTACGCACAGTTGACGAAAAGGTGTTGAGACAGTTTGATCCGGAGCTGAACTGTTTTGTCAATGTGAATGGCAGCAATGAATATGAAATGGTTCAGGAAATCTGGAAAGAAAGGGCACAACAGTGGTGCCATGAGTGGATGAAAAAGCCGCCTGTAAGAAGGAGGGAAATGACTGATGACAACCGCAGATCCATTGGTGATTCACAGCGATCGAGGCAAAATACGCATTTCTGAAGACATTATTATGACCATTGCGCGAAACGCCGTTTCTGAAATTGAGGGCATTGTTTCCATTAGTGGCGGGTTTCCGGGAAGCATGGCAAAAGTTTTCAGTCGAAACACCACCAGCAAAAGCGGTGTTCAGCTGGAAAAAGAATCGGATCATTTGATACTCAATTTATCCCTGGAAGTCCTTTATGGTATCCCCATTCCCAAAATGGTGGAACAAGCCCAGAAACAAGTGAAACAGGCAGTGGAAACCATGACCGAAATTCACGTGGAACAAGTGAATATTTATGTTAACCATTTAAAAACGACCTGATGGAGTCAGGTCGTTTGAGGTTGAGTGCTGATGTTCAGCACTTTTTTCATGCCGTTTTATGTTCTTCTACATATTCCACAATCTCGCCCACGGTACGCAGAGACTCAGCCATTTCATCGGGAATTTCCAAACCAAACTCATCCTCAATGGCCATGATGATCTCGACAGCATCAAGGGAATCGGCTTCCAGATCATCAAGCAGACTGGTTTCGGGAGTAATGACTGCAGGATTACCAATACCCAGCTGGCTGGCAATCATTTTTTGAATCGTGGTTAATACCATGAAGATCCTCCTTTTATTAGATCAGTTTCAGGTGGACGTGTTTCGTCCGTCAATAGGATACCATATTCACTACTGTTTGCCTATAGATTTATCATTGAAATCTGCGAACTTTTTCAGACTGAGACCTTTTTAGGTGAGGGGATCATAAATGCAAAAAAAAAGAATGAATCTGGATAGAAAACATGGCAAGTATTCAACAGTCGGTGTATAATGGTTATGATTTGCCTGTCCGGTGAAAAAGAGAACACCGAAGTGACAGATAGTTGGGGAGGATGAAGAATGGAGATTGCATTTGGTGTGCTGGGAGGATTAGGCCTGTTCCTGTACGGCATGCATGTGATGAGCAGCGGGCTGCAGAAAGTGGCCGGCAACAAACTGAAAGATATTATCAGCATGCTGACTTCAAACCGAATCATGGGGGTTGCCGTGGGTGCGCTGGTGACTGCCGTTGTTCAGAGCAGCAGTGCCACGACAGTTATGGTGGTTGGTTTTGTTAATGCGGGGATGATGCAGCTGGCTCAGGCGGCCAGCCTGATTATGGGTGCTAACATTGGTACCACCATCACCGCCCAGATTATCACTTTTAAAATTGACCGGTTTGCCCCAGTGATCATTGGCATCGCGGTGGGGGTCTGGTTATTCAGCAAAAATCGCAAAACCAAACAGCTGGCAGAAGCTTTCATTGGCTTTGGCATGCTGTTCATCGGCATGAAAATGATGGGGGATGCACTGCGTCCCATGCGAGAGTTTGAAGCCTTCAAAAACATACTGATCAGTTTTGCTGAGAACCCCTTTTTGGGAATTCTGGCTGGCTTTGGAATCACTGTCATGGTCCAGAGCAGTACCGCTTCCACAGGAATTTTGCTGGCCCTGGCCATGGAAGGGCTGATTCCCATCGAGTCCGGGTTGCCCATTCTCTTTGGGATCAATCTGGGAACAACAGTCACAGCAATTATTTCCAGTATTGGAGCAAATAAAACCGCCAAGCGGGCTGCCGCTTTCCACTTTTTGTTTAACGTCATCGGCACAGTTCTCTTTGTCTTTTTATTGCGGGAACCCACCTACCACCTGATCAAATACCTGAGTCCGGGAGATGTTCCCCGACAAATTGCCAATGCCCATACCATTTTTAACATTACCACCACGCTGGTATTGCTTCCCTTTACCGGCTATCTCATTAAGGCTGCTTTCAGGATGGTGCCCGGAGGTGCTGATGCCATTCAGGGTGTGAAATATATCGATGAACGAATTTTGAGCACCCCGGCGATTGCGTTGGGCACTGCCATTAAAGAGACCCTGCATATGGGGAATGTGGCCGGTGGTTCATTACGTGACGCCATGGATGCCATTTTTGACCGGGATCAGAAAAAAATAGATGAAGTGATGCGTACTGAGAAAATCACCAATGAATTGGAACGGGAGATAGCTTCTTACCTGGTGAAGCTTTCCAACCAGAATCTGGCAGCTTCCAATCGGGAGACAGTAGACGGCCTCTTTAATACCATCAATGACATTGAGCGGGTGGGCGACCATGCAGAAAACCTGGCAGAACTGGCCCAGTTTAAACTTGATGGCAATCTTATTTTCTCAGAGTCGGCCATTGAAGAGCTCAGAGAAATTACCGATCTGACCATTGGCGCTTATGAGTCGGCACTGACAGCCATGAAAGAACTAAATGAAAAGCTGATTGAAGAAGTGCTGGAGAAAGAAAAAGCTGTTGATAAATTGGAAAAGCGTTTCCGGGCCAATCATATCGGGCGCCTAAATGCTCACCAGTGTGTTCCCAGCGCCGGAGTCATTTTCCTTGATATCATCAGTAATCTGGAACGAATTTCAGACCATGCTGCAAACATCGCTCTGGCTGCCCGGGACGAAATTAGGGGTAAACGCAAGTAAGGAGTTGACCGATGGGACAAATTGCTGCTTTTTTCGATATCGATGGTACCTTACACCGGGACTCATTGATGATGGAACATTTTAAACGGCTGATTCGTTATGAAATCATCGACCCTCAATACTGGTACAGTCATGCCCAGAAAGCTTTCAGAAATTGGGACAAACGCATGGGCAATTATGAAGATTATCTGTTGGAAGTGGCAGAAATCTATTTGAACTCCATGAAGGGACAAAACAAGCACTACATTGATTTCATCGTGCACCAGGTGATTGAAACCAAAGGTGACCGGGTTTATCGGTTCACCCGGGATCAGATCTACTGGCATAAGGAGCAGGGGCACCGGGTTATTTTTGTTTCCGGCAGCCCCGATTATCTGGTGGAACGCATGGCAGAAAAGTATGGGGCAGATGACTTTCGGGCAACCGAGTACCAGGTGGATGAACAGAATAACTTTACCGGTGAAATCAAGCAAATGTGGGATTCCCACAGTAAATCAGAAGCATTGGCTGAACTGGTGGAGCAATATGATATCGATTTGGATCTAAGTTATGCCTATGGTGACACCAAAGGTGACCTGACCATGCTGCAATCGGTCAAATACCCGGTGGCCATCAATCCTGCAAAAGAACTGCTTCTGGAAATTAAAAAAGATGAAGCACTGGCCAAACGAACCAAAGTCATCATTGAGCGTAAAGACGTCATTTATCAATTTGATGCCAGTGTGGAAATATTATAAAGTAAAGGGAAACCACTTCAATTCTGAAGGGTTTCTTTTTTGTGCAGAAAGAAATTCTTGACATTGTCAACAATCAGGAGTAATATATGAGCGTAATCAAATATACAAATGTAAGAATGTGATTATATATTTATACAACCAGCATGGTTAGGAGGTGTGAAATGGACGGCTTATTTAAAACACTGGGAGATCAAAATCGCCTGCGAATGATTAATTTGTTGAGAAAGAGCAAGCTGTGCGTTTGTGAAATGGAAGTTATCTTAAACACAACTCAATCGAATGTGTCCAGACACCTGGCACGGCTTCGCTCTGAAAACGTGATTACGTACGAAAAAAAAGCACAGTGGATATACTACTCAATTCATGAAGATTTTATCAAAAAGCATCATTTGCTGTTCAAATATCTTGAAGATTTCATGGATCAGGAACCGCTGTACCAGGATGACTTGAAAAGACTGCAGGAATATGAGTCCAGTGGCGAAAACTGTGAAACACTAAAACGTCATGAAAAAAAGATCTTTGCCAGCTAGTTTCATAAGGCAGTATACATTACAGGAGGTGTCCAGCGTGGAAAAAGAAAATACACAGGGAATTGGATTTTTTGAGCGTTACTTAACAATTTGGGTGGCGGCTTGCATCGTCATAGGAGTGGCCATCGGCCAATATCTACCCGTGATTCCAGAAACTCTCAGCCGCTTTGAATATGCTCAGGTGTCGATTCCGGTTGCCATTCTCATATGGCTGATGATTTATCCCATGATGCTGAAAATTGATTTTACCAGTATTGTGGCAGCGACCAAAAAACCCAGGGGGCTGGTGGTTACCTGTGTCACCAATTGGCTGATCAAGCCTTTTACCATGTATGTCATCGCCGCCTTTTTCCTGAAAATACTATTTCAGAACTTCATCGCGCCTGATTTGGCCAACGAGTACCTGGCAGGGGCAGTGCTTTTGGGAGCGGCTCCCTGCACGGCCATGGTTTTTGTCTGGAGCCATTTAACAAAAGGGGATCCGGCCTACACATTGGTGCAAGTAGCAGTGAACGACTTGATTCTGTTGGTGGCTTTTACACCCATTGTAGCGTTCCTGCTTGGCATCAGTGACGTCATCGTACCATACGATACCCTGTTCCTGTCAGTTGTACTTTTTATCGTCATCCCACTCGCAGGAGGGTATTTCTCGCGCAAACATATCATCAAAAATAAAGGCCTGGATTACTTTGAGAATGTCTTTCTGAGAAAATTTGACAATGTAACCATCGTCGGCTTGCTCTTGACGCTGATCATCATTTTCACCTTCCAGGGTGACGTCATCCTGTCCAACCCATTGCACGTTCTGTTAATTGCCATCCCCCTTACCATTCAGACCTTCTTCATTTTCACCATCGCTTATGGCTGGTCACGTGCATGGAAACTGCCCCATAACATAGCATCACCGGCAGCCATGATAGGTGCCAGCAATTTCTTTGAACTGGCGGTGGCTGTCGCCATCACCCTCTTTGGGCTAACCTCCGGGGCGGCTCTGGCAACAGTTGTTGGGGTATTGGTGGAAGTGCCGGTGATGTTAACCCTGGTGCGCATTGCCAACAAAACACGGCACTGGTTCCCGGAAACAGTAAAAGGAGCTTAAGTTATATAGGTTAATATGTGAGAATCGAAGGACAGCAAATAAGCAGATGAAAGCAGTGAAAAGATGATCGCGGGATCATGACCATCACAAACCAACCATCATGGCACGACAAGGTTATCAGGTAGTTAGAAACTCCATAATACTGCAGGTGCCCAAAACGGGTATAACTGATATAATGAGGGTGCATTGTCCAATGCAATGAAACATGGTGTGGATGATGCGCCACTTTTTATCTGAAGCAAGGGTTATTACCGGAAAAAATGATCCAGGATAGCTGGCATACATTGCTGGAATGATGTGTGGAGGGAGTGACGTAAAATGGATGACCGAAACCACCCGCCGGGAAAACTGAAAATACTGGAGGTTGACCCCTGGCTGGGGTCTTACGAACAGGATTTGATACTGCGCATGAAACACTACCGGGAGATGAAAAGATCTCTTTTGGGAGATGACAGCCAGTTCAAAGATTTTGCCAACGGGCACCAGTACTTTGGATTCCACCCCACTGATCATGGATGGGTGTACCGGGAATGGGCACCTGCCGCAGATGCGTTATTTCTCATGGGAGACTTTAATGGGTGGAACCGAAATTCCCACCCGTTGACAGCAAGGGAAGCGGGAGTGTGGGAAATATTTCTTGAAGGCAGAGAAACACTATGTCATGAGTGCAGGGTGAAAGTGCATGTGGTAAGCAAGGGAACGGCCAGAGACCGGATTCCACTGTATATTCGACGCGTGGTGCAGGACACTGAAACCCATGATTTTTGCGGGCAAATCTGGCATCCTCCTGAGTCATTTCATTGGACAGACTCAGATTTTCAGCTACTCCCGCACCGCCCTCCCTTTATCTATGAATGTCATATTGGTATGGCACAGGAAGAGGGGAAAATCAGTTCTTACCGTGAATTTGAAGAAATCATACTGCCTCGGGTAAAGACGATGGGGTACAATACGATACAGCTGATGGCAGTGATGCAACATCCCTATTACGCTTCTTTTGGGTATCATGTGTCTAACTATTTTGCCGTTTCATCCTGGTTTGGAACACCGGAGGACTTGAAGTCACTGGTCAATACAGCTCACCAAATGGGAATTGCCGTTCTCATGGACATTGTCCATTCCCACGCAGTGAAGAATATTGCCGAAGGAATTAATCAGTTTGACGGCACTGTTCATCAGTTTTTTCACGAAGGTGAACGGGGAAACCACAGCGCCTGGGATTCGAAGCTTTTCAACTATGGAAAGCACGAAGTGATACACTTCCTGTTGTCCGGCATTAAGTTTTGGCTGGAAGAATACCATTTTGACGGGTTTCGCTTTGATGGCGTCACCTCCATGATATATCACGACCACGGACTGGGAACTGCCTTCGACAGCTATGATAAATATTTCAGCGCCAACACAGATCTGGAAGCGCTCACTTACCTTCAGTTTGCCAACGAGCTGACCAAGGAACTGCGGCCCGATGCCCTGAGTATTGCAGAAGATATGAGCGGCATGCCGGGTATGTGCCTGCCCATTGAAACCGGAGGCATCGGGTTCGATTACCGGCTGTCCATGGGAATGCCGGACTTTTGGGTAAAAACCCTGGAGAAGCCGGATGAAAACTGGCAAATGGGCCAAATGGTGCATGAGCTGTCCACCAGCCGGCCTCAGGAAAAACGCATTGCATATGTGGAATCCCATGACCAGGCATTGGTGGGAGACAAGACCATGATTTTCAGAATGGCAGACAAAGAAATGTATGCGCATATGCGTCGTGGCAGTCAGAATCTGGAAGTGGAACGGGCCGTCGCCTTGCATAAAATGGCCCGGCTCATCACCATTTCTTTGGGATCAGAAGGATACCTTACCTTCATGGGAAACGAGTTTGGGCACCCGGAATGGATTGATTTTCCCCGGGAAGGCAACGGATGGAGTTTTCAGCACTGCCGCCGACTCTGGTCACTGGCAGACAATCCGGCTCTTCGTTACCGTGATCTGTATCATTTCGACCAGGCTATGCTTCAGCTGATGCAAACCGCCAACCTGATGGGAGGCAGCCCCCTCACGCTGATGGTGGATGAAGAACGGAAAGTGATTGCATACCGAAGCAACAGCCATGTTTTTCTCTTTAATTTTCACCCCACTGTCTCTTGGGAACATTTGGAAATACCCCTCCATGATACTGGTGACTACCAAGTGGTTCTGGATTCTGATGAAGAACGCTTCGGCGGCCAGGGGCGCATTTCCCATGAGGTGGTTCATTCGACTTATTCTCTCAGACTGAACCCGGTATACAGTGGAATTGCCATCTACCTGCCCTGTCGAACGGGGATGGTGCTGGGAAAAAATGAATAAGTGCCTTGTTAACTGAGGGTGGTTGCGATTGTTATTTCCTTATCTTTCCTGGACGCGATTCTTTACAACGCCATCCATAGATGAGACAAAACACAATGAAGGCAAGGGATTTGGTGAGGGTCAGCCTTGAAAATCTTATCAATGCTTTTTCGAAAGATGAGAAAACCGCCAGCGCCTGCTATTTAAGCGCAGCGAGTTTAGGCGCTGTTTCGAGGCTTTCGACTAAAAACACACAAGATTGGAGTCAGCTGTCCTGGCCAGATCTCTTTGTCTTCAACCTGAAAAACTGAACAAGCAGCTGTGTGAAAAAATTAATTAACTGATCCAGATGGTGAAATTGTAACGATTTTGAGATGGTAGTTTCAGAGATGTTAGGCTTGACAACAGCTGGAGGAAGGCGTACACTATATATAAAGATATCTTTATATAATCATTCAAAAGGGGTGCTGAAATGAACATCAAGATTTTGGGTTCAGGCTGCAAAAACTGCAAAACGCTGGAGTCCAATGCACGAGAGGCAGCAGAACAGTTGGGTTTGATTGCGACCTTTGAAAAAGTGGAAGACTTTAAAACAATTGCTTCCTATGGCGTGCTGAAAACTCCCGGTCTGGTGGTGGATGAAAAACTGGTGGCATCAGGCAAGGTTTTAAATGTTGACGAAATCAAGAGCAAACTTAAATAAGGCATTGTCACATTTGCCCATCGGTGATCAATTGATGGGCAAGATCTTTCTTTTTGGAGGCGCATTGGAATGAGTGAATTAAAGAAATTGGGTTTAATTGTGGCGGTTTTTCTGGCGGCTTTCTTCATGCCGGTGGAAAATCCGGTGATGCAGGGAGCATTGTTGGAATCATTTGCATTATTAAATGAATATGCCCGGGAACATGTCCTGCTTTGTCTGGTTCCCGCCTTCTTTATTGCCGGTGCTGTTGGTGTTTTTCTGTCTCAGGATTCGGTGATCAAATACCTGGGCCCCCAGGCCAAAAAAGCGGTTTCTTATGGGGTGGCCTCTGTTTCAGGGGTGATTCTGGCGGTGTGTTCCTGCACGGTATTACCGCTGTTTGCCGGTATTTACATGAAGGGTGCCGGCCTCGGACCCGCAGTCACGTTTCTCTACTCCGGCCCGGCCATCAATATTCTGGCCATCACCATCACGGCACAGGTACTGGGGCTGGAGCTGGGAGTTGCCCGTACTATTGGTGCCGTTGTTTTCAGTGTGGTGGTGGGGCTTCTGATGCATCTGATTTTTCGCAAAGAAGAAACGGCCCGCAATGAAAAAGATGCCGCCATGTTTGAAAGTCAGGATGAATCGGGAGAAGACAGACCTTTGTGGCAAACCATGGTTTTTTTCTTTTCAATGATTGGGGTGCTGGTATTTGCCAATTTTGCCCGGCCTTCCGACCCATCAGGCGTGTGGGGCTTTCTCTTCTCCCTTAAATGGATTTTGGCAGGGTTATTCCTGGCCATCACCTTGTACGCCACTGTGTTTTGGTTTAATCAGGATCAACGGAAAGAATGGATTGATGAAACCTGGGGATTTGCCAAAAAAATCCTTCCCCTGTTGTTTGGCGGCATTATGGTGGCAGGGGTTTTACTGGGACGCCCGGGGCACAGTGGTCTGATTCCCGAAGCCTGGGTGGCAAGCCTGGTGGGAGGGAACTCGCTGGGAGCCAATCTCTTTGCCTCAGTGGCAGGTGCGTTCATGTATTTTGCAACGTTGACAGAAGTGCCCATTCTTCAGGGGCTCATTGGATCCGGTATGGGTAAAGGCCCTTCATTGGCGTTACTGTTGGCAGGACCTGCGTTGTCTCTGCCCAACATGTTGGTCATTAGAAGCGTTATCGGAACCAAAAAGACAGTGGTGTTTGTCAGTCTTGTCGTTGTCATGGCCACCTTCACCGGATTAATTTACGGGAATCTGTTTTAGATGTGTTTAAGACTACAGTAGAAAACGCACAAAACCCCCTGCTATTAGAGCAGGGGGTTTTGTGCGTTTTCAAAATCTAAAGTTCGCCGGCAGCAACACGCTGCACCAAATCTTCCACCTTTTCTTTAATCAGATCCCGAGTTGTCCGAAACCCTTCAATGGGTCCACCGGAAGGATCCTCCAGTCCCCAATCCTCCTGGTGCTGGTTGGGCCAGTAAGGGCATACCACACCACAACCCATGGTGATTAGGATATCCACTTCTTCGGGAATATCTGAGAGTAGCTTCGGATAATGGTCACTCATATCAATGCCAACTTCTTTCATGACCTCCACTGCACCAGGTTTCACTTCATGGTAAGATTCAGTGCCGGCAGAGTAAACTTCCAGAATATCTTTTCCCAGATGCTTCGCCCAGGCCTCAGCCATTTGTGAACGGCAGGAATTGTGTATGCACACAAAGGCAACTGTTTTCTTCATGATACCGCCTCCTTTGGTCTAAAATCCATCTTACAAAATGCACACTTAAGAATCAAGCATATCAATGTAAAAACTTCTGAGCAATTCACTGGCCAAGTGGCGATGATGTCGGCGGTTTGTTTTTCAGGCTCTGTCACAGTCTTTCTTTGTTTGATTAAAAGTGGTCATGACGTTGCCGGCGGCCAGATCGTCAAGCAGTGAAAGTGCCCGGCAGAGTGTAACGGGATTTAGCGAGTAATACTTCCATTTACCGGAATGTTTGACATGAACCAGTCTGCTTTCCTGAAGGATTTTCAGGTGATAAGAAATGGTGGGCTGGTGCAATTTAAATTGATCTGCAATTTGACAGGCATTTTTTTGATTATCAGTCAGCATTTTTAATATTTTCAGTCGGGTGGAATCACCAAGTGCCTTAAAAAGATAAGCGTCCTGAGACATGAAACACCTCCTGACTAATTGGTACATACTCAAATAATGATATATACATATAATCACATTGATATATTTATGCTTATAATTTATCGTATCTGATGAGACATGTCAACCTTACTGCAGTCGATTGCAACCACTCCTGATAACTGTTTTTACAAAAAACTAACCAGCTGTTTTCATGAACTCAACAATCGTGTGATATCGTCAGGTTGTCGGGAAAACATATAAACAATGAGCTGTTGGCAAAATCATGGTATGGGGAGTTGAAAGCTTGAAAATAGCCATTGCAGGGACAGGTTATGTAGGGTTATCCAATGCAGTTTTATTGGCACAGCATCACCATGTGGTGGCGTTGGACATTGTGCAGGAAAAAGTGGAAATCATTAATCAACGCAAATCCCCTATCCGTGACCCGGAGATAGAAACTTTTTTAACGACTGAAAAGCTTCACTTGGAGGCAACCACCGATCAACTGAAAGCATATAGAGATGCTGACTATGTCATCATAGCCACTCCAACGAATTATGATCCGGTTAAAAACCATTTCAACACCCGATCTGTGGAAGCTGTGATTGCAGCTGTTCTTTCCATTAATCCCCAGACCGTCATGGTGATTAAATCAACGGTGCCTGTGGGGTACACCAAAAAAGTGAGCGCCATGTTTGAAACTGATCAGATTCTCTTTGCGCCAGAATTTCTGAGAGAAGGAAGCGCCCTTCGTGACAATCTATATCCATCCCGTATCGTAGTGGGAGAAAGGTCAAAAAGGGCGAAGCTGTTTGCTGATCTGATGTTGGAAGGAGCTGTCAAAAAAGAAGTGCCGGTGATTTTCACCGATGCCACAGAAGCAGAGGCGATCAAACTGTTTTCCAATACCTATTTGGCCCTTAGAGTTGCCTATTTCAACGAGCTTGACTCTTACGCAGAAATCAGAGGGTTGAATACCCGGCAAATCATTGAAGGGGTGGGGCTTGATCCCCGTATAGGCATTCATTATAACAACCCCTCTTTTGGATATGGCGGTTACTGCCTCCCCAAAGATACCCGCCAATTACTGGCCAATTTTGCAGATGTTCCCCAAAATATTATGTCAGCAGTGGTGGAGGCGAATCGAACCAGAAAAGACCATATTGCCGAGATGATTCTTAGAAGAAGGCCGGAAACAGTGGGAATTTATCGTCTTACCATGAAAACGGATTCAGATAACTTTCGCCAGGCAGCCATACAAGGGGTGATGAAGCGCGTCAAGGCAAAAGGAATACCCGTGGTGGTATATGAACCGGCGTATGAAGAAAATCTGTATTTTAACTCGCAGGTCATTCGAGATCTGGAAGACTTCAAAGAACGCAGTGATGTGATTGTTGCTAATCGCATGACAGAAGAGCTCCTGGATGTGGCAGACAAAGTCTATACCCGTGATCTCTTCAGTCGGGATTAAGCCGTTACCGAAAGATTCAAGACAGGCCAGGGCAAAGTACATCCGGCTGATAGGTTGTTAGACAGCCTTTACAGAATATTGATGTGATCTTCATCTATTAGCAACATCTCTCGGTTAAAATAGCAGTAAGAAGAAACATGACTTTTTCGGCAGCGGGGGTTGATGTCAGGGTGTGAAGGTATCCATCATTAAGGAGTCATTTGTTGAAAGCCTGTCGCCAAAACCATAACAGTACTTAAAAACAGATGGGCATTTTGATGAAAGATGAGAAAGGTTGGGAAGTCCAAGGGAGGAAGCTAACCATGCGCATCGCCATTTTTACCGATACATTTACCCCGCAAATCAACGGCGTCACCAATACTTTGAATCAGCTAATCCGTCAGTTGGAATCCAGAGGCATTGAACACAAAATTTTTGCACCAAAGTACGATCATGAAGCTGATCATCAGGAAGAGCGCTTCTACAGTCTCAAACTATTTCTCTATCCGGAATGCCGATTGGCGCTGCCAAATATCTTTCGGATTCACGATTCTCTCAGCAAATTCAAGCCTGATCTCATTCATTCCTTCACCGAATTTAACATGGGGATTACTGGGCTTCGTTATGGGAAAAAACACGGTATTCCCACCCTTTCCAGTTATACCACCAATTTCACCCAGTACGCTGATTATTACAAAATGTCGATGCTGAAACAACCGATTTGGGAATACATGCGCTGGTTCCACAATCAAAATGAGCTGACTCTCTGCGCAACCGATGAAGCTCGAAAACTGCTCCATCGCAATGGAATTCATCGCACAGCCATTTTCTCCAGAGGCATTGATACCAACAGATTCAAACCGATTCAAAGAAGCGAAGAGCTGCGTCGCTCTTTGGGCGTAGACGGTCAAAAGGTGTTCTTATATGTGGGCAGGGTATCGTTTGAAAAAGACATGGACATTCTGTGCAAGAGCAGTCGACAGCTGCAGAGCCTTTATGGAGACAAAGTGGCGTTTATCGTGACGGGTGATGGGCCCTACCTTGAAAAATGCCGGCAGCTAATGCCTGGAAACACAGTTTTCACCGGTTTTAAAATGGGCGATGAACTGGCTCGCCTGTATGCTTCCAGTGATGTGTTCGTGTGCCCTTCTTCCACTGAAACCTTTGGGAATGTGGTGCTGGAAGCCATGGCCTCAGGCCTGCCGGTGATTGGCGCTGACGCCGGTGGGGTGCGTAATCTGATTAAAGACGGCCAAAATGGACTCACATTCAAAGCAAGGGACGAAGAAGACTTAACCCGATGTATGACAAGGTTAATGGAGAATGAATCACTGATCAATCACCTGATCAAGAATGGACTGTCTTTTTGCCGCAGTCGTTCATGGAAAACCATTGTAGATGGACTGGTGCAACAGTACCAGTATGTGGTTGAAAACGATGCATCATCCAAAAGTGCCAAATCATCACAAAGTGCCTAATTCCCCCTTTAGATAGACAGCAAACAGCAAGGCTCTCCCTGATTATGGGAGAGCCTTGCTGTTTGTGCGATCAGTGAATGGTTTATGATTAATCGGATACTGGCGGCGGTTCATAGGCAGTGAGTAGATAGGCTTCATTCATCAGTTCGAAATCCTGACGAAGCCCGGGGGTCAGAATCACTTCATCGTCGCGGGTGATAAAAATGGCATCAGCACCGGGCGTATCAGTCACATATCGGTAACCTTTTTCCAGGCCCATGACAAAAACAGCGGTGGAGAGGATGTCAGCCTCCAGGGCGGTGCCAGAGGCGATGGTGACGCTCACCAGCTCGTTGGAAGCCGGTCTGCCGGTGCGGGGATCAAGGATGTGGTGAAAGCGTTCACCTGTGTTTTCGTCAGCGAGATAGCGTTCATAGTCACCCGATGTCACTACAGATCGATTGATGACACCAAGACGCCCCACCAGGCCAGTGCTGCCAGGGATGGGTTCTTTGATTCCGACGTACCAGGGAGTGCCGTCAGGCTTTTCTCCCAAGGCATAGACATCGCCGCCAAAATTGACAAAACCGCTGGTGATACCCAGATCCTGGAGCACCCGGGCAGCCTCATCCACGGCATAACCTTTGGCGATACCTCCCAGATCAATAGCGGTGCCACGTTGGCGTATGCGCACGTCACTGCCTGAAATTTCGATGGTTTCGATGTCAATGGCCGCCAGGGTATTCTGAATGGCTTCCCGCTCGGGCACCTGGGGCCGGTCTGTGCTGAGTCCCCAAAGGGATGTCAGGGTTCCCAGTCCGATATGAAACAGCCCGTCAGTGAGCTGATAATGGCGAAGGCCCTCTTCAATCATAAAGAGCACATCGTCAGTTACGGTGACGCCTGTTCGGCCTGCAGCGGCATTGATTTGATAGATTTGGCTGCCAGGAAGGGTGGCTGACATGCGCCCTTCAATTTCCTGTACCCGTTCGAAAGCTGATGCCACAGCAGTATCGCCTTCGGGCCGATGTTCACTGTGAATTCGAATGTGGCTGATGGTGCCCAGCACTGTTTCAGTCTTTTCAGACCAGCCAGGATCAGTGGAACTGCAGCCAGAGAACAGAACGGCAAAAAGCAATGAAGCAGAAAGCAGCAGACTGGTCATTTTCACCGGAATGCCGCGTGTTGTCAACAGATGTTTCATGATTTCTCCCCATTTCCTGCGTGATAAAGAACATCCTAATTACAGCATAGGCAAAAGAGAATGTCAATGGCTGGAAGTGGGAAGTGCGATGAAGTGGCATCGCTGGCCCGATTGTCGAAGGTATGAATACGAAAGTGAGTGAAAAAGGTGATGATGAGGATTGTTTGTGTTAAAATGAACATGGCCGCAGAACTGTCGGCGGCCATGAATGATCAATGACAAATGACCCATTACACAGAAGGAGTGGAGCCCTATGAAAGATCCCCGCATTCAACAATTGGCACATAATCTGATTCATTATTCTGTTTCCCTTCAGCCGGGTGAGAAAGTTCTCATTGAAGCAGTTGGGCTGGAGTACCCACTGGTGGAGGCACTCATTCATGAGGCATATGAGGCAAAAGGATTGCCGTTTGTCACGGTGAAGGAACCCCGGTTTACCCGCCAATGGCTGCTGGGAGCCAGCGAAGAACAGGTGAAACTGGCGGCTGCCGTTGAACTGCAGCAGATGAAAGCCATGGATGCCTATATCGGTATTCGGGCAGGTAACAATGCCAACGAACTGGCAGATGTACCCGGAGAAAAAATGCGCCTCTATTCAGAGCATTTTGTGGGACCGGTGCACATTCAGGAGCGGGTGGGCAATACCAAATGGGTGGTGCTGCGTTATCCCAACGAAGCCATGGCACAGGCCGGCATGATGAGCACCCAGGCTTTTGAGGATTTTTATTTCAATGTGTGCAACCTGGATTATGCCAAAATGGACAAAGCCATGGACAGCCTGGTGGAATGGCTGGAAAAGACCAGCGAAGTACACATCACCGGCCCAGGCACAGACCTGCGTTTTTCCATCAAAGACATCGGTGTGGTGAAATGTTCCGGCAAACGGAACATTCCTGACGGCGAGGTATACACAGCACCGGTGAAAGATTCGGTGGAGGGCACCCTGACATACAATACACCTTCGCTGCATCAGGGTTTTGTATATGAAAATATCTGTCTGACGTTTAAAGAAGGGAAAATTGTGAAAGCCACCTGCAATGACGAAACAAAAATCAACGAAGTGTTGAACACTGATGAAGGGGCCCGCTATATCGGTGAATTTGCCATAGGCGTGAATCCCTACATTCTGCATCCCATGAAAGATACTCTTTTTGATGAAAAAATCATGGGAAGCTTTCATTTCACCCCCGGCAATGCTTATGGTGAAGCTGACAACGGCAACCGGTCGTCGGTGCACTGGGATTTGGTCTGCATTCAAACCGCTGCTTATGGCGGCGGCGAGATCTACTTTGATGGTGTGTTGGTGCGCAAAGATGGTTTTTTTGTACCAGAATCACTGCAGGTGCTGAATCCGGAACAGCTGAAGTAAAAGAGAATCCATTGGAGAGGGAGTGAGCAGAAATGACACGGGAACAGCTTGCAAACCGTCTGAAAAACGGAATCCTGCTGGGAGATGGGGCCATGGGCACCATGCTGGGAGATGCGCTGGCAGATGCCCAGTGCCCAGAGGCGCTCAATGTGCATATGCCTGAAAAAGTGAAAGCTGTCCATGAAGCCTATGTGGCGGCGGGCAGCGGCATGATTCAAACCAATACTTTTGGTGGGAATCCACTGAAATTGAAAGCCTATGGACTGGAAGCCTCTCTGGAGAAAATCAATGAGGCGGCAGTCAGGCTGGCGCGGGAAGCAGCCGGTGAACAACGGTTGGTGGCCGGCGGCATTGGTCCGACAGGCAAATTGCTGGCTCCCATGGGTGAATTGTCTTTTGACGATGCGGTGGCCTGCTTCTATGAACAGGCCTGTGTGCTGGCAGCAGCAGGCTGCGACCTGTTTCTCATTGAAACCATGTCTGACATTCAGGAAGCCCGGGCAGCAGTCATAGGGGCCAAAAAAGCAGCGAATCTGCCGGTGATCTGTACCATGACTTTTGATGCTAATGCCAGAACCCTCACTGGTTCTGATCCGGAACAGGCAGCCACAGTGCTGGAAGCGCTGGGGGTCAGTGTGCTGGGAGCCAACTGTGGCATCGGGCCTGAAGTGATGGTGGAAATTATTCATCGGATGCGCCGGGTCACCAGCCTGCCCCTCATGGCCCAGGCCAATGCCGGCTTACCGGTGCTTCGGGGGGGTCAGACGTTCTTTGAGATGACGCCTGATAAAATGGCCGCCTTTATCAACGGAATGGTGGATGCCGGGGCCAATGTGATCGGCGGTTGCTGTGGCACCACACCAGATCATCTGGCGGCTTTTGGTGCCATTACCCGCACCTTGAAACCGGTGCAAGTGTTTGAGCGTGGCATTACCAAGCTGGCGGGCACTCAGGTGACGGTGATGGCAGGTCCCGGCCATCCCACTCCCATGATTGGTGAAAATATTAATCCCACTGCACGAAAGGTCATTAAAGAAGCTTATCTCAGTGAGATCTATGATCCCATTGTGGAGGAAGCCCTGCGCCAGCAAGAAGCGGGCGCCTCGGTGATTGATGTGAATGCCGGCGTACCCGGTATTCAGCAGGTGTCAGTGATGCCCCGCATCTTACAGCGAATTCAGCAAACCATACCCCTGCCGTTGTCCATTGACGCCACCGACCCGGAAGTGACAGAAGCAGGACTGAAAGTTATTCGGGGTAAAGCCTTGATTAACTCAGCCAACGGTGAAACAGCACTGCTGGAAAAAATGGTTGATTTGGCAGTCGCCTATGGGGCAGCGTTGCTATGCCTCACTTTGGATGAAAAGGGAATTCCCGAAAAAGCAGAAGGTCGTCTGGCGGTGGCCCGGCAAATGGTGGATACGGCACTAAAAAGAGGCATGCGCCGGGAAGACATTCTCATTGATCCCCTGACACTCACTGCGGGAGCACAGCAGGACCTGGTAATGGAAACCCTGCGGGCCCTGCGGATGATTCGGGAAGAACTGGGTGTGAAAACCATCTTAGGTGTCAGCAACATTTCCCATGGTCTGCCCGCCAGAAAGCCTGTGAATGCCGCATTTTTGGCCATGGCACTGGAAGCCGGCCTGGATATTCCCATCATCAATCCCAGGGAACCCCTTTATCGTCAGACGGTGGCAGCAGCAGATGTGCTGACGGGGCGTGACCAGAAAGCCCGCAGGTATATCAAAATGGCGGCAACCGCTGAGTCCCAACCCGGGTATCAGACGCAGACAACGGCATCCACTGGAAAATCAGATACTGAAAAAATACCAAAATCGGGTACATTTGTGTCGGATTCACCGACAGCGAAGGAAACGCAAACCCCGGCTCATCGACTTCATCAGAAAATTGTTCAGGGAGATGCCGAAGGCATTCTTCCCCTGGTGGAAGCCCTGCTGACAGAGGGATGGAACGGACTGAAAATCATCGAAGAGGTGATCTCACCGGCCCTGGGGAAGGTGGGTGACTGGTATGAAGACGGCACCTATTTTCTTCCACAGTTGCTCATGGCAGCCGAAGCCACACAGGAAGCTTTTGCCGCCATTAAAAAAGCCCTGCCGGGATCTGATGAAACCAGCAGAGGGACCATTGTCATGGCCACTGTGAAAGGCGATATTCATGATATCGGGAAGAATATTGTATCAGTGATGATGGAAAACCATGGCTTTCGCGTGGTGGATCTGGGGCGGGATGTACCGGCGGAAACCATTGTGGAGGCAGCTCAGCGGGAAGGAGCACACCTCATTGGGCTCAGTGCCCTCATGACCACCACCATGCAACAGATGGAACGGGTAGCGGAACTTCTTAAAGCGGCAGGAATGACAACGCCGCTGATGGTAGGCGGAGCCGTACTGACGCCGGGATATGCGCAGAGCATCGGGGCTGTCTATGCACCAGATGCAGTGCAGGCTGTGAAAGCAGCTAAAAGGCTGCTGGGTTAAAGCCCGGCAGCCTCAGTCACATCACTCTCCAATAATCATGCCCAGTGCAATCAGTTCCTGCTGCAGATCAATCAACTTGTTTTTCAGAGCATCATAATCTTTCTTTAACATTTCTTCATCCAGCAAGCGTTCTGTCTGGGGAACCAGGCTTTCAATCTGTCGGTAAACTTGCTCCAGTTCCCGCTTAATGTTCTCTTTTCGCTGAATGGGCAGTAACACTTCAGCAGAATCGGCTTTAAGCACTGCTTCCTCCATTTCAAAAGCATAACCCACAGAGGGAACTTCAACAGGTATGTGAAACTGATCCCGAATCAATTCAGCCAGCGCGTTGGAGGCATCTGGTTCGCCATGAACCAGAAAAACTTTTTTGGGCTTCTTTTGAAAGCCTCGCAACCACTCCAGCAGAGCCGGTTGATCTGCATGACCTGAAAAACCGTCTATGCTCACCATTTCAGCCTTTACAGCGATCTGCTCCCCCAGAAGCTTTACTTTTTTGATGCCGTCTTTCAGCAGCCGCCCCAGCGTTCCCTGGGCCTGATAGCCCACAAAGATCACTGTATTTTTCGGGCTCCACAAGTTGTGTTTCAGATGATGGCGCACCCGGCCGGCAGTACACATGCCGCTGGCAGAAATGATGACTTTTGGGTGAGTGGCAGTGTTTAACTTGATGGATTCATGATGATCCCTAACAAAGTGGAGGTTGTCAAATGACAGCGGGTTATCTCCCTTGAGAATCAGCTCTTTGGTGGCATCATCGAAAGAATGGGCATTCCTTTTAAATATTTCTGTGGCAGAGATGGCCATGGGACTGTCGATATAAACCGGTGTTTTTCGAAAGAGATCCATCTCGTTTGATTCGCCAAAATAGCGATTCAGCTCATAGATAAGTTCCTGGGTACGTCCCACGGCAAAAGAAGGAATGATGACGGTGCCTCCCCGTTGAAGCGTTCGGTTAATGGCACTCATCAACAGGTTCATTCGGTCTGCCACCTGTTCATGGGTACGGTCACCATAGGTGGATTCCATGATGAGATAGTCTGCTTCTTCAATGATCTCAGGGTCGCGTATCAAGGGTTTATCAGGCATACCCAGATCGCCGGAAAAGACGATTTTTACAGTATCTGGCGCCTCGCCGCCATTTGGCTCTGTAATCCAGAGTTCAAGGATGGCAGAACCCAAAATATGACCGGCATCCCTGAATCGAATGCTGATCTGATGGTCAATCACAATTTTTTGACCATAGAGCACGGGATGAAAGTATCGCAGGCTTTCTTCAGCATCTTTCACCCTGTAGAGAGGTTCGATGGGTGGATCCCCCGCCCGTTCCCGCTTTCGGTTGGTCCATTCAGCGTCATTTTCCTGGATATGGGCGCTGTCCAACAGCATAATCTCTGCCAGGTCTCTGGTAGCCCGGGTGGTAAAAATTTTCCCCCTGAAACCCGCTTTAACCAGCAGGGGTATCCGGGCACTGTGATCCACATGGGCATGGGTCAGAAAGAGATAGTCGATGGTGGCGGGGTCATAAGTGAAGGGTTTTCGGTTCAGAGCTTCCAGCTCGCTGCTTCCCTGAAACAGACCACAGTCAATTAACAACCGGCTTGATTTTGTTTCGATTAGAATATTGGAACCGGTGACGACCTGAGCAGCACCCAGAAAACGAATTTCCATGGCATTCACCTTTCTTTCTTATGATGGACTCAACAACAGCAACATTGTTACATACATTCCCCAATATGCAGATGACAAACAACCGAAAAAAGCCGTTGCCTTGGCACTGAAGAAACGTTACACTGATAGAAAGACTCATCAACAACGGGGACATCAAATCGGTGATGACGTCACGCGACCAAGTAGTCGACGTTTCCGATACTGCTGAAACCGGAGCGAAAGGAACCTGAAACGACGATGCAAGCTGCCAAAATACTGATTCTGGAAACCAGTACCCACAGTAACAGACTGAACAAAGACCAGTTTCGAAAATGGGGCTTTGAGGTGACTCAGCGTATCTGCGACGAGAATGTGTTGCAAGAAGTGCTTCGCATGGAGCCGCAGTTGATCTTTGTCCAAACCGATAACGAAGACATGCCAAAGCTGCTTGCATGTATCAAGCATGCCAGATTACAGATCAAATTGAAAGAAACACCCATCGTTGTGCAGCTTCCTGACAAGGGGAACACGGCAAAGGAGTCACTGTTCCAGGCAGGAGTCACTCATTGCCTGCTGGAACCGGTTTCGGAAACTGAGTTGAAGGAGTGCGTCAACAATCTACTGAAACAAGTGGAATTAAAAAACAGGTTGGAGATGACCCAACGCGCTTTAGAAGAGAGCCTGCATAAGGTTAACCGCCAACGGGCAGAACTGGATCACCATCTGACATTAGCGGCTAAAATTCAAGAGTCACTGATTCCTCAAAATCTGATACAAGTGCCGTTTTGCAATTTCTATTGTCACTTTCAACCCTCCGGAAAAGTAGGAGGCGACATTTACGACATCTTCATGCTGGATGACCGGCACATGGGACTATATATGGTGGATGTGATGGGACACGGGGTGGCTTCTTCCATGCTGGCTGTGGCACTCTCTGAGTTCCTTGTGGTGGATGTGAATCGAGGCACACCCTTAAAAAGAGAACTTGATGAAGCCCCATATTATGAAATTGTATCACCGGTGGAAGTGATTCACTACTTAAACAAAAGATTTTCCTTTACAAAATACCAGCATTATTTTACAATTTTCTACATGGTGTTCAATGTGGAGACTGGTGAGTTGCGGTATGTTCGTGGGGCCCATCCTGAACCGCTTCTCATGCGGCAAGACCAGACAATTGAAACACTAAACGCCTATGGCACGCCAATCGGTTTTGAATTCTCTCAGGGATATGAGGAAGGAACACTTCAGTTGCAGTCTGGTGACCGGTTGCTGGTCTATTCAGACGGACTGTTGGAACTGGAGGATGACATGCGGCAACCCATGGACTATGATAAGCTGCAGCACATGGCAGGTAAATACCTGGCTGAAAGTAACGGCCAGGGAAGGCCCTTTGCCATGAAGTTCAAGCAAATGGTGGATCATCAGTCTCGCTTAAAAGATGATCTGACCATGATTGAAATGGTGTGGCAGCCCTAACATCTCTCATGGAATGATGATTGCGGAAAGAAGGGATTTATGAAATAGTGCGAAAACAAAATGGATAGTACCCTCTGCCACTGTTGGTTCATTCCTTAATGATGAACAGGGCCGCAACATATCACCGATGAATAGGAGATGCTGAATTGAAAGAGTTTACCATTATGAAGAAGCTGGAAGAATACACCTATGTTTTGGAAGTTATATTGGCTGTTCTGCTGGCAATTGGAATTGCCATAGGTCTCATTGACATTGTTAAGTATTTTGTAGTTATTTTACAGGCAGGAACTGACGAAGCGTATTCCATTTTTAAGCATTTTTTGGCACATACACTGTTGTTGGTGGTTGGCATCGAGCTCATGCTGATGCTGCTATCCCACTCAACAAACGCCATTTTGGAGTTGGTACTATTTGTCATAGCCCGAAAGATGCTGATTTACGGTGAAACAATGATGGATATGGTACTGGGAACATTGGCCATTGCCGGTGTTTTTGCCATTCTAAAATATCTGGCTCCGAAGAAAGACTTTGTTGCACGGGATGACAGAGTTTACTCTGCATCCACCAGTGTTGATAAAATTCATCAGGATACCGGATTGGATTTGCCGACAAACCGGGGGAACACTGTGGGAGGACTGGTGTGCAGTCTGGCAGAAGAAGCCTGCGTGCCCGTTTCGCAGGGATCAGAATTCGAATCAGGAGATATTCGCATTAAAGTTGTCAAAGCCACTGACGGTGTGATTGAAAAAGTCATGATCACCAAAGTTGACCAAAATTCAGAAGCAGAAAAAGACAAAGAAGACACACAAACAAACTGGCATTATTAATCTACTGCCTGTAAAAAACCTCCTTTTCACGGAGGTTTTTGCATAAGTGAAAACGGGAAAAGGTTTGCATAAATATTCATTTATTTGAATTATTTTACATTTTACCCTTTACAATTGAATGGAGCATGCTATAATTAGTTTTATTGATGGTGTCGATTCATCAAGGCGAAGGAGGCTATGACAATGGAAAAAAACCTTGACCACTTATTGTCACAGAAAATGCTTTACAGCGTACCGGTGTGGGCCCATGATAAGGATACACTGACCAGGCTGTTACAGGCATTCCCCAACATCCAGTTTGTTTCGCTGGTGGGGGTGGATCTGAGAGGAAATAATACAGATGAAAAAATTCCCATCTCCATTATGCTTGATGATGTGGAAGCCTTTTTAAAACTGGGCGTTCAGACTGACGGTTCCAGCGTTATGCTTCACGAGATTGCAACGCTTAATAATGCCAAAGTGGATATTATTCCAGATTTGGAAGTCAACTGGTATGTGGATTACAACCCGGATCACCACTATGAAGAAAATGGGCTTCCCATTGGAACACTTCGAATTCCTGCTTTTCTGGAACATGAAAACACCTATGTTGGTTCCCGTGGTGTTCTGAAACGATTGGAACTGTTCTTTGACACGGAACTTAAAAAGACATTTGCAGCTCACCCTGAAATGTTAAAGTCTTACGGAATTGGTTCTGTGGATGACATTGAAAAAGTGAAACTGACTGCAGCAACAGAGCTGGAGTTTTGGGTCAGAACGCCCCAGGATAGAGCCAATATTGAAAAGCTGTCCACCTCACAAACGCTGAAAGAACAGTATTGGAAGCGCACAAAAGGCAGTGTGCGGACGGCCCTCGAAGAAACCATGATGATGCTGGAGTACTACGGCCTTGAACCCGAGATGGGGCACAAGGAAGTGGGTGGTGTGACGGCTAAAATCGGTAACACCGGCAAGCTGGACCATGTCATGGAGCAGCTGGAAATCGACTGGAAGTATAACACGCCCATGGAAACAGCAGATAATGAAGCTTTTGTAAGAGACATTATCGAAGAAGTGTTTGAAAAATATGGGCTTGAAGTCACTTTTATGGCGAAACCCATTGAGGGTGTTGCCGGCAGTGGCAAACATACACACATGGGCATTGGTCTTTCCCTGAAAAACGGCCAATTTATTAACCTGATGACGACGCCTGAAACCGATGAGTATTTAAGTCCGGCAGGGTGGGGCTGCCTCATGGGGTTGTTGGAAAACTATGAAGCGATTAACCCATTTGTTACCTCCACCAATGATGCTTTCAATCGGCTGAAGCCTGGGTTTGAAGCACCTGTGTGCATTGTAGGTTCAGTGGGTCACACCCCTCAGTCGCCTTCCCGAAACAGAACAGTATTGGTGGGATTGGTACGCGACATGAAAAATCCGTTGGCCACACGCTTTGAGCTGCGTGCACCCAATCCACTGTCCAACACCTACCTGTATGTGGCAGCGTCCTATCAGATGATGCTTGACGGAATCAAGGCAGTAGCTGCCGCCGGTTTAACATCAAAAGAGTTGGAAGCTGAGTTTTCCAAAGGAGCTGGAGAAGAGAAATTCTACCTGGATGACGCCAGAATGTTCCGTAGCGAGCATGATGTCTTTGACGACTACACAGAAATAGAACGAAACACACTTTTCAGTAAACCGCCGGCCACTGTCTGGGAAAGCCTGACGATCTTCCGCGAAGCTGCTGACAAAAGAGAAAAATTATTCCGCGGCAACGTCTTTACAGAGGCTATTGTCCATTCTTATGAACTTGCAACTCTTGACCAGTGGGTTAGTGAAATTTCCGGGCGTATCATTTATCAGCACATGAAACTTGTTCGCAAAACCAGTAAGCTTCATGGGTTGGATTACGTCACTGATATTGATGTCGTTAACTGGGAGAAAATCAATGCCATTCGGTATGAGCTGATGAAAGACAGCCTTGAGAAAAAAGCACACCTGACACAGTTGAGAGAAGCAGTTACCGATCAAGACTATGCACGTGTTTCTGAACTGCAGTTGTACATTGCAGAGCAAGTGAACAGCCTGAAACAGCTTTACCTGCAATATCGTCGAAATCTCCTGGAAGAGATTAATGGGTTTTAGGTAAAGTCTGCAGTAAAAATACTACAACATTTTCAGACAAATATCGCCAAGAGCCCCCGGTTTTTATGGGGCTCTTTTATTTTTTTCCGGCACTTCTGTCGATGAAGAACGCCAAAAGTCTCAAAATGCTTGTTTATATTGCATGTGATGGGGTATAATCCAACGAAACAACGTCATCAAATAAGGGAGTGAAAGTGCATGAGCTTGAAAGAACTGTCCAAAAAAATGCATGAACTGAAAAAGGTACTTGACCCTGAACGTGCACGGAAAGAAAAAATGGCTGAAAAACGCAGAGGTGTTGCAAAAGGCCTGGTTACCGGTGCATTCCTTGGAGGCTTAGCCGGTGTCTTCTTTGCGCCTGACAAAGGAGAAAACACCCGCAAAAAAACGAAGGAAGAAATTCTTAAAGCCAAGGAAAAGGTTGAAGAGGAACTGAAAGAAACCAAAATAAAACTGGGCGAAAATCTGGAAGAGGGCAAGGAAAAAATCAGCTCCTTTTATGAAGAAACAAAAGAAGTGATTGGTGATAAGGCAGACGACCTGAAAGAAAAAGCAGTCGACTTGAAACTGAAACTCAAGCGAGACAAAGAGAACCTTGATGAAGAACTTGACGCAATGGCAGATGGTGTGGAAGACAAAGTTGAAGATGTCAAGGAACAAATTGAAGATGCTGTGGAAGAAAAAGTTGAAAAAGGGAAAGATGCGAAAGAGAAAGTTGAAAAAGCTGCCGAAGCTGCAAAAAAGGAACTTGAAAAATAATAATCTTCCATAAAGGTGTGATTACATGAATGCAACCATCACTGTTGGCGAACTGCTCGTCGTGCTGATGTCTGTTTTAGGTGTGGGTGTGCTGGTCTATCTTCTGATCCTGCTCATGCGGGTGAATGAAACACTGAAGAGTATCCAGGAAATTGTTTCAAAAAATGAAAAACACCTGGACGAGTCCCTGGAACGTATTCCCCGTGTACTTGAACATGTGGAAGGGATCACGAAACATGTGGATCAAAGTATGGTACATGTCCAGTCGGCCATTGAAAATGTCAGCGATGTGACTGATTATGTGACAGATATGGTGGAAGGCATCAATGAAGAAGTGGTGGAGCCCCTAAAGGAAGCGTTTAAATTGCTGCTGATGATAAAATCGTTCTTTGGGGGATCCAAAAAGAAAAAGTGGTTTTAGTTCCGGCAAATCATGTGTAAGAACCATAACAAGATGAATGAATATCAACCAGCAGACGCATTTCTGAGCAAGAGGGCGTCTGCTTTTTTGGTGCAGGAAATGGTGTGTGCATCAAAAATGAGGAGCAAAGTTTATAAAGTATCAGGTTGTGTTTTTATACTCGCAGCTCTCCGACAGTTTCTCAGCTGCCGGCAGAAATACTGCAACAGCGGCTTTGATCTGTCTTTCATTGCTGAAATAAAAGTGTCACAGGCAACAGATAAACGTTAAATAGTGCTTGACAAAAAGGTTATTTATAAGTATAAATGTATATATATACATTTACGAAGGAGTGGTTCACATGAACCCTTGTGAAAAAGCCGGTATCTTGGTGGAGAGCATCCCCTATATTAAGCAGTTCAGGAATGAAATTGTGGTCGTTAAATATGGGGGAAATGCCATGATAGACGAAGAGTTAAAACAGACTGTCATTGAAGACATAGTGCTGATGAAATATGTGGGGATGAATCCTGTGATCGTTCATGGTGGCGGACCTGAAATCAACGCACTCATGGAAAAAATGGGCAAAGAACCGGTCTATGTGAATGGCCTTCGGGTGACAGATGCTGAAACCATGACACTGGTGGAGATGGCGCTGCTGGGAAAAATCAATTCGGAAATAGTCGGTCGTCTGAATCAAATGGGTGTACTGGCAACCGGCATCAGCGGAAAAGATGGGAGACTGCTGGTTTCTGAAGCCCGCGACCCGGCTCTGGGACTGGTGGGAAAAGTGAAAGAAGTGAGAGGCGAACTGATTCATCAGCTGTTGAATCTGGATTATGTTCCGGTGGTGGCACCTGTCGGCATTGGTGCATCCGGTGAGTCATACAACATCAATGCCGACGAGGCAGCGTCACGAATAGCACTGGCATTGAATGCCAAGAAACTGGTGTACATTACCAATGTTGAAGGTGTGCTGGAATCGGTGGAATCACCCGGGAGCCTGCTGTCGCATATTCATGTGGATGAAATCGACGATCTCATCGCCCGGGGCATTGTTCAAAATGGAATGATCCCGAAAATAAAATATTGCCGAAAGGCTGTCATGGGAGGGGTCGAACGCGTACACATGATCAACGGTAATAAACCACACGCGCTACTGCTTGAAATTTTTACCAACGATGGGATTGGTACCATGTTGACACGGTAGCATCGGCATCCTGACATTACAATGACCTGCTACATGCGGCTAAAGCATATGACACTTCGCAACAGCCTGAAACCTGCCACTATGGCGGGTTTTTGCATATTTAACCATGTAATGGGTATAAGCCCAAGGAAAGGCCAGAGACAGCGAAAACTATTGAAATATAAATGATCAGAAATGGAGCTGATGGTCATGAAGTTCATTCTGCAGGATAAAGTGGTTTTGGGAGTGAGTGGATGTAATTTTGGGGCGCCCTACAGATATAACCGGAAAGGGTGGGATCGAATCCAGCTGTTGAACAGGGAGCAGGGTGATTTCATCTGGCATCCTGTCTGTCCTGAAGTGGCGGCAGGCCTGGGTGTCCCCAGAGATCCCATTCGACTTTCGGGAGGCAATGGGCACGATGTATGGGCTGGAAAAGCGCGTGTGCTGAATCGCAGAGGACAGGACGTGACAGATGCTGTCAAACAGGCTTGTCTCCAATCGCTGGAGATTTTGCGATCAGCCGGAGCCGTTGGGTATGTTTTTATGGAGGGCAGCCCTACCTGTGGTGTTTACCGCACAAGCCTTAAAAACCAAAGACTGGGACACCCCCCGGGCGTTTTGGGGGCGCTGCTCCTTGAGGAAGGTTTTTTTCTTATTCCAGCCATTGATCTCGAAAGCCCACTGCGTTGGTGGGATTGGCGCAGAAGGCTGCATGCGTTTGTTTGGGTGGGAAGGCAAGAGGTGACTTCGAAGCAGGAATTGTATAATTTGTGGTATACTGTCAAGTTTTTGTGTCAGGAGCTGGACGAACCAGCCGCCCGACAGATCGGGAAAGATCTGGCAGCACTGCCCAAGGGTTTTTTCCCTGGGCATTCAGAAGAACTCAAAATGCAAATACAGGCGATTTTAAGACAACCTTCAAAAGTGAGCCGGATCAAACAGCGTCTTTGGAAAAGCTATGTGTATTACCGAAGGCATACACTGGGAGACGATGCATTTGTCCTGCCGCCAGAAACGCCTCGCAATATGACCCAAATTACCCATGAGTTGATGAACATGGAACGAAAAGCCTTTGAAGAAGGACAGTTTTTTTCCTCTGCCCCCATTCTCTATCGGGATGAACAGCGGGTTCGTAAAATGATGAATGAATCACCTGATGCTCCATGAGAGAGGGTCTGTTTCTGCCGATGACGTAAACCTGAGAGAAATTCATCGAAAAACCAGTTGAAATCTGTTAAAATGATAGTGTGGTGATGATTAGAAACCAGACTTGGGCAAGGAGCAGACCACACTGAATCGATCCGTCGGGAGGAGACGTGTTTGTGCTGATCAATTCCCATTCGTATATTTGGCTTTTTTTCTTTTATGGCTTGGCCTTTTTTACTCTGGGAACTTCATCATTACAACAGAAGTTAAGGCATAGCAGTGAATTTCCACTGATGCGATGTATCCACTTGCTGGGTTTTTTCGGGGTGCTTCATGGTATTTCCGAATGGATAATCATGTTGCGGGTCATGGGTGTTTATCAGGAGATTGATTCGGGACTGTACCTGGTCGAGACCTTTGTTAATGGTGCTTCCTATGCATTCTTACTCAGCTTTGCCATAGCCCTGTTGGTGCGGGAACGCCTGAAATACTTAAATCTGCATATTTGGATTCCAGCGATGATCTTTACCCTCTGGTGTTTTTTCTACCTTGGGAGATACTATGGTGCTCCGGTGCAGGTATACCGTCACATCACTTTATTTAACCACCTTACCCGCTACTTCATGGGATTCCCTGGGGCACTGCTGTCGGGTGTGGCCTATTATCTCAGTGGGCGTCAGTTGCGGTTACTCAAGTTACCGGTCTATGCCCGGCTCTATAGTGTTGCCGGCGTTCTGTTCATTGTCTATGGGATCACAGCGGGGCTCTTAACACCACAAATGACAGGTTCTTATCAAAATGTCACGGCGGTGGAAACCATTATTATGACATCCAGGCTTCCAATTGAGCTGCTGCGGGCGGGTTCGGCCATCGGAATTACCATATTGACCATACGGTTGTTTGATTCTTTCTGCTGGGAAATGCAGGAACGTCTTAATGAGTATGCGCAGCGACAGCTTTTGCTGCAGGAACGAAAGAAAACCACTCGAATGGTGCATGATCAGATTATCCAACGTCTTTTTGGGGCAGGAATCTATATTGAAAATATGCTGGGTAAAGAACCGGCCACCTATGAAGAAGGGCTGTTGGTACTCAAAGATGAGTTGAATGCAACCATTGGAGAAGCCCGGGCGTTCCTGAAGAGTTTTTCTGAGAGCAGCCTCGTTATGGAGGACTTTCAGGAAAACCTGCAGCATCTGGTGGATCGCTTTCGAATGCAATCTCAGGCAAAACTGGATTTTGAGTATCACGTTCCACCAATGGTGCTGGGAAAACTCTCTGCCGAGAAAAATGCCCAGCTTTACTACATCGTACAGGAAGCGCTGCTGAATATTCAAAAGCATGCCCAGGCGAGTCATGTTCGACTGACAGCCACCTCAAACCTTGAAGAACTGGTGATACGCATTGAAGACAATGGCATCGGTATTTCGTTGACATCTGATTCTTTTCAGGGATTTGGAATACGATCCATGAAAGAAAGGGCTGAAAAAATGAATGCCACCATTCATTTTGAACGTCGGCAATCACACACCTATGTAACCATCATGGTTCCCTGGGAGGAGCGATAAAATGAAAAAGGACATCAGTCAGATCATGCTGGTGGACGATCATAACATTGTACGAATGGGGCTCAAAGGTTTAATTGACAATGATCCTGAACTGAAAGTCTGCGCAGAGGCAGCATCGTTGTCTGAAGCCTACCAGCTGTTGTCATCGATCACACCTGACCTGATACTGCTTGACATGAAACTGCCCGATGGCTATGGAGCTGAAGGTGTCAGAGAAATGAAACGAATGCTCCCAGGTACAAAAGTGTTGATTCTGACAGCTTTTGCAGAGGATTATATGGTTCAGGAAAGCCTGCGTAATGGTGCTGACGGATACTTGTTGAAAAATGTGGACGGACGCTCCATCATTCAGGCGATTCATAACGTCTTAAACAGTCTGATGGTGATGGACCCATCAGTGGGAAATACCATGCTGTCCACATCCAGAGATCCGCTGATTGGCCAGTTGATTGATCGGGAACAGATGGTTTTGAACCTGATTAGTCAGGGGAAAACCAATAAAGAAATTGGAGAAAGTCTTTTTTTAGCAGAAAAGACAGTGCGTAATCTGATTACAAAAATCATGAAAAAAATAAACGTAACCAATCGAACAGAGGCGGCAGCTTTTTGGTTAAAACATCGGGCTGGAAAAGATGAAGATCGGTAAAAATCATTTACTGAGAGATAGGGACAAATATCACTTTTTATCAAAATCCCAAATGAACGCCTATCTTCGAAAAAAAGCAGACAGTGAAAAAATGATTGAAGATCAGGGATAAAAGAGGATGGATGATACAAGAAAATGCAACAGGCATGGCACAAATGTCCCGTGTCTGTTGCATCCACTTGTTTAAATTGATGGAAGCGGGTATAATGATGAAGGTAATACCAGAGTGGTCAATCAATTGTTGATAAATATGAAGGAGGCGTATTATGAGTAAGAAGCAAATGAAAGGTGCACTGATACTGATGATGGTTGCAGTGCTTACCATGGGAGTATTGACTGCTTGCGGTGGATCAGGAGCCACAGAAGAGGCACCTGCGGCAACCCCGCAGACAGTATCAGGTACAGGACAGGGATATGCAGACGATGTGGTTGTTGAGGTGACTGTTCTGGATGGGGTTATTCAGTCCATCGAAGTGGTCGAATCAGCAGACACCCCGGGCTTGTCTGACGGCGCCTTTGATGCTGTTATAGAAGCCGTTCTGGAAAACCAGTCCACCGATGTGGATGCGGTCTCCGGTGCCACTGGTTCCAGTGAAGGACTTCTGGAAGCCATTGAAGATGCTCTTTCCAAAGTTGAATAATCATTAAACAAGCGACTGAAACCCCCGGCCTCCATCTGGAAGCCGGGGGTTTCGTTTCGGTAACAGTAAAATGCTTCTTCAGCGGTAACTGTGAATTCCAGGCAAAAGCGTATTCACCCCAATAAAGGTAAAAATAACGGCGATGAAACCAATGACAGAAAACCAGGCGGCTGGTTTTCCCTTCCAGCCCCGGTTAAACCGTAAATGAAGATAGGCAGAGTAGATGATCCAGGTAATGAGAGACCAGGTTTCCTTCGGATCCCACCCCCAGTAACGAGACCAGGCACTGCGGGCCCAGATGGCTCCGGTGACAATGACCAGTGTAAGCATCAGGTACCCAAAAGCGATAATCCGGTAACTGAGAAAATCGCAGGCATCCAGATCAGGGAGCAGGCGCCTCTTATGAGCACCTTCCTTGCGGCCTGAAATGAGATAGATGAGAGACAAACCTGCGGCCACAGCAAAAGCACCATAAGACAGCACGGCGGTGCCAACGTGGACGGTGAGCCAGCGGCTCTGCAATGCCGGCATTAGCGGGCGCACATGACGGGGCAGTAAAGAGGCATATCCCATCATTAGAAATGCCAAAGGCATGACAAAGGCACCCACTGCGGTAAATCGATAGTAGAAATGAATCGCCAAATAACAAAGAACAATGCCCCAGGTAAAGCTGTTGGCGAATTCATACTGGTTACTGAAAGGCAGACGGCCAGATTCAAGAATGCGGGCGCCCATGGCCAGTGTGTGAATGAGAAATCCCGATAGAGCGGCATAAACGCCCAATTGGCCGGCCCGGGCTTTGGAAGATGCCAGGAAAGCAAAAAAACTGAGAGATGCAGCAATGTACAACACAAAGGCGATGGTAAACAACATTTCTTCTACAGCGATTAAATTCATGAACGTTCTCCTTCTTTCTCTTTCAGTTGTTGGAGGATTCGCTTCAACCACATGGAGAAGCCCCAGGCATTTTGTCGCGAAATGGCGTAAAGTTCCCCCTGACGAACAAGGATATACTTGGGATAGAAGTAAAAAGCCATCAGAAGACCCGCCATCAGCAGCAAACAGCCGGCCAGCACTGCATAGTAACCAAAGTCTTTTCGATAAATAATGCCGGTGTATAATACGCTTTCTGCAAAACCAATTTCATAACCCTGGTAGGTAAATCGCTGAGAGGGATTCATGATAAAAGAGTCAACAAACTCACCAAAATGATAGAGGACCACGGCATAATGGGGATTGCGCTCTTCTTGGGACAATGTGACAGGCATTCCCTGATGACCCAGCTGAAACTCCGGGAAATATCCAAAAAGATGCACCGTCAGATGTGCAGGCTGAAAAAAAGTGGTTTCGTCATTACGTAAGAACTGATTGAAGACTACCTCATTGGTTTCAATTTCTTTAATCTGCAGACGACTGGCCCAGCCAAAACTGCTTTGATAAAGCATCATGCCCCGGTGACGCAGGGGACGGTTGACCCAGATGGTTTCTGAACCGACAGGAGCGTCATTTTCCAGGATTAACAGATCGCTATAGTATTGCTCGGTTGATCCGTCTTCTCTGAAGGACATGTAGAAGTCCTGAAGCTGAACTGAAAAACCTTCCTGATGAAAAGTGGCAGTTTCTCCGGGCATCAAGTTGAAAAATCCTTCCTGAGCAAAATAGTTCCCAATAAAACTGCCCAGAATAATGGTGATGATGCCTGCGTGGGTGATGGTGGAGGCAAAAACACCCCAACGGTTGCGAGTGGCATGGTAAGTTCCGGGTTCATGGAGAATTTCGGAGATGTGATACTTTTTGCGACGAAGCAGGTCCAGCAACTCATCAGAAGTAATGTCATCCCGCCACAGGTTCTCTGCATCCGGTTTGGGAGATGGGAAATAGTCCTGTCGATAGCGTCGTTGTTGTGACGGAATCATTTTCAGGGTACATCCCGCCAGATTGATTAAGAACATGACCATAATCACTCTGAAAATCCAGGAACTGTAGGTTTGATGGAATCCCAGAGCAATAATGAGACTTCCAAGACGGTAGCTGTCCAGGTAATGGCCAGGCGGAAGGTCTTGGGGCAATAGGGTTCCGAAGGTGACATAGATGGCCATTATAATAAAGAGAAAAATGCCAAATCGCAGGCTGAACAACCAGCGTTTGATACGATTGAAAGTCATGGGAGGCCTCCTTCAGTCCATAAGCATCTTTAATGCGATGAAAAAGGGAGATTGCTCTCCCTTTTTCAGGTGATTCATAAACGCTCAGATGGAATTGACGATGTGATTTTCTATTGAGGAACGACTGGAATCAGGTTCCAATTTGCCTTGCTGTCAGACTCCAGCAAATCTTCTTCCCGCAGGAAAATCTTCTCGTTGCCGTGGCATGCGTCACACGATTCGTTCTGGAAAGTGATGCGCTGAATGTTGTGAGTGGGGGAATATTTCCAGTTGCTGATGTCATCATAATTGGGAAGCAGGTCTGGTCCCACGACTTCAAACGAATCCACATAAGTGGGGATATGCCGCAAGGTGACGTATTCGTAGGGGCGAGATTCTGACTGAATGGGATTCTTGCCAATACGGAACATCAGACGAACCGTTGAGGTGCTTCCCAGTCCGGTCTGGTCTTCGTTGTATTCCACGTGACATTCAAAGCAGTTGTTATTGGCCTGAGCATGGCAAACCTGGCATGACAAAGAATCACCGTGAATGTTATGCACCTGTAGTTCAGATTGTCCGGGTCGCTGATCATCATGGCAGTCATAGCAGCTGGGAAGTTCAGACTTCGTCCACATGCTGTCATTCACTTCCCCGGTACCATGGAAGTTGTTGACAGGATGGCAGTCCATGCAAGTCATCCCCATTTCAAAGTGAACGTCTCCCCGAAAACCAACTGTCCCCATGAACTCGCCGGCATTTCGGGCACCGTGACATCCGAAGCAGGTTTGATCCATGGGAGGGGTTCCAAAGAAATTATGCTGATCGATGAGGCCGCCGGTGAATACCTTGGGCCGGCTCACATGACAATCGCCACAGGTTGCATGGCAGGCAATGCAGTTCTTATCAAAAATTTCATCATGATGAGGTGAATCCGAAAGAAGGCTGTCATGGGAAAATGCCATGAGTCCGTTTTGCATACCATGAAGGTTGTAGTGGATGGAATCGGCAAAGGTATCGGTCACGCCGGCGTGGCACTGATAACAGATTCCCTGCAGGTCACGGGACGGATAAGGCTGCATGCCAGTGTGCGCGGCATCCTTGTCCATCACATTGTCACCACCGTGGCAGGTGATACATCCCAGTTCGCCGTGGGTTGAGGTTGTAAAATCTGTGGAAACCAGAAACATGTCTGTGGCCGTCAACTGAGGCCCGGCAACACCTCAGCCGCCTTCGCCGCCGTGACCGCCGTCCTCTGCCATGACCGCCATGGTTTCGATGACCGTTGCATCTGTATGGCATGCGATGCAGCTGCTGCTATCTGTGGGTGCGATGGAAACAGGCGTGGTGGGCTCTTTTGGCCCACTGCCGGTGGTAAGCGTATGTACTCCCGCCAGAACCGCCACAGAAAGAACAGTCATCAGGAGGGCACTGACCCATCTGTTTTCATAGAGTTTCAGGGATTTATCTGCCATAACATCACCTCCATTGTTGATATTCGTCGCGATGTCAGCACATCATTTTGTTTCATATAATATCAGTGTGTTGACATTATTTTACCGGATGTATGGCACCAACACAAGGAAAATAAAAAAGTTGAACGAATATTTATAAAAAAATATCTGGTTCAGCAGATTTGTGATGTCGTGAGGAATGAAAAGGGAGCCCTTCCAAATCATTAATGATATCAGAAGGGCGTCCTCATGGTAGCGGTGAGGGTTATTCGGTAACGACGGGCATTTCGGCGTTGGTCCAGCCTGCCATGCCGCGGTTTAGAGTAAAGCTGTTGTAGCCGTTAAGTCTTAGCAGCAGATGGGTCTGGCCAGCCGTCTGGCCAGAATAGCAGGTGACATAGATGGGACGCACTTTGCTGATTTCACTCAGACGCTCACCAACGTTCCGGAAAGGAACATTGACAGCACCCTCAATATGACCTGTGTCAAAATCATCTTCTGCCCGGATATCCAGTACGGTGATGGCATCGGGTGTACTGTCAATTAAATCGAAAAGATCCTGTGGCGGAATGATGTGGTTGTTGCCGGCAGCAAAGTAAGTGCTGATGGCATCGAACAGAATTTCTTGTTCATCGTCCAGATTCATGTCCCGCGCGTCACCCAGTTCACTGGCTTCAGTTTCCAATGTATCTTCACCCAGATCCAATGGCGCCCAGCCGAAGTTCATGCCACCCTGCATGGAGATGGCGTTGTAACCAAGAAGCTTTAAAGCGGCGACGCCTTGCGCTGAATTCTGTCCACTGTAGCAATAAACAATAATTTGACGTGTGGTGGACAAGCGATTCATTTGATTGGCAAACTCAGGGAAAGGAATGTGGACAGCACCTGGAAGGTGGCCGGCTTCGTAGTCTTCGGCCGCACGCATATCCACCAGCACAATGGCGTCGGGGTTGTCTTCCATCAACTGCAGCACATCTGCAACGGGAATCATGTTCAGGTTATCTGGGATACTCTCAAAATAACTGCTTGTGTGAGCAGCAATGACTTCTGCGGGGTCAAGTGTAACTTCGGGCTCTTCCTCAGGTGCTTCTGCCGGGGCTGGTTCTTCAGCCGGAGCCGGCTCTTCTGCAGGTGCCGGAGCGGGTGCCGGAGAACCACATCCTGTGAAAAGAATGAGCGAGAGCATTAATGCCAGAAACAGAATGAGTTTTTTGTTGCTAAATAACATGGTAAATCCTCCTTTGTCATTTGAGATTTTTTTGTTTATACATATTTCAGCATTTCCAGATGAAAGAAAGGGAAGCAAAGCATCTTCATCCGGCAATGGACTGATCAAATACTACGCTGAGAATACACATGGAGATGGAAACGTTTTCACGAAAGCGGCTAAAAAAAACAATCAGGAAGGTAAATACGCTGACAATATAATTTTTATATGCTATGATAACATCATAACCGAATGTTAAAATAAAAGCAATCCATATTCATTAATTTTATACCCATTTAATTCCATGAGCCTGACAGGCGTTCCTGTTTTTATGTTAGAATATAATCATGAAACCATCTGCCCATATGACAGATGCACTTGAAAGGGTGGATCCAATGATCAATTCAGCGGCACTGGCAAAAATCAGGAATATAAGAAAAATGAGTCAGCGTGAGATGGCCGACCACCTTCGTGTTCCATTGAAACAATGGCAGGAACTGGAAAGAGGCGAAAAAGAACTGACGCCCAGTACCTTCAGCCGTATGGTGACGGCGCTTGAAATCAGCGATGATGAAATTCCCAGTTGGAAACAGCTGGCTGTGGGCAATACAGGGGTTAAGATTCGCGCACTGCGAAAAAAACAGGGGTTCAGCCTGGAGCAGTTGGCCACCTTGACAGAACTTTCGGCAACGTATTTGAGCGAGGTGGAGCGGGGAGAAAAAATTGCGTCTTTTTCTGCCCTGAGATCCATCACAGAAGTGTTCCAGGTACCTATCAGTCTCTTTGTGGGAAACAAGCGCAAACAGAGCATTGTCGGGGAAAAACTGCGTGCTGCCCGAAAAGATCGTACCATGACACAACAGCAACTGGCAGAAGCCGCCGGAATCTCCACAGCCATGGTGGCACATCTTGAAAATGGTAAAGTGCAGGCATCTTTGGATACCATCGAAAAGATCAGCGAGACACTGGGTATATCAGTTTGTTACCTGATTTTGGAGCAGGAAGAAGTGGAAGAAATGATCGGTGCCATCACACCTGAAATGAGGGATATTCTTTTTGATCCCCAGGTTCAAAATATCATTGGCTCCATTTGTACCTTTAGTAAAGAAGAAATGACGATGGTGTTGAACTATGTTCATATGATTAGAAATCCCCATATCAAAGCCTGATCATCACTGATAATTATATGGAAAGTACGAATGAGGCGGGAAAAGGGGCTTGTGATGTGGGAATAACGCCCTATTTATCCTTCGTTCACTGGACATTGGGTGGAAAATCCGATATTTTACTATCATAAAGTTATACGGAGCCCACCAGAGTTGAGAGCGTCTAAGGAGTGAAGCCGATGTCTGCCTGCCAGGATGAAATTCTGTATCACATATTAAAAAACCCACATCTAAACCTGGAAGAGATTGCCTTTCTGACAGAAACCTCTGAAGATCAATTAGTACGTATGAAGCAGCGCCTTGAAAAAGAACCATCAGATTAATCAAAACAGCTTGAGTCAACTCAACAGCATTTCTGCAAAAACTGCCGCGAACTTTATTTTTCGGCAGTTTTCTGTGCGTTAGTGCACCTTTCCAATTGGAAACTTATTCACGGAAAGGTTTCCTTAGAAGTGAAAGGGATTGACAAAAGAGAAAAGACTTCATACAATGATGTTAGTTATTACTAACGAAATGAAGGCGGGATGAATCATGCCGAAATCTTATTTAACACGCAAAGAAAAAATCATTATCAATGCCATTGATATTCTTGACCAGGGAGGCATCAATGGGTTAACAATGAAAGAAATCGCCAATCAACAAGGCATTACAGAACCTGCGGTGTATCGCCAGTTTAAGAACAAACAAGAAATTGTGTTGACAATTCTCGCACGTTTCAGTGCCTTCGACAAGGCTCTGGAGAACGCGATTTATCAGCATGCGTATGCCCCTGATCAGGCGATCGTCTATCTGATGGAATCCCACATCACCTATTATCAAAATTACCCGCAGGTGATCACCGTGTTGTTTTCTTTCGATGTCTATCGGTATGATCCGGAAGCAATGGCCTTGATGGAGACGATTATGAGACAAAGGCATCATTTGATGACAAAACTGGTGACGCAGGGCGTTGACCAGGGTCTTTTCAATTCTGAACAGGAGCCTTCTGACTATGCAGAAATGCTCTTGGGGCAGATGGAATCAACCATGTATCGTTGGAAGCTGGAAGATTGTCGGAAAGATGTCAAGGAAATTCTGATGAAACGTGTTCATTGGATGCTTGAAAAAATGAAACAGCCCATGAATGAAGACGGCAAAGGATAAATGGGTTAAAGAGAAGTGTGGAAAGAAGGGATAATCGTGAGAATTCTCATCGCAGAGGATGATTTGGGAAGCCGTGTGTACATGCAGCATTTTCTGAAGTGTTTCGGGGAATGCGATTTGACAGCTGATGGAATCGAAACAGTGGATGCATTTCTGATGGCCTGGGAAGAAGGCGAGCCTTATGATTTAATTTGTCTGGATATCATGATGCCCAAACTCGATGGCCTTAAAGTCCTGAAAATCATTCGCGATCTTGAAAAAAAAGACAGATTGAAGAAGATCAGCAGGCAACCATCATTATGACCACTGCGCTGGACGAAAAACAAACAGCCTCTAACGCATTTGACCTGGGTTGTCAGGCCTTCGTCCCGAAGCCCATGGATATGGAATATCTGAAAAAAGTACTGGTGGAACTGGGGTTTACAGAAAAAAACAAGTAAAAAACACCTGGCGGCCGCCAGGTGTTTTTGAAAGGGTCGGTAGACGAATGAAGCACTACTGATTAAAGTGGTTCCAATGAAGCACTTCTTCCAATTCCCGTTTCTCTGCCACAAAATGTTCGTCGCTATAGCCCAGAGAGACGATGGAAATAAGTTCCATTTCAATAGGGGCTTTCACAATTTCTTTCAGTTTGGAACAAAGGTCGTCATACATGGGAGGAATTTTGCAGGGAACACCTTCGCACATGGCGATATCATCATTTTCGTAATAGGGGCCCTTGCAACCCCCGATCCAGCAACTTTTAAGGTCATAGAGGCGTGCGGCCACGATAATATTCTGTGTGGCAGCAGATCCGTCCTCAATGAAATAGTCGGTTTCTCGGCGACAGAGAACAACAATGGCAGCCGGTGCATCTTTCAGAAAACGGCCATTGATGTGAACTTCAGCAAGTTGTGTCAGAACTTCCCGATCGGTGATCACCACAAACTCCCAGGGCTGAATGTTTCTGGCAGTAGGGGCCATCCGTGCAGCATCCACCAGATCCTTCAGAACTTCCTCATCAATGGGTGTGTCTTTGTAGGTGCGAATACTGCGAATATCCTTTAAGAAAGCTGTTTTTTCAGGATTAGCGCTCATAAGATCCCTCCGTTTTGTCTGATTGATGGTGGATAACGTGCTGATTATCCCATAAATACCCAGCAGCACGGGGGGTTCAATCAATTAATTTTATTTTATGTAGACACTTTTATGCGGAGGTGCTGAAAAAAGCACGATAGATCGCCGAAACAGCCTTTTCAAAGTCTTTATTTTCAACGCCCACAATTATGTTAATTTCGCTGGAACCCTGATCAATCATACGGACATTGATGCCGGCGTTGTAAAGAGCTGTAAAAAGTCTTGAAGAAATACCGGGAGTATAGGCCATTCCATGACCCACAGTGGCGATGAGGGCCATGTGAGGGTACACCTCAAGCAAATCAGGCTGACATTGCAAATGAATTTCTTCCAGCAACTGGTCCAGTTTTCCATTCAGTTCACTGCTGGGAATCACCAGTGACAACGTGTCGATACCCGAAGGCATATGTTCAAAGCGTATCTGAAGCTGTTCCAAAATCGTGAGCAACCGCCGCACAAAACCCATTTCTCTTTTCATTAGATTTTTTTCGATGGCGATAACGGTAAAATCTTTTCGACCGGCGATGCCAGTGATGGTGCCCCGGGGTGTCACCGCGTCTGCATAGCTGACAATCATGGTGCCTGGATTTTCAGGTTCATTGGTATTTTTGATATTGATGGGAATGCCGGCCTCAAGCACCGGGAAAATGGTTTCTTCATGGAGCACTTGAGCCCCCATATAGGAGAGTTCCCGCAGCTCCCGGTAGGTGATGGTATGAATGGGTTGTGATTCCGGAACAATACCGGGGTCGGTGACAAGAAAGCCGGAAACATCGGTCCAGTTCTCATAAATGGAAGCGCCAACAGCTCGTGCCACGACTGCGCCGGTAATATCAGAGCCGCCCCTTGGGAAAATTTTAATGGAACCATCAGGCAGTGCTCCGTAGAAGCCGGGGATTACCACTCTGGATTTGCCGGCAACCGCCGTATCCATGGCTGATGCAGTTGCTTCAGCATCCACAGAATGGTCGGCTTTGAAGCGAATGACAGTTGCGGCGTCCAAAAAATCACATTCCAGAAAGTGGGCCAGCAGAAGACCGTTCAAGTATTCTCCCCGACTGACCACATAATCAAGATTGGCGCCTGCACTGATCTGTTCCCGGGTATCGTCCAACACCTGTTTCATGTCAAAATCAATGGCCAGTTCACGGGCGATTTGCAGGTATCTGTCGGCTATAATGCGAAATATTTCGCCGAAAGGAACCCGGTGAGAGACTTGGGCGTGGCATAAATATAAGAGATCGGTAATTTTAATATCTTCCCGATGGCGCTTGCCCGGCGCAGATGGGACGATGAATTTTCGGGTGTCATCTGACAAGACAATGGAACGTACTTTTTGGTATTGGCCGGCATCTGCCAGAGAACTGCCGCCGAATTTGGCAACTTTAATGGTCATGTGCAACACTCCTCAAAATGAATAATAGCATTATAATGTAAATTTTCAGAAACAGTCAAGTTGTTTTGCATGAAGAAATGGAAAATGCCTGGGAGCTGGCAATGAAACTCAGCAAAAGGAGTGGTGATATGCCAACTGTTTATCTGCTTTATTGCGCCGACGGGAGCTACTATACCGGCTGGACAAGCAATCTGGAAAAGCGCCTGAAAGTACATCAAAGCGGCCGGGGTGCCCGGTACACCCGCAGCCGTCTGCCGGTTCGGCTCGCCTATGCGGAGGCAGTGTCTGATAAAAGTGCAGCACTTAAAAGAGAATACCAGATACGTCGTCTGAGCCATCAGCAAAAAGCAGCCATGGCGGCGACCTATCATGAATAAAAAGCCGATTTCCAGTGAGGAAATCGGCTTTAAAATGCACATTATATACAAGCGATGATCAGGCAGCTTATTCTGTTCGGGCAGCCATTTCTTTATCCAGAAGATAAAGGATGTGACCCTTGGCACCCACCATTTTGATTTTGTCAATAATGCTGCGCATGGTGTCTTCCTCTTCCACCTGCTCGTCAACAAACCAGTTTAGGAAAGATACGGCAGGATAGTCTTTATCCGCCAGGGCCATCTCCATGAGAAAGTGAATGCGTTTGGTGACGAATTGTTCATGTTCAAAGGCGGCTTCAAAAACAGCCTGAATTGACTCGAACTCGTTGGTGGGTTCATCCAGCCCCTGAATCACCACTCGCTGGCCAAGTTCATCAATAAAATTAAAAAACTTCATGGCATGCATGTTTTCTTCCTGGGCCTGCACCTTGAAAAAATGGGCGAAACCCGGCAGGTTCTGATCATGACACCAGGCAGACATGGCCAAGTAATAATTGGCAGAAAACATTTCGTGCTTGATCTGATCATTCATCTCTTTCAAAAGCTTTTTTGATAACATATTTCATCCTCCTGTTCAGTAGTTGCATTATTCAGTGGTTGCAATAATCACTTCAGCTTTATTATACACTGATTTGCAACAGGATAAACACATATCTGGTATAATAAAATCATCGACTTACAAGCTATTTCAAGATGTCACCCGCAAAGGAGGAATTTTATGAAGGTACAGTTGCTGGCAACAGACATGGATGGTACGTTGCTGGATGACTATAAACGTCTGACCGAAAAAAATTGCCTGGCCTTACAGGGAGCTCATGATCAGGGCATCCAGGTGGTCCTCTGTACAGGGCGCCCTTATCAGACGGTGAAACCCTATCTGACTCAGCTGGCAATTCCCTGCTGGCTTATAACCAACAATGGCGCTGTCATTCGAGATCCCAAAGGGAATGTGCTGCATACCAGTTACCTGCGTCACGAGACCTTGATTCAAGTCATTCAGGCACTTGAAACACCGCCTCACCTCTATTATCATGGTTCAGACGATCACTACACCTATGTCAAAAGCCGCTGGCAGCGGATGAAAAACATCTTCAACTTTGAACGAAGAAGCCTGAAATCCAGACAACAGGCAGCCTTCCATGCTGTTGACACGGTTTTGCTCTCAGGCCTTCATCGGAAGGTGAATTATGCTGCTTTTTTACAGAATGGCGGGCAACTGGCCAACCTGATTGTGATCTCTCCAGATGAAGAAGCGCTTAAAATCAAAAGACAGCAGCTGGAAAAAATTCCCAACCTTTTCCTGACCCGTTCAGGACATGATAATCTGGAAATACTTGACAGACACACCACCAAGGGAAATGCTCTGGCTTGGCTGTGCCGTCATCTGAATCTGGAAATGGGAAATGTGGCTGCCATTGGAGATCACGAAAATGATGTAAGTATGATTACCATGGCAGGGTTTGGGTTCGCGACAGAAAACGCTGTCACCACAGCCAAAGAGCAGGCAATGCACATTACCTGCTCCAATAACGAAGGTGCCTTATGGGAGATGGTGACGCTGCTCGAATTAAAAAAGCAAGCGGGTTAAAAGCGGTGAAACAGTGAGAATCACCACCATGACGGTGGCAGCCCAAATAAACATGACCCTCCGTCGGCTCATCACCTGTTTTTCCATACGGTAGTGAGCCCACATCAGCATAGCGATTGCGAATACCTGAAACATCCGCTGATAGGGCGCCAATATTGCCACATAAGATAAACCGATGCCACTAAGCCCGAGTGACACAATGATCAGTGGAATCACTCAGCACATAGAAGAGAGCAGTGCACCGCCTACGGCACCGATTCCCAGCAAATAGTCTTTTAATGATTTCATCCATCAACACCTCATTTCATCGCAGACTCAAAACACGGTATGTCATTGCAAACTCATTCTACCACATGCAAGCACATGAGAGAACCTTGCGAGAAAACAAAAGCAGCCGCCCTGGCTAAAACCCTTCGTCTTCAACCTCGGCAGCAGCCTTGTAGATGCTTTTGGAAAAAAACAACATTTTTCGATGAAATTTCACGGGAATAGCAGGAACTTTCAGATTTATGTCGAATAATGGCAGTGACACGCTTTTTGAAAAGACACACACGTGAAAATTTCATGCCATTGAATCATCAAAAAAACAAGAGAAAGAGAGGGAAGGTCAACATGAGTGTATTTCCTGATGCAAAAATTTTGGATGTGAACCTGACAGAAGGCACCATCACCACCCGCACCCTGCCGGGAGACATTTACCGGTTGTATCCTGGTGGTTCAACCCTGGGATTGTACCTGGCACTACAGGAGATGGAGCCCAATATCGACCCCCTGGCCCCTGAGAACATGCTGATTTTTTCAGTGTCGGTACTGACGGGGCTGCCCATCAGCGGCCAAAGCCGCCTGGTGATCACCACAAAAAGTCCCTTAACAGGTACCATCGGCGACAGTCAGTCTGGCGGCTTTTTTCCGGCTCACTTAAAAATCAACGGGTATGACGCAGTTGTGTTTAGAGGAAAGGCAGTAAAACCAGTGTATCTCTATATTGACGGTGATGATGTCAGTTTACGGGATGCCGCCGGCGCCTGGGGAAAAGTCACAGGTGAGGCAGAAAAAGTGATTAAAGATGAACTGCAGGATGAAAATATTGAAATCGCACAAATCGGTCCCGCCGGAGAAAATTTAGTGAAATATGCTTCCGTCATGAACATGAGCAACCGGGCCAACGGCAGAAACGGAACCGGAGCTGTCATGGGCTCCAAGTTACTGAAGGCTGTGGTGGTAAAAAAGGGTAAAGCTCGAAAGGCGGCGGATCAGGAAAGCTTTCGTAAACTCACAGGAAATGTAAGAGATCGCATCAAAGAAAATGAAGGAATTGAAGCACTGGGATTATTTGGTACCGATGGAGAACTCAACGCCACCAACCGGGACGGTTTTTTGGCCACGCGAAATTTCAAATCAGGCCATTTTTTCGAAAAAGCCAAGAAAATCACCGGCACCACCATGGCAAAAACCATTCTGAAAGAAAGAGATACCTGCTTTGCCTGTGCCATTCGGTGCAAACGTGTGGTTGAGGTGGAGGGAAAGGTTGATCCCTTCTATGGCGGGCCAGAGTATGAAACCTGTGCCACCTTTGGGTCATACTGTGGTAACGACAGCCTTGAAGATATTGCCATTGCCAATCAGTACTGTAATATGTATGGTGTGGACACCATCTCGTGCGGTGCTACCATTGCCTTTGCCATGGAGTGCTTTGAAAAGGGACTGCTCACCACCAAAGACACCGACGGCATGATCCTCAAGTTTGGCGATGGTTCGGTCTTTAAGGAATTAATCGAAAAGATTTCGCTGCGTCAGGGATTTGGTGACATGATGGCTGAAGGCAGTTACCGAATGGCAGAAAAACTGGGTCCTGAAGCCATACCATTAAGCATCAGTGTGAAAAAACAGGAACTGCCGGCGCATATGCCTCAGTACAAACCTGCTGTGGGCCTCATGTATGCAGTAAATAACTTTGGTGCAGATCACCAGTCCTGTGAACATGATCCATTCCTCACCATGCCGCCGGATGCCAAAGAACAGGTGTGGCTGGGAATGCTGGGGATTAACCTTCTTTACGATGATCAATTTTCACTTGACGAAAATAAAGTTCGGTTTGCCACTGCCGGTCAGCGGTTTTACTCGATGATGGACACCCTGTGCCTATGCCAGTTTGCCTGGGGACCAGCCTGGCAGCTTTACGGGCCGGCTGATCTTGTGGAAGCCTGCAGCGCCGGAATCGGATGGGACACTTCGATTCAGGAGCTCATGGAAATTGGTGAAAGACGTATTAACATGATGCGCTGGTTTAATGTAAAAGCTGGATTCACGTCAGCAGATGATCAATTGCCTGACAGGATCTTTGAACCACTGCCTGAAGGTCCTTCGGAGGGTCATCAGATGAGCCGGGAAGATTTCGAGAAAGCACGCAGCACCTACTATGAGCAAATGGGATGGGATCAGCAAGGGTGTCCAAAAGAGACAACTTTGCAGCGACTGTCTCTGGGGTGGCTTCTGGAGAAGTGACACAAGTCATGCAAAAAAAGTAAACGAACGAAATAGCGGACTGTTGGCCGGCAGGTTGACTGTCCGCTTATATCTTTCCCGGTATACGCTTTTTCTTGACGAAAGTCAGTCGGTTCCATAAAATAAAAGAAAAGCAGAAATCAGGTGATGGCATGGAACCAACCATTCACGATCGACGAAATCAACAGAATGCGACAACAGACCATCGGGAACGGCGCAAAGGTCCCGATATCTGGCTGCGGAGTATTCAGTGGATTGGAATGATTTCCTGGGGATTAATGTTACCCTTGCTGTTTCTCATTGACCGGGCAAAACCTGAATTCGAAACATTTTTTGACAAAATGTTTGATATTCAGGTGCGTTCCACGTGGGATCAGGATGTTTTTCGATGGGCCTTTTACCTCATGGTGGGTTTGCTGGTATTATCAGCTGGCGGACTGGCCATCAATAAATCCCGCAAAAGACGCCGGGAAGACTATTACCGCATTAACCTGGTCATCATCTTTCTGTTGTCTGCTGCCGGGATTTTATATTATCTGATGAACTTCATCTGATGAATATCGGATCAACAGCGTCAAGTGCCTAATGAGCCATTAGAAAATGGTTCTTTGTAAAAAGTGAGGGAAACCGATGCGTATTGTGGTTAATGGAGAATCCGTAGAAACGGTTGATAATGCTGTTGTGATTCAGGTGCTTGAACAACAGCAGACAGGGCGAAATGTGGCCGTTTGGGTCAATGAGCGACGCCTGCTGCAAAAGGAGTATCCTACTTTTCTGCTTCATGAAGGGGATCACCTGCGAGTGCTTAAACCCCTGGGTGGCGGGTAGCTGCCTGAAAGAGGTGCTTCCGATGTTTGAAATTAAGCGGGATTTACAGGGCGATCAGCTGCCCATCCCCATTCTGGTCTGGCTGCCAGACCAGAGTGAACTGGAAGAAGGCTGTTTTCAACAGGCATTGAACCTGTCCCGATTTCCCTTCGCACATCATCACATTGCGCTCATGCCGGATACACACCAGGGGTTTGGTATGCCCATCGGTGGTATATTGGCAACGCGGGATGTGATTATTCCCAACGCTGTGGGTGTGGATATTGGCTGCGGTGTTGCTTTCGCCCAAACCAATCTGCAGTGGGACGGCGTCTCCCGTCAGACTGTTCACAAATGGGTGGAAGCGATCATGCAAAAGATTCCCCAGGGATTCAGTCATCATAAAGATAAAATGAAGGCGCAGGCATTGGATGATTTTCGACGGGACTATCCGGAAGAAAAGCAGCAAGGGATACTTTGGAAAGAAATTGAAAGAGGCTATTACCAGATGGGAACCCTGGGCGGCGGAAATCATTTTATCGAGCTGCAGTCAGATGAAGAAAATCGAATTTGCCTCATGATTCATTCTGGTTCCAGAAATTTCGGCTATCAGATTGCCCGTCACTTCAATACCGTTGCAGGCAGGCAGCGTCGACAATGGCAGAGTTGTGTGCCAACAGCACATCAACTGGATTATTTACCGGAAGACAGCCACGAAGGACGCTCGTATATCCGGTGGATGGAACTGGCGAAGGCTTTTGCCCGCGAGAGTCGGCAGCAGATGTTGCAGACCGCTTTACAGATTGTGGCTGGCCAACGGTTTGAAGAAAAAGTGATTGACATCATTGATGTTCATCACAATGATGTTAATCAGGAGGTTCATGGGGGAACCACTGTTTGGGTTCATCGGAAAGGCGCCATCCGCGCCAATGCTGGTGAAAGGGGATTGATACCGGGAGCCATGGGGCGTAGCTCCTATGTGGTCACAGGCAGAGGGAACGTTAGCTCATTCAACTCCTGTTCCCATGGAGCAGGCCGGGCAATGAGTCGGAAAGATGCATTACAGAATTTTTCCAAAGAGAGGGTAATGAAAGAATTGGCAGTGCAGCAGGTGGTTCTGGGGAAGAAACAGCTCACGGATGTGGGGGAGGAAGCTCCCATGGCCTACAAGGAGATTGCCTTTGTAATGAAGCAACAGGAAGACCTGGTGATTCCTGTGAGACAGTTAAAAGGAAAAGCGGTTATTAAGGGTTAGTGCGGCAAAAAAACATCAAGGAGGATTAAAATGGAAAAACAATACGTTATTTTCAAGCTGAATCAGGAAGAGTACGGTGTCGCCATCAGCCATGTTCAGGAGATCACGGAGATCAAAAGCATTACCAGCGTTCCCAACACGCCTGCTTTTGTGGAGGGAATCATCAACCTTCGGGGGAAAATTGTACCGATTGTCAGTATTAAAAAGCGATTTGACCTGCCTCTCGAGGGAGAGCTTGAGGAACAGCGCATTATCATTATCAATCTGAACGAGAAACAGGTGGGTTTTATTGTCGATGATGCTTCCCAAGTGCTGACAATGGACGAGAGTCAGATTGAGAGTCCTCCGGAACTCATCGCAGGCATAGATCGGGACTATATCATAGGAATTGGTAAAGTGGATGAGAAAATCATTGTATTGCTGGATCTGGAAAAAATTCTCAGCGATAAAGAGAAAAAAGAAATAGAAGCCATGTAATCCGGTTTCAATGCAGGCCTGCTATCATGCAGAAACTCCTGACATAAGAACGCTGCAGGTGGAGAACTCTCCGCCTGCAGCGTTCTTTGTCTGAATCATCAATTTCAGAAAGTATCCTCCCTTTGTTCTTTTTGGCAGAATGAGGTACAATATGGATGTAATCATTAGAAATGACAGAAATGACGCAGATTGGTTCACTCGAATACGGAAACGAGGGAATATAAATGAAAAAAAAACAACATCGGGAACCGGGTGCAATGCCGCAGGAAATCAGGATGGCTTACGGAAAACTTCTGGGGCTGATGCTACTGGCAGAGCCGCGGCCAGAATCGGCTCAAATCGTCGCATTTTATCGGGCTTTGAGTGGCATCAATCTTAAAGATCGTGACCGCCATGCTGTTCTTGAGTTCATCATCTCGCCTGATACATCTGGCGAAGAGCTGTGCAGGCTGATTCTTGACACGCCGGATGAACAGGAGCATAATCTGCTTCGCTTTACGTTGCTGGAAGACCTTTATCGGATCATGATGGCCGATCATTATGAAGGTGATGAAGAAACGGCATTCTTTATGCGCGTTGCCAGATGGCTGTCCATTCGCCAGGAACATGTTGAACAAGTGCGCAGAAGCATTGAAGAGACTGCAGGTTATTTGCCGGCAGACGAAAAGCCTGCACTGGGAAACCGGGTCATGCATCAGGCAGTTGCAGGGACGGCGGGATTGGCTGTTCCGCTGCTGATGGTGGCAGAAGCCGGTCACAGTGGCCTGACACCCAGAGGAATCATCAGCGGCCTTCATGCCCTCAGTCCCGGCAAAAGCCGCCGTCGGTCCATCATTCCAGGACTGCTGATTACCCTTGCCGCAGGAGCAGCAACATGGCAAAGTTCCCGTTGGCTGTTCCAGCTGCCCCAGTGGCGGCGGAACCGTATGGCAGCCCGGATTTTCAAGATTGAATGCAAACAGCTGCGCCAAATTGAAAAAGACCTGCAGAAAGATGAACAGTTGGCACGACGCATGATCAAACGTCAGTCCCGGGAATTTCAAGACTCAGACACCTGGCAGGAGCTGGCAGCGCTGCTGCTTAAAAGCAGGGCACTGGCCGGTGTTTTGATAAAAGAAATGCGTAGCTGACAACGGCAATATAGCACCGAAGTCATTCTGATGTAGGGATGTTTATCCTGATATTATTGGAAGCTGACGGGGTATAAAACTTGTGATTGGCAGAAAATCGGGAAAGCGTTATAATGGATTGAAACCGTTTTAAAGCGGTGAGCATGACAGGAGGTTGCGGCTATGAAGGTTGGTATTCCAAAGGCACTATTATACCATTATTACTTTCCATTCTGGAAAACCTATTTTGAAGAACTGGGGTTTGAGGTGATGGTTTCAGCATCAACCAACAAGGCCATTATGGATCTGGGCGTAAAAGCCTCTGTGCCGGAGATCTGCGTTCCTATCAAGGTATATCTGGGACATGTGCTGTCGCTGGCAGAAAGGGGCGCAGACTGGCTATTTATTCCCCGGTTTGTTTCCATTCAAAAAGGTCAGTTTTTCTGCCCCAAGTTCATGGGACTGCCTGACATGGTGCGCCATTCATTTCCCCATTTGGCAAGCCGATTATTGATTCCATCGGTGGAGAGTTCAACAGATGATTTGGCAACTTCTGTGAAACAGTACCAGATAATGGAAGAAAAACTGGGAGTCAGCCGAAGTGACAGCCGACGGGCGCTTCGAAAAGCCGAAGCAGTGTGGCTGGACTTCAGACGCTGGAGCCTGAAGGGTTATGAAGTGCCTGAAGCAATGACAATGGCATTAAATAAAACGCAGGGGAACATCATTGAAAAGGAAACGGTGGATGCTGGGCATCAGCAGGAAATAACCCTGGGAGTGCTTGGCTATGTGTACAATCTTTACGACTCTATGATCAGTCTGGATATCCTCAGCCGTCTGCGGGAAATGGGTGTTCGTGTGGAAACCTTCGAAATGGTCCCGGAACGAGCCTTGAGACAGCAGTTGACAGGAATGCCCAAAACCATGTTTTGGACGTTCAGTGATAAATTGTTTGCAGCAGGGTATCATTTTTTTGAAAAACCCGAAATTGACGGACTGATTCATGTCACAGCCTTTGGCTGCGGCCCTGATTCCATGCTGGGTAAACTGCTTGAGCTGGATTCAGTCAAGTTTCAAAAACCCTTCATGACTGTTCGCATTGATGAACACTCTGGAGAAAATCATTTACAAACACGCATTGAAGCTTTTGTCGATATGCTGAGGCTTAAGAAACAAATGAACGCTCAAAGAGGTGCGTAGGCATGAAAGTATCATTTCCTTACATGGGGACCACGGTGGTCTACAAAAAACTGCTGGAAATGCTGGGGCATGAAGTGATTATGCCGCCGAAACCCACCCAGCATACCATTAATCTTGGTGTTAAATACAGCCCTGAGTTTGCCTGCTTTCCATTAAAAGTCATCATGGGCAGCTATTTCGAGGCAATTCAACGGGGAGCAGAAGTGATCGTTACTTCTGGTGGTCACGGCCCCTGTCGGGCGGGTTTTTACGAACGGGTTCACCAGCGAATTCTGGAGACAGAGGGTCACCAGGTAGATTTTATTGTCTTTGATTCCATGTTTCGAAATCGAAAAACCTTTATGGAAAATGTGAAGCGCTTAAAGGGTCAGACGCCTATACATCGGGTAATCCACGCGCTTTGGCTGGTGTACGACATGATCGGAAAACTGGATCATTTGGAAAAACAGGTGCAGCGAATACGGGCTTACGAAGTGAATCGGGGGGAGACCACCAGGGTCTGGGAACAGATTCAGAAATTGTTTGATCAGGCATATACAAAAAAGGCACTGAGGGAAGCCTATAACCAGGGCCAAGAGATGATTTCAGCCATTCATTTGAAACAGGTAGACAAAGAAGATCGCATTAGAATCGGCATTGTGGGTGAGATCTACGTGGTAATGGAAGACTCCATCAATATGAAGATGGAACAGCTGCTGAACAGTCTGGGAGCTGAAGTGGAACGATCTCAGTACTTATCTCAATGGGTCACCTACAATATGCTGCCCAAATGGATGAACTGGTCACACGAAAAGAAAATCCTTCAAAAAAGTGATGGATACCTGCCGATTCAAATTGGCGGGCATGCCAAGCAGAATGTGGGACAAATCATAGACTACAGCCAGCGGGGATTTGACGGCGTTGTTCACCTGATGCCCTTTGGATGCCTTCCTGAGCTGGTTTCTCAGAGTATTATTCCCAAAATTAATGAAGACTATGAGATTCCCGTGCTTACGATATCGCTGGATGAACAGACGGGAATAGCCAATAATCAGACCAGGGTGGAGGCATTCCTTGATTTGGTGAGAGGAAAGCATCAAGAAAAGAAGCTGAGCAGGAATCGTGTCGCAGAGTCGGTGACACAGCAGGTGTCACCCACAGGATAACCCTTACAAAAACATTATTGAATCAATGACCATAGGAGGATGAAACAGTTGCGAGAGCTTTATATGGGTGTAGATGTGGGCTCCGTCAGCACCAACATTGTGGTGGTGGACGAAGCTGTGAATGTGATTTCAAGCCAGTACATCCGAACGAATGGACAGCCCCTTGAAACTGTCAAGGCAGGGCTCAAGACATTGCAGCGACAATTTCCTGATGATGGTGTGATTAAGGGTGTCGGAACCACCGGCAGCGGTCGTCAGCTGGTGGGTGTGATGCTTGGTGCAGATGTCATTAAAAATGAAATAACTGCCCATGCAACGGCCACCATTCAATTTGTTCCGGATGTACGTACCATTTTTGAAATTGGTGGGCAGGATTCCAAAATCATCGTAGTGGAAAACCAGATGGTAACCGATTTTGCCATGAACACTGTTTGTGCAGCGGGCACCGGTTCATTTCTGGATCATCAGGCAGAGCGGCTGGGCATCCCCATTGAAGACTTTGGAGACAAAGCCCTTTCAGCCGACCGGGATGTTCGTATTGCAGGGCGCTGCACTGTTTTTGCCGAATCAGACATGATTGCCAAGCAGCAATTTGGATTCTCAAAAGCAGAAATTATCAAAGGACTGTGTGAAGCCCTGGTACGCAACTATATCAATAACCTGGGCAGGGGCAAAAAACTGGAACCGCCTTTTGTTTTTCAGGGTGGTGTTGCTGCCAACAAGGGAATCATTGCTGCATTTGAAAAAGAAATTAATCATCAAGTGATGGTACCTGAGCACTACAATATCATGGGAGCTGTGGGTTCAGCCATTTTGGCCCGCAATGAAGTGAAGATCAGCGGAAATGCCACTAAATTCAGGGGATTCCAGGCTGCTGATCTGGAGTTTGTCCCTGCAACGTTTGAATGTGAAGATTGCCCCAATCACTGCGAAGTGATTGAAGTCAAACTGGATGGACACATTGTGGCTCGCTGGGGAGATCGTTGTGGGAAATGGACCAATTCAGTCAGTGCCATTGCCTAATCGTTATTCCGCCATGATCTGTGCTCAATTGCTATGATTCATGATGATTGTTGAAATGAATGTCAGGAGCCTCTGAACCCCTCCGGTGCAGAGGTTTGTTTTCAGAACATAACCCCTCCCCCTACGGGAGAGGAAACGAAGAAGGAGTGATTACATGCCAGACGTTTCTTGGATGGTTGCACTGGCAGCCGGCGGTATTTCTTTTCTGTCTCCCTGCATTTTACCATTGGTTCCCGGGTATATTGGCTATATCAGTTCCGGGATTGATGAAGTGGAGGGTAGTGAGCCCAATACGCGGTTGATGGTAATCCGGTCATTATTTTTTGTGCTGGGCTTTTCTTTGATTTTTATTGCTCTGGGAGCGACTGCAAGTGCAATGGGCCAGTTTCTTTACCAGTATGTGCACTATCTCAACCGGATTGCCGGTGTCTTCATTGTCTTTTTTGGCTTATACCTTCTGGGTGTAATTCCTCTGGATCAATTGGGCAAAACATTCCGCCTGCCACTGCCAAAGGCAGGAGGGGGATCCTTCAGTGCTTTTCTCATGGGATTGGCCTTTGCAGCAGGATGGACACCCTGTATCGGCTCGGTGTTGGCAGGCATTCTCTTATATGCAGGCATGTCTGAGACCATGTTGCAGGGCGTCATGCTGCTGGGTTTCTATTCTCTTGGACTGGGAATACCCTTTATTCTCACAGCAGTATTCCTCAAATACTTTTATGGTTTCATTTCCCGATTTGACCGGGTGCTGGCGGGGATCAGCAAGGCCGGCGGGTTCCTGCTCATTCTTCTGGGGCTGGGAATCTTTTTTGACAAAATGACAGACATTACCATTTGGCTTCAGACCATTGGACTGTAATGGTCTGAACACCAAAGCCATTTGAAAAGGAGTGAAGCGTAATGAAAAAAGGCATTTTGCTGTTGGTGGTGTTGTTGATAGGCATGGCGGTACTGCAGGCGTGCAGCCCGGCGACTCCTGAATCGCCACCGGTGACGGTTGAACCTGCAGAAAAAGAGGAAGCGGTAATAGAAGAACCTGAAGTAACGGAAGCATCGGAAGCAACTGAAGCCAACGAACCGCCGGTGGGTATCTTTCAGGGGAATCGTGCCCCCGACTTCACCCTCTATGATCTGGAAGGCAACCAGGTGTGCCTGGAAGACCTTCGAGGGAATCAGGTGGTCTTGAACTTCTGGCACATGGGTTGCCCGCCCTGCGTCATGGAAAAGAAAGAAATTCAGGCTTTTCAAGAAGCGCACGAAGATAAAAACATACTGATTCTTTCCATTAACATCAGAGATTCTCAACAGGCTGTTGAAGCCTATATGGAAGAAAACAGCTACACGTTTCCTGTTCTTTTTGATACCAATGACAACTTTGCCGCTGTGGAATACCGTGTCCGGGCAACACCCACCAGCGTGTTCATTGATGAGGACGGACTGGTGAAGCACCGGGTGGAAGGTGCCATGAATGTGGCTTTTATGGAAAATCGTTTGGGATTAAGTGAATAAATTACTTTGAATCATCCGGCGCAGCAGAACAGCTGCGCCTTTGTTATGCAGCCGTTGTCGGGCGCTGTGATGTCTTTTTCAACGGATTGCCAAACGGGTAAAACTGCGTTACACTGTATGCAGGCACAGAGTTGGAAAGCATGCACAAGAAGATGCAGGAGTTGAAAAAATGAAACCAGATATGAAGCTTGTCAAAAAAATTGATTTTGGTCTTATCATCCTGGTCTTATTACTGTGCACCTATGGGATGGTGGCCATTTCAAGTGCCACGCTGAATCACCGGTTGGGCTCGGCGGCCTTCATTAAGAGCCAGCTGCGTTCCATTCTGGTGGGACTGGCTGCCATGGCCGTTACCATCACCATTAATTACAAAACCTTGAAACGACTGGCAACACCCATCTATGTGGTAAGTAACCTGCTGCTGGTGCTGGTGCTGGTGGCTGGTACCGGTGCAGAAGACTGGGGTGCCAACCGCTGGATTCGAATTGGGGGGTATGGCTTCCAACCCGCAGATTTCGTCAAAATCGGCCTGATCATCTGTCTGGCCAAAATTGCTGACGATCACCGGGACTTTCTCGACAGTCCCGGCGTGTTGATCAAAATTGGTCTCTTTATGGCACTGCCCATGGGACTCATCATGATGCAGCCAGACTTGGGCACCACCGTCATCATATTGGCATTTACCGTGGGGATTTTATTCATGGCAGGGTTGCAGTACCGTTACCTGTTTGGAGCCATGGGAATGGGGCTTATCAGCCTTCCGGTCTTTTGGCATTTTCTGGAAGGTTACCAAAAGACGCGTATCTTAATTTTTTTAAATCCTGAAATGGATCCCATGGGTGACGGATATCAGATCATCCAGTCCAAGCGAGCGGTGGGAGCAGGCATGATGCGGGGACAGGGATTATACAAGGGAACCCAGAGCCAATACGGGTTTTTACCGGAACGGCATACAGATTTCATTTTCTCAGTCATCGCTGAAGAGCTGGGCTTTATCGGGGCGGCGGTATTGTTGCTGTTGTTCTTTGTACTCCTGGTCAAATGTATCCAAATTGCGGTCAATGCGAAAGACCACTTTGGTATGTATTTAGTGATTGGAGTGGTTTTCATGCTTGCCTTTCACATTATCATCAACGTGGGTATGACCATTGGGTTGTTTCCTGTTACAGGAAAGCCCCTGCCCTTCATCAGCCATGGCGGTACCTTTATGCTGACCAATTTCATTGCCATTGGCTTGGTGCTGAATGTGAACATGCGCCGTGATGTGATCAATTTTTAGAAATGACGATTTCAACACACAGAACCCCATCAATCATGTCTGTCATCAACTGTTTGTTGAGACAGACATTTTGAAAAGCAAGTGAAGGTACTTTAAGGGAGGTGGAAACGGATGGATTCAGGACCTGATACGCACAGTACGAAGCGCACCATTGAAAAACTCAGTCAGGAAGACGCCCGTCCTCCCAGGCGGGGTGTCACCTGAAGAAATGTGAGGTGACCCCATGAATGAAGAAATGACAATGTTGTACGAAGAAATGATGCGGCTCATGGAAGAAAAGCATTTTTCCCAGTTGAGGGAGCTGCTGGTGGACACGAAACCGGTGGATATCGCCGAAGCAATGGAAGAAATGAGTGAAGAAGCACCTGAAAGCACCATTATTATTTTTCGGCTGCTACCCAAAGATCTGGCAGCAGAGGTGTTTTCCTATCTATCCACATCTGAGCAGCTGAGTATTGTGGATGCACTCCATGAAAAGCAACTGAAGAACATTGTCGAAGAACTTAACTTTGACGATAAGATTGACTTTCTGGAAGAAATGCCGGCCAATGTGGTGAAACGCATCCTGAAAAACGTGACAGAGGAAGAGCGTAAGCTGATCAACCAGTTCCTCAACTATCCCGAATACTCGGCCGGCAGTCTGATGACCATTGAGTACATTGACCTGAAGAAAGAAATGACTGTGTCTGAAGCCCTTCAGCATATCCGCACCACCGGTGTTGACAAAGAAACCATTTATACCTGCTACGTGCTGAATGAAACCAGAAGGCTGGAAGGAATCGTTTCTCTTCGCAAACTGGTGTTGGCAGAAGCACATATGCTGATTGAAGATCTGATGGATGAAGATCTGATTAACACATCCACCTGGGACGACCAGGAAGAAGTGGCCGATCTTTTTAAGAAGTATGATTTGATGACCCTCCCTGTTGTTGATCAGGAAGGACGTTTGGTGGGAATCATCACCATTGACGATATCGTAGACGTTATTGAACAGGAAAACACCGAAGACTTCGAGAAAATGGCAGCGCTGTTGCCTGGCGACGAAGAGTATCTGGACGCCAGTATTCTTACCATGGCAAAGAAGCGTCTGCCCTGGCTCCTGATCCTCATGATCTCTGCCACCTTCACCGGCAGCATCATCAGCCGGTTTGAAGATGTGTTGCAGGCAGTGGTGGTATTGGCCGCAGCCATTCCCATGCTCATGGATACCGCCGGAAATGCAGGCAATCAGTCGTCCACACTGGTCATTCGGGGCATTGCGCTGGGTGAAATTGAACTGGAGGACTATTTGCAGGTGCTGTGGAAAGAATTCCGTATCAGCCTATTGGTGGGTTTGATGCTGGGACTCATTAATTTTGCCCGCATGCTTCTCATTGTTGAATCCTCAATTCTGGTAGCGGTGACAGTATCTTTCACCCTGTCCCTCACAGTGGTTATGGCAAAGATCTTTGGCGGTCTGATGCCCATTATTGCCAAAAAAATGAAAGTGGATCCGGCTATTATGGCGGGGCCGCTGATCACCACCATTGTGGATGCCATGGCGCTGATTGTATACTTCAACATGGCCAGCCTGATTCTGGGGATTCATTAAGGAACCTGTTTTCCTGCCGGTGCAACTGAACATTCAATGAGCAATCTGTGACACAATGACATTTGGTACTGCACTTAAGACAATCAAAGGAGGCCATATTTATGAAGCTGATCACCATTTATCATCAGGAAAAAGAGTTGCCGGCATTGCTGGTCAATGACGGTCAATCAGCCCTGCCCCTCACAGCTGTACTGGGAGACGAAGCCCCGGCATCAGTGCTTGATCTCATCTTGTTGCAGGACGACCATCTCAATGACCGGCTGAAGCTTGCCCAGGAAAATCCGGGAGAAGGTCAGATATCCCTGCAAGACGCGCAGTTGCTGGCCCCCATCCCCCATCCGGTACGAAATGTCATTTGCCTTGGCTTGAATTATCAGGATCATGCCACTGAGCTGAAAGACAGCTTTGGAAAACAACGGCAGGTGCCGGAGGCGCCTGTGTACTTCGGTAAAATGGCAACAGAAATTGTGGGTCCGGGAGCTATCCTAAAGCGCCATGAAGGGATTACCAATGCCATTGACTATGAGGTGGAACTGGTGGCAGTCATTGGCAAGGGTGGCACCAATATTCCTGCAGAGAAGGCCTTTGAACATATCTTTGGATACACCATCATGAACGATGTCACTGCCCGTGATTTACAACAGCGACATACCCAATGGATCAGAGGGAAAAGCCTTGACACCTATACAGCCATGGGGCCGGCACTGGTGCACCGCAGCCTCTTTAATGATCCGCCGGAACTGGATCTCAGCTGTGCCGTTAATGGTGAAATCCGGCAATCTTCCAATACCCGCCAGTTTATCTTTAATCTGTCCTATGTTATCAGTGACCTGTCGCGAGGGTTCACACTGAAACCGGGCGATCTCATTGCCACCGGAACCCCTGCGGGTGTGGGAATGGGCTTTGATCCTCCCCGTTATCTGAAGGCGGGAGATGTGGTAACCTGCACCATTGAAGGAATCGGCACATTGGAAAATCGGGTGGAGGCATAAGACAGAATCAGTGAAACAGGAGGGAGCTTCATGGATCAATTGATTTTTGATGATGGCATGGCCGGCAGTCTTCTTCGGCAACATGAGCTGGAAGACCTGAAAGCCCAGTTGGAGGCAGTCGACCGAATGCTGGATGAAAAAGACGGGCCGGGAAGTGAATTTCTGGGTTGGCTGGACTGGCCGGCCCAGTTGGAAACCACCGAGTTAAAACAGATTCAAAAAGTGGCTGAGCACCTGCAGGGCCTGGCGGATGTGCTGGTGGTCATCGGCATCGGAGGGTCCTATCTGGGAGCCCGGGCCGCCATCGAAATGCTCACCCCCACCTTTGGAACTTTAAAGGGAATGGAAGTTCACTACGCCGGTCATCATTTAAATGGTGAATATATGACAGAACTGCTGGCATACCTGGAAAACAAACAAGTGGCTGTCAATGTGATTTCCAAGTCTGGCACCACCACAGAGCCAGCTATTGCTTTTCGACTCATCAAGGAAATGATGGAACGAAAATACGGAAAAAGCGGAGCAAAGGAACGCATCGTGGTAACCACTGATGCCGCCAGGGGAGCATTGAAGAATCTGGCAGACAAAGAAGGGTATGAAACCTTTGTGATTCCAGACGATATCGGTGGCCGTTATTCAGTGTTAACACCCGTGGGGCTGCTTCCCATTGCCGCCGCAGGCATTGATATTGAAGCCATGATACGGGGAGCAAGGGAAGCTCAGGCCCTTTATCTTGACCAGCCGATTCTGGACAATGCCTGCTATCGTTATGCCGCCATTCGAAATATCTTGCATCGAAAAGGCAAAACCACTGAAATTCTTGCCACCTTTGACCCGGCTTTTCAATACCTGGGAGAGTGGTGGAAACAACTCTTCGGTGAGAGCGAAGGAAAAGATCATATGGGAATTTTCCCCGCATCCCTGCAAATGACCACCGACCTCCACTCCATGGGGCAATATGTGCAGGACGGTCAGCGTATTCTTTTCGAAACCATGGTACTGGTGGCAGACAATGGTCAGGAACTTCTCATCCCCGATACGGGAGAAGACGATGACGGGCTGGGATACCTGGCAGGCAAACCGGTTTCACTGGTGAACCACAAAGCCATGGAAGGAACCGCCATGGCCCATATGGACGGCGGCGTTCCCGTGCTGAAAATCACCATTCCTAAAAAAAGTGCCTATTGGACAGGCCATCTGTTTTACTTCTTCATGAAGGCTTGCGCCGTCAGTGGTTATTTGCTGGGAGTGAACCCTTTCAACCAGCCAGGGGTGGAAGCTTACAAGGCTAACATGTTTGCGCTGCTGGGCAAACCCGGGTCTGAAACACTGAAAGAGGAGCTGGAACGTCGATGACAGCCGTCAAATCCGGGGAACAGGGAATCGGTATTTTTGATTCCGGTCTGGGCGGGCTGAGCGTGCTGGCAGACCTGACCAAAATTCACCCTGGCGATGAATTTCATTATTATGCTGACACCTGCTTTGCTCCTTATGGCGAAAAAAGCCGTGATCTGGTGCAAAAACGGGTGTTGGAAGTGGCTGAAAAACTGTTACAGCGACACATTCGGCTATTGGTGATTGCCTGCAATACGGCCACCAGTGCAGCGGTGGAAGAATTGCGGCAGCTTCTGCCCATTCCCGTGGTGGGTATGGAGCCGGCACTGAAACCGGCGGTACTGGGTGAAACACCGTTGCGAATCGTTGTGGCGGCCACGCCGCTGACACTGAAAGAAAAAAAATTCTCAGCATTGCTCCAGCAAAACCAGGGCTTTCACGACATTATTCCCTTACCCTGCCCCGGGCTGGTGGAAGTCATTGAAAATGCAGGGCCAGGTTCCCGTCAGGTGGATGAAAAGCTGGCTGAGCTTCTGGCACCTGTGGCACAAACCCCGATACACCGGCTGGTGTTGGGGTGTACCCACTATGTGCTTATTCGACCCCAATGGCAGCAGGCAGTTGGTAGTGGTACCCAATTGGTGGACGGCAATGAGGGCACCGTCAGGCAGGCCCTTCGGTTGCTCTCCGTCACCAATGAGCGGGAGAAACATACGTCCACAACCCGTATTCACCTGATGACTTCCGCTTCGGGGTTGGCACCCAGAGAAATGATGAAACATATTTTACATCAGCAACTCCTTCAGCGGGGGCTGCCTGCAGTACTATTGGAAAAACAAATGCAGATCATACTGGAAGAGGAATAGCGATGAACCAAATTACCTTACACCAAGTGACCCATCACTACGGCATCAAGCTGCTGCTGAAAGACGTTACCCTTCATATTACCGATGATACCCGTCTGGGGCTCATCGGTATAAATGGTACCGGAAAAACCACACTGTTGCGCATTTTGGCAGGTGAGCTGACCCCTGAATCGGGAGAGGTTGCCTTTCACCCCGACACCCAATGTCAAATGGTGGATCAAGACCCGCAGCTTTCACCTGAACTCACCGTGTTGGAGGCCGCCTTTCAGGGTGGTGACCAACAGTGCCGTCTGGTGCTGGCGTACCAGCAAACACTGAACCGCCTTCAGGAAAAACCGGATGAACCCCAATTGCAGCAGCGCTTGCTGGAACTGCAGCAGCAAATGGATAGTCAGAATGCGTGGGATATGGAAACCCAGGCTCGAATGATTCTTACCCGTTTGGGGCTCCCAAATGTACATGCCCGGGTGGAGACCCTTTCCGGCGGCCAGCGGCGGCGCATTGCCCTGGCAGGAGCACTCATTCGACCTGCCAGCCTGCTGATTTTGGATGAACCCACCAACCATCTCGACCTGGAAATGATCGAATGGCTGGAAACCTATCTTCAGCAACGCAAAGGCGCGCTGGTGATGGTCACCCATGACCGCTATTTCCTTGACCGGGTGGTGAATCAGATCGGAGAACTGGAAGACGGCACACTGACCCTTTACAGCGGCAGCTACAGTGAATACCTGACACAGAAAGAAGAACGCATGGCCAAAGAGGCAGCCACCCAGCGAAGGCTGCAAACCCTTTTCAAACAGGAACTGGCGTGGATTCGCCGGGGAGCCAGAGCCCGCACCACCAAGCAAAAAGCCCGCATTCAGCGCTTTGATCATTTAGAAGAATCACTGGTAAAAAATCAGGAAACCAACCTGGATTTGCCGGTGTTAACTCATCGGCTGGGCAAAAAAGTCATGGAACTGAAACAGGTGAGTGTTGCCTACGAAGGACAACCGCCGGTGATCCAGAACTTTAACCTGTTGCTGAAGCCCGGAGAAATTGTGGGACTGGCAGGCCCCAACGGCAGCGGCAAAAGCACTCTGATGAAACTGATGGCAGGAGAGCTGGAGCCTGTAAAAGGAACTGTGGAACGGGGAGAAACCGTGCGTCTGGCCTTTTTTCGTCAGGAAAACCAGGAGTTAAATGCCCAGCAAAGAGTATTGGAGTACATGCGGGAAGGTCGGGAAGTGATTACCCTCAACCAAAACCAGCGAATCACAGCTTCTCAAATGCTGGAACGATTCCTGTTTTCCCCTGAAAAACAGTGGACCACAGTGGGTTCCCTTTCCGGCGGCGAAAAACGTCGCCTGTTGCTGTTAAGGCGCCTGATGGAAGAACCCAACCTCCTGCTGTTGGATGAACCCACCAACGACCTTGATGTGGTCACGTTGGCTGTGCTGGAAGACTATATTGACCAGTTTCCCGGAACGGTTGTCATTGCCTCTCATGACCGATATTTGATGGACCGCCTGGCAGATCGGCTCATCGTTTTTGGATCCGATGGCAGTGTGACAGAAACAGGCCTTTCATGCAGCGAATGGCTGAAAGAACAACGTTCCAGAGAAAAGGAACGGGGTGACGCAGCAAAGGCAGCAGATACTGAAAGAACTGAAAAAAGAGCTGATACACCAGACCAGCCACTGAAAAGAAGCCAGGCAGAACGCCCCCTTAAATTCACCTATAAAGAACAACAGGAGTATGACACCATCGAAGAACGCATTGCAACCCTTGAAAAAACCATCAGTTCACTTGAAGAAGCCATGCTGGAAAAAGCCACCGATTTTCAGTTTCTCGAAACTGCCACCGCAGAAAAACTGGCACTGTCACAACAAATGGACGCACTGCTGGAACGATGGACTTATCTGTCGGAAAAAGCGGAAACCATTGCTGAACAATAAACAAGGGTCACCCTTCAGTTGAATGTGAAATAGGTCTTTAGACATAATCCCTGTCAAAGACCTTTTCAATTGCCTGCAATCAGCGGGCTTCTTTTATGGAAAAACCGTTTTTACCCAATGTCAAGGGAAAATATGGTTGGATCAGCTGAAAAAAAGCCGATGATACGTGAGAAAGAGAAAGAAGAAGCTATTCGACAGAAAAACATTAAAATCAAGGATTTTGGCATTTTGAAATCATTTCAAAATAGGCTAAACTATACCATATGTTGTGCATTCATTTTATTATTCTACTAAATAAAGGAGGTTACGGATCGTGGCCATTACCAAGATTCAAAAAAGAAACGGGGAAATTGCCGATTTCCAGCTGACAAAAATCAAAGATGCCATCTTCGCCGCGGTGAAATCCGTGGGGGGAAGCGATGAAATAAGAGCCGGCAGCCTGGCAAAAAAAGCAGAGGACATTCTCAACGAAACCTTTCGCGCCAGCATACCGTCTGTTGAAGACATTCAGGACATTGTGGAAAAAGTGCTCATTGAAGAAGGTCATGCCAAAACGGCCAAGGCATACATACTTTACCGCAAGCGGCGGGAAGAGATTCGGGAAGTTAAAAACCTGTTCATGGATGCAGAAGAAATGGTGGAAGAATACGTGAGCCTGGCCGACTGGCGGGTGAATGAAAACGCCAATATGGGTTTCTCTCTCCAGGGATTGAACAACCACATTGTGGAATCCATCAGCTCCAAATACTGGCTGAACAAAATCTACCGAAAAGAACTGCGGGACGCCCACGTGCGCGGCGACCTGCACATTCATGACCTGGGGCTGTTGGCCCCCTACTGCTGTGGCTGGGACATGGAAGACTTTCTCCGAAGAGGCTTTAAAGGTGCCAAGGGGAAAGTGGAATCAAAACCTCCCAAACATCTTGAAACCGCCCTGGGGCAACTGGTGAACCTGCTGTACACCCTGCAGGGTGAGTCAGCCGGTGCCCAGGCTGTTTCCAGCATCGACACCTACCTGGCCCCCTTTATTTACTATGATGAGTTAGACTATGCCCAGGTGAAAAAAGCCCTGCAGCGTTTTGTCTTTAATCTGAATATCCCCACCCGGGTGGGTTTTCAGACCCCTTTCACCAACATCACCCTTGACATTGCTCCCCACCCCATGCTGAAAAACCAGCCGGTGACCATCGGCGGTGTACCTATGGACAAAACCTATGGAGAGTTTCAGAAAGAAATGGACCTGTTCAACATGGCTTTCTGTGAAGTCATGATGGAAGGCGACGGGGCCCAGCGGGCTTTCAGCTTCCCCATCCCCACCATCAACATCACCCCCGACTTCCCCTGGGAGTCCGAGGTGGCCGACGCCATCATGGAAATGACCCGCAAGTTCGGCACCCCCTATTTCGCCAACTTCCTCAATTCAGATATGTCACCGGAAGACATTCGCAGTATGTGTTGTCGCCTGCGGCTGGATAACCGGGAACTGCGGAAGCGGGGCGGCGGTCTCTTTGGCGCCAATCCCATGACAGGTTCCATCAACGTGGTCACCCTGAACATGGCCCGCATTGGTTACCTCACCAACAACCCGGAAGAGTTTAAACGAAGGGTGCGGGAACTAATGGAGCTGGCCCGGGAAATCTGTGATGAAAAGCGCCTGGTGCTGGAAAACTACATGGAATCAGGCTTGTACCCCTATTCCCGCTACTATCTGCAGAGCGTCAAAGATTCCACGGGAGAATACTTTAAAAACCACTTCTCCACCATCGGCCTCAACGGCATGAACGAAGCCTGTCTGAATCTTTTGGGAGTCGACATCACCAGTGAAGAAGGTCAGGAGTTTGCCATTGATATCATGGAGTTTATGAACCGGGTGATTTCCATCTTCCAGGAAGAAACAGGAAGCCTGTGGAATCTGGAAGCTTCACCGGCAGAGGGAACCTCCTACCGGTTCGCCCGCATCGACAAAGCCATGTATCCCCGCATCATCAGCCAGGGAGAAAACGAGCCCTACTACACCAACTCCACTCAGCTGCCTGTGGGTCACACCAAAGATATTTTTGACGCCATTGAAGCCCAGGAGCCCTTGCAGACCAAATATACCGGCGGCACCGTGTTCCACGGTTTCATCGGTGAAGAAATTGAGAACGTTGAAACAGCCAAGCTTCTCATTAAGCGGAGCTTCCAACATTCACACATGCCCTACATGACCCTGACACCCACCTACAGCATTTGTTCTGAACATGGCTACCTGAAAGGGGAACAGTTCACCTGCCCCCACTGCGGCAGCGAAGCAGAAGTGTGGACCAGAGTAGTGGGTTTCCATCGACCGGTGCAGTCCTGGAACAAAGGGAAGAAAGAAGAGTTCAAGGATCGTCTGGAGTTTGACACCCAGGTGAGCTTGCAGGGAGCCACCGCCAAAGCCCAGGTGGAGCAGGAAAAGACCAGTGTAAAAGCAGGATAATATCTCTACGCCTATATCAACGTGACCGATCATAAGCAAATGGGGAGACCGGATACATCGGTAACTCCCCATTCTTTTTTCGTCGGTTGATAATGAAAACCCCGATGGTTTATCGACACTTTTACCTGATGTGGAATTTTTCTTGCCTTACGACCGGATATGCTTTAGGATGAAAAGAGGAAAACGATTTACCCAATCCAACAAACCGAGGTGAAGCGTGTGCGCATTGGCGGCATTCAGAAAACATCGCTGATCGATTATCCCAACGGGCTATCCACAGTGCTATTTTCAAAGGGGTGCAATTTCCGCTGCCCTTACTGTCATAATGCTGAATTGCTGGAAGGGGAAGGAGAAGACCTTGACCAGAAACAACTATTGGAAGAATTGGCAAGACGCGCCCATCTCATCGATGCAGTGGTCTTTTCAGGGGGGGAGTGTACCCTCACCGACGACCTGTATGACCTGGTGGTGGAGGTTCGAAAACTGGGCTACCTGATTAAAATTGACACCAACGGCACCAACCCTGAGTTGTTGGAGCGCTTGCTGAAAGAAGGTCTGGTGGATTATGTGGCCATGGATATCAAGGCACCTCCAGAGCGTTATGAAGCAGTTGCCGGCGTACCGATGGATGAAGTGGTCATTAACCGCAGTATTGAACTCATCAGAACTCACCTGAAGCAATATGAATTCCGCACCACCGTTTGCCAGGAACTGCTTTCCAGGGAAGACCTGCTGGCCATCGCCTACTGGCTGAAAGGCAGCAAACGTTATGTGCTCCAAAATTTCCGGGACAGCAAAAATGTGCTGGCGGGCAAAGGCTGCTTTCATCCCTATAAAGAAAGCTTTTTGAAGAGCGTTCGAGATGAAATGAAGCAATGGTTTGAAGAAGTGATCATACGGCTGTAGTGATGAAAGGCGCTTTGAAAGGACTCCCGGACAGCTTTTTCGGGTGTCTTTTTGTTTGGTAGTCAATAACCTGGCCCATACTGGGTAAATATGTGAAGTAACCTGTGAACAGGACACAATGAGTGAAAGAAACGGAGTGGAGCCCATGCGAAAATTAGTTGTCTATGCCCCCAAATACCTGAAGGTTGACCGGGAAGCATTTGAAAAACTGCTGCCAGCAGACGAGTGGCAGTTGGAGACCGTGATCCGGCCGGAGGAACTGGCTGAAACCATTGAAGATGCCGAGGTACTGGTGGCGTTTCCCTGCGAGATGGATATTCTTCGAAAAGGCCGTCGGCTCAAATGGGTACAGGCCCTCAGCGTGGGGGTGGATGCCTTCCCCCTGAAAGAACTGATAGATCAGGGAGCGGTGGTCACCAACGGAAAAGGGATACACCGCATTCACATGGCCGAGTATGCCATCGCCGCCATGGTGATGCTGGCTCGCAGCATTCATATACTGATGCGGCGCCAGTTCAGCGGCCAGTGGGATCGCAAGTCCCTGCAAGGGGAAATTAACGGCGCCACCCTGGGTATTCTGGGTTTGGGAACCATCGGTGAAGAGGTGGCCCGCAAAGCCGAGTTCATGGGTATGCGGGTGCTTGGCCTGAAAAACAATCCCCGTGAAGTACCCCATGTGGACAAAGTGGTGGGCATGGAATCCATTGAATGGCTCTTCAGCGAAAGCGACTATATTGTCAACCTGCTGCCAGGTACTCCAGCCACAGAACACCTTGTTAACCGCGCCCTGCTGGAAAAAATGAAACCGGAGGCCTGCCTCATTAACATGGGCCGGGGCAGCACCATCAAAGAAGCCGACCTGATTGAGGTGCTGCGGGAAGGGAAGATCCGGGCCTTTTGGTCCGATGTGTTTGAGGCGGAGCCCTTGCCGGAGAATAGCCCCCTTTGGCACATGGAAAATGTGGTGATCACCCCCCACATCTGCGGCGAATCCACCAAATACATGGAAAAAGCCATGGAAATTATCTCCAATAACCTGCAGGTGTATCTGTCGGGAGAAGGCACCATGATGAACCTGGTGGATCCTCAAAAAGGCTATTAAGCCGCCAACGGCTCTCTAATAACACCCATTAAGACACCACTCATCAGCAGTCAGCTTCTCAGCCTTTCACAGGCTGTCAGGTTGGCTGCTTTTGAATGGTATGTTAAAATGAGGGAAATCAGGCAGACATTTTTCCCGTAAAACTTCGCCTTGGCATTGAAAGGAATGAAATAGAGATGCTTCAGTTTCTCATGGTCATACCGAATCCAGAAATAAGAAGCAAGCTGGAGATGGTATATCTGAAATACCAAAAAGTAATGTACTATATGGCTTTGAAGATATTGAAAAATCCCCAGGATGCTCAGGATGTGGTGCAGGCATCGGTGATCAAGCTGGCTCCCTATATGGAAAAAATGGAAGACATCGACTGTAACAAAACCAAAGCCTATATCGTTACAGTTGTTAGGAACACTTCCATTGATCTGTACCGAAAAAAACAGCGCCGGTCGTTGGTGCCTTTTGATGACATTGAAGACCAAATACCCGATGAAGCAGATTCCATGGATAATGTCATGATCCGTGTGGGCGACGCAGCCTGGATTAAAGAAAAGCTGAAGCAGCTCAAGCCTGAATATGCAGAGGTGTTGATGCTGAAGTATTACAGCGATTTTAAAGATCAAGAGATCGCCGACACACTCAGCATTCCAAAAGCCAATGTCAGGGTGCGCCTCTCTCGAGCCAGAGCAGCCCTTCGAAAGCTCGTCGAGAAAGAGGCACAACGGGAAGACAGGGAGAAATGTGCTTATGAGTAAAAAAATCGAAACACCACAAGAGGAAGTCGATCACATGATGGAAGGGTTTTATCGCTATGCCGGGTACTATTTGGCAGAAAACATGGCAGAAAACCTGGATGCCATGGCAAAGGAAGCCGCTGAAACGCCCTATCCCCCAGCGCTGGACCGATGGTTTGAAGACTACATAAGTGGATTGAAAACAATGGAAAAACAGCAGGAAAGACGTCGGTACATCACACGCATTGGCAGAAGGGCGGCCATGGTGTTGCTGGCTGTGGGCTGCGGCATGGCTGTGCTGGTATTCAGCGTGGATGCCTTCCGTGTCAATATGTTTAATCTGGTCACCGAAATCACAGAGCGGTACACCAGTGTCGATTTCGTCGCCCAGGAAGCATCGGAGCAGGTGATGATCCCTGAAGAATGGCAACAGGTATATCTGCCGGCTTTTGTTCCTGAAGGTTATCAGGTGGCAGACACCATGAGTGTTGGTGACATGCGCATCCTCTTTTATCGTAATGAGTTCGGGGATGAAATTCAGTTTTCCCAGTCTCCCACCGGAGGAAGCTTTCAGCTGGATACAGAAGATGCCGCTACCCAGCAAGTGTTCATCGGACAAAAAGAAGGGCTGTTGGTGGAAAAAGAAGGACTAAGAACGCTTTTGTGGTATGACCATGTGCATACCTTTTATCTCATCGGCAACATCGATGAAGAAACCATTGTCCAAATGGCGGAGAACATTCAACTGGAAAAATAAGAACAATGGATGTGCTTTGGAGGTGAAACTAAAACGGGACGTCAATCTCAGTTTTAAAGTGGAGGTGCTATGATGACTCGAAAGCAAAAATGGCTAATTGGCCTGACCTGCTTCATAGGATCGGTTCTCATGGCTTGTGATGATGGCGGAACAATGGCAAGGGAAGAAATTGACTTGCAACACTTGGTGACGCCAGCAGGCCTGATGGTCCAAAACAAGGAAGTTTATGAAATGGTCCAGGAAATAGGCAACAGTGGCCCTGGGGTTGCTTTTGAAGACCTAAGTCAATTGGAGGACGAAGAACGACAAGAAATTGAAGCCTTCTTTGGACAACTGCCAGGGCAAATGCTGGAGATTGAGGAAAGAACCGTTGAGATCAGAGATGAGGCGACCATCGATGCCATCTTTGATGCGCTGAGAACAGCTTCTGGGGAATACGTGAATGCAGACAAAGACATGGCCAGTTGGCTTGATGGCGAGTTCTATTACATCCGTGTGGCTTATGAAGACGAAGCCCTTAACCAGAGAGGCTACGCCATGGACTACCCGGAGCAGCTTCAGGATGGGTATGTCTTTCATCTGTATGTGTTGGAGGATGAGAGACTGTTTTTTTCAGATGGAAAAATGAATGATGAAGGCGGAAAAGGACTGGTGACAGTGCCTTTCGATTTTCAGTGGTTTGATGGGTTGATCCATTAGCCGCTATACTTTCAACGCAGGGAACTTCCAACAGAAAAAAACAAGTGTAACAGATAGCTCCTCTATATCGTTTTCATAGCAAAAGGAGATGATCATATGAACATGAGAAAAGTATTTCAGTTGCTGTGTGTAGGTGTCGTCATTTTTTTGTTGAATGGGCCGGTTTTTGCGTTGAACGAAGTGAAAGAAGCACCAAGTATTGAAACACAAGAATTGATACAGCCTCTGTTTACACACATCGTATTGTTTCAGAATAATTTTGATATTGCTTCAAACGGCCAGGTATCGGTTTCGTCTTATTTAACAGCAAGAAATGTTGACTCCCTCAGAATCAATATCAGCTTACAACGCTACAACAATAATAGATGGACAACCATAAAATCATGGTCGAATACTGCGAATGGTACAAGTATGGGGCTCAGCGGGAGTCACTATGTTACAAAAGGGTACTCGTATCGAATGGTTTCAAATGGAATTGCTTATCGAAGTGGTTCACAGGTTGAAAGTGCGGCACATACAAGTTCATCAAAGTACTACTGATGTGTTGTGCGAACATGAGTGTGAGCCGTCATAATTCCTAAGAATCACATCAAAAAAATGAGAAAGGGGTTTAACAATGAACATTAGCAATGTGAGCTCAACCAATTATTACACTGGAGTTAAGGCTGCCTCCAACAATAACCTTCAAGATAAGTTCGAAGACTTGATCAATAGCGAAACTGATATATATGTATCAGAAAAATTTAAAGTAGCAAAAAATAATGATTTTGGTTCAAAAGTGTTCGATTTATCCAAACTTAATGGGAGGTTACAGAATACACTGCTGTCCAATGATGTAAAAATGTTTTATCAGGAAAGTACAGGGCGGACAATTTTCAGGACATTCTTTAAAAAGCCCGACTCCAATGAACCTATGATAGTTGATGTATGTGTGCCTAATCATAAGTTTAGTGAGGGTATTGATGAAAAAACATTTAATGAAACGATAGGCAAAGCTATTTTGCTTATGGATAGAGTACTTTCAATGCATGCAGCTCTTGGAGAGGTAGTTGCTGATGCATATGGGTCTGAATTTAGGTATATACACCAGGCGAAAGAGCTAGACTTTTCAGGATATGTGGAAGGGATAAAGAATCGGATCAAGTCGAGGGCCAATTATGATTTATACAAAGACAACCCATTAAGCAGCGGCAAACATGTTTCGGAGGCAACGATTCAAGAGCTGTTGAAAGAGCTGGAAGACATCTTATTTGAGTTGAAAATAAAAATGTAAATGATAATCGTCTTTCAGCAAACTGATCAACAGGAGTGACATTTTCAACTGAGGTATAAGCGGAACCTAACCAAGCATCTTCGACTCAAAAATGTAGGTTGATATGATCAACGCAAAAAAGAAAGAAAAGTAGAGAACTGGTTGGAACAACAGGAAGATGAATCGATGTGAGTTGACAATCCCATTCAGTAGGGTATAATGAACCAAAGAAAGTCAATCGATACACAAAAGCGATGAAAAAGAGGAGTAGGCAGCGCAGCTCCCCAGAGAGAAAAGTCCCTGGCTGAAAGACTTTTTGGAACACTGGCTGTTGAAGGTAGCTTTGAAGCTTCCGGGTGGAAGCCTGCTTGGGCAGGTGCGTACATGCGGACGGTGCAGGCCGTTATCCTGATTGAGTGTCGGCACTTTGGTTGTTGTTTTGTTGCCGGAATTAAGGTGGTACCGCGAAGCCCTTTCGTCCTTAGAGATAGGAGAGAGGGTTTTTTTGATGGGAAAAAATCATTCATACGAAAGCTGATATTTGAAGGAGGAAATACAATGGCAAATCAGTTACCTAAAAACTATGACCCCAAGGATTTTGAGAAAAAAGTGTACCAGGACTGGCTGGAGAAGGGGTATTTTCGTGCAGAAGTGAATGAAAATAAAACCCCCTTCAGCATTATGCTGCCACCACCCAACATCACCGGTGCCTTGCACCTGGGCCATGCCCTGGACCAAACCATTCAGGATATCCTCATTCGCTACAAGCGTATGAGCGGGTTTGAAGCCCTTTGGATGCCGGGAACCGACCACGCCAGTATCGCCACAGAAGTGAAAGTGGTTGAAAAGGTGAAGGAAGAAAAGGGCATCAGTAAACAGGAACTGGGCCGGGAAAAATTCATGGAAGAAGCCTGGGCCTGGCGGGATACCTATGGGCGTCGCATTGTGGAGCAAATGCAGCAACTGGGCAGCTCCTGTGACTGGGAACGTGAACGCTTCACCATGGATGAAGGCTGCAGTGCCGCTGTGACAGAGGTGTTTGTCCGGCTCTTTGAAAAAGGGCTGATTTACCGGGGAAACCGGATCATCAACTGGTGTCCCGACTGCAAAACGTCCCTTTCTGATGCAGAGGTGGAACATGAGGATAAAATGGGGAATTTCTGGCATGTGAAATATCCCATTAAAGGAGAAGACAGTTTCATCGAAATTGCCACCACACGCCCCGAAACCATTTTGGGAGATACAGCTGTGGCAGTGCATCCTGATGATGAACGGTACAAGCATCTTATTGGAAAAATCGCTATTTTGCCCGTTTTGAACCGGGAAATTCCCATTATTGCCGATACCTATGTGGACCCGGAGTTTGGCACCGGTGCGGTGAAAATCACCCCCTGTCATGACCCCAACGATTTTGAGGTGGGGGTGCGCCACGACCTGCCCCAAATTCGGGTGATGAATGACGATGCCTCCATCAACGAGCTGGGAGGCCCCTACGTGGGCATGGCTCGTTATGAATGCCGAAAAGCACTGGTAAAGGACCTGGATGAGCTGGGCCTGCTGGTGGCGGTGAAAGAACGGAATCACAACGTGGGGCACTGCTACCGCTGCCACACGGCAGTGGAACCCCTCACCTCCGAACAATGGTTTGTGCGCATGGAACCTCTGGCAAAGCCCGCCATTGAGGCGGTGAGAGACGGGTCTATCAAGTTTGTGCCGGAACGGTTTGACAAAACCTATTTCCACTGGCTGGAGAACATCCGGGACTGGTGCATTTCCCGCCAGTTATGGTGGGGGCACCGGATTCCTGCCTACTACTGTGATGACTGCCAGGAAATCACTGTGGCCCGCCAGGCACCTTCTGCCTGCTCCAAATGCAATAGCACCAACCTGCGGCAGGATGAAGATGCGCTGGATACCTGGTTCAGCTCTGCTTTGTGGACCTTCTCCACCCTGGGATGGCCGGAGCAGACCCCTGAACTAAAATACTTCCATCCCACTGATGTATTGGTGACTGGCTACGACATCATCTTTTTCTGGGTGGTGCGCATGGTATTCTCCAGCCTGGAGTTTATGGAAGAAATTCCCTTTAAGCATGTGCTGATTCATGGACTGGTGCGGGATGCTCAAGGCCGCAAAATGAGTAAATCCCTGGGGAACGGGGTAGACCCTCTGCAGGTAATTGATGAGTTTGGTGCCGATGCCCTGCGCTACACCCTTATTCAGGGGAATAGCCCCGGCAGCGACATGCGGTTCAGCCAGGAAAAGCTGGAGGCTGCCCGTAATTTTGCCAACAAACTGTGGAACGCCACCCGGTTCGTCCTCATGAATCTGGAAGAAGAAGTGCCGACAATGGAAACCCTGGCAGACAGCCTGGCCCTGGAAGATGAATGGATTCTTTCCCGTCTGGAACGGACACGCCAGGAGGTGACAGCCAATCTCGACAAATTTGAACTGGGGCTGGCTCTTCAGAAAATTTACGATTTCACCTGGAATGAATATTGTGACTGGTATATTGAAATGACGAAAACCCGTCTTTATGGCGACAACGTAGACGCCCGAAAAACCGCCCAGGGGGTGTTGACAGAAGTGCTGAAGGGCATTCTGCGTCTCTTGCATCCTTTCATGCCCTTTATCACTGAGGAAATCTGGCAGACCTTACCCAATACCACCAGCAGCGTCATGGTGGCACCCTGGCCTGAAGCCAGGGAAGAGGCACTGAAACCCCAGATGGAAACCCGCATGGAACACCTGATGACGGCCATTCGCAACATCCGCAACATTCGGGCAGAAATGAATGTGCCCCACAGCGTCAAAGCGGCCCTGCAGGTGGTGGCCCAGACAGAAGAGAGCCGCAGCATCATCACCATGGGAACCCCCTACCTGAAAAGCCTGGCAGGCATTGGAGAGGTCAGCTTCCTGGCGGATGAAACGGATGTTCCCAACCTGGCGGTTTCCACCATCATTCCCGGTGCCCAGCTTTACATTCCTCTGGCAGAGCTTATTGACCTGGACAAAGAAATCCAGCGGCTGGAGAAAGAAAAGGAAAAGGCATTGTCAGAGATTAAACGGGTGGAAGGAAAGCTGGCCAACGAAGGCTTTATGAAAAAGGCTCCTGAAAAGCTGGTGGAAGAAGAAAAGGCCAAGAAAGCCGGTTTTGAAGAGATGCTGGTGACCCTTGAGAAACGCATTGCAGAGCTGAAAATCTAAAGTGACCAGGGAACCAGGGATCTGGTGATGATGAATCGCACGAATCAATGATAAGAGGAGGCTGACGCCCCCATGAATTATGAAGAAGCGCTGACCTACATTCACAGTACCTACAAGTTCGGCAGCAAGCTGGGCCTCACCAATATCAAAGCCCTGCTGGCCAAGCTGGGCAATCCGGAAAAAAACCTGCCGGTGATTCATGTGGCCGGTACCAACGGGAAAGGTTCTGTCTGCTCCATGCTCCAGTCGGTACTCACTGCAGCGGGCTATAAAACAGGTTTATACACTTCGCCTTACATTCAACGTTTCAACGAGCGCATTCGCATTGACGAAACCATGATTCCCGACGAAGATCTGGCGGTGATGACCGCCGAAGTCAAAATCGCCGTGGAAGCCATGCTGGCCGAAGGCTGCACTCACCCCACCGAGTTTGAGGTGGTCACTGCCATCGGGTTTCTTTACTTTGCCCGGGAGTCGGTGGATGTGCTGGTGCTGGAAGTGGGGCTGGGTGGAACGGGAGACTCCACCAATGTGGTGGATCAGCCCCTGATTTCTGTGATCACGCCAGTGGATTATGATCATATGGAATACCTGGGTGATACCCTGGCTGCCATCGCAGGTGAAAAGGCAGGCATCATCAAACCGGGCTGTCCTGTGGTGGTGGGCGGGCAGATGCCGGAAGCCATGGCCGTTATTGAAGCCAGGGCAGCGGCGTTGGAAGCGCCCCTGTTATCGGCCCTGTCTGACACGGTGACAGTTCACGAAAGTCGTCTGGAAGGGCAGCGGTTCTCTGCCATTCTGGGTGGGGTTGACTATCGAAATATCCAGGTGGCCTTACCAGGCTTACACCAGGTGGATAACTGCCTCATCGCTCTGCGCGTATTGCAGGAACTTCCCCGGCGGGGAAATTACACGATTTCTCAGGAAGCCCTCTACCAGGGACTGGCTTCGGTGAAATGGATGGGGCGGCTGGAAATTCTCCAACATCACCCTCTGTTCATCATTGACGGAGCCCACAACCTGGCAGGTGCCCGGTCGTTGGCCGGCAGCATTGAACGGTTGCTGCCAGACCAGCCAGTCACCTTTTTAACGGGTATGATGGCAGACAAAGATGTGAAGGGATTCCTGGAAATCCTGTTGCCAAGAATTCACCAGGTGGTGGTTACCCGGCCTGACAATCCCCGGGCTATGGCAGCAGAAGAACTGGGAAGGATCATTGATCAGCATCAGGGCAGTGGAGACATAACGGTTACCGTGGTGCCTGACCCGGAAGCTGCTGTTGACAAAGCCATTGAGCTGACACCGGAAAATGGCGTGGTGATTTGTGCCGGTTCCCTCTATCTGTTGGGAACTGTCAGGCAACGGGTATTGTCAGGGAGTGGTGCGTGATGGAATTACCGGTATCACCGGAAAGGCTGGTCAATGAATCGGAAAAAACATTAAAGGCTCACCAGCTGGAATTAAGTAGGCTTTTAAAAGAAGCGGGGGCTGATCTGGTGGGTTTTGGCCAGGTGGGCCCCTGGCTTCCTGCTGACCTGACAGATTTACCCGTCGCTATTTCGGCGGCGGTGCATTTGTCAGGGCGGATCATTGAAGAAATCAGTATGACCGCCGGCCCCACCCAAACCTATTTTCATCATTACCGATCGGTGAATACCCTGTTGGACCAAATGGCCCTGAAAGCCATGCTGCAGATTCAGCGCTGGGGTTATGAGGCTATGGCCATTCCCGCATCCCAAAGCCTGAATGAAAAAGAGCAACGCTACCGGGGGCGCTTTCAGCATCGACTGGCAGCCACTCGGGCGGGGCTGGGCTGGATTGGTAAAAACAGCTGTCTGGTAACACCGGCCTATGGGCCCCGGGTGCGCCTGGTGACCATCCTCACCAACATGCCCCTTGCCACGGATGATCCGGTGACAGAAAGTCGTTGCGGTGAGTGCCGCCGGTGTGCTGATGCTTGTCCGGCGGGGGCCTTGGCGGGGAACCTTCAATGGACACCGGGGCTGGAACGGGAAGCCCTGGTGGACCCTTCGCTGTGCAGCCACCATATGAAAAAGGCTTATCAGCATATTGGGAGGGGAGCTGTCTGTGGTATCTGTTTCCGGGTGTGTCCCTGGGGTAATCAATAGAGAAAGCGCCCTTTAGCAGACCGCATAACAGACTGCATAACAGACCGCAGGTTTTGCAGCTCATGAATGTGTACTGAATGCTGAGATAGCAATTGTTGGAGAGGATGTTAAAATGACTGTGGGAAGAGACCAATACAGAAAAGAGATTCAAAGCGTAAGCGACAGCAGGCAAAGGACATTATACAGGGGAAGCCGGCTGCTGGTGCTGATCTTTCTTTTAATTCTGGGACTGGGAACCTCAGGGATGCTGATGGCATGCTCAGATGCTTCTGACACCACCAGTGGGGCAACAGGCAACCCGCTGCCTGGCCCAGCCACTGATGAAGGGGCAGAAGCGGCACCTGTGGAAGATGGTGATTCTGAAGAAGCAGCGGTGCCGGAGTCCACAGCTTCAGAGCAGTCAACAGGTTCTTTGCTGCAACAGATACCCGTCTATGAGGCGGCAGACCCGGCCTCTGTTGAAGCAGATGAACTGGGGCAGATCATGGTGCTCATGTATCATCACATTCGTGAGCCAGAGGCAGAATGGTCCCGAACGCCGGAGAACTTCCGAAAAGATCTGGAAGTACTCTATGAACAGGGCTTTCGCCCCATTCGTCTCATTGATTACGCCCGGGGTCAGATTCATGTGCCCGCCGGCAAAACACCGGTGGTCTTCACTTTTGACGACGGTAACGACAATAATTTCAACATGATTGAGGATGAAACAGGAGAATGGATCATTGACCCCGATTGCGCTGTGGGTATTCTCATGGCCTTTCACGAAGCGCATCCTGACTTTCGGCCCCATGCCACTTTCTTTATCAATGGCGGCACCCCTTTCGGGCAGTCGGACTGGGTGGACTTTAAACTGAATTATCTGGTGACCAATGGCATGGATATTGGCAATCACACCGAAACCCACCTGCACCTGGGGGATGCGTCGGCAGAGCAGCTTCAGCAGGAGTTGGGGCGCATTCAGCAACTGGTGAACCGGTATGTGGACGATTATCAGGTGAACACCTTTGCCCTTCCTTTCGGATCAAGGCCTTCCAGCGATGAAGTGGCTCCTTATGTGGAAAGTGGGACTTACCAAGAGGTAACCTACGTGAACGAAGCTGTGCTGGAGGTGGGCTGGGATCCCTATCATTCTCCCTTTAACCGGGACTTTAACCCCCTCAAAATACGCCGGGTAAGGGCCAGTGAAACCAAGGTGGATGGCGTGGGCATGTATGACTGGCTGGCAACCTTTGAATCCGGCAGCCGGCGCCGGTTTATCAGTGACGGCGACCCAAATACCATTGCCATTCCTGACAGCAGGGCAGAACTGCTGAGAGAAGATCTTGAAGGCTACGAAATACTGTTGTACGAAGCCGCACCATAGAGACATTTTGAGCCTTGACTGACATGAAACTCCTGGTTGGCATCATCTCAGGTTGGCTTTCTGTAACGCTTTTACCAGATTCCCTGTCTTCGTGGCTTAGTGTCTTCAGCCTGCACAGACCGGTTCGCCGGTCTGCTTTCAGTTGGATATCCGATAAAAGTGAATAGGAGGTGGCCCATGTTTTCCCAGGAGTTCCTCATCGTTCCGGCTGTGATTTTTTTTATCATTCTCATTTCAATCCAGTATGCCCTGAACCAGATTGTTCAGCTGCTAAAGGAAATCAAGAAGTTGTTGGATAAGAACAATCACAATCAGAATCCTCCCATGCTGTAATGCCTGTATCCATTGACATGACTTTATTTTTCGAATAGAATGGATGAAATCAAAGTAATCAGTGATTGAAAATCACCGGACTCGACCGATCACCGGATTAACTGAATAAAGGGGAGGTAGTTCAGGCATGAACATTGAAGAAAGAGTGTGGGAAGTCCTTTGTTCTGAAGAGGTTATTGAAACCCGCATCCGTGAACTGGGAGCAGCCATCACCCATGATTATGCTGGCAAAAATCTGTTTGTGGTGTCATTACTTCGGGGCAGCTTCATCTTTGCAGCTGACCTGGTGCGTCGCATTGATCTGAAACTGAAGGTTGATTTTATGACTAGTTCCAGCTATGAACATGGCGAAGAAACCACAGGTCAAGTGACCATTCTGAAAGATATCGAGGAAGATCTCACCGGGTGTGATGTGCTGGTGGTGGATGATATTGCAGATTCTGGCCTGACCATGAGTCATGTGATGAAGCATCTGAAGGGGAAGAACCCCAAAAGTGTGCGCTGCTGCGTACTATTGGACAAGCCCTCCAGAAGAAAAACAGAGCTGGTGCCCGACTACATTGGTTTTGCCATTCCTGACCGTTTCGTGGTGGGCTACGGGCTGAACTACGGTGATTATTATCGTAATGTGCCCTATGTGTTTGCGGTCACCGATGAAAAACGCTGAAATGGATTAGATCCCACTGTAACATAGGGCAAGCGATGATTTGACTGAAAAGGTGCGTTTAAATTGATGGATGATCAGTGGCCAATTATCAAAGGGCAGAGAGCTAATGGAAGAAAGCTGCCACCGAAAGCAGGGGAAAGATGAACAAAGGTATGCGATGGTCTCAAGAAGTGGATAAGATGGTGGGGAAGCTGATTCAAACCCGCTGCGAGCTGCATGAAATACCGGAACTGGCTTTCCAGGAACTGGAGACGGCAGATTATGTGGTGCGCCGCCTGACAGAGCTGGGCATTGAGTGCCGTACCGGTATTGTGGGAACAGGTGTGGCTGGCTGGATTCCAGGCAGTCACGGTCGTAAGACTTACTGTTTTCGGGCAGATATGGACGCTCTTGAAGTGGTGGAGCTGAATGAGGTTCCTTTCAAGTCAAAAAAGCAAGGAAAGATGCACGCCTGCGGTCACGACGGACACATGACCATTTTGCTGGGGCTGGCTGAGGTGCTGGTAAAAGGGGATTTTCGTCTGGGCGACAATGTGCTGCTTTTGTTTCAACCAGGGGAGGAAGGCACCGGGGGCGCTGAAAAAATTGTCAAATCCGGCCTGCTGGATGAATACCAGGTGAATGAAATTTATGGGCTGCACCTGTTTCCTGGTATTGAACAGGGAAAGCTGGGCGTGCGCCCTGGGCCCATGATGGCCCAGAACAGTGAAATAGACCTCACCATCTGGGGAGAAAATGCTCATGGGGGAACGCCTCACATGGGGAATGATGCCCTTGTGGTGGCTTCACAATTGCTGCTGGCCATTCAGACCATTATCAGCCGCAGCCTCAACCCGCTTGACCCGGCAGTCATTACCTTCGGGCGCATGAGCGGCGGTGAGGTGCGCAACATGATCGCCCGGCAGGTGCAGTTGGAGGGCACCATTCGAACATTCCGTGAAGATACCTATGAAACCCTGAAAAGTCGGCTGCTGGCAGTGGTGCGGGGAATGGAACTGACCTACCAGTGTCAGGTGGATGTGGATCTAAGGGAAATGTACCCGGCAGTCAACAACCCGCTGGAGATGGTGGAATCATTTATGCAGGCCCAGGGAAAGGAACATGTGGAGTTGGTTGAACCAGTGATGCTGGCAGAAGATTTCGCTTTTTACCAGAAAAAGTACCCAGGTCTTTTTTTCTTTCTCGGTACTCGAAACGAAGAAAAAGGGCTGATTCATTCACTGCATCATGGTCGGTTTAATTTCGATGAGCAGGTGCTGGCCACCGGAGTGCAGGCGTATTTGAACATACTGATTCACAAAGCTGCCTTTGATGTGCTTTAAAATGGCAACACTCGACGGTGCATAATTGAAAGGGAAGTGATGACAGCGTGAACAAGCTTAGAACCTTGCGGGTATTTGATGCCAACTTACTTTTTTTAATTGGCAGTTTGCTTTTCTTCACCATTGGGTTTACCGTTCAGCAACGGGAACTGTATACCGGGCTCATTATTACCCAGCTGGCAGTGGTGTTGCTGCCTCCCTTTTTATACCTGGAACTAAGACGGATGAACGTGCGTCAGATTCTCCGCCTGAATCCCATCTCCCTGCGTCAGGGAGTTCTGGCGGCCCTCATCACCATTTTCATGTATCCGGCGGCTGTTACTGCCAACCTCCTCATGTTGAACTTGTTGAGCAGAATCGGAAACCTGGAAATTCCCCAGCTGCCTGCAGCCAGCAGTCCATTTGAATACCTGCGGCTCATTCTCATTGTTTCGCTGTTGGCCGGTGTTTGCGAAGAAGTGTTTTTCAGAGGTTTTATCATGCGCGGCTATGAATCGCTGGGGCAAGGAAAAGCAGTGGTGATCACGGCGCTTCTTTTTGGCATTTTCCATTACAATATATACAATTTATTGGGTGCCATTATGCTGGGATTGGTTTTTGGCATGTTGGTGAAAGCCACCGGCTCTCTGTATGCCGGTATTGTTGGACACATTGTGAACAATGGGTTTGCAGTGACCCTCAGTTATGTGTTTACCCTGTTGGCTCAGTGGATGCCGGCGGAGGAAATGCAGCTTGCTGAAGAGACAGTGAGTGATTCGCTGCTGGCCAGTCTGCTGTTTTTTGGTGTGCTGGCAATTCTGGGGATAGGTGTCAGTTGGTATTTATATCGCAAACTGGAGACCAGTTCATTGCCGCAGCCAGCCATAAACACACCTATGCCGCCCTCACAGATGAGTGATGATTCTCCTGCATCAGCGTCGCAGACATTAAATGACGAAGAAAGAGCGCCTGAATTGCCGGCTAATGATGACCCACAGGCTGAACAAGCCATTCAGAACTCAGAAGAACAGGCATTGGAAACCGGGAATGAAGAAGCGCTGACGGATGACCAGCCACCCTTGGTTCAATGGTGGGAATATTTTCCGCTGACAGGCGTCATTCCTCTTTTCATCCACATCTTGCTGATTCAGATTTCCATGGTCCTGGGACGCTTCTAACAAGCGGCCCTGGCAATTGAAAACGATTGCAAAAAACGGCCCGAAATTCACCAAATCGGTTGACAACTGCCGAACAATCGTGTAACATGAATACTGGTGGGAATACTTGATATTTTCATTAATTAAGTTTTGGGAGGAATTTGAGAATGGAAAAAGGTACGGTTAAATGGTTCAACGCGGAGAAAGGTTACGGTTTCATCTCCAGAGAAAACGGTGAAGATGTTTTCGTACACTTCTCTGCCATCACGATGGATGGATTCAAAACCCTCGAAGAAGGACAAGAAGTCAGCTTTGAAATCGTTGATGGTGAAAAGGGTCCTCAGGCTACCAATGTTCAAAGAGCCTAAGGAATTACTTAGAATCTGATTTCAAATAAACTCGGAACCGAACAGGCTGGAGTACCGGCCTGTTTTTTGTTGATTCGTGGCCTTCGTGGCCGAAAGGCGGTTATTGAATGAAAGATCAATTAATTCGTATGACAGCGGCAAACCACCAAATCAGAGGTTTTTTTATCGGCCATACTGGTATGGTTGAAAAAGCCCGTCAGATCCATCAACTGTCACCTGTGGCATCGGCTGCACTGGGGAGAAGTTTGGGAGCCACCGCCATGATGAGCCAGATGCTCAAAGGCGGCGGTGAGCGCTTCACCCTGCGCATCAACGGAGGCGGGCCCATTGGAACCATTCTATGTGTCGGCAAACAGGATGGGAGTGTCAAAGGCCTAGTGGATCATCCCCAGGTGGAAAGCGTCTACTTGGCTCCCGGAAAGCTGAATGTGGGAGCTGTTGTGGGAACTGACGGCGAATTGACTGTTATTAAAGACCTGGGTCTGAAAGCGCCATATATTGGCACCTATCCCCTCACCACCGGCGAAATTGCTGAAGATTTAACCGCTTATTTCATGCATTCAGAGCAACAGCCTTCGTCAGTGGGTCTGAGTGTGCTGGTGGATGTGGACTATCATATTAAAGCAGCCGGTGGGTTCATTCTTCAGGTGATGCCTGATATTGGTGAAGAAGTGTTATCCAAGCTGGAAAAACAACTGCTGCAGCTGCCGCCCCTGAGTCAGCTGCTTGAGCAGGCAGAAGATGTGGAAGAACTGATGCATCTGGTGATGCTGGGTTTTGACACCGTGGTGACCGAGCGGATGGAACCTCGTTTCGAATGTGACTGCAGCCGTCACCGCATGGAAGAAGCACTGATCAGTCTGGGAGAAAAAGAACTCAGAGAAATGATTCATGAAGATGGAGATGCAGAAATCACCTGTCATTTTTGCCTGACGGCTTATCACTTTAATCGAGACGAAATGGAAACCCTGCTTCAGGAAGCGCTGTCTCCCGGCAAACAACAGGTTTGATTTCTTCTTTCGTATTCATTCCAATGATGATGGATGGCATGAATGACGAATCGCCCTCAACTTGACTGTCCAATGAAATGGTGGACAGTTTTTTGATGGTGGAATGAACTGTCTTTCTTAGGAAAACGTTTGTCTTTTGACATAATTGATATTTTTCTAGAAATATTCACAAAAATATTAAAAATTGTCATTTTCGCGGTTGACAAGCAGAATTTTACCTGTTAGAATTCATTTTAAATTAGTCATAACGAAATGCGAAGACGGAGACAGTCAGATGGCGTACAACAGTTACAGAGAGTCGGTGGTTGCTGCGAACCGATACTGTTGCCAAATGAGCATCCCTCCCGAGCAGATACCCCCAAAGATCGGCACAAGGCCGCCAGTAGGGGTACACGGCAAGCCCCGTTACAGGCTGAAGGTTTGATTGAACCTGATGAGAAGGCAAATGCGCTGATGGAATTAGTGTCCAGCCAAGATGCAGTTACAGAGAGCCGGTGGCAGCTGCGAACCGGTACTGCGGGAAAGACACGACTCACTCCGGAGCAGTGATTCCGAATCATTACAGTAGGAGTCAACGGGAAGTCCCGTTACAGACTGCGGGTTTGATTGAACCTGAACTGAGTGGTTTTTGTGTATGTAAATACATAAAAGCAATGAGGGTGGTAACGCGTGGTGAATGCCTCGTCCCTGCAATATGCAGAGACGGGGCTTTTTTGATTTTAAAAAAGGAGGCGCGGGCATGAACAAGCATGTGTTGTCATTGCTGGTCGAAGACCAGCCGGGTGTCACCAGTCGCATTTCAGGACTGTTTACACGAAGGGGCTACAACATCGAAAGCTTTTCTTCCGGCAGTACTGAATTACCGGGCATGACACGCATTACCCTGGTGGTCAACGGCGACAAGGAAGTCTTGGAACAGATTCAAAAACAACTGAACAAACTCATTGATGTGGTCAGCATTAAGGAATTAAAGCCTGAAGAATCGGTTTATCGGGAACTGGCTCTCATCAAAGTGAGCACCACCGATGCCAATCGGGCATCAGTTCTGGAAGTGGTGGACATCTTCAGAGGAAAAGTCATAGACGTGGCCACAGACTGCGTCATTTTGGAAGTCACTGGAGATTATCAAAAACTGGAAGCGTTTATCGATCTGATGAAACCCCATGGGATTCGGGAAATTGTTCGTACGGGCCTCACGGCCCTTGGACGTCGTAATCACTGATTCTCTGATGAAGGCAGGCAATAAAGATTCAAACCATAAAGGAGGAAACATCAATGGCAAAAATGTTTTATGAAGAGGAATGTCGTCTGGAGAAACTGCAGGGAAAAACAGTGGCGGTCATCGGTTATGGAAGCCAGGGCCATGCCCATGCCCTCAATCTACATGAATCTGGTGTGAAAGTGGTTGTAGGTCTTTATGAAGGCAGCAAGTCATGGAAACTGGCTGAGGAAGCGGGTTTGAAAGTGGCTGTAGCCGCCGAAGCCGCCGCACAGGCAGAAGTGGTGATTATTCTCATCAATGATGAAAAACAGGCCCAGCTTTATCGGGAAAGCATCCAGCCCAACCTTTCACCCGGCAATTACCTGGTGTTTGCCCATGGATTCAACATTCAGTACGGTCAGATTGTTCCTCCTGAAGATGTGAATGTGTTCATGGTGGCTCCCAAGGGCCCTGGCCACACAGTGCGCAGCCAGTATCAGGAAGGCAAGGGCGTTCCCTGTCTGGTTGCCATTCATCAGGATGTCACCGGTGATACCATGGATGTTGCCTTGGCTTACGCCGCCGGCATTGGCGGTGCCCGCGCCGGTGTGCTGGAAACCACCTTCAAAGAAGAAACCGAAACCGATCTCTTTGGCGAACAGGCAGTGCTCTGCGGTGGGGTGACAGAACTGATGAAAGCTGGATTTGAAGTGTTGGTGGAAGCTGGTTACCAACCGGAAAGTGCTTATTTTGAATGTCTCCACGAGATGAAATTGATCATTGACCTGATCAACCAGGGCGGGCTCAGCTACATGCGTTACTCGGTGAGCGATACCGCTGAATACGGTGACTACAGTGTGGGCCGACGCATTATCACTGAAGAAACCAGAAATGAAATGCGCAAAGTGCTAAAAGAAGTGCAGGATGGCACCTTCGCCAAAAACTGGATCTTGGAAAACCAGGCCAACCGACCCCAGTTCATGGCACGACGCAAAATGGAACAGGAACATCCCATTGAAATCGTGGGTAAAGATCTTCGGAAAATGATGAGCTGGCTGAAAAAATAAGCGTGCGTCATGTGAATCAATGCAAGGCAGAAAAAGAAAGGCTGAAAAGGCCTGAAAATATAATGAAAAGGAGTTGAAAATGATGGAGCGAAAGCATCTGATGGTTTTTGATACCACGCTGCGGGATGGCGAGCAGTCACCGGGGTGCAGCATGAACCTGAGAGAAAAACTGGAGGTGGCCCGTCAGCTCGAAAAGCTGAACGTGGATGTCATAGAAGCCGGATTTGCCATTGCATCTCCCGGCGACTTTGAAGCAGTCAGAGCAGTGGCTGAAACCATCAGAAACGCGCGGGTGGCCAGTCTTGCCCGCGCCGTTCCACAGGATATTGATCGGGCCTATGAAGCCGTTAGAGCTGCTGAAGCGCCGCGGATTCACACCTTTATTGCCACTTCGGATATTCATATTGAATACAAGCTGAAATCCACCCGGGAGCAGGTGCTGGAGCGGGCAGTGGCCATGGTGAAGTATGCCAAAAGCCTGTTGAGTGACGTGCAGTTCTCAGCAGAGGATGCCACCCGCAGCCAGCCCGAATACCTGTACGAAATCTTTGAGGCGGTGATTCAGGCAGGCGCTACAGTGATCAACGTCCCTGACACTGTGGGGTATACCACACCCGATGAATACTACCAGCTGATTGATGGTATCCGCCGCAATGTCCCCAGTATTGACAAAGCCACCATTGCAGTGCACTGCCACAACGATTTGGGAATGGCGGTGGCCAATACACTGGCAGCAGTTAAAGCCGGAGCAACCCAGCTGGAATGCACCATCAACGGAATTGGAGAACGGGCCGGTAATGCCGCCATGGAAGAAATCGTCATGGCCATTAACACCCGGCAAGATCAGTTTCCTGCCAAAACACGTATTGAAACCACTCAATTATACCCTGCCAGCCGTCTGGTAAGCCAGGTAACCGGTATGAAAGTACAGCGAAATAAGGCTGTTGTGGGTGAAAATGCCTTTGCCCATGAATCAGGCATTCATCAGCATGGAGTATTGGCCAATAAAAGCACCTACGAAATCATGACACCTGAGTCGGTGGGGGTTGCCACCAATCAACTGGTACTGGGAAAACACTCCGGACGTCATGCCTTTGAAGACCGGCTGAAAGATTTGGGATATCGATTGGAAAAACAGTCGTTAGACAGCGTCTTTGAAGAATTCAAAGTGTTGGCTGACAAGAAAAAAGTCATTTACGACCGGGACCTGGAGGCACTGGTGCAGGAAAAAACCATGCGCATGGAAGAACATTACCGCCTGAAGCAGTTTGTGATCAACTGTGGTAACCAGATGACCGCCACTGCCACTGTCAGGCTCATCAATGGAAAAGGGGAAATGGAAGAAGTATCCACCGGCAGCGGTCCTATTTATGCCTCTTTTGGAGCCATTGATAAACTGGTGGGTATGACTTTTGATCTGGAAGACTATTCACTGCAGGCCATCACTGAGGGCGAAGATGCCCAGGGAGAAGCGCTGGTGCAGATTCGAAAAGAAGACGGCCGGCAATACCACGGCAGCGGGATCAGTACCGACGTGATTGAGGCCAGCATCAAAGCCTATCTCAACGCCATCAACCGAATGATCAGTGATGTCAGGGAAGAGGGAGCGTGAAAACATGACAAAACCGGCAGGCAATACCAACATTGCTGTCTTTGATTCCACTTTAAGAGATGGCGCCCAGGCAGAAGGCATTTCTTTCTCAGTCGAAGATAAAATCAAAATTACCCGGGCCCTTGATGAATTGGGTGTTGCCTACATTGAAGCAGGCAATCCGGGGTCCAATCCCAAAGACCTGGAATTTTTCCAGCGGGTGAAGGGGATCAACTTGAAACATGCCGCCCTCACAGCCTTTGGAAGCACTCGGAGGCCCGGAGTCACCCCGGCGGAGGATGATAACATTAAAAACCTGGTGCTGGCTGAAACCCCTGCGGTTGCCATTTTCGGAAAAAGCTGGGATTTTCATGTGACCGATATCATCAATACCACCCTGGAAGAAAACCTGGCAATGATTCAGGATACCATGGCCTACTTTAAATCGCTGGGAAAAGAAGTGGTATATGATGCAGAGCATTTCTTTGACGGCTACAAAAATAACCCGGAATATGCCATGGCCACACTGCAGGCGGCCAAAACCGGCGGTGCCGACTGGATAGTGCTCTGTGAAACCAACGGTGGTGCTTTTCCTCAGGAGGTTTTTGATGCGACGGCTCTGGTCGTCAAAGAAGTTGGGGGCAAGATCGGGATTCACTGCCACAATGACGGTGGTATGGCGGTGGCCAACACCATTATGGCTGTCGAAGCCGGTGCCCGGCAGGTGCAGGGCACCTATGTGGGATTTGGTGAACGCTGCGGTAATGTGAATCTATGCACGGTGATCGGAAACCTGCAGTTGAAAAAAAGGATGCAGTGCCTGCCTGACGGTAAATTGCAGGAACTGACTCCCACTGCCCGGTACATTGCAGAGGTGGCCAACATCAGCTTGAATGAACGGGAACCCTTCATAGGAAACAGTGCTTTTGCCCATAAAGGCGGCATGCACATTGATGGTGTTCATAAAAATGTGCGCTCATTTGAGCATGTTGACCCGGAGAAAATTGGTAATAAGCGGCGTTTTCTCATGTCTGAAGTCGCAGGCCGCAGCACCATCCTGAATAAAATTCGCAAGGTGAATCCCAATATTCGTAAAGATTCTGAGGAAACACGACTGGTCATGCAACGGCTCAAAGAGCTGGAACACGAAGGGTATCAGTTTGAAGGGGCTGAAAGCAGTTTTGAGTTGGTGATTCGTAAAACCCTTGGTAAATACAAGCCGTTTTTTACCCTGGATCATTTTAAAATCATTGACGAGCAAATGCCCGATGGTACCCATAGCAGTACGGCGATCCTAAAAATCAATGTGGATGGCAAAGAAGAAGTGACCGCAGCAGAAGGCAATGGGCCGGTGAATGCCCTTGACAAAGCGCTTCGAAAAGCACTGGAAGCCTTCTATCCTGAGTTGAAAGAGGTATACTTGGCCGACTACAAGGTGCGGGTGCTGGATACCCGTTCTGCTACAGCTTCACGGGTGCGGGTGCTCATTGAATCCTCAGACGGTCGTTATGTGTGGAGCACCGTAGGGGTTTCGGGAGATATTATTGAAGCCAGCTGGCTGGCTCTGGTGGATTCAATGGAGTACAAGCTGCTGAAAATCATTGAAGAAAAGGCCAGCGCCTATATGTAGGCCAGCGTCTATATGTAAATGAAAGGTATGAAGATCGATCACTGGACAGACAGGAGGCAGGCAAGATGGGTATGACAATGACACAGAAAATACTGGCGGTACATGCCGGGAGAGAAACGGTGAGTGCCGGAGAACTCATAGAAGCACAGCTTGATCTGGTGTTGGGAAATGATGTGACAACTCCTGTGGCACTGCGGGAGTTCGAAAAAATGGGAGCAACAGAAGTGTTTGACCGGAAAAAAGTGGTGATTGTACCAGACCACTTCACCCCCAACAAAGACATTCACTCAGCAGAACACTGCAGGCAAGTTCGGGAGTTTGCTGTTGACCAGGATATTGAAAACTACTTTGAAGTGGGAGAAATGGGAATTGAACATGCTCTCCTGCCGGAGAAAGGCCTGGTGGTTCCTGGTGATGTGGTGATTGGAGCTGACTCTCATACATGTACTTATGGCGCTTTGGGAGCCTTTTCCACCGGGGTGGGTTCCACCGATATGGCAGCAGGGATGGCAACCGGCAAAACCTGGTTTCGGGTGCCGGAAGCTCAACGATTTGAACTCACAGGTAAAATGCAACCCTGGGTAACGGGAAAAGATGTGATCCTTCACATTATCGGTATGATTGGAGTGGATGGTGCCCGTTACCAGTCCATGGAATTTACTGGTGATGGCATTGCCAACCTGGGAATGGACGATCGGTTTACCATGGCCAACATGGCCATTGAAGCCGGAGCCAAAAACGGCATTTTTCCTGTGGATGAGAAGACGCAGGCATATGTGAAAGAGCATGCCGTGAAACCCCATCGGGTATATGAAGCCGACAAAGATGCTGTTTATGAAAAAACCCACCGCATTGACCTTGCCACCATTCCCCTGACAGTGGCGTTTCCTCATCTGCCTGACAATACCCGTCCCGTGGCGGAAGCAGGTGATGTGAAGATTGACCAGGTGGTCATCGGTTCATGCACCAACGGTCGCATGGATGATTTGCGGATGGCGGCCAAAATTCTGAAAGGAAAGAAAGTAGCGAAAAACCTGCGGTGCATTATTTTCCCAGGGACACAAAAAATTTACCTTCAAGCGGTGAGAGAAGGTTTGGTGGAGATCTTTGTGGAGGCTGGCGCAGTTTTCAGCACTCCCACCTGCGGCCCCTGTCTGGGTGGCCACATGGGAATTCTGGCCAAAGGCGAACGGGCGGTGGCCACCACCAACCGAAATTTTGTGGGGCGTATGGGACATCCCGAATCAGAAGTCTATCTGGCCAGCCCGGCAGTGGCTGCCGCTTCGGCACTGACTGGCTGCATCAGCAGTCCGGAAGAGCTATAGTCAATAGAACGAAGTAAATAGAGCGAAGTAAATACATTTACTGACGGAACCGAAAGAGAGGAAGTGACCCATGGTTGCACAGGGAAAAGCCTTTGTTTATGGAAACAACGTGGATACGGATGTCATTATTCCGGCCCGGTATTTAAATAATTCCGACCCGGCAGCATTGGCCAGCCACTGCATGGAAGACATTGATGCCGATTTTGTGAAAGAAGTGGCAGCGGGAGATGTGATTGTGGCCGGCAAAAACTTTGGCTGCGGATCTTCCCGGGAACACGCGCCGCTGGCCATTAAAACTGCAGGAGTGTCTTGCGTTATTGCACAGACCTTTGCCCGGATCTTTTACCGAAATGCTATCAACATCGGCTTACCCATTCTTGAATGTGAGGAAGCCGTCAATGAAGTGGAAAAAGGGGATGAGCTGGTGGTCGATTTTGCTGCCGGCACCATCACCAACAAAACCCGGAACAAAACCTATCAGACACAACCGTTCCCGCCATTCATCCAGGCCATTATTGCCGCCGACGGCTTGGTGGGCCGGGTGAAGGAGGAACTCTCATGAAGTTCACCATTGCCACAATACCTGGAGACGGAATCGGACCGGAAGTCATTCAGGAAACCATCAAAGTACTGGAGACGATGGCTGCCATAGGCGGCCACACCTTCTCGTACCCCCTGTTATTGGCCGGGGGAGCTGCCCTTGATGCCACGGGGCATCCTCTGCCGGAAGAAACCCTGCAAACGGCTCAGGAAGCAGATGCGGTGTTGCTTGGGGCCGTTGGAGGACCCAAATGGGATCACCTTGAGGGGGAATACCGGCCCGAAAGAGCGTTGCTGGGGCTTCGTAAAAGCCTGGGTCTTTTTGCCAATCTGCGGCCCGCGGTGCTCTTCCAGCCATTAAAAGATGCCTGCCCCCTTCACCCGGCAACTGCCGCCAAGGGTATTGATATCATGGTGGTGCGGGAGCTTACCGGGGGACTCTATTTCGGTAAGCAGGAGCGTCTTCAGGACGAAACCGGCGGCTGGTATGCGTATGACACTATGCAGTACCATGAAAGTGAAATACGGCGCATTGCCCGGGTGGCCCTTGAGCTGGCGAAAGGCCGATCGGGTAAGGTGACCAGTGTGGATAAAGCGAATATATTGGAGAGCTCCCGCCTGTGGCGAAAAACAGTGATGGAAGAGGCGGCGGCTTATCCCACCATCAGTCTCGATCATATGTATGTGGACAATGCCTCCATGCAACTGGTGAAGAGTCCCGGACAATTTGATGTCATTCTGACAGAAAACATGTTTGGGGACATTCTTTCAGACGAAGCGGGAATGATCACCGGATCCATCGGTATGCTGCCTTCTGCCAGTCTGCGGGAAGATCAGGGTGGCATGTATGAGCCTGTGCACGGTTCGGCACCTGATATTGCCGGCCAAAACAAGGCCAATCCCTTGGCCACCATCTTGTCGGCAGCCATGATGCTGCGTATTTCTTTCGGACTGGAAGCAGAAGCGATGCTGATGGAGAGCGCTGTGGAGCACGTGTTAAACCAGGGCCTGCGTACCGGTGATATTTACAGTGACGGCTGTCAATTGACTGGCACCCGGGAAATGGGAGCCGCTGTTGTGGCAGCGGTGAAGCAGCTTGAAAAGAAAGGAGCCTGACCATGCAGCTCAATGGATCCCAAATACTGATGGAATGCCTGCTGGAACAGGGCGTGAATACGGTTTTTGGATACCCTGGAGGAACCGTCATCCATATTTTTGATGCCCTCTACGAATACCAGGATCGCATCACGCACATCCTTACTTCCCATGAGCAGGGAGCCACCCACGCGGCAGACGGCTATGCCCGGGCAACGGGAAAAACCGGTGTGGTTATCGCCACTTCCGGTCCCGGGGCCACCAACACCGTCACCGGCATTGCCACTGCTCACATGGATTCCATTCCAATGGTGGTGGTGACAGGCAATGTGTCCCTTCCCCTCCTGGGCAAAGACAGTTTTCAGGAAGTGGACATCATGGGGGTTACCATGCCCATCACCAAACACAGCTTTATTGTGAAAGATGTGAACCAACTGGCCGATACCCTGCGACGGGCGTTCCATATTGCCAACGAAGGCCGTCCGGGACCGGTACTGGTGGATATTCCCAAGGATATATCTGTGGCCATGGCCACCTACACCCCCCGGGAGCTACAGGTCGTCGAAAAGCAGGATACCATCACAATGGAATCCCTGCAAAACGCCCTGGCAATTCTTAAAGAGTCAAAGAAACCCTTTATTTTGACAGGGGGCGGGGTAATTCGAGCCGACGCTGGTGAAGAAGTGTTGGCCTTCATCGAAAAAATGAACGCCCCATTCTCTTCCACCCTTATGGGTTTGGGAGGGGTGCATACAGGACACCCACTGTTCACTGGTATGATCGGCATGCATGGGAGCAAAACGTCCAATCTGGCGGCGACCCAGTGTGACTTACTCATCGCGGTGGGGTCGCGGTTCAGTGACCGGGTGATTAGCAATGTGAAAGGCTTTGCCCCCGATGCTTTTATTTTGCACATTGACATTGATCCGGCAGAGGTGAATAAAAACGTGCGGGCAGTGCATCACCTCAGCGGTGATGTCAAGCTGGCCCTTCAGAAGCTCAACGTTGCGCTGGAAGACACCCACGTGGAAGCGCGTCAGTCCTGGGTGAAACAGATTCAGGACTGGAAAACCGCGTATCCCCTGGCGACCAACCAGAATGGCACCATCAAACCCCATACCGTGATTCGCACGTTGAGCGACCTTACCTCCGGCCAGGCCATTGTTACCACTGAAGTGGGGCAAAGCCAGATGTGGGCCGCCCAGTATTATACCCACAGTGAACCCCGCACCTTCCTTACCTCTGGTGGGTTGGGTACCATGGGATTTGGTCTGGGAGCCTGTATGGGAGCAGCCATTGGGCGAAAGGATAAAAAAGTGATAAACATTGCCGGTGACGGCAGTTTCCTTATGAATTGCAACGAACTGGCGACCGCTGCGCATTACCGGCTGCCCATCCTGATCATTATTCTGGATAACGGGGTACTGGGGATGGTGCGCCAGTGGCAGGATCTTTTCTTTGATAAACGATATGCCGGAACCACCATTGAAAGGCACACCGATTTTGTCAAACTGGCGGAAGCCTTTGGAGCCAAAGGTTATCGGTTGAATAAGGTGGAAGATGTGGAAGCAGTTCTGAAAGAAGCCCTGGCTCAGGAAGGACCCGTGGTGGTACACGTACCCATCGACAAAGACGATAAGGTCTTTCCCATGGTACCGCCGGGAGCCTTTATTCAGGATCTCATCACCGAAGAAACCCTCTAAATGAAAAGACCCTCCGAATGGAGGGTCTGAGGCTGAAGACAAAGGGATTTGGACTGGCCAGCTGATTCCAATCTTGTGTGTTTTTAGTCGAAAGTCTCGAAAACAGCACCTGAACTCGCTGCGCTCAAACAGCAGGCGCTGGCGGTTTTCTCTCCTTTTCGAAAAAACACTGACAAGATTTCCAAGGCTGTCCCTTACCAAATCCCTTGTCTTCATCTTATTTTGTCTACAGTCTGAGACCCTCCGAACGGAGGGTCTTTGATTATTTAACGACGAGAACGCTGGAGCTGGTTTCCTGAATCACTGCGTTGCTCACACTGCCCAGCAATAGTTTTTTCAGGCCACCGCCACCGCGGCTGCCTAAAATGATCAGATCATAGTTGCCTTCTTCAGCCGTTTGAGAGATGGTATGAGAAGGATGTCCTTCTTTCAACATGGTTTCAGCCTCAATACCCTTCTCCCGGAAACGCATGGCAGCATGCTCTACAATTTTTTGGCGATGCGCCACCATTTCTTCATTCATTTTCTCCAACTTTTTAATTTCTTGCACGTAATACTGTTCATCCGCATATTCAACGACTGTCATGGTCAGTTTCTCATACACATGAAGCACAGCCACGTGATCAATGCGGCAACCGGAGGCAATTTCCACAGCTTTTACCACAGCTTTCATGCTTTCCTTTGAACCGTCTACGCATACCAGAATTCTCATTGTTGTTCGCTCCTTTCGGTCCAGTAAGTTTGGTTGTTACATTAATACCCACAGATAAGCAAATGTACCGGACTAATTGAATGAATTCAGTGAAAGGTGTGTTACAATAATAAGGGTAAGGAGGAGATTCGATGATGGGATTTGGCTGGCTCTTAATGATGATAGTGGGCGGTCTCGTCGGCTGGTTGACAAACCGACTGGCCATCCGGCTGCTTTTCAAGCCATACACACCTGTGACAACACCCATACCCGGCTTTAAGCTTCAGGGGCTCATTCCCCGGCGGAAGGCGGAGCTGGCAAGGAGTGTGGGAGTTCAGATTGAAACAGAGCTGCTTTCAATGGAAGATATTCTGCAGGCCTTTGCCCGACCGGAGCAGAAGGAAGAGTTGAAATTATTTCTCCGTCTATATCTCAACGAAATGATGCTGGAGCGGGTGCCCTTTTTTTTGAAAGACGTGATGAAAAAACCGGTGGATCACTTTGTCAGTGATCTGATGAACCGGGAAAGTGATCGTTTGTTGAATGAACTGCTGGAGTACATGATGGAAGAAGGTACCGCCGGAATCAAGCTGGCTGCCATGGTGGAAGAGAAGATTAATGCCTTTCCCATGGAGCGGCTGGAAGCCATGGTGATGGCGGTCGCCAGCCGGGAGTTAAAACAGATCGAGTGGATCGGTGGTTTTCTGGGGATGCTCATTGGACTGATGCAGGGAATATTGCTGACACTCATGGGCAGATGATGATTGATCAAGACAAATGGCGCTTCAAATAATAGGCCACCTGATAGTATTCGATGGGCCAGCCTTCCTGCTGGAGAGCCCGGGCGATTTTTCGGGGCCCAAGGCCTTCGCCGGCAAGCTGGTGGACCATCTGTTTGACAGGGCCTTCAATGGCAGTGTACGTGACGGCAGTGCTTTCCGACTGACAGTCGAAGGGCAGATGCTTCAACTGCACTTCAATTGTCAGGGACACTTCTCCCTGAACTTCTGAAATCAGCGGAGAAGCAGCATCGATGCTATGATTCACCACATCCCGCAATTGGCGAATATTGCGGGGATACTGGGCCTTTAAAAGAGCCTCCCGGGCTGCTGGACTCAACCGTACCTGATACTGGATGCCGTGATATTGCGCCACGGCATCTTCATATTTTTTGATGAAATGGTGAAGTAGTGCTTCCTTTTCTGATGTACTCCGATCCCCCAGCGTCGGAAGCACCAGTTCATACTGGGCCAGGCGCTGATAAAGTTCGGGCAACAGTTCGTCCTTCAGGTTATGGGTGGAAGCAGCGATGACAATGACATCCACGGCGATTTCCCGGTTGCCGCCAATACGTCGTATTTTACCTGATTCAACAGCTTTCAGCAGCGTGGTTTGGTAGTGTTCCAGAGCATGAGCTTCATCAAGAAAGAGAATGCCGCCGCTGGCCTGTTCAAACAGGCCTTTTTTTTGTTTGGAGCCGGTGTAGGCACCTTCCTCAGAGCCAAAAATTTCAACGGCAGCAATATCTGCATTGGTGTACTGAGCACAGTTAATCTCCACAAAGGGAGCCTGACGGTCCAGAACTCCCACCTGGATGGCATAATGGTAGATCATGCGAGCCAGCATGGTTTTTCCCGTTCCCGATTCACCAATAATGATGGAATGCCGGGGACCGCCCAGTGATCCCACAGTACGCTGAGAAGCCCGTAACACTTCTTTCAGTGAGCCTTCGTTGCCGATGATCTGCATGGGGTCATGCTCAACTGAACTCAGTGACAGCTTCATCTCAAGCGCTTTAATGCGTCGGTTGAGAATTTCGATATCCTGAATATCTTTAAAAACTGAATAGGCACCGCAAAAGCGGCCATTTAGATAGATGGGAAAGGAGCTGACAAGATATTTTTTCCCACCGATGAAGTGAATTTGCTTGTCCAGCACTGGACGTTGGGTTTCCAGCACCGAAAGCAAAACAGCCTTGGGGTAGAAGCGGGTAATGTCTTCACCAATCATTTCGTTGGGAGTTGAACCTGCGTAAGCGGCTGAAACCGGATTGGCGTACACCAGGCGTCCCTGAAGGTCAGCCACATTGACACCATCGTTACACCGGTCAAGAATCTGTCGATAAAAGTCGTGCTGGGTAAGGTCGTGAAGGGTTAATGGGAGAGACAGAAGGTCCGGTTTTTTCATGGCAGCCACCTTTTCTAACATTTTGATTGATTATAACACATATCTAACAAAACAATAGGCTTGTTTATCACATTTTTAAGGAGCTATCTGTTTCTCACCTGCGAAACACCCTGCAAAGTGGAGCAATCAACAATGTGTGAGAATTGGCATGATAGTTGCTACGTTAAAGAGATAAATCATGCAGGGAGGGATTGAATTGTCGAATATGATGGAAGTACGATGGCATGGCCGGGGCGGCCAGGGGGCGAAAACGGCGGCGCTGCTGCTGGCAGATGCAGCCTTTGACGCCGGAAAATATGTGCAGGGGTTTCCTGAATATGGACCAGAACGCATGGGAGCGCCCATTACGGCCTATACACGCATCAGCAGTGATAAAATCACCATCCATTCCAATATTTATGAACCGGATTATGTGGTGGTGGTTGATGAAACGCTTATTGGTGTGGTGGATGTGATGAAAGGTCTGAAGCCAGCAGGAGCCGTTATTGTCAATACTGAAAAAAAACCAGATGAAATCCGGCGCTGTCTGGAAAATTATGATGGACGACTCTATACCATTGACGCTCAAAGAATCTCACAGGAAGCACTTGGACGGCCGTTCCCCAACACTCCGATGCTGGGAGCGGTGGTAAAGGTAAGTGGCATGATGGCAGACGATGAATTTATCAAGACCATGCAGCACTCTTTTGAGCATAAATTTGCATCAAAAACAGAGGTGGTAGCCGGCAACATGAAGGCACTGGTTCGATCAATGCAGGAGGTGCACGGCGATGAAAACTAAAGCGGGAATTGAGATTAACGAACAGATTGGATGGAAAGCCATTTCCCCTGGCGGTATTGTGACAGAAGCAGGGAGTGCGCAGCATTTCAAAACAGGAGACTGGCGGACCATGCGCCCGGTATGGCTTCAGGAAAAATGTCGCCAATGCCTGCTGTGTGCCCCCACTTGTCCTGATTCTTCCATTCCGGTGGTGGAGCGTAAACGGGAAAAGTTTGATTATGATCACTGTAAGGGATGCGGAATTTGCGTGAAAGCCTGTCCCTTTGAAGCCATTGAATGGACAAAAGAAATCAAATAAAGGAGTGAAGCAGATGGCTATTCGGGAAAGATTATCGGGCAATGAAGCCATTGCCTATGCCATGAAACAGATCAATCCGGATGTGGTGGCGGCGTTCCCCATCACACCTTCCACTGAAATACCTCAGTATTTCTCCCAATACGTGGCAGATCAAGCGGTAGATACAGGTTTAATTCTGGTGGAGTCAGAGCACAGCGCCATGTCGGCCTGTATCGGTTCCCAGTCTGCCGGTGCCCGCACCATGACAGCCACGTCATCCTGTGGGCTGGCACTTATGTGGGAAATGCTCTATGTGGCAGCTTCCAACAGGCTGCCCGTCACCATGGCAGTGGTGAACCGGGCGCTTTCAGGCCCTATCAACATACACGCGGATCACAGCGATTCAATGGGAGCCCGTGATGCCGGATGGATTCAGCTCTACAGTGAAAACAATCAGGAAGCTTATGATAATTTCATTCAGGCAGTGCGTATTGGAGAGCATGCCCAGGTACAGCTGCCGGTAATGGTGTGTCAGGATGGGTTTATCACCTCCCATTCCATCGAGAATATTGAACTGATGGAAGATGAAGTGGTGAAAAATTTTGTGGGGCAGTATGAACCTGTCACCAGTCTGTTGAATCCCCATGAAGCCATCGCCATTGGCCCCTATGATTCAGCAGCCTACTACATGGAACATAAACGCCAGCAGGCAGAAGCCATGAAAAATGCTTGTCAGGTGGCCAAAGAAGTGGCAACAGACTTTGAAGCCCTCACCGGGCGCCGATATGATTATTTTGAAGCCTACCGCATGGAAGATACAGAAACAGCCATTGTGGTACTGAACTCCACTGCCGGTACAGCTAAAAGTACAGTGGATACCCTGCGTGCTGCAGGAAAAAAAGTAGGTCTTTTGAAAATCAGGATGTTCAGGCCTTTTCCCCAGGAAGAAATCTGTCAGGCCCTGGCCCATTTGAAAGCAGTGGCAGTGATGGATCGCAGCGAGGGATTCTCGGCGGCTGGAGGACCGGTTTTTGCCGAGGTGCGATCGGCTCTCTACCCTTTGGAACAGCGGCCGCAGATCATTAATTATATTTATGGTCTGGGAGGACGTGATGTGACCACTCAGCACATTGAGATGGTCTACGAATCATTGTTTGATATCATGGAAACCAACGATCCTGGTGAGGTATACCGATACCTGAGCGTCAGAGAATAAGGAGGGATGACATATGGCCTATGCATTTAAAGAAGTTATGAACAAACCGGAACGTTTAACCGGCGGGCACCGTATGTGTGCCGGCTGTGGAGCACCCATTGCTGTGAGAGGGGTGCTGCGGGCCCTGAAAGAAAGTGATCGGGCGGTTATTGCAAATGCCACCGGCTGTCTGGAGGTTTCCACATTTACCTACCCCTACACCGCCTGGAAGGATTCTTTTATTCATAATGCTTTTGAAAACGCGGGAGCCACCTTGTCAGGAGTTGAAACAGCCTATCGGGTGTTGCGGCACAAAGGAAAGCTGGACGACACCTATAAATTCATCGCCTTTGGAGGTGATGGCGGTACTTACGACATTGGGTTTCAGTCTCTCTCCGGTGCCATGGAACGTGGGCATGAGATGGTATATGTCTGCTATGACAATGGCGCGTACATGAACACAGGGATTCAGCGTTCATCGGCGACTCCCAAGTATGCCGATACCACCACATCTCCTGTGGGCAGTGCGCTTCAGGGAAAGCAGCAGTTTCGGAAAGACATCGCCGGCGTGATGGCCGCCCACGAGATTCCCTATGTGGCACAGACCACTTTTCTGGCAAACTTTAAAGATCTACATGAAAAATCGGAACGAGCCATTTATACGGAAGGACCAGCCTTTCTCAATGTGCTGGCGCCTTGTCCCAGGGGATGGCGCTATGAAACGGAGGACCTCATGGAAATCTGCCGTTTGGCGGTGGATACCTGTTACTGGCCACTCTTTGAAGTGATCAACGGGCAGTGGCAGCTGTCATACCAACCAAAGGAAAAACTGCCCATCGAAGCATTTCTGGAACCCCAGGGACGTTTTAAACACCTGTTTCAGCCGGAAAACCGTCACTTGATTCAAGAGCTGCAACAAGATGTGGATTCAAAGTGGGAAGCACTGCGAAAGCGCTGCGAAATGTGATGAAAAATCGCCGCCGGAAGATGGTTTCCGGCGGCGAAGCTATTGGCGGCAAGGTCAGGACTGCTCGTCCCGAAAATCCTTTTTAATTGAGAAGATGGCAGGTCGGGCGGCTTTATAGGTGTCTTTAAACTCGTACATGCGCAGATCAGCGATACGTACCATTTCCTGCAGGGTGGTGCCGTCTTTGCCATATGTGGCAATGCCATAACTGAAGGAGTTGTGGATGGCTGTGTCATCAATAATGATTTCTTCCCGCTCCAGTTCACTGAGAAAATCCAGCATTTTTTGGTGCAGATGAGTTTCGTCGGTATAATAAAAAACACCTACAAATTCATCGCCGCCATAGCGGGCCAGCACATCGCTTTTTCGTGTGATTCGTTTTAATCCGGCAGCAAAACGCTGAATCAACTGGTCGCCTGCCAAATGTCCCAGGTGGTCATTGACCACCTTTAAGCAGTTCAGGTCAAACAGCACTAAATGGAACATTTCCCGGTACCGCTCAGCTTTATCCAGCACCTGGCTGAAAATTTCCTCAAAAAAAGTGCGGTTGTAGATTCCGGTGAGTGAGTCATATTGAGATAAGTATCGTTTTTCTTCATATAGCAGGTAATTGGCAATGGCAATCTCCACATGGTTACGAATAAACTGCATGATTTTCAGGTCATCATCAGAAAAAGCCGCTAAACGGGTGGATTCCACATCGACCACTCCGAAAAAGTCGCCTTCAATGAAAATGGGAGCAGTGATGGAAGATTTGATGGTGCGGTCGCCGCCATTTTCCAGGGGAATGGCGTAAACATTTTCCAATGACGTAATATTATCGATTTTGGCAATGTAGTTCAGTTTGCCGTTGGTGGCCTTGTAAAGGAACGATTCTTCAATGGGCAGTTGAAAGTGATCAATCAATTCATTCTTAAAACCCCGATGAGCCGCCATTTTAAGCAAGGTGCCTTCCCGTAGCATAATAGAACCCACCTCGGCAGCATCAATGGCCTGAATGGCTTTTTTCAACACCAGATCATAGATGTTGTCCAAGCATTCGACACCAATCACCGACTGGGTGATTTCCAGCATGGCTTCTCTCAGATTAATGAGCCGGCCCAGTGCCTGCTGGTTCAGCTTCTTTGATGTCACGTCATTCAGTGTTGCGAGGATACACGGTCTTTCCTGGTAATGTACCAGGGTAAAGTGATAGTCAAACCAAAAGGGTCCCTCAGGGGTTAGCAGGCAAACTTCCTTAATCAGTTGGTTGGATTCGATCCCGGCGGATTCCAATGTTTCCGGGTGATCCAGAATATCGACGATGCGCATGAAAAACGCTTCCCGATGATCCGGATGAATGACACGAAGGCTCTGGCGAAAAGTGATTTCGTCACCAGAAAAGCCTGTGAGCTTTCGAAACAATGAGCTGGCATAAAGATGGTTACTTAGATTAATCAGCACAAAAGGCACTGGCATCAGGCGGTCCAGTGTCATCAAATCTTCAGTGGTCATGGGTTTGAGGGCGTACATGGGCTTCACCTCATTTTCCCTATTATACAACATGATGATGAACGGGTACAGAAGATATGTCGATTATTCTTGCAGCCAGTATGATAAAGTGAAGGAAGGTTCGCTGATTCTACTTTTCTGCATACCCATTTCTCAAGAAAAATCAACATATACGGTGCTTTCTCATAAACAGCTGGTGCATATCTATTCGGTGACCCAATCCATATAATCCGCGAGAGGCTCACAGATGACTGACTATCATCATCTCGATTTTATAAGAAGCTGAGCATCAATTTCTTTTATTTTACAAGACTGTCTTTCTCTGATTTCAGTCTGTTGACAGCTTGATACCAGTCAGGGGGTTTTTCATAAAGCCCGAAGTATGATACAATAATCCGGAATATACCGGGATTGGCCGGTAATTACACTTCGGGAGGTTACATATGTCTATGAATCAACAGATTAAGCGGGTGGGAGTCATCACTGTATTGATAATGGCAGTACTGTTGCCGTTGCAGGCAGACGCTTTCACGGAAAATAGCCTTTTGAAAAGAGAAATGTCGGGGCAGGAAGTGCAGGAGTTGCAGCGACATTTGGAAGCATTGGGATACTTCACAATGGAACCCACAGGATACTTTGGACAGGTGACAGAATCAGCAGTGGCTGCTTTTCAGGAACAGCACGGATTAACACCGGATGGGATCGCTGGAGCCAAGACACTTTCCATGATCACCACATTCGTTCAGTCACCGGAGCAAATGGCGGAGATGACTGTCACCAGAGGAAGTGGTTCAAGGACAAACACCAACAGCCAGACAGAAATCAAGGCGCTTTCCTGGTTTGGTGAGGTGGAGCATCTTTTTGCCAGAGGCGATGTGGCCACGATTGTTGATGTGTGGACAGGTTTGTCGTATAAAGTGAAGCGCACCTATGGGACCAACCACGCCGATGTTGAAACGCTGACAAAAGAAGATACAGCCATCTTTAAGAAAACGGCAGGTGGTGAATGGAACTGGTCCAGAAGACCGGTGATTGTAGAGGTGCACGGTCTTCGCATTGCAGCTTCCATTGCCCCCATGCCCCACGCGGGAAGAGATGATCTTCCGGCACTGCAGACAGTGGATAATAGAAGCGGCGGTTTTGGGAGAGGAACCAACCTTGACGAAGTGAAAGGGAATGACATGCATGGTCATGTGGACCTTCATTTTATCGGGAGCAAAGGCCACAGCAGTGGCCGGGTGGATGCCGATCATCAAAAGGCCATTCAGGAAGCATTGAATGCCACTCTCTAATGATCATACTGATCACAACGATCACAGCATAGAAACAGCAGCCCCACTCAGAAGAGCAGGGCTGCTGTTTTACGGTGTATGAAATGTTGCTTATTTTTTATCAAGGGCCAGAACAGTATTGAGAAGCACATTGCACCCTTTCCAGCACTGCTCCACAGGTGTATGTTCTTTTTCGCAGTGACTGTAACCGGTATCGCTGGGAACGAAAAGCATGGCAGAAGGAACGATGTCGGCAATAAACTGGGCATCATGCCCGGCTCCGGCATACATAACCTTATAGGAATAGCCCAATTCTTTGACTGTTTCTTCTGCCAGGTTCACCAACGCAGGATCAAAATGGACAGTGTTTCGTGCCCATTGTTCCCGGTAGGTAACTGGGCAGCCATGCATTTCTTTTGGCACGGCATGAATCACATCAACCACTTGTTTGATTACTTCGGGGTCTTGATGACGTGAATCTAATGTAATACGTACATAGTCGGGGATAACAGTATGCACATTGGGGGCGCCGCTGAATTCACCGGTGGTATAAACCAGCTTGGAGTCCAGCTTGTCCAGTTCGTCATGCAGATACTGGATAACGGCAGTCATGGCATAAAGAGCGTCTTTACGCATGGGCATAGGGATGGTGCCTGCGTGGTTGGCTTGTCCTCTGGTGATGAACTCGTAGTTAACCATTCCCACAACACCGCCGAGTACAGCCACTTCTTTGCCTTCAGCCTCCAACACTGGTCCCTGCTCGATATGGAGTTCGAAGAAAGCCTTGTAATCATCAGCCTTAAACCGGTTGCTTTGATTACCCTTGTAGCCGCTGGCTTCAAGGGCTTCTTTGAAAGTAACTCCTTCTTTATCTTTGGAAGCCATCATGGTGGCTTCGTCAAATTTGCCGGTGATGATTCCTGAACACATCATGGCTGGTCCAAAACGAGAGCCTTCTTCGTTGGTCCAGGCAATCACCGTGATGGGATGGCGGGTCTTGATGCCTTCTTTCACGATGGTTTCTGCCACCTCAAGGCCTGTGAGGACACCTAAAACACCATCATAATTGCCGCCTTTGATAACAGAGTCCAGGTGAGAACCCATGGCAATGGCCGGCAGATCCTCAGTGCCTTTCAGCGTCGCATACATGTTGGCCACGTCGTCGGTTTTGACTTCCATTCCCAGCGCTTCACAACGTCTTTTAAACTCGGCACGGGCCTGCAGTTCTGGCTCCGTGAAGCATAGCCGGGTAATGCCACCATTTCCAGTATCACCGAACTGACTAAAGGTTTGAATCTTGTCCTGCAGTCTTTCTTTGCTGCAATTGATCATATGATTCACACTCCTTTGATAGAAAATATGACATGACACAGTTGCTGCCAAACTGCACCTGTATTAATTCTATCACTTTGAACAGAATTGTCAAAAGAAGTGAAGAAATTCTTCAAAAAACCAGACAGCAAAAACAGATATCCGAAGGAAACAAAGAAGATAGTACGATTTCATCAAAGCTGTGACAAAACCCCTCAGCACTGATCCGCAGGTGAAAACTTTATGATTTAATGATATGGTAAAGAAGGGTTTTGAAAAGTAATGTCGAAAATATATATTGCAAAACAATTTGAAATGGGCGGTCGGAACAGGCTGATTTATACTAAATCAGAAGTGGTCAGATCATTTCGTGCAGCCAGCAATTTTGAAAGGCGTGATGGAAACCATGAAAGAAGTGAAGATCTATACAGATGGCGGGGCACTGGGTAATCCGGGAAAGGGCGGTTACGGGGCCATTCTGGTGCATGGAGACCACAGAAAAGAAATTTCTGGCGGGTTTCGGATGACCACCAACAATCGAATGGAAATGACTGCGTGTATCCGAGCCCTTGAACTCTTGAAATATCCCTGCATGATTAAGTTGTACAGTGACTCCAAATACCTGGTGGACGGTGTTTCCAAAGGGTGGGCAAAGCGATGGCAGGCCAACAACTGGAAGCGGAACAAAAAAGATATGGCAGAGAATATTGATTTATGGGAAAAGCTGCTGAAACTCATCGAAAAGCATGAGATTGAGTTTATATGGGTGAAAGGCCACAGTGGTCATCCGGAAAATGAGCGATGTGATGAACTGGTGAAGCAGGCTGCTTCAGCGGAAGACCTGCCTGAAGATGAAGGATATCAGGAACGGTGAAAAAATTTCAGTCAATTGACACCAGCAAGCAATGATTAAACAAGGGGGCAGCAGACAATGAAGCGACAGCACCAAAATTCTCTAACGGCAAAAGCAGCGCATCAATGCATAAATGGAATATTTACAGTGGGGCTCGTATTACTTATATTGACGGCAATATCGATATTACAGCCCATATATGCTCAGAATTCACTGACCATTTCGTTGAACGGTCAGCCCATTATTTTTGGTGAAACAGCTCCGGTGGTTTGGAAAGGAAGAACACTGGTGCCTTTCAGGCGTTTGGCAGAAGCCATAGGCGTCGATGTCGACTGGCAGGAAGAGACCCAACGAATCACAGCCACTGCTGACGGGGTCGAACTGGTGATGACAGTGGGGACAAGAATGGCAGTTTTCAATGGAAGTGGAAGGGAAATGAATGCGGCGCCTCAGATTTTAGAGGGCAGAGCCTTTATTCCGCTGAGAGATTTTAGCGAGTCTTTCGGAGTGCAGGTGGACTATCAGGACGGCCATATTGCCATGACCTATGAACCAATACTTCACTCTGTCAATGGAAAACTATCAGGATTCTATGCGCTGGGGGCGGGTGACAGATCAAGCTGGAATGAACTGTTTGGAGAGACTTATCCCCAGGTGTCTGCCGACCCGTGGGCCAGGTTGTTTTCTCAGGTGCATTTGGGATGGTATGAAATGAATGAGGCAGGAGAGCTCATTACCAATGGGGCAGTTCACGGTTTTCGAAGACCCAGTGGGTACGAACAGGTATTGGCAGAACTGGAAAATCGAAATATTGACAGGACGATGATGATATTTGCCCAGGAGAGCCAGGGAATGTTGGCTGAGCTGCTGAGCAATGCCGGGCAACGGGCAGCGTTGGTGGAAACGATTTTCAGCGAGTTGCAAAGTGAAGCATTTACTGGTGTGAACCTTGATATTGAAGGGCTGGGGTTACAGCAGCATTCAGACCAGGCCCGGCAGGCACGCAGTGGCTATACGGCTTTCGTGACTGAATTGGCTGAACAGATAGGAAGTCGTTATCGCCTGGTGGTGACAGTGCCACCGGTAAACAGTGCTTACCTGGGATACGACTATGCACAGTTGGGTAAACTTGCGGATGAAATGGTTGTCATGGCCTATGATTATCATGACCGTCAGCAGCCCAGCGCCACCGCACCCATAACACTGGTTGAATCGGGAATTCGACAGTTGGTGGAACTGGTGCCTTCAGAAAAAATAACACTGGGGGTTCGTTTGCCGGCAGTTCGCTATACCGCTCGCCCGCAGACACAAGATGTAGAGGATGGCGAATTGCTTACGCGCACCTGGCAAATTACCCACCCGTATCTTCATTCAGTGTATGAGCTGATGCACCAGCGATCACTGCCAGAACTGTGGGATCATACAGCAAAGGTCAGTTACCTCCAGTTTATGGACGAACAGGGAAATGAGAACGTGATTTATATGGAAAGTGAAAGAAGTTTGACGGAAAAATGGAAACTGGTACAACGCTACCAATTGAGCGGTGTCGCCCTGTGGCGCTTTGGAGCAGTTCCTGATTTTGTTTACCAACAGCTTGAATCTGTGTTTGACCAACATCAGTAATCAAATCAATCAGGCCGAACCAAGAAAGATGGTGAGGAATATGAATCCAGATCGAAATCCCGCTTCAGGAAAAGTGACATTGTGGACACGGCAGGATATTCGGAGTCTCGAAGAGCTTAAAATGAATGGGGTGATTCGCATCACCCCGCAACATTTGAAGGAGAAATTTGAAGAAATCACCGACTACATTGCATCTCTTTACAGCTGGTTTGTTCAGGCGGCAAACCAGCGGGTTCCGAAACCGGCTGAGGTGATGTTTCCTGTCTGGTGCTCAGTCAGCGAGGCGAACATGTTGCGACCAACTGAAGAAACAGTGGTGTATGTGCTGGAGGTGGATGAATCGGAAGTCATCTACTTTGACAGCGTTAAATGGGATTATGTGCTGAACCACCTATATATTCCCAAAGACTCCGATGATGCCCAGACTTACCGGGAAGAGATGAGACGCCGGGGTCACCGAGATGTGTACTCATTTTTCGATCACAAAACAGCTCATTTTTATGCCCGGGAACGTACAGAGATTATGAATAGCTGGTCGCGCATTTTTGAAATCGACCAGTGGGATATTTTCCGGGTACAGGCGAATCTGTGGGAGATTCGAAATGGAATGGTGAAATCCATCCTATATCAGCAAGATGTAGTTTCAAATGAACACCTGAAAAACGAACGAAAGTTTGACGTACAAGCCGACACATTTTATAATGGCAATAGATAAGACAGAATGGTAAATCTCACTTAAACCGGGAAAAACCATGGCCGTTACATTCAAACGACAGATTTGAGACAGGCGGTTTACCAATGAAAGTGAAGATCAGGGGATTGCCAAACAATAAAAATCTTGACAGCAGACTGGAACAGCGCATTTTTCTCACATTGCTGATGATTGGCATGTTGTTGACGTTTTTGTCAGGTGCAGCCAATTTGTATTATCGGACACCAGTAGACCGGGTACTGGCACCCTTTGCCATGACAGCTATCATTGGCGGTTTTTTTTGGTATGCTGTCAGTTATGGCCGTTTTCGGGGGCCGATTTTTGCAGCCTCTCTGTTTGCCTGTGTTGGGCTGGTTCCTTATCTTTGGATGGCTCACGGAGGTCTCTTTGGAGGCTTTCCTTTTTTTGTTCCCTACCTGACAGTGGTGCTAATGGCCATCCATCAGGGGGTCAGACGGTGGATCTATTTGCTGGTGCTTTTTACCACAACTGGCTGGATGATTTACCTGGACCTGCTGGGCAGTGAACTGATCAAGCCCATCACCGATCCCCGGGTATTGCTCTACAGCAATCTATATGGCCTGATCGGTTCTGCACTGAGTGTCACCGTGCTTTTTTTGATTTTTGCCCGCAGCTATGAAGAAGAACAGCAGCGCGTCCTGAATATGGCAGATGCGCTTCGGGAAGCTAATCGTGAACTGGAGTATCTATCGCGTTTTGACACCCTCACAAGCCTTCCCAACCGACGGGATATCACCGAAAAAATGGAATATCAGCTTCGCTTGTCCAATCGAAATCAACAGCCTTTTGGATTATTGATGGTCGATGTGGATCATTTCAAAAAATTCAATGACCATTTTGGCCATCAATGCGGTGACTATGTTTTAAAAGCACTGGCCGAACTGATGTTGAGTCTGAAGCGGGAACAGGATTCCGTTGCCCGGTGGGGGGGAGAAGAATTTATTCTGCTGCTGCCGGATACAGACTTGAAAGGAACGATGGTGATGGCCGAGCGCTTGCGTTCAGCGGTGGAAAACCATTCTTTCAATGATGGCGTTAATCGTCATCAGTTAACCATTACCGTTGGAGCCACAGTCTTTGACCTGCTTTCGGACCAGATTGATCACACCATTCGAAAAGCTGACACGGCACTCTATTGGGGAAAAGAACAGGGGCGCAATCGTTGCTATGCCTATACTACCCGCATGATTGAAATGAAAGAACTGTTATAGAGCACCTTGTGAATATGTCTTTTGAATGACACAGCAACGATTGGCTGTAATGAATATCAGGGAGGTGGATAATCATGTCGAATCAATCAGTGTTAATGCTGGCAGGGGATGTGGGTGGTACCAAAACCAACCTGGCTGTTTTTGCCAGGGAAGAGGGTTTGCGCAGGCCATTGGCAGAGGCATCATTCGTTAATCGGGAGTATCCCCACTTTACAGCAGTGATCCGGGATTTTCTGAAAGAGCATCCCCTTCCGGTGAAACATGGCGCCATTGGTGTGGCAGGGCCCATTGTCAAGGGCCGGGTGGAGGTAACCAATCTTCCCTGGCAGATGGATGCAAAAGAACTGATGGAAGCGCTAAACTTTCAATCGATAACTCTCTTGAATGACCTGGTGGCTTTTGCCGGAGCCGTACCCGTTCTTGAAGCAGAAGATGTATTAACCCTCAACGCCGGTGAGGCAGAACCAACAGGTGCCATGGCAGTGATTGCTCCGGGAACCGGCCTGGGAGAAGCTTATCTTACCTGGGCTGCGGGAGAATATCATGCGCATCCTTCAGAAGGCGGTCATACAGACTTTGCGCCCCGTAATGAAAAAGAAATGGCCCTGCTCCGCTTTTTACAGAAACAGTTTGACCATGTCAGCTATGAACGAATCTGTGCAGGAATTGGACTTCCCAATGTGTACCGTTTTGCGGCGAAAACCGCAGGATTACCGTCAGAGGACGACGTTTGGAAAGAAGTAAATGCAGCAACAGATGCAACTCCGGTGATTATCAGAGAAGGAATGAAAGACGGCGGTTGTCCTGTTTGTCGGGAAGCCTTGCGTCTTTTCGTCAGCATTCTGGGAGCTGAGGCGGGCAACCTGGCACTGAAAGTGCTGGCCACCGGCGGCGTTTACATCGGCGGCGGAATTCCGCCCCGCATGTTACCTTTGCTGAAAGAGCCAGGATTTCTAAAAGATTTTCAGGAGAAAGGCCGGTTTACAGACACCATGAAAAAAATGCCCCTTCATGTGATTCTAAACCCAAGAGTAGCCTTGATGGGAGCTGCCCGATCTGGCTGGCAACAATTGTAGGGCAAGAGGACGTTTTGCTGGTCTCTGTTTGGGCGACAGATTTTTGGGTCAGAGGAAATATCCCCTTGTCGATTTACACCTCTAATGTAGCATGAACTATATGTGCAGCATAAGAATACCCGCGAACTCAGGATAATTAAATGGTCCTGATTCACGGGTATTTTCGTGCGTAAACACTGTAACGGCTTAATATATTTCATTGCCCTCTTGACGGATAGCAGAACACAGTGTAATAACTGCTGCTGCAAGGGATGTTTTTGAGACAAGGGGACATTTCCAGGGTGTTTGACAATGGCTGCGGGAGAGGGATCATCGCGTTACGGGATTACAAAACAACGCCGCCGTCAACACTGAGAACAGTACCGGTGATAAAACCAGCCTCCTGTGATGCCAGAAAAACGTAGGCGTTGGCCACATCTTCAGGTTTTCCCAAACGGTTAAGGGGAGATTTGCCTTTCATCATATCCAGCACATTTTCCGGCATTTTGGCCACCATGGGTGTGGCAATAAACCCGGGAGCCACAGCATTCACCCGAATGCCGTTTTTACCCAGTTCTTTCGCCCAGGTTTTTGTCATGCCGATGACACCCCATTTGGTGGCGGCATAATTGGTTTGACCGAAATTGCCATAAACTCCCACCACCGAAGAAGCATTGAGGATAACGCCATCCTGTTGCTCCAACATGGCAGGCAACACGGCCTGCGTACAATTGAAAACACCTTTTAAATTAATGTCAATCACCTGATCAAAAGCTTCCTCAGACATTTTTTTCAACTGTGCGTCGGCGGTAATGCCGGCGTTGTTGACCAACACATCGATACGGTTCCATTGCTGTATCACATCGGCCACCATGCGGGCAATGGAGTCTCGGTCCACAACGTCCACCTCGTAAGCCAGAGATTCTCCACCGGCCTCTTTGACAAGCGCCCTGGTTTCTTCAAGCCAATCCAGTTTCAGGTCGCATAAGACCACACGGGCATTTTTTTTGGCGAAAGCAACAGCAGTAGCCTGACCGATCCCTCTGGCGGCTCCGGTGACAATAACGGTTTGATTGGTTTGGTTCATTTGATTCCCTCCAATAATGGATGATTTTCGCCGGATGCAGCCAGCCTGTCATACTAAGATGCATGGACAGGCTGGCTGTTGTTGCAGGTTTTGCGATGACCGCTGAAAGTGCAAGAAAGTGCAATGATGACTGACGTTTCGGTGCATGGTGATGCTTATGACGAGGCGGATGCCACCGGGGGCATGACGGTTGCTTTGCCTTCAATCACCACCTGGCCATGTTGATTGGTCCAGGTGGTTTTTAGCACGACTCGGTTTTTTTCCGGATTCATATCAATCACCTCTGCCTCGGCACAAACAGTATCTCCAATCTTGACAGGCAGAGTGAACTTGATTTCCTGACCCAGATAGATGGTACCCGGGCCGGGAAGATGCATTCCCAGTACTGCTGAGATCAGCGAAACAGAAACTAGTCCATGGGCAATGCGTTCACCAAATCGAGATTTCTCAGCGGCTACCCGGCTCATATGAGCAGGATTCATATCACCGCTGAGCCCTGCAAAGAGAGACACATCGGTTTCAGTGATGGTTTTTTCAAAGGAAGCCCGGTCACCCAGACTGATTTGATCAATGGTTTTTCCCTGCATGGAGCCACCTCCTGATTGAATGGGATTGACGAAAAAAAGTTACAGACGGGCTGAGAAAAACAGCTCAGGCTATTGATGGATTTTTGTCAGTAAAAAATGAAGGTTGTCGGCTAGATGCGCCATAATAGAAGCGCCTTCTGTGTCTTCATCAGCATTCATTTTTCCGGAAGTGCCGGCGGTGCCCACCGTCCAGTAATTGGAACCTACCAAAATCAGATCATTCACACCAGCCCAGAGGGCCAGTTGTGACCAGGCGAAGGTTTGCCCGGTTTTGCGGGCCACGGTGATAGGTGCAAAAAGCTTTCGGGAAAAAATCATTTGTCCCCAGTTATATTTCTTGTCAGTGGTGTTCAGCTCATTTTTCATCCACCGGGCAGAAAAGCCGGCCCGGTCCAACACTGCTTTCAAACGAGGGGTGATGGAGCCGTTATAGACCGGCGAACCGGCAACAATACAATCAGCTTCAATCATTTCCTGAAAAACAGCCTGAAAATCATCCTGAACGACACACGCCTTATTTTCAATACACTGGTAACAGCCGGTGCACTGCTCGACTTTTTTATCTTTGAGGAGAATCAGCGATGTTTCATGACCCTGTGCCTTTAAATGGCCCAGCACCTGAGTCAGGTAAAACTCTGTGTTTCCATTGCGGGGACTTCCGCAAAGGGCAATGACCTTCATGGGGGATCACCTAACTTTCGGTTGGAATAATGAAACTGCAACCTGCTTCATTTACAGATCGATGACTGCATCTACCCGGGGATCAAGATTTTCATCTGAAGAACCCTTGGTGAAGAGTGAGACAACGACAGTGACAACGATGGCTGCGGTAATAACGTTGACATACCAGGGAAGACCGCCGGGCCATCTGAAGCCGCGGTTATTCAGAATCAGAGATACAATGTTCAGTGACAGGGCAACTGCCAGGCCGGAGAAGACTCCCTGAGAGCTGGCACCCTTCCAGGTGAGACCCAGAATGAAGACGGGGAAAGTGGCAGACATCAGAGTTCCCCATCCAAAAGTACCCAGAATGGCAACGGCTTCGCCGCTGGCCAGTGCGAAAAAGATGGCGCAGATGCCGATGACAAATGTTGTGATACGGGAAATTTTGATCTGGTTATCAGCAGTCAGGTTCACGCCAAAAGCAGAAGGCAGATCCCGGGAAATAATATTGGAAGAAAGGGTGAGGAACATGCTGGCGGTTGACATGGAAGCTGCCAGAATGGCTGCGTATACGAACATTTGAGAAAAGCCGCCCACATAGTCGGCAACGGCAAAAATGGCGGTATCGTTGTTGGCAAGAGGAGCGACCAGGCCGTTGCCCACCAAATAAAGTGCACCATACCCCATGGTCAGGGCGAAAAGACCAATGACAAAGTGTCCCAGACCGGCGTAGGCGGCCAGCTTAGGCATGTCCCGGGGATCTTTCAGTGCATAGATGCGTGTCAGCACCTGAGGCTGCCCCATGGTTCCCAGAATGGGAATAAACATCCAGGTCATGGCAATGGAACCGGGAAGAACTCCCCAGGCGTCCATCATTTTGGGCGAAAAAGCTTTCGCCAGTTCCTGACCTTCGACTGTGGCAGCCACTTCACCTGCAGTGGAAACCACTTGCACCACATTAGCGAATCCGCCGGTCATGATCAGAAAAGAAAAGACCATGATGAGGCCGGCCACAATCATCACCAGTCCCTGGAAGGCCTGGGTCAGAATGCCACCCACCTCACCACTGAGTGCGGTGTAGACGGTGAGAATTCCAAAAATAATGAATCCGGCCACATAAGGGTTTAATCCCAGCAAGTGGGCAAATAAGGTGGAAGAAGCGCTGATTTGAGAAGCCAGATAAGCGATGGCACCCAAAAACAATATAACAGAGAGGAGTGCCTTAATCCCCCGGTGGCGGTCAAAGCGAATATCAGAAATATCTCCCAGACTGGCAATGGGGTAGATTTCGGCCATGGCCCGAATTTTTTTACCAATGGCGATGTAAGCCATGGCAAAGGCACAGGAAGAAAGCATCCATAAATTCATGGTGTTACCGGTGCCATAAATCAAACCGGGCACTCCCACAACAGCAAAGGCACTGGCGACAGCAGACACAGTGGAAAGACCGACAGTGACAGGACCAAAAAGGGCAGTTCCCCCGAAAAAGGACTGGGGATTAATGGCTTTCTTCTTAGCGGCCCAGCCGATGATAAAGGAAATGACGATCATACCAACTGAAAAAAACAGAATGGAATAGCGGGCAGTATTTGTCATGTGATTCACTCCTTACACGTTGGGATGTTCCTGGTTAAGTGCTTCTATTTTTGCTTTAAAAGCATCCCAGGAATCTTCAGAGAGCCATTCAGAGGCATAGAGAATAAGACCTGCCGTTAAGGTGAGCATTCCGCCAATCCAGTAGGCGATGACAATCGCTCCAAAAGACGGATGAAATCCTAAAATGGTAAAGGAGGGCATGACCCCCATAAATGCCTGGGAATAATATTCAGCGATGTAGAAACCAGCCAGCCATAAAACTGTCCAGGATCCCAGGGGATACAGCAACATTTTTTTGCTGAGCTTACCATTCTGGGCAGCACCCATCATCATATGTAACAACATCAGCACCACGCTCAGGCATAAACCGAAAAACCAGTAACCAAACCAGCCGCTGAGAGTGATGATGATCCAGCAGGCGGTGATCAACAATACCAGCAATGTTTTGCGATCTTTCATATCAATCATGACATTGACCTCCTTCATCTTGTTTTGGTAAATGAATGAATGCTTCGATCCTCCTTCTGCCTGTCGGCTTTGTTGGGCGTGACCCATGGTTATCACGCTTCTGGAGGATATTATTGCAAGGAGCGTGCCAGTTGGAAAACGTTTTGAAAATGACTGTTTTCAACGAATTTCTCTGCAAGTATCAACAGATTTTGTAACAGGAATGCGACAGTGTGCTAAATTGTTACGGGGGGTGAAGAGACATCCGGGAATCAAAAAATCCAACCCGAAGGAGTTGGATTTTTGAAGGATCACGGCAGTCTGGTTAACGGTCGTGGGCTTTCAGTTTGCGGTACAGTGTCATTCGGTCGATTCCCAGCAGTTCAGCTGCCTTGGATTTGTTGTTGTCGCAGATTTCCAGGGTGTCTTCAATGATTTTGACTTCGATGCGTTTAATGATTTCTGCAAGCGAATTGTGAGGCTGACTGCCCAGCATCTCGGCAGTATCATTGGAATCAGCAAGACCGCCAAGAATATCCTGAAGAATTTCTTCCGGAATCAGCTCTTTTCCGATGATTTCACCTTCGGCAATAACAATAATGCGACAGACGATGTTTTCCAGTTCCCGAATATTTCCCGGCCAGGGATAGCGACTCAGCAGCCGGATCACTTCGGGGCTGAACTTTCGGTAAATGCCGGTTTTTTGATAGAAAAGAGAGCTGAAGTGCTCGATGAGCAGTTCGATGTCTTCCACCCGCTCCCGCAGGGCCGGAATGTTCAGGTTTAACACATTCAGTCGGTAATAGAGATCGGAACGGAACTCCTGGGTTTTGATTTTATCATGTAAATTGCGGTTGGTGGCTGAAATCACCCGCACGTTAATGGATTTGACCTCGTTGCCGCCAATACGTTCCACCTGGTTTTCCTGCAGTACCCGCAACAACTTGGACTGCATGCTCAGGGGCAGGTCTCCAATTTCATCTAAAAACAGCGTGCCATGGTTTGCCAACTCAAATTTCCCCAGTTTTCCTTTTCTGCTGGCTCCCGTAAAAGCACCGGCTTCATAGCCGAATAGTTCTGATTCCAGCAGGGTTTCGGGGATGGCAGCACAGTTGATGCTGACAAAGGGTTTGCTGCGTCGATCACTGTGATGGTGGATTGACTGGGCAAAAAGCTCTTTGCCAACGCCGCTTTCACCGGTGATGAGCACCGGTAGATCGGTGGCGGCAAAAGAACGGGCCCTGTCTTTAAAATGTTTGATGAGTGGCGACTGGGTGATAATATGGTCAAAATGGTATTTGGCACCGGAGGAGTTGCGTTGATCGGTGTTGTCATCCCAGTCGGGACGAATGGACTGAATGATGGACTCCCGGATTCGTTTGGCATTTTCATGGCTTTCAAGGCCTTCAATCACCACCATGCCGGCGGCGCCAATCACCTGATCGCCGTCGAAAATGGGAATACGGTCAACGACAGCCACCTTGCCTGTGGCAAAATGATGGGGGATGCCTACTTCTGGAATACCGGTTTTCAGGACAATGGGCAGGCGGGTGGTGTGATCGAACTCCAGTAGTGGTCGGCCCAGGGCATTTTTAAAGTCTGGAGCGCCATAAAAGTTGAGAAAAGCTTGGTTCATCACCACGACAATGCCGTTTTCATCCACAATGTTGATGGGAAGTGGCAATTCGTCGAATAATGACTTGGGTATATCCTGGAAAAGCTTTTCAAGATGTTTGTCAGCCCGTTCATTGAACATTGTTTCACCTCATTATGCATCCTGTCGCCCTTTGGAGTGCGATGTTACCATTTCATCTTATCATATTCTCTGCCGGTTGCTAAGTCTAAAGAAAATTCATTTTCTTGGCTTCGGCAGTCAATTCTTCCCTGAAGTCGGGGTGGGCAATATCAATTAACTGACGGGTGCGGGAAGCAATAGACTCACCACGCAGGGCAGCCACACCATATTCGGTGACCACATAATCCACATCATTACGAGACAGCGAGACAACTGCTCCGGGCTTCAGTGTGGGAACAATTTTGGAAATATTTTTCTTCTCACCATTGGCATCAGTGATTTGAGCGGTTGAATATAAGGCGATAAACGATTTTCCGCCAGGTGATTTTTGAGCGCCGATGGCAGTGTCTGCCTGTCCACCGGTACCTGAAAACTGTTGGTAGCCAAGAGATTCAGAGCAGCACTGGCCGCCAAAATCAACTTCTATGGTGGTGTTGATGGAGATCATTTGATGATTTTGAGCGATGACGGAAGGATCATTGGTCCAGCAACCCTGCTGAAAGAGCACGCTGGGATTATCATCAAGAAAATCATACAATTTCTGTGAACCAAGAGCGAAGGTGCACACAGACTGATCTCGGTGGAGGGTTTTCATGCTGTTGGTGACAGCTCCCTTTTCAATGAGATCCACCATGCCGTCGGTGAACATTTCGGTGTGAATACCCAGATGTTGGCGCACTTCCAATGCTTTGGCAACAGCATTGGGAATGCCTCCGATGCCCAGCTGAATGGTGGAACCATCTTCAATACGTTCGGCAATGAGAGCGCCAATGCGTTCATCATAAGAATTAATACCATTCACCGGCAGGCAGGGGATGGGTCTGTCGGTTTCCACCAGGGCATCCACCTGGGAAATATGAATCTGATTGTCACCAAAGGTGCGGGGGAACCGATTGCTCACCTCAACGATCACCAGCGCTTTTCCCGACTGAATCAGCTGTTTTTCATAGGTATTGCCGATAGACAGGCTCAGGTAGCCATGACGATCCATGGGGGCGCAGGTGGTCAACAGCACCGGCCGGCGGTCAGCGGTGGCGGTGAGACGCTTATCCATGGCCCGGTGCAGATGGTTGGGCTGAAAGGTGATATGGGGCTGGTGATTGTTTTTGCGCATCACCGGCGTGTAAAACCAGGAGGAAACAGTGAATGTTTGACCATATTTGGGATTAACGAGAAACTCGTAGGCTCCCATGGGCAGCGTGTTGGTAAGAAGCAGGTCGCTGACTTTTTGATCACTGAGTTCATGCAGTGATTCCAGCAAGGTCATGGGCTCGCTGGCGGCCAGCCCGCATATAAGGTGGTCGCCATTGGCGATGAGCTGTAAGCATTCGGCAACCGTTCTCTTTTTTTGGGTGTATATTTCTTGAACTGACATAATCCATCCCTCCGATTTTTATCATTTGATCATCAAGCTGGTTTCGATAAGGCAATGAGTTGTTTTTCTTGCAGAGACTGTTGGAAGCAGACCCTGAGGGGAGTCTTTTATGGAACTGACCATTACTCAGCCGGTTTACCCCACCGTACCAGCGTGCAGGCAAAGGCATAACCGGTACCGGCCCCCAGCAGTGCGCAGAGGCTGCCATCCTTCACCAGGCCTTGTTCAATCCCCAGATGGAGGCAGAGAGTTTGGTCCACGTGACCACAGTGTCCGTGATCGCTGAGATAAACAGACTGAGATTCTGACAGTCCCAAATCGGCAATGATGGCTTTATGGGCTTTGGGATTGATGTGGGTGATTCCGATGAAATCGATGGCGTCGGTGGTGAATCCGGATTTTTTGACGGCTTGCCTCACAGCGCCTGTGAAGGCTGGAAGAGAACGTTCTCCCAACAGGGTTTTCATTCCCTCGGGATCGGGGAGGTGAATCTTACTGGCTTTCCGCAGGGCTTCCGGATCAGCAGCGATGCTTTCATCAATGGGGTGAAGAGAGCCGCCCCATTTGCCGATGACTTGGTCGCAGAAAACATGGTCGGTGATAACGGCTGTTTCCAGTATTTCATTTTCGGAATGATTTTTCCGCAGCAAAATGGCGCAGCCTGCCGGTGACATGTCAAACATAAATGACTGATTTTTATCGGTGTAATCAATGAGGTAAGCATTGGTGTTTCCGCCGGCAATGAGCACCTGATTGAGGTCTGGGTCGCTGCGCATCATATCTTTGGCCACCTTCAGGGCCAGCGGTGTACCGGCGCATCGGAACCCCAGATCCCAGGCATAGGCGTTGTCGGCACCCAGTTCATTCTGAATTTTAATGGCAGCTGTCCAGCACACGTACTCGCAATAGGTCTCACCGGAAAAAAGAATCATGTCCAGATCCAGAGGATCCACCTGGTTGCGTTCCAGCAACTTTCTGGCGCTTTTCACAGCCATCATGGCAGCATGATCCTCCGGGCCGCCCACATATTTTTCGTTGATGCCCATTTTAGTGCGCAGAATTTCTGACGGAATGTTGACAAGGGGCGATAATTCTTCTGCAGTGATTTTTTGATCAGGCAAATAGTTTTCATAATCGACGATGCCAATTTTCATGAGAATCCTCCTTTAAAAGAATATGACCATAGGCATTGCAAGGCTTGTGCCAGAAATAATACGCGCTAAAAAACCCTGTAACGGGAAACGTTACAGGGTTTTTTGAATGATAATGGCAATATGATTTCACGAAAGATGAAAGACAGGGGTGTGACATGTCACAATTCTGTTACAGTCATCGGTTATCGCGTCAAGGTTAACAGAGAAAGAGTGGTCACCATGAGAATCAAAACAGTGGCTGGTGCATAAAGTCGGTATTCCCGATAAAGTTGGCCGGTGGTCACCTTCATCATTTTCAGGGTGAAGGTCTGGCAAAGATGCAGTGGGGAGAAGTAGTAGCCCAAGAAGGCGCTGATCAGCAGAAAATATGCAAATATGTGGAGCTGTACCATGGTCATATCTGTGCTGATACGAATGAGCATGGGCAGTGTGACTGCCAGGGGTGCATTGATATTTCCTGTGATGAAACCAAAAAAAAGGGAGGTGGCCATGAACACGCCCATGACTGAAAGAGAACTGTTGCTGGCGGCAAAAATGGCATCAAAGAGCATCAGCAGGCTGTCCATTTGAAGAATGATATCTTTCATCACCAGCACAGCAATAATGATCAAGACGGTATCCCAACTGGCAGATTTCCACAACACCTGAAAAAAACGATGACGGTTGGATTGGAGATACACAATGCCAATACTGACCAGCATAGTCATATAGAAGGGGAGTCCAGTGGCGGCGTTAATCAGCACAGGTACGTAAATAGGGGCAGTGTCCAGAAACAAATGACGCAAATGGACGGCCCGGTGAACAGTCTGATGTGCTTCTGTGACGGGTTCTGATGGAATGTTTTTCAAATAAAGAAAATAAGCCACTGTGAGTGCCAGAAAGAGAAAAATAAGGGTGAGCAGCAGCACCCAGTAAATATTAATGTGAGGCAAGGACGATCGAATCAGTAAAATGGTGGATGAAAATGGGAACAGAATCATGGCCACATGACGGAAAACCAGATTGACTGCGGCCCGGCGCGCCGGAGCTAACCCGGCATCAGCACCGATTTCATCCACAAAGGGGGCTGACAGAATGGCACCGCCGGGAATAATCAGTGTCCCAATAAGACCGGGGATAATAACCAGCACTGTTCTTTTGCTGCTGACAAGAGCAAGAATAGACGTCACAATACGATCCAGCACGCCATAATGCTTCATGGCGCCACCTACCACACTAACCAAAAGAACAGTCAGAATGGTATCCCGGGAAGGGGCGTGGGTGAAGACACCGGTGGCAACCTGACCAACGGCAGGCAGGCCAATACCCGAAAGAACGGCCAGAATGCCGGCAGTGACAGCGATGGTATGACTTAATTTTACTTTTAAGTGAAGCAGGACGGGAATGCAAAGAAAGGCGACAAGAGTTGCAATAAGCTGGTTCATGGGGATCTCCTTCAGCAAATGATGTGATGTTGAACATAATGTACATTATACTACATATAAAAAAATTTCCAATGGGATTGAAAAAAGAAAAGGGATCGGTTACAATAATTCAATAGTTACCAGAAAGGAAGCAATATTCCAAAAAATGAGACGAGAAGGTGATATGAAGCCGCTTTCTTATTGTTGAAATCCACTGCAAGAGACACATCAAAACATGCTAAGGGGGCATTCTATGGACAACATGGGTATTATTTCCATCATTCCTGCTATTTTTCTCATTGTGTATATCTTTTATACGAAGCGTATTCTTGAAGCACTCACACTGGCTTGTCTCATGGGATTCTTCATTGGCCATCGGGGTGGGTTTTTTACAGCCTTTATTGATGGGTTGCTGGACGTCAGTATGGATTATGACATGATTTGGCTCTGGGTGGTGTGCGGCCTCATGGGCAGCATTATTGCCCTTATTGAAAAAGCCGGTGGTTCCTTTGCCTTTGGTGAATGGGTCGCGAGACGGGCCAAAACCCGAAAAAGCACCCTGATCTGGACCTGGATTCTGGGAATTGGCATTTTCATTGATGATTATCTTAATTCACTGACGGTGGGTTCCTGCATGGCACCCAATACAGATCGACACAAGGTTTCCCGGGAAATGCTGGCCTATGTGGTGGACTCCACCGCAGCACCCATTTGCGTGCTGATTCCCATCTCCACCTGGGCGGTTTTTGCGGCAGCACTTCTTGAAGCCAATGGCTTCGCCCCCCGGGGAGAAGGCATGTTGTATTTCATCCGTACCATTCCCTATAATTTCTATGCCTGGATTGCCGCCATTATTGTGCCATTGGTGATCATCGGCGTGATTCCCCTTGTGGGGCCTATGAAAAAAGCAGAACAGCGGGCGCAGGAAACCGGTGTGCTGGCGCCTCCCGGATCAGAAAAAATTGACATTAAAGCCGGCGAAATTATTGAAGCCCCTGAAAATCCCAAAATCATCAATTTCTTTCTGCCCATGATTTTTCTGGTGGCAGCCACCATATACTTTGAAGTGGATATGATGATGGGTGTCATTACCACCGTGGCCTTTATGTACGTACTGTACATTCCCCAAAAAATCATGACTTCCGACGATTTTTGGGATTTATCAATCAAAGGCATCAAAAATATGATCTACCCCCTGATGCTCATGGTGCTGGCTTTCCTGTTCGCAGAAGCCAATGAACAGATCGGTTTCACTTCTTATATCATTGAGTCGGCCACGCCTCTCATGACGCCTCATCTACTGCCCTTGGTGGTGTTCATTGTGCTCACCATCACCGAGTTCATTACCGGTACCAACTGGGGCATGTATATCATCGCCCTGCCCATCGTGATTCCCCTGGCGCTGAATGTGGGTGCCAATCCTTTTATGGCCATTGGCGCGGTTCTTTCCGCTGGCGTTTTCGGCAGCCATATCTGCTTTTATTCCGATGCCACCATCCTCACCTCGGCAGCCTGCGGATGCGACAATTTTCAACATGCCCTCAGTCAGATGTATTATGGATTCATAGCAGCAGGATTATCGGCTGTGGCATTTCTGGTGGCCGGATTCATTTTTTAATGGAAGACACATTATCCAAGTCGTTTGTTCATGATGACTTCAACCTCACCGGCAGTCTTGTGACTGCCGGTTTTTTGCGCTACAATGGATGCTATCGAAGGAGAAGAAAGGAAAGATGCCCATGGACGCTGTGACAGTTACATCCATTTCATTCACATTGTCCCGATCGCAGCTGGCCGCCAGGCTTGCGATTCCGGAAGCATCGCCCCGGTGGAATCGGGTGATGGCGCTGGCACGACAGGCAGAATCCATCGGGGGCCTTGGCGGTGCCTATCTTCCGGTGACCATTGACCATACAGGCGATGGGTTTATCATTGCTTCCGGTATTCGGATCAACAGTCGCATTCTTCAGGAACAAACGGAGCATCGACAGCTGATTTTCCCCTTTCTGGCAACCTGTGGTCGGCCGCTGGAAGCCTGGGCTCAGTCCTTCACAGGCATTACTGATCGTTATGTGGCAGAGGTGATGACAGAGATTGCTTGCATGGAAGCGTTGGAAAACATACTGTCAGAAGTGGATACCCGTTATTGCCTGACCAATGCGTCCATGGTGAATCCCGGCTCTTTGGAAGACTGGCCCCTGACAGGTCAGACTCACATATTTGAATTCTTGCATCAGGCAGCCGCCGGGTTGGGCGTGACCCTCTCACCGGACTGGCTGATGAGTCCCCTGAAATCTATGTCGGGCATCCGATTTTCGGGAAAAACCCTGCACCTGAACTGTGCCCACTGCCCCCGAAAAGCTTGTGTTGGCCGGCGCGAGCTTTATGAAAACCCCTGCTAACAGAAATGAAGGACACATAAAGGACAGATAGATGTGTTTCGTTTCTTCCAACAGGGGTATTTTTTTGCCAGAAGCAAAAGGCAGAAAAGAAGTATAATTCAGAAAAAAACATCCCAAAAGGAGGAACTCATGTGAGACGCAAAGAAACCACCTGTGGGTACTGTGGCTGCGGCTGTGGCATTTATGTCAATATGGCCGACGATGGTACCATGCTGGGGGTCACTCCCAGCTATAACCATGTGGTCAGCCAGGGAAAGCTTTGCTCCAAGGGCTGGCACGGATTTGCATTTGTCAAGGATTCCCGGCGGTTGTCCAGCCCGCTGATCCGCCAGTCTGACGGATCATTCCGGGAAGCTTCCTGGGAGGAGGCCCTTGAAAAAGTGGCCACAGGTCTGAAAGCTGCCATGACCGGCGGTGACAACACCAACGCCATCGGTGTGGTCACGTCAGCCCGCTGTACCAACGAAGAAAACTTTATGCTGGCAAAACTGGCCAGGGCCGGGTTGAAGACCAGCAGTATTGATCACTGCGCCCGCCTCTGACACAGTCCCACGGTGGAAGGTCTTTCCACCTCTTTTGGTACCGGCGGCATGACCAACTCCATTGATGAAGTCAGTGATGCAGATCTTATTCTGGTCATTGGGTCCAACACCACAGAGCAGCACCCGCTGGTGGGCACCCGCATTTTTGAAGCCCTTGAGAAAGGCGCTCAGCTTTATGTGGTGGACCCACGAAAAATTCGACTCACCGACTTTGCCCATGCCTATGCACCCATAGAGCCCGGCACCAACCTGGCTTTTATTAACGCCATGATTCAGGTCATTATTGAAGAAGATCTGGTAGATCAGCATTTCATCGAAACCCGCACTGAAAATTATGAAGCGGTGAAGGCCTCAGTGGCACACTGCACACCGGAGTGGGCAGCTCCCATCACCCGGCTGTCGGCGGAAACCATCCGCCAGTTTGCCCGCACCTACGCCAAAACAGATAAAGCCATGATTTTGTTCACCATGGGAGTGACCCAGCAGACAACGGGTGTCAAAAGCATTCGGGCGCTGGCTAATCTGGCCATGATGACCAACCATGTGGGTCGCCCTTCAACGGGGATTAATCCCCTGAGGGGACAGAACAATGTGCAGGGTGCCGGTGATATGGCAGCTCTTCCCAACTATCTTCCCGGTTACCAGTGGCCGGAGTGGCCAGAGACAAAAGAGCGCTTTTCCAAGGTGTGGGGTGATTTCTCCTGTTTGCGGGGCAATAATATTATACAGATGTTTGACCTGATGGATGAAGGCATCATGAAAGCCATGTACATTGTGGGTGAAAACCCGGTATTGTCAGACCCAGACCAGACTCACACCATTCACGCACTGGAAAAAATCCCTTTTTTGGTAGTACAGGACATTTTTCTCACAGAAACTGCCCGGTACGCCGATGTGGTGCTGCCTGCCGCCAGTTTTCTGGAACGGGATGGCACTTATACCAATACCGAACGGCGGGTACAGCTGATTCGCAAGGTGATCGAACCGGTGGGAGACTGCAAGCCAGACTGGGTCATCATCAATGAGATCATGAAGCGGATTGGCATGACGGTGGATTATGAGTCGCCGGCCCAGGTAATGGATGAAATCAACCTACTGGTGGATTCTTACGGAGGCATTACCCATGAACGGATTCAGGAAGTGGGTCTGCAGTGGCCCTGCCCCACCAAAGATCATCCCGGAACACCCATTCTTCATGTGGGTGAGTTTAAACGTGGGAAAGGTCTTTTCACCGTCAATGACTGGGAACTCATCGGCGACCAGCGCAGCGAAGCATTCCCCTTCATCCTCACCACCGGTCGGGTGACCCACCATTATCATACCGGTACCATGACCCGGAAAATCTGGACGCTGGACAGAGAATATCCCAAAGGCTTTGTGGAAATTCATCCCAAAGATGCGGCAGATCTGGGAATTCGGGAGCACCAGGAGGTGCGCATCACCTCAGCCAGGGGAACCATCACGGCACCGGCAATGATCACAGACCGAATCAATGAAAAAACCGTGTTTATCCCCTTTCATTTTGCAGAAATCCCCGTCAACCGGCTCACCGGAAGAAACTTGGATCCCATTATCAACATTCCCGCCCTGAAAGTATCGGCGGTTCGAATCGAGGTGGCGTCATGAGTGAAAGAAGGTTATATACGCTAAAGAAAGAAAGCTTGAACGCTGTTCTGGAAATATGGAATCAGCAGACACCTGTGTATGTTCCCAGCGGCCGGGAGAAAGATATTACCCTTCAGCCCATGGATGAGGCACAGCGGACAGAAGACTACATTAATCTCACACTTCCGGTGAAAGAAATGGTGTTTGAGCAGAAGGAAGCCCTTTTCAGCTGGGAACGCGGGGAATCAGGCATTCAGGTGGAAAACCTGGCCCATCGCCATGCCGGCAATCGGATACTCTACGGCGTTCGCGCCTGTGATACCTATGGCATTGCCTATACCGACCGTTTTTATCTCAAAGAATTTCTGGATCCCAACTACCAGTCAAGACGGGAGACTGTGACCATTGTGGCTGTCAACTGCCTGCGGGCAGGAAAGCACTGCTTCTGCACTTCTGTGGGTACCGGCGTCTTTTCCACCATTGGCCATGATCTGGCGCTGACAGAACTGGAGGAAAAATATCTGGTGGAAGTGGCCACTGAAAAAGGACAAGATCTTATTGATGCGGCTGCAAAGTGGTTTGCACCGGCAGTTTCCCAACTGCTGCAGGATAAAGAGACGCTTCGGCAGCAGGTGGAAGAAAGCTTCCCTCTGAAAATGGATCTCACCAATCTCTGGGATGATATGGCCCGCACCTTTGATGCCGATTTCTGGCTGGATGAAGCCCACGCCTGTATCGGCTGTACCGGTTGTACCAATGTATGCCCCACCTGTACCTGTTTCAATGTGGTGGAAGAGAAACAGCAGGAAGACCGGGGGGAGCGGGTACGCTACTGGGATTCCTGCCAGAGTGACCATTTCACCCGGAATGCGGAGCATCATAATCCTCGCGATGCGGTATCCCGTGTGCGTTACCGTATTTATGACAAGCTGAAGTACATTGAGGAACGGTTTGGATACAAGGGCTGTTCCGGCTGCGGCCGTTGTACTGATGTGTGCCCCACTTATATCAGCATTATTGACATCATTCATGCCATGCAGCAAACAGTCAGAGAGCAGGCCACCGAACCGGCAGTTCATCAGATGACTGCCATGCGTCATGAAATTTTTGATCGTGAAATCAACTCTCGCCGGGGACTGTACGCGCCAGATGTGGCCACCATTACCCGCATGAAACAGGAAACACCCGAAATCAAGCGGATGTTTGTGAAATATGACGACCCTTCTCTCCATGAGCACTACCAGCACAAAGGCCAGTTTTTTCAGGTGACGGTGTTTGGTGAGGGAGAAGTGCCTTTGTCAATTCCCTATGGACCTGAACAGCAGGATGAGCTGGTTTTTGATTTTAAAAATGTGGGCTCAGTCACTGAAGTGCTGTACCAAATGCAGCCCGGTGATAAAATTGGTCTTCGGGGGCCTTATGGCAGAGGATTTCCCTACGAAACACTGAAAGGACGCAATTTGGTGTTTGTGGGTTCCGGTGTTGCCATGGCACCACTGCGCACCGTTTTGGAGCCGGTATTACAGCATCGGGAAGATTTCGGCCGGGTGGAAATCATGGCCAGTGCCCTGCGCTATGAGAAACTGATTTACAAGGAAGAAATGAAGGCATGGAGCCAGGTTGCGGGAGTGACGGTGCATTATGCTCTGAAAGACCCCACTGATGAGGTGAAAGCCCACAATGGTTATGTGAACGATCTTCTTCCCGGGTTAAATTTGGAATGGCAGAATACCACCGCGCTGGTGTGTGCTTCTCCCAGCCGCATCAAAAAAGTGGCCAAAGATTTAATGACACTGGGAATGAAACCATCTGATATTTTGGTGACCCTGGAAACCCACATGCGGTGTGGTGCTGGAAAATGCGGCCACTGCAAAGTGGGGAGTCACTACATGTGCGTCGACGGGCCTGTCTTCACCTATGAAGAAATGATGACCCTGCCGCCGGAATATTAATAAAATAGCAAAGCACCCATCAGACTTCCCCGAGAAAGTGGTCTGATGGGTGCCGTTTATTGTGATAAGTGTCGTGCCCAGTCCAAAGCCCGTTGAATGCACTCCTCTGTGTGATTCTTTAAAGGCTCAAAAAAATCGATGGTATCAAGTACTTGGCTGTCAGGCAGATGAGCCTTCATATGAAGAAATGTTTTGCCATTCTGACCGCCATGGCAACTGAAAAGGGCCATTTGTTTGCCACTGAAATCAACTTCTTCAAGAAGCGTCGCAATGGGAGGCGAGTAGGTCCAGGCCCATACCGGTGTTCCGATAATAATGAGATCATAGTCCAGGGGATTGAGAGATAAAGGCATCAATGTGGGTTTTCGCTTCATCATCACCTGGCTGCCGCCCCAGAAGTATTTTGAAAAACCTTTGGAGCTGATCTCTTTTTGGGGAGCAATGGCGAGAATGTCAGCGTCAATGGCCTTTGCCATGGTTTCTGCCATGAGTTTCGTATTGCCTTCCAGTGAGTAATAGATCACCAGCTTTTTTGTTGGAGATGAACTCATATAATCAACTTCCTTTCCATTGGGCTGAGGATGGTTTGAACTGCTTGTTCATTTGGGGATACCCTGTGAAACTGTTTTTAATCACAAGACGAAAAACAGTCTGTTTTGCTGATATTCGTGCCGATGGCCTCCTTTGATGTACGTTGCTGTTTGCTGATGTGATGATCAACGATTTGCATTATTTTGTCCCATATGTTACCATGAGCCCGTAGCTTATCAGCCAAAGTGAAAGGAGCATGACAATGCACATGAACATGAAAAGTCAAAAAAATAAAAAAACCGGTATCAGGAAAATCGCAGGACTTCTGGTGCTGATGTTGATGATCACACTGCTGGCCGCCTGTGGTGGTTCTGAAGAACCGGAAGAAGTTGCTGAGGTGGAGCTTGGTGAACCTGTGGCCATGGTGAATGGCAATGCAATTTATCAGGGTTCCTTTGATCGCACCACAGACCGGATGATCTGGTCTTATGAACAACAAGGGATGGACTTCAGCGGAGAAGAAGGCGATGAACTGCGGCTGCAGGTGGAAGAAAGTGTTTTGGAACACCTGATTCAACAGGCAGTGATGCTTCAGGAGGCAGAAAAGCTATCTCTGAAAGTAGACGATGAGGCGGTAGAAAACGAGTTTGAAAATCTGAAAAGCCAGTTCGATACAGAAGAAGCTTTCAAAGATATCCTGGAACGCACCATGTTCACCGAAAGAGAACTGAAAGAAACCCTTAAAATCGAAATGACCATTGAAGCACTCTTGCAGCATGCGGTGGGTGATATGGAAGTGGAAGAGGCTGAACTGCAGGAAATGTACAGCTTCTACGAAATGCAGTATGAAATGCAGATGGAGGCCATGGAAGAAAGCGGGCAGGAACTGTCGCCGGAAGAACTGGCCATGATGGAACTGCCGCCCTATGATGAAATGAAAGAAACGCTTCGAAACCAGCTTTTGCAGGAAAAGCAGCAGGAAGCCATGATGGTCTATGTAGACGAGTTGATGGAAAGCAGCGATATTGAAAAATTCATGTAGGAAAGTCTCGGGCGCAGCGTCTTACGGCACTGCGCTTTTGTTATGGTACGGGAAAATGTGATTATAACTTTGCGCGGGCGGTTTTGTGGTTGCTGGTTTCAGTGACCTTATGATACAATACATGAACAATGCCGGTTGAGATAACGTTACGAAGGCAATCTGCAGCGATGGAAAAGATGGAAAGTGGGGAGCGGTCAAATGAAAGTGCTGATTGTGGGCATGGGCAAGTTGGGCTATCAGCTTGCAGAAGCGTTTGCCATTAAAGATAATGATGTGGTGGTGATGGACCAGAAGCAGTCAGCCCTGCAAAAGACCGCTGATCAGTTGGACGTATTGGCCATTCAGCATAACGGTGTGGAGATCACCAGTCTTAAAAAAGCCAATATTGGCGAGCTGGATCTGACCATCGCCGTGACTGATGATGATGAGACCAACATTCTCATTGCTTTTCTTTCAAAGCGCATGGGCTGTCAACGTTCCATCGCCCGGGTGCGTAACCCGGAGTACTCCCGCCAGTCAGATTTCATTAAAGAAGAAATGAATATCGACTACATTGTCAATCCAGAGCAAACCACAGCTCAGGAAATCCGCAACTATCTGTTGCGGGATATGTCCATGCATGTGGAAGATTTTGCTCAGGGAAGAATCGTGATGGCAGATGTTCATGTTAATCATATGTGTAACATTGCCGGATATCAGTTAAAAGATCTGAATATCCGGGAAAAGGTGCTGGTGGCCGCCATTGTAAGGGAAGGCGACATTCTGATCCCGCACGGGGAAACCCTGATTGAAGAAACAGATGTGCTTTACCTCATTGGAGAAAGCGAAGATGTTGCCAGTTTTTCAGGGCGGTGCGGTGTTTCCACTGACAAAAAAGAAGTGGATCATGTGGTGATTTTGGGTGGCGGTCGCATTGGATACTACCTGACTGAATACCTGGTGGATCTGGGAATGAACATTAAAATTATTGAAAGTAATCGGGAACGGTGCAAATACCTGGCAGAAACCTTCGGGAATGTGCTGGTCATCAACGGAGACGGTACCGATATCAACCTGTTGAAAGAGGAAGGGGTTTTTGGAGCAGATGCGCTGATTTGCCTCACGGGGCTGGACGAGGAAAATCTTCTGCTGGCACTGCTGGCCAAACAGTTCGGCATGAAGCACGTGATTTCAAAAGTGAGTCGCCCCAATTATATTCCCATCATCGAAAAACTGGGGGTTGATGTGGCGGTGAATCCGGTGACCATCACAGCCAGTGAAATTCTCCGATATGTGCTGGGGGGCAAAGTGGCTTCCATCTCGTTGTTACTGGGCGGCTCGGCAGAAGCACTGGAAATTGTCATTAAACCAGAGGCCTATGTTACCCGGGATCAGCTTCAGTATCTGGAACTTCCCAAAGGCATCATCATTGGGGCGGTGCTTCGGGGCGATGATGTACTTATTCCCGACGGTACCACTCACATACAGCCGGAAGACCGGATCGTCGTCTTTATTCTAAGTGGAGAAATGTCCCGGATTGAAGAATATTTTTATCCACCCAGGAGAGGATTCTTAAGTGAACTATGGAATTATCGCTAAGGTTATTGGGAGCTTATTGATTTTTGAAGCCATCATGTTTGCCCCGGCCATGCTGGTGGGGCTGCTATATGATGAAACCAGCGCCATTGTGTTTTTGGGTGTTATGCTGCTCACCCTCACAGTGGGTTTGGTGTTGCAAAAAATCAGCGGTTCATCCAAAAGCATTCGGGCAAAAGAAGCACTGATCATTGTGGCTGGCGGGTGGCTGGCCGTTTCTTTTTTTGGCGCTCTCCCATTTTATTTTTCCGGCTCTATTCCATCAATGATGGATGCCTTTTTTGAAACCATGTCAGGATTAACCACTACCGGTGCCACCATTCTGGAAGAAATTGAAAGCCTTGACAGAGGCATTCTTTTCTGGCGGTCCTTTACTCACTGGCTGGGGGGCATGGGAATTCTGGTGTTAACACTGGCGGTTCTTCCAGCGCTTGGCGTGGGAGGGTTTCAGATTTTCAAGGCAGAAACGCCGGGACCGGTGGCGGATAAACTGGCACCCAAAATGAAACACACGGCCACCATTCTCTATACGGCTTATTTGGGAATCACATTGCTGGAAACAGTGCTGCTGATGTTTGGCGGGTTATCACTGTATGAGGCTTTGGTGCACACCTTCGGTACCGTGGGCACCGGGGGTTTTTCAACCCTGAATGCCAGTATTGGGGGGTATCACAGTGCCTATGTGCAATGGGTGATTGCCATTTTCATGGTGGCCTCCGGCATCAACTTCTCTCTGTATTATGCACTCTACCGCAACCGGCTGCGGGATATTTACCAAAATGAGGAGCTGCGATTCTATCTGCTGATCATTGGCACTGCCACGCTGCTGATCTTTTTCAATCTACAGTGGGAGTATCATGGCAGCGTCTTTACCACGCTGCGCCACGCCTTTTTTCAGGTGGCCTCCATCACCACCACCACCGGCTATGCCACGGTGGACTATGAAGTGTGGCCCCAGTTCAGCCAGTCCATTCTCTTTTTCCTCATGTTTGTGGGTGGGTGTGCCGGTTCCACCGGTGGCTCCATCAAGGTGATTCGTTTGCTGGTATTGGTGAAGTTGATTAAGCGGGAAATCATGCGTATTCTGCATCCCCGGGCAGTGGTGCCGGTGCGCATTCATCACCGGATGTTGGAGCCTGATGTGATTGCCAGCGTCACCAGCTTCTACATTCTTTACCTGCTGATTATGGCAGTGGGAACCATGCTGCTCAGTCTTGAAGGGCTGGACCTGACCAGTGCATTCAGTGCGGTGGCCGCCACCCTTGGAAACATTGGGCCTGGTTTCGGTTTTGTGGGGCCCGCACAGAACTATGCTGCTTTCAGCATGCCTGCCAAAGGACTCATGTCTCTTTTTATGCTCATGGGACGGCTGGAGCTTTTCACCGTTTTTATACTCATAACTCCCGACTTTTGGAAAGAACAGGCATAGTTTCTTGACAGATCATATAGTTTCTTGACAGATCAAAAGAGCAGGCGTATAATCAGTCATATAAATGAAACCTTCAGAATAGCCATGACACGGGACATGTCTCGGGCATTTCTTCAGTTGACAGAGAAAAGACGACCTGGCTGAAAGCGTCTTACTGACAGAATCCTGAGGTACCATCCGAATAGCTGCTTTCATTAATTGAGAGCCGGTGACTCCGTTATCGTCTTAATGAGATGACTGACCAGAATACAGTCAATTCAGGTGGAACCGCGAACCCTTTTCGCCCTGATCCCAGGGAGTGAAGGGTTTTTTGATGATTGAAAAAGGAGGAACAAAGATGTCTATGATTAAAGTGACACTCAAAGACGGCACTGTCCGGGAATACCCCAAAGGAGTAACTGTTCAGCAGGTGGCAGAAGATATCAGCCCTGGATTGGCAAGGGCGGCCATAGGCGGCGAAATTAACGGCGAGCCGGTGGATTATGTCACGGCACTGGAGTCAGATGTTGAATTAAGCTTGGTGAAATTTGAAGATGAAGCAGGAAAGGTCTTTCTGCGGCATACAGGTTCCCACATTCTGGCCCAGGCAGTGAAGCGCCTTCATCCAGAGGCAAAACTGGCCATTGGCCCTGCCATCAAAGACGGGTTTTACTATGACATTGATACAGATCACTCTTTCACACCGGAGGATCTGGAAATAATTGAAGCCGAGATGAAAAAAATCATTAAAGAAGATCATAAAGTCTCCCGCTTTGAACTGCCCCGGGATGAAGCCATTGATTTCGTGAAGAAACACGGGGAAGACTATAAAGTGGAGCTTATCGAAGACCTGCCGGAAGATGCGCCCATTTCGTTTTATCAGCAGGGAGAGTTTGTTGATCTCTGTGCCGGTCCGCATGCTCCTTCCACCGGACGGGTGAAGGCCGTGAAGTTGATGAGTGTGGCAGGTGCCTACTGGCGGGGCAGTGAGAAGAACAAAATGTTGCAACGGATTTACGGCACGGCATTTGACAAAAAAACGGATCTGCAGGACTATCTTGACAAGATGGAAGAGGCTAAGAAACGGGACCATCGGAAAATCGGCAAAGAGATGGATCTTTTCAGCATTCAGGAAGAAGGCCCGGGCTTTCCTTTCTTCCACCCCAAGGGCATGGTCATTCGTAATGAACTGGAAAATTTCTGGCGCTATGAACATGTAAAAAGGGGATACGATGAAATCAAAACCCCTATTATTCTCAACGAAGACCTGTGGCATCAGTCCGGCCACTGGGATCATTACCAGGAAAATATGTACTTCACACAGATTGATGAAGGTAATTATGCCGTCAAGCCCATGAACTGCCCCGGTTCCATTCTGGTATTCAAACGTAAAATGTACAGTTACCGGGACTTGCCTCTTCGCATGGGTGAACTGGGATTGGTGCATCGCCACGAAATGTCGGGCGTTCTCCATGGGCTCATGCGGGTACGTTGCTTCACACAGGACGATGCCCATATCTTCATGCTGCCGGAGCAGATTAAAGACGAAATTATCGGGGTTATTGACTTTGTTGACTACGTTTATAAAATGTTCGGATACAAATATCATGTGGAACTCTCCACCAGACCTGAAGATTCCATGGGAACCCAGGAAGAGTGGGATCTGGCCACGGAGGCGTTGCGGGAAGCCCTGGATGCCCGGGGACTGGCCTATAAAATCAATGAAGGTGACGGCGCGTTCTATGGCCCTAAAATTGATTTCCATCTGGAAGACTGCATTGGCAGAACGTGGCAGTGTGGCACTATTCAGCTTGATTTCCAGATGCCCCAGCGTTTTGATATCAATTATGTGGGTGCAGATGGCGAGAAGCACCGTCCCATTATGATTCACCGTGTTATTTTCGGCAGCATTGAGCGGTTTATTGGGATTCTCATCGAGCATTTTGCAGGCAAGTTTCCATTGTGGCTGGCACCGGTGCAGGCACGCATATTGCCCATCTCTGAACGACATTATGATGCGGCTAAAGTGTTGAAGCAGCAGCTGGCACAAGCAGGAATCAGAGTGGAACTGGATGACCGCAATGAAAAAATCGGATATAAAATTCGGGAAGCCCAGCTTCAGAAAGTGCCGTATATGATGATTATGGGAGACCGGGAAGTGGAAGAAAACAAGGTGAATTTGCGGAGTCGTGACCGTGGTGAGCTGGGTGCTGTGGATGTTGATGAGTTAATGGCTTCACTGATCAAGGAAATTCAGGAGAAGCAGTTACCTCAGGAAGCATAACAGGTTAGACGGTTTTTTCCATCAGATTTTAATAATATCATCACAGGCATTGACATTTGATAGATAACCTGATAAACTGTTTAATTGTCAAGAACAACAAGTAGAACGATCCGTTTCTCACCCTGCGGTAGCGACTCGACAGGGTCCATGACTGGTGCTTTCGATGGTGCTTGATGCCGGCAAATGAACGGCAGACGCAGGTGACTATCACTTCCCGGGTGTAAAGGGATTGGCTCTGAAAGCAACAGTAAATGAAGAAACAGAAGCGGATTGGTCCTATGACCGATCCGCTTTTTATAGTCGCACTGTCAACAGAGTACAGGGAGGTGTCATACGATTAAAGAACTGCAAATTAATGAACAAATCAGGGACAAAGAGGTCAGACTGACAGATCAGAATGGTGAACAGCTGGGAATTGTATCTGGCAAAGATGCATTGCAGATGGCCATCGACCGAAATCTTGATCTGGTGAAAATTGCGCCCATGGCCAAGCCGCCGGTTTGCCGCATTATGGATTACGGCAAATACAAATACGAGCAGGCCAAAAAGGAAAAGGAAGCTCGCAAAAACCAGAAAGTGGTCAATGTGAAAGAAATTCGCCTCAGCCCCAACATTGAAGAACATGACATGCAGGTAAAAGCCAATCAGGCCATTAAGTTTCTGAAGGCCGGCGACAAAGTGAAAGTTACCCTGCGTTTCCGGGGGCGTCAGTTGGCCAACATTGGCCTTGGGCAGCGGGTGATGGATGCTTTCAAAGAGATATTAAGTGAAGCGGGGAATGTGGAAAAGGCGGCCAAGATGGAAGGTCGTCAGTTAATCATGTTCATTGCCCCCAAGCCATAAATAAGTGAACTTGCAAACAAGGAGGAAAACACAATGCCAAAAATGAAGACTCACCGTGGCGCTGCCAAGCGTTTCAAGAAAACAAAATCAGGGTTCATTAAACGTGCAAAGGCATTCAAAAGCCATATTCTGACGAAAAAGTCAGCCAAGCGCAAACGGAACCTGCGTAAAGCCACATCTGTTTTCAAAGGCGAGCTGAGAGCAGTACGTCAGATGATTCAATAAGCGAAGACGGAAAGTCAAAAGAGGAGGATCAACACAATGGCTAGAATTAAAAAGGCAGTGAATGCCAAGAAAAAGCATAGAAAAATCCTGAAGTTGGCGAAAGGCTACCGCGGTGCCCGAAGCAAACTGTTTAAAACAGCTAACCAGACAGTGATGAAGGCTCTGAGCCATGCATACAAAGGCCGCAAACTGAAAAAACGTGATTTCAGAAAACTGTGGATTACCCGTATCAATGCGGCCACCCGTATGAACGGCATGTCTTATTCCCGTTTCATGAATGGTCTGAAACTGGCGGGTATTGAAATGAACCGTAAGATGCTGGCAGAAATGGCCATCCATGACAAAGAAGGTTTCTCACAGCTGGTGGAACTTTCCAAGAATAAGTTAAACGCTTAAAGCAAAACAAGTTGAAGTGAAGAGCCCTTGGAGGGGAACGAAACCATTCGTCCCCACGGGGGCTTTAATCGTTTTTTTTAGGGTCGTGGAAACAGGATCTTTCTCTTTTCAGGTGTTGAGACATCTGATATAGTAATAGCAGAAACAGGGGCCAACGTATGGCTGACGACATCATGAAAAGGAAGGCAGAACATGAATAGTAATGAGTTGAAAAGCAGATTATATCTAAATCCGGCACGTATTTTGGTAATGGGATTTGCGGCGGTGATTTTGGTGGGAATGAGTTTGTTGATGCTGCCAGCAGCATCCATTGATCAAACGTCTGTCGGATTTGTGGATGCTCTGTTTACGGCCACATCAGCGGTATGTGTGACAGGACTTGTGGTGGTGGATACGGGCACGCACTGGACCGTCTTTGGAAAGACAGTGATAGCCTTTTTGATTCAAATTGGCGGTATCGGATTCATGAGCATGGCGACTCTTTTTGCGGTCATACTGGGGAAAAGAATCTCTTTAAAAGAACGGCTGCTGATCCAGCAGGCGGTGGGACAAAACACACTTTCAGGGGTGGTGCGCTTTTCACTTTATCTGTTGGCGCTGACCTTTGGGTTGGAACTGGTGGGTGCACTGCTTCTTTCGTTTCGTTTTGTGCCTGAATACGGCCTGGCCACAGGCGTTGGCTATGCAGTGTTTCATGCGGTCTCTGCCTTCTGCAATGCAGGTTTTGACTTAATTGGAGATGGGCGCAGTCTGACTCCCTATGTGTCAGATCCTCTGGTGAACTTTACCGTAGGAGGACTGGTGATTTTGGGGGGCTTGGGCTTTACGGTGGTGTTAGACATCATTAATCATTATAAAACGCGCCGCTATGCTTTACATACCAGGCTGGTTCTTATGATGACAGTCATTTTGCTGGCGGGCGGAACTTGCTTATTTCTGTTGCTGGAATGGAATAATCCGGAAACGATGGGAAATTTGCATTTTCTTGAAAAAGTGCAGGCAGGGTTTTTTCAATCACTGACAACACGAACAGCGGGATTCAATACCGTAGATACCGCAAGTCTCACTACGGCATCCCAGCTCCTGACAGTTATACTGATGTTCATCGGCGGATCACCTGCTTCAACAGCGGGAGGAATTAAAACCGTTACTTTTGGTGTCATGTTGATCATGGCTGTTTCCGTTATCCAGGGCAAAGAAAACGTGGAGATTTTCCGGCGAAAAATCCCCTTTGACATAGTTAATCGGGCGGTGACCATTCTGGTCATTGGGTTGTTGATGGTGGTGATGGTCACCATGGGATTATCGATCATGGAGCCACACTTTTCTTTTATGGAAATCTTATTTGAGGTAACTTCTGCTTTTGGAACAGTAGGCCTTTCCACTGGAATCACCTCCATGCTCAGCACACCGGGAAAGGTGCTGCTGATTATCACCATGTTTGCCGGCAGGGTGGGAACACTTACCATCGCCTTTGCACTGGCCAGCCGTCAGAGCCGGTATCAGAACCTGGTACATTATGCCGAAGAGCGGGTGATGGTGGGATAACAAATAGCGGGAACTGCCTTCCAAAGTGTCAGCGATTGGTTTGGAATGATAAATGTGGGGAGGAACAGAAATGAAGCAATTTGCGGTTATTGGCTGTGGCCGCTTTGGGACGGCTGTTGCCAAGACATTGTATAAAAACGGGTATGACGTGTTGGCCATTGATGAGTGCGCTGACATTGTGCAGCATCTTTCAGAGAGTGTGACCCATGCGGCCAGTATCGACGTAAAAGATGAACATGCCCTGCGGGCTGTGGGAATGCGCAACATTGATGTGGCTATTATTGCCATTGGCTCAGATATCAAAGCCTCCATCATGGCAACACTGGTGGTTAAGGAGCTGGGTGTCAAATATGTGGTGGCCAAGGCCCAGGACGAACTGCATGCCAAGGTACTCTATAAAATAGGGGCAGACAGGGTAATTTTTCCCGAACGCGACATGGGCGTGCGTCTGGCGTATAACCTTACTTCCACCAACATACTGGATTACATTGAACTGGCACCGGACTACAGCATTATGGAAATTACCGCCCCGGAAAAATGGATTGATAAAACCCTGCAGGAGGCCAATGTACGGTCAAAATATGGTCTTAGTGTGTTGGCTGTCAAACATGGGGAAGCCATCAACGTTTCGCCCCATGCGGATGCCGTTGTGCGACGTGGAGATGTGCTGGTGGTGGTGGGTTTAAATGATGACTTGCAAAAGGTACAGGAGAAAGTCTGATGAGATTAATTGGAATCAGCAGCACTGCCAATGAGATCTGTAAGAAAACAATTGCCCTCCACCAACGGCGCCATCGTCGGGAGCAGGGGCTTTTTCTGCTGGAAGGCTTCGGTGGCATACAGGATGCCCTGAAAGGCGGCTGGGAACCGGTTTATTTTATAGCTGATCATGGATTCATCAGCCGGGAAGAAAATCAATCCTTGATCCAACACCTTTCAGCATTTCGAATTCCTGGATATGAAATGCCTTCACACTTGATGAAACGAATGGCAGATACAGAGCATCCTCAGGGGGTGCTGGCGGTCTTTCGTCAACCAGTTCACCAGGTACAACAATTGCTGGAGAAACCCTGTGGATTTTGGCTGATGCTGGATCGTATTCAGGATCCGGGAAATTTGGGAACCCTGATTCGCTCGGCAGAAGCTGCCGGATTGGCGGGAGTGCTGCTCACCCACGGTTCCACAGATCCATATAATCCCAAGGCTCTTCGGGCGGCTACCGGGGCTGTCTTGCATTTGCCGGTGATTGAGTTATCAGAAGCCGATTCTGACGGTATCAGCCTAAAAAAAGCGGGTTTGCGTTTAGTGGGGGCGGCTCTTGAAGGCGGCAGTTCATGTTATGAGCAGAGTTATCAAAGTCCATTGGTATTAGTGATCGGCAATGAAGCCAAAGGAATCGGTGATGCTCTCATGAGAAACCTGGACCAGCGGGTGACCATTCCCATGAAAGGGGCGATCCAATCTCTGAATGCGGCCATCGCAGGCAGTATTCTCATGTTTCATCTCGCCCGGGAACTGAACAACCCTTCAGGGGAAGCCTCTTGTATTCCCTGAGAGCCTGTGGTATAATCGGTTCGATAGAATCTGGATATCATCGCTGTCAAGCTGTGAAAACGGTGACGTAGCGGCGAAAGATTCAAAGGCTGTGAATGGGAAAGTACATCACAGAGGAGCTTCGAAAGAGAAAGGTGCCTCCGGCTGAAAGCACCTGATCCTCACTGTGATGGAAGTTCGCCCGGGAGCTGCGGTGCTGAACCTGTCAGTAGGCATCGACGAAAAGACCACGTTACGGTTATGAGAGATTGACGGTGTCACAGGCCCCCTGATGGGTCGGTGGTTGAATTGCCGTCGGTTATAAGGGTGGTACCGCGGAACAGCTTTCGTCCCTTCAGGGAGACGAGGGCTTTTTTTGTTACCTGAAACACCTGATGTATCATCAGCACAGCGGAGCATAATCATCCACTTGAAGGGAGTTTATGGAGATGGAAAAAAATTTGAAACAACTGGAGATCGAAGCAAGAGAAGTGTTGCAGGCTGCCAGAGATGCCAAAGAGCTGGAGAACCTCCGAGTGAAGTATCTGGGGAAAAAAGGCTCACTCACCGAGTTGTTGAGAAGTATGGGAAGCCTGCCAAAGGAAGAACGACCCCGCATGGGCCAGGTGGCCAACGAAGTGCGGGAGGCGGTGGAGGCAGCCATGAATGCAGCACGGGATCGTATTGGCCGTTTGGAAATGGAGGCACGGATTGCCCGGGAAACCATTGATATCACCATGCCTGGGAAAGTATTCTCCCAGGGAACCAAGCATCCGCTGACTCAAACCCTTGATGAATTGAAAGAAGTATTTATCGGCATGGGATTCACTGTAGCAGAAGGACCTGAAGTGGAAACGGTTGTCAATAATTTTGACATGCTCAATGCTCCGGCAAATCACCCTTCCCGGGAGATGACGGATACCTTTTATATTAACGAACAGGTGATTTTAAGACCACAGACATCGCCGGTCCAGGTGCGGGTGATGAAAAGCACCAAGCCACCGATCCGCATCATTGCACCGGGACGTTGTTTTCGAAACGATACCCCTGATGCCACCCATTCTCCCATGTTTAATCAGCTGGAAGGACTGGTGGTGGATAAGGGCAGCACTCTGGGGGATCTGAAGGGCAGTCTCGAAATTTTTGCGCGACACCTTTTTGGAGAACACACACAGATCAAATTTCGACCCCACTATTTTCCCTTCACCGAACCCAGTGCTGAAGTTGATGTTACCTGCTTTAAATGTCAGGGAGAAGGCTGTAGTGTCTGCAAAGGCAGTGGGTGGATCGAACTGCTGGGCGCCGGAATGGTGCACCCCAACGTGTTGCGCAACTGCGGTATCGACCCTGAAACATACAGCGGCTGGGCATTTGGAATGGGAATTGATCGGATCGCCATGCAGAAATACGGCATTGATGATATTCGGCTGCTCTATGAAAATGATCTGCGCTTCCTTTCACAGTTCTAAGGAAGAATCTGCTAACTGACGATCCTTAAGAAGAAAAAAAGCTGACTGAAGTTCCGATGATGATCTGAATGACGTGTTAGGCAGCCGGAAATGGCGTTGCACGGTGGTATATGCTCTCTGGTTCCACTTTCCATTTTCGGTGTTGCACCTGTGGACTCCAGCAGCATGAGGCAATGGGGTGGGTGCTGCAAAGAAGAACTGATGATATGAGGAGGAGTAGCGATGCTGGTACCTGTTAAATGGCTGGAGGAATATGTGACTTTATCAATGGATACAAAAGAATTTGCTGATCAAATGACCATGTCGGGATCAAAAGTGGAAGAGGTCAGAAATTGGGGAGAAAATCTGGAAAAATTGGTGATTGGAAAAATTCTGTCCATCCAACCACATCCCAATGCTGATAAGCTGGTGGTGACCCACTTGGATATAGGAGAAGAGAAACCGCTGCAAATTGTCACCGGTGCCACCAATATCAAAGAAGGCGATACAGTACCGGTTGCTCTTGAAGGCACCACACTTCCCAATGGAGTGACCATTGTGGGAGAAGACTTGAGGGGTGAGGCATCTCAGGGGATGATGTGCTCCCATGATGAACTGGGAATCACCAAGAACCTGATTCCCGAAAGTATGAAAGATGGCATCTGGATTTTGGATGAAAAGACACCAGGCAGCCGGTTTATTGATGCACTTCCGGCAGTGGACCAAATTATCGAATTTGAAATCACTTCAAACCGACCTGATTGTATGAGTGTGATCGGTATTGCCAGAGAGGCAGCAGCCACCGTTGGCGAAACGCTTAAAGTGCCTGCAATCACCCTTGAAGAAGCTGGAACTGATTGGACAGATACTGCCAGTGTACGTATTGATGATCCTGAAGGCTGTCGTCGTTATGTGGCACGAAAAGTGGAGAATATTGTGATACGCCAGTCACCCCAGTGGCTTCAGCAACGATTGATGCAGGCAGGGGTGCGGCCCATCAACAATGTGGTGGATGTCACCAACTATGTGATGCTGGAAATGGGGCAGCCGCTTCACGCTTTTGATGCAGCCATTGTTGCCCGGCAATCCATCGTTGTTCGCCGTGCAAAACCGGACGAAACCACCAAGACCCTGGATGGTACTCTGCGTAAGCTCAATGACCAGATGACCCTCATCACCGACTCGGAAAAAGTGCTGGGGATTGCCGGCGTTATGGGTGGTGAAAATTCAGAGGTGACGACAGAAACCCGTGCCATTATATTGGAATCAGCCTGCTTCAACGCTGACCGCATCAGAAAGACCTCTCAGCAGTTAGGTCTTCGTACAGAAGCCTCTGCCAGGTTTGAAAAAGGACAAGATCCTGAGCTATCTCTCATGGCAGCCAACCGGGCGTGTCAATTACTGGAAGAGCTTGAAGCCGGGCAGGTATGCCCGGGTGTTATTGATGTGTACCCTCAGCCGGCAACTCCCAGGGAAAACACCCTTCGGCCGCATCGGGTGAATGCGTTGCTGGGTACTGATTTAAAAGTGTCTGAGATGGTGGAAATCCTCCATGCACTGGAAATAAAAGCTCATGAAGCAGATGAATTAATTCACATTACCGTGCCCACTTTCCGGGATGATCTTGTTCAGGAGGCGGATTTCATTGAGGAAATCGGCCGCATTTATGGCTATGACAAGATCAAGGCAACTCTGATGACAGGAGATATCATGGTGGGGGGGCTCTCTCACCGGCAGAAAATGGAGGAAGTTTTGAAGCGCACCATGAGTGGGCTGGGTTGTTATGAAGCCGCCACCTACTCCTTTGTCAGTCCTTCAGGTGTCGATCTCATCAGATTGCCTGAGGACAGCTTCAAACGGGATTTTGTTCGGTTGTTGAATCCCCTTGGTGACGAAACCAGTGTGATGCGCACCACACTTTTACCCAACATGATGGAAGTGTTGCGTCGCAATGTGAGTCGTTCAGTACCTGCGGGCAGCTTCTATGAAATTGGCCAAGTATTTTACGGCCAACTGGATGAAGCAAAAGCGGTGCTGCCTTTGGAAGTCAAAGAGCTGGTGATGGGAATTTATGGAGAGGGAAATGATTTCTTCGTCCTGAAGGGAATGCTGATTCATCTATTCAAGACATTGGGACTGGCATCGCCCGATTTTGAACGGGAATCCAACCACCCCACCTTTCATCCCGGACGTTGTGCCAATATATATGTAGGTGATCAACTGATGGGAACCCTTGGAGAAATTCATCCTCTTGTTGCCGCCAACTATGATATGGACGATGTAAGGGTTTTTGTGGCAGAAATTAATGGCGATGCCGTACTGGCAATGGCAAAAATAGATCCTCTCTACAAACCCCTGCCCCGTTACCCGGCGGTTGTTCGTGATCTGGCAGTGGTGGTGGATAAAATGTTGTCGGTGCAAACCATCGAAATCCTCATACGTCGCCAGGCGGGTGAACTGCTGGAAGACTGCCGCCTTTTTGATGTATATCAGGGAGCGCAGGTGGGCGAAAACCAAAAAAGCGTGGCTTACACCCTCACCTTCCGTCACAATGAACGTACCCTGAAGGACAAGGAAGTGAACCAGTGCTATGATGCAGTGGTGTCATCTCTCAAGAAAGAACTGAATGCAGTCCTGCGGGCATAAACCCCATGAACCTTAACAAGAAGCGGCATGCCATTACGCATGCCGCTTTTGGCAAGCTTTTCACAGCTCCAAAGGTGTGTTATAATGTAGGTCATTAATCCGGGCCAAGGGGTGAGAAACGGTGTCAGAAAAGAAAAACCGTGTACTGATACGCATCAACGGACAAGAGTATCCCATTGCAGGTAAGGAATCCAAAGAATACCTGATTCGGGTGGGATCCTATGTGGATGAAAAAATGCAGGAAGTCAGTCGTCTCAACCGCCAGCTGAGCGTTTCGCAGATCTCAGTACTCACAGCCATCAATGTGGCAGATGAAATGCTGAAGCTGAGAGATGCCTACGAGACATTGCAGCACACAAAACCCCCGACAAATGAAGAACTAAGCAATGTGAAACAAGAGCTGGATCAAAAAAACGGTTCGCTTCAGCAAGAAAAGGAATACTCACGCACACTGCAGCGAAAACTGAACAATGTGAAACAGGATCAGGAAAAACTGCGGGAAAGCAACCAACAGCTATTGAGACAGCTGCGAGAAAAAGATCAGGAGCTTGTCAACGCTCAGGAAATTATCGGAGATCTGCAAGAGCAGCTGTATGAAAATCAGATGAAAGTGGCTACTTTGGAGAAACAGCAGGGGCAGACAGCCGAGGCTTAGTATTGCCCTGATTACAGGAGGAGACCCATATGTCCAACGTATTTGATGTGCTTAAAGAGAGAGGTTATGTTGCACAGGTAACCCATGAAGAAGATTTGCGGCAGCTGCTGGGGGAAAAACCGGTCACATTTTACATTGGGTTCGATGCCACAGCAGAAAGCCTTCATTTGGGTCACTATGTTCAGATCATGGTGATGATGCACCTGCAGAAGGCGGGCCATCGTCCGTTGGTACTGCTGGGAGGCGGTACTACCATGGTGGGTGACCCATCGGGTAAAACAGATATGCGAAAGATGTTAACTCAGGAACAGATTCAACATAATGCACTGCGCTTTAAAGCGCAGTTTGAACGGTTCTTGGAGTTTGGCGAAGACAAGGCGTGCATTGTGGATAATGCTGAATGGCTGTTGGAATTAAACTATGTAGAATTTCTGCGCAACATTGGGCGGCATTTTTCTGTTAACAGAATGCTGGCGGCAGAATGTTATAAATCACGTCTTGATCAGGGACTCACCTTCCTGGAGTTTAACTATATGATTATGCAGGCCTACGACTTTCTGGAATTATATCGTCGGTATGACTGTCAGCTGCAAATGGGTGGCGACGACCAGTGGTCCAATATTCTGGCGGGGTATGAACTGATCCGTAAAGTAGAACGGGATAATTCCTTTGCCCTCACTTTTCAGCTGTTGACCACAAGTGAAGGGAAAAAAATGGGCAAAACTGAATCTGGCGCTTTGTGGCTGGATCCCGAAAAAACATCCCCGTATGAGTTTTATCAATACCTTCGCAATGTGGATGACAGAGATGTGGAAAAAACCCTGAAATTGCTCACCTTTGTATCTATGGAGGATATAAAAGAACTGTGCAGCGCCGAAGGGGCTGCCCTCAACAGGGCCAAAGAAGTGCTGGCCTTCGAAGCGACTAGGATTGTGCATGGTGAAGAAGCCGCCCGGCATGCCCAGGAGGCAGCACGAGCCGCTTTCAGCGGCGGTGTATCAGAAGACATGCCCACCACAGCGTTGAATGAAACTGTTTTGAAAGACGGACTTGATATCCTGACACTGCTGATGGAAACCGGGCTGGCAGCCAGTCGTTCAGAAGCACGGCGACTGGTGCAACAGGGCGGGATCAGTATTAACGATGAAAAAATCGCTGCCATCGAAACGGTGATCACCCTTGACTATTTAGATGATGGGCAGATGATCATCAAAAAAGGCAAAAAAGTCTACCATCGAGTCGTTGCAGAGTAAGCACCAATACATTTCTGGTAGCCGCATAACGGACAGGTGAAGGAGGAATCGGTGAATGCCGCTGACAAATTCCATGGAGTGGATGATGAACCCCCGCTTTGAACAGCAGGTATCAGAAGATGGACCGGCTGCCTTTCTGAACCCGGAGCGCATCGAAGCGGTCAATCGGCTGGTGGCCAGTATGGATGGCTATGTACCGACCCCCTTGGTGAATCTGCCGGCCCTGGCAGGCTTCTGGGGTTTGGGAGCCATTTACGTTAAAGATGAATCAAAGCGATTTGGCCTCAACGCTTTTAAGGTACTTGGAGGAATCCATGCCGTTGCCAATGTCATTTGCCGGCGGCTGGGAGTCGGCATGAATGATATGACCTTTCAACAGTTGATCTCAGAGGAAACGCGGGAAAAGCTGGGTGATCTGTTATTTGTCACAGCCACAGACGGCAATCACGGCCGGGGAATTGCCTGGGCTGCCCGGCAAATGGGACAGCGGGCAGTGGTGTTCATGCCCAAAGGATCTTCTGCCTGCAGGCTGGAAATGATTCAACAGGAAGGTGCCGAGGCGAGCATTACTGAAATGAACTACGATGATGCTGTGCGTCATGCCCGGGAGTATGCCCAGGCTCATGATGGTATCGTTGTGCAGGATACTGCCTGGGAAGGATATGAAGAAATCCCTGCCTGGATTATGCAGGGATATGCAGTGATGATGGAAGAAATCAGCGGGCAATTGAAAGAACTGGGAAAGCTGCCGCCCACTCACGTGTTTCTTCAGGCTGGTGTCGGCTCTTTTGCAGGAGCCATTCAGGGTTATCTGGCGGCCAAATGGGGTGAACATCGGCCTCAAACCGTTGTGGTGGAACCTGACCAGGCAGATTGTTACTTTCGAACTGCCAGTATTGACGACGGCATGCCCCATGCTGTTACCGGTGACATGGCCACTATTATGGCGGGTCTGGCCTGTGGTGAGCCCAATTTGCTGGGCTGGAAAATCCTGCGGAAATATACCCGGGCTTTCGTTTCCTGTGCTGATCCCCTGGCTGCCAGGGGTATGAGAATTCTGGCTGCCCCCATGGCGGGAGATCCTGTCGTTATCTCCGGAGAATCAGGAGCTGTGGGCATGGGTGTTCTGGCAGAAATGATGCAGCAAAACACCGATGGAGAGCGTCTGGCAAAAGCCCTCCAAATGAATGCCGAATCCCGTATTCTGATCATCAGCACTGAGGGAGACACAGACCCTGACCAGTATCGGCGAATTGTATGGGAGGGAGCATATCCTTCACAAAAGTAAACAGAGCCGCCTCCGGCGGCTCTCATGCTATAGATACAGCTGGTAATCTTCGCTGTGCTTGATAAAGTCGGTTTGCAGCTGCAAGCCGTTTTTTTCGCCGCTCAACACTTTTCTGACAATGGCTTGGGCAAGGTGGGTGACCGGCTTTTCATTGAAGATTTCATCGGGAGTTAAAAAAGCAGCTTCGGTGTTTTCAAAACCGTCGGGAACTGGTTCGCCGCCTAAATCTTCCATGCGGTATACCTGATAGCTGTCCACCACTCCATTGACTCGAAGGTTTCGAAGGGCCAACAGTTCCAAGGCCTGGGTGTGCACACTGGTTTCCTCCATGATTTCTCTGGCAGCACCCACTTCAGGAGCCTCTCCTTTGTCCAAATGACCGCCTGGCAGCAGCCAGTAACCCTTGATGCGGCCATAGTTTTGACGCACCATTAAAAAACGGCCGTCTCGTTCCACCAGTCCACCCACGCCAATGAAGTTTTGGGGATAGACCCATTTCATCAGTGCCATCTCGTTGATTTGCCGGGCATGGTGCCGGATGGCCCGTTTCCTTTCCACCTGGTCGGCATCAAGCGTAAACTCGATGAGCTGCTCCTGGTCATTGGCTTCAAAAAGCATTTTACCAGTGGGAGAAATGATGCAGGAATGGCCAAAATAATTGGCGCCCACCCGATTCACAGCAGCCACAAAAACCTGGTTTTCCATGGCCCTGGCTTTTAGCAGTGTCATCCACTGATCGAAAAAGGGACTTGAGTACTGAGCGGGAACAGTGACCAACTGGGCACCCTGCTGTGCAATGCCCCGGGTGGTTTCGGGGAACATGATGTCGTAACAGTTGGCCACTCCAAAAGGTACGTCATTTGCCTGAAAAAGAGGGATTCGGTTGCCGCGGTTAAACGTTTTTCCTTCCAGGTGCCGCTGGCTCACCAGATGCATTTTTCGGTAACGGTCCTGGGTGGTGCCATCAGGATTTAATACATAAGTGGTATTGAACAACCGATCGCCCTTTGATTCAGGCACACTGCCTCCCATGATCACCGTATGATAGTGGCGCGCCAGATGATTGAGGAACGAAAGTGTCTTGGAAAGCACTTGGCTATGATGTTTCATTCGCCGGTAGTCAAAACCCACCGACCACATTTCCGGGAGCATGAGAAGGTCTGGTGGTTGCGTCGCCTGTTGCAACAGTTTTTCGATGGTACTGCAGTTGGCATCGAAATCGCCTTTGATAATATCCATTTGAATCATCGTGATGTGTAGGGGTTTCATTGTATCAGCCTCCAAGTAATAAGTACCCCTTTAGAAAAAAAACCAACAGTCAGGCAGGTGACGCAATGAAAATAATACCTGGTGGAAATCATCGGAGAAAAGAGATGGGCGGTAAACAACTTCAGCATTGGATATTGGCGGCTTTGGTTTTCAGCCTGCTGATGACGGGTGGGCTCATCGGTTGCCGGAAGCATAACGATGTGGATCAACTGGGAGCAAGAGATACCGAAACAGAGAGTATTAATGAAGATGGTCTGGAACAATCACAGAAAGAGCTGGAGGAATCGCCGGCAGTCGATCTCATTGATGAAGCGATGAAAAAAATAAATGAGCTGACGGCGGCAATGAGCCTGGAAGAAAAGGCGGGGCAGGTGATCATGCCGGCCTTTCGACAAACGGCTGAAGGAACACTGCTTCACCGACTGGATGAGTTTACCCGTGATATGCTGTTGGAAATTCAACCGGCGGGAGTGATTTTGTTCTCTGAAAATATCGATCATGATTCACAAGTGAAATTGCTCATCGAAGCATTGCAGGCCAAAGCAACCGTGCCCCTGCTGGTGTCGGTGGATGAGGAAGGTGGGCGAGTCAGTCGGCTGGGGGCAAAAGGAATTTCAGTTCCCCGGCTGCCTGCAGCTGGTGTTTTTGGAGAATCCGGGGATGTAAAAATGGTTTATGAAGCTGGCCTTGAATTGGGAAAAGCCATGAAGATGCTGGGTTTCAATATGAACATGGCACCAGTGGCAGACGTCAATACCAATCCCCTTAATCCGGTAATCGGTGATCGCTCCTTTGGCAGCGACCCGGTTGAGGTGGGACGAATGGCGGTTTCAATGGCCAATGGGTTAATGGATGCAGGCATTATTCCGGTACTGAAGCACTTTCCCGGACATGGTGACACTCATCAGGATACGCATCAGGGGGCCGTCAGTCTTCCACATGACCAAGAGCGACTGGTTTCGATAGAGTTGATTCCTTTTCAGCGCGGAATTGAAGCTGGATTGCCGGTCATCATGACCGCGCACCTACATGTACCGGCCTATGACAATGCTTTCCCCGCCACACTGTCGCCGGCCGTTCTAACAGGATTGCTGCGGGAAACACTGGGGTTTGAAGGGGTAATTATGACAGATGCACTGGACATGCAGGCAATCACCGACGAGTGGTCAACCGGAGAAGCAGTCATTCTGGCACTGGCTGCGGGGGCAGACCTGCTGCTGATGCCCCCTGAACCCCTGGTTGCCAGAGACGCCATTGTGACGGCGGTGACAAATGGAGAGTTGCCTCAGGAACGACTGGATGCAGCTGTGGAGCGTGTATTATTGTTGAAATGGGAAGCTGGTCTGATAAACTGAAACAATAACTGCTAATATATTCATCATGGGAGGGAAGAAAAATGGATCCGCGAGTGATACAAAAGGTATATGATTTTTTTAAGCTTGAAGACAAAGTGGCTATTATCACAGGTGCCGGTAATGGCATTGGCAAGGCAACGGCCATCATGATGGCTGGATTAGGAGCCAGGGTGGTTGCCTGTGACATTGAAACAGAGCGTGTCAATGAAACTGTGGCAGAAATCACCAGAGATGGCCTGACAGCCATGGCATTCACCTGTGACATCACCCAGCCAAACCAAATTCAGTCGCTGGTGGACAGAACGCTGGAAATTTTCGGAACCGTGGATATTCTGGTGAACAACGGGGCAACACTGGGAGGCGGAAAACTGGTGGACGAAGTCGATGAGCCGGAGTTCGACCGCCTGATCGATGTGAATTTGAAGGGCGTGTACCACTTTATCAAAGCGGTACTGCCCATTATGCGGGCAAAGCAGTATGGGAAAATCGTCAGTGTCAGTTCGGTGGCAGCCATTGCCGGCGATTTCAGTGATATTCATTACAGCGCAGCTAAAGGTGGAGTGATTGCCATGAGCAAAACGCTTGCCAGAGAACTGGCTCAGGAGAAAATCAATGTGAATGTGGTGGCTCCGGGGCTAACCAATACACGGATGGCTCACGAGTGGGAATTTCCGTCGGCGCTGGAACGTTTTCACCGCATCGGTGAACCGGAAGACATGGCCGCAGCCATCTGCTTTCTCGCTTCTGATGCTGCCGGGTATTTTTCTGGCCAGGTGATCTCTCCCAATGGCGGCGAATATATGCAGTAAAAAGACTGATTTTCCAAATAATGAGGAGGTGAAAGGGTGAAAGAGCCGGTGGTGTATCTTTCAGGCGGAAAAGAGTTACTGGATCAAGTCAAGCCATTGTGGGAAAAGCTGAATGTTCACCACAGACAACATGCAACCCACTTTGCTGATCAGTTTGACCGCCTTACATTTGATGTTCGAAAACAAAAATTTCTCAGTGATGAAGCAATGAAGGTCCGGGTTGATCTGGTGAAGGTAAAAAAGGAGAGTGAATACGTCGGCTATTGTGTCAGCACCATTACAGATGAGAATATGGGAGAAATTGATTCGCTTTATGTGGAGCCCGAATATCGTCAGTATGGCATTGGTGACCGGCTGATGCGCCTTTCGATGTCATGGTTTAATGAACATAGGGTGGATCATTGCATCATCGGTGTGGCTGAAGGAAATGAGCGTCTTTTTGATTTTTATGAACGCTATGGGTTTTACCCCAGAAAAACTATTTTGGAGCAAAAAAGACGGGACTAACTGATTGAAGTGATAATCAAGCATAGTTGAGGGCTTGGAGGATAGAGCAAGGTGCAAAAACGACCGGAAACTGTGAAGCAGTTTTCCGGTCGTTTTTCAGGTGGTCATCACGACAGAATCGAATCATATAGATTTCTGCAATAGCGAAATCACCCTATTTTGCAGCTGTATGTTGTGAAACATTGAAAGAAAAAATGCGTATCTATAATCATAGAAACTGATTGGAACGGTTTGACAAAAGTGATTTGCAAAAATAAGTCAAACAATTTGAGAGACGGGGTGTGGAATATGAGAGGGAGAAAACAATGGCTGCCAGGCGGTTTGTTGATCGTTTTAGGAACGATTTTGCTGCTGAATAATCTGGGATACACAACGATTTCCATTGGCTGGCTGATACGCCAGTTTTGGCCGGTGGTGCTGATTTTGTGGGGTATTTCGTTTTTGGTTGGTCGAAAGGGAACCGGTGAACTCGTCACAGGGCTGGTGCTGGTGGTGCTTGGCGTGGTTATGTTGGGCAATCGTCTCGGATGGTTTGTTTTTGAAATGAAGAGAATGTGGGCGTTTTTATGGCCGCTGGTACTTATCATTATTGGTGTCAACTTTTTACGGGGGCCAAACGTGACAGGACGAAGCAATACTGCTTTTATGAGTGGCATCGAGAAAACGAAGGCATCCTGGGAATTGGAAGATGGCACTTATTGGGCAATTATGGGTGGTATTTCGCTTGATTTAAACAAAGCACGTCTGGAACCTGGCAGGGAGTATCAACTGTCGTGTAATGTGTTAATGGGCGGAATAGAAATCATTGTTCCGGCAGAAGCAACTGTCTACTGCGAGGGATCAGTGATGCTGGGAGGGCTTGAAATGCTGGGAGAAGAAACAGGCGGCATATATGCTTCACTGGCAGCAGAGCGGGTTGCTGCCGAATCTCATGCACCTGTGATTCGAATCCATTGCCGTGCTGCCATGGGCGGCATTGAAATATCCTGACTACGGTCTTTTCGTCCACTTCATCAGAAAGAACAGCCATAAAACAATCAAAGGCGCCAGCAGGTAGACTTCCACGCCCTCAAACCAGCCAGACATGAAGGCACCCCAAAGCACGATGGAAACCAGGGATATGAGTGTTAACATCAATTGACGGGGTGGGGGAAGCTGGCGTCGTGGCACTGCATGTGGCTCCTTTCAAGGTGCTTTTATGAATGATTGATGCGCGCAGAAGCAGCAGTTGCAATGGAGTGGTTACTCAGTTTATACCCACCTGTTTTGATGGCAAGCTGGCAATCCAGAAACCATTTAAAGTGAAATTATCACTCATGCCTTTGGTGCTGCCGCTGTCAGCAACAGTATGATCATGAGCATATTCATGATCCATAAGCGGAGATAAAAGTGCCAATACCTTGACAGAAAAGAGATCCTTCTGTAGGCTGGTAGTAAGGGAGTCCGGTGTCCCATGGGATAGCCGGGCTTTTTGGTAAAAAACCATCCCGAGGGAGGATTAATCATTGGCACAACTGACTTTTATTCATTCCACCATGAAAAGCGGCAAATCCCTTGATTTGCTGAAAACAGATCATGCTTACCGGGAACGCGGCTACAAGACCCTGCTCTTTACTTCGGAAGTGGATACCCGTTACTTAGACGATGATGGGTTACGCGACCCGCGGAAGGGTCAAATTACCACCCGTATTGGGTTGAAAGCGGAAGCATGGTTGATCGAGAAGGTGGACATCTGCCGTTTGGCCAGAGAAGAAAACCCGGACTGCATTCTGGTGGATGAGGCCCAGTTTCTGGCTGAAGAGATGATTCTCAATTTAGCTGAACTGGTGGATCATGAAGGAATTCCGGTCATCTGTTATGGCCTGAAGAATGATTTTAAGGGAGAATTGTTCCCGGGAAGTAAAGCACTACTGATCTATGCGGACACGCTTCGGGAAATTGAAACAGTTTGTGAATACTGCACCAATAAAGCTTCCATGAACTTGAGGTTGATTGATGGCACACCAGTTTTTTCAGGTGCTCAAATCCTCATGGGAGACAATGAGTACAAACCAGTATGCCGCAAGTGCTATCAATCAATGAAAAGACAACAGGCTGTAAAGTCAATGCAGTCAAACGGAGATTAAAACGGAAGCTACAATAAAAGCCCTCCCGGCCGGGGGGGCTTTTGCTTTCGGGATACTTTAGAAAAATGGCACATTTTTGGCACATTTTTTGGAACTATGCCAAGTTCACCAAATCCTGAAAGCATTGATTTTACTGGAGCTAGTAGCCGGATTCGAACCGGCGACCTGCGCATTACGAATGCGCTGCTCTACCATCTGAGCCATACTAGCAAATCGTTCAATACCACACTATTTTACCACAGATTCCAAAAGAGGAAAAGTATGAATAGCAATTTGAATGGCAGGAATCAAAAAATAATTCATCAGCAACGATTTCTCTACCAGCTTTTGATTGATGAAAAGATGACATGTATCCATTGATGAAACAGGCGACGATCTTTTTGTCGGGAAAGCGTTGAATTAAAAAATGTAAGGGTAATAAGTCTGGTAACGACTAGCAAGAAAGACGGATTATAAAGCATACCAATCGGAAATGAGTGAGTACTATGTTGATTTATCAGCCACAGGAAATCCAACGATACCTGCAAGATCTTCTGAGCAATCAAAACATTTCCATTGAACCCATTGGTAATCATGAGCTGGGCCGCCACCTGGTTTACCGGGTGAATCTTCCGGGAGAAGCACCGCTTGTCTTTAAACTCTATTGTAAAAAGAATCGACGACTTCGGGAAATTGCGGCCCTTCAGCGGCTGGAAGAATCACAGGTGAAGTGTGCCCGAATGAAGGCAGTGGGTATGCTGGCTGATGGAACAGAGTGGCTGTTATCCACTTTCATTTCAGGGATCGTGCTTGACCGGGTGTGGAAACAGATGAATGATGAGCAGGAACAGCACATGTTTGAATTGCTGGGAGACGAACTGGGGAAAATCCACAGTGCTGCCACTTATCCCTTTTTTGGGCACTGGGATGAAAATGGAAATAGTCTGTACAAGCTGAAGCATTACTTTTCAGAATTTGTTCGCAGCAGTGAATACGTATTTCGGCACATTGAAGCCCAGCAGCTGCCGGATTGGAGGCTGCTGGAAAAAGCCATCCGTATGATTCGCCGGAATTATTCATTGGTGAGTCCCATACGAGTCTCCCGTTTGACGCATCATGATTACGACGGCAGAAATATTCTTGTTCAACAGGAAGGAAAACAATGGAATATTACGGGTGTACTGGATTTTGAACAGAGTTTCCCCGGAAACTGCGAAATCGATCTTGCGGGAATTTATGCGCGTTACCTTATGGGAGCCACCCACCGGGAAGACTGGTTTCTGAAGGGGTATCAACGGCACTTGCCGGTGGACAAAGATTTCTGGCGGCGATTACCCTACTATCTTTTATGTAAGGGGGTAGTGATCTGCAGCTGGACCTATCATCAGGCACCCGATTATTACCAGGAAGGGGTGCACCTGATTCAACGGTTCTACTCATTAGTGGAAGAAGAACAGTAAAAATGGGGAAATATACCCCGGCGGAATTGTCTTAAAAATCACAAAAAAATGTTGATTTTCCATGAAAGTAGCAGTATGATAAGAGTGAGTAGGGCATAATGACCCGCAAATTTAAAAAGGAGGGGCATTATAACCCAAATCTCCAGATGACAACTTAGGGGAAAACGTTGTCATACATCGTATGTGAGGAGGAAGGTTAATGTCAATGCATGATTTTTTGAATCAGGTGGCAGCCAACAACCCAAATCAACCAGAATTTTTACAGGCAGTACATGAGGTTGTGGAGTCTATCTGGCCGGTGTACGAGAGTCATGACAGCTTGTATCGAAACAAAATACTTGAGCGAATCGTTGAACCGGAACGGGAAATCAAATTTCGGGTTACCTGGGTGGACGATCGGGGAGAAGTTCAGGTGAACCGTGGGTATCGTATTGAGTTTAACAGCGCCATTGGACCATATAAAGGCGGCCTTCGTTTTCACCCCACTGTTAATCAGTCGATTCTCAAGTTTTTGGGATTTGAGCAAATTTTTAAAAACAGTCTCACCACGTTACCCATGGGAGGTGGCAAAGGCGGTTCAGATTTTGATCCCAAAGGAAAATCAGACGATGAAGTGATGCGGTTTTGTCAGAACTTCATGTTAGAACTCTTTCGGCACATTGGCCCTGATACAGACGTACCTGCAGGCGATATTGGTGTGGGCAAGCGTGAAATTGGCTATTTATTTGGCATGTACTGCAAAATCAAAAATGATTTCACAGGGGTGTTCACAGGTAAAGGAATGGAATGGGGAGGCAGCCTTATTCGGCCTGAAGCCACCGGTTATGGATGCACATATTTTGCAGAAGAAATGTTAAAAACCCGCGGTAATTCACTGGAAGGCAAAACTGTTGTTATATCCGGTTCGGGTAACGTGTCACAGTACGCCATACAAAAAGTCAATGATTTGGGTGGTAGAGTGGTGACAGCATCTGATTCGGGCGGGTTTATTCATGATCCTGATGGAATCACCGGAGAAAAATGGGAGTATCTGCTGGAGCTTAAGAACGTAAAAAGGGGTCGTATCAGTGACTACGCAAAGGTGTACGGAGTAGATTACCATGAGGGAAAACGGCCTTGGCATGTTCCCTGTGATGTGGCGCTTCCCTGTGCCACTCAAAATGAAATAAATGGTGAAGAAGCCAAAGCGTTGGTCAATAATGGATGTTTGTGCGTATCGGAAGGTGCCAACATGCCCTCAATGCCGGAGGCTGTCGAAATTTTCCAGGAGAATCAAATGCTCTTCGGCCCCGGAAAAGCTGCCAATGCAGGTGGCGTGGCTACTTCAGGGCTTGAAATGTCTCAAAACAGCCTGCGCCTCAATTGGACGCGCGATGAGGTGGATAGTCGGTTAAAATCCATCATGAGCGCCATTCATGAGCAATGTGTTGAACATGGGAAAACCGGCACCTATATCGACTATGTCAAGGGAGCCAACGTCGCCGGATTTTTGAAAGTTGCCAATGCCATGCTGGATCGTGGACTGGTATAGCAATCTGGTATACAGTATAATGAGGGCAGTGTTGTGAACCACTGCCCAGTAGAAATCATCAGATGACGGGAACGATTTCCCGTCATCTTTGCCGAAGGAGGTTGGTCAAATGCAACGCTTTGTCTCGTTTGCCTATCAGATGTTGCAGGCTGCGGGAAAGGAAACCAGCCGACTGGAGTTTGTGCATGCGATTTTCAAAATGGTGCAACAAGCAGCCAACGTGGACGAAACCAGCCTGTTTTTTTACTATGACCTTAAGCTATACCAGTTTCTGGCTGAGTACCGGGGCCAACCGGCACTGCGCTTATGTAAAGTGAACCCCCTGGCAAAATTGGATCATCTGTGGGATTATAACAGGTTGACGGATGTGTGGATGCCTGCTTTCTTTCAGGTCTACGTTGATTCCCGGGGTTTTTCAGACTGGCAGGTGGAAAACTGGGGCGGTTGTCATGTCATGGAGCAAAAAGTGCCTTCTGGTGATGCTGATGAAGTGACAGGGGTCTTGCTGGTACCGTTTCTTTATCAGCATGACAAAATGGGAATCGTCTTATTGAAACAAATGGGAGGACGTCCCTTTGATTCAGAGCTGAAACCGCTCTTTGAAGGATTAAGTCAGGCGTTGTCAGAAGCTTTTAATCATCAGCATGTACATCATGCCTGTCAGGAAAGAGTCAAAGAATTATCCTGTCTGTATGAAATCTCTCATCTGGCAGGTCTGACCAATGGCTCGAAAGAAGATGTGCTTGCCCGAATTGTCACAATGCTGCCTGCTGCGATGCAGTTCCCAGAAATAGCCACAGCGCGTATTTGTCTGGATAACCAGTGTTTTACCAGTCCGGGGTTTCAGGAAAGTGATATTCGGTTGACTGCAGCCATTACTTCGGAGAAACAGAACTGGGGAACATTGGAGGTATTCTACCTCCCTGGACATATGGATTTCTATGACGACATTTTTCTAAAAGAAGAGGAAAAGTTAATTCAAACGGTATCCAGCCAGATTGCCCTGCTCATGGAACGGAAGGAAGCTGAGGAATTGAGCCGTCGGCTGCAGAATCAGCTGCTTCATGCGGACCGGCTGGCTACTATTGGTCAGTTATCTGCCGGAGTGGCTCACGAAATCAACGAACCGCTGGGTTCCATTTTAGGATTCAGTCAATTGATCAAAGAAAGCAACACGGATGAAACAACACTGAAGGATATTGACAAAGTCATTAAAGCCACGCTTCACGCCCGGGAGATCATACGCAAACTGATGTTGTTTTCCCGCCAGATGCCTCCCAGAAAAAGTCGGATCAATGTGAATCAAATCATTGAGGAAGGACTATATTTTCTGGGGAGTCGCTTTGTCAAGAATGCCATACAATTGGAACGGCACTATGGAAAAAATATACCTGAAATCATTGCTGATCCTGGCCAAATACATCAGGTACTGGTGAACTTGGCTGTTAACAGCATGCATGCCATGCCAGATGGTGGTGTCTTTACCATTGAAACCAATGCTGTCAACGAAGAAGTACACCTGACAATCAGGGATACTGGTGTGGGAATGACTGAAGAAGTGCGCCAGAAAATTTTTCTTCCCTTCTTCACCACGAAAGATGTACAGGAAGGTACCGGACTGGGATTATCAGTGGTGCATGGAATTGTGACCGCCCACCACGGCCGCATTGAAGTCATCAGCCGCCCCGGTGAGGGAACATCTTTTGTGATTATTCTGCCGGTAAATGAAGCGGGGAAAGGAGCGGTTCAATGACAAAGGAATCCATACCAAAAGAGAAAGAACAGATACTTGTGGTGGATGATTCAGCTGATACGCTGGAAATTTTGGAACGCAAACTCGCCGGAAAAGGCTATCAGGTTTATCTGGCCAATCAGGTTGAAAGTGCGCTTCGAATCCTGGAAACCACAGAGATTGACCTGGTGATCACTGATTATAAAATGCCGAGACTCACAGGGCTTGATCTGATTCGTCATATAAGAGAGCGGGATCAGGACCTTCAAATTATCATGATCACCGGTTACCCTACGGTAGAAAGTGCAGTGGAAGCCGTTAAAAGTGGCGCGGAGGAATATCTGACCAAGCCATTTACAGATGAGGAGTTTTTTGCCTGTCTGAACCGCGTCATGGAAAACGTCCGCAACCGGAAGCTGGCCAGAGGAAAAGCTGCTCCCGACGGCAGTCGATACGGCATCGTGGCGGCATCTGAACCGATGAAAGAAGTCTTTCATGCCATTGATAAATCGGCAACAAATCCGGTGACTGTTTTGGTAACCGGAGAGAGCGGCACCGGTAAAGAGCTGGTCGCGCGGGCGATCCATTATCACAGCGAACGGGCAAAAGCACCTTTTGTTCCCGTTAACTGTGGTGCCATTCCGGAAAATCTGTTGGAAAGTGAGCTTTTTGGTTACATGAAAGGGGCTTTCACAGGTGCTAACGAAACCCGGGCGGGTTTTTTCATCACTGCTGATGGGGGTACCCTGTTTCTCGATGAGATTGGTGAGACCAGTCTTGCCATGCAGGTGAAACTACTGCGAGTGATGGAGGATGGAATGGTAATGATGGTGGGTTCTCAGCATCCCCGTCGGGTGAGCGTTCGTCTCATTGCAGCTACCAATAAAAATTTGAGAGATCTGGTAAAGCAGGGTCGCTTTCGGGAAGATCTTTACTATCGCTTGAATGTCATCAATATTCAAATACCTGCCCTGCGTGAGCGGGGAGATGATGTGGTACTGCTGTCTAATTATTTTTTACAGAAATGTGCAGGGGAGATTGGTCGTGATGTACCGGTTTTATCCGATGAAGTACTTCAGATTTTTAAGCGATACGAATGGCCGGGCAATGTGCGTGAGTTGGAAAATTTGATTCAGCGACTGGTGATCATGGTTGAATCTTCGCGGGTAACACAGGCCGATCTGCCTGCGTTTATGAAGGGCGGCATTTCCATTGCCAAGGGGTTCGAACGAACCCTTGAGCAGGTGGAACAAGAGTACATAATTGATGTGCTCAACTATACCGGGGGGAACAAAACTAAGGCTGCTGTCATTTTGGGAATCGACAGAAAAACCCTGAGACGGAAAATTGATGGCGTTGCAGATAATGATGATGGTGATAACACTCTTTGAACGATAAAGGCTTTGTGAAAAAATAGTAAAATCGGGACTAAATAGAACACCGGGGCATTTCACCTCGGTGTTCTTCTGTATAACTGGAAATGGTTGAAAGAATGAAAGTCTTGTAAATGTTGAAAATACAGGAAATATCAAAAAAATACACCGATCGAATTAGTTGGCACGCCTCTTGCTTATATATAGAGGTACCAGAAAAAGTCCAGCGGCCCGTCAAACGGGCGAAACGAATAAGGAGGGTTTCTCATGTTAAATGCGAAAAGAGAAGTAATGGAAAAAGAAGCAAAGGTGCAGGTAACCGGTATGTGTCTGAGCTGTGCGCATCAGGATGGCTGTGCAATGACGCACCATGGCGGCGCCAATTTGTACGGATGTGAGGAGTTTGAAAGTGCTGCCCAGCGTTCTGATCAGGTGGATTATCGGGAAGAAATGAAAACTACCCCTGTATTAGGGCTTTGTGCCACCTGTGATTCCAAAAATCAATGTGCACATAAGACAGCTCCCGGCGGTGTGTGGCATTGCGAAGAATATCGTTAAAAAACTGACTGTTTGAATCAGATGAATGAGACCGGTGGTTCCTTGTTGGAAACACCGGTTTATTTTTTGGTACGATCATTTGAGCCGTCTTTCCATTACAATCAAACTGGGTTATAATCTTCTTGCGTGGGTATGATTCTATCAAAGGTGCCGTGGAGGCGGAAGGAGAAGTGACTGTGATGAAACTGAAGGAAGTGCTGGCAAAAAGAGATCAACTGAAAAATCAGATCTATGCATTGAAGCGATCCATTGCGTTATGTCAAATTCATTTAAAAGATGAGGAAATGATCCAGGATTTAACCGACATCAAAGCGGTGCTGGATGCTGAGTTTAATGATTTGAGCAATGGATTAAAGGCCATTGAGGAAATTGAAATGTAAGGCTGCCTTGTGAAGTAAATAGAGTTCAAAGGGATAAGGGGGAGGTCAATGAAAGCGCTGGTTAAAAAAAACCGGGAAGCTGGCCTTTGGATGGAAGAAGTCCCTGTACCGGAAATTGGTAAAAATGATGTGCTGATCAGAGTTAAAAGAACATCTATCTGTGGAACGGATATCCATATCTATCACTGGGACGAATGGTCACAAAAGACCATTCCCGTGCCAATGACCATTGGGCACGAATTTGTGGGTGAAGTGGTGGCGATTGGTGAGAATGTACATGATGTGGAAATAGGCGAAACGGTGTCTGGTGAAGGTCATGTGGTTTGTGGTCGTTGCCGCAACTGTCTGGCCGGTCGTCGCCACTTATGCATGAACACCAGTGGTGTGGGCGTCAACCGGCCGGGTGCATTTGCTGAATACCTGTCTATTCCTGTGACAAATGTCTGGCACTGTGATCCGGCGATTCCCCTTGAGGTGCTTAGCTGCTTTGATCCCTTTGGTAATGCGGTACATACAGCTTTAAGCTTTGATCTGCTTGGAGAAGATGTGCTGATCACAGGTGCTGGACCCATTGGCATAATGGCCGTCGCTGTTGCCAAGCACGCAGGTGCCCGATATGTTGTGATCACCGATGTGAATGAGTACCGATTGGATTTGGCGCGTCAAATGGGAGCCACCAAGGCCATTAACATCCAAAATAACAGCATCGAAGAAACTTTCCGCGAACTTGGCATGAAAGAAGGGTTCGATGTGGGGCTGGAGATGTCTGGCAATGCATCCGCTTTTCGGAGCATGATCAGTCACATGTGCCATGGAGGTAAAATCGCTGTGCTGGGTATTCAACAGCCGGAAACAGTGATTGACTGGAATACAATTGTTTTCAACGGGTTAACCATAAAAGGCATTTATGGCCGTGAAATGTACGAAACCTGGTATAAAATGACAGCAATGATTCAGTCGGGGTTAGATATTTCGAAGGTCATTACTCACCGATATCATTATACAGAATTTGAGGAGGCGTTCAGGGTGATGGCTTCCGGCAAATCCGGTAAAGTCATCCTAAACTGGGACGAATAGCTGTTCAAAGCATCGATTAAGCTTGTAGTGACATCCGGATGACCGCGGCCCGCTGCCCAAAGATCACCATCAGGTGCTGACCGTTTCTGAAGTACATCAATTTGAGTCGATGACGGTCGGATGTCAATGCATGATAAAACAGGAGGTACCAGTAAATGCAGTCTTTACGAGAACATGAGACCATCACACTGTTTTTCGCTGAAGAACCTACAGCCAACAGCCTCAACGATCTTCTTCAGCAAACCTATGAGGTGCTTGACCAGCATCAATCTTGTCGCGAGGTTGTCATTGACATGAGTCAGATCAACTACATCGATTCCGCGGGGATTACCTTTCTGATCGGTCTTTACCGCAACCTGGCGCGCAATGAGACAAAACTGCGCATCAAAGGGGCGCGAACTGAAATCCGGGATCTGTTCCAGATTGTTAATCTGACCGAACTATTTCAGGTGGAAGCCGGATAATCGGTGTGAAATATCTTTCAGAAAACCACCTGAGGCGGTTTTCAATATGGCCCAAAGGAGTGATGGCATGGAACAACGAGTGCTCTTCTACGATGGAATCATTGAATCAGGTGACCTCGTGGAAGAAGCCATGCTGGTGCAGGGGGGACGTATTGTTGCTCTGGGCAGTCGGGATCAACTGGAAACACTGACGCCGATTCATCGAAAAGTATCGTTGCGAAATCACTATGTCATGCCAGGCTTCGTTGACAGTCACATTCATCTGATGGCCTATGGGTTTTCTCTTGAATCCATCGATCTGAGTGGGGCAGATTCTGTTGAGGAGATTCAGAATCGATGTGCCCGCTACCTTGAAGAAAAGCAACCGCCGCCGGGAAAATGGATCATTGGTCGTGGGTGGGATCAAAACCTTTTTCAGAAGAGTGTGTTTCCTGAGTGCCAGGATCTGGACGCCATCACAGTTCAAAATCCCCTCCTGTTGTTGCGTGTGTGTGGCCACATTGCTGTTGCCAATACACCTGGTTTACAGGTGGTCTATCCTGAACCGGAACGCATGAATCCTGCCATGAAACCCTGGCTGGAGCGAGGAATTGTGTTGGAAGATGAGCTGGAATGGTTTAAGACCCGGATGGAGCCAAAGCCTGACCGGGAAGAGTTGAAACAGGCGGTTCGAAGGGCAGCGGGTGAACTCGCCCGCTTTGGAGTGACCGCTGTTCATTCTGAAGACTCTTATGACCTCGGGTACAGCGGTGATTTTTCAGATATACGCCACACCTATCAGGAACTGGAATCTGAAGAAAAACTAACGGTACGTGTCTATCAGAAAATTTCAATGCCTACCATGAAGCATTTGGATCAATGGTTGTCTGAGGGGCAACGCACTGGTTGGGGCGATGATTTCTACCGGATAGGGCCAATGAAGTTATGGCTGGATGGCACTCTTGGCGGCCGTACAGCGGCGTTGCGGTTGCCCTATACCGATGACCCGCAGAATCATGGCATGCTTCTTTATGCAGATGACGAACTGGAAAGAATGGTGTTCAAAGCCCATGAAGGTGATATGCAAATCTGTCTGCATGCCATCGGTGATGCAGCGCTTCATCAGGCCCTCTGTGTATTTGAAAAAGTGGCAGATGTTTATGGGATACCATTGCGACACCGAATCATTCATTGTCAAATTGGAGATGCTAAGCTCTATGAACGAATGGCGGCACTGGGTGTGTCAGCAGACCTTCAGTTTGCATTTACTGCCTCAGACTGGACCATTGTCGAGCCGCGTTTGGGGCGAGAACGGGCAGCCACGGCCTATGCCTGGAAAACGCTTCTAAAGGCTGGCATCCCTCTTGCGGCTGGCTCAGACTGTCCTGTGGAAATCCCCAATCCTTTTCAGGCGATTCAGGCGGCAGTTACCCGAAAAGACATGAAAGGTCAGCCGGAAAATGGATTTAATCTTTTGGAAGCACTTACCCTGAAAGAAGCGCTCGCTGTTCATACAATGGGTTCGGCAACGGCTGCGGGACTGCAACGGGATCAGGGCAGTCTGGAACCCGGGAAGCTGGCAGACTTCATTGCTGTCTCCCACAACCCTCACCATCTACTGCCGGACCAATTGGCTGCCATGAAAGTGATGGGAACATGGGTGGGAGGCCGGCCGGTGTGGCAAGCCATTCCTTTCGATAAGCACATAATTGATTCTCTTTAGAGGGAGGTGATTCCCTTGGCAAAAGAAGAACAGCAAAATCAGGATCAGACCAAAGAAACCAAAGACAGAAAATTTGACATGAATAAGCAAGTGCCTAAAAAGGCAGCCATCCTGGTGATTGCCGGCGTTGTGTTGATGGCAGTTCTAATAACGGCTTTGGTGCTGTGGGCTGTGGTTGGGCGACAACGGGCATCAGACCAAGTGGCAGAACCGCCGCAGCTGGCAATGGAACTGCCGGATAGTGAAATGCCAAGCGCTGCTGAAGCACCGACGCTATCTGAACAACCCACTGTTTCGGAAGAACATCAACCTCCAGTGGTCCCGAACGATGAGGCAGCTTCCAATGCACCTGTCCATACTGAATTACTGCCGGTATCCATTGCTGGGGAGTGGGGATTCATCAATTCGGTGGGTGATGTGGTCATTACGCCCCAGTTTGACGCGGTATCTCTTTTTTCTGAGGGGTTGGCTGCGGTGAAACGACAGGGGAAAACCGGTTATGTGAACGAGTTTGGAGAACTGGTGATTCCCCTGGCATTTGAAGAGGGCCTTGCGTTTCAAGAAGGCCTGGCAGCGGTTTCCCTTGACAGGCGCTGGGGATTTGTAAACCAAAGTGGGCAAATGGCGATTGAACCCAGGTTTGATGATGTTTATTATTTTTCTCAGGGAATGGCACCGGCAAGGCAGGGAGATCGCTGGGGTTATATAAATCCTCGGGGTGATTGGGTGGTGGAACCTGAATTTAGTCGTGCTTTTCCTTTTGAAGGGGGCATTGCCCAAGTTCAATGGAATGGCCGGGAGGGGTATATCAACCTGGCGGGAGACTGGATCTGGGATCCTCGAATTCACCAATGAGAATAGACAAAACATCACTGATCTGGGGTGTGGCAGTTGTCTTCGTGGTGACGTGGATGATGGCACACCCGCCTGAAGAAAAACGCGAAGTTTCCATGGAGGTTCAGGTAACGACTTCGGCAGACCAGTGGCTTCATTTGCATCGTCATGAAAACCATCATCCTGAAACCTTTGTACGGGGATTGTTCCTCGAAAACAAGCGGTTGTCAGACTACCGCATTGATCGGGCATTGAGTGCCCAGACCATCAGTCAATTGAGATTTATGGCTGCAGAAACCGGCTTGAGTGAAGAAGCAGCCTGGATTCTGCTCCAGGGGTGTGAGGCATTTCAGTTAGATCCGTGGATGGTCTTGGCGTTGATCGATATTGAAACGGGCGGCACCTTTCGGGGTGACCTGGTGGGCAGCAATGATGATCGGGGGTATATGCAGATTACGCCCATCACAGAGCAACATCTTTTTAATCGTCACAGCGGCCAGTGGTCTTTCGCCTATGATCCGGAGATGATTTTTGAGTCATGGTACAATCTCACGCTGGGCATGCAGTACTTGCGGGAGCTGGCGGATCGTCAGGATGAAACAGACTGGGTTCAAGTGCTGAGTGAGTATAACAGAGGGCCCGATGGGCTTCGAATTTATTTTGATCGGCATCAGACAGTGGAAACATCCTATAGCCGGCGGGTGTTGGAAAGAAGCCGGGAATGGGAGGAACGCTATCAAAATAATGGTCATTTATTTTGAAATCTTCTTCAATGAGACTCGTAACAGAAAGTACATATCACACTGATGTGACGAAGACAGCTTAGGCCCTGAGCAAAAGGGGTTTAAGCTGTTTTTTTACAAGGAACATAGTAATATTTATACATTGAGGTGAATATAATACCGTTATTCCAAAATGCGTGGACAAATGTATTTTGAAAAACAATTGATATCAAATGAAATATATGGATGAAGAACAACTACACGAAATAGAACTTGCATAAAAAACCAACTTTCGATATAATAGAGTAAAATTATTTGCATCAAACGACGGAATTTCGGCAGCTGTGCAACCGAATGAGCCGGCGATGACCAAGAAGGAGGTCCAATTAATGAAAGCTGGTATTTTGGGCTCAACAGGCTATACCGGAGCTGAACTGGTACGCATTCTGATTCAGCATCCTGAGGTGGAACTTGCCTTTGTTGATTCCCGCAGTTATGAACATCAACCCTTTGAAGCGGTCTACTCCAACCTGAAGGGTCAGGCAGAGATGACCGCTGTTTCTGTAGATCCGGAAAATCTTCCTGAAAAAGTGGATATTGTTTTCTGTGCACTGCCACATCGAATCAGCCAGCACAAGGTGATTTTGTTGCAACGGCAGGGGATTCGAGTGGTGGATTTGTCGGCAGATTTTCGACTGGATCAGCAGTCTGTTTACGAGCAATGGTACAATACACCCCATGAAGCACCGGAACTGCTGGAAAAAGCTGTTTACGGTTTGCCTGAGTGGTATGCCGAAGAATTGAAAGAAACACGGCTGGCAGCAAATCCGGGATGCTTTCCAACCAGCATTTTATTACCCTTATTGCCGCTGTTGAAAGAAAACCTGGTGACTGGCGAGCATTTGGTGATCGACTCCAAAACCGGGGTTTCTGGTGCGGGGCGTGGCCCGTCGGCGGTGAATGTATTTTCACAGGTGAACGAAAATGTACGTGCTTATGGGATTGGTACTCACCGGCATACGCCGGAAATTGAACAGGAACTCAGTAAGGCCGCTGGAAAATCAGTCACCCTACAGTTTACCCCTCATTTGGTCCCCATGGACAGGGGTATCCTCAGTACCATTGTCATGCCGTTACCTGAAGGGCTGACGGAGAGAAAACTGCAGGACTGTTACCAGGCATATTATGATCACAAACCCTTTATTCGGTTATTGGGGACAGACACCCTCCCGGAAACAAAAGCGGTAAGAGGTTCGAATTTTTGCGATATCGCGTGGAAGGCTGACCGGCGATCAGGCAATCTGATACTGGTGTCGGTCATCGATAACCTGATAAAAGGATCATCAGGAGAAGCTGTCCAAAATATGAATCTGATGCTGGGGCTGCCTGAAGAAATGGGGCTTCATCATCTCCCCATCTGGCCTTAGGCATCTTATATAATGCTGATAGTCAAACTGAATAAAGGTAAAACACATTCAAAAATCATACGATGACACAAAAAGCATCCATCAACAAAGGAGATGAATAAAGTGACATATGAAGTGATACCCAATGGCCATGTTACCAGCCCTCGGGGATTTCTGGCGGGCAGTGTCCACACGGGGGTCAAAAAAGAAAAAGATGATCTCGTACTACTTATCAGTGAGACTGCGACAACATCAGCCGCGATGTTCACACAAAATCTTGCGGCAGCAGCGCCGGTTCATATCAGCCGCGAAGTGTTTGATGAGGGCGATGTACGTGCGGTGCTGGTGAATAGCGGCAATGCCAATGCCTGCACCGGCAGCCGGGGAGAAGCGGATGCCCTGGAGTTGCAGCAGATAACGGCGGAAATGATGAAAATGAAACCACAACAGGTGGCATTGGCCTCTACCGGGGTGATCGGCGTACCCCTGCCCATGGATAAGATACGGGCAGGCATTCCCACAGTGATCAAGGCTTGCCATGCCCAAGGGGGGCCTCAAGCAGCTCAGGGAATCATGACCACCGATACGATACGAAAAGAAATGGCCGTGACCACGGTGATCGACGGGAAAACCGTCACCATTGGCGGAATGGCCAAAGGCTCTGGAATGATTAATCCCAATATGGCCACCATGCTGGGATTTATCACCACCGATGCGGCTGTAGAGCTGAGCTACCTGAAAGAAGCGGTGGCTGCAGTGGTGGAAGATACTTATAACATGATCACGGTGGATGGTGACACCAGCACCAACGATACGGTGATGGTACTGGCCAACGGCCAGGCGGGGAACAAGCCCCTGAATGATCAGCATCCTGACAAAAAGAAATTCATGGATGCCTTGTATGCAGTGAACGAAGCCCTGGCAATATCCATTGTGAAAGATGGTGAAGGAGCCACGAAATTAATGGAAGTCATCACCGAGGGATTCGCCACCAAAACAGATGCCCGATTGGCTGCAAAAGCCGTACTAAACTCAAACCTGGTGAAAACCGCTATTTTTGGTGAAGACGGCAATTGGGGCCGCATTGTTTGCAGCTTGGGTTATTCAGGTGCTGCATTCCAATTGAATGATGTGGCACTGACGCTGGCCAACAGCCGGGGAGAATCGGTGCAAGTGCTGTCGGCGGGGCTGCCCCTTAACTATTCTGAAGAGAAGGTGGCGGAACTGCTGAAAGATAAGAAGGTGATGATTCGTCTGACAGCAGCTTCAGGCGAAGCGTCAGCCCGGGGATGGGGATGCGATCTTTCCTACGATTATGTCAAAATTAATGGATCGTACCGCAGTTAATTATCACCTTACGCTCTGACGAAACACCCATTAATACCCATTGCATCGATACAAGGAGGAAAAATAAGTGAGTCAATCAACCAACGGCGGCGAGTTCAATCCTGAACTGCTGCTGCAAAGTTTACCATATATTCAGCAGTACCATCAAAAAATCATTCTGATTAAATACGGCGGTAACGCCATGGTGAATGAAGAACTGAAAGGGCAGGTCATAAAAGACATCGCCTTCATGAAATACGTGGGCATGAAACCAGTCATTATGCACGGTGGCGGCCCTGAAATCACCGGAATGATGGAAAAGCTGGGTCATGAAACCAAATTCATCAATGGCCTGCGGGTGACAGACGAATTGACGATGGAAATTACTGAGATGGTGCTGACGGGAAAGGTAGCCAAAGATCTGGTGGGCCGACTCAGCCGATACGGGATCAAATCCATCGGCATCAGCGGGCAGGACGGTGGCTTGATCAAGGCACGACAAAAGAAGCCGGAGCTGGGTTTTGTGGGAGATGTTGTTGAAATCAATCCTGAACTGGTATTTGATTTACTGGAGAAGAACTATGTGCCGGTGATTTCTTCCATAGGCTGTGATGAGAAAGGAAAGCGCTACAATATCAATGCCGATGAGGCCGCGGGCAAAATGGCGGTGGCATTGGGAGCTGCTGTGCAACTCTTGCTGACAGATGTGCAGGGAGTCATGAAAGAAGAAGGCACTCAAAAAGTGGTGATTCCGGAACTCTGCCCCAAGGAGATCAAGCATTACATTGAAAAAGGCGTGATCACGGGCGGGATGATCCCCAAAGTGAACTGCTGTGTGGAGTCTGTTGCCAACGGTGTGCGTCGGGCCCATATCATTGATGGCCGCGAGTCTCATTCGTTGCTTTTTGAAATCTTTTCAGACAGCAGCAAAGGCACCACAATCAGTGAATAGAATAGAAATGATGCCTGGGGCCGGCTGAGCGTTGACGATGTGTCGCATAAGGCGCATAATAATTACCAAAGCAACAGTACCTTACAAGGAGATACCAAAAATCAGTTGAAATGGTTTCTGAGAAGGAGACGATGAGATGATGAACATGACAAAAGAAGAAATGATTCTGGCAAGTGACCAGGTACTCATGCAAACGTATAAGCGGGTTCCCGTGGTATTCACCTCTGGTGAGAAATGTATCCTCACCGATTCTGAAGGAAAGAAATATCTGGATATGATGGGCGGCCTGGCTGCCTGCGGATTGGGACACAGCCCCCGGGTGCTGGTTGAGGCCATTAACCGGCAAGCGGCTCAGCTGATTCATATTACAAATTATTTTTATAATGAACCGCAATTGGAACTGGCCCGGCTCTTAACAGCCAATTCTTTTGGAGACAAAGTATTTTTTGCCAATAGCGGTGCAGAAGCCAATGAGGGTGCCATTAAGCTGGCCCGAAAATATGCCTATACGAACTTTGGGCCGGAAAAATATGAAATCATTGCCATGACCAGTTCATTCCATGGTCGCACACTGGGAACTCTCAGCGTGACCCACAATGAAGCTTATAAAGTTGGCATTGAACCACTGCCCAAAGGATTCACCTTTGTTACTTTCAATGACGAAAAAGCCCTAGAGGAAGCCATTACCCCCAATACTTGTGCCATTATGCTGGAACCTTTGCAGGGTGAGGGGGGTATTACTCCCGCCACACCGGCATTCATGAAGAAAGTGAGGCAACTGGCAGATGAACACCAGTTGCTGGTAATTGCCGATGAAATTCAATGTGGTTTCGGCCGAACAGGAACCATGTTCGCCCATGAACAGTATGATATGATTCCGGATATTATGACGCTGGCCAAGTCTCTGGCGGGTGGGTTCCCCATCGGCGCCATTATCGCCACCGACAAAGTGGCTTCAGCTTGGAAGCCGGGAGATCACGGCACCACTTTTGGTGGAAATCCCCTGGCCTGCGCAGCAGGAACTGCTGTGTTTCAAGAGTTGTTGAATCTGGAAATTCCCTCGAAAGCAGCAGCCAATGGCGCTTATTTTCTGGAAAAGCTTCAAGAACTGGTGGACAAATATGCGTTTGTTAAACGCACCAAGGGAAAAGGGCTTATGGTGGGTCTTGAGTTGGACTTCCCTGGGGCGGCAGTGGTGGAAAAAGCCTTTGACAAAGGATTGATCATTAACTGCACTGCAGGTAATATCATTCGGTTTGTTCCTCCTATGATTATTACAAAAGAAGAGTTGGATACATGCGTCACTATTTTGGATGAAATTTTTAGTCAAATGTAAAGAACCAGGTTTTTCATTGCTATAATTCTGTCAGGATGAGCATGCAGATAAAGAATCTGAACGAAGTAATTGAATTTTTTCGACCCGGCAGTGGTTCTGCCGGGTTTTTCAATTGGATTGGAAAAGGGATGCAAAAAACGAAAAAATCTGCTGCAGACAGTTTTGATCCCAGGGCATACATGGTATACTGCTGGTGAGCAACTTGTGCAGGCATGCACATGTGCCCACAACAAATTAAGTCACAAGACCGGATCATCATTCAAATGACAGGCATCAGAAAAGGAGCAATTATGAAATCACCTTGTCTATTGTGTGGCGGGCAGACAAATCCGCTTCATCATCCAGGATTAAAGGCAGATTACCGTGTCTGCGGAAAGTGTGATTTGATTTTTAAAGAAGCAGCAGACCTCATCAGCAGTGATGAAGAGATGCGTATCTATAACTGCCATCAAAATTCCATCCAAGACCCCCGCTATGTGGATTTTTTTGAACGCTTTTTGAACGATGCGGTGTTCCCTTATGTGAATCAGGGAAAAAGAGGACTGGATTTTGGCAGCGGACCATCACCGGTGCTGGCACAGCTGTTGGAGCGGGATTATGGCTATTCTATGGATATCTATGACCTGTTTTACGCGCCGGAAAAAGTTTATGAAGGGAAAAAGTATGATCTGATTACCTCGACAGAAGTAGTGGAACACTTGCGGGATCCGAAGGCGTATTTTCGGCTTTTTCGAACACTGCTGAAATCCGATGGGATTTTAGCGGTAATGACCTTATTTCATCGAAACGACACCATTCATTTTCTCAATTGGCATTATGCAAGAGATCGCAGTCACATCTCTTTTTTCACACCCAAGACAATGCAGTACCTGGCCGAGCAGACTGGGCTGAAGATGATTCACACAAATCATGAACGTTATACGACATTTATGCTGGATGAAGCATGGCAGAAAATGCCGGAAAGCAACCAGAAACCATAAACATTAGATCGCCTTCGACAGCGTTTCAATAAACGGTTATGGTAGAAGCTGCACAGGCTGCTTTCGATGCAGCAATAAAGACCGGAAGGCTTTAAAAGCCCCGGTCTTTATACGTTTCAGTGAGCTGATTTCGGGTATGAAGCAATCGAAAGCATCTGCGGAAAAGCGAAAGGAGGTTGCATAAGTGGCTCAATGGCAAATGATGGGATGGGTGAATGTCGTGTTGGTGGTGCTCATGGGCGCTATTTATCCCCTGAAGCAAAAAATGAAAAGTAATAAGAAGTTGATCCCCATTTACCGGGTGGTCCGGGTGGCTCATCCGGTGGTTGGTGTTGTCATGATTTTGATAGGACTGCTTCACGGTGCCATGGTGCTGGGGCAGTTGCGGCTGCACTCGGGCAGTCTGGTGTTGATGACGTTGATTTTGATGGCATTGGTGGCTCTTGCCGGTAATAAATTGGCAGTTTTCAGAAAAACCTGGCGGCCAATCCATCGGATACTGGGGCTGCTTCTGGTGGTGCTATTGTTGGCACACCTCCTGTTCCCCTGGTGGCTATAAATGTAGAGGGCACATTAATTGCCTGAAAAGGAGAGGGTTGTGTTGGAAGAAAAGCGTAAGCTGTCCCGGGTTTTATTTCAGATTCGTGCCCTGGTTAAAAAAGAGAACATGGCGTTTACAGGGAAGGTTGAAAACTTGAGTCTCAATGGATTACTGATTCATCTGACGGAAAAAACGGATGCCCTGCATTCAGGCGACAACGTGGATGTGACCATTGATCTTGCAGGAGAATCGTCGGGATTGTTCATCAATATAACGGGCCAGGTGGTACGCCTGGAAGAGGATGGCTCCCTGGCACTTCACCTGACCCACATTGATCTGGACTCATTTGTTCATTTAAAAAACATTCTGGCCTATAACAGTGGTGACTATGATAAAATAATGGATGAGTTCATGGAAAGCCTTCAGGAGACATCCTCAGACTGATAAAAGGCCTTCCATTCCAAGTGCTTGACGAATATCACCAAAAACCCGGCTCATCAGGTCACTGGAACTCTCTTCAACAACCGTTTCGGCAGGAATTAACGGCAGGATGGTGACTTTCACAGTGGTAGCAGTGATGCGCCCTCGTTCTTCATAAATGCGGTAACTGCCGTCGATGGCAACTGGAAGAATAGGGATGCCTGCTTTTTGGGCCAGTTTCAGACTGCCGGGCTTAAAGGCACCGATTTCACGGCTTTTGCTCCGGGTGCCTTCAGGAAAAATCACCATGGATTGACCGCTCTCCAGACTTTTTTGAGCTTGCTGAATGGCGCGAAGTGACTGCCGGATATCCTTCCGATCAATGTAGCTGCACTCAATGAGATCCATCCAGCGGCTGATCACCGGTAAACGGCGCAGTTCCTGTTTGGCCACAAAGCCCATAGGCAGCGGAACAACGCTGACCATAAGAGGGATATCCATGTAACTTTGATGATTGCTGACAATGAGAACCGGGCCTTCCGCAGGTACATGTTCGCTGCCGGTTACTTCAATATGGCTGCCGGTTTTTCGCAGTAATCGTGAAGACCAGATCTGGCCGGTTTTCTGTGTGAACCGGCGTTTTTCTTCGGTGTGGCCTGCTTTTTCCATGCGTTTACCTCTCAGAGCCTGAACAAAAATATAAAGCAGATAAATGATGAAATCAATTAACCAGTAAATGGTTCGAAGCATGGTGTGGTCACCCTTTCTGAAAGTTGAATGCCTTATTCAGTGTATCACATTACACTGGGGAAGAAAAGAAAATGCAGTGGTCTCTTATCCTTCTAAAAAGCCATTATTTCAACATTAATCACACGCAAATCATGCACCAAAGCATACACTGTGAAGAAAATAGTCTTGATATCATTTCGTTATCATAAGGAGGCCGTTCCAATTGAAAACAGTGAATCTGTCCGTCTGTCAAATGATGGTGGTGGAAAACAAGGAAGATAACCTGAAAAAAGCAGAATCAATGATTCGTCGGTCAGTTCTGGAAAATAAAGCTAACCTGGTGGTGTTGCCGGAAATTTTCAATGGCCCCTATAGCATTGAAGCCATGCAAGCTACAGCGGAACCGGAGGGCGGGCCAACAACACAATTACTGTCCCGTCTGGCAGCTGAGCTGAATATCGTCGTGGTGGGTGGATCCATTGCCGAAGCTGCTGATGACCGTATTTACAACACCGCTTTTATTTATAATGAGGTAGGAGAGCGGGTTGGACGTCATCGAAAGATGCATCTTTTTGATGTCAATATTGTCGGAGGCGTTTCATTTCAAGAATCTTCCATTGTGGCACCGGGAAATGATGTGACAGTGGTGGAAACATCTCTGGGAAAAATTGGGGTAGCCATCTGTTATGACATGCGATTTCCGGAACTGATGCGCCTCATGACCCTGCAGGGGGCTGAAATGATCGTGGTACCGGCGGCATTCAATACAACCACCGGGCCGGCTCATTGGAAAGATACCATCAAAATGCGGGCAGTGGATAATCAGGTCTTCTTTGCGGCCGCTTCTCCGGCCCGCAACCTGGCCTCTGATTATCATGCCTATGGTTTTTCCCAGGTGGTGGATCCATGGGGAACAGTACTGGCAGAAACAGATGAAACGGAGGGAATCATTACAGCAACTCTTAATCCCCAGCGTTTGACAGCTGTTCGTGAGCAGCTGCCGTTACTGAAACATCGTCGTACAGATCTGTATGAGCTGAAGGAGTGTCAATAAAAATGGCAGGTCGGAACCAGGCGGTCAGGGTCATCGATCGTTTTGAAGGACAGGATGCTGTGGTTGAAACTCATACCGGATGGTTAAGAATAAACCAGAGCCTGTTGCCTGTCAATGTGGTGGAAGGAGATCTGATCATTCCACTTGAAGACGGCACCTGGCAGATAGATGTTGAAGGAACAGAAGCCCGTCGCCGATTGATACAGAAAAAAATGGACCGGCTCCTTGAGAAAAAATACATGCAACAGGGTGTACCAAATGAGAATGGAGACAATGATGACGGTGCTGATGACGATCATGGTCATCGGTGATAGGGAGGCGATTGGAGAATCCCTTTTTCAATAAGTCATGTTGCCTGAAGAACAATGCTGCCATCAGTACAAAGAATGATGAGAATAATGGTTGACAGTATTTTTATGCATGTGGTAGACTATGAGACAGGTTTAATTAACCAAACCAATGGTTGATGGTATTGAAAATTGAATGATGTCAAGAATAGAGGCTGCACCGCGAATGAGTCGCACCCGGATGAAAAGGGAGGGGTTTCCCAATGCCGGAGTGTTAAAGGTCAAGGTGCCGAAGAGAGCGAAAAAACCCTTTTCGTAATCTGGGGGATCGGGTGAAGAATCCGTCCACTGTCATGGGATACCCCATGGAGTGCTATTCGCCAATGAATGGAATGGCCAGTACCCGCCAATGATTCGCATTGCGGCTGGTCCTGTCGTTTGTCGTGCGAAGAGCTCCCGGGGGAAATCCCGGGAGTTTTTTAAAACAAAAAAGGAGGCGTTCAGTTTGGGACTTAAGATCGGTGTGGTAGGGGCAACAGGCGCTGTTGGAAGAAAAATGCTGGAAACACTTGCAGAAAGAAAGATACAGGTTGATTCGTTGAGATGCTTCGCTTCAGAAAGAACCGCCGGTCAGTTGATTGACTGGAACGGCCGGCAGATCACCATAGAACTGTTGACCCCGGAAACCATGAAGGAGTCTTTTGACTATCTGCTGTTTTCAGCCGGTGGCAGCGTGTCGGAGAAATTTGCAGCCATAGCCCAGGAAGCAGGCAATATCATCATCGACAATTCCTCCCAGTGGCGAATGACCGAAGGTATTCCCCTGGTGGTGCCAGAGGTGAATTCCCACACGTTGAAAGGATACCGGGGGATTGTTGCCAACCCCAACTGCTCCACCATACAAATGGTGGTGGCGCTGGCACCCCTCCACCGGGTCTTTGGCATTAAACGAATCGTGGTGGCGACTTATCAGGCGGTTTCCGGCAGCGGCCATAAAGCCATTGTGGAACTGGAAAACCAGCTGCAAGATCCCGAAGCACTGCCTCAGGTATACCCGAAACGCATTGCAGGCAATTGCCTGCCACACATAGATGTGTTCAATGAAAATGGGTTCACTAAAGAAGAGTTGAAAATGGTTTATGAAACTCAGAAAATCTTAGAGGATGATACCATTGAAGTGAATGCCACCGCGGTGCGGGTACCGGTTTTCTATAGTCACAGCGAGTCCATTACAGTTACCTTCCATGAAGAGCCAGACCTGGAAAAACTGCGGGAATTACTGGTACAGGCACCGGGAGTCATGGTGATGGATGATCTTTCCAATCTGGTTTATCCCACACCCCTTTTCACCGCTGGTAAAGATGATACCTGCGTGGGACGCATCCGAAAAGATCTTTTCGATCCCAAAACAGTGTCGCTTTGGGTGGTGGCAGACAACCTGAGAAAAGGTGCGGCCACCAATGCCGTTCAGATTTTGGAGAAAATGGAAGAGTTGAAAGCTGTTTGAGATGGGTAAAATGTTGACGAGGAGAAGGGGAGGTCATGATCATGTTTAAAGGAGCAGGGGTTGCTATTTTGACACCTTTTAAAAATGGGCAAGTGGATTTGGAGGCCTATGGAAAGCTGGTGGATTTTCAGCTGGAAAAAGGCATTCAGTGCCTGGTAGTACTGGGGACAACCGGGGAAGCCAGTACCCTGAATGAAACTGAACGTGAAGACATGGTTCAATTGACGGTCAACAAAGCAAAGGGAAAAGTGCCGGTGATTGTCGGTGCCGGCAGCAATAACACAGCGATTGCCGTCAAGTATGCCAAACAGGCGGAGGCACTGGGTGCTGATGGCGTACTGGTAGTGACGCCCTATTATAACAAAGCCACACAAAATGGCCTGGTGGCCCACTTTACAGCTGTTGCCGAAGCAGTTGATGTGCCGGTGGTACTGTATAATGTTCCCAGCCGTACCGGCGTTAATATTGAACCTGCCACGGTGGCGCGCCTGGCGGAGGTGAAGAACATTGTGGGAATCAAAGAAGCCAGCGGCAATATTTCCCAGGTGCTGGAAATCAAACGGCTGGTGCCGGCAGATTTCATGATTTGGTCCGGGAACGACGATAACATTCTGCCGATCTACTCTGTCGGAGGTCATGGCGTGATCTCGGTGATGGCTAATATGATTCCCGGCGAAACCCAAGCCATGTGTGAGGCTTTCATGGCGGGCCGCATTGAAGAAGCCATCCAATTGCAGGTTAAAACCAAAAAACTGTTCAACCTGTTGTTTATGGAAGTCAACCCTATTCCCATTAAAGCAGCCCTGTACCTCATGGGAATGATGGCCAATGAACTGCGGCTCCCTCTGACACCCATGGAGCCGGACAACATGGAACAACTGAAACAGGAAATGATTCGGCTGAATATCATCCAATAAAGGGGGAGTGGTCATGCACCTGCTGGTGTGGGGAAAAACAGGAAAGATGGGGCAAATGATGATCAAAATGGCCAAGGAAGATCCCTTTTGGCGACAGGTTCAAGGCATTGGATCCCATGACGATGTGGATTCAGAACATCTGAAAGCTGATGTGGTCATTGACTTTTCAAATCCCAGGGCGCTGGATGCTGTGCTGGATTTTTGCCTGAAGCGACAATGTCCCTTGGTGATTGGCACCACCGGATACTCGGAAGAGCAGATTGCCAAAATACAGACAGCTGCCACAAAGATACCGCTGGTGTATTCCACCAACATGTCGCTGGGAATGAACCTGCTCTTTTCACTGGTGAAAAAAACAGCATCCATATTGAAAGATTCTGTGGACATTGAAGTGGTGGAAGCTCACCACAACCGAAAGAAAGACGCTCCCTCCGGCAGTGCCTGTACCATTGTCGAAGCCATTGAAGACGGCCTTGGTGCAAAACATCCCCATGTTCATGGCCGTGTGGGAGAAGCTCCCCGGCAAAAAGGAGAAATCGGCATCCACAGCCTTCGGGGAGGGAACATCGTAGGCCGTCACGAAGCCTGGTTTATTCATGAACTGGAGAGCCTCACCCTGGTGCATGAAGCCCATGACCGGTCTGTCTTTGCCAAAGGGGCCCTGGAAGCTGCCAAGTATGTGGTGGGAGCTGACATTGGCTATTACGATATGACCCATGTGCTGGGCCTTTAATGAAACGCTTGAAGAACAGAGGGTAAGGATATTATATAATGGAGTCAAAAGAATAAGTGGATCGTCATAAGCAGATGATCTGACATAATGGAGGGAAAAAATGGAAGCACAGGAAATCATTGCATACATTCAAAACAGTGTCAAAAAGACACCCGTGAAAGTCTATGTTAAAGGAAAACTGAATACCATCGACTGGGAGACATTCCCCGGCAAAGCCTTTATCAGCGGTGAGACCGGCGTGTTGTTCGGTAACTGGAAGCCGGTGGAAGCCTTTCTGAAAGAACAGGGAGAAGCCATTGAAGATCTGGTGGTGGAGAACGACTGCAATCTCTCCGGTGTACCGCTATTGGATACGAAGAAATTGCAGGCTCGTATTGAGCCGGGGGCTATCATTCGGGAAAAAGTGGTAATTCAGCCCAACGCCATTGTCATGATGGGCGCTGTCATCAATATTGGTGCTGTGATTGGCGAAGGCACCATGATCGATATGAATGCAGTGGTCGGAGGACGGGGAATCATTGGCAAAAACTGCCATTTGGGTGCCGGAGCCGTGGTGGCCGGCGTGGTTGAACCAGCCTCAGCCACTCCGGTGATTATTGAAGATAATGTGCTGATTGGAGCCAACGCGGTGATTCTGGAAGGTGTTCGTGTTGGTGAAGGTTCTGTGGTGGCAGCTGGTGCCATTGTGACTGAAGATGTGCCTGCAGGTGTGGTAGTGGCCGGTACACCCGCCAGAGTCATCAAAACCATTGACGATCAGACACGCTCTAAAACCGGACTGGTGGATGCACTGCGTCAGTTGAATGAGGAATAGACCATGAGTATCATTGTTCAAAAATATGGGGGAACCTCTGTCAGCACGCCTGAACGGATCAAAGCAGTGGCAAACCGCGTGATTCAGAAGAAAAATCAGGGGCATCAGCTGGTAGTCATCGTTTCGGCCATGGGGAAAACCACCGATAGCCTTATTGAACTGGCCCGCCAGGTCACCGACAGTCCGGCCCCCCGGGAAATGGATATGTTGTTGACCACCGGTGAGCAGGTGAGTATTTCACTGCTGGCCATGGCTCTCATGGACCAGGGGCAACCGGCGATCTCTTTTACAGGTCCCCAGCTGGGCATTCAAACCACTGCACTGCATCAAAAGGCGCGTATTCTGGATATTGACGTGAGTCGTATCCATCAGGCTTTGGCGCAGAATCAGGTGGTGGTGGTGGCAGGCTTTCAGGGAGTCGCAGAAAATAAGGAAATCACCACACTGGGAAGAGGCGGCAGTGACACCTCTGCAGTGGCTCTGGCAGCAAAGCTGCGGGCAGCCTGCGAGATTTATACTGATGTGGAGGGCATCTATACCATGGATCCCCGCAAACTGCCGGGGGCTAAAAAGTTGAACTATATCACCTCTGAAGAAATGATGGAAATGGCCAGCCTGGGTGCCGGTGTGCTGCATCACCGGTCAGTGGAACTGGCGCATAAATTTAAGGTCCCATTGTATCTGGCGTCGACTTTCAGCGATCAGCCGGGAACCTGGGTTGTGAATGGAGGCAATGAAGGAATGGAAGAGAGCTTGGTAACAGGGATGACCTCCAGTCGATCAGATGTCCAGGTCACCTTGATGAATCTGCCGGCGGGAATGAAGAGCCTGCGCCGTATTTTTTCCGAGATGGCAGAAAAAGAAGTGAATGTGGATATGATATCCCAGATGATGAACGGGAATCAACGCATGTACGTCAGCTTCACCATTCCCCGGGAAGATGTGCAGGTGGCACGCAGCCTCATGGAATCCTGGCATGCAGAAGACGATGCCATTCACTGGGATATTAACGAAAAAATCGTGAAAATGTCCATCGTGGGGTTGGGTATGCGCACTCATTCCGGCGTGGCTGGCAGAGTTTTTGCTGCTCTGGAGGGAGCCGGGATTGAACTGAAGATGGTGACCACCTCTGAAATCAATATCTCATGGGTGCTGGCAGAAGAAGACGAGGCGAAAGCCATTCAAGCCATCGGGCAGGCCTTTGAGCTGGCCGAAGAGGAGTAATTGAAAGATAAAAATGAATAGCAGTAAAAAATCGGCCAACCCCGTAGCATGAAGGGGTTGGCCTTTATAGAGAAAAGAGAAGGGAGTTGGTAAGCCTGCGTATTGGTTCTGGGTTGCTGATTACTGCTGGTCAGTCAGATCAACATGCGAATCAGCAGATTAGCGCTGCACACGTCCGGAGGCATCGCCCTTTAACAGGTTCTCCACCTCGGGAACAGTGACCATGTTGAAGTCTCCGAAAATGGTGTGTTTCAGAGCAGAAGCGGCCACACCAAATTCCAGGGCATCTTTGAAGTTTTTGCCTTCCAGAAGACCGTAAATGATACCGCCGGCAAAGGAATCACCGCCGCCAACCCGGTCAACAATGCGCACATCATATTCACGGGAATGATAAAACTCATTACCGTCATAGGCGCAGGCCGACCAGCCGTTGTCGGAAGCTGAGTAGGATTTGCGCAGTGAGCTGATCACATATTTGAATCCAAACTGTTCTTTCATCTGCTTAAAGATATCCTGATAGCCGGCCAGTTCCAGATCACCTGAAGTGACATCGGTTTTACCGGGTTTAAAGCCAAGCACTTTCTCAGCGTCTTCTTCATTACCAATGCACACATCCACATATTGCATCAGATTGGACATGACGGTTTTGGCTTCTTCAGGAGTCCACAGGTTTTTACGGTAGTTCAGGTCAACTGAAACAGTCACATCATGCTTTTTGGCGGCTTTCAGGGCAGCCTCTGTCAGGGCCGCTGCTTTTTCGCCCAAAGCAGGGGTAATGCCAGAAAAATGGAACCAGGAAGCATCGCTGAAAATCGCGTCAAAGTCAAAGTCGTGAGCAGTTGCTTCCGCAATGGAAGAACCGGCTCGGTCATAAACCACCTTGGAGGGGCGCATGGAAGCGCCGGATTCCAGATAATAGATGCCCACACGGTCGCCGCCCCTGGCAACATAATCAGTGTGAACACCGAAACGGCGCAGGTGATTGACGGCTGCCTGGCCGATTTCATGCTTTGGCAGCTTGGAAACGAAATAGGCATCATAGCCGTAGTTGGCCAATGAAACCGCTACATTGGCTTCCCCGCCGCCGTAGACAACGTCGAAAGACTCAGCCTGAACAAAACGCTGATAACCGGGGGGCGAGAGGCGCAGCATGATTTCACCGAGAGTGACTACTTTTTTCATTACATTTTCCTCCTTATCATTCCATAAATGGGATACAGTTCCAGCGGGTTTTCATCGATTGGAAACAACTTCGAAGATGTTTTGAAAGGGCCGATTGATGAATGGTTTGTGTTCGAAATCAGGGAAGGTTTGATGCGTTACTGCCCCCGGGCTTCCCTGACCTTTGCCACCAAAGCCTGTGCGGCTTTGGTCATGTCTTCCGGTGTGCCTTTGGTCAGATTGCCACCCACGCCGACGGCAATACACCCATTATTGATCCATTGGTCAACATTTTCAAGACTCACGCCGCCGGTGGGCATCAGAACCGCCTGTGGCAGTGGGCCTTTGACTGCTTTAATGAAGTCAGGACCGCCCAGACTTCCGGGGAAAACCTTGATAACATCGGCACCGGCTTCCATGGCCTGAATCATTTCTGTCAGTGTCATGCAGCCAGGCATGTATGGAATTTGATATCGATTGCATAACTTGGCAGTTTCAGCATCAAAGGCAGGGCTCACCACATACTTGGCACCTGCCAAAATGCCGATGCGGGCTGTTTCGCTGTCAAGTACAGTGCCGGCACCCACCAGCAGACGATCTCCAAATTCCTCAGTCAAAGATTCAATGACCTTGTGAGCTCCCGGCACGGTGAAAGTGATTTCAATGGCATCAATGCCGCCTTCCATGCAGGCCAGGGCAATTTTGCGTGCATGTTCGCTGTTTTCAGCACGTACCACAGCGACCACACCCACTGCTTCGATGCGCTGAAGCACTTCATATCTTCTCATTTAATGGCCTCCTTTTCAGCTTAATCGGTTCATAATATGAAACAATGATCTGCTTTGTGAAACCTTACACATATCTTATAATGACTTCTCTCAAAAAGCAATACCATTTACATAAGAATTTTACCCATATCACAATAAAAACCAAAGGTAATGAAAAAACCCTCCTGTACAGATAGGAGGGTCGCGAGAAGGTATGTTATGAGTCGCTGGCAAATACCAAATGATAACCATCAGTTGCAGCGAGATAAATTTTTTCGATTTCTTCATCTGCCAGTTCTTCGCAAGGTCCCTCATAAGTGATCTTTGCCCCCACACCGCAGTTGGAACTTAACTGGCGGGGAACCGGCATCAACTCACAGGAGAAGCCTTCCCGTTTGGCAAAGCGGTTAAACTTAATGGCGCCGGAATGGGTGAAGAACAAGACCATGTATTCTTTCATTCAAAACGTCCCTTCAGGATTTTTTTGCCTGAAGTTGGTAAGTGTCCTCAGACATATCAATGTCTACAGTATAACCTGCATTTTGCAAAAAACGCAAGACATTTCCCTTGGCAGTCTCATTGTCCACCAGAATCGTCAGGTCTGTTAGTTGTTGATCGATTGCTTTTTTGGTGAGAAGAACCGGTTGAGGGCAGGATAAACCACGCGCATCAATGCTATTCAACATTTACGCCTCCTTTAGCGGTACTAACCGCCAGATCAGAATTCAAATAAGCAATACCTGCCATAATGGCCAGGCCAATGATCAACACAAGCTTCCCATTGGGAGTGGCTCCTGCCGGGCTGGAGGCCAGTGACATGTTATGGGCAAAAGCGGCGCCCACCAGTAATCCCATCACTGTGATGGCAGAATCAGTGTTGCCCTCTGCAGCAAGAATCAGCTGACGCAATGGGCAGCCGCCCAGCAGTACGGCAGAAAATCCAACGCCCAGCATTCCAAGAAAGTTCCAAAGTGTTTCGGTATGCGCCACGGGTTGACCGGCAAAACCCACATTGAAATTGCCTGTTACCAGGTTACCCACCAAAGCGACAACAAAAATACCGGCGAAGCCAAGAAATAGATGATTGTCTCTAAAAAGAATAATGTCACGAATGCCACCCATGGTGCACAGGCGGGTGCGCTGTGCCAGGGCTCCCACAATTAAACCGGAAGCCAGGGCAATGAAAAGAGGTGCCCGCATGGAGCCGGGGCCGCTTTCACTGAAAAAAAGAACGCCGGGAAAAGCGATTAAAACCATAAGTAATAACACATTCACCAATGGAAACGCATAACCTTCAGACTTGGCCAGGGTATAATTTCGTTTCAAATTATAACCTCTGTTCAGAAAAAAGATGCCGATGGCAATACCCACTACAAAACCGCCTGTTGCGGGAAGCGCATTTAAATCGCCGCCGGCAAGACGCAAGACCATTCGCAGGGGGCATCCCAGAAAAACCAGGGCGCTGATCATCATCAGGGCACCAAGAAAAAAGCGGATAAATGGAGCGGAACCTCCCTTTGATGCAAATTCACCCCGTGATTTTGCCATAACGAACGCACCAATCACCAGCCCCATAACTTCGGGCCGGGCATACTGAACCACATCTGCCCGGTGCATGCCCACACCACCGGCAATGTCTCTTATGAAGCAGGCAATGCAATAGCCCATGTTTGCCGGGTTTCCAAAAACCACCAGCAAGACTGATAATAGACCAACCACACCTCCTGCTGCCAACATACCTTTCTTACTGTCCAAAATAATTCCTCCTTTTAAAATGAACTTGATAATAATATAACCAGAGCATCTTTATCATACCAAGTTCTGCAAGGGAAGTTAAATCGAGGTTTTCAATGAAATGTGGACAAGTCATTCAAAACATCTATCGTAAGAAGTGTGCGTATTTGATATGATTGAGACATCATTGGGAACACTGACGCAAGCAAAAATGATTGTAGAATGTATTGTACGAGTGATCATTCATATCACAACCATGAGAGGGGCTATTTTATGAACATATATATGGATAATGGAGCGACTACCTTTCCAAAGCCGCCGGAGGTTGCAGAAGCCATGGTCCGTTACATCACACAGGTGGGCGGGAATGTAAACCGGGGTAGTTATACCAGTGCCTTTGATGCCGGAGACGTGGTGTATGAAACACGTGAAATGTTGGCAGCACTCTTTAACAGCCATGAACCTGAGCAAATCATTTTCACCCGTCATGTCACAGAAAGCCTGAATCTAGTCCTGAAGGGGTGCTTTAATCCAGGTGATCATGTCCTGGTAACTTCCATGGAGCACAATGCAGTGATGCGCCCCCTCAATGCCCTTTTGGAAAAAAGTGTCACATTTTCGTGTATTCCCTGTACCCCAGAAGGCATGTTGCAGAGTGATGCCTTCGAAACAATGCACAAACCCCACACAAAAGCCGTGGTGATGACCCACGCCTCCAACGTGAGCGGCGGTGTAATGGACATTCAAAAGGCAGCTGATTTTTGCCGCACACATCGTCTTGACTTGATTATTGATGCCGCGCAGACAGCGGGCGTACTGCCCATTGATGTGATAAAATTGGAACCGGCAGCTGTTTGTTTCACCGGCCATAAAGGCCTCTATGGTCCTCAGGGTATTGGAGGCGTCTGGCTGAGCAAGGCTTTCAGCCGAAAACTGCAACCATTAATGGAGGGTGGTACCGGCAGTTTTTCTGAAGAAGAAGTGCAGCCCCGGCATTTACCGGATAAATTTGAACCCGGTACATTGAATCTTCCAGGAATTTACGGACTTCATGCGGCGCTGAGTTGGCTCAAAAAAACAGGAATCGACGCCATTCACCATCATGAAATGACACTAACGCAACAATTTCTGGAAGGGCTCAGCACGATTCCCCAGGTGCAAGTGGTCGGGCCTCTCGATCGGGCTAAACGAACGGCTGTGGTTTCCATCACCACGCAGCAAATGGATCTGGGAGAAATGGCCCACCGGCTGGGGAAGGATTATGGGATTGCCACCCGGTCAGGCTTACACTGCGCTCCCCGGGCGCATCAAACCTTGGGGACTTTTCCCACAGGAACAGTTCGGTTCAGTTTTGGATATTTCAATACGTCACAACAGGTAGACGCTGCCTTGAGATCCCTGAAAGAGTTGTTAAATAATTAATTAAGCCCTTTGGACTTGACAAAGGAAAACGAATTCATTAGACTGTAATATATCACTGATATATCACAAGGATATCAGTGATAACGTTATCAAAAAAGAAGAGGAGAGTGACGTATGAAAAAACGTATGACTGCCATTCTGTTGTTGTTTCTGGCACTGGCAATGGTAACAGCCTGTTCGAGTCCGGCCCCTGCCGCACCAGCCGGAGGTGAAAGTGCAGGTGGTGCTGAGGCACCTGCGGCAGCCCCTGTTGTGATTCAAATCGGATATGAGAACCACCCCGGTGAGCCGGTGGACCTGGCTGTGAATGAATGGGCCCGGTTGCTGGAAGAACGCAGTGGTGGTAATATGAAGATGGAAGTATTCCCTTCAAGTCAGCTGGGTTCCAAGAATGACATCATTGACCAAATGCTGGCAGGATCTTCAGTCATTACCCTGGCTGATGGTGCTTTCTACGCAGACCGTGGTGTGCCAGATTTTGGGATTGTTTTCGGCCCATACCTGTTCCCCACCTGGGATGATGCCTGGCGCCTCATCGAAAGCGATTGGTATGCTGAGCAATCAGGATTACTGGAAGAGCAAGGGCTGAAAATCTTATCCTCCAACTGGAAGTATGGTGACCGTCACACTCTCACCAAAAATCCGGTACGTACCGTTTCTGACCTTCAGGGCATGAAAATTCGAGTACCCAATAACACAATCCAGATCAAAGGCTTTGAAGTGCTGGGCGCAGCTCCTACACCCATGGCCCTGGGCGAAGTGTACACCTCCCTCCAACAGGGAACCATCGATGGCCTTGAAAACCCGCTGCCGGTGCTGTACAACGGTAAATTCCATGAAGTTGCCAAATATCTGACCCTGGATGGTCATGTGCGCAACTTCACCACCTGGATTACCGGCACCCAGTTCTTTAACACTTTGACAGCTGAGCAACAGCAATGGTTGATGGAAACTGGCAATGAAGCCGGCTTCTTCAACAATGAACTGGCTGACGAAGCAACTGAAGAAACCCTGCAGCTGTTCATTGATGAAGGTGTTGAAGTGATTGAAGTGGATATTGCCGAGTTTGCGGCCGCGGCCGAAGTTTTTTATTCACTGCCTGAGTTCACTTCCATCTGGTCAGAAGGTCTTTATGAAACAGTGAAAGAAGCCATGCAGTAGACTGTGATTCATAATCTGTAATCAATCAGCCGGGAAGGCGGGTAACCCCGCTTTCCCGGTTTAAATGGAAGGACAGGATGATGGTGAAAAACAAGCCGCTGAATTATCTGCTGAACCTGGATCTGGTTTTAACCGGGGCTACCTTTCTGGTACTGGTAACCATTACCTTTGCCGGTGTCATTATGCGCTATTTTGTGAATCGCCCGCTGGTCTGGCTGGAAGAAGTACAGCTGATGTGTTTTGTATGGATCGTTTTTTTTGGAGCCGGTGCCGCCTTCAGAACCGGCAGTCATGTCGCGATTGACATGGTGGTGGATCGCTTTCCCCAACAACTTCGAAAAATCACGGAGATATTGATTTACATAGCTGTTATTATTGTACTCTGCTACTTCATGGTTCAGGGCTGGAGTCTGGTGCAGCAGATGGGGCAAACCAACCGTCTCACCAACATCTTCAAGATTCCTTACACCCTGATTTATGCCGCTTTTCCCATCGGGTGCGTGCTGATGATCATCAATTACTCCATTGCCACATATACACAGGTATTTAAACCGATGATTTTTGGAAAGGAGGGTGACGCGTAATGGAAATCAGCGTGGTGGGCCTCTCGGCTCTCGTGTTGCTGCTCTTATTGTTTTTGAAAGTTCCGGTGTTTGTTTCAGTACTGGCAGGTTCGTTGATCTATTTCATCAATACTCCCAGTGTGCCGCCGCAAATCATTGCCCAGCGCGTTATTGCCGGCATTGAAAGCATTCCGCTGCTGGCTATTCCTTTCTTTGTTGCAGCAGGTGTATTCATGAATTATTCTGGTGTTTCCAAGCGGGTCATGCAGTTTGCCGAGGCCATTACTGGTCATATGAGCGGCGGTCTGGCCCAGGTGAATGTCCTCCTATCAGCTCTGATGGGTGGCCTTTCCGGCTCCAACCTGGCAGATGCGGCCATGCAATCCAAAATGCTGGTGCCGGAAATGGTTAAAAAAGGCTATTCCAATGAATTTTCCTCGGTGGTCACCGCCACCTCTGCCATGGTCACGCCTTTGATTCCTCCGGGCATTGCCATGATCCTCTATGGTTCCATTGCCAATGTATCCATCGGGCGGCTCTTCATTGCCGGTATTGGCCCGGGTGTTCTCCTGACCATTTCGCTGATGATGCTGGTTTCTTTTCTATCAAAACGACGTGGATACAAACCGGTGCGTGAAAAGATGATTGCCGGTAACGAACTGACCAAAGCCATTGGTGTGGCAGTGCTGCCTTTGATGCTTCCAGTCATCATTATTGGGGGAATACGTCTGGGTATTTTTACCCCCACCGAGGCCGGTTCTGTGGCCATTGTCTATGCATTAATGCTGGGTGTGGTTTACCGGGAAATGAACCTGCGGGATTTTCTGAAGGGGTTGAAAGAAACCATTACCAGTACTGCGTCCATCATGATCATCGTAGGTGCTGCTTCAGCCTTTGCCTGGATTCTCACCCGGGAACGGGTGCCTCAAACCATCACCGAATTTATTGTCAGCAATGTGGATAATAAATATCTGTTTCTCATGATGGTGAATGTTTTTCTAATTGCAGTGGGCATGTTTATAGAAGGAAACGCGGCCATGATTGTGCTGGTACCCTTACTGGCACCGGTGGCAGCAGCTTATGGCATTCATGAAATCCACTTTGCCATGGTTTTCATTTTCAATATGGCCATTGGAGCCCTCAGCCCACCCATGGGAACCCTCATGTTCGTCACCTGCGGCATCACCCGGTGTCGGATCAGTGATTTCATACGGGAGGCGGTGCCTTTTTACATCCTCCTGCTCACTTGTTTAATGCTGCTGACATTCTTCCCCATCTTCTCATTGGGGCTTGTGAATCTAATTTACTAGAAAAGGTGATCCCATGAAACCAGCTGAAGCCGTGAAAACTACCCCCAAGCTGCCCTTAAAGGAACAGGCGTACCACCACCTGAAAGACCAGATCATCAAGTGTCAGTTAATGCCTGGAAGCCTTCTTTCTGAGAATGACATTGCCCTGGAAATGGGCATCAGCCGAACTCCGGTACGGGAAGCCATTCTGCGCCTCAGTGAAGAGGGCTTTATCACCATTTATCCCCGCAAGGGGATGATTGTTTCGCCGGTGTCCTTTAAAGATATTCAGGAAGTCTTTCAGATTCGCATGATGATTGAACCCCAGGCCGCCGTGCAGGGAAATGCCAACATGACACTGAAAGAACTGCAGCATTGGGTGAGTGCTTTTGAGGCCTTTCAGCTTTGTCCCGAGCGGGCCTGTTTTGAACGGTATTTTGAGCTGGATCTGGGTTTTCATCAATATATGATCAGCAGCCTTCAGAATGAACAGCTGAGCCAGTTCATGGACCATGTGTACGACCGGGATTACCGGATTCGCGCGTTGTCCACAGTGGTGGCGGCAGATATCGAGAAACGCTCGCGACCAGAACACATGGACATATTGGAAGCTCTCATCAGCCGAGAGCCTCAGCGAATTACCACCGCCATTACAGAACATCTTGAAAATGCCATTGGTGCAGCCAAGGCAAAAATTCGATAACAGCAACCTGTATACGAAGCCATACAAGCAGAGGAGAATCCCATGGAAGCAACAATGAAAGTGGTGCATATTGATGCACCCGGAAGTATTCAAATCGTGGAAAAACCAGTGCCTACTCCCCCAAAAGGCGAGGCGCTGCTTAAAGTGAACTATTGTGGTATTTGCGGCTCTGATATCGCCACTTTCACAGGCAATCAGCCTTTTGCCACCTACCCCCGTATTCCCGGCCATGAGTTTTCAGCGGAGATCGCAGCCATTGAACCCAACGAAGCAGGCCTTGAAGTGGGGATGCAGGTCACTGCCAACCCGTACTTTAACTGTGGTACCTGCTATTCCTGCCGTCGCGGCCTGGTGAATTGCTGTCAACAGAACGAAACCATGGGTGTGCAGCGGGATGGTACGTTTTCGGAGTACATTGTGATGCCCATTGAACGCATTTATTCCGGAAATGGACTGGATGCCAAAAATATAGCCCTCATTGAACCCTTCACCATCGGGTACCATGCCGCCAACCGGGCAGATATTCAGGCAGGTGAAAAAGTGTTGGTGCTGGGAGCGGGCGCCATTGGTATTTTCGCCATGATTTCGGCCAGGCTGAGAGGTGCCACGCTGTATGTGGCAGATTTTAATCAGACACGTCTCGACCACGCCCTGCAATTGGGAGCCACCGACGTGGTAAATTTGGGAGAACGGGACCTGATGGATGCAGTCAGGGAATGGACCAACGGCGACGGTATGGACACAGTGATGGAAGCGGCTGGAATTCCTGAAAGTTTTCTCAATGCCATTGAGGCAGCAGCTTTTGGCGGCAAGCTTTCCCTCATCGGTAACGGTTCCCGTGAAACCACCTTTAACCACTCTGTGCTACTGAAGAAGGAACTGAATGTATTTGGTTCCCGCAACAGCCTCCATGATTTCAAGCCGCTGATTGAGCTGGTTAAATCCGGAGCTGTGGCGATTGAAAGCATGGTCACCCATGTCTATCCTTTTCAGGATTCCATTCAGGCTTTTGAAGCACTGGTGCAATCCCCCGCTGATAAACTGAAAGTATTGATTCGTTTCGATTAGAAAAAATGCTTAGGTGGAGCGCTTTGAGGGGCTCTCCTGAGCATTTTTGATGTAGGAGATCATTAACCAGAAGAACAGGAGGAAATTCCATGAGATTGAATCATGAACATCTTTCCAACCCCACCCGATATCCCATTCAAGTCATTCAATTTGGAGAAGGCAACTTTCTAAGGGCCTTTGCCGACTGGATGATTCATCGAATGAATCACGAACTGAACTGCCAGATGGGTGTTGCTGTGGTACAGCCTCGCAACAGCCAAAAAGTAAAAGAACTGATGGCACAGGACGGCCTTTATACCCTTATTACCCAGGGAATCCACCAGGGGGAGCTAAAGCAGGAGACCACTGTCATCGACTGCCTGCAGGAGGGTGTAAACACTTATGAGAATTATGATGCCTATTTAAAGCTGGCAGAAGCTCCTGATTTAAAGCTGATGATTTCCAACACCACTGAAGCAGGGATTGTCTACAGTGAAACTGATGAGCTGTCAGATCGCCCCCAAAGCTCTTTTCCAGGCAAACTCACCGCATTGCTGCATCATCGCTTCAAGACATTTAATGGTGATTCGTCAAAGGGACTGTTACATCTTCCCTGCGAACTCATTGAAGAAAATGGGAGTAAACTGAAAGAAATCGTGTTGAAACTGGCAAAACGCTGGCAGTTGGAACCTGCCTTTGTTCAATGGGTGGAGAAACACAACATTTTCTACAATACACTGGTGGATCGAATTGTTCCTGGCTATCCTGCCGACGAGGCAGCCACCCTTGAAAAAGAACTGGGATATACCGATCCCTTCATGGTGACATCAGAATGGTATCATTTGTGGGTGATTGAAGGGCCTGATGTGATTAAGGATGTTTTTCCGGCGGATAAACTGGGACTGAACGTTCTTTTTGTAGATGATCTTGCCCTTTATCGTGAGCGTAAAGTGCGTATTCTCAACGGAGCGCATACGGCCATGGTTCCTGTGGGATACCTCTATGGGCTTGAAACCGTTGGGGAAACTGTGGAGAATGACATTACCGGAGCTTTCGTGGCCGCGGTGATGTATGAAGACATTGCGGCCATGGTGCCCATGCCGGCGGCAGAAGTGAAAGCATATGCCGACAGTATCCTGGATCGTTTCCGGAATCCTTTTATCCGTCACCAGTTGCTGAGTATCTCGCTGAACTCCATGAGTAAGTTCAATACGCGTCTCATGCCCACCTTGAATGACTATGTCGTCAAAGGTGAAAACCTGCCTGCCAAGATCCTCTTTTCATTTGCCTCCCTGCTTTATTTCTATCGAGGTAAGCGGGGCGACGAAATCATTCCACTATCCGATGATCCTCATGTGATGGAAGTCTTTTCAAAACAGTGGCAAGCCTGGGAAAATAACGAAATCTCTCTGGAACAGCTGGTGACCGAGGTGCTGGCCATGGAATCAATCTGGGGCCGAGACCTGAATCAGCTAAAGGGACTTGCCCAGGGTCTGGTAAGTCACTTGAAAAACATTACTACCAAACCCTATGCGGAAGCCCTTCAGGAGGTGCTGAAATGAAACCCGTCATGCAAATTCATTCCCGGGACAACGTGGTTGTGGCACTGAAACCGCTTTCAGCTGGAGAAGCCATAGCCATTAACGACAGGCAAATCCTGTTGCAGGAAGATCTTCAGCCGGGTCATAAAATTGCTCTCACTGCCATTGAGGCCGGTGAGCATATTATTAAGTATGGGTATCCCATCGGCCATGCCGTTAGCCCCATCAGCCCGGGCAGTTGGGTTCACTCCCATAACATGAAAACCAATCTTTCTGGTACCATCAGCTATACGTATGAGCCAAAACAGGAAACCATTTCCACCATTGATGGCCCTGCCACCTTTCAGGGTTACCGTCGGAAAAACGGCCTTATTGGCATCCGCAACGAGCTGTGGATTGTGCCCACTGTGGGGTGCGTCAATGGCATTGCCGAAATGATGATCAATCGGCTGGGAGAAGAAGTGGACTTGAAAAAAGTGGATCATGTGCATGTCTATAAGCACAGTTACGGCTGTTCTCAATTGGGCGATGATTTGGAAAACACCCGCACTATTCTGACCAACCTTGTGAAGCATCCCAATGCCGGCGGCGTGCTGGTGCTGGGTCTTGGTTGTGAAAACAACACCATCGACTCATTTCGGGAAGCCCTGGGAGAGGTGGATGATGAACGGGTGAAGTTTTTGGTGACCCAGAAGGTAGGCGATGAAATTCAGGCCGGCGTGGAGATGCTAAAATCCCTTTACGAAACCATGATTCAGGACCGGCGGGAGGAAGCATCGCTGGCAGAACTTAAGATTGGTCTTAAATGCGGCGGGTCCGACGGATTTTCCGGCATCACAGCCAACCCACTGCTTGGCGCATTTTCCGACTACCTGATCAGCCGTGGTGGCACCACAGTACTCACAGAAGTGCCGGAAATGTTTGGAGCTGAAACCATCCTTATGGGCCGGGCGGCCTCGGAGGCTGTTTTTGATGACATTGTTCATCTGATCAATGACTTTAAGAACTATTTCATCGAACATAAGCAACCGGTATATGAAAACCCGTCTCCGGGGAATAAAGATGGGGGCATCACCACGCTTGAAGATAAATCTCTGGGGTGCACCCAAAAAGGCGGCAAATCACCGGTGGTGGATGTGCTGAAATATGGAGAGCGCCTGGAAAAAACGGGACTGAACCTGCTGAACTCACCGGGAAACGATTTGGTATCAGCCACTGCCCTGGGAGCTTCCGGCTGTCATATGGTGCTTTTTACCACCGGCAGGGGAACTCCTTTCGGTTCATTCGTCCCCACCATGAAGGTATCCTCCAACAGTGCCATCCACCAACTGAAACCCCATTGGATTGATTTTAATGCGGGTACGCTATTGGATAAACACACCATGGATGAACTTTTGGCTGAGTTTGTGGCCTATGTGGTGGCGGTGGCCAGCGGAGAGAAACTGAACCATGAAAAGAACGGTATCCGTGAAATTGCCATCTTTAAGACTGGTGTGACCCTGTAAAACCATCGATTCAACAAAATAATCTCAACACAAAATAACCACTCCCGGTCTGAGAGTGGTTATTTTGTGTTGAATGATACAAGATAAAGAACTTACTTTTTCTTGAAAGATAAGTACTGGAGGATCAACTGGCCGGCGAGAACCAGAAATATTCCGATGCCGGAAAATGCAACAATCCGCATCCATTCTTCAATGTGCTCAAGCTCATGGGCAATTTCTTCCAGTTCGTGAATCATTTCATCTGCCTGCTCGGGGGATATTTCTGCAAATACCTGTGGAACAGCAACCATGATAAAAGCAAGAATCATAAGAATTGAAACAGTTAAAAAGACAATTTTTCGACGTTCGACGGAAATGTGGTTCAACATTATAACGCTCCTTTCGGTCATCTTTCTGATTAAAGAGAATAAAGAAGTGATCATCATCGCATTATCGGCCGAGTAATGAAATCGATAATCAATTCCATTTAGATGATATATGCTGCATGTGGGTTTTGTCAAGGGTATCTGTTAAAAAACCGAATACGCAGAGAACAATGGTGATTGGCACATTGGCAATACATCGGGCATGAATGCCCTGGAAATAGATACAGTGATTGACATAAGCGAGAGAACATGGTACATTTTAAAATGATAATCAATATCAATAAAAGGAGGGGAGGTGCTCGGATGGACTGGATGGCGACATTTAAAATACTGGCTTTGATCATATTGTTGATGGTATTCGCCATAACATATCTAAAAGTTAAATCAAAAACAGTGCGTATTGACATTCCACATACCTGTGGAGGCTGTGAAGGGGATTGTCAGTGTCATGGAAGCAGTTGTCAATGTGGCAGGACATAGCTGAAGCAGTTTCGGGTTGTGGCATTACCCCTTCGCTGCCATATCGTCACCATTCATTCATGAAAGTGCATCCATAGTAGGTGCAAATGAATTGCAATCAAGCCTTGACCTGACAGGAAAGAAACGGTACAATAAGGCTCAAGTGCAATTCATTTGCATTTAATAAAGCGAAATAGATGGCATATTTCAATTGGGAGGCGTTATCATGAGTCATATCCATGTTCCTGACGGGATTATTCCCTTAAGCTGGGGAGCGGGCGGTTATGTGGTGAGTCTGTTAATAATGATCCTCATCATCCGAAGCATGGATGCAGCAGAAGCGCGTCAACGAATACCCGCAACCGCCATGGCGGCGGCCATTATGATCATCGGCATGTCGGTACCGTTATTTGTGGTACCGGTGCATTTGAGCCTGGCAGTATTAACGGGAATTTTAGTGGGGCCTAAAATGGGATTTCTGGCAGTTTTTGTGGTGAATCTTATCTTGGCCTCTTTTGGGCATGGGGGAATTACCATTGTGGGGTTAAATACCCTGCTGATTGGCAGCGAGGTACTGGTGGGTTCTGTTGTTTTTAAAGGTTTGAAGCAGCATCTTTCTGTCAGAAAGGGCGCTTTTGGAGCGACGATGGCAGGTGTGGCTCTGTCTATGGTATTGATGGTTTTGCTGGTGGGATCAACAGCGGGGTTCTCTGAAGTGTTGCCCCATCACCATCATGGTGAGCACGATGAACTGCCTGCTGTCACATTAACAGAAACACAAGAAAACGAGCCTCATGGCCATTCTCACCAGCATGGTTCCTTTCATGAAGAGCTGGAACGGATCCGCTATTTCACCTTTACGGGATGGGCAGCGGTTGGAACGATTTTTTTGGCAGGGCTGATGTTGGAGGCCGCAGGTACATCTCTGATCGTTGGTTACTTTCAGCGGGTGAAGCCACAATTAATTGATCGATAGGGTGACAACATGCATCTAGCAGAAATGGACCATTTGTCAGTGAATGGAAAAGGATTTTTTCACCGCAGGGGAACTTTATCTAAATTGGTCTTCACCATATTCATGCTGAGCAGCTGGATCATCAGCCGGGAACTCTCTCAGTTATTGTTGCTCCTGTTATTGATTCTGTTTTTTTTTGTGATGGGCAGCATTCCTCTGAAAAAGGTGGGGCATCTTGCCCTTTACCCGGCTTTTTTCAGCCTTATTTTTGCATTGATGATGGCACAGCAATCGTGGGTTAATGGCTTGGTGATTATCCTGAAAGCAGTGGGGGCGGCATTGACCATGCTGCTATTAATTGCAACCACCCCTTACGTTGACATCTTTGCCGCTCTCTCCAAGGTATTGCCGGGTCTACTGGTGGACCTCATGATTTTCACCTACCGGGCTTTTTTTCTTTTGATGGAGAAGATGCAGGCTCTGCTTAGAATTATTCGACTTCGGGGCGGCTATGATGCCATGACCCCTCTTAAAAATCTGCAGAACCTGACACGTGCTCTGGGAACCCTTGTGATACAGGCCTTCGAAATGAGCGAACGTATCTATCAAATTCTCGCCATTCGCGGTTACAGCGGCCGAATCCCGTTGAGGCACTCCCTGAAACCTCGTGGAACGGCAGATTTTGGACTGATGCTCGCTGGAATGGTCATTTTAATGGGAACGGTGATGAAATGGAACCTTTAATTCATGTAACTAATTTAAAACACGTTTATCCCGATAAAACCGCCGTTCATCTTGGCGGCCTTGATTTTGCTGTAGAGGCCGGGCAACGGGTGGTGATTATTGGACCCAATGGTGCGGGAAAAACCACATTGCTGGCCCACCTGCTGGGGCTTCTGGCCCCCACTGAGGGAACTGTGACAGTGCTGGGATGTCGTCCGCATGAATCCTTTCGAAAAATAAGGGGGAAAGTGGGCGTCGTTTTTCAGCAAGTGGATGAGCAAATAATTGGACCTCGAGTGTATGACGACATTGCTTTTTCTTTGCGCAATGATGGACTTCCAGAAGATCAGGTACTTCAAAAAGTGAAAGATGTGGCAGCGTCGCTGCAGATTAGCCACCTGCTGGAAAAAATTCCCCACTACCTCAGCGGAGGCGAAAAAAAGAAAGTAGCCCTGGCGGGTGCGCTGGTGACATTGCCACAAATTTTAATTTTAGACGAACCCTTTCTTTCCCTTGACCCGGAGTCCCGGCGGGAGATGATAAGACTGCTCAATCACCTGAGCAGGGAGCATGAAGTGTCACTGGTGATAACCACTCATGACATGGAAGTGGTGGGTGATCTGGCGGATGTGGTGTATGTCTTCCATCAGGGAAGCATCATTGCCCGGGGTACCCCGCGGGAAATATTTGGGCAGGTAAACATGCTGAAAGAAGCCAATCTGGAGCCGCCGGTGCTGGCAGAACTGTTTCACCGTCTTCATCAGAAGGGGATGAAAGTTCCGGTGCCCCAGAGCATGGCTGAAGCAGAAGCATGGTTGATAAAAGCGTTGCAAAATAAAGAAAACCCTGAAGATATTGGCTAAATAAACCATTATTTTCAGGTTTTTTTTAAAAGGTTCTATTTGCTAAGTGATGTTGAACAATCATTTCGGGCAAGATACCAGGCGATGCTGGATAATAAGGGAATCAAGGCCAGAGAAATAAGGGAAGCAAGAACCATGGGACTGACCAAATCATTCAACTGGCGAATGGAAGCTGCCTGCACGCCCAAATTTGTAAACAGCAGGATCCCTGGGAGGGCACCCAGAACGGTTGCTGTGAAATAGGTGCGCAGACGCATCTCTGTTAGGGCAAAAAAAGAATTGACTGCAAAAGAAGGGGCAACTTCAATGACGCGGAGAAAAAAGAGCAAGGCAGCCCCGCGGTGATGAGAAAGCCTGCGGATCCAGGCATATTGCCGCTGGTATTTTTTCTCAAGGGATTCTTTAAAAGCATACCGGCTTAACAAAAAAACCACCACAGAACCAGTGCTGTTGGCCAGCAACACCAAAAAAGTGCCGGGAAGCCAGCCAAAGAGAGCGCCCCCCATAAGGGTAAACATGCCACTGCCTGGGAAGGCAAAGGCCGCACATAAAAACCGAACGCAGAAAAAAGCACAGGCCGCCAACAAATAATGCTGTGACCGATATTCATGCAGTTTTGTCATCAAATGATGCAGCTTGGTGTGGTGGTGGCCCTGATTAAGGACAAGAAAAAAAAGGCCGGCGACAAAGATGAGTAAATAAACGATTTGAGCCAATCGTTGAGCAGATTTCATTAACTGTCATCCTTTCTTAACCAGTCCGGCAATCATTGGACAGATGCTTCTCCGATGCATCAACCTTCAGCTGGAAATTGCAACAGACAAAAGATCTACCGAAGGCCGGTGCGTTCACGACAAATGAGGTTTGCTGAAACCGCTTTTTAGTATATCATAGTTAAACGAGATTGAGAAGCGTTATCATATTTGACTTTTGAGAAGGCCTGTGGTACCATCGACTTAATTAAATGATTGTTTCACGGTGCCCGTCAACAACCAGACGGGCTAAAAGGGAAGTGGGTGAAAATCCCACGCGGTCCCGCCACTGTAATGCTGAGAGAAATATCAAAACCACTGTTGCCTGCAGGCAATGGGAAGGAGATATTTCATCGATGACGCAAAGTCAGGAGACCTGCCGTGAAATGCTCCAGATTTTCCACGGAAGATGGAAAGGAGGGAACGCCAAAGAGATGCTTTGTGTTGGCACAAAACCCTTTTTCATGACTTGCGGAAATGGGTTTTTTTGTGTTGTTCAGCAAATGGAATGGAGGCACAGAAAATGAAAATATACACGCGTAAAGGAGACAACGGCGAAACAAGCCTGTGGAATGGCGACCCCATCTTTAAAGACGAAAGCCGTGTGGAATGCTACGGAACAGTGGATGAGTTAAACAGCTTCATCAGTGTTGCCAGAGAAAGCATAGAGAATGAAGAGGTTGTCAGAGTACTGACAGACATTCAGTTGGAACTGTTTGTGGTGGGGGGGGAACTGGCAACCCGAAACCCAGAAAAATTGAAAGCGGTGGTGACACAGGAACATATATGGAGGCAGGAGAGAATCATTGACGTGTTCATGAGTCGGGTGCCAGACATTCACCGTTTCGTTATTCCAGGAGAAACGTTGCCCGGAGCGCATCTCCATGTGGCCCGCACTGTTTGCAGGCGGTTGGAAAGGCGTATTCTGTGGCTTACCCGGGAAGAAGAAGTCAGTGATCTGGTGCTCACCTATGTGAATCGATTATCAGACACGTTATTTGCACTGGCGCTTTATATGGACATGAATGAAACCAACAGCCTGCATGACACGGCAGCGAATCATTGAAGGCATAAAAAAATGATGCTGCGGAAATTCTCAATAAGCATTCAATCAACACGTGGCATGTCAGCTGTCATCAGCCAGCAGTCATCAGATCTTCAGCGAAGCGAAAAGAAATCGTTGACAACTAAAGGAGGAGAATGGATGCAGTTCATTAAAAAGAAGCGTGTTCTTCAACAGCAGATGCGCGTTACCGCCGGTTTGGCAGTGATGGGATTAATGGTAATGATGTTGATATTAACAGGATGCAGTAACAGCGCATCTCCTGCAACCCCACAGGCAGAATCTGACAGAGTGATGGAAGTTACCGATGAAGAGAACCATCCAGGTGATGAAGCATCTGATGAGCCGGTGGTTGTGCGTCTTTCAGGGGGAGATTACGGATATCCCCAGCCCTATACCACCCATTCCAGAGGGCCTGGGCGCTACAAGGTAAATCTAATTTTTGATCGATTGGTGGAAAAAGATGAAAATGGATTTGTTCCATGGCTGGCCAGAGACTGGGAAATCAGTGAGGATGGCCTTTTGCTGACGCTGTATTTGCAGGAAAACGTGATTTGGCATGATGGCACCCCTTTCACCGCAGATGATGTGCTGTTTACATTGGCATACAGCAAGGCATTTCCCCCTGTGGGCTATGGAGGCTTACTGACAGATGATGCCTTTGTAGAAGATGTCCGAAAGGTGGATGACCACTCCCTGGAGATTTACCTAAGAGAAGCTTATGCCAACTATACAGAAGAACTGACAGCGCTGCAGATCATTCCCCGGCACATCTGGGAAGGTGTGACAGACCCTGAAAGCCTTACCGGCAGCGAAGGTGTTATTGGGACGGGTCCCTATCAGCTGACCCACTATGACGCAGAGCACGGCACCTATCGGCTGGAAGCGTTTTATGATTTCTGGGGACCGTCTCAGGCAGTGGATGTCATTGAGTTTGTGCCTGTGAGTGATGAAGTTCTCGCCTTGGAAAATGGGGACATTCATTTGGCGAGTATACCGGTGGATGTCATCCAGCGCTTTTCAGACGAGTCGGTCTATGGCCTGATTGATGTGCCAGGCGTATGGGGCTACCGGCTGCGCATGAATCTGCAGCAACGCCCTGAGCTGCAGCAGCGTGAAGTACGTCAGGCTTTGGCTTATGCCATTGACCGACAAGATCTGGTGGATAAAATTGCCAGAGGAGCTGCCCTTCCCGGCAGTATGGGGATTCTCCCACCCGATCACCGGTGGTACCATCCGAACCTGAATCCCTATGCGCCCGATGCGGAAACTGCCAAAGCGTTGTTGGCATCTGCCGGGTATGAACCAGGGGAACTTTCCTTTACTCTTTTGACAGGACAAAACCAGGAAGTGCGCATGGGAGAGCTGATTCGGGAGCATCTGGAAGCCGTGGGAATCACTGTTGTCATTCAGTCAGTGGATAGTAATACCCGGGATCAGCGGTTGGCGGAAGGAGCCTATGAAATCGGTCTTACAGGACATGGAGGCTGGGCCAGAGATGCAGACTATCTGAGGGATCGTTTTGCACCAGCTGCTTTTGACTGGTCGGATGGTGTTCCTGGCTATGAGAATGAGTGGCTGACGGCTGAATTGAACCGGCAAATCACCATAATGGATGAGCAGGAACGAAAAGCAAGCATCATGGCGATTCAGGAAGCGCTGGCAGAAGATGTGCCTGAAATTCCCCTCTATTTCAATACCGGCAGCACCGTCTATCGCCGGGATATCTATGATGGTTGGATGCATATCTTTGACCATCACGAAGTGACGCACAACAAGCTTTCTTTCTTAAATCGATAAAGTGAAATTTTGTTTAAAGAAGGGTACTTGGAAGCGAGGTGGTCTCTCATGATACACATACAGGAACTGAGCATTCAGTATAACACGCCAACCGGTCAGGTGACGGCGCTGGATCACCTGACCCTTTCGCTGGGGCCTCATGAAAACTGGGGCGTTGCCGGGGAGTCTGGCAGTGGCAAAACCTCACTGGCATTGAGCCTTTTGGGGCTCATTGAACCGCCTCACCAAGTAACCGGAAAGATTCAAACGGCATGGGGAGATCTGAACAATTTTTCTTCCAATGAGCTAAAAAGATGGCGTTGGCGTGAAATGGCCCTGGTATTTCAGAATGCCCTTGAAGTCTTGAACCCTGTGATGCCTGTGGGGCGTCAAGTGACTGAGCCCCTTCGGGAAAGTCAGGGAATATCTTCCCGGGAAGTAGCAGCGGAAGCACGCCGGTTACTGTCTCTTGTAGGATTGGAAACCCACTGGGAATCTGCCTATCCTCACCAGCTTTCCGGTGGCATGCGCCAGCGGGTGCTGTTGGCCATGGCACTGGCCTGTGAGCCGAAATGGCTGGTGCTGGATGAACCCACCAGCTCTCTTGACAGCCTTTCACACCAGGCGTATTTGAACACCCTTCAGGAACTGCAGCAGTCTCTGGGATTTGCCATGATGTTGATCTCCCATGATCTGACTGTCATTCGGCAGATGACAGATCAAACGCTGATACTTTACGGGGGGCGCGGGGTGGAACAGGCGCCGACGGCCAGCTTGTTTCGGTCGCCGTCCCACCCCTATACCGCCGGATTGTTCAACGCCGCCACTGATTTGTTTCCCTACAAGGACTTGTGGGGGATTCCTGAGCGGGTGGAAAAAGAAGTAACAGATTCCTGCGGTGAGGCAGGCGTATCAGATGAAGTCTATGGATCTGACCACTCCGGATGTCTCTTTTTTAAACGCTGTACCCAGTCCCGTATCTCTTGCAGGGAAAAACCACCAATGCTGCAGATGATTGAGGAACAACATCTGGTGGCATGTCATCAGGGTGGTTTGCAAAAAGTACTGGTGGGCCGTCAATTATCCAAAAGCTATCAAATGGGGAGCCGGAAAATAGATGCGCTGCACCCCACCAGCCTTTACCTGCGTCATGGTGAAACCACTGCTTTGGTGGGGCCCTCCGGGTCAGGAAAATCCACCCTGGCAGGGCTGCTGGCCGGGTGGATTTCTGCTGACAACGGGGAGATTATTTTTCAGGGAGAACCGCTGAAGGGTCGGGAAGCCGCAAGGCGGGAGCAGGGCATTCAACTGGTGCTTCAGGATCCCTTCAGCGCGTTGAGCCACCGACTTACCGTGCGTCAAGCCGTGCTGGAGCCTTTGAAAATCAATGGTATCGGCTCTCGAGATACTCAGGAGAAACGTCTTGTTGATGCCATGAAGGCCCTTGGATTAAGAGCAGATGAATCCTTTCTGAACCGGTATTGCAGCTCTCTCAGCGGTGGTCAGTGCCAGCGGGTAGCCATCGCCCGAAGTCTGGTCATGCGTCCCCGGGTGCTCATCGCAGACGAAATCACTGCCATGCTGGATGTCTCCACCCAGGCAAATATGTTGCGACTCTTGAAAGGACTTCAAAACAGCCAGGGATTCACCTTGCTGCTGGTGACTCATGACCTGAATTTAGCCCGTAAATGTGCTGACCGAATATGGGTGTTGAGTCAGGGAAATCTGGTGGAGGAAGGGACTGCCCACGAGGTGCTTGTAGAAAGCTAACTTCAGGCTGTGCAAGGGATGATGGAAGCGGGGCTGTCTCATGGATAAAAGGAAAACTGTCGGACGGTTACTGACCCTCTGGGTCATTCTGACCTTAAACTTTGCCCTGCCCCGGCTGATGCCCGGAGATCCCTTTTTACATATGAGTGGTGAAAGCGGCGACGTTTTTACCACTTACACCAGAGAACAGGCAGACTACTACCGGCATTATTATGGACTGGATGAGCCATTGATTCGCCAATATGGGCATTATTGGTGGGGAATGATCAAAGGGGATCTGGGTTACAGCTATGCCTTTAAACAGCCCGTCAGCGAAATGATCCTCCGCCGCTTACCCTGGACCCTGCTGATTACAACAGGCGCCCTTCTTTTGAGTCTGGCGGCAGGTACACTGCTGGGAGCCTGGTCTGCATGGAAGGGCAGTCGATGGCAAGACAGCCTCTTTTATACCGGTTTTATGGTGATTTCAGAAATTCCAGCCTTTTTGGTGGGGCTGGCATTGCTGGTCACTCTGGCAGCGGGAAAAAACTGGTTTCCTTTGTCGGGAGCGAAAACCCACTTTATGGTGTACGAAAACTGGTGGCAGCAGATGGGTGATATCGGACGTCACGCGGTTCTCCCCATTTTGACCCTGGGCCTGACCCGGACGGGAGGGATCTACCTGCTGGTACGCAACAGCCTGCGTACCGTTCTGACAAAAGACTATATTCGTACGGCTAAAGCCAAAGGGCTGCGGCACCGTATCCTGATGGTCCACCATGCTTTGCGAAATGCCATGATTCCCCTGGTGACCCGGGTGGCCATGCAGCTGGGGACGTTGATGGGCGGGGCAGTTCTGGCTGAGAATGTCTTTCAGTACCCTGGTCTTGGAACACTGATGAGCCGCGCCGTCACAGCCCGGGATTTTCCTCTCCTGCAAGGGGTTTTTCTGGTGATGACCCTGGGAGTACTTTCTGCCAACTGGTTGGCTGATTGGCTTTATCAGCAGGTGGATCCCCGGCTGAAGAAAAACCATGCCAGGCGGCAGAAAGGTGGGGTATCATGAGATGGCAGTTGAGATGGACATCCATCAATAATGCGATTCGCTGGTTCACCCTGCCGGGGAAGCTTGCCTTACTGGTATTCTGCCTGCTGGTGTTCATGGCTGTGGCAGCTCCCTGGATTGCCACCCATTCACCTTATCGTTCTGCCGGCCCTGCTTTGTCCCCTCCCAGCCAGGACCACTGGATGGGAACAGACCAACTGGGTCTTGATGTATGGGCCATGATTCTCTACGGAGCCCGCACCAGCCTGCTGATTGGTATGGGAACTGCCTTGCTGGCAGGGCTGGGTGGCGGCGTAGCCGGAATCATTGCCGGTTGGTACGGCGGCTGGATAGACCGGCTGCTGATGAGGATGGTGGACATCCTCATGGCCATTCCCCGGTTGCCTGCCATGATTGTACTGGCCGCTTTCTTTGGCGCGGGCATGAAACAAATGGTGCTGGTCTTGTCCCTTTTTTCCTGGGCGGCACCGGCCCGTACCCTGAGGGGTACCACTCTGAGTCTTAAAGAACAGCCTTATATTCGCATGGCAGCCCATCATGGCGCCGGATTATTGCACATGCTGGGGCGGCATTTGATTCCGGAAATGATGCCGTTGCTGCTGATCAGCATGATCCGTCTTTCAGGACGAGCCATTGTGGCAGAGGCATCCCTGGCCTTTTTGGGGCTGGGAGATCCGACTTCCCGTAGCTGGGGACTGATCATCAACCATGCTGTCAATTTCAGGGGCATCTATCTCACCCCATACTGGCAATGGTGGCTCTTTTACCCCTGGCTCTTTCTCACCCTTCTGGTTACCAGCCTGGCACTGGTAGGGCGTGATCTGGAAACCCTGGCAGACCCACGAATGCGCTCCAGGTGACAGACTCCCCGGCACCTCAGAATCGGAAACAAATCATACGCAAAAGTAAGCCAGAGGTGCAATCAGATGAACAACGAATGGAGGAAACACAATGAACACAGAACAGCAAAAAGCCAGTCAGTCCTTCTGGAACAGTCGGGCACATCACTTTGACCAAAAAGCAGCAGAACGTTCAGCAGAACGGGAAGCGTTGGTGAGCCGTTTGGAAGCAGGGGGACTGATCAACAGTGAAAGTCAGGTGCTGGACATTGGCTGTGGACCCGGCACTTATGCGGTGCCATTGGCAGAACGCACTTGGTGGGTCACAGCACTGGATGTTTCTTCTCAAATGCTCGCGTTTTGCAAAGAACGGGCAGCAATGGCAGGCGTTAAGAATCTCACGTTGCTGGAAATGGACTGGCGTGAAACAAACCTGGAAACTCACCAATGGGAAGGTGCCTTTGATTTAGTGATGGCATCCATGTCTCCGGGTGTTCACAATGCGGAAACCCTGGATAAACTCATGAAAGCCAGTCGTAAAGCCTGCTATCTCAGTGCCTTCGTCAGAAGGAATGACAGTCTGGGAGATGCGCTGCACAGGCATCTTCAAGTGGATTCAGGACCATACGACGGGTTTCCTGCCCCCTACACCAATAAAATTGACTATACAGATCATGTGCTTCAGCAGCAGGGATATTCTTTTACCCGAAACCATTTTGACCGCCGGTGGGAACAGTCCATGAGTTTGGAGGAAGCCATTGATCATTACACCAAAAGATTGCTGATGAGCCACTCTTTAACAAAAGAGCAGCATAAGAAGATCGCTGATTTTCTGCAAACACAGGCAGTTGATAATGTGGTGACAGAAATAACCGATGTGACCGTGGGCGAACTGTTTTGGACTAAATAACGAAAGAACGTCTAAATGGTGTTGTTTAGCAGAAAAAGGGAAGTAAGAAGCAGTATTACAAAAAAAGGTCAAACAGGGATTCTCTGATGGAAGACACTTCAGCCATTGGAAGAATCCTTTTTACTGTGAAAAGAAGAAATCAGATAAACCATCAGTGGAAACATGAAGACCAGACAAGCAATCAAAAACAGCAGGCTGCCCCAGATCACCAGGCTATCCTGGGAGTGAATACCGGAAATGAGGTAAAAAATGCTGCAAATAATAAACAAAACCCACCCGACAAGTTGGCAGCTTCTGTCCAGGTTCATGATACCATCCCCCATGTTATGATCAACGGCAAAATGTCATCAAAGCGCTTGACGGTTAAAGCACCTGCCTTGCGAAAACCATCACTGTCATTATAGGGAGTATCCAACCCAATGAACTGGGTGCCGGCTTGCATGGCAAAGGCAAGATCTGAAAGACTGTCGCCCACTACCACCACTTCCCGGGGATGCAAACCTTCCTGGTGAAAAAAGGCACGGGCAATTTCCGGGCTGGGTTTTCCGGCAGACACAGTGTCATCGGCACCAATAAAATGGAAAGAAGACAGCAACCCAGCCTGAGAGAGGGTGAAACGGGTTGAACTGAGAGTGTCAGCGGTGGCAATGCCAAGTCGTATGCCTGATTTTTCGAGGGCATATAGAGTGCTGACGACACCGGGGAGTGGACTGATGGGGCGATGTGGCCACGTGCTATGGTAAGACAGCAAATCAGACAGCTTCTCATATGAGCACCGAGTGCCGTCGGGGCGACAATGCAATGCCAGTCTGGTTTCCCACAGCCGTAGCAGTTGACGGGTGGAAGCATGCTGAAGAAGGCTTTCTTTTTCAAAATGAGTTTCATTAAACCCAGATACTGTTTTCAGATCTGAGACAACCTCATCGGGAATCAGCCATTCATACTGAAGGCTGTGAAAAAAATCGGCATAAATAGAATGCCAAAACTCTTGAAAAGGGATAAGGGTACCGTCTTTATCGAAAAGAACGCCTTTGATCACGTTTAAAAAACTCCTTTATCAAATGTCCGAGGGGGCGGTCCGGCGGATGTGGGTGGCCCCAGTGAACAGGGTTAGTGAATGCATGGAGCGTGTGTTGTTCATCCAGCAGACTGATACGGCTATAACCAGTATCGCCTGTTACCGGAATAGTGATTTCAAAAGAGGGTTGATCAGCGGTTAAGCGCTGCTGGTGGTAAGGTTGACCATTAAGGTAGACAACAGCCCAATAGGCAGGCAGTACGGGAGACTGCTCAAAATTAGTGACAGTAACAGCCCAGGTGACAGCTTTAACAGTGTCAGGAATTCGGTCGCCGGGCAAAAAGGGCTCAGGCTGCAATCCAACTGAAAGAGCAATATAACGGCTGACAAAGGAATGACCTTGCTGAAGTCCGTCGATGAGAGAAGCGGTGGTGAGATTTCTGGCGGCCACATGGGTGGCGGGATCACCAAACAGACTGGGAAGCAGGGCACCTTCATAAGGTTCAGAGGGTAATTGATGGCTGTCGCTGCCACCAACGCCATACAGCCGATAACCCTGATTCCAGAGATGATCCCAAAAATCGACAGCCAGATGATTCGCTGTATGTGCCCCAGCGTAAGTGGGATCACACAAAATCTCAAGTGATTGGACCTGCGAAACCAGCAATGTATCATCAATGAAATGCCAGGGTTCCATAAAAGGATGATTGACACATACATGTGTACCCGGGTGGGTGTTCCACTCAACGATATCAGCCAGGGAAAAGGGGCTGTCACCTGACAGATTATCAAAAATAGCTGGATGTGAAAGACCATGAATATTCACATGTCCCTGCTGAAAGGTCAGTTCAACAGACGGGATCAGGTGGGTGGATGAAAGCGGAAACCACTGGGCGACTCGGTTGTGTTCAGTAAAGGCCATGAAATCAAGCTTTTGTTGTGCCAGAACAGATAAGGCTGCCTGTGGTGTCAGACTGCCGTCTGAGAGGGTGGTATGGCCATGAAGATCCCCCTTGTAGTAGCGGGGTTTCTCAGAAACGGTAGCAGAGCAGTCAGAACCAACTGAAGCAGATGTCGATCCGTTTGGAAGGAACAATGGTGAAAGCATCGGTGTCGGCTTTTCAATGAGGTGGGGATGATCAGCGTCATCCATAAGGCAGGACAAGTTTAACGGATACCCGCCAACAGGAAAAGTAGCAGGATCAGTCAGCATACGAAAACAAATGAATGCTGGTACCGGTGAAACGGTTGAGGCAAAATAGCACGAAGGTTCAGCGCTAAGAGTGATCATAAGAGGCTGTTGGTGAGATCCCTGCATGATTTCTCCCAGATAATTCTTTTCTGGGTCATAAAGCATTAAAATGGCGTTGATCGTTTTTGGAATGTGAAGAATGAGCGTCAACCGTGAAACCGGAGAAGGCAGGTGGAGACACCAGGTCTCCACAGCCTTGTTGATCCGGCGTTCATAGGGGTGTGTTGGAGAAATAAACAGATCCATGATTATTGGCTCAAATGGTTGTCGAGGGCACTCTGGGCAACTTTCTGGGCTTCATCCAAAGCTGTTTTGGCAGGCACATTTTCGATCTGTACCCGATCCACCGCTTCTTGAAGTGCCCCGCTAATAGCACCGCCGGTGGGATCAAGAAATTCCGGCACGGCATAGCGGTCAATCTGAATAAGGGCTGCATCGGCATCTGGGTTGCTTTTCAGGTAATCCTGGTATTCGGGCAGATCCAGCACAGAGCGGCGGACGGCTGCATAACCGGTGGAGATGGCAAATTTAGCTGTGTTTTCAGTGCTTGTGGCGAATGCAACAAAATCGGCAGCGGCTCTTTTTTGAGCCTCGGAAAGATTGGCGCTGTCAGGAATAAAGTACATCAGGCTTCGAAAATATGGAGCAGGAGGACGGTTTGACCATCCGGGCTGGGGAGCAACGGCGAACTCATTGATATAACCTTCTTCAATGGCTTCAGCAACAGCATCCAGCGCGATGACGTAGTCACCGGGTGAACCAGTGTACCCCAGTGATTTTCCATATACCCAGTCATCCATGGTCTTGTACCAGTATTCCCAGCCCTGGCCGCCTGAATGAATCCGCATGATCTGATCATCGTGAATCCAACGGCGCATGGTTTCCAGGACATCCACCCATTCTGAGCTGTTGATGGTCACCTGAGTGCCGTCTTCAGACAAAAAGCGGCCGCCGGCACTGGAAACAATATCTGCCACATTGTCAGGTCCCCACATGGGTTCCCACACATACTCTATGGTGCTTTTTCCTGTCTCGGTTCCAATGATATCATCAGCCATGGCTGCTAAAGACTGCCAGCTTGAAAGGTCATCCAGGCTTTTACCGGCATTGGACAACACTGCTTTGTTGTAGTACATGACCTGAGAAGTACCGTAAGCAGGAGCAAAGATCATTTTTCCATCCCGCATGGCAGCATTCATGAAACCGCCGACAATATCATCCTTTTCATAATGGTCAGGCATATAGTCTTCAAAGGGAGATACAAGACCATTCTGATAAAAAATCTGCATGGAACCGCCGGCTACCAGAGCAGGTGTATTTCGAGCGGCATAGGCAGCCTGTAAGCGTTCATCAATTTCCTGGTAACTGCCAATGGTAACGGGTTTGATGACCACATTTTCGTTTTGCTCATTATAAGCTTCCACAATTTCCATTAATCCATCACCCAACGAACCTCCCAGAGCATGCCAAAACTCAACCTCCACAATACCAGATTCCTGTGTGGTGCCTGAAGTACAACCCGTCAAGCCCAGGCTTCCTGCCAGCAGGGCAGTGGCACAGATAACTGTCATGACCCTCTTTTTCCACATTTCTTTTCGTTTCATTTGATTTATTCCTCCTTAGTTTTCATCCTGAAATTTTCTGTCGCTTTAGCAGCAGCTACTTTAAGCCGCTGTCTTCAGTAATTCCAGTGGTAAACCAACGTTGACCCAGTGCAAAGATCACCAGAATGGGGATTACTGTCAAAGTGCTGCCCAGCATCACCTCCGACCAGTTCATGCCATAGGCACCTTCCTGAATGAAAAACTGACGCAATCCCTGGGAAACCAGCAGTTTCTCCCGGGAGCTTAAAATAATACTGGGCCACATATAACTGCTGTAATTTTGAACAAAGGTCAACAGTCCGACTGTAATGAATGCGGGTTTATTCATGGGATACACCACATGCCGTAAAATGGCCAAATGACTGGCACCATCCATTTGGGCCGCTTCAATGTACTCATAGTTCATTTTAAGAAAAGACTGGCGCAGAAAAAACACGGCAAAGACACTGGCCAGATTGGAAAACATGAGTCCGGTTAAACTGTCCAGAAGGTTCATTCGTGCCAGCAGCACATAAGAAGGAACATAGGTAACGGCAGATGGCAGCATATATGTTACCAAAACAAGCCAGAAAAGACGGTGATGAAAACGGCCTTTAACAAACACAAGGGCATAGGCAAAAAGGGCAGCGCACAGAATGGTGGCAGCAGATCCCACAATGCCCACCAGCAGGCTGTTAAAGATATAGGGACCAAATTGAATTCCCCGGGCAGTATTAAACACATCCGTAAAATGCCAGTTTCCGGGCAACAGGCGATAGGGTTGCTGCCAGATTTCGTTATTGGTTTTAAATCCACCCAGTACCATCCATAATAAGGGGAAGAGAAAGATAAAACTGATACTTCCCATAATGAAATGACGCGTCAAGTGAAAAAACCAGGTTTTAAGTATATGAGACTGCATGACAATTGCACCTCCTTAATCGTAGTGAACCCATCGTTTGCTGATTTTCATGCTCAGAATTGACAACACCAAAATGAGTACAAGAATTACCATGGCAACAGCATTGGCAGGTCCCATCTGAAAGTTTTGAAAGGCTTGTTGATAATAGAGGTAGAGAAGCGTAGTGGTGCTTCCTCCCGGACCACCCTGAGTCATAATCTGAATCTGATCGTATACCTGAATGGAAGTGATCATGTTGACAATGAACAGAAAAAAAGTGGTGGGAGAAATCAATGGCAGTGTAATATAGCGGAATCGATTCCAGGCCGAACAGCCATCCAGGTGAGCTGCTTCATACAGACTCTGTGGAACGCGTTCCAGAGCACCAATATAAAAAAGCATGGTCCAACCCACAGTTTTCCAGATGGTGAAAATCACAATTCCCAACATGGCAGTATCAGAACTGTGAAGCCACTGGAGGGGAGCGAAGCCCAGGGATGTCAGCAAATAGTTTGCCAACCCCCGTTCAGGTTGATAAATCCAGGACCATACCATTGACACAGCCACAGCCGGTGTGACCCAGGGGCTGAAAATGGCCATTTGGTAGAAGCGTGAACCGCGATAATGATTTTGGAAACCCATTGCCATAACAAGCCCCAAAGCAATGGTGGTCATATTGGTGCCAAGAGAAAATAAGATAGTGTTACGAACTGCCCGTTGAAAACCATGACTTGTGAAGACATGAAAATAATTGTTCAGACCCACAAAGTTCATGCGTGGCGAAATGTAGTTCCAATCAGTGAAGCTGATGAGAAAGCTGCCTATCAGCGGTAGAATCCAGAAGATCGTCAAGGGGATCATGAATGGAATCATGAAGCGCAGGACGGTACTACGGTGCCACCAGCAAATGAACATCTTTCTCAAATCCTGTATCTGGCTTGAACCAGCGGTTGTGCTTTCTGAATCGGGTGTTCGCAATGATGAGTCTGACAGAGCGATGTGCTTATCCATCATCTACCTCCTTTCAGGGTCTATCCTATCAGTGGCAAAGAAGATAGATGTTAAAAACAGGTTAATAGACTGTGAAAGTTTGGTAAAATTTTGCAAATTAAAGTAAAAATTTGGTATTTTGTTGGATTATTTGTGATATGCTGAAAAAAAGAGATGGATTTAGAAAGGACTGTTCGAAATGACGTCAAAAGTGGACAAACGTCGAATTGAGATACTCCATATTCTTGAAACAGAGGGTTCGGCCGGGGTATCTGAAATGGCAGCACTCTTTAAGGTGACACCGGAAACGATTCGGAATGATTTCGACAACCTGTCAGAAACTTATCAACTGGAACGGGTTCATGGTGGTCTTAAAAAAGAGTCGGGGCGTCGCATTATGGAAACGTATCATTATCACCAACGCCAGGGAGTTCAACAGCAGGTGAAGCGAGAGCTGTGCTTTCAGGCTATGAAACATATTGAACCGGGTGACTGTTTGTATGTGGACACAGGGTCAACACTTACCTGGTTGTTGCCCTTTATGAATCGCAAAAAAGACGTTACCATAGTAACGCCTTCCATTGCCCTGCTAAGTAAATATGTGATGGAGGGATACGAATCTGTTTTCAAAAATCATCAGCATCGGCTGATTTTTCTGGGTGGTGAAGTCAATTCAGAAATCCTAACCACCCAGGGAACACTCATGACGAACTGCATAAAGGATTTTTATTTTTCAAAAGCACTTTTTTCGGTGGATGCTGTTGATAAAAAAGCAGGTTGCATGAATGTGGATATCGAGGCTTTCAATGTGACAAAAAGTGCTTTGAGGCAGGGAAAGAAAGCAATTCTCATTGCTGACAGCACCAAATTTAATCAAACGGCTACCTATCGGATTGCCGGGTGGCATGAAATTGATGTTATTATCACTGACCAGCAGCAAGATGAAGAGTGGGAAGCCATTTGCTACCAGCACTGTATTGAATGGGTGCGGTGAATGATCAATTTCCATGCCTCTTGGCAGGGTTCAATTTCATTATAAAGATCATGGCTACTCATGATTAAAGATAGATGCATTTCTAAATTAAATACTCATGCGGATTTGGATTTGATAATTCGATTTGAGTTGCGACATGGATACGGTTACTATTAGAGGCAAAGGGAGGAGATCAGTTTGGAAAGAAAAAGCATACTATCTATTTTACTGGTTCTTGTCATAATAATGGCACTGTTCACAGGCTGCCAGCCTGCACCTGCAGAGGAACCGACAGAAGTATCGGAGGAAACGCCGGAACAGCCTGTCGAGGCTGCTGCTGAACCGGCAGATGAACCCTATACCGGAGAACCTTTGCAAATTTATGCCGCCTATGGCGGTCTGGAAGAAATAGCTCAGAAATTTGAATCTGAAACCGGTATTCCAGTTGAAATGCTCAGCATGTCCTCTGGCGAAGTGTTATCCCGCATGCGGGCAGAAGCGGGGCGGGCCCTGGGAGACGTGTGGTTTGGCGGCGGCATCGACAGCTTTATGGTAGCCGCAGAAGAAGGCTTGCTGCATCCCTACCAATCTCCGGAAGCCATTAGCATCGAAGACCGGTTTAAAGATCAGGAAGGCTATTGGACAGGTGTTTCCATTGTCTTGGTCACTTTTGTAGTCAATAAGCCCCTGGCAGAAGAGCTGGGTGTTGATATTCCCCGCACCTGGGAAAGTCTGACAGATCCGGCATATCAGGGTGAAGTTTCCATGCCGAATCCGGGTATTTCCGGGACAGCCTATACAGCCATTGCTTCCATGATTCAAATGCGTGGAGAAGTTGCGGGCTGGGAGTATCTGGATGTCCTGGATCAGAACATCCCTTATTATGCTGAACGTGGCAGTGAACCGCCACAGCAGGCGTCTTTGGGAGAAGTGCTGGTAGGTATCAGTCCTGATGGGATCAACTCTCTGCGGGAAGGGTACCCAGTTGAAGTTGTCTATCCGGAAGATGGTACACCCTGGTGGCATTCTCCTGTGGCCATTATTGAAGGCACCCAAAATCTGGAAGCTGCGCAAAAGTTCGTAGACTGGGTATTAACGGAAGAGGGACAAGCATTTCTGGCAGAAGTCAGCCCCCGGCCCAGTACGCGCCCCAATGTACCCCTGCCGGAAGATGTGCCCACGCTTGACGAATTGAATCTGGTTGATTATGATTTTGCCTGGGCGGCACAGGAGAGGGATCGTATTGTTGAAGAATGGACACAGCGTTATACTCAATAAAAGACGTATCAGCGATGTACTGTTTGCAGGGATTGCCGTGGCGGTCCCTGTCTTTTTGCTGTTATTTGTTTTCTTTCCACTGGTCAAAATGCTAACTTACAGCTTTTTTCAAAACGGGCAATGGAACTTCTCTCATTATCAACAACTATTGGGTGGCCGATATATTACTCTTTTTCGCAATACCCTGTTGGTTACTTTCAGTTCAACCTTTTTAGCAGTCATGCTGGGACTGTCGGTTACCCTGGCGATCCACAGAAGCCGTATAAGATTCCGAAAGCTGTTTCATTATGCCGCCATTCTGAACATGATTTCCCCGCCTTTTGTCAGCGCCATTGTCTTTATCATGCTTTTTGGACGGCGTGGTCTCATTGCCAACCGGTTGCTTGGAATGAGCATCACCTTAGTGGGACCACAAATGATAGTGGTGTTACAGACCATTGCCAATGCCAGCATAGCCTATCTGGTGATTTCCAGTGTACTGCGGGGCATCGATCCCAACATCGAAAAAAGCGCTACCGATCTGGGCGCTTCCCGGTATCGCGTCTTTTATACGGTGACACTGCCGTTACTGGCACCGGGTCTCATTGCGTCGGCCTCTCTTATTTTCGCCAATGTACTGGCGGATTTCGGCACACCCATTCTGGTGGGCGGTGGGTATCGGGTACTGGCCAGCGAAGCTTATATTCAGCTCTTGTCCAATTACAACTTGGGTTATGCGGCGACGTTAAGTGTGGCGCTATTATTTCTCAGTTCATGGATGTTTACTGTTGAACGACTGCTCTTGAAAAACAAAGAGTTTGTTTCTGCCAATATTGCAGAACAAACCAGTGAACTGGTAGATCATACCAATGAAAATCCTTATTCTCTATTGAATGGGTTGCTGGCAACGCTCTTTTCCCTGTTGATTGTGACCCAGTTTTTCACTGTGGCAGCCGGTGCCTTTACCAATGTGTGGGGATATGATTTTAGTTTTAGTCTCCGTCACTTTCAAACTGCTCGTTTTCAAATATCAAAAAGCCTGCAAAACAGTCTCTATTTTGCTTTTCGAGTTGCTCTCATAGGACCGATGCTGGGTATTACAGCTGCTTATTTGTATCAACGCAGCCGGGGACTTGTGAGAACTGCCATTAATCACATGGCCATGGCACCTTTTGCTGTGCCAGGAACCGTTATGGGTATCAGTTATGTGATGGCCTTTAACCGGCCGCCCCTGGCCCTGACCGGCACGGCTATGATCATTATCATTGTGTGTATGATTCGCGAGCTTCCCATCAGTTTTAACAGTGCCAAGGCAATTCTGAAGCAGGTTTCCAATAACTTAGAAGAAGCCTCCAGAGATCTGGGAGCCTCCCGATGGCATACCTTCACCCGGATTATAGTCCCCATTCTTTTTCCTGCCTATAAAGCGGGCATGCTTCATGGGTTTATTCATGTGATGATTACTATCGGGGCTATCATTTTTCTCATTACTCCACGATATGTTACCATTACCTTTGAAATATTTCGGGCGGTAAATTCCGGTAGACTGGGAGAAGGAGCTGCTTATGCCTTTACACTGGTTGTTTTCACGGTGTTGGGTTTGGCCGGGCTTCACCTGCTTTGGAAGATGCCAGCCCTCTTTTGTAGAATAAAGGAGAAAATGGCAGTCAAATAGATCGGAGCTTCGAAAGGAGGGCTTAGGCCATGACACTGGGATTACATCAGGTAACTAAAAAATACGAGGCAGTGGAAGCGGTTAAAAAGATAGATCTCTTTATTAAGGAAGGTGAACTGCTGGTGCTAGTGGGTCCCAGCGGCTGTGGCAAAACAACCATTCTGCGCATGCTTGCCGGATTGATCATGCCCGATGAAGGAGTCATTGTTTTCCGAAACGAAGACATCACCGCAAAACCGCCGGAACTACGGCCAACTGTTACTGTTTTTCAGGATTACGCCCTGTTTCCCCATATGAATGTGTACAATAACATTGCTTATGGTCTAAAAACCCGAAAACTGCCTGCCAGAGAAATACAGCAACGGGTGAATCACTTTATGCAACTCATGAAAATCGACGGATTGGAAAAAAGGGCCATCAGCGCCCTCAGTGGTGGGCAAAAACAACGAGTGGCCCTCGCCAGGGCCATGGTGGTGGAGCCGGATATTCTTCTTTTCGATGAACCCCTCAGCAGTTTGGATGCCAAGTTGAGGGTGGAAATGCGGGAAGAAATCCGAAATATCCAGCAAACCACCGGTATCACAGCGGTCTATGTCACCCATGACCAGGAAGAGGCGTTAGCCATTGCCGACCGGGTGGCGGTGATGAATCAGGGAATTATTGAACAAATCGGGTCGCCGGAAGAAATCTATTATCGGCCGACGACTGCTTTTGTGGCCGACTTCATTGGCTATGGGAACTTTGTGAAAGCTCAAATGAGGCGTCTATCAGAAAACATCTATCAGCTTAAGTGTTTGGGCCAACAATGGAATCAAATTAAAGAGGACCTTCATCTGACTGTTGATGAAGGTTCAAACCGAGAGTTGAAACAAGAAAAAACCGTCGATGTGCAGATTTTTTTCAGGCCGGAAGATGCAATACCCGATGAAGAAGGCTTTTTAAATGGAACCCTAATTCAAAAATCTTTTTTAGGAGCGGTGACCCGTTATTTTATTGAAACGCCCTCAGATGAGGTGGTGAAAATGGATGCTCCGTCAGGTGCAGGAGCCTTTGAAATTGAAGATACGATACGTTTTCGAATCAGTCGTTTGCAGGTGATTCCAAAATAAAAACGACAGCAAAACGCCACATGGGGTTGATCTCCATGTGGCGTCAGCATGTGACCACATACTTGTTTCAGTGGCCGTAAATGATCAATGCAAATACACGGGTTATAAAAGGGGTATTGATCTGTTTTGTTTCCATTACCAGTTAAAACGTTGAATGGCTTTCTGCATATCCTCGGCCATCTGAGCAAGCGATTCACTGGCGTTGGCAATCTCATCCATGGAGGATGCCTGTTCTTCCACGGTAGCCGAAACCTCCTCTGTAACTGCAGCATTTTGCTGAGAAGAGGAGGAGAGACTCTGGATGATATCAATAATTTGTCTTTTTTTGGCCTCCATTTCCTGACTGCCCTTGGTGATGGTGGCAATGCGAGCTTCACTGATAACAATGGCATCTCGTATTCCTTCAAACTTGGCGTCAGTCATTGAAACGCTTTCAGCCTGAGAAGTGATGGCTGTGCCAACTTCATCCATGGTGATCACTGCCTGTTCAGTTTTCTCAGATAATTCCTGAATTATTTTAGCGATTTCCTCGGTGAACCGGTTTGATTGTTCCGCCAATTTACGAATTTCATCAGCCACCACTGCAAACCCTCTGCCGGCTTCGCCGGCCCGTGCGGCTTCAATGGCTGCGTTAAGAGCTAAAAGATTGGTCTGTTCGGCAATATTCTTGATCATATCACTGGCAACGGCGATTTTCTCAGCACTGGAGTTGGTGGCGTGGATCATGGTTCCCACTTCATGGGATGAACTTTTGACCACCCGGGTCTTCTGGTTCAAGTCAGCCAGTAAAGTGATGCCTTCATCCTTTAAATGCGATACTGCCTGAATGGCACTTTGCAAATCAGAAACGTGTTGTTGTTCTGCCTCTATCAATTGACCCAACTCCTGAATATGTGCAACACCATTCTCGGTATCTTTGGCCTGAGAACTGGACCCCGAAGCGATCTCTTCAGTAGCTTTGGCAACTTCAGTTACTGAAATGACGGTTTGCTCAGTGGTGGCTGTCAATTCTTCAGAAGAAGCTGCCACTTGTTCGGCGTGGTGGGCAATATCATTCACAAGAGCAACAAAATTGTGTTGCATGCGTGACAAAGCCTGGGCAATTGTGCCAATTTCATCTTTGCGACGACTGTCTGACTCAATCTGATCAGCTGGGTTTAGCGCTAACTGATAATTTGAGAAACGATCGATTATAGCGGACAGTCGGATGATGGGTCGGGTGATGGATCGACTAATCAATGCTGTTGCAGCAATGGCAATGAGGAGAACAATCAGGCTGAGAATCAGGATATCACGGCGGAGCACCTGCATGGCCATGGCCACTTCACTATGTGGGATGGTTAAGAGCAGTGTCCATCCTGTTTGAGGGATCTCGGTGAAAAAACCATAATGAAGACCATCGGAGTTTCTAAAAGAGAACTGCCCTTGGTAATTGTTGAGAATCAGGTCGCTCTGCTGGGCCAAGTCTGTGTCACTATCCTGAATCAGTGGCTGATTCATCACTCGATGGGGATCGGCAGAAGCAATAAAGTTACCGCTGGCGTCCAGCAAATGCGCTTCGCCCATGAGACCAACCTCCAAGTTGCGAACAATATCCTGAAGCACATCGAGGCCCATGTCGCCGGTAACCACACCCATAAACTGGCCGCGGTCATTATAAAGAGGAGCAGTGGCAGTTATAAACGTATAGTCCAACACTTCATCATAATAGGGTTCGGTCCATACCACCTGATCCTGAAGTCCTTTAGCCATGGTATACCAGTCCTGGCTGGGATAGTCATAATCCTCAGTGGCATATTCTTCGGTATAGACTAACTGATTCTCATCTTTGTAGACATAGGGGCCAAAATAACGAATGTCAGAGTCATATTGAAAGGGCTCAAACCATACCCCGGCACCCAAAGCAGCTTCATTTATCATGGAAGCGCCTGACAGGAGTGTCTGGTACTGGGCAGGAGTCATGGTAATTCCAGTGGCTTCAACGGCTTTAGACAAACTGAGCACCACGTTGTTATGGGCAGTAAGGTAGTTTTCGATTTCATGACTGGTGGCATCCATTTGATGTTCCAGTCGTTCCTGAATTTCCTGCTCCACAATATTACCGGATACCCGATAAGTGACCAGCCCAAAAGTGGCGCTGACAAATATCATCAACAAGCCGAAGAAAAGAATTAGTTTGCCGGTCAGACCCTTAGATACAAAACTCATTTAATACACCTCTTCCTATAAATTGCGTTATTAAAATAAAAGAATTATACCGATAAATAATGCCGTTGTCATCAATAATAGGTTAAAAGACTTAAAAAAACGAAACACAAGCATTGCGTTGTGTCTCGCTTTCGAAAGGACTTGCATAATTGGGTTTTTGAGGATTATCCAAACTCATCATAAAATATTCTCTCTTCAGGAATCTTTTTCTTTTTCAGTTCAATCACAGCTGACTCAATCATGACAGGGCTGCCACACATATAGGCTTCCTGGTCAATGCCTTCCTCAATATAGGTTTGAATCGAGTCGGTGACACGACCCCGGTCACCCTCCCACCCGGAATCGTCTGGCTCCCGCGACAAGACTGGTCGGAAGTGGAAGTTGGGAATGCTCTTTTCAAATGCGTACATTTCCTCCGCGCATACCAGGTCTTTTTGGGTACGGGCTCCAAAGAAGAAAGTGGCTTTCCGCTGAATCTGTTCATCCTTCATCTGGTACAGAATACTGCGAATGGGGGCAATTCCCGTACCAATGGCCACCAGGATAATCTCAGCATCTGAATCCCGGAGATAAAAGTCACCAAAAGGACCGTTGAAGGAAACCTCGTCTCCCTCAGAAAGATGTTGGTGAACATAGGTGGTGACCAGACCTTCCTCCACATATCCAATGATCAGCTCAATGGCATTTTTTTCCTTAGCAGAGGAAGCTACCGAATAAGCCCGGTAGACTGATTCTGGATTCCCGGGATAAGGAGGAGCCAGCAACTGGACGTACTGGCCGGCTTTAAAATCAACTTCCTGCCCGTCGGTGATTTTAAAACGCAGCAGTTTGATGGTTTTCGTTTCATCTTTGATGAATTCAACCACAGCCTCATATTTACGGGCGTTCAAGAGGTCTTCGGGAATACTCAGTTTCATATCCTGTTTGACCTTAACCTGGCAGGAAAGACGCATGTTGTCGGCCAGTTCATCTTTGGTGAAAAAGGGCGTTTCAGTGGGAAGTACAGGGCCGCCGCCTTCAAGAATTTTGCAGGTGCAGAGTCCGCAGGTGCCTTTGCCGCCACAGGCAGAAGGAAGAAACAACTCTTGCTCATTCAGGGTGGAAAGCAGCGAACTGCCACCGTCTACCACCAGTTCTTTATCGTTATTAATGACAATTTTGCACTCACCGTAGTTGGCGATATACAGATTGGCGAGGGTTAGCACCAATGCCAGAGATCCTGATATGCCGGTGATAATGAGAACTGTTTGGACAATTTCCGCCACAGGAATCCCTCCTTTATTGTACGTTGACGATGCCTGAGAATCCAATGAAAGCCAGTGCCATCAGGCCGGTGATGATCAGCGTAATGCCGGCACCCTCCAATCCTTTTGGAATGGGCGCATTTTTGATTTTCTGCCGAATTCCCGCCAGGGCCACAATGGCAAGTGTCCATCCAAGGCCAGAGCCAATACCGAAAGCGGCTGACTGTATCAAGGTATATTCGCGGATAATCATAAACAGTGATACTCCCAAAATAGCACAATTGACTGTAATCAGCGGTAGAAAAATTCCAAGCGAATAGTACAGCGTCGGCACATACCGTTCCACAATCATTTCCACCAGCTGCACAAAGGCGGCAATGAGAATGATGAACACAATAAATCGCAGGTACTCCAGACCAAAAGGCACCAGAATATAGTGGTAGATCAGATAATTAATAATGGAGGTGCCGGTCAGAACAAACGTAACGGCCTGCCCCAGTCCCCAGGCTGTTTTAATTTCTCTGGAAACCGCAATGAAAGAACACATACCTAAAAAATTGGCCAGGATCATGTTATTGGTAAAAATGGAAGCCATGAAAATAACAAATGGATTGATATTACCCATTATTGCCCACCTCCTGCCGCCGGCGCTTTACCGTCCTTGGTTGGAATATAGGTGTTGGCCACCCATATGAGAATACCCAGCATAAAAAAAGCACCTGGGGGCATAATCATAAATACCCAGTTGACCCAGTTTTCCCCCAGCACATTGATGCCAAAAAGGGAACCAAAGCCAAGTAATTCTCTGAAAAAAGCGATGGTCAACAGCACCAGGCTGTAACCGGCACCAGAGGCAATGCCGTCGATAAAGCTGTCCAGGGGTGGATTGTTCTGAGCATAAACTTCACAACGTCCCATAATAATACAGTTGGTGATAATCAGGCCCACATAAGGTCCCAGGGCTTCGCTCATTGCCGGGAAATAGGCTTTCAGAACAATGTCAACGATGATCACATACGCTGAAATAATCAGAGTTTGAACCATCATGCGGATATGTTTGGGTGTGTACTTTCGTAAAATGGACACAGTTAGGCTTGAGAGGGAGGTGACGAAAATTAAGCCAATTCCCATAACCAGAGAGTTCATCAGCAGATTGGTCACTGCCAACGCGGAACAGATCCCCAGAATCTGACGGAAAACCGGATTATCTTTCAGAAGTCCCAAGGTGAAAATGTTCTTGATTTTTTTAATCATTGGCAAGTGCCTCCCGGGTTTCTGACATAAAGACAGCCATATTATCGTTGAAAATACGCCTCACTGCGTTTGAAGTACCAGTGGCACCAGAAATGGCATCCACCTGTCCATCAGGGTTGGGGCGGTAAACCAAGAAGTCGCTGCCCGCTTCAGGATCAATCTCAATATCCCGAAACTGCTCCTTAAAAGAAAGTTCGTCGATGCGGCCTCCCAAACCGGGTGTTTCGGAATGGGAAAGAAAATCAATGCCCAGCACTGTTTCAAAATCAGGACTCAAGGCAACAATGCCCTGCAGCTCACCCCAAACAGCGCCTCCGACAATGGGAACGATATAGGCAAAAACTTCCCCTTCATCATTTAGTCCCTCGAAAATGATTTCGCCATTGACATCAATCTCACGTACATGCTGTTCATAGAGCGAATTGATGGCGGATGCTTCCTGGGTATCGGGAAGTAAATCCAATACATACAAAAATGAAGTTTGTTCCGACAATCGCTCGTTTAACCGGATTCTGTCTACGGTGATGGCGTTGATACTGGCCAGAATAGTGGTATAGATCAGGGTGAGCACTACCATGAATAGAATCGGTTTTACCGTAAACTTCTTCATGAGGTCACCTGCTTTCTTTGTTTTTTCAGGTATTTAACCCCTTCATCCATAATAGGAACAAAGGTGTTCATAATAAGGATGGCAAAGGAAGCACCTTCGACGAAAATACCAAAATAACGAATCAGGACGGTGATCATACCGATAAGAATGCCATAAACCCACTTAGCGGGAACTGTTTTGGGAGCGGTGGTGGGTTCGGTGACGAAGTAGATGCACAGAAAAAAGAAAGCGCCTGTGAACATGCCATATAATGGATGAGGGATGCCGGCAACGCCTGCCAGTTTTAAGATAGAGGTAAAACCCATAAAGCCAATCATGGGAGCTGCCATCAGTTTCCAGTCAGCGGCTTTCTTCAATACTAAAAAAGTGCCTCCCAGCAATAGAAGCACGACGCTGGTTTCACCCATCGATCCAGAGGTGTATCCCCAAATCACTTGAGAGAAGGGAAGTGTTTCACCGGCACGGGCCAAGGCCAGCGGTGTGGCTTGAGTCAGGGTATCCAGCGGAGATGCCATATACCGCACAAAGCCTCCGGGAAAACCCGTGAACACCTGGCTCCATGAGGCAGTCAGAAACTCGGGGAAAGAAATGAAGATGAAAGTTCGGCCGACAATGGCAGGATTAAACACGTTTCTGCCAAAACCGCCGAAAACTTCCTTTGCAAAAAGAACACCAAAAACAATGCCCACAACGGCTACCCAAAAGGGAGTCGCCACCGGCAACGAAAGTGTGAAGAGAACAGAAGTCACTAATACTGCCTCTGTTACCTTTGCATTTCTTTTTTTGGCAAATATGTACTCAGTAGCGATTCCTGCTGCGGTGACCACTGCCAATAGTGCCAGCAGGCGCAAGCCAAAAAGATAAACAGCCCCCAATCCCACTGGAATCAGACTAATGAGTACTTTCCGCATAATCGGCTGGCGTTGAAAAAAACCGGATGACTTGTTTTGTACAACCATATGCATGACCTCCAATGAATGTAAATGAGAAATAGTTCTTCCGCGAAACTGAAAACAGTTTCAATTGGCAAACCTTTTCAATAATTACCCGGAAGCCGAGTCAGCAAACAAAGATTAGAAAATCTGAATATGAAATTTGAATTAGAATTCCAGAAGAACCATTCCAAAGAGATTATTTTCAAAATGTCATAGAATTGACTTCTTGTTAGGATGGTTGTAAAATATATGGGCATTAGATAGAAATAGCAAGCAAAAGCAAAGGAATGTGAATTGGTTATGACTAATGGACGCAGATATTATCCGGGCATATGGCTTTCTTTGGCAGTGGCATTCCCTGCGTGGATTTTGGGGAAACAGTTTAGTCTCGTCGGAGGGCCTGTTTTTGCGATTTTAGGCGGGGTGTTGATGTCGATTGTAGTGACCAATAAGCAACATTACGCTCCGGGATTTTCCTTTGTCTCAAAACGAATATTGCAGAGCGCGGTCATTTTACTGGGATTTCAGCTTAATCTGACGAGTATTTTCCAGGTGGGGCAGGCTTCCATTTTACTCATTTTCACCACCATCTGCACAGCGTTGATCACAGCCTTTATAGGGTATCATCTATTTCATACCGGTTCAAATGAAAGCGTGCTCATTGGCGTTGGCACCGCCATTTGTGGTGGATCAGCCATTGCAGCCACGGCTCCTGTCATTGGAGCAAGTGATGAAGAAATGGCATCGGCTGTATCCACTATCTTTCTTTACAATATTGCAGCTGTTCTGATCTTTCCCCCTTTGGGAAGGTTAATGCAGATGACAGATGCATCTTTTGGGTTGTGGGCGGGAACAGCCATCAATGATACTTCTTCTGTTGTAGCGGCAGGGCAGATTTGGAGCGAAAATGCACTCAAATCTGCCACGGTGGTTAAACTGGTGCGCACACTGGCTATTTTGCCAGTGACGCTGGTGCTTGGAATTCGACAATCGAAACAGAAAGAAGCTGGTGATCGGGCGAAGTTCAGTAAGATATTTCCCTGGTTCATCATGGGGTTTTTGACAGCAGCTCTCATGGTGACTGTTGGAATAGTGCCATCTCTTCTGCAGGTTCAACTGATCAATCTGGGGAAGTTTTTGATTATCATGGCGATGGCGGCCATCGGACTGGGTATAAATGTCACCGAGATATACCGTAGTGGCAAAAAACCATTAATGCTGGGTCTTTTTTGCTGGGGGGCTGTGACGACGATGTCACTACTGATGCAGCGGATGTTACAAATGCAGTAACAGGAGTTTTGTTGCATATCAGGATGAGTATCTTTATAAGGCGGCGGAAAAACTTCTACTTCACGATGGGAAATAGGTACCGAAAAACTGGATGGCATACGTAATGTGTGCTAAAGAAGCAACTGCCTTCAGCTCAGCGGGGTAGTTGCCTGTCAGTTTTGAATACGACGTGAATTGGAGTGACGACAAATGGTCATCTGCCACCAACTACAGCAAACACAGAGTCTTACAAGACCTAATGAACTGGTTGAAAACACATTGCATATACCTTTAGGTGATGGCCAAGAAGTTCGAATCCTGGTGGCAGAAGATCATCTTCTGAACCAGATGTTAATGAAACGGATTTTTGAAAAAATGCATATTGATTGTGACTTTGCCAATGATGGACAGGAAGCCGTTGAAGCTTGCCATAGAAACAGATATGATCTTATATTTATGGATATCACCATGCCATTACGGGATGGTTATGAAGCGACAAAGATGATACGTGGTATTAACTCTGAGCGACAGCCTTATATTGTCGCATTGACGGCCAATGCAACCAATGATGACAAACAGAAGTGTTTTGAAGCAGGCATGAATGAGTTTATGCCTAAACCCATTTCACTTGAAAGAATAAATCTGATAATGGAAAAAATGGCAAAAATAACAATGGACAAGATGTCTGGCGATTGAAAGATGATGCTCAGCGTCACAAAGAGCAAGAATGACAAATGTGTGGACTTGTTTCAATGCTGCATTAATCAGATTGAAATGAGCGACAAGATAAAAGCAGATGGAAATCGAGCTGTCCTGATAATTACCAGGGTTCGAAGTTCATCTGCTTTTTGTTGATTTCACATGATTCGCGATTAACAAGATTCTCTGAAGTGTCGAAAACAATTGCCATAACCGCCATCATTCGATACAATATAGTTCTGATGTTTAATTGAAAACAAAAGTCGCGATAAGTGATTGATTAAAACGGTTGATGACATTCATCACTGGCCGGGATTTGAATAATAACACCGAGATGATATTTGAAAGACTAAATTGAAAAACAAGGAAGTGCATGGATGCATAGCATTAAGTTTAAAATGCTGCTGCTGATGTTGTGTTTGTTGATCCTCATATCTGCAACAGCTGTGCTGGTATTGGGAAGAGTGGGCAATGATACGGTGATCAGGGAATCCAAGGCAGTGGTTCAACATTTAGCGGAAGAGGGAGCTGAAAGAATCTCTTTAGAGATGACACACTACTTTCACACCCTGACACTGCTGGCAAGTCTCGAAGAGGTTCAAAGCATGAAGCTGGAGCGACAAATGGCTGTGCTGGCACCCAAGTTGGCAGCGACTCAGTTTCAGTCACTGGCAGTGGTGGAGGCAGATGGACTGGCTCACTATACTGACGGCACAAGACTTTCGGCTGCTCATCGGCCTTATGTTCAACGGGCACTGGCGGGAGAACCATCCTTATCTGATTTAACTTATAGCCCCAGTACAGGTCAGCCGGTACTGCTCATAGCGGTTCCCATTGATTCTGCTGATGGATCCCCGGCTGCCCTGATGGGACAACTGGATGGTCAACTCCTGAATGATATGACCCAGGCAATTATTTATGGTGACAGGGGCGTCGCCTATATCATCAATCGAAAGAGCGTGTTTCAGGCATACCCTTACGATCCCCAAGTGGCGTTTAAAAAAATAAATTTGCAGCAAATTGCAACTGATTTTCCATCCCTTACCTCTTTTGTGGCATTTGCAGAAGATGCACTGGAAAATGGCAGTGGAGTCGGAACTTACAAAGCTTCGCACTCAGAGGTATACATGGGGTACAGTGCCATTCCCGGGACTGACTGGGTACTCTTCAGCGGACTGGCAGATGACGCCGTTTTTTCCATACTGAAAGTGTATCGAAATCGGCTCTATCCACCGTTGATTGCGATTCTTCTCATCAGTTTTCTGGGAACTTTGTGGTTGGCTGAACGTTTCACAGAGCCAGTGATTCAGCTTGAGAGTCTGTTCACGCGCGCAGCATCCGGCGATCTGACGGTGAGGGCGCAACCTTTAGGAAAAGATGAAATCAGTCGTGCCGGCAACAGTTTCAACCATATGATGAAACGCATCAACCAGCTGACATATTATGACTCGGTCACGGGGCTGCCCAACAGTCGGGTCATGGAAGATGTCTTTGAAGAACTTCTAAAGATGCCTGATGCTGATCAACTTGCAATGAATGACACGCTAGATCGGCACTCTTCAAAAGCAGCACTTTGGGTGATAGAAGCAGGGAATCTTCATCGGGTGAATGAGCAGTTTGGATATCAGCAGGGAAACCAGGTATTTAAGGCCGCGGCGCAGCGACTAAAAAATCTTTTGACAGAACAGATGACGGTGTACCGGGGGGCCAGTAATGATTTGCTGGTACTGTGTTCTGATTATGAATCGGAGCAGGAAATGTCGAAAAAGCTCGCCGAGACGATTCTGCAGCTGGATGAACCATACATGGCTGGGGAAGAACGGATCACCCTGGTATTTCGGGCTGGTGTGGCCCTTTATCCTGAACATGGAAAAAACCTTGAAGAGCTGCTGAAGAACGCTGGCTTTGCCAAGAACTTAGTGCGGCAACAGCCATTGAAGCAAGTCATTTTCTTTGATGAAGATATTCGTCACCGCGAACTGGTCATTCGGAGAATGGAAGAGGATTTGGCCCTTGCGTTGGAGCAAAATCAACTGCAATTGGTATACCAGCCCATTTATCATCTCGAAACCGGAAAAATTCGTGGTGCAGAAGCTTTGCTGCGCTGGCACCATCCTCAGCAAGGCTACATATCACCTGAGATATTTATTCCTGTCGCTGAACGAACGGGGCTCATTGATACCATTGGCCACTGGGTGTTGACAGAAGCTTTTCGCCAAACAACTGAATGGAAGTCAAAAGGTTTGGAGAAAATGAAGATATCGGTCAACCTTTCGGCGCGTCAGTTTGAATCCCCGAAATTTATCGGCATGGTCCGCCAATTGGCAGAAGAGAATCATGAAATGCCTTCTAAAATTGAGCTTGAGTTAACAGAAAGCACAGTGATTCATCAGGTGGAAGAAAGTGTTGAAAAACTAAAAGAGCTGCGCCATATGGGCTTTCAAATAGCCATTGATGATTTTGGCACAGGTTATTCATCACTCAGTTATCTGGTGCGATTACCAGTGGACACGCTGAAGATCGATCGCTCCTTTATCATGAACATGGAGGACAGCTCTCAGGCGCGTTCAGTTGTATCTTCCATCATTGCCATGGGAAGATCGCTGCATCTTGAGCTTGTGGCAGAGGGAATTGAAACAGAAGAACAGCTGGCAATGTTGCGTCAGGAAAATTGTCAGCTGGGGCAAGGCTTTTACTTTAATTCGGCGATGACCGCAGATAAGTTCATACAGCTCGTCGGAAGGCATGGCCAGCTAAAAAGAACAAACAAATTATGATTCAAGCGGTATAAAAAAAGTCACCTGGAGGCAACACCCCGGTGACTTTTCAACTGTTAAAACTTAAAGCGAGCGATTTGTTCCTGCATTTCTTCAGCCAACTGTGAAAGGGTGTCACTTGATTCTGCAATCTCAGCCATGGCGGCTGTTTGTTCCTCCACAGAGGCAGAAGCTTCCTCGGTGCCTGCAGCGTTTTCTTCAGCGATTGCCGAGAGATTTTCAATCACACCTATAATTTCATCTTTTTTTCGAGCCATCTGTTCTCCTGAACGGTTTAAATCGGCTATGGCCGTTTGTACTTCCTGAATGGACTGATCAATACCATCAAAACGGTCATTGGTATCGTTCATGCGGAGAGCTTGTTTTTCGATGATTTCCCCAACGCGTTTCATGGTGGTGACGGCATGTTCTGTCTGACCGGTGAGTTCACTAATCACTGTGTCAATTTCGCCGGCAAACTGATTTGACTGTTCTGCCAGTTTGCGAATTTCATCTGCCACAACCGCGAAACCTCTTCCGGCTTCGCCGGCCCTGGCAGATTCAATGGCTGCATTTAGAGCCAATAAATTCGTTTGCTCAGCGATACTTTTAATCATGGAACTGGCTGACTGTATTTGATTGGCCTGCTCGTGAGTGCGTTGGATGACCTGGCTCACGTTATCGGCGGAGCGACTGGTTTCGTCGGTTTGGCTGACCACTTCTTTAAGTGCCTGCATCCCCTCGTTCTTCAATTGCTGCATGGTACCAGCAGATTGATTGAGGGAGGCAATGTGCTTTAGATCTTCTTCAATAATAATTGCCAGTTCATTGACGCGTACTGCGCCTTTTTCGGTATCGCTGGCCTGCTCAGCTGCTCCATTGGCAATTTCTTCGATGGTGCGTGCGACCTCGTGAGAAGCAGTTGTGGTCTGCTGGCTGGTGGCGGTCAGTTCTTCTGAAGAAGCGGCGACACTCTGGGCACTTTCTGTAATGCTTTTTATCAGCGACAGCAAGTTTTGCTGCATGGCTTCCAATGAGCGTGAAATGGTTCCGATTTCATCTTTTCGTTTGGCATATTTTTCCAGGTTATCATCAGTATGAATGCTTAAATCATAGCCGGCAAACCGATCCAGCACCGCAGCAAGTCGAATCACCGGTTGGGCAATAGACCGACCTGTAATAAAAGCGATTACAAAGCCGATGAATGCAAATAGAAGTGTGGCAATAAAAATGGTATACCGCAGCGCATTGAGGCCGGCAAGTGCCTCTAACTGATTGGCGGTATTGACAAGAATCCAGTCGGTGCCGGGAATGGGTGTGAAAGCAGCCGAAGAGTCCACCTGATTAAAGCGATAACTTCCAATGCCGGATTCTTCTGCAAGTATGAAATCACTGAAATCAGCCAATGGCTGATAAATGGGATTCTCTTTGACAGCCTCGTTGGGCGAAAACTGATCCATCACAAAATCACGGTTGGGATGGGACATGACAACACCCTGTCGATTGACCACGTAGGCATATCCTTCATTTCCGTAACCCATCTGATTTGTCAGCTCGCTGAGAGCATTCCCGTCCTTTCTTCCAATCAGCACGCCAGCTACCCGACCATTGACTTCAATGGGGACGGCCAACATGAGCACGGCCGAATCAGTTACTCGACTGATGATAACATCAGAAATATTCTGTTCGCCTTCAAAAGCGCGCTTCACATATGTTCGATCACCCAGTTCAGCAGTGTTATCTCCCAGCACATACGAAGCAACACCATTTGGGGTGACTACAGCCATATCCAAAAATCCCAGACGTTCCACATCGGGTCGTAAGGAAGACTGTTGTTCTTCCCAGTTCATGGTGCGGGTCCTGGCCCGGTTGGCAATTTCCTGCAAGACTGCCAAGTCACTGCGTAATTCAGATGCGATCACCTGCGATTCTGAAGTGACTTCTGACAGAAGTGCCTGTTCAAACTGTTCCATAACGGTGTTGGTGCTCAGATAGAGTGAAACCATTCCCAAACATAAAACAAAAGCTAAAATCAAACATCCAACAATTAGTGCAATTTTTCTTGCCAAACTCATAGTTACTCCCCCTATACATTTTGTTATGATGCGCTTTCCATAAATTGTTAAATATCTAACATGAAACAGCACGATTCTCCGTTAATCTGTGCAGGAAAATAAAAAAAGTGCGGTAACCAAACAGCGTGCCAAATGATGACTGTTATACATGTCATTATATGTCCTTTTGCAGGGTAAAGCAAGAAATGCAAGACGCAATTCTATCTTTTGTCGAATATTCATGAACATGTGCCGGAAATGATCTGGTTTCAACGCCATACTTTGTGCAAATTGTCCAACCTTGGAAAGATCATGATTTTGCAGTGGAATAATTTCAAAAAACAAAGCAAGCAGAAGCAGTCTGGCGAGTCAGCACATATTTGGCTGAAGAGTCTTTACACCATCTTCTTCATATGTTACAATAACATAGGCCGTGGGGAATTAACTCAGCTGGTAGAGTATCTCCTTGACGTGGAGGAAGCCATGGGTTCGAGTCCCTTATTCCCCACCACTGCAAAAGCCCACTTCTTGGGATGCTGAGAAGTGGGCTTTTGTGCGTTTTTGTCCATCAGCTTCTCCATCAGTTATTTAGCGCCCTAAAAAACAAGCATATCGGGGACGGTCTTGCATTGAATGGATTGCATGGGAGCGTGCGATGAAATCAGAGACATCTTCCTGGTACTCATATGTTATAATTTCATATAGCAGAAACCCTTAAAAATAGTCATGGATGACCCTGCACGTATTATTAGAGTTACACTCTCGCCAAAAGGAGTCTATTATCATGAAAGATCATCGGCCAGAAGCTTTCCAGATATTAAGAGCCATTGACGGTAAGCGCAGTTTTTCCGTTGACAAGTTGTTTGCCCTGATGAACCAGATTCAGGTGACGGGCTCCATCAGTGGCGCAGCAGCCAATTTATCAGTCTCCTACCGGTATGCCTGGGGGCTTATTCAGGATGCTGAAAAAGCACTGGGAGCAGAACTGGTGATCAAACAGGTGGGAGGTGCAGAGGGAGGCGGTACCACCATTACAGAAAAAGGAAAGCGTCTGCTTTATCAATATGATCACTTGAAGCAGGAAATTGATGACCAGCTAAATGGATTGTTGACTTCTATCGAAGACAAGTATGTTGATTCTCATGATGAACGGCCACTAAGAATTGGTGATCATATACTGCTGATGGCCTCTACCATCGGTCCTGTTGAAGCAGGTCTGGTGGACGCGTTGGAACAAGCATATTATCGGGAGACTGGCACGCTGGTGCGTCATATTGCAGCCGGCAGCGGCAGGGCCCTTGACATTGCCCGGCAGGGGCGTGTGGATCTGGTGTTGGTACATGCACCGGAGCAAGAGCAACTGTTCATGGAAGAAGGATGGGGAATTGAGCGTCATTATCTCATGAGCAATTCATTTCTTTTGGTAGGACCGAAGTCAGATCCTGCCAGGTTGTGTAACATCCGAAGTGAAGCAGGTGTCACAGGCCTTTTCCAGCAAATCGCACTGACTCAAAAGCCTTTTGTGAGCAGGGGAGACCGATCAGGAACGCACCTTCGTGAAATGAAAGTCTGGAAGTTGGCAGGTATTCAGCCAGCGGAACCCTGGCACATGAAGACTCCGACAGTGATGGGAAATGTGGGGGCATTGCAGCTGGCCGTGGAAAAAGAAGCGTATACCCTCACTGACGCTGCCACCTACTGGCAGATGCCATGTCAGGACTCTATGACGGTATTTTCGGGCGAAACATCAGATGACGTTCTGTTGATGAATCATTATTTTCTGATTATCGTCAATCCTGAACGATTTGCCCATGTGAATGTGCAGGATGCCCGCCGCTTTGCCGAATGGTTAACCAAAGGTGCTGGACGGGCGCTTATTGCGGGATTTGGAAATGATAATAGCCCAAAATCATTTTTTTAATACCTGATTAAAACTTGGGTTTCATTGCCAGACATAATGGATCGAGGCGGATATATTATTGAATGCATATCGAAATCATTTGTTTACTGAAACAAGGAATCGTCAATTTCTCATTCTGATTGCCTCGCATTCATCCAAAAGATGGATGCGAGGCAATTTGATAGATGGATATAGATTGGGTTGACAGTCGTTTCACAGTGAACTATACTGAGGCTGCAGGGTTTTTTCAAATTTCGATATGCATTTAAATACATATAGATGAAACGATGATAGTCATCGTTTGCCTCCGAGTCTGAATTTCTAAGGGCGTTGCCGATGAGATCAGACCACTGGGTACCACCGGAAACGGTGTTGCCTCCCCTTCAGAAAAGGAGAGCTGTTGCAAATGCAATGGATATAGGCGCCTTCCTTTGGGTGCTTTTTTATTGCTCAGGTTAAGATATGTCAAGTGTGGATCCATCGGAAGGAGGTATCTACTAGAGAAATCTAAACGCTGATGCTTTATAAAGAATGTTTCATAGAAGGAAGTTGAAAAATGATCACAGGCAGATTCTGGAAGCACTGAGAGATACCATGATCAATCAAGTGAAGTTTGCGATGATGTTGATTGTGAGGTGTGCCATGGGCGAACGAAGTTTTCCGCATGAGGAGTTTGTTGCAGTGACTGGAATTACTCAATATCGGGTGGTGGAAAAGTATCTGAGCAAAAGAAATGATGTTTATCGCTTGGCGTGTGAAGAGAACCATAATCAGGAAAAGAAGCATATTGTCGTGAAATACTATTCCCTGTCGACATTACATCTTCTTCCTCAGGAAGTAAAAACTTTGGAGTTCCTATATTGGCAAGGTGTTTCCGTCCCCAATCTATATCGCGCAGGAAGTAACTTGCTGGTGATGGAACATATCATCGGCCCCACGTTGCTGGAGCTTATTGAGACGGCTGAGCATGATTCCAAACACCAACAATTCAATCGATATCAGGTGAGAAAGCAACTGATTTTTGAACTGCTTCCATGGATGGAGAAAGCGTATGCGGCACTGGACGCGGTATATGGGGAGCCTGTTATTTTAGGGGAAGTGCATTTGCGTCATTTTATTGCAGGAAAACGATTGACGGGGGTGGATTTTAAGAGCTGCACAGCAGGTCGAAAAGAAGCTGATCTGGCTACTTTAATGGCGTATATCCTCCACTATAATCCAGCCTGGAGTCTCTGGAAACGTCAGTTGACCCAAGAGCTAAGAGAAGCAGCTATCCAGTTGCTGAGGCTGGATGAACGCATACTCGGTCAATACCTTGAAGAAAAAATCAGCAAATTAATTCACCGGAGGCATCACCAGCAGGAACAACTTTTTCTTGGATAACAGGTGAATGTGTATTCGAAATCTCAGAGTAAAAAATATCCTACAAATAGTTTGAATATTAATAAAAATAGACTTAACTGCCGTGGGCAGCCATTTGAAAGGAGCAATTGTGATGACGGATATGATGAATGGTAAATGCAGATGGATGACATGGTTACTGGTATTGTTGCTGCTTTTTTCACCCTTAACAACATTTGCGCTGGACAAACAGGATTATGCGGTTGAAATCAGCGGTTCAGGAGTAGCAGAGGTGCTTCAGCTTTCCATTGATGATTTAAAAGCCATGCCTGCTGAAGCCCAGATTAACGAAGCCTATGTGTATAACAGCCGGGCCGGTGAAAAAACAGCTGCGGTGAAAGGTGTCAGCCTGGCATACGTACTCACCGAGGCCGCTGGTGTGACTGCTGTGACGGGAACGGTCTCTTTCACAGCTTCAGACGGATATCCCATTGAGCCACAGCCCCTTGAAGATGTATTAGATGCAGCACTTCAGTATGTGCTGGCCTATGAGGTGGATGGTGTAATGATTGATGAAGATGACAATCCAGAAACTCAAGAAATCATTGTTTATCGTAAAGTAAAAGAAACAGGGGAATTTGGAACAGTTTTCAAGATGATTGAGCGAATTGAAGTTGACGGTGCGTTGGCTGTTTCAGAGAATGAAGAAGCTGCAGAAACTGAGGCTGCAGAAGAGACAGAAGATGAAACGCCTGAAATGGAACTTGAAGAGAGCGGCGATGAGAGTCCTGCCATCAGTTTCACAGACATTACCCCAACATTTGCCTATGCCACAACGGCCATTGAAGGACTGGTGAACCAGGGAGTTATCTCAGGTATGGGAGATGGACGCTTTGCACCTGCCGAAAGCCTGACACGGGCACAAATTGCCACTATCATGGTGAAAGCGCTGGGGCATGAACCCACAACCTACCGGGGCGGCTTTTCAGATGTGAAAGAAAGTGACTGGTTTGCTTCCCATGTACAGGCAGCTGTCGATGCGGGGATTTTCAGCGGGTATCCAGATGGCACCTTCAAACCAGACCAGGTGATCAGCCGCCAGGAGCTGGCCGTTGTTACCGGTAAAGCAGCAGTTGAAAACGGTGTGGTGGAACAGCAGCGTATGGCTAAATTTGTCATGGAAAAATCTGATTACGCGGATAAAGAGGCGGTGCCAGCCTGGGCAGCTCATCAAGTGGCCTGGTTGGAAGCTCAGGGAGTTTTTCAGGATTTTATTGGAGAGGATTTTGAGCCTGCCAGAACAGTCAATAGGGCAGAAGCAGCTACAGTGATTTTTAAAACCCTCTATTAATCAACCATTGCGAGTTATTCGAAACTACACCCGGCGATCCTATAAGATTGCCGGGTGTTAGACAATAAAAGTGAGGTGCCATCATGAATTCCATGAAAAGAAATCTTTCCAAACAACTTATTGCCTTGATCTTGACCATGGCACTGGTCCTGACCTCGCTGTTGACGGGTTTTCCTGTGGAAGTTCTTCGAGCCAACGCAGCGTCTGGATCTCTTGTCATCACCGGAACAGGGGTGGAGCGTGAGGTGACGCTAACCCAGTCTGACTGGCAAAACGTCAATCATCCTCAGATGGTGGAACGCATTTTTTCTTCCAACAACAATTTCAATTTCCATAAAATTTGGCAGGTCAAAGGGTTTGACTTGTTTTCACTGCTGGAGGAAGCTGGGTTAAAAGGTGGTGGGGCACAAAAGATTACGTTCATTGCTGCTGATGGATTTAAGCGGACCTGGACGGTTGATGAGTTAATGGCATTGTCGACTCATCCAGACATGATGCCAGGTAATGCAGTGAAAGTGGCCCCCGTGATTGGCAGTTTTCGAACAGAACTGTTGGATGTTCCGGGGAATGAACTGAAAGCACCTGTGGCCTGGTCTGAAATGAAATTGTCAATAGCAGACCTTGACCCTGAAGGGCCGCGTTTGTATCTGGGTCAGGAATCCGGAAAAGTCAGTGACATTAATCAGATGAATTTCATCCGCGACCTGAGGCGCATTGTTGTGGGTGAGGAACGGTCGGCTGCCTCAACAGGTTCGATGCCGGCTGCATCGGCAGACGCATTTGGAAACAGTCCTTACCGGCACACTTCCTATGAAGGTGCTCCTTATCATATTGATTCAATTACAGGAGCCACCATGACCATTGAAGGCCCAGGAGTGGAGTCTTACCGGGCTTTGTCTCTGCGACAAATTGAAGAAGAAATCGCCGGCATCCATCGGGATACATATCAGGAAATGATGAATGGTGTTCTTCGTTCTAATCAATATGAAGGCGTTCGGGTGGCGCATCTGTTGGATCATTTTGTAACGTTGCGAGAGAATCTTGGTAAAGTGGTTTTTAGGGATGTGAACCGGAGAATCATTGCTTCTTTCACCCTTGATGAAATTAGAGACCAACAGCGGGGAATGATGGTGGCTTATGGCATTAACGAAGTACCACTGGTTTATGAGCGGACAGATGCCGGTTACCAGGCCGTCGCAGCCAATGATAATGGATGTTTTAAACTTGTTTATCATCCGGCGCCTGGAGAAAAGCCGGTGGCTTTCACCAATGTGGCGTATCTTTATGTGGAGGAGAATACCCGACCAGGCTTTGAGCATGCAGTGCCTCCTTACAATGATCCAAAGCTGACAAATAATATATTTGCCCTGTCGGGCAGTGGGCTTGGAAAAGAAGTGAACTACACAGTGGCAGAGCTGGAATCAATGGCGGCCCTGCACCTTGAAAAGGAATACAGTTTGTCCAATAGTGAACACTATTGGTATTACAATACGTATAAAGGAATACCCCTTTGGGACCTGTTGCTGGCTTCCGGAATGGATGAAAACATTGATGAAGCCACACCGGTCACCTTTATTGCGGCGGATTATTACCAGATTCCGCCGGTGACTGTGGGTGACTTGAAGCACCATGACCGATGGGGGTACTATGAAAAGGATGCCCTGGATCAGGGCGATGGTGAGTTCGACGGAAGCAATGTGCCGGCGTTAAAGAGTGGATACCCAGTCATGGTGGCGTATGGATTCGATGGATACCCCTATGTACTGCATCCATCAGATGAAGGGCACAACTCAGGCCTTCGGAATGCTGACGGACCGTTACGCATTATTTTTGGCAAGCGAAGCTATGACCACACCAATGGATCTCATCAGGTGAAGCTTGCCAAAAGAGTGATAATCGGGGATCCTGCGGATCATACCACCCACCAGACAGCTCCATACACACAGCTGAATGAGTGGTCGTTGAGTCTGGAAGTGGTTGATGAGGAAGGTGTGAAGGTATCATCAGAAAAAATGAATCTGTCCAAAGTAGAAGAGTTGGTATATGGTGGCACTCCCAGAGAAAGGGATGCTTCACGGGTGAAAGCTTATTACGTCACTCAAGATGATGATCAGAAGGATCTGGTTTCTGATCTTTATGAAGGGATTGGGCTTGGTCAGCTGTTGTTCGAAAAAATCGGACTGCCAGGAACCATGGGGACGGTCACCTTCGAGAATGTGGTCGGCGAAACGCTGACGGTGACGCTGGCAGACATATTAAAAAAAGACTACTTTAATGAAGTCAATGGTTCCAACAACCTCCATCCGCTGCTTGCTTTTGGGAAAAATGGATATCCACTGGTTGAAACCGCTGAAAGTGATGGTTATCAAGGTGGCTCCATTCATAATCAAGGCGGTCCACTGAAGGTGATTTTTGGTCAATCGCAACAAGGGAGACCCGGGCATCATCTTGACCAGATTATCAGTATCAGGGTGCAGGTGGAGAAAGATCACTGGGCGCATCTATCCATGCCATATGACCAGTATGCAGATGAAACCATTTCTTTCACCGGGACTGGTGTCAGGCAGGCAACTGTCATCACACTGGCTGAACTGGAGCTGATGCAGCAATATATCACCATGGCAGACTACGCTATAGTTGACAGAAACAATCATCAAACCAGAGAAACATATCGGGGAATTGATCTCTACGAATATCTTCGACAGGAAGTGGGCTTGACGGCGGGAGCCAATGAGGTGACAGTGGTGGCTGCCGACGGTTATAGCCGCACTTTCTTGCTGGAAGAGATTGGTAAAAGAGACTACATCAATGAAGCCAGTGGTGCCAATGACCTGTTGGTTCTTTTGGCCTATGGCAAAAATGAAACGCCTTTGGTGCCGGATGACACTTCAGAAGGCTATGTGTCGACAGTTGATAATAGTGGCGGTCCATTGCGCCTGGTGATCGGCCAGACAGAAAAAGGTGACCAGAACAGTGGCAAAATGGTCCGCAATGTGACTGAGATCAAAGTGACTGCAGCAGCGGGTGACAGCTGGAAACACAACGTGGGCATGTACACACAGTATCTGGACATTCCTGTTCTTCGGATCACCGGTTCACAGGTGAAAGAACCCCGCACTTTTAGTTTGAGACAGCTTCAGGCTCTGGATGAGCATATCATACGTGATGTGATTTCCGGCACTGCTGAAGTGGAAGGACTGGTGCTCTGGAATCTGATCAAAGAAGTGGTGGAACTGACTGACGGTGTCAGCGTTCCCAGTGGGATTCGAGTGTACGCAGGGCCTGGCTACAATCAGCTGCAGGTGACCAATGATGTGATGAATGGCATGGTGAACAGCCGGGGAGAAAGGAAAGAAGTACTTCTTGGATACGCACTTAACGGATACCCGCTGGTACCGCATGCTCACAGTGAAGGGTATGTGCACAATAATGAATATGGACCGCTGCGGTTGTATGTGGAAGAAAATGAGTCCATGTGGACCAAGTGGGTTGACTGCATCGTGGTGGGCACAGGTGAGTATGAAGAGCCGTTGGAAAAAGATTTGCAGGCGGATGAGCTGCCCATGGCAACGAGCAATGCTTCCGCGGGATTACCTTCCATGGAACGTACCCCAGGGTACACTTGGGAAAGCCATCGAAATGATACCGGAGAGGGGCTCCCCTGGGCCAGCGTGAGGGTCATCTCCACTGATCAGCAGGGAGGTCTCTGGGTGGGAACCAATGGCGGTGGAGCAGCTTACCGTCATGCCGCTGGGGGCTGGACCCTTTTCAATCAGCAGAACAGCCCATTGCCCCACGATACTGTCTATGATATTGCCGTTGATGCCAGCGGCGGTGTATGGTTTGTTGGTGGAAGTCCTGAGTCTGGAATGGGAATTGTGGAGAAAAAAGGGGAAGAATGGCAGGTATACACCAGTGCCGATGCCTTACCCACAGGAACTGACTTTGCCCAGGCCATTGCACAGGATTCCCGGGGCGGCATGTGGTTTGGAACGGCAGCAGGACCATTATATCGTTCGGCAGGCGGTGATTGGCAGCTGATGACAGATGAATCATTGCCAGCCAGCTCAGTGACGGTACTGACCCCTGATGATCAGGGCGGATTGTGGATGGGTTTCTACCCAAAAGAGACTGAAGCGGGGTATCAGGGTGGCTATGCTTACAGAAATCGAAGCGGTGAAATAACAGTGTACTCTAATGATTCGGGCGAGTTCTCAGGCAGCTGGATTCGAGAAATTGCACCTGACCTTCAGGGTGGCGTTTGGATTTCCCGGTTCGGAAAAAACGACTATATAGACCCGCGAGGGAATCGAACCATCTATCACAGCGACCGGGAACTGCTGCCACATCTGACTGATGAAGACAGCATACGGCTCATATATCCTGACAAAAGTGGAAATGGAATTTGGATCGGAACCACTCAAAGTGGTTTGTATCATCGAAGTCTCAATGGCACCATCACGGTGAATCATTCTGAAAACATCCTTCCTTTGGCTTCTTTTGACAGTATTTGGACGGTGACAGAATCACCTGATGGCCATTTGTGGGTCGGCACCAACGGAGGGATTGTTAAAGGCGTGTTCGGATTTTCCAAGTGAAACGGCATCAGGAATCAATGAGAATGATGGTGAAGGATGCGCCGTAAACGATAGGTGCTGAGTTGATGGACCATGACAGTTGAAGGAGGTGGCGCGATTCGCTGCTTCCTTCCTGTTTGGCGTGGATGGACTGAAATTTGCCTGAAGCTGAATCCTGAAGGCAGATGAGAAAGAGGAACCAAAGGTAACAGGAAGGCGGCGAATACGGAATGACCATAGGATACACCTCTGCTCATAAGAAATGGCTTCGATTATTACTGGGTATACTGCTGCTGACTGTTTTATTTACAAATGGTTGTCGCAGTGAAAAAACCGGGGACGACAAGGCTGTAATCGAAATCAATGGGGAAGGCATTCTGGCTCCTGCAAAGGTAAGCCTGGAACAAATGAAAGGAATGGAGGCCGGATTGGTGGAAGCCGACTTCTTTTCCCTAAACTCTTACGGAACAAGGGAATACACTGCTTTCAAAGGCGTCTGGCTGTGGCATTTGCTGCAGGAAACCGTTCAACTGAAGACTGATGCCACCCAGGTGACCATTGTAGCTGAAGATGGCTATCAGGTGACGTACACATTGGAAGAGGTTCAACGGAAAGACTATCTGGACGAGCAAAATCCTGATAGCACCTATCCCATGATCATTGCCTGGGAACAGGCGGGTCAGGCCTTTGACCCGGATCAAGGAAATCCATTCCAGCTGGTGATTGGTCAACGGGAGCCAGGTGATGTGAACAAACCTTATTGGGTGAGACATATCATCACATTGGAAGTTAAGTGATGGAGAGGATTTTGAAATGAGAGACCTGCAAAGTGCTAATAGCCATAATGAACGGCTGACAACTCCCTATCATTGGGTACTGACTGGTTTACTGGTGATCCTGTTTGCCTGCTGCGCCTGTGTTCCACTGGCTGAAAAAAACGTTGAAGTAGGTGTCATCGGAGGAGTGGTGACTGCTCATGAGAAAGATAAGCTTCAGGTTCGCGCAACAGCGCCTGAAACCATCATCCACTTACCGGAAGCTGAAAAAGATGGACAAATGATGAGAATAAATCTGAAAAATGTATGGGCAGCTCATCTTCAGGTGATCCATGAACAAACAGGAGAGACAACAAGGATGACGCCTGTCGCCTTTGAAACCCTCACACCTACTTCTGTTATGATGCAGGTGCCGTTGACATCTGAACCTCAGAGCATTTATGCAGACTGGAGCCGGAACCTGCCACAGAAACCCCTGATCATGGCGGTTGTGGGCGACAATCAGGGAAACGATGATGTGCTGGCTCGGATCATTGAAGAAATCAATGAAACCGAAGCAAGCCTTCTTATCCATCTGGGCGATCTGGTGCCATCAGGACAACCGGAAGAATACAGTGCCTTTCTGGAGACCATGGAAGCCCTGACCATTCCCTGGTATGCGGTGCCTGGCAATCACGATGTCAGAGGAGATGGAATGGCATACTTTGAATCATTGATAGGTCCCCGGGAAACCGGCTTTCAATTGGGAGATTTCAAGTTTCTTCTGTTGGATACTTCTTCCCTGAACATGACAGGGGAGCAACTCAGTCGACTGGAAGCACAGTTAAACCACGTGAAAGACACCCAGCAACTCTTGTTCATGCACTGTCCGCCAGCGGATCCCCGGGGTCGCAGCCATGGCTTTCTTGATATCGGTGGAGCAGAGGCCTTCTATGAACTGATAGCTGAGCCTGAACTGAAGGTTCAGGGAGTTTTTGCCGGTCATGTGCATTTGTTCCATCATCGCAATGAAGCAGGAGTCGACCATGTGATCAGTGGTGGTGCTGGTGCCCGGCTCTATGCATCAGAAGATGAAGGTGGTTTTTATCACTATACGTTGGTCACTCTGGCAAAACCTTTGCTGGTGACACCGATTCCAGTGGAAGCGCCTCCGCGCAGCACTGATGTGGTGATCACTGGCAGCAAAGGTGATCTCATTCTGCCAGCGGATACCCTGGATGAAATGGCTGTTTTATCACGAAAGGGAAGCTTTCAGAATTTTCATGGCAATTTTCGGGGAGAAGGAACTTACCGTGGTGTTCCAGTGAAAGACCTGGTTGACTTGGTGGGGGGTATGACACTTGATGATTTCCTGCGGGTTCATTCCTGGGATGGCTATCGACAGGATTTTGCCTATGAAAATGTGTATCCTGAGTCATCGGGATGGTACGATGAACAGGGAGATATGGTGTTGGCTATCGCCTATAATCAATCAACTTTACCCGAATGGGAAGATGGCTACCGAATAGCTTTTTTACCGGATGATGGTGTGTTTGATAACGAGAATCTGCTGAAGACTTCATTGCCAGGTTTGGGAGGGCATGATTATTTATCAGCAGGCAGTGTATGGGTTCGAATGGTCAACCGCCTGGAGGTGATTCCATGGAATCAACAAGAAACAACACCTTAAAGACTGACTCAGGAAAAGCGCGCTACTGGCACAACCGTGACTTGCTGATCATTGCCATCCTCAGCGGATTGGGAGGTGTGATGAGCACCTATGTGGGCTACCTGGGAAATTTGCTAAATCGGATGCTGGGGGTTCCCTTTGGTGCAGGTCAATTTGTTGCCGGGTTGCATGTATTTTGGATTGTGCTGGCGGCAGGATTGGTGCGTAAACCAGGGGCTGCCACGATGGCCGGATTATTGAAAGGAGTCATTGAACTTCTCACAGGGAGTACTCATGGCGTAGTAATCGTCATGATCTCGTTGGTACAGGGATTTCTGGTGGAAGTGGTCCTGCTGCTGTGGCGGCGTCATTCACTGCCGGCTTATATGCTCGCCGGTGGACTGGCTGCTGCTTCCAATGTGGTGATGTTTCAGCTCCTCTACTTTTCGGGAGCGCCCATCACCTATCTCTTTTTCATCAGCACTCTGGCTTTTTTTTCTGGCGCATTGTTGGGAGGAAGCTTTGCCATGAGTGTTATGGAAATGGTTTTTCAGGCACGTCCCATTCGTATGAGTGGTGCTGCCAGCCATGATTTTCAGGCTGATCACAAACGTCAGCGGTTGAAAGGAAGGCACTGGATCACTCTGGGGCTGACCCTTGCCTTATCTGCAGGAGCACTCTACTACTTTACCTTCGTGTTCGAACTGCCGGGCAGAGGGCCAGCTCTGCGGGTGGAAGGGGCTGTGGAGAATCCGGCGACCCTGAACCTGTCACAAATGTCCGATGCAACCACCACCATTACAGCAGAGCTGATTGGTGAGATCACCCATGTGCCACCTCAGGAATACACAGGCATCCCCATATGGGTAATCCTGAAACAGGTGGAACCATTGCCTGATGCTGTTACTTTGGAAGTGATTGCTTCAGACGGCTATACAGTGACTTTCAATTTGCAGGACGTGATGGATGACCATGAAATGGTTTTGATTGAAGAATCAGACACACTAAGACTGATAGCCGGCGCTTACCCTGGCGGCCATTGGGTTAAAATGGTGAATCGTCTTGTGGTCCGATAATCGGTTGGAGAACGTCAATAGTAAGGCCAAATGCAGAGAGGGAAAAAAGAGATGACACCTGTGATTGAAATCAATCAACTTACGTTTACGTATCAAGGGGAACAGAATGCTGCATTATCACAGGTGGATCTACGTCTTTACCCTGGGGAGTTTATCACCATTACGGGACCCAGTGGGTGTGGCAAGTCCACGCTGGCCATGTGCCTCGCCGGTTTTATCCCCACTGCTTTTCCGGGAGAAATGATGGGGGAAGTACTGATTCAGGGACACGATACCCGTAAGTACCCTGAGGGAGGGCTTTCGGGAATTGTGGGACTTGTTCAGCAAGATCCCGAGGGGCAGCTCTGCACCCTCACCGTCGCTGATGAGGTGGCCTTTGGTCCCGAAAATCTGTGTGTACCGCCGGAAGAGATTCGAAGCCGAGTCATCACATCTCTCGAGGCAGTGGATGGTATGCATTTGTTTCATCGTCAGGTGCACACCTTATCAGGAGGAGAAAAACAACGTGTCGCCATTGCTTCGGTACTGGCCATGAAACCTGCTCTCCTGATTTTGGATGAACCCACCGCCAATCTGGACCCCCGTTGCACCAGGGAAGTGCTGCAAGTGCTGGCGAAACTGCAGCGGGAACAGGCCGTTTCTCTGGTGATTATTGAACACCGACTGGAACAGGTGCTGCCATGGACGGACCGATTGATCCGGATGGATCAAGGAAGGATTGCAAGTAGCATTGACAGGGCTGTAATGCTCCAGGGAGGGTTGGAGGCGGCATCTCAAACCAGCTATGTACCTGAGGCCTTCGAATCATGCGATCAAAGCAGGCACAGTAAGGCAAGTGACGAAGAAGTATCTGTGGCTGAGCAAGCCTTGCTCAGTGTGGAACATCTTCAGGCAGGGTATGAAGACCGAGTGGTTTTGTCAGATGTGAGCTTTCAACTTTCGCCAGGTGAAACCGTTGCCCTTATGGGTGACAATGGGAGTGGCAAAACCACGTTGATCCTTTCTTTACTTGGAATCATCAAACCTTCTGGAGGAAAAATCTGGTTTCAGCAGGAAGAGATGACTGGGAAAAAAGTAGCTTATCGTGCCCGGCATATGGGACTGGTTTTTCAAAATCCCCATCACCAGTTATTTGAAAACAGTGTATGGCGTGAAGCGCTGCTGCCGGCCTCCTTTCTCAGCGAGACTTCTTCTGACGCTGTTGAGGAGATAACCGGAAATCTATTGGAGGATTTCCATCTGATCCAATATCGGGAGAAGAATCCCTTTACCCTCAGTCTGGGAGAAAAAAAGAGATTGGCATTGGTGTCGGTGCTGGCCTATGGTCCATCTCTCCTTATTCTTGATGAACCATTGGTGGGCCAGGACCGAGAACGGATGCTGACTTTGATGAATGTGCTTCAGTATCATCGAAGGCAGGGTGGATCAGTACTGATGGTATGTCACGAACCGGCAGTGGTGGAAACTTTCTGCCAACGGATCCTGTTTGTGAAGGATGGAAGCATCGCTATTGATGCACCTACGGCAGAGGCCTTTCAAATGTTGAAAGCCCAAGGACACCATGAATACCTGCCAGCCTGTGGACATGTGCAGATCGGTGAAGAAGGGGGAGACTGATGAAGGCAGCCTGTTCACCAAAAAGTAAAACGAGTTCGCCGATATCGAAGGGGTTTTTTCCGGGACTGAGTTATGTGGAAGGAACTTCATCGCTGCATCGAGTTCATCCAGGTGTCAAATTGATGCTGCTGATTAGCTTTAGCATCTGTGCCATGCTGGTGACCTCTGTGGCTGGAGGAATGTTGTTATTGGTCATTCTCATCAGTGCTTATGGAGCAGCAGGATTGGGATGGGATTTCTTTATTCGCAAATTGCGGTGGATCCTGCTGTTTGGGTTAATGATGTTGCTGGCCCAGGTATTATGGGTTAGAACGGGAGTGCTTCTCTGGCATTTCCAGGGGAGTTTTTTTTCATTTGAAGTTTGGTCGGAAGGGCTTCTGGGAGGGCTGGCAATGGTATTTCGCTTTATCAATGTCATCGGATCAAGCTATTTGTTTGTTGCCATCACGAATCCCAATCAACTGGCGTACACACTGATGCAGGCTGGTCTTCCTTATCGGGCAGGCTTCATGCTGATCACAGCACTGAGATTCATCCCGCTGTTTCATCTGGAACTAAATCAAATCAAAAACGCTCAGATGGCCAAAGGAATCGATCTTGAGGGGTTATCGCCTGCCAAACTGGTGCGCAGTATTCGATACTTGTTAGTACCATTGGTGATCTCGGTACTGGGAAGAGTGGATACACTGACGGTATCCATGGAAATAAGAGCTTTTGGTTTGACGGATCACAGAGAGTATCGGGAAACGCTGTTAATGTCAAAAGCAGAGAAAAGGGGGATGGCTGTGATTCCCCTGGTTTTTGGAATCATCTGGGCGGCTTTGAGATAAGATGGTATGATGGAAGGGGTTGATGGCGTGAGGATGACTCATTGGCGCAGATGTGGCTGTTTGGCGGGCAAGACCATTTTTATGGCAGGCGTGTTGCTGTTACTGTTGCTGATGATGAGCTGCATGACCGGCTGCGGAATAGAAAAAGAGGTGGAACCGGCAGAAGAAGTAACGCGGGAGACTGCTGCTGAACAGCAAGTTTCTGAAGCGGTGGAAGAAATCCATGTGCCTGACGAGTTGGAGGCACCTGACGAAGCAGTTGAATCCAGTGATCCCAAGGATTTTCATGAGGCTGGAAAAGCAGTTGACGAAACTGACAAAATTGAAGCCACTAACAGCCACTCTGATGATAACGAATCAGAAGGGTCTAAAATCATAGTTTCTTCCGAAGATTATGAACCAGTGGAAGCTTCTGAAAAAGAGTTTCGGGAGATGACACCTCGGGTTCAAGCTGAACCGGGGGCACTTATCATTACTGGAGACGGATTGGAAAATGAGCTGGTGCTGAATCCTTCTGAATGGCAGTTGAATCACCCCTGGTGGACAGAACGCTATTATTCTTCCAATAATAATTTGGGATTCCATAAAATATGGTTGGTGAAAGGGTATGACCTGGGATCCCTTTTGAAAGAAGCTGGATTAAAAACTGATGAGGATTACTTGATCACCTTTGAATCTGCTGATGGGGTGATTTACAGCGAGAAGTGGAGCTCTCTTCAGAATCGCTACTACTTCTCAGACTTAACGACAGATACAGGCCAGCTCATTGGACCGCTCATCGGCTTCTATCGAAAAGAAGTCTTCGATGCCATTGAACCACAACCGCCAGTGCACTGGCAGACCCAAGAGCTGACAGCTTCAGATCGTGACCCTCAGTGGCCCAGGCTATACATGGGGCAGCAACAGGATCATCCCAGTGATATTAATCAGCCAATGTTTCTCAGGGAGCTGGTGCGTATTGTGGTGGGACAGGAACGAAAGGAGTGAAATCATTGAAGGATTATTATGATCCGGCCCATGAACCGGGAAGTGTCGTGGTTTCTGGAACGGCCTTAAAGCGACCAGTGGTGCTGAACCCATCTCAGTGGACACTGGCAAATCAACACTTTCAGGAAGTTTTTTTCTCATCCAACAATCATTTGGGATTTCACAAAATCTGGCGAGTGAAAGGGTATTCTCTTCTGGGGTTGCTTCAGACAGGTGATGTGACGGTCAATCCTCAACTTGCCATAACCTTCTTCGCCAGCGACGGGCTCACTTATCAATCATCGCTGGGAGCACTGACCAACCGTTATTATTACCCCGGCCTCACCCTCGCCAACGAAACCAGGGTTGACCCTGTGATTGCTCTTTATGCAGCTGCAATGTTTGATGATCAGGTACCGCAAGGGCCAGTCCAGTGGACACCGCGCCCACTGACGGAAGACGATTATGACCGACAGCGTCCAAGACTGTTCATGGGACAACGGAAGGGTGACCCCAGTGATGATAATCAACCCTGGTTTCTGGGCAATCTTGTCGAAATCGAAGTGAATTGTCAAGAATAAGGGGCTTGTCACATTTAACGTTGGAAAAATCGAACCATCATAAGTATCATGTGTGCTTTGGCAGGAGAAAAAGAGCCAACGAATAGCATTTTCACGAATGCTGAAAAAAACTACTAAAAAAATGACGCAAATGTTATAATTGAGGGAAAAATGATAATAGATTGACAATCTGATCGTTCTTTGCTATCATTTAATCAATCTTCATAGAATGACTCCGAGCTAGAAAACCTACAACACAAGTCATGGTTTTCTAGCCTGTAGGGTATTGCTGGAAACGGCAGTGCCTCCCAGTGTGGAAAGGAGGAAATGGCTGAGGCGTAGGCAGGATTTCACGTCTTTGGTTGCGGTGCCGTTTAATGGAACGGTTCAAAACTCCTTTGCACAACAAGGGAGTTTTTTGTGTGCTTTAACAGATGTTCTCTAATATGAAAAGGATGGTGATTTCCAATGACAGAACCTGTACAAAAAAATGCCGGCATACTTCATCACCAATTAACGAAATCAGCAGTATTATTGGCCTTGGCACTTATTTTTCAAATTGGGTTCATGCCATTTGCCCAACCAGTTGTAGGGCCTTTAGTCAATATGACCTTGCTGTTGGCCGTGTTGACTGTGGGTCCTTTCCACGCGGTAATGATCGGCTGTATAACCCCGGTAATGGCATTTATGCTTGGCATTATGCCAATGCCTTTGCTGGTACCTGTTGTGGTGCTGGGGAATGCGGCGTTTATCACTGTTTTTTATGGGGCTGCAATCAAGATGAAACGAATCAATCAAATGATGGCGCTGGTGGCAGCAGCGTTGTTTAAATACGCCATCATGGCGTCTTCTATTCGTTTGATTGCTGCTCAGTTTATGCCTGGAATGCCGGACAGGCTGATTCATGCTTTTTCTCTGCCTCAGTTTTATACTGCAATGCTGGGAGGAATGCTGGCACTTTTGATAGGTCGATATTTGCCGAAGGAGTACACTTCTGCTGATTGATAGAAGAACAATTGGTATCAATAATGAGATGAATAAATGTGGAAAAAAGAGAGTGGTTTTAAATTAAATTGTTAATTAATTAACTATTTCTGCCTGGGATGGGGAGGCATAATCATGAAAATTGCTGCCGCAGCACATGGTTGCGACACAAAGGCTGTCATCGGAAAGCGTCTGCAGACCGAGGATACACTTTTTATTCTTGAACTGGATGACGATACCGGTGAGTTGATGACAGCTGATCCGATGCCGAAAACAGCATCTATACTGGAACTGGCATTGCTGATTGTTGAAAATGACTGTGAAGCTGTGATCTCTGGAATCATTGAAAAAGAAGGATTTGATATTCTGGCAAAAGAGCAGGTTACCCGTTATAAAGGGACAGGTCTGACTGTTTTGGAGGCAGTTGAAAAAATGGCTGGCCGGCAGCTGGAACTCTTCACCCATGCAGAGGGTGAATCTCACAGCCATGAACATGGAGCTCTCTATGGTCAAAGTGAAATAAGAAACAGCAAAGGTAAGAGAGAAGAGGGTTGACAGCGATTGAATGGATACTCTGAAAGGGGTCGATACAAGACACAGATAAGATGGAAGGTCATATGTTCCACACAAAAAGGAGGCTGGTGCAAAATGGCAGAAGAAATGAAAAAAATGTGTCGAAAAGTGCTTCATGTCAATGGGAATGAAATCAGTTTAGTCGTTGATTCTGAAGATCTTCTCTCCAATGTCATCCGAAAGCAGCTTGGACTAACGGGTACAAAAGTAGGATGTAAAGCCGGACAGTGCGGTATTTGTTCAGTGATTCTTAACGGTAAAGTGGTGCGATCCTGTGTTGTTAAAATGAAAAAAGTGGAAAACGGTTCCATCATTACCACCATCGAAGGCGTTGGAAACAAAGATCACATGCATCCATTGCAGGTGGCCTTTGCCAAACATGGTTCTGCTCAATGCGGTTTCTGTACTCCTGGATTTATTGTTTCGGCCAAAGGGCTGCTGGAAGAGAACCAGTCACCAACAAGGCAGGAAGTAAGAGAATGGTTCCAGAAGCACAGAAATGTGTGTCGGTGCACAGGCTATAAGCCCATTGTTGATGCAGTCATGGATGCAGCCAAAGTGATCCGTGGTGAAATGGATGTGGAAGCCCTGCTTTACCAACACAAAGCAGGCGACTCGATTTTAGGCTCATGGATCCCCCGGCCTTCAGCACTGGCAAAAGTCAGCGGAACGTACGATTATGGTGCAGATCTGGGACTTAAAATGCCCCCAGAGACACTGCATCTTGAACTGGTACAGGCAAAAGTGTCACACGCCCTTATCAAGAGCATTGATACCAGCGAAGCTGAGAAAATGCCAGGGGTGGAAGCTGTTTTAACACATAAGGATGTTCAAGGGACCAATCGAATCAATGGCATGGCGCTGTTCCCATGGAACAAAGGCGATGGCTTTGACAGACCAATTCTGTGTGACGAAAAAGTGTTCCAGTTTGGAGATGCACTGGCCATTGTCTGTGCCGACACACCTGAACATGCAAAAGCGGCTGCGGAAAAAGTCGTGGTGGAGCTGGAAGAGTTACCAGCCTATATGAATGCGCCTGAGGCAATGGCAGATGATGCCATTGAAATTCACCCCGGTACACCCAATGTGTATTTCGAACAGCCAACCATCAAGGGTGAAGAGACGAAGCCAATCTTTGAAAAAGCAGCACATGTTGCCGAAGCCAGCTATTATACCACCAGGCAGCCTCACCTGATTTTAGAACCCGATGTGGGATTTGGTTATTATGATGAAGAGGGCAGACTGACCATCCATTCCAAAAGCATTTGCCTGTATGTACACATTGAAATGATTCGGGAAGCATTGGGAATCGAAGCAGAAAATATCAGACTGATTCAAAACAATATGGGAGCCACCTTTGGTTATAAGCTGAGTCCAACCAATGAAGCATTGTTGGGTGTTGCCGTCATGGCAACGGGAAAACCGTGCTATCTTGAATTTGATATGTTCCAGACCATTACCTATACGGGCAAACGTTCTTCATCTTATACAGATATTCGTATGGCAGCTGATGAAGAAGGCATGCTGACAGGAATGGAATACGATATCATTTTTGATCACGGAGCCTACTCTGAATGGGGCGACTGCCTGGCATTCAAAGGCAATATGTTTGTGGGTGCCGGTTATGATATCAAAAATATTCGGGGCAAATCATCGGCTGTGTGCACCAATCATGCCTATGGAACAGCATTCAGATCATACGGATCGCCACAGGCCCTTTTTGCCAGTGAATGTCTGGTGGATGAGTTGGCAGCGAAGATGGGAATGGATCCTTTTGAAATGCGCTATAAGAACGTTTATCGACCAGGGGCCACCACACCGGTGGGTGCCACGCCAGAGGTGTTCACCTGGCCGGAGATGTTTGATTATCTGAGACCGCATTATGAGAAAGCAGTTAAAGAGGCGAAAGCCAAGTCAGCAGAAACGAAAAAATATGGTGTGGGATTATCACTGGCAAACTATTGTGTAGGCGGTGACTTTGCAGACTTTTCAGAAGCCTGGGCCGAGCTTTTGCCAGCCGGAGGGGTAGCCATTTACAATTGCTGGCAAGACCATGGACAGGGATCAGACATGGGTACATTGGCGATTGCTCATGAATCATTAAGACCTTTGGGGATTCCGCTGGAAAAAATACAGCTGGTGATGAATGATACAGCCATTTGCCCTGACGGTGGTGTTTCTGCAGGCAGTCGTGGACAGGTATTCTTCGGAAATGCCATCAAACACGCCTGTGAAAAGTTGATTGAAGCGATGAAAAAAGAAGATGGCACTTTCCGATCTTATGAAGAAATGGCCAACGAAGGGCTTGATCTGAGGTATGTGGGCAACTTTGCTTCAGGTGCATACTGTGCGATGATTGACAAGGATACGGGCCAGGGAACACCAATGATGCAGTACATGTATGGCATTGTCATGTCAGAGGTTGAAGTGGATGTGACCACAGGTAAAACAACCGTGAACAAAATGACATTGGTGACTGACTGTGGGACGATCATCAATAAGACGGTGGTGGATGGACAGATGTATGGCGGTTTGGTTCAAGGCATTGGGCTGGCGCTCTCAGAAGATTTTGAGGACTTGTCCCGGCACACGAATCTGGCCCGCTGCGGCATACCCACCATCATGGATGCGCCGGATGAAATGGAAGTGGTGTATTTTGAAACACCCAGAGAGCATGGCCCCTTTGGAGCATCCGGTGTTGGTGAGCTGCCATTGAGTTCTCCCCATGCCTCCATTATCAATGCCATTTATCAGGCATGCGGGGCCCGTATTCGGGAACTTCCAGCGTTGCCGGAAAAAGTATTGGCTGCCCTTCAGGAAATTGAATAATCATCTCAGATGTTCCTGGTATTGCTGAAGACCTGATGGGAGGAAACGAGCAGGGGAAATGTCAGCGTATGATTCCCCTGCCTTTACATCATGGCGGATAGTGAAATGAAAGGGCTGTGTGAACTGCCTTTCAGCTTTTAAGGAGTGACGTTGCATGAAGCGCACGGAAATCAGGGCTTATGAAGATCGATGTACCCAGAGTGATCCACCTGCCTGTGAGTCCCGTTGTCCTGTTCACGTGGATGTAAAACAGATGATGTTACATATGCAAAAAGGCGAGCTGGAAGAAGCACTGCGGGTTTATCAGAAGAAGATCCCCTTTCCACGCATCATCAGCAGCGTGTGTGATCAGCCATGTCAGGATGTCTGCATGAGAAAAGAAATGGGAGGTTCCCTGCAGATCAGAGAAATCGAAAAAACCTGTACGACGTTGGGAATCATCGCAACCAAAAAAATCAGGATTTTCAAAAAAACCGATCATCGAGTGGCGGTGATTGGCGCAGGACTCAGCGGATTAACAGCAGCCTTGCTTCTGTATGAAAAAGGGCATGTGGTGCACGTATATGAAAAAAAGGCTGAAATAGGGGGGCAAATCAGGGGTTTTTCTTCTGAAAGGTTACCCAAACAACTGATTGATGAAGACTTTGACTTTTTAAAAAGTACTGGAATCCAGTTTTTTATGGGCTGTGAAATAGGACGCGACAAGCCGTTTGACACAATCATTGATGCATATGATGCTGTCTTTCTTGGAATGGGAACAATGCAAGCGGGGATGGTTGCTACAGGGAAGACTCAGTCTTTGGAAATTGATCTGCAGACTTTGTCCACAGAAGTCAGCGGTGTTTTTGCGGGAGGAAGCATGACCCGGAACCAGGCTGATTACTCACCCATTACATCCATTGCGGAAGGTCGAAGTGCGGCGATATCCATTGATCGATTTGTGAAGAAAGTTTCACTGACAGAGGGCCGCCATCATGAGGGAGCCTACAAAACCCGCTTATATACAAATATCCAGTCTGTTGAACATTGGGCACCAGTGCCTCCTGTCGATGAGGGCGGGGGATATTCAGCAGATGAGGCAGCAGCAGAAGCGGCGCGCTGTATTCAATGTGAATGCATGGAATGCGTGAAAAGCTGCAAATTTCTGCAATCCTACGGGAGTTACCCCAAAAAATACGTGCGTGAAATTGCCAACAACGTGAATATCATGATGGGTATTCGACAGACAAAACATATGGTGAACTCCTGCACGTATTGTGGGCTTTGTGAAGAACGATGCCCCAACGCATTGAATATGGGAGAGGTATGTGCCACTGCTAAAGAGGAACTTGTTGCGAAAAATGCCATGCCAGAAGCCATTCATGATTTCCCCATTCGTGACATGCAGTTCAGCAACAGTGACTATTTCCAGCTTTTCAGACATCAGCCGGGAATGAAGAGCAGTCAGTATATGTTTTATCCGGGATGTCAAATAGCAGCGCTTGCGCCTGAGCACGTGATGAAGGCCTATGAGTACCTGACAACTCATCTGGCAGGAGGTGTGGGTTTGTATTTAGGCTGCTGTGGTGCGCCGGCCGCATGGGCAGGAAGAGACCCATTATTCAAAAATACACTTGAAATTTTCACAAAAACCTGGGAAGAAGCTGGAAAACCTCTCATCATAACAGCTTGCTCCACCTGTCATAAAATCTTTAAAGAAGCACTGTCAGATCATGTGGTGCAATCCATTTGGGAGATTTACTGCCAGAGGGGACTTCCTTTTCAAGGGACGCCTGCCGGACATCATCGTAAAATCTCAATCCATGACGCCTGTACTGCAAAAAACGAACCACGGGTTCATCAGGCAGTGCGTCACATCCTTATTTCCAAAGGGTTTGAGATTCAAGAGCTTCCATTCAGTGGAGAAAAGTCCAAATGCTGCGGCTATGGAGGACTGGTTTCCTTCGCCAACAGACAGCTGGCACAGGAAATGGTAGCTGACCGGATTGGAGAAAGTCAGCAAGATTACATTGTTTACTGTCAAATGTGCCATGATTATTTTTCGAAACAGGGCAAAACCTGTTGGCACATTTTTGACCTGATCCACCGGGATCTTTCTCAGGAGGATTGGCGTGGTGAAAGTAATCAGCTCACCTTCAGTCAGCGTCATGAAAATCGGATTAAACTGAAGCAGCGACTGCTGAAAGAAGTTTGGAGGGATGATATGGATCGTCAGCCAGAGGACCATGAAAGCATTGTAGTACGTTTCTCCCCGAAGATGGAACAAGTCATGAATGATCGCCTGATCCTGCTTTCAGATATTCAGCAGGTGATTTATCACGCAGAGACCACTAACAATAAAATCTATCATCCCAATAACAATCATTATACTGCGAAGCTCAGGCCCGGAATCATTACCTATTGGGTGGAATACAGCATTGAAGAAACCAGCTTCCTGGTTCATAAAGCCTATAGTCACAGGCTTGAAATCAACCGGCAGGTGAAAGAGAATGAACATCGGAAATACAGCCTGTAACAACTTCTATTTTCCCTGGTTTCTCGTGTGGACGGACAGGAGGTTACCATGAAAGAAGAACTGAAAAACGAAGATGGTCTCACCTGTGTCAAATGTCATGTGTTGTTGGAGCCCCGTAAGGTGCACATTACTTATATGAAAAGCACTTTCCCGGCGGTATTACTGGCGTGTCCCAGATGCCAGGAAGTCTATGTCCCGGAGGATCTTGCCATGGGGAAGATGCTGGAAGTGGAAAAAACCCTGGAAGACAAGTAAGGAGAGGCAAGGAAGATGGAGATCATGGGCAGAGAAGAAAAGATTAAACTGTATGAAAACCCACTTTTTGAGGAGCTCACTGACGGCTCCATCAGACCCGGTGGGTTTCAGCTGACAATGAAAGCATTGGAGTATGGCGATTTCTATTCTAAAAGCAAGCTGTTGGACTTGGGTTGCGGTATGGGAGCCACCGTTGATTTCATCCAGCAACACTATGATTATACTTGTGCCGGGTTAGATGCTTCTCCGCTTCTTGTTGAAAAGGGGAAAAAAAAGTACGGGTCATTAAACCTGATAGAAGGAAAGGCTGAAGCGCTTCCATTTCCCACGGCTTCATTTGATGGCGTTCTCATGGAGTGCAGCTTTTCTCTCATGGAATCAAAAGAAAAAGTTTTGCAGGAAGTTCATCGCACGTTGAAGCCACAAGGCTGTTTGATGTTAACAGACATGTACCAGCGACAACAGGAGTTAATGGCTGTTGACGGCAATGCCGGCATCGAAAGCTGCTTAATGAGTCCGATGAGGCTGAAGGACCTTGATCACATGTTGCAAAATAATGGTTTTAATGTGGAACTTATGGAAGATGAGACCCACCACCTTCATTCAATGGTGGCCTCAATGATCATGAATTTTGGATCAGCCGCTGATTTTTGGAAGATGATCACTCATCAGCCAGTGGATGATAGGTGGACGCCATGCAACAGCAAGGTGAAAATGGGTTATTTTCTGTGTGTTGCCCGTAAAAGGAACTGAGGATTCACAGGGGGAATTCTGATGATGGATTACCTGGAAAAGCTAATGGATTATCGACTAAAGGGTTACTGCTGTTCACAAATGCTGCTGCAACTGGGTTTGGACGATCAGAAAAAAGAGAACAAGGACCTTATCAATGCAATGAAAGGACTCTGTGGCGGGTTATGTTCAGGCAAACTGTGTGGCGCACTAAGCGGCGGCGCCTGTCTGCTTTCTTATTATGACCCGGAAAAAGGAGCGCTGGAACTGGTGCCTCAGCTGGTAGGCTGGTTTGAGGAAACTTTTGAAAGTTGCGATTGTGCCACTTTGCTGAAAGGAAACGAAGGGAGACAGGGAGAAGTGTGTGAGAATCTGGTGGTGATGACCTATGAAAAAGTCAGGGCATTACTGGAGGAAAACGCATAGAGAGGAAGGCGGTGACCATGAAGTTCATTGAAGAGCACCAGGTATCGATGACTGAAAGCTTATGCCCGGTATGTCTGAGAAAGTTGGAGGCGCATATTGTTCGCAATGATCATCTGGTGAGCATGGTCAAGACTTGTACAGAGCATGGCGATTTCCGAACCATATTGTGGCGAGGAAAACCGGATTATGAGCAGTGGCAGCAGGAAACGGTGAATGATCCGCCGCTGTATGCTCCTAAAGTTCATGGCAAAGGGTGCCCTTACGATTGCGGTATTTGCGGGAAGCATCAACAGCAGGCTTGCTGTGTACTGGTGGAAGTGACTTCCCGGTGTGATCAGCAATGCACCGTCTGTTACGCAGACGTTGCCAAAGCACAATCAACAGACCCTTCCATTGAACGAATTGGAGCCATCTTTCGTCATTTGGTTCACATCAGTGAAGACCGGCCCTTTAACATACAGCTTTCTGGTGGTGAACCCACCCTTCGGGATGACCTTCCCCAAATTGTTAAAAGCGGCAAGCAGGAAGGGCTGCCCTACATTCAGCTCAATACCAATGGCCAGCGGCTGGCAGAAGATGAAGCCTATGTGGAAGCATTGAAGGAAGCGGGTCTTTCAGCAGTTTTTTTACAGTTTGACGGTGTGAGTGATGATGTGTATGAAAATCTGCGGGGCCATATGCGACTGGATATGAAGAAGAAAGCCATTGAAAACTGCCGAAAGTACGAACTGGGAACGGTACTGGTGCCCACCCTTGTACCTGGAATAAATACTCACCAGATAGGTGAAATCATTGAGTTTGCTCTTCAGTACCTGCCAACTGTTCGGGGAGTCCATTTTCAGCCTGTCAGCTACTTTGGAAAGTATCCCCATATGCCTTCAGATACGCAACGCATCACATTACCGGAAGTAATCCGGCAAATTGAGATTCAAACTGACGGAAAAATTCAGATGAAAGATCTGAAACCTCTTAAAACAGGATGTTCCCTCTGCTCCTTCAAAGGAAGCTTCGTGGTGGATGAGGGAGGTGCCGTTCGTTCCCTGTCATCACAGGGCGGATGTGGTTGTCAACAGGAAAAGCAAACATCAGAGATTGTCAATGCAAGAGACTTTGTGAAGAAAAAGTGGGAAATGGCTTCCAGTCACATGGAAAAAGAGGGACAGAACCCTAAGTCTGATCTTTATGATTTCACCGAGTGGGATGCTTATCTGAATCGCATTCGAAATGCAGGCTTCAGTATTACCTGCATGGCTTTTCAAGATGTGTGGAACCTTGATCTGAGCCGGCTCAAAAAATGCAGTGTGGCTATTTTTGATGCCGACAGTAACGAACTGATTCCATTCTGCGCCTATAATATCACCAGCTCTTCAGGGAATGCGCTTCATAGGAGGTCATCTCATTGATTGAAAAAACACCGCTGGAGAACTGGATCAGGGAAAAAATAACCGGCGAGCCGACAGTCTTCAATCGACAAATCCTTGAGAGGTACCAACTGAATCGAATCAGGTACACGGTGGCATATGCCAAAAGAAATAGCCGTTATTATCAGCAGAAGCTGAGTCACATAGAGCCAGAAGATATAAAAACGCTGGATGACATCAGGCTTATGCCATGGACAACAGAAGAAGACCTGAGGTCTGAAGGGCACCGGATGATTTGCGTCACGCAAGATGACATCAGCCGTATAGTGACCCTCCAGACTTCAGGAACCACAGGCCAGCCCAAAAGGATTTGTTTTACTCAGGATGACCAGGAACTGACCACTGATTTTTTTCACATAGGGATGTCCACCTTTACCAATCCAGGGGATCAGGTGCTGGTATTGCTGCCTGGTGCCAGCCCTGGAAGCATTGGTGACCTGTTAAAAAAAGCCCTGAGCCGCATGAACGCGGAGACATTGGTGTATGGTGTAGTGGATGATACAGCTCAGGTGGAAAACCTGTTGGTTAACAGGCGCATTAATGTCATTGTGGGAATACCACAACAACTCTTGGCGCTTGCAAAAGGAGAACATGCAGCTTTCATACGACAAAAGGGCACTTTGCATAGTGCGCTACTGAGTACGGACTATGTTTCCAGTGGCGTCAAGCGAACCATTGAAGAAAACTGGGGCTGCCGGGTTTTTCAACATTATGGGATGACAGAAATGGGGCTTGGCGGTGGCGTGGAATGCCACGGTTTTCAGGGATACCATTTAAGGGAAGCGGATCTATTTGTCGAGATCATGGACCCCCTTACAGGGGTTTCTCTTGGAGATGGTGAATGGGGCGAAGTGGTCTTCACCACACTGACACGCCGGGGAATGCCTTTGATTCGTTATCGAACAGGTGATCTGAGTCGTCTTCTAACCACACCCTGCACATGTGGAACAATATTGAAAACATTGGATAAAATTCAATGCCGTTTGAGATCTTCCGTTAAACTTTCAAATGGAAGTAAGCTGACCATGTCAGATTTGGAAGAAGTCATTTTTGGAATTGATCACGTCACCGATTTTGATGCTCGCATCCACACCACCGATGAAGGCGAAAGACTGGTCATTGGGGTGGGAGGCAAGACAGCAGGAGCGGACATGTATCAACAGTTATATCGGGCATTTGACGAGTCGCATCTGGCACCTTCCTTGGAGTCAGCAAATCTTGCCATCAGCTTTGAAAGACAAAAGCCAGCAGAGTTGGATGGAAAAGCGATTTATAAAAGACGCATCATTGATCTGCGGAGGCAGCCCATGAGGTCCGGCTTTTAGATTAAAGACTCAGGTAAATGAATGCTGTGGAGCAGTATCGATAAAATGTGTAAAGGTGGATGCATATGAAGCGAATACCGGTCCAAGAAGCGGTTGGAATGGTCATGTGCCATGATATGACACAAATTCTCCCGGGACAAAAAAAGGGTCCATTGTTTAAGCGGGGGCATGTGGTTGCTCAGGAAGATATTTCCCAATTACTGGATCTTGGTAAAAAGCATCTTTATGTGTGGGACTTGAATGCCGGATTTGTTCATGAAGATGAAGCGGCGCAGCGAATGGCAAAGGCAATGGCTGGTCAGGGAATTACCTTGACCACCCCCAGTGAAGGAAAGGTACAGATGATGGCATCAACAGACGGTTTGATAAAAATCAATCTTCAGGGACTTGAAGCCATTAACTGTATTGAGGATGTCATGGTTGCCAGCATTCATGAAAATCAGTCGGTGAAAGAAGGCGATCCCCTTGCTGGCACAAGAATCATTCCGCTGGTGATCAAAGAACGAGAGTTGGCTATGCTTGAAAAAGTATGTGAATCTTACAGGCCCATTTTCGAAGTAAAACCCTTCAGAAAATTAAACATCGGCATTGTGACAACGGGAAGTGAAGTTTTTGAAGGACGCATTAAAGATGGTTTTGGACCTGTTCTACGCCAGAAAATCAGTGCTTCGGGAAGCTGCGTGCTGGATCAGGTATTTGTGTCTGACTCAATCCAAATGATTGTTGAGGCAATTCACCGGTTTCGGGATCAAGGAGCAGATTTGATACTGGTCACGGGGGGAATGTCGGTGGATCCTGATGACGTGACCCCGGAAGGGATCCGACAAGCAGGTGCCCACATCGTCACTTATGGAGCGCCAGTTCTGCCGGGTGCCATGTTTTTACTGGCTTATCTGAATCAGATACCTGTGTTGGGCTTGCCCGGATGCGTCATGTACAACAGAACCAGCGTCTTTGATCTGGTGTATCCCAGGATTCAGGCAGGAGAAATACTGGGAAGAAAAGATATTATTCGCTGGGCCCATGGTGGTTTTTGCCTGGGTTGCGAGACCTGCCGGTGGCCAAATTGCTCTTTTGGAAAATGATCATGGGTCTGGAAATTCAACCAGGCTGCCAGAATTGATGGAAATGAAGGCGACGAGGTGATGGATTTGGGTAAATATGCTGCCATTATTGCTGCTGCAGGGTACGCTTCACGGATGGGTTTCTTAAAACCCCTGTTGCCGGTGTCTCCAAATGAACTGGTGATTGAAAGAGTCATCCGGGTTTTTCAGCGGGCAGGGATCCACGACATTCGAGTGATATTGGGCCATCAGGCACACTTATTAAAGCCACTGGTGGAAAAAATGGAAGCAATGGCAGTGGTCAATGAGGTATACTCTCGGGGAATGTACACTTCTGTTCAGGTTGGCGTCGACACATTGAAGACTGAAATTGACGCCTTTTTCTTTCTGCCTGCTGACATGCCTTTTGTTTCAAGTGAAGTGATCACAGAAATACTAAACACCTTTGAAACAAAATCATGTGATGTGGTTTATCCGGTTTACAAGGATCAAAAAGGGCATCCACCCCTAATATCCACAGCATTGCAGCCATTAATTCTGAAAAGAGAAGCGGCTGGGGGGTTGCAGGCTCTGTTGAGAGCACATGCAAGAACAGAGCAGGTTGTTGCTGTACATGATAAAGGGGTTTTAATGGATATAGACACTGAGGCAGCCTATCGAAGTGCTGTCAGAAACAATCTGGCTGACTTTCCAACAGCGGTTGAATGCCATGGAATGTGGCTGGAGCATGGAACAGAGGCTCACATTGTTTCCCACATGCAGCAGGTGGAACGGGTGGCCAGAGCCTTGGGAGAACATTTGAACAGCCAGGGTTATCATTTGCATCTGGGCTTGATCAGTGCTGCCTGCTTATTGCACGATCTTGTCCGGGGCAACAAGAATCACGCTGTTAAGGGAGCCTCATTGATTGCAGATAAAGGGTATCCTGAAGTAGCTCATATTGTCGCCGTCCACATGGATTTGCCGATTGAATTCAAAAATCAAATCAGTGAAACGACCCTGGTTTATCTGGCAGACAAACTGGTGGCAGATGCACAGCTAACAGATCTGAGCAATCGGATGGAGAAGATTCTGGTGCAGTTCCAAGGCAATGATCAGGCACAGAAATCAGCAGAAAAGCGTTTGACCGACGCAATGGACCTGCAAAAGATGGTGGAAGCTGCCTTGAAATGCCCTTTGATGCCATTCCTGCATTCCGAGCTGGTGCAGGGTGTTCAACCATGAAAGAGCGAATGGTGTTTTTAATCAGACATGCTGAACCTGCAACTGACCATCAGGAAAGCACTTATCTGGGATGGGAGAATCCATCTCTAAGCAGTCAGGGCGAACAACAAGCGAAAGCCGCTGCCCTGGCACTAAAATATCGGTCCCTGCAGGCGATTTATGCCAGTGACCTCATAAGAGCTGTTGAAACAGCAGCTGTTATTGCCAGTTTCCACCATAAACCGGTTGTTCAGATGGCCAGTCTTCGGGAGATCAATCTGGGAAACTGGGGTGGCAAAAGGTTATCAGAGATCAAAAAAACGGATCCTGAAGCATATACACGCCGGGGACGAGAAATAGATACTTTTAGGCCACCAAAGGGTGAGAGCTTTGCTGATTTAGCCAAACGGGTACTGCCCGCCTTCTATGGTATATTGGAAGATACATGTGAAAACATAGCCATTGTTGCCCATGCCGGCGTTAATCGAGTAATTCTGAGCCATTTGCTGGGAATGGAACTGAAGTCATTGTTTGAGATTCAACAGTGCTACACTCAGATCAGTCTGATCAAGCAATTGGGGGCTGTCATGCAGGTGGAAGCTCTGAACCTACTGCCGGCAAATGAAGCTGGAAAGGAGGGATGTCAACTTGAGAGAAGCTTATGAAAAACTGTTTCAAGCGCTTAATGAAGGCAGTGAAGCTGCAATGCTGACAGTGGTGAACAACCTTGATCAACAGGCATCGAAGGTGACAAAAAAATGTTATGTGAACAAAGAGCATGACAAGGACGAGGATCCTTTTAATGCATTGATTCAGCGGGCGTATGAACAGAGAATGGTGGAAGTCGTTGATCAGGTCCATCAGACGATCATCATTGAACCGTATTTCCCCGTACCTCAACTGGTGATTCTTGGTGGTGGACATATTGCAAAACCATTGACCACAATGGCTGCACAAGCAGGCTTTCAAGTCACGGTGGTGGATGATCGTCTTTCTTTTGCCAATCAAAAGAGATTCCCTGAGGCGCAGCAGGTAATCTGCGAAAGCTTTTCCACCTGCTTTCAGCGGCTGGATATAACTTCAGTCACTTACGTGGTCATTGTCACCAGAGGGCACCGCCATGACCTGGAATGCCTTCGGGCAGTCATTGACAAAGGACAAGCCTATGTGGGCATGATCGGATCAAAGCGCCGCGTAAAGGGAATACTGGAGGAACTGGAAAGAGAAGGTTACTCCAAAGAATTGCTTGAGAAGGTGCATACCCCCATTGGTTTGGATATTGGAGCCGTAACACCGGAAGAAATTGCACTATCCATTGCGGCTGAACTGGTGAGCTGCCGCAGGTTAATCGTGGAAGGGAGGGAAAAGAAGGCCATTGCCCGCAATCAGACAGAGTATGATCCCCAGGTGGTTAAAACACTCTCACTGAATCAGGGGGAGAAAAAAGCGGTGGTGACGGTGATCGCTACAAAGGGATCTGTCCCAAGAAAGGCTGGCGCAAAAATGATTGTATTTCCTGACGGCAGCATTGCTGGCAGCATTGGCGGTGGCTGTAGTGAGAGTCAAGTGATTCAATGGGCAATAGACAGCATGGACAGCCATCAAGTGACCATAAGAACGTTGGATTTAACCGGAGAAATGGCTGAAGACATGGGAATGGTTTGTGGAGGCATTATGAGTGTTCTCATTGAACCGTTCGTCACAGAGTCATCAAGAAACTAAATGAATAACAACTCCGATCTTTTAAACCTTCCTTTAAAGAGTGGTTTAAAAGGCGATGGGTATCGCCGGAAACAGCGATGCCTCCCAGTGTGGAAAGGAGGGGTAGAGAGCAAGGCTTTTTTGTAATGGAAACAGCCTGGCTTTAGGTATCCAGATAGCAGATCTGGAAACGAAGACTCCTCGGATGATTGGGGAGTTTTTTTTATTGATTCAGGAGTGATAGTTGGAGAGCATAATCTGAAAGGAAGGTGTATCAATGTCACAGCCAGTTTTACAGACATCAAAAAATCAAGCGGAGGTCGCCAGTTTGCCACAGGAGCATTATGAAACGTTGGAAACATATATCAATAGTCTGAAAGACAAAAAAGGTTCTTTGATTCATGTGCTGCACAAAGCACAGGAACTGTTCGGCTACCTGCCACCGGAAGTACAGCTCTTCATAGCCAGAAAGCTTGATATTCCAGGAGCTAAAGTGTTTGGAGTGGTGAGCTTCTATTCCTATTTCACAACAAAGCCAGTTGGAAAACATAAAATCAGCGTATGCATGGGAACGGCCTGTTTCGTGAGGGGAGCAGAAAAAATAGTCGACGCATTTAAAAATGAACTGGGTGTTCAAAATGGTGAAACAACACCAGATGGCCTATTCACTCTTAAAGACGTTCGATGCATTGGTGCATGTGGGTTGGCACCAGTCGTATTTCTTGATGATCAGGTGTTTGGGCATGTAACGGTGGATGGTGTTAAAGAAATACTAAAAAAATACAGAAAGGGGAATGAAAATGCCTATTAAATCATTGGAAGAACTGATCAAGATCAGAGAAAATGCACAAAAAAAAGTGAATTTGCGGGAAGGCACTGATCATACAGAGGCAATCACTGAGCTGATGGTGGGTATGGCAACTTGTGGCATTGCTGCTGGTGCCCGTGAAACGTTGCGGGCATTGTTGGACGAAATTGAAGCACAGTCTCTGGAAAACATCAGGGTGGTGCAGGTGGGGTGTCTGGGCTACTGTCACTCTGAACCAATTGTTCAGGTTAACAGACCAGGTGAAGAGCCCATCCTATATGGCAAGGTGGATGCTGAACGGGCAAAGGAAATTATTCAGAAGCATATTATGAAAAATGAATTTATAGATAATGCAATTTTGATGAACACATTCAACAAAGCATAATTAGTCGATGAGGAGGGTTAAGATGGAGCGGGTAAGAAGTCACGTCATGGTCTGTGGAGGAACGGGATGCGTTTCTTGCGGATCTGAAGAAATCATCGAAGCGTTGAACATTGAGCTGCAAAAAGCGCATTATGATCAGGAAATTAGTGTTGTCAGAACAGGTTGCTTTGGGTTTTGTGGTCAGGGTCCTATTGTTAAAATACATCCAGATAATGTGTTTTATGTAAAAGTCAGCAAGGAGGACGCTTCTGAAATTGTTCAGGAACACATCGTCAAGGGGCGTGTGGTCTCCCGATTGCTGTTCGTAGACCCTGAAGATCATCAAAAACTGGACAAACATGATCAGATGGCCTTCTATAAGAAGCAGTACCGTATTGCGTTGAGAAACTGTGGCTTGATTAATCCGGACGATATCAATGAATATATTGCCTTCAGAGGCTACGAAGCATTGGCAAGAGTGCTCATGGACTTGTCGCCTCTTGAGGTGGCAGGGATCATCAAGGAAGCAGGGCTCCGGGGACGCGGCGGTGGTGGCTTTCCAACTGGACTTAAATGGGAGTTGACACTGAAGTCGCCCGGTGATGAAAAGTATATGATTTGCAACGCCGACGAAGGTGACCCGGGGGCCTTTATGGATCGATCCATTTTAGAGGGTGATCCTCACTCGGTTATTGAAGCCATGACCATCGGAGGGTATGCCACTGGTGCGAACACGGGCATTGTGTATATTCGAGCAGAGTACCCCCTTGCCATTAAACGGCTGCAAAGTGCCATAGAGCAGGCGAGAGAAATGGGATTCCTTGGAAAAGACATCTTCAGCTCAGGATTTGATTTTGATATCCAAGTCAAGCTGGGAGCCGGCGCCTTTGTTTGTGGTGAAGAAACGGCCCTTATTCATTCTGTGGAAGGTGCCAGGGGAGAACCTACAAAAAAACCACCGTTCCCATCAGAATCTGGCTACCTGGGAAAACCCACCACTGTGAATAATGTGGAAACTTTTGCTAACGTCCCTTCCATTATCCTTAATGGAGCGGAGTGGTTCAAAGGTATTGGAACAGAAACATCCAAAGGAACAAAAGTTTTTGCTCTCGCCGGTAACGTCAACAATGTGGGGCTGGTAGAAGTACCCATGGGAACAACCCTGCGAGAAATCATCTTTGATATCGGTGGCGGAATTGTTGATAATAAAGGGTTTAAAGCGGTACAAACTGGTGGACCTTCCGGAGGTGTGATCACTCAAGCAGATCTGGATACGCCCATTGATTACGAGTCATTAAAAGGCATTGGTTCCATGATGGGATCCGGAGGAATGATTGTCATGGATGATGCCACCTGTATGGTCAATATTGCCAAATTCTACCTTGAGTTCACACAGGATGAATCGTGTGGAAAATGTACCCCCTGTCGCGTGGGAACAAAAAGGATGTTTGAAATCCTTGAAAAAATCACCAAGGGAAAAGGAACGGAAGATGATTTGATTCATCTGGAAGAGTTGGCTGCCATGATTAAAGATGCAGCGCTTTGTGGGCTGGGTCAGACAGCCCCTAATCCAGTGCTCTCCACGCTTCATTACTTCAGAAATGAGTATGAAGATCATGTACTGCATAAACATTGCACTGCGGGTGAGTGCAAGGCTTTGGTCAAATATAGCATCGACCCTGAAAAGTGCATCGGCTGCACAGCTTGTGTAAGAGCCTGTCCAGTCAATTGCATCGAAGGTGCTGTTAAAAAGGTGCACGTGATCAGATCGGCAGATTGCATTTCGTGTGGTGCTTGCTTGCGCGCATGTAAATTTGATGCAGTTATTAAACCTTAGGAAGAGGTGGATCAAGTGGATATGATTAATGTAACCATCAACGGCTGTCACATTCAAGTGCCGAAAGAAACGACGATATTGGAAGCTGCTGAGAAGTGTGGCGCACACATTCCGACACTATGTCACATGAACCTTGGTGAGTTGGGTATTGTCAACCAGTCTTCATCCTGTCGGGTGTGCATGGTTGAAGTGGCAGGACGCCCGGCGCTGGTACCTTCCTGTTCAGAAAAGGTGACAGAAGGAATGGTCATCACGACAGATTCTCTGAGATCTATCACGGCGCGTCGCATGTCGGTGGAGTTGCTTTTATCGAATCACCCCAAGGAATGTCTAACCTGTGCCAAAAATCTGGAGTGCGAACTGCAGAGTCTGGCCCAGGAGTTGGGGATAAGAGAAATAAAATGGGAAGGTGAACGATTGGACTACCCGAAAGATCAGTCCAGCTACTCGCTGGTAAAAGATCCCAACAAATGTGTGATGTGTCGTCGTTGTGAAACCATGTGCAACGATGTGCAAACCTGTGGCATCTTATCAGCGGTAAATCGGGGTTTTGGAGCTTTTGTGGGGCCTGCTTTCAACATGGACATGGCTGACACATCCTGCACATTTTGTGGTCAATGCGTTGCCGTTTGCCCAACTGCAGCCCTAACAGAAGTGAACAACACCCATTTAGTATGGAGAGAGCTTAACAACAAAAATCGCCATGTTGTAGTTCAGGTGGCACCGGCCATTCGCGTCGCAATTGGTGAAATGTTTCATATGGCGCCGGGAGAAATAACGACGGGAAAAATTGCAGCAGCACTAAGGAGACTAGGATTTGATGGGGTTTTTGATACCGACTTTGCGGCAGATTTAACGATCATGGAAGAAGCATCTGAACTGGTTCATCGCATTCAGCATCAGGGTACGCTGCCAATGCTTACCAGCTGTTGTCCGGCCTGGGTCAAGTTTTTTGAACATCAGTTTCCAGACATGCTGGATATTCCATCGACCTGTAAATCTCCTCAGGTAATGTTTGGAGCCATCGCCAAAACTTACTATGCAGAGAAAAAACAAATTAATCCTCACGACATCACGGTTGTTTCCATTATGCCCTGCTTGGCAAAAAAAGCGGAGGCAAAAAGGCCTGAGTTTACAAAAGAGGAAGATTCCAATGTGGATATCGTCATTACGACAAGAGAATTTGCCCAAATGATGAAAGAAGCGGGAATAGATTTTGCCAATCTTGAGGATCAACCTTTTGATTCGATGATGGGTGAAAGCACAGGTGCTTCAGTTATTTTTGGAACAACAGGCGGAGTCATCGAGGCAGCAGCCAGAACGGCTTATGAATGGATCACAGGTGATACACTTGAAAATGTTGAATTCAAAGCATTGAGAGGGCTTGAAGGAATTCGGGAGGCAACGATTACCATTGGTGACATGGATCTAAGGATTGGAATTGCTCATGAGTTGGGAAATGCTCGAAAGTTGTTGGAAGATATCAGGGATGGCAAGTCCAGTTTTCATGCCATTGAGATCATGGCATGTCCAGGAGGGTGCATTGGCGGAGGAGGCCAGCCATATCACCATGGTAACATGGAAATTATTAAAAAACGCCAGGAGGCAATTTATCGGGAGGATCAGGGAAAGGCAAAGCGAAAATCCCATGAGAATGAAGAAGTGCTTCGACTTTATGAGGAGTATTTAGGGAAACCTTATGGCGAAAAAGCACATGACTTGCTGCACACCCACTATATTGCCAGAGAAAAAATTTAATTAAAGGGCTGTGATGCTTATGGGATATATCATAGATGGTTTGACTTTCATTAACAACAATCCATTTTAATCAGTTGGATTAGAAAACAAATACCTTGACAATAATATCACAACAGATTATAATGATTAAGACAACTTAATAACTCCGAGTCTTTTTCTCTACCGGTACGCTCATCTCGTACCCATGAGAAACTGGCCTGTAGGGTATTAGTGGAAACGCTGGCACCTCCCATTGTGGAAAGGAGATGAACCGAACGTCAGGATGATTTTCTTGTCGTGTTCAAGGTGCCTTCTCTTAGGCACCTTTTTTTCTTTCTGCCGGCGAAAACTCGGAACTGGACCCAGTGACCTTCCTTAGCCGTGGAGTCGCACACACTTCTTCGGCTCAGGTTCCTTGCCGGTCCTGCAACAACGCAAAGAATGTCTCCCCAAGATCATTTCTTGAATTGTCAAGCAGGATCGGCTTTTTTTAGTTAGGTTTTGAAGGAGTGGTGTTGACTTGATACTGAGCAATCATTTCTGGCAAAAACATGATGAGGCGGTTTTTGAGAGAATCAAAACATTTAAAAGCAAAAAAAATGAGGTGTGGCTGATAAAGGCCAGGAAAAGTGATGGGACGCCTCAACAATATGTCTTGAAGGCCTATCAAGATCATAAACGCCTTGTGAAGGAAATGGAAATGATAACGGCACTGCATCGGCAGGGACTTGAAGTGCCTGCTGTTTATGAGCAGCAAGGCAGCTATTTGCTGATGGAATACATCGACGGAATTACTCTCTGTGAGGCATTTGAAAAACAGGAATGCAAATGGACAGAGGGTGATCATCTGCCAGAGTCTACAATGGAAATAATAGGATTGTTGACTGGCTGGCTGGAAAGGTTCTATCAGATAACGAAGGAGCTTGAGGGTAAGAGAATGATCATGGCTGATGTCAATCTGCGAAATTTTTTATGGACTGACACCGTTTTCGGGGTTGATTTTGAAGATTGCAGAGAAGGTAGATATGAAGAAGATGCAGGAAAAATATGCGCTTATGTCTACACCTATAGCCCAATGGCGACTCCTTTTAAAAAGCAGCTGGTAAATGCATTTGCGGATACATTTGTGAAGGAGCTGCTTCTTGAAGGAAGTTTGATCTACCACTACATGGATCGGGAACTGAAGATGATGGAAAGAAGAAGAAAAATGGCTATTCCCCATTTCAAATAAAACAGCTCTTCTTGAGAGTGTTTTTATGCTGGTAATGCGATAAAACGAAACCCTGGCTGAAGAACAGCTAGGGTTTCGTTTTATCGCATTACTCTTTCCCAAACATGACCGAAGTGGCTTTGATAATGGCTACCAACTCATCGCCCACCTGAATGTTCATTGATTCCGCTGACCCTTTGGTGATTAGTCCGGTGACGATCATGCCTTCAGCAATTTCAAGTTGCACTTCGGAACTGGTGACGCCATGCACCACTTTGACCACTTTTCCTTTAAGCTGATTTCTTCCGGTTATTTGCATTTTTACTCACCCCCTTTCAGCGTTCCATTTTTTTCTAACGATGATCCAAACCCAGACAATAAACAGTGACCAGGTAATACCCAGGAACAGCGACAAGATACCCGTCAAAAGAGTTGCTGCCAGATCAGGTGTTTTTCGGGCGGTTTGAAAAAGCGCCAAACCTGAGTAAAAAAGCAGTGCTCCTAAGGCTCCAAAGGGGATCACCATCTCCAGATGGGGTGATGCAAACAACAGTGCAATCACTATCAAAACAAATCCTGATATGATATTGGATCCACCTGTACGGGCACCAAATCTGTACTGAGCCGCTAAACCGCCTGCCCCATGACACATGGGGAAGCCTCCAAAAGGGACTGAAAACAAACACATGGCACTCATACTATAAAGAAGCTGCTTTTCCTGAACTTGGCGGTCCAATAAATCGCTGATGAGTAATGAAGTGGCTAAAACGGCATTTCCAAGAGTGAGAGGAATCTGCGGCAAAGACGCTTTCGTGAACCCGCTGATAAAAGAAGGAAAGTCAGGCAATGTTAAAGCTGGGAGGCGCATGAGTGTAACCGGAGGTGGTCCAAAACGAAAAAGGCCGACAATAATTCCCAGTAGAAAAACCATCAGAGCTGAAACATCCAGATGCCTTGAAAATCGATAGTAGAAAATGATGCCCATTGCCAAGGCACCGAGAATGAAATCATACCTCATCATCACCATGGCCTGCCTCATCAGGGTCAGAGCGAGCGCCAGTTGAATACCGCGGATTAAAGCGATGGGAATACTTCTTTTGATGAAGTCCATGGCGCCGGTGAGAGCGATGAGCAGCAGCACCAGTCCCATACCGATTCCTGCACCTGCAATTTCGGCAGCGGACAATCTTTCTGTAAGGGCAATCACACCAATGGCTTTCATAGGTTCAACAGGCATTGGTAATTTGTAATGGATTCCGGTGAAGAGATAAGCAATACCGAAGAACAGCAACATGACAGCCAAATTCATATCAGTTGCAACGGAAACGCCAATAACAATGGGGAGTAGTGTTCCAAAATCTCCCAGTGCGCCTGCAGCTTCTTCCATATTGAAACGAAAATCTTTTTCCATAAGCGTTATCACCTTCGATGCATAAAGATGGTAGTTCGATTAAACGGGTGGTAGTCTTGCCGTTGAGGTTGATTACCAAAGACGACGTTTTAGGATTGATCTTTGAAGCAAATGATATTCCTGTAAATATCCAAACAAAGAGGCTCTTAATCATTAATTTCCTGGTGAACCACCGTTGATTCAAAGAGAAACGATGCGATTAGAATAAATTGAGGGTATTAATTTTAAGATCAAAATGCATAAAAAAAATAACGACTAGATTAAATGAGAAAGCACGGCACATTTGCAAAAGGTTCAAGCCTTCACCATGAAGCTTGTTTAAACCACATTCTTGACAGAACATAGGGCATACTCTATACTTAACCTCAGGGAATCGTTTTCCTCAAAATGCAAAGATAAACATAACGAAGATGTTGTAACATCAGCAAACAATGGAATCGCCTCCGAGCTTAAGTCCCTAATGGCAGTTGCCTATGGGATCAAGCCGATAGGGTAATGTTGGAAACGGCGTTGCCTCCCAGTGGAAAGGAGATGTGTGGCTGAAGTGCAATCACCAGGCACCCCTTTGGGTGTTTTTTATTTCGATGTTCTTCAGCTGCAGTAACGGACTTAACCAGAAAGGGTGTGATCTCCCAACGATTAAACCAAGGAACTTGATTTTCAGTTAATGATCACTTAAAAAGTGAATACAGGCCAGAAATGATTCGCCTACAAAAGGAGATGAGAAAATGACATTGACGAGACGCAGCTTGTTCATCATGTTGCTCATTTTGATGGTTGCTTTAACAACAGCCTGTGGAGGAACTCAGGAACCAGCTCCACCGGAAGAACCGGCACCAGCTGAAACGCAGCCATCCGCTGAAGAAGCGACAGAGACTTCTGAAACGGATGGTGATTATCCTGAACTAACGAACACAGAGATGATTTTATCCACCACCACCAGTACTGAAAACAGCGGTTTGCTGGATTTTATTCTGCCGGATTTTGAATCAACCTATGAAATTGATGTGAAAGTGGTAGCTGTTGGTTCAGGTGCAGCACTACAGATGGGAGCTGATGGTGAGGCTGATGTACTGCTGGCTCATGCCAAGGCCCGGGAAGAAGAGCTGGTGGCAGATGGCCATGGCCTGGAGCGATTTGATGTGATGTATAATGATTTTATCATTGTCGGCCCTCCTGACGACCCCGCTGGTTTAATGGATGCAGCCGCTGGTGATGTGCTGGCTGGCTTAACACTGATCAGTGAGAAGGAAGGTACCTTTGTTTCCAGAGGTGACGATTCTGGCACACATATCATGGAAGTGAATTTATGGAAGGAAATTGGTTTAGAGGAGCCTGATGCCAGTTGGTATATTTCTGCCGGTCAGGGCATGGGAGACGTGATCCAAATGGCCAATGAGCTGGAAGGCTACACGCTGACTGACAGAGCCACCTATCTCTCCATGCTGGGAAGTATCGATCTGGTGATAGCTGTGGAAGGTGACCCAAAACTATTCAATCAATATGGCGTTATTGCAGTGAATCCTGACAAGGGAGATCATATTAACTATGCCGCTGCAGCCCGATTTGTCGATTGGATTTTGTCTTCTGAGACACAGGAACTCATCTCCCAGTTTGGTGTGGAAGAGTTCGGAGCGCCTCTCTTTTTTCCCAATGCCCAATAAGTGAGGAACAGCGCTTAACCGATTTTAAAACACCCGATTCCGGCCTCGACAGCTGGATCGGGTGTTAATCATCTAAAAAACAATCGTGAATCAGTCAGGAAATGCTTTGGCGCGTGCGCTGCATGCTGGCATGAAACAGATAACGTCCGGTAACTCCGCCTACCACAAGCAGTCCACCGAAAATGGTCCACATGCCTGGGGCCTCGCCCACAATGAGCAGAACCCAAAGGGGATTGAATAATGGTTCGATGACTGGGATTAAGGCACTCTCCATGGCACTGATATGCTTCACTGCAGTTGCGTAGAACACGTAAGCCAGCCCCAGCTGCAGCGTGCCCAACAGCAGCAGACCCAGCCAACTCATGGCGGAGGGCATTGATTGAAACATAAAAGGTAGCGTCACAATACCCGCCAGAAGATTACCCAGCAGAACAGACTCCATGGGGCGGGCATTTTTTTGCTTTCTCAGCAGAAGCACCATAACTGCAAAACTGATGCCGGTGAACATACCTAAAAGATTACCCCAGAAACTGGTAAAGCTTACATCATCCAGGAAAAAGAGCACCATGCCCACCATAACCAGTAAAATGGCAGCCCAATCAATGCGGGTTACTTTTTCCTTAAGAACAAAATAACTGAAAAGGCCGATATAAATGGGTGAAGTAAATTGAAGCAGGGCAGCATTCGCTGCTGTTGTGAGACGTGTAGAGGTGACAAAGAAGATCATGACGCAGGCATAGGCAACGGCAGCACCTACCTGAACTTTTGACCAGGTAAAGACAGGCTTTTTCAAGAAAAAGAAAATAACCACAGCTGCTATGAAGCTGCGCATGCCGGCAATGGCCAGAGGGTTCCAGTCCACCAGTTTGATCAAAACCCCTCCCAGGCTCCACAGAAAAGCGGCAGCCATCATTTGGTAACGTGCTTTTGTATCATTTGTCATATCAGCACCCCTTGCTAATCTCCTTTGACCATCAATACACGATAATCCTTTTAACAGCATAAATCAAAGCCCTGGAGATGACAACCGTTTGAAGTGATTATTTCAATTGAAAAATAGTTGATGATTTTTCTTTTGTGAAAACAGGTAGTTTGAAAGGCTGTTGAAATCTAATGCCTGTTCGTTGACATTATTTCTTAAGAAGTGTACATTTGGGATAACACCCGCCGCGCCCTGAAATGCGCACTAAGGCGGGTTGTTTTTCGAACAAGCAGAAAGATCATTATGTATGACATTTTGAGATGATGTTAAAGGAGTTTGGAAGCAATGAAAACGACAGAAACAGCAGGCGGATCAGCGGTGCAGTCCATTGACCGGACCTTTCATATTATAGAAGTGCTTGCAGAGAAGCCGGATGGACTGGGATTGACGGAACTGGGTAAACGGGTGGGGCTTCATAAAAGCACCGTGCATCGACTGTTATTGGCGCTGATCCACCATGGATATGTGGAGCAGGATTCCGGCTCTTCTGTTTACCGGTTGTCTCTCAAAATGTATGAGATAGGCAGCAAAATCATTGATGATCTCGCTTTGAACGAGGTTGCCAGACCACTATTATCTGCCCTGAAGGAATCTGTGAATGAAGTGGTGCATCTGGTGATTCGCGATGACATTGAAATTATGTATATTGACAAGGTGGAAGCTGACAATAAGATCCGTATGCACTCCCGCATTGGGGCGCGTTCTCCCCTATACTGTACTTCTGCGGGAAAAGCCATGATGGCCTTTTTGCCGGAACAGGAGATTGTCTCCATTTGGGAACGTAGCCATATCCAAAAACTCACCATATATACCATCACCGACTTGGAAAAAATGAGAGAAGAATTGAATCAAGTCAAAAATCGGGGTTATGCCATTGATAACGAAGAAAATGAGCTGGGAATTCGCTGTGTGGGGGCACCCATCTTTAATTATCGTGACGAAGTGATCGGGGCCATCAGTATTTCGGGGCCAACCCTTCGGGTAACGCCTGAAAGAGTAGCTGCTTTTGGTGAAGCAGTAATGGCAACAGGCCGCTTGATCTCCCAAAAGATAGGGCACCGTGTTAAATAGTCAATGTTACCCATAAAAGGGTATGACCAAATGAGATGAAAGCTTTAGAAAATTTGTGATAGATGAACTCAACTGCACTTTCAGTGCAGTTTTTTCATGCCTGAAACCTGTAAAGCATCTAAATAACGGGAAAACGTTGATCCACTATCAGAAAAGTGCCATATTTTGAAATGATGACTATAATGAAGAAATATGGAGAAATCAAAAGAATAATGTACCTAATAATCTGTAACCGTCAATGAAGCACTTGAAATTCTGGAAAAACATCGCTATGATTAGTCTATAAAACGAAACGATGGTTCACAATACGAAACTGGGGAGTGGATTAAATATGGTGACTTTGGAGCACGTAGGCATCTGCAGTCTGGATACACGAAAACTGAAAGACTGGTACGTCAATCTTTTCTCTTTCCGGATTGTTTACGATAATCAAAAGGAGATGCCCACCTACTTTTTGGCAATGGAAGACAACAGCATGCTAGAAATTTATCCTGCTGAAACTGATGCCAAAACTACCGACAACAAGTATCGAGGGATTCGACATCTGGCTTTTGGTACAGATCAGATTGAAGAAGCGTATCAAAAACTACTGGATCACCAGGTTGAAATCATTGAGCCGCTGAAAGCAAATGATAAAGGCGTTAAAACCGTCTTCTTCAGAGACCTGGAAGGAAACATTATTCATTTCATTCAACGTCCGAAGAGCTTGGTGTAACTGCATGACAATCGGAAGTTTAAAAGGCTGATTCAAAGAGTGTTGACGAAATGAAGATAGTGCGTTAAAATGTTGTTAACCGGTACACAAACCCGGTACACAGATGGAAAGCAGGAAAATGTATGTCATGGGCGAAGAAAAAAGTGACCATCAAAATGGTTGCAGACCAGGCGAACGTCTCAAAAACAACCATCTCCCGCTATCTTAACGGAAAGTATGAGTTCATGTCGGAGGAAACCCGGGAGCGGATTGAGAAAGCTATCGAAGCATTAAACTACCACCCCAATCAAATAGCCAGAGGATTAAAGTCAAAAAAGAGTGGTACCATTGGAATGATCGTTGCTGATATCACAACACCATTTTCATCAATTCTGGTCAAAGGTGTCAATGATATTTGCCTTGGTGAAGGGTACCAACTAATGATTGCCAACAGCGACGAAGATCCCAGAAAAGAAGAGGAATATATTAGGTCGATGCTCACCAGGCAAATCGAAGGGCTGGTGATTAATTCAACTGGCTACAATGATGATTTGATTCAACAGCTTCGAAATGAAGGCATTTTTGTCACTTATGCAGAAAGAAGACCTTTAAATGGTCAGATAGACACAGTCACCATCGATAACGAGCATATTATCAAATATGTACTTGATAAACTCTATGGCTCTGGATTTGAAGAAGTTGCATTTTTCAGCCAGACTATCAATAAGAATGCCACCCGTCAGATTCGTAAAGAGATTTTTCAACGAATGACCTGTGAACGTGGCGGTGATGCTGAGGCTCTTTTCTTTCAGATAGACCAGGAAGCATTTTCTTATGACAAAGCGATTATGGGTTATCTCCAAGAGAATCCCCAACGGTCAAAAGCAGTGATAACAGGTAATGGCGTTGCTATGCTTGATTTTTTAAGGGCTTGCCGACGTCAAAATATTGAAATACCTGACCAGGTTGGTTTGTGTGGTTTTGACGACTGGGGATGGACAGAGTTAGTTGGTGCCGGTATTTCGGCGATTGCACAGCCTACTTACGAAATTGGTGCCAGAGCTGCGGAAATACTTATTGGACGTATTCATTCAGGCATTGATTATAAGGATCCCATTGAGATCGAACTGAAAGCTCAGTTTGTTGAAAGGGGTTCGACGCAGATCATTCTTAAGTGACGATAGGGGCATTTCGAAAAAATGCCTTGACGTTTGTTTAGTGAACCGGTAAACGAAACTGATACATAAAAGTTGCGTGAATACCATTCGAATATGAAAAAGGATGGCGATAGTGAGAGGAGTGGCGAATTTGCTGAAAGAGAAGCTGATTCTTAATGCACTGGCTTTTAAGGATGCTAACTCTGGAATCGTCGAGCAGCATCGACTGCTTGATTGGATTTTATCCAAAGGATACAGACGTCTGGAGATTAGACGTGAGTATATGAGAAATCCATCGCAGGAGATCGCCTTAATAGCAGAAAGTAACCAGAAAGCTCAACTGGAGTTGCATTATTCAGTAGCTGACAAGCTTTTTCAGGATACTTACATTGACCAGTCACTTATTCAGGACTACATGGCTGAAGCAAAGATGTTAAATGCCAAAAGTATCACTTTTTATTTAGGCGATTACCGGGCGCTGTCGGTCAAAGACAAAGTTTTTCTTCAAGGGTTATGCAACGGATCATTAGCTGTTTTAATCGAAAATGACCAATCGCTGTCAGGTGGAAAAGCTGACAAGATTGAAGAACTGTTAATGATTTGCCATGAGAATAATATTAAGCTGCAAATGACATTTGACATTGGCAACTGGATATGGACAGGAGAAGATGCAGAAAAAAATGCACTGAAGCTGAAGCCCTATGTTTCGAATATCCATGTGAAAGATGTGATGATCAAAGATGGTTGTTTTTCATCTACACAGTTAGACGGTGGGATTGTCGACTGGAAGTATTTCTTGAAATTTTTCAATGGAAAAAATTTCATTTTGGAGTATCCCTGTGGGATGGAACCTTTCGATTGCATTGAACATGCTTACCAGTTGATTAATGAAGCAATGATCGAAAGTCAGTGAAAAAGAATGAGTAATTAAATAATGATTGAAGCATATGAAATGGAGGAGGTAGACCAATGAACCTGAAAGTACGCTATTCACATCACCCTGAAGATGCAAAGCATTATACGACTGAAGAGTTGCGCAATCATTTCTTAATGGAAAACGTTTTTTTGCCAGACGACATTCAATTGATCTACAGTCATGTTGATCGCATTATTTTTGGAGGTGCCATGCCCGTCGAAGAAACGGTGGTGCTTGAAGCTGGAAAAGAACTGGGTGTCAGCTATTTTCTTGCACGCAGAGAGCTGGGAATAATCAATATAGGCGGACCAGGAACGGTGACACTTGATGGAACTGAATATCAGCTTGATGGACGAGACGGCCTATATGTGGGAATGGGTGTTAAAGAGATAAAGTTCAGCTCACAAAGGGCAAGCCAGCCAGCCAAATTTTATTTGAACTCATGTCCGGCCCATCATGCATATCCTATACAAAAAATTGGACAGAAAGACGCCAATCAAGTGAATCTTGGAGATCCGCTAACAATGAATAAGCGAACGATTTATCAATATATTCATCCGGCAGTATGTCCATCATGTCAATTGAGCATGGGAATGACTCTCCTTGAGCCAGGAAATTCATGGAACACGATGCCTGCACATACACATGAACGACGCATGGAAGTATACTTTTACTTCGATATGGACGAAGAAACCCGTGTGTTTCATTTGATGGGACAGCCTCATGAAACGCGGCACATTATTATTAAAAATGAGCAGGCGGTGGTTTCGCCCAGCTGGTCCATTCACTCAGGCGTTGGTACTCGTCATTATACCTTTATATGGGGTATGTGCGGCGAAAACCAGGAGTTTGATGACATGGATTTCATTGAAATGGAAAAAATGAAGTGAAGGATACTTCTGATGAATTAATGTGAGCACGTTGGTCAAAGAAGGTCGGGACGAATGAGAAAGGCATAAAAAGAATTCAGTAGGGAGTTGAGCATGTGAAGAAACAGATTGTCATCACAGACTGTGACCATGGCAGTATTGATATTGAAACGCAGGTATTGAATCAGGCTTCTTTGGATTTTGATTTTCACCAGTGCAAAACAGAGGAAGATCTGACCAGCCATTGCAAGGGAGCACGGGCGGCCATTAATCAGTACGCTCCCTACACCAGAAAAGTATTTGAATCTTTACCAGAGCTGGAGTTAGTGGTTCGTTACGGTGTTGGAGTAAACAACGTGGATCTTGATGCTGCAACAGATCATCATGTTCAAGTGTGTAATGTACCGGATTACGGTATGTACGAAGTGGCAGATCATGCATTAGCGTTTATGTTGGCTATGACTCGAAGAATTGTCAAAATGAATGATTCAGTCCATCGTAAAGAATGGGACTATCAGAAAAGCATTCCCATATTTCGGCATAGCCACCAGACTGTAGGAATTATTGGCTTTGGAAGGATTGGCAGTGTCTTTGCGCAGCGGGTTCATGCTTTGGGTTGCCGAATTCTTGCATATGATACCAAGTATCCCAGCCAGGCAAAGCGACCTGCAAGAATCCCCGATTACGTCGAACTCGTGGAATTGGAGACGCTTTTGGAGCAATCTGATGTTGTCTCCATTCATTGTCCCCTTGATAATGCCTATCATTTAATTGGTGAAACAGAACTGAAAAAGATGAAAGAAAGTGCATTCATTATTAATGTTTCGCGGGGTGGCATCATTGATGAAGAAGCCCTAAACATGGCCCTTACGAACAAATGGATTGCAGGAGCCGCGTTGGATGTTACTCAAGATGAACCTGTCAACACGGAGTCTCCCCTGTTTCAACACGATATGTTTCTCTGCACACCTCACATGGCGTGGTATTCGGAGCAAGCAGCGAAGGAACTGAAGCAGAAGGTGGCAGAAGAAGTTGTTCGTTTTATCAAAGGTGAAGCGGTGCATTATCCTGTGAATTCATTAAAAAAATAACATCAAACAAAGGAGGAAGAAGGATGAATCAAAAGAAAAGATGGCTGGTAGTGTTAATGGTTGGGTTGTTGGTAGCTGGGCTTTTGAGTGGGTGCGGTGGAGGTGCTGCGGCACCCGATGCACAGCCGGCAGGAGATGCACCGGCTGCGTCTGCGGGAGATGCGCCTGTGCAGGTGAAAACACTTCGAGTGGCCTTTAATCAGCCAGAATCACATCCCCAGTTTAAAGCGATGGTTTCTTTCGGTGAAAAACTGGCCGAAAGAACTGGTGGTGCTTATCAGGTGGAGGTTTCTCCTAATGAGTTGCTTGGGCCACAGCGTGAAACCATTGAATTAGTTCAAACAGGCACAATTGAAATGGCCATTGTTGCTGGAAGTCTTCTGGAAAACTTTAATCCCGATTATGTGGTATTTAACCTGCCATACATGTTCAGCAGCCGCGATCATCAAATGGCCGTTGTGAATGATCTGGATATCGTGGGGGACCTCTATCGTTCAACGGCCAATCAGGGAATGATTGCTGTGGGAGCTTTCCATGGGGGCGTTCGAAATGTCTACACCAGAAGTCATCCTATTCATACACCAGCCGACCTGGCAGGTCAGAAGATTCGCGTGATGGAAAGTGATACGAATATTCGCATGATGCAAATGATGGGTGGTACAGGCACACCAATGGGTCAGGGGGAAGTATACACGGCTATTCAATCAGGTGTTCTGGATGGTGGCGAGAACAATGAGCTCATCTTTGCCGGCTTAAAACATGCAGAAATTGCACCTTATTACTCTTACACGCAGCATTTAATGATGCCTGACATGCTGATTATCAACACAGATCTTTTTGATGGCATGCCTCAGGAACATCAGGATACTTTCATGGAAGAACTGAGAAAAGCAGTTGATCTCCAAGTTCGATTGTGGGATGAAGATGTGGCTGTAGCAATGGAAGAAGCCATCGAAGCGGGCGCAAGTTTTAATGATGTTGACATTAGTGTTTTTCAGGAAAATGTGAAGCCTTTGGTAGAAGAAAAAATCACCACTGAGACAGCGAGAGAAATATATGAAAAAGTGCAGGCAGCTGCACGCTAAATCGGAGTGGTTATCATGCATGCCTTGAAAAGAATAGTTGACAGCGTGGTTGAAAAATTTTGCATCTTCCTTTATTCGGGATTGGTGGCTTTAGTCACATGGCAAGTATTCACCCGCTTTGTGTTAAATGATCCCAGTGTTGTTTCGGAAGAACTGGCAAAAGTATGCTTTGTGTGGTTGGTGCTGTTTGGTGCGGCATATGTTTTTGGCGAAAGAGGACATATGGCCATCGAGTTCATCCGCAACAAATTCCCAGTTAAGCTGAAGCTGTCACTCAGTATTTTCATAGAACTGGTGATTTTTAGCTTCTCCATGGCAATTCTGGTAATTGGAGGCTATAAAGTTACCATGATGACGATGGGACAGTCATCTGCAGCCCTTCGAGTACCTGTAGGCTACATATATGCAGCGTTGCCTTTGAGTGGAAGTCTAATTGTATTTTACACACTTAACAATATCGTGAAACTGTTTCAAAAGAGAGTCGCTATTGAATAACGAATAGTATGATTCTCCCTTAGAAATGTATGACAGCGGTGTTCCGGGCTATGAACAAAAGATGATGGCCCGGAAACACCTTGTCAGCTGGAAATGATGGATATGAAAAAAACTTGCGGGGATTCTGCGTGGGATTTGACATAAATCAACTGAAATATAAAGTGATATATTGTGAGAATCCGATTCATCGGAGCAAGGGAGTTGATTGAATGGAACTGGCAATACAGACTGGACTTATCCTGTTCGTTGCAGTTGCTTTTCTGCTTGTGATTGGCACGCCCATCAGCATTGGAATCGGTGCGGCTTCAGCCATTTCAGCCATTTATATTCTTGGATTCGATCGAGCAATGACAACATCAGCTCAAAGAATTTTCACAGGAATAAACTCATTTTCACTATTGGCTATTCCGTTTTTTATACTTGCGGGAATTATTATGAATAATGGAGGAATAGCGATAAGACTGGTAAATTGTGCAAAAGTCATCAGTGGCCGTTTGCCAGGGTCTTTAGCCCAGTCAAATATCGTGGCAAACATGTTGTTTGGAGCCATTAGTGGTTCGGCTGTTGCGGCTGCAGCTGCTGTGGGTGGCACTATGGGGCCGTTACAAGAAAAAGAAAATTATAGCAAGGAGTTCAGCGCAGCAGTGAATATTGCATCAGCGCCATCAGGGATGTTGATTCCTCCCAGTAATACACTGATTGTTTACTCTCTGGTAAGTGGAGGAACATCGGTCGCGGCGCTCTTTATGGCTGGTTATCTCCCGGGAATTCTGTGGGGGCTGGGATGCATGGTGATTGCTTATTTCATTGCCAAAAAAGAAGGGTATCGAAGCGAAGAGCGCATTGGTTTCAAACGCGGATTAGCGGTGTTTATTGATGCTATTCCAAGCCTTTTGCTGATTGTCATTGTAGTCGGAGGCATTATTGGCGGCGTGTTCACAGCCACTGAAGGATCAGCCATCGCGGTGGTCTACTCTCTCTTGCTGGCCTTTTTTTACCGTGCCATTTCCATCAAAGACTTGCCTCGTATTTTGCTGGATGCTTCCAGAACCACGGCTATCGTTATTTTTATGATTGGCGTTTCATCAATAATGTCATGGGTGATGGCATTTACAAACATTCCAGGTATTATTGCACAATTATTCTTGAGCTTAACCGATAATACCATCATCATTCTGCTAATTATGAACTTTGTACTTCTCGTGGTGGGTACGTTTATGGATCCGACACCGGCAGTGCTGATTTTCACACCGATCTTTCTTCCGATAGCTATGAATTTCGGAATTCATCCGGTTCATTTTGGGATTATTATGGTCTTCAATTTATGCATTGGCACCATTACACCACCCGTTGGGCCGGTTCTTTTCATTGGCTGCAAAGTAGCTGACCTAAAAATTGAAAATGTGGTGAGACAGCTGATGCCATTTTTCCTCTCAACTGTTGTAGTACTAATGCTGGTAACTTTTATTCCAGCACTATCCATGACATTGCCGAGGTTAATGCAGTTGGTGCGATAAACCGGATAAAGAGTGTTAAGGAGCGAACTTTTTTACTATGAAATCTGAAGCAGTGTAGATTCAAATTAGAGGAAGATAAAAGGAGGCGTAGCAATGATGCAAGCCATTACTTATAGAGGTCCCGAAAAGCTGGAAGTAATTGAACAGTCAAAGCCTGCTGTACCGAAGGGGGCTGTATTACTCAAAATATCTCATTCGGGCATATGCGGAACAGATTTGAACATATACGCAGGAGCACACCCACGGGCAAAGGCTCCTCTGATTATGGGACATGAGTTTTCAGGGGTAGTGGTTGAAGATGGTACACAATACAAGGCGGGAACTCCCGTTACCGTTTATCCTTTGGTATCTTGTGGCCAGTGCGAGCCATGCCAGACAGGCCAAAGTCATGTATGCACCACTTTAAAGTTGCTGGGAATTGACTTTGATGGCGGTATGGCTACATATGCTGTGGTATCGGAAGACTTGATAATTCCGTTGAAAGAGAAAGTGTCTCTAAAACTGGGAGCCTTTATTGAACCGGTTGCTGTGGCAGTACATGCCCTGCGAAAAGGCAACTATCAACTGGGTGATCGGAGTGTTGTTTTTGGTGCAGGAACCATTGGTCTATGTGTCGCTTTAACGCTTCGACATTACGGAGCTTCACGGGTGGTGGTGGTTGAAACGAATTCTTTTAGATTAAAAATGGCAGCCGATATGGGTTTTGAAACCATTAACCCCATGGAGGAAAATGAAGAAGAGGTGCTTCTTGAAAAAAGCGAAGGTTCCGGATTCGATCTTGTTTTTGACTGTGCAGGTCACCCCAGTGTTTCTGAGAAGTTAACCCGTGTGGTTAAAAGCTGTGGTCATATTGTTATGGTGGCAGCCTATAAAAAACCAGCGCCTCTTGACCTGATCCAGGGAATGTTTAAGGAAATAAGCATGCAATTTGTGCGTGTCTATACAAAAAAAGACTTTGAAATAGCAGCAGAAATGATAATGAATGTGCCAGAGTTTGAAAGAATCATCACTCATGAACTGCCAGCAGCAGAAGCACAGCAAGGGTTCGATCTTTTAGTTGGGCAAAAGAATGCCGTTAAAGTGATGTTCACGTTTTAATGATGAGTCACTAATGATGAACAGGAGCAGTTAGATTATCAAAACGGGAGGTGTCTTGATGCAAAAAATGTTTGATTTAACTGGTAAAACAGCAGTTGTTACCGGTGGAAGCCGTGGACTGGGAAAAGCGATGGTGAAAGCTTTAGCCGGAGCCGGCGCTAATGTGGCCATCATTGCAACAAAAATACCTGATGAATTGATGGATGAAATGGCTCTTGTGGGAACAAAGATTAAAGGTTATTCATTTAATCTGGGAGAGTTTGATAAATATGACGAGTTGGTGAATCAAATAGTGGAAGATTTTGGTCAAGTGGATATACTTGTAAATAATGCGGGTGTTCAACGGCGTCATCCCTCTACAGAATTTCCCAAAGAAGATTGGGATTTTGTTATGGAAATAAACTCCAGTGCCGTATTCTTTATGTGTCAGAGATTCGGGAAGCTGATGGTGGAGAGAGGTAGGGGAAAAATTATCAATTTGGCATCTCTGCTGTCTTTTCAGGGGGGGCTAACCGTTCCAGCATATGCAGCAAGCAAAGGTGCGGTAATGCAGTTAACAAAATCACTGGCTAACGAATGGGCTTCAAAAGGAGTTAATGTTAATTGTATCGCACCGGGATATATGGACACTGATATGAATATGGCGTTGGTGGCAGATGAAGAACGAAACAAGCAAATTTTACAGCGTATTCCAGCAGGCCGTTGGGGTCAGGCTGAAGATATGATGGGAACGGTGGTCTTTCTGGCCAGCGAGGCCTCAAATTACATCCATGGATATACCATCGCAGTAGATGGTGGTTGGATGGGACGCTAAAAGGGACTTTCTTTAAAATGCAGTAAAGAACACTTTTGGACAGCGAGGAGTTACAGCTGATCCAAAAGTGTTTTTTGCTGTGGATACGAGTCTCTTTCAGATTAACTGATGTGAGGCGTTGGCCGTTGGGTATGAGTACCCATAATGATTGATAGATTGATGAAGAGCAACACCACTTAAGAAATGTCAGAAAAGGGGTTTGCGGATATGCATCGTTACCGACAGCGCTACCATCTGCCATTGTTGATCATGGGCCTGGTCATTTTGGTGTCATGGTTGTTTAAAAACTGGATGCTCACTAATGTTTTTGATGCACATGGAATGCTGAGTCTTGAAAGTGGTCGGCAGTTAATAGGGCGATTACATTTAATTGATGCCGTGGCAACCTTATTGGTAATGGCCGTACTGTTTTTGGGTATTAAGTATGATTTTTTTAACTGGAATAACCAACTGTTAAATGGAGAACTCCGTGAAACGACATTTGCGATAGAGGATGCCAGCCATGACAGGGAGGCTCTCGTGGAGGCAAACCGGAAGCTTGAAGAGTCGCTTTCCCATCGTTTAGAGGTGGAAGAAGAGTTGCGACAGCAGAAACATTATCTTGAAGCACTTTTCAAAAACTCTTCTGATGCCATCATTCTCTTTGACAACCGTCATCGAATTGTAGAAGCCAATGAGGGTTTTACCCGCCTTTTTGGCTATTCGCTGAGAGAAGTACTGGGAAAAGATATTAATGATGTGCTGGTTGATCAATCAAAGTTGCCTGAATCCCGGGGGTTTTATAATGATTTTCTCAATGGAAAAGAAAATGTGGTGGAAACCTATCGGATGCACAAAGACGGCAGCCGGGTGGAAGTATTGACCCGGGGAGTGCCCATTGTCACGGAAGCAGGTATTGTGGGAGGCTATGCCACCTATTACGATATCGGCAACCGGAAACGAACCGAGCAACAACTGGCAGAGAGCGAGCAGGTGAAACGCTCCATCATTGAATCATTGCCAGATTTGTTGCTGCGGTTTGATAAAGATGGCACATATCTGGAAATCATGGGAGGTAATGAGGAAAACTTATTACTCAAAGAAGAAGAGCTCATAGGTAAAAAGATGGAAGAGGTGCTGCCTGTCGAGATTGCCCATAAAAGTAGAAGAGCTCTGGAAAAAGCCTTTTCAACAGGGGAAATGCAACTTTTGGAATATGAGTTGGAGGCATTGGTGGGCAAAAGACAGTTTGAAGCCCGGTTGAAAGCATACAACGAGCATGAGGCAGTCTCCATGGTGCGGGAGATCACTGAGCGGGTTCGCATGATGCAGGAACTGGTGGAAGCAAAAGAACAGGCTGAAACAGCCAATGTGGCCAAAACACAATTTTTGGCCAACATGAGTCATGAAATACGCACACCGATGAATGGATTGATCGGATTTTTACAGTTGCTTGAAATGACCCGGATGGATGAAGAGCAAAGAGAATACCTTCGCTTCATGAACACAGCTTCAGAAACCCTGCTGAATGTCATCAATGACATACTGGATATCTCCAAAATTGAAGCGGGCCATATGGAACTGGTCAATGCGGCTTTCTTTTTGCCGGCGGCGATTGAGGCTGCAGTACTGCCCTTCAACGCCTATGCACAAAGCAAAGAACTGCACCTGGTGTTGAATATGCAGGAGTTGCCCAAAGAGAGTGTCATGGGAGATGCAATGCGACTCAGGCAAGTTATCACAAATCTGGTGAGTAATGCCATAAAATTCACCAATGAAGGTACTGTGACGGTAAACGTAACAGCAGTTAGAAAGAATGATATCCAGTACACGGTTCTGTTCGAGGTGATAGACACTGGGATCGGGATGCAGGGATCAATGTTGAAAATCATTGCACAACCATTTGTTCAAGGTGATTCATCATCAAGAAAGCGTTACAGCGGAACAGGTCTGGGCCTTGCCATTTCAAAGAAATTTGTTGAAATGATGGGTGGAGACCTGCTCATTGACAGCCGGGAAGATATAGGTACTAAAGTATACTTCCAAGTGGATTTTCAGACGTCACGTTTTCCAGGCCAATCAAAAAACCGGCAGCAGGATGACCTGAATGCCGGATAAAGCAATCGTTTTTTAGTCAGCGTCCACAACGTTGTTTCAGAAGAACAACACACTCTTCCCGCTCTGCATATCCCTGAACAATATCTTCCGCGAATGCCCGGCATGAGGGGGCTCCACAGGCTCCGCAGTCAATACCTGGCAAGCCTTCCAAAGTATCCTCAACCATTTCCAGCTTGTCAATTGCTTTTGAAAGGTCTTTGTCCAGTTTGGTTGCGTGAAGAGGATGGATCGGTTCGGTAAATATGAACTTTTCTGCCGGGACAGGGAAGGCACCCGGTTCAAAGGCTGCATACCGACTGCCCAGAATACGAATCCGGTTCTTGGCAATATAGGAGTTTTCCACATTCAGGCTCCCGCCGATACATCCGTTTGTGCAAGCTTGGCATTCAAGAAATTTGACGTTGCGAATTTTTCCGTACTCCATTTCCTCCAACAGTTCAATGACATTCTCAATACCGTCAACAGCCAGATACTCATCGATCTCCAGTGCTTTGCACTGACCGCCTACCCGAGCCCACTCAATCCCTTTGCCGGAAGGATAAAAGTGAGTGGATGATTTCCCTGATGCACTTTTCAAGTGCTGGTTAATGAGAATATAAAGGCTCTTGATTGGCACGGCCATATCCACGTGGGATTGTTTGGTGCCAACAGGGTCAATAAAACTGGCAATTCGTGCAGGGCAGGGAGTGAAATAAAAAACACCAATTTCATGCGCCTTTAGATGATGCTTTTCCATCGCTTCCTGGCGAGCCAGATAGGCGCTGACTTCAACGGGAGAGTCAATGGGCAGTATATGGTGAATCAACTCGGGGAATCGCAATTGAATTAATCGGATAATCGCCGGGCAGGAAGAGGAAATAATCGGTTGCTTTTTTTGGAGTGTCAAGTACTTGCGGGTGAACGCCGTGATGAGATCAGATCCCCTGGAAACTTCGTACAGATCATCGCAACCGCATGCGCGGATGGCTCCAAGAATTTGCTCAGGCATGATATCGGTGTTGAACTGGCTGAATATAATGGGATCAACAAGCCCGATTTTGTAGGGGAAACTGGAAACGCCCTTAAAACCCCGCACCACTCCCTGAAAAGCGTAGTAAGGGCAGACGGTAATACACATGCCGCATTCAATACATTTATCTTTGATGATTTTGGCTTTTTCATTTTTAACACGAATAGCCTGAGTGGGGCAACGTTTAATACAGTTGGTACATCCGATGCATTTGTCAAGATGAAGGGAAATGGGGTGGTATCTGGAGGCCATCGGGATCACTCCTTTAATATTAAGTGAAAATCACTACAGGAATTTCTTGACGACTTTGTTCCAGAAGTCATGGCGCTTCAGTCGAAGCATTTTAATACGCTTTTCATCAAGAGAAACATCAATGGTATTAAAGTATTCTTGGGGAAAGTCGATTCCATCTGCTGAAACCAGTACATACCCTTCGGGATCCCGTTCAGGAGTGATCTGAATACAGGCATCGGGAGGGAAAATAACACTGGAGGTAAAACAGCGGTATGAATTGGTGTTTATGGGAGCGAGAGGGGTCAGCTGCAATACGTCCAACCTGGGGTCGACAATGCTTCCGCCGGTGGAATAGCTATATGCAGTACTGCCTGCAGAGGTGGAAATGATAAGGCCATCGCCGCTGAAACGTTGAATCAGCTGTCCGTTCACCTGAATTTTCAAGTGAATTGCCTTCACCAGACTGCTTTTGATAACCACCTCATTAATACCCCGCAGTGTAGATGTTTCATCGTGGGTTGTGATAACTGCTTTTAGTGGAGCCATTTCTTCAATGAAGTATTCATTACGGGAAACCCGTTCCAGCAACAAGTCGATCTGGTCAGGTGTGATTTCAGAAAAGAAACCCAGATGACCGGTATTGATGGCCAGCACAGGCGTTTCTGGATATTCAAGATCATGCATGACTTTTAAAAACGAACCGTCACCACCAATGGAGATAATCAGATCGGTTTGTGATGTCAAATGATCAACCGCCTTGAAGCCTGCAAGCTGGAGCTTACCCAATAGATGATCAGCGGTTTCAAGGGAACGCTGTAACCGATTGCTGATGACACAGACTTCTTTTACTGAAGGCATTCACAGACTCCTTCCCGCCGTTTAATGAGACGGATATGATATATCCTTACGATACACATTTTCAAATTAAAAGTCAAACCTTGTGATGACTTTGGCCTGTGCGGATGATGCTCGTATAGACCAAGATGAAGATGGAACGCAGCTATAAGCTATTAATGATGGAATCAAAGAAATAAAATGATATAATGGGGAGACTATCAAGGATAAAAAGACAATCCAGAGAAAGGTATGGTAGTTATGATTCTATTAAAAGAAGAACAACGACATCATCAGATCAAGGTACATATTGAACATAAAGAAGCCGGAGAAACCATCCGACAGTTTTTGAAGAGGCAATGGCAAGTCTCCGGACGTTTATTAACCCGATTGAAGAAAGAAGCAAGCGTCTTGCTGAACGGAGAATGGGCACCTTTCCATACACGGTTGAATGAAGGCGACTGTCTGGTGTTGGAAATGGAAGAAGAACCCTGTGAATTTTCTCCAAATCCCATTAATTTTGGAGTGGTTTATGAAGATGAAGATCTTCTGGTGGTGAACAAGCCACCAGGCCTGTTGACGCATCCCACGACCAGGGAACGAACGGATACCCTGGCTAATGCGGTGACACACTACATGATGCAACGGAACGAAACCTACAAAGTGCGATTTGTTAATCGTCTCGATATGGACACTTCTGGAGTGATGATTTTAGCTAAAAATGCCTTTAGTCATCATCACCTGATGTTGCAAATGCAGCAAGATTTTATGATAAAAACCTATCGCGTGTTCGTTTGGGGCAAGATGGTGCATGATGAAGGGACCATCGATGCCCCTATTTATCGACCTGAAAATATACCGGCGGAAGAACCTCCCAGGCGTGTGGTGGACCCCAGGGGTAAAAGTGCCATCAGCCATTACCTTGTGGAACAACGTTACAAGGAAGCTTCGCTGGTTAAGGTAACCATTGAAACGGGAAGAACCCATCAGATTCGCGTGCACATGAAGCACCTGGGGCATCCGGTGATCGGCGACACATTTTATGAGCCGTCACAGCCGGTACTCATTGATCGACAGGCTCTTCACGCAGCTGAAACTGAATTTCGTCAGCCGCGGTTTGGTACAGTGCTCCAGCATGAAGCAGAATTTCCGGATGATATGAAACAACTGGAAAAGCTGCTGGGAGCGGGACTGAATGAAATCAAATGACTCATGTGGCGGCGCAAAAAAAGAAAACCGGCGGAGAGCCGATTTTCTTTAAAATTGAAACAGAGACAAAAAAATAAGCGCGTCATTGACCGCTTAATTTAAGAGTTATGGTGGAGACGAGGGGATTTGAACCCCTGACTTCCACACTGCCAGTGTGGCACTCTCCCGCTGAGTTACGCCCCCACAACAGGATTAATTATAGCATGGAGTATGACAGAATGCAACCATATTTTTCAATCATTGATGAACCTTAAATTGCAACCTGAACTGAACCTGAGTTGCAGTATTAAACACAAACTGTCTCTGATAAAAAACAATTCGTATTTGCGATTTGCATTTTTTTTAAAAGGATGTCAATCCTTAATCGAAAAATGTTACAATAAAAAGGGTTTAGGCACTTGTTTTAAAGAATGACAGTATGGCAATCAGAAAACACAAAGGAGTCATCCCATGGAATTGCTAAAAACCAAGAGTGTCACTGAAGTTCAGCAAATCATTGCCCAGCTGTGCAGTCACTTAAAGCTGGAAACGGAAGTCATCACGTTATCAGAGGCATTGCATCGCATTGTTGCATTACCCATCACTTCACCCCATGATGTGCCGGCATTTCATCGGTCTACGGTAGATGGCTATGCTGTCAAAAGCCAGGATACTTTTGGCGCCAGCGAATCCATTCCTGCAATACTCACCTGTGTCGGCGAGATTACCATGGGGACACAGGCCCAGCTGAAAATTATGGATGGACAATGTGCCTATGTTCCGACAGGTGGCATGTTACCTGAAGGCAGTGATGCGGTGGTTATGGTGGAATATGTGGAACAGCTTGACGAAATCACCTGGTTGATTCAACAGGCGGTTTCTCCCGGCGGAAATGTGCTGCGACGGGGCGAAGATCTATCCCGGGAAGAAGTGCTATTTCAGCCGGGGCACCGCCTTCGCCCCCAGGATATCGGCCTGCTTGCAGGCATGGGATTTCGTGAAGTTGTTGTTTATTGCCCCTTGAAAACGGCTGTCATCTCGACGGGAGATGAGCTCATCGCACCGGGCGACCCCCTTGAACCCGGAAAAATCATTGACATGAACACCTATAGTCTTGCGGCGGCCCTCCGGGAGGATGGCCTGGAGGTGACAAATACCGAAGTGGTGAAAGATGATCTGAAACAATTGCAGAATACCATTGCCAGGCTAGTGAAGACGGCAGATGTTATCCTGATTTCTGGGGGCAGCTCCATGGGTGTGCATGACATTACAAAGGATGCCATTGATGGGATGGGAAAACCTGGCGTTGTCGTTCACGGCATGGCTGTGAAGCCGGGGAAGCCTACCATAGTGGGAATGGTAGAAGATACTCTGATGATTGGGCTTCCGGGCCAGCCTGTATCGGCTTTGGTGGTGTATCATTTACTGATGAAACCGCTGCTGAAGCACCTGTGGGGTCAGCAGGGAATAACACCAGGGGTGAACGGTGAGTTGACAGTGAACATCCCTTCGGCTCCGGGTCGAGAACACTATGTGATGGTACGAGTCACTGAGGAAAATGGCCGGCGATTTGTATCGCCCCAGCATGGGAAATCGGGAATGCTCTCCATGATGGGGCGCTCTCATGGAATGATCAAACTGGATGTGAATCAGGAAGGCCTTCAAAAAGGAGACAGGGTGGAAGTGCTGTTGTTCTGATGGAGATCTTCAACTGACATTGATGGAGGCGAAAGGATGGCAAAAAAGAGAAACCTGTACCTGACCAGTGTACCCTTGTCGAGAGCACTTGAAGAATACGTGATACAAATGGCTGAGGTGCTGAATCAACGTGAAATACAATGGGTGGATGTGGGGGATTCCCTGGGAAAAATGACGGCTGAGCCTGTTTTTGCCCGTATTTCAGCGCCTCACTATAATGCAGCTGCCATGGACGGCATTGCCATTGATGCAGCAAAAACCTATGGGGCATCAGAAACCACACCAGTTCAACTGCAACAAAACAGTGATTTCGTAATGGTTAATACGGGGGCGCCTCTTCCGGATGCCTTTGATGCGGTTATTATGATTGAAGACGTGGTGGAGGTGGATGAAGAGACCGTTGAAATCAGAAGTGCAGCCACGCCCTGGCAGCATGTGCGGCCAGTGGGAGAAGATATCGTTAAAGGCGAACTGATTTTGCCGGTGAGGCACCTGATTCGCCCCCAGGATATGGGAGCGTTGCTTTCGGGAGGTGTTACCCAAGTACCTGTTTTTCGAAAAATCAGGGTGGGTTTAATTCCCACAGGGTCAGAAATCACTGCCATGACAGATCCATTGCCCCCGGGCAAAATTATTGAATCCAACAGTCGGATGTTTAAAGGGCTCATCGAAACCTATGGCGGTGAAACAATCACCTATCCGGTGGTGAAAGACGAACCTCGACTGCTGGAGGCAGCAGTTTTGCGGGGGGTTGCTGAAAACGATTTGTTGGTGATTAATGCCGGCTCTTCTGCAGGCACCAAAGACTTCACTGTGGATGTGTTGCGTGAATTGGGAAGTGTCATGTTCCACGGCATAGCCATTAAACCGGGGAAACCGGCAATTCTGGCCCAAGTGAAAGGAAAACCGGTGGTGGGCATTCCGGGATATCCTGTTTCTGCCTATGTGGTTTTTGAACAGATTGTTAAACCATTGGTGTACCATTATCGGCTGTTGCCGCCTCCGGAACCTGAAATGGTGGAGGCGGTGCTGGCGCGAAGAGTGGTGTCATCATTGAAACATGAAGAGCATATTCGCATTAAGCTGGGGCAGGTGAGTGGACGATGGATCGCGACCCCCCTCAGCAGAGGAGCGGGGGTCACCATGTCGCTGGTGAGAGCCGATGGCATGTTGACAGTACCTCAAGAAGTGGAAGGGTACGAGAAGAGTACGGTGGTTCCTATTCGCTTGGCCAGGCCTCTGAAAGAAATACAAAACACCCTTGTTTCCATCGGCAGTCACGACTTGGTAATGGATCTGTTGTCCAACGAACTGCAGGCAGGCGGTAAAGGCGTTGCTCTCTCGTCGGCCCATGCCGGCAGTATGGGCGGTTTGATGGCTCTCAAACAGGGTGAGTGTCATATGGCTCCCATTCATTTGCTGGACGAAACGACAGGTCGTTATAATGACGCAATGGCGGCACGCTATTTTCCCGGCAAGAAGATGGTGTTGATTAAGCTGGTGAAGCGAAGTCAAGGGTTGATTCTACCCCGGGGCAATCTGAAAAAAATCACCGGTATTGCCGACCTGACCCGTGAAGATGTGACAATGGTTAACCGGCAAAAAGGGGCGGGTACACGCATTTTGCTGGATTACTACCTGAAAAGAGATTCGATTGATCCTCTGAAGGTTAAGGGATATCATCGCGAAATGACCACTCACATGGCTGTTGCTGTCGCTGTTGGCAGCGGTGGAGCTGATTGTGGGATGGGGGTGGCTTCGGCGGCTGCTTCCATGGAACTTGATTTTCTTCACCTTGACTGGGAAGATTATGATCTTTTGTGTGAGGAGAGTACACTTGAACTAACTGCTGTCCAGGAATTACTCAAAATTATACGGGGAGATGCTTTCCAGAAACAGGTGGCTGCCATGGGAGGCTACGATTTATCCCAGGCGGGTGAGTTGGTTTATTTGAATCAAGCAACGTAAAGCATGAACAAGCATTGACAAAACATTTGTGAATCAAAAAACGGATTGAGATCAAGTTAGGGGAGGATCAACCATGGCAAAAGTACTGGCAGTCAATATCAGTCATGAAAAAGGGGTTATCAAAAAGCCAGTTGAAAAAGGTGTTTTTCTGGAAAATTTCGGGCTTGAGGAAGATGCTCATGCAGGTGAATGGCACCGACAAGTCAGTTTACTGGGTCAGGAAAGTGTCGATAAAATCAAAGCACTGGGCATTGAAAACCTAGAAGCTGGCATTTTTGCCGAGAACATATTAACGGAGGGTATTGTACTCTACGAACTGCCTGTGGGTACGCGTTTGCGTGTCGGTGAAACCATTCAGGAAGTCACACAAATTGGCAAAAAATGTCATCATGGATGTGAGATCTTCCAAAAAGTGGGCGACTGTGTCATGCCTCGGGAAGGTATTTTTACCAGAGTCATACAGGGAGGCACCGTGAAGGCCGGTGACTCCATAGAAATCATCGAAGATTGATTTTTATTTAGGTTGAAAGGGTATATACTAATGAAAGTTGACATCGTGAGGGGTGACTGGGGATGATCAAGAGTATTGAAGGGCTGGTTTCAGAGAAAGCATTTAGCGAGATACTGGAGGAAAAAGTGAGGGCCTGCACCAATGAAATCACTGTTGCTAAACTGGATATTGACAACTTTGAAACAGTGAACCGGTTTTATGGTGAATTTACCGGTGATCAGGTCATTCGCAAATTAGCCCATGTCTTGAAAAATAATCTCAGCCCAGACCATGTCATTTGCAGAACGACAAAAAATGAATTTAATGTCATGATGGATGCGACACCGCTGGAAACAGGTGCTCTGATGATGGAAGAAATTAGAGCCTATTTTGATGAACATCTATTGCTCATCGGTGACCCGCCCAAAGAGATGACCATCCGGTTTTCTGCCGGCATTGCAGCTTACCCTCAAAATGGTAAAACGGCAGAAATGTTGATGAGTGCAGCAGATCATGCCATGAAACTGGCCAAAAAGCAGGGGAAAAATCAAATTCAGATTGCCAGAAATGACGACTGGGTTGAGAAAAAAATAGTGATAAGGCAGGAAAGCGCCTGGCGGTTGAATCAATTATCGCGGCAAATGGATAAAACTGAAGCGGGCTTATTGAGAGAAGCGCTTCAAGACCTGCTCAACAAGTATGATCAGCGGGCAACGTAATTGACCGTAAAGGAGGCTGAAGGCAACATGACAAACCAGAGTGGCAAAAAAGAAAAGTTTATTCCTGAAATAAGAGGTACATTGCGCAGTAATTTTATCGAACTTCCGGCTTGTATTGCTGATGCCAGTGGTATTAAGATCTTTGGTAAGCGGATTAAATCTGTGCTTTTCAGCACAGACGTGGCGATTATCAAAAACACCAATGCAGACGCGGTCATCGCGGTTTATCCATTCACGCCACAGCTGGTTATTTCTCAGGCGCTTTTACTGGCGTCAGATGTACCGGTATTTTGTGGAGTCGGTGGTGGGATCACCACCGGAAAGCGTTCGTTGAACATCGCCCTTCATGCTGAATTTCAAGGGGCCATTGGGGTAGTGCTTAATAAGCCAACACCGAATGAAATCATATCGGAGCTTAAAGAAATTGTGGATATTCCCGTGATCATTACGGTGACAACGCTGAGCGATGATTTCCTGGGAAGATTAGAAGCCGGAACTGATATTTTCAACGTATCGGGAGCAGCCCAGACAGCTGATATTGTTAAAAAAATCAGGAAAGACATCAGCAAAACGGTTCCCATTATTGCCACGGGAGGCAACTCGGATGAGTCTATCAAACGAACCATTGAAGCGGGAGCCAATGCCATCACATTCACGCCGCCTTCAACGGGTGAAATATTCACCGAATCCATGAAAAAATATAGACTTGAATGATACAAAACCGCCGAAGCGAATGATTCGGCGGTTTTTTTCTGTAGCTCGTTTTGTGCCTTTGTTAAAGCAACTTGTGAATTGAGTGAAAAGTAGGTTTGCGTTGCTTGAAGGTGGTGACATACTTAAAGCCAAGATCGTCCAGATAATGCAAAATAGTGGGGAACTTATAAGCCAGCTCATCCAGCTGATGTGTATCTGATCCGGTGACGATCACCTCGCCGCCGCATTCCTTGTAGAGAGCCAACAGATCTCTTGAAGGGTGGGCATCATTCAAACCATAACGGAATCCTGATGTATTGACCTCGATTCCTTTTCCCTGAGCTGCCAGCTGGCGAAAAATGGTGGCGGCAATATCCGAAAAATCAGTTAGTGGAAGAGGCGATTCGAAAGATCCATATCTTTTAATCATATCAAAGTGGCCAATGGCATCAAAAGGTGCCCCTTGTCCGATGATTTGGAGCATGTCATCATAATAGTCCAGGTATGCATGGCGTTGGTCGCGTTCCTGAAAGTATGGGCCGGTATAAATATCTGTTTTTTTGGCGCTGTGAAGAGAGCCGATGATGTAGTCAAAAGGCCACTTCTCTGCATCGGCCGCATAGTTCTGCAATACATGAGGCTGCAAACCAAACTCGACGCCGGCAAGCACTTCAATCTGTTGGCTGTATTGCTGCTTGGTCCGGGTGATTTCATCAAAAAATGCCTGATATGAAAAAGAAAAATGACTGCCCGCGCCATCATAGTCATAATCCGTGTGATCTGTAAAACACAGCTGCTGGATTCCAAGCTGAATAGCACGTTCCACCAGAAGATCCATCGGGTGGCTTGCGTCAAATGAATGGTGTGTGTGAACATGAAAATCAAACATGAATGAGCTCCTTTGAGTTTTCTTTTCATTCTACCTATTATGAGAAAGAATGTCAAAAAGAAATGACTTAAAAGAGATTTATTCAAGGTCGTCTTGCAAAACGTAGAATTATTTGAAGGATATCGATCAAATGCAGGATCGAATCGTTTGCATAAACAGTGAATGCATGAAATTTTGCAAAATGAAAGATGAATAAAAAAAATTTCAAATTGCAGTTGACAGACAATATTAGCTTTGCTATAATTTCTTTAACAGCATTCAACATGAAGGAGGGAATCGTCAATGAAACCAACCGAAAACAAGGTGGAAAAAACCGGTAAAAGAGTAAAATGTGGGGTATTGACATGTATTCATTGCGTGATGAATACCTGCATGGTGGATGCCTGTGATATGCAGGAAAAAACTTTAATGCAAGAAGGATAACATAACTTTCACAATACACAAAACGCCCTTTGTTGACCACGTGGCCAACAAAGGGCGTTTTGCATGAAACAATATTATTTTCCCGCAATGATGCATTATTCAAATGAACCGTTACGGGGTCATGCAGAATTGTTCTCCTGATACTGCAAACGATATAGGCGGTAATAATAGCCGCGCTTCTTTAACAGATCTTGATGATTTCCCATTTCCACAATCTCTCCCTGATGAAGTACGATGATTCGGTCACAATGCTGAATAGTAGAAAGTCGATGGGCGATGGCGATGGTGGTGCGCCCTGCCATCAGTCTGGGGATTGCCTGTTGAATCAGACCTTCTGTTTCTGCGTCGATATGGGCAGTGGCTTCGTCCAACACCAGAATGGAAGGGGAGGCGACCAGTGTTCTGGCAAAAGAGATAAGTTGTTGCTGACCCGTGGAAAAATTATTGCCTCGCTCCATCACCGGTTCGTCATAACCATTGGGAAGCTTGGAGATAAAATCATGAGCATTCACTTCTTTGGCAGCCTGTTCGATCTGTTTTCTGGAAATATCTGGAAGATACAGGCTGATATTTTCGGCAATGGTACCTGAAAAGAGAAATACATCCTGAAGAACAATGCCAATTTCACGGCGCAGAGCGGATTGTTTGATGTTACGCAAATCAATGCCATCGATGGAGATGCTTCCCTTCTGGATGTCATAGAAACGGGCGAGTAGATGGATTAATGATGTTTTTCCGGCGCCGGTTGCGCCAACAAAAGCGACAGACTCGCCAGGGTGAATGTTGAAAGAAATGTCTTTGAGTATCCAGTCTTCTTCCTGATAGGCGAACCACACATGATCAAAAGTGATGTGCCCCTTTAGGTTGGCGGGAGTCAACGCTTCGTTATGATCTTTGATCTCTGGTGCTCGATCGAGGAGTTGGAAAATTCGCTCAGATGACGCCATTGCCGATTGAAGAATATTGTATTTGTCTGTCAGATTGCTGATGGGTTGAAAGAACTGACGGATATAACTGATGAACGCAAATAGAATACCAAATTCGATGGTGCCGGATATTACCTGACGGCTTCCAAAATAAACAACAGCAGCCAACGCAAGGGAACCAATCATTTCAACAGCAGGGCGAAATACTGAAGAAATCCGGTTTTCTTTTTCGTTGGCAATAAGATGCTGGTGGTTCAAGTCGTCAAAGCTCTGGGACTGCTGTGCCTCCCTTGCGAAAACATGAATGGTGCGAACGCCGGAGAGGTTTTCATTGAGACTGGTATTAATACGGGCCAGACGAGTGCGCACTTCACGATATGCATCTCTCACCCGCGAACGGAAAAACCAGGTTGCCAGCAGTACAAAGGGAATCAGGCTAAATGATACCAGGGCCAGTTGCAGGTTGAGGCGAATCATGATGATCACAATGCCACCAAGGAGGAAAACATCCTTAAAAAGATTGACCAGTACGCTGGTATACATCTCATGAAGGGTCTCTGTGTCATTGGTGATTCGCGTTACCAATCGTCCCACGGGTTGATGGTCAAAGTAGCCAAGAGACATATGTTGCAGATGGTCAAAGAGTTCCTGGCGTATCGACATGATAATACGGTTGCTGGCATAATTCAACAGATAGACCTGCAAAAAATTCATGATGAAACCGGCGATGAAGATGAAGACCAGCAGCAAAGCCAATTGCATGACTGCCCGATAGTCTTGTTGGCGCAAATAGGTGACAGCTTCATCAGACAAAGGAAGTTGACGACCCTCAGTTGTCAGGTGATAACGAGCTCCGTCTTTCTGGTGAATGGTCAGTGTCTCGTCGGTTGCTGCCACATCGAAATATTGTCTGGCGGTATCGCTTAGCTCATAGGTTTTTGTACCGTAATTAAGATGATCATCAATGGCCACCTTAAACAGGTAGGGTTGAGCCAAATCAGTCGCTGCAATAAAGGCCAGCAGTACGATGCACCCCATAATCAATGCAAGGTAAGGCTTGGCGTAACTGAGGAGACGCATCATCAGGCGACTGTCATAGGTTTTTGCCAGTTTTTCTTCTTCATGAAAGGTATTCATGGGTAGCACTCCTTTCACCAGAAGACAATTCTTCTTCCAGTTGCTGTCGTCGATGCTGGCGAGCATAATAACCATTCAACTGAAGCAGTTGTTCATGGGTTCCTGATTCGATGATTTGCCCCTCTTCAAGAACAAGAATGCGCTGGCATTGTTGTAGTGTAGACACTCGGTGGGCAATGATCAGAGTCGTTGTGTTGGTGATGGTTTCTTTCAGGCTGTCGAGAATTTGTTTTTCTGTTTGAGTATCCACGGCAGAAAGAGCATCATCGAAAATGAGTAATGCCGGGTTCTTCACCAAGGCCCGGGCAATGGCCAGGCGCTGTTTTTGCCCGCCGGAAAGGGTCACGCCCCGTTCTCCGACGATTGTGTGGTATTGTTTTGGGAATCGACAAATATCGCTGTGAAGTCCCGCTTTTTCAGCAGCTTGTTCAATGGTTTCGAGGCTGATGGTATCAGTGCCAAAAGCGATATTATCGGCAATGGTGGCAGAAAAAATAAAGCTGTTTTGCTCGACATAACCTACTTGATTTCGCAGGTCATTCAAAGAAAGCGCTTTGATTGGATGGCCGTCAATGGAAACATGGCCGTCATCAACATCATAAAGCCTCAGCAGCAAGGTTGGCACGGTGCTTTTTCCACTGCCGGTCTTTCCCATGATTCCCAGGCTCTCGCCAGGTGAAACCGAGACAGAAAAATCTTTCAAAGCTTCGGTTTCGCTGCCAGGATAGCGGAAGGAAACCTGGTGAAAAGAAAAAGCACCTGACATGGCGCGTAAAGAAATGGGCGTTGATGCCTGTTTGATATCCGGTTCAACTGCCAGTACTTCATTAATGCGGGAGAGGGATGCAGCGCCCCGTTGAAGAATGTTGATAACAAACCCAATAACCGGAACTGACCAAACCAGAGAAATCAGATATGCATTGAAGGCAACAAAATCACCCAATGTGATGGTTTGATACAATACCAGACGGGTACCGTAGAGCAGTGTGACCACAAAGCTGATCCCGGAAATGAACTGAATAGCAGGGTGAAAAGTGCCGAACAGCAATGCCAGTTTCATATTATTTTGAAACACATCTTGATTTGCTTCGTGAAAGCGTTGCATTTCAATATCTTCACGCGCAAAAGACTTAATTACGCGGATGCCGGAAATGTTTTCCTGCACCTTTTCTGTCAGCATGGAAAACGACCGCTGTACCTTTTTAAAACGGTGGTTAATGGCATCGCCGAAAAGATAAATGGAAAAGGCCAGTATGGGCATGGGAATCAGGGCGATCAGTGTCAGGCGTACGTCGGTGGTGAGCATCATCATTGTAATGGCAGCGATGTTGAGAAATAATGCGTCGGTGAGGGTGATGACTCCGGCGCTGGCAGCCATTCTGACGGCCATAATATCGTTGGTGGCATGTGCCATCAAATCTCCTGTCTTTTTTCTGCTATAATAGGAGGGAGAAAGGCTGAGCAAATGATCGAAAAGTTGATTGCGCAGCTCATACTCCAGCCTGCGGGAAGCGTTGATAATTAAAATGCGCCAAAAAAAACGAAAGACCATGATGAACAGGCCAATCAGGACAATCAACAGACTGTAGCTGAGCAACTGCTGGTGCCCAAGAGAGCCTGTCTGCAACCCGTCCGTTAGTCGACGCAGTATTTCGGGTATGATCAACTGGAGTGCATCGACTGCAAGCAACGAAAAAACACCCAGCAGGTAGACCCACTTATTTTTGAGGGCAAAAGGAATTAGTGCACGATAGGTGGACATGGATTCACCTCTTTGTCCATTGTGTCTGAATGGAGGATTTTAATGGCGAACTGGATCAATCAGATCACTCTGAATGACCATAGCACAGAACACCGCTACATGCAAATATACCGTCAATTAAAAGAATTGATCATCGTTGGCGGCATCGTTCATGGAGATCGCCTGCCTTCTGTACGTCAGATGGCAGCACATTTGAACCTTAATACTGTCACGGTGGTGAAGGCTTACGACTTGCTTGAACGTGAAAAATTGGTGGTCAAACGAACGGGCAGTGGTACATATGTGAATGATGGAAAACGAACGGCACTGTTGACCGGAATAGCCGAAGATGAATGGGACCAGGAAAGCATTCAACTATTTCGGCAGCAGCAACAGTCTTTTCAGCGAACAGTTGTCATCACGCCAGACACCATTAATTTTGCAAGTGCCACACCCTCGCCAGATCTATTTCCGGTTGATGACTTCAAGCAGGCACTGCTGACTGTTTTGGACAGAGATCAGGGCTATGCCTTTGGGTATCAGGACCCTCAAGGTTACCAGCCGCTACGGGAGGCGGTGCGGCAACAGGCGTCTCTCGCCGGCATTCGTTCGGAAACCGACGACATTCTGGTGGTTTCCGGTGCTCAGCAGGGGATCGACCTGGTGGCCAAAGGGCTGGTATATCCGGGAGATACCGTCTTGATAGAACGGCCTTCCTATGGCGGCGCCATGCAGGCTTTTTTCTCCAGAAGTGCCCGGGTAACGGATATTCCGCTGGAATCTGACGGCATTCACCTGGAACTACTTGAAAAAGCTGCAAAAGAAACCAGGCCGCAGTTGCTTTATGTCATGCCAAATTTTCAAAATCCGACTGGCATCTCTTATACCCGCGAAAAAATGGAGCAAATCATCATGCTGAGTGAAAAGTATGATTTTATGATTCTTGAAGATGATTATCTCAATGAATTATCATTTCATCATCAGCCGGTGACGACTCTAAAATCCCTGGACAGGTATGACAGAGTGATATACATCAAGAGCTTCTCAAAAATGTTCATGCCGGGACTTCGATTAGGATACCTCATTGTACCCCGGACAGCTACCCAAAAACTGCTGGCAGCCAAACAATCAAGTGACATCTCTACTTCGGGTCTTCTACAGCGGGCGCTGGAACAGTATTTAATTTCGGGCGCCTGGGAGCGAAATCTTGATGTGCTCACCGGAGAGTACAGGAAACGCTTTGATCTTATGAACCAGCTTTTAAGTAACCAGCTGCCTGAAGGTGTCCATTTTCAAACACCGACGGGAGGATTAAATTTCTGGTTGCAAATGCCCCGGGAAATCAATGGCCAAATGTTGTATGAATCAGCCCTTGAGCGCAATCTGGTTTTCGCCCCCGGCAGGTTGTTTTTTCTCAGAGATCCTGAAGATAACTGCTTGCGGCTAAGTATTGCGGCGGTAAAGTTACAGCAACTTACCAGTGGCATTCGTTTGCTGTCTGGTCTGATGAACCTTCGCCTTCGGCTTGACCGGCCAATGAAAGATGTATTAAGCCGCTATCAGGACCCAATCTTATGATTGATCACCTTCGATTGCGTCAGACAAAAAAACCAGCAATTTATGAAGAAAGACCAACTCATTGGACGCATCTTTTTAGACGCGACAGAATCAGGAGGAAATCATGAAAAAAATCGGAGTGATTGTCAATCCAAATGCAGGCAGAAAGCTGGCGCCACAGCGGGCAGAAGAATTGCAGGAGCTGTTGTCGTTAAGGGGCATGAAGCTAAGCTTTCACTATACAGAAGCAGAGGAAGATCTGGAACTGGTTATTTCTCAAATGGTGCCTGAAGTAGAGCAGTTAGTGGTGATGGGTGGAGACGGTACAGTGAATGAAATTGTCAACGGCATCGTACGCCAGGAAATTAAACATCCGTTGTCCATCTACCCCATGGGAACGGTGAATGATTTTGCAACATATTTACAAATTCCTAAAAATATCAGGGATTTTTCAGCCATGATTCATAAGAATCAACAGCGTAAGGTTGATGTGGGCCTGGCGGGAGATCGCTATTTTCTAAATGTGGCAGCGGGCGGACTCCTGCCGGAACTGGCACATCGGGTTTCTTCCGAAGCAAAAACGGTACTGGGAAAATTCGCATATTACATGGAAGGGATAAAAGAATTTCCAAAACAGTTTTTTCACCCCATTCCCATTCAGCTTGAGATTCAGGGGAAAGTGGAAACCATGGACACCCTCTTTTTTCTGGCGGCCAATAGTCCTTATGTGGGTGGTTTTCGAAATCTGGTACCGGGCGCGTTGGTGGATGACGGATTGTTGGACCTCCTGGTGGTGGAAGCCGGCGAATTGCAGGATATGGCCAATGTGTTTTTTAACTTTCTTCGTCGCCAGGTGGAAGCTGACGTAAAACCTGTACGTGGGATGAAGCATTATCGGGTTCGTGAATTTAAATTGATGTCGTCAGAGGTGGTGGATGTGGATACGGATGGGGAATTGGGTGGTTATCTTCCCCTCTCTTTCACCATAGTTCCCAAATCATTGACATTACTGGTTCCCTGAATCGGCTCGAGAATTCAAGAAAAAACCGCCGGGTTTTCCGGCGGCAGTCATCTTGTTGCTGATCATCAACACTGAGGCGGTTAACGGTTTCTTCGGCTGGATCCACCTGGTCGCGAACCCGAATCCTGCTGTTGGGATGGCTCGGGCTCGGTGACAGATGGGATTACCTGGCTTGTTGAATCCTGCACCATCTGACATTTTCCATCAAAAGTACCCTGCTCATCAACAATAAAAGAGCGGATACTGGCATCCCCCTGCAGAGTGCCGGTGGCGGTAATGTGAAGCTGACCGCTGGCTGAAATATTACCCTCGACTCTGCCGGCCAATAAGAGGTTTTGGCAGGCGATATTTCCTTTGATACGGCCACTTTCGCCAATGATGAGATCTGCCTTGCTGATGATTTCACCTTGCACTGAACCATCCACGCGGAGAGGTTCTTCGGTTTTGATGGTACCTTCAATCACTGTTGCTTTTCCAATCAGGGTGTCAAATTTTTCGAACTGCGGTTTGGCTGATTCCTGTTTTTTATTGAACATGGGACCTCCTTGTTTTTTGGGGTAAAGTTACTGTAAAATTGTCAAAGGGTCAACAGGTTCTCCATGAACCCGTACTTCAAAATGCAGATGCGAGCCGGTGGCTCGTCCTGTGCGGCCCATACGGCCAATCAGATCGCCCTTTTCCACCCGGTCTCCCACCTCTACCAGATTTTGACTGTTATGAGCATAGACGGAGGTATAACCGTATCCGTGGGAAATGATGATCATGCGGCCATAGCCGCCGTTATATCCCGAATAGGTGACAACGCCGCTGCCTGCGGCAATAATGCTGGTGCCAGAATTGTTGGCAATATCAAGACCCTGGTGAAATTCTGTGCGTCTGCGGTTTGTGGGGGAAACCCGGTAGCCAAAGCGGGAAGAAATACGGCCTGAGGCAGGCCACTTGTTAGGTTGGGCATCCAGATAATCCAGTTGTTTCTCCACATCATCAACCAATTGTATCATAGAAGTGGTCTGGGATTCGATGAGTTCACTCAGATGGGCGACATCAACCTCATAGGTATCGTATACAGGTCCCTGTGAACGACTGTCGGAGGAGCGGGTGACCAATAGAAACTGGCGGGAAAAATAATCCTCTTCTGAACTCAAGAGATCCTCCCCGGTTTCTGTCAGTGTTTCTTCACCAGATGAATCGGTTTCCAGTCCGACCATATGTAACACCTTATTCTCCAACTCACTCAACATCGACAATCGCCCGTCAATTTCATGGAATTGATCTGTGAGTGTGACGATTTCCTGCTGATGCCGATGGTTTTCCTCCGTCAGTTCAGCCACTGTGATTTTTTCAGCTATTAAAGCCTGTTGAGTATGTTCCAGTTGGTTTGAAAAGCGCGCGGTACTGACAGATAGTAATGTCAAAGTCAGCACAAGTACGCCTGATAACATTCCCGGAAGCCAGGTGGGGCAGGTGAATTGCCGAATTTTTTTAGCATCATTGGGAACCAGCATCAGAGTCATCCGACTTTTCTTTCGGTGCGCCAGATGTGGCGGTTTCTTTAACATAACAACCCTCCTTACGATAATCATTATAACGGAAAAAGCAAAAGATGCAAACCTGCTTCTGCCGACAAAGGCAAAAAAAGCAGGCAAAGTTCAAGAGGGAGTGATGACATGAAGCAATACATGGAACTAACGAACAAGTACAGAGAGTCAATCATCCGCCATTCACAGCAACTGGTACGTATTAAAAGTGTGGAAAGTGAACCGCTGCCCGGAATGCCATTCGGAGAAGGCGTTAATCAGGCGCTGGTGTACATGTTACAGTTAGCGCGGGAACTGGGATTTGAAACTGTAAATGTGGACGGATATGCAGGCCATGCTGATCTGGGAACAGGAGATGAAATTGTTGCAGTACTGGTTCATCTCGACGTGGTACCTGAAGGAACCGGGTGGGAGTATCCTCCCTATGGCGGGGAAATTCATGATGGCAAGATATATGGACGAGGTATCATTGATGATAAGGGGCCTGCCGTTGCGTCCCTCTATGCCATGAAAATACTGGCAGATTCAGGATTGCCACTGCAAAAAAAAATCCGGTTGATTTTTGGAACGGACGAAGAATCCGGGTGGAAGGACCTGGAGGTTTACTTTAAGCATTATCCAAGGCCCAAAACAGGTTTTTCTCCCGATGCAGAGTTTCCATTGATTCATGGAGAAAAAGGCATTCAGATTTTCGATCTTAAGGGTCGGTGGAAGCAGGATGATGCAGATGTTGTTATTGAAGAAATAAAAGGCGGCAATGCCCCCAACATGGTGCCTGACAGTTGCTGTGTGAAGTTGGCGGCAGCGGAAAATCTGAAGTCAGCCATGAGTGAGTCACTTCTTTCTTTTAATCGAAGAACCGGATTTGAGTTAATCATGGAGGATCTTCAGGAAAAAGTGATCATCATAGCACCGGGTGTTTCTGCCCATGGCAGTACCCCTGAAAAAGGGAAAAATGCCATTTCACATCTATTATTGTTTTTGGCAGAGTGTCCGGGCTTGAGTGAAGATGTCAGCCGCTTAATTGGTTTTTATAATCATCATATTGGTCTTGAAGTCAACGGTAAGGCCATGGGGTGCGGCTATGAAGATGAAATATCGGGAAAACTGGTGTTTAACGTTGGACAAGTGAAGGGTGACCAACATGAAATCGAATGGACAGTCAACACGCGTTATCCCATCACAATTGAAGGAGAACAAGTGCTGAAGGGTATGGCACCAATTTTGAAACGGAACAATATTGAACTGATCATGCATGAAGATGTGAAACCGCTATACGTACCAAAAGAAGATGAGTTGGTGCAGAAACTCATGCAGGTATACCGCGAGGCCACAGGGGATCTGACCAGCGAGCCCTTCACCATTGGTGGCGGGACATATGCCAGGGCGCTTGAAAATGGTGTTGCTTTTGGGCCGTTGTTTCCCGGACAGGAAGAGTTGGCACATCAAAAAAATGAGTTTATGAAAGTGGATGACCTTCTGAGAATGACCAGTCTGTATGCAGCTGCCCTGGCATCTTTGGCAGGCTGATGGCCTAAAGATAGAACCACAGCCACATATTTTGACAAAAATTAGGACCGTGTGATTCAATTTGGTACCTTTATGGTATGATGGTTGTTAGAAATGAACGAGGAAGAAAAGGAGCGACTTACGTGCTTGATGAACAGAAAATTGAACGAATCAATCAATTAGCTCAAAAAAAGAAGACGGTGGGATTGACTGAAGCGGAAACCATTGAGCAACAGGAACTGAGGCAAGAATACCTGAAAGCTTTTCGCCAGTCTTTCAGAGGACAGCTGGATAAAATTGAATGGACTGATTAATGTGGTGTTTGCCGGTGCAGGCATTGCCAAGCGGGAGGGCACGAAAGATGGCACAGGAATATGTTAATAATGCAGAAAAAATGAACCAGGTGCTCAGCCGCATTTTTACAGCCATTGAAGAAAGCAAAGAAGAAATTTTTGAAATGACTGATACTCTTAACAAAGAGTGTTCCCGCCTGGAAGACAAACTAAACCACATAAATGAAAAAGTGAAAGTGGTCATTGATGAAGTCGAGGTATTGGAACGCAAGGAGAAAAGAAGTCGGCGGGTGCTGGTGGATGTCAGTCGGGATTTTTCCCGTCACAGTGAAGAAATGATTCGAAATGCCTATGAACAGGCCAATGATCTTCAAATTCAGCTGATCATCAAACGACAGGAAGAGGAAGAACTGGCCAGAGAACGAAAAGATGTTGAGATGCATATCCGCAATGCCCGGGCAACTCTGGAGCGGGCAGAAAGACTCACTACCAAATTCAGTGTTGCGCTGGAGTTCCTGGAAGGCAATATGGAAGATTTCAGCAACACCATTACAGACTTGGAACAACGGCAGCTCTTGGGGAGAAAAATCATCCAGGTGCAGGAAGAAGAACGCAGGAGGGTTTCCAGAGAGATTCACGACGGGCCTGCCCAAACATTTTCCAACATTCTTCTGAAAATAGATTTGTGCGAGAAGCTGATGAACATCGACATGAAAAGAGCGCGGGAAGAAACAGCTTCATTGAAGCAAATTGTTCGTCAAAGCACCAAAGAAATCCGCAAGATCATTTATAACCTTCGACCGATGGCTATCGATGATCTGGGTCTGGAGCCGACACTGCGCCGCTACATTGAAGATTTCGAAACAGATTCCGGTCTGAAAATTGCCTTCGAAGTTTTTGGAGAGCTTCAGTTGGAAGACACCATTCAAAAGCTGGCTCTTTTTAGAGTTGTTCAAGAAGCGTTAAACAATGTGAATAAACACGCCAAAGCCACTGCCTGCACAGTTATGCTGAAGAAGGAAAGTGAGCAGGTGGTGTTAATGGTTCGGGATAACGGGCGGGGTTTTGATCTGAACAGGGTAAGGGCCAGCCAGGAAAGCGGGTTCGGTATTATGAACATGAAAGAGCGGGTGGAGTTGCTCAACGGCAACCTAAAAATTGACTCAACACATGGGCGGGGAACCATTCTGACGGTCACTCTGCCACTTCAACTTCAGGAGGTATAATATGGATAAAATCAGACTGCTCATTGTTGACGATCACTCTCTGGTTCGCCAGGGATTGAGTCAGATCCTTTCCCTTGAACCCGATATCGAAGTGGTGGGAGAAGCCAGAGATGGTGAAGAGTGTCTTCAAAAGGTGAAGGAACTGCATCCTGACGTCACCCTTCTTGATATCAATATGCCCAACATGAATGGCATTAAGGCGTTACGAAAACTGAAAGATATGGATCAAAACACGAAAGTGATCATTCTTACCTTTCATGAAGAGATTGAATACCTTTTTGAAACATTTAACCTGGGTGCCAATGGTTATATTGTAAAGGATGCGGAAAGTGATGTGCTGATCCATGGCATCAGAGAAGTTTACAATGGTGTTTCTTATGTGTATCCAACAATGGCAGAAGGTGAAGCCAGCCAGTTGAATATGATTCGGCATGTTGAAGGAAACGGCCAGGAAACACAGAAAGCTCAGTTAACCAAACGGGAATATGAAATTCTCACTCTCATCGCCGATGGCCTCAATAACAGAGAAATAGCCAACACCCTTTTTATCAGCGAAAAGACAGTCAAAAATCACGTATCGAATATTTTTAAGAAGATTAAAGTGAATGACCGAACACAGGCGGCCATTTACGCTTATCGCAACAAGATTAAGAGTATCTGATATCTTACATACGATGACCGGAATTGTCAGATTAAGGTAAAGCAGCCCATTGCCGGGAGGCTTTACCTTATTGCACTTTGTAGACAACGTATTTTTGCCTCTCGGTGGAACTGAAGGCATATTTTCACATGAAAAAACTTCCAGGTTCTCTGGAAGTTCAAGACATATATGGTGCCGCGGAAGGGAATCGAACCCCCACGATGTTGCCATCGGCAGATTTTGAGTCTGCTGCGTCTGCCAGTTCCGCCACCGCGGCGTGGTACGAAGAAAATAATACCAAAACTGAGGCGGAAAGTCAAGGAGATTCTTTAGGATGTGTTTCTTTTAGGACTGGCACTCATTTACGGCAACCCATCAAAATGGTACAATGACAAAGAGTCTTCACGAAAGGATGGTTATCATGCCGGAGCAAATCCAGCGCAAGTTATTGATTATTGACGGTAACAGCCTGCTAAACCGGGCATTTTATGCACTGCCTCCCTTAACCAACCGTGATGGTGAACATACCAATGCCATCTATGGTTTTTTAACGATGCTTTTTAAAGCCCTTGAAGAAGTGAAACCTGATCATGCAGCAGTTGCATTTGATTTGAAAGCACCCACATTTCGACATGATACGTATACTGATTACAAAGCCGGTCGTAAAAAAATGCCCATGGAGCTGGCAGAACAAATTGAACCACTGAAAGAAATACTGGATGCCATGGGACTTTATCGCATTCAGATGGAGGGTTTTGAAGCAGATGATCTCATAGGAACGCTGGCCAGAATGGCGGAAAGTGACGGGATGACAGTGGCCATCGTTTCTGGTGACCGGGATGTGCTTCAATTAGTGACAGAGCAAACACAGGTGATGATCACCAAAAAAGGGATCACTCAAATGGATGTTTACGATCCTGGCAGATTCACAGAGGAATATGGCATTCCGGTGGAACGGTTTATCGACCTGAAAGGTCTGATGGGTGACAGCTCCGACAATATTCCCGGCATACCCGGGGTTGGACCAAAGACGGCGACCAAACTGTTACAGGAATTTGGTACCATCGAAAATCTCTTGGAGCAAGCGGAAACAATCTCCAATAAAAAATTGAGGGAAAAAGTCGATGGCCATCGGCAAGAAGCTGTTCTCAGCAAAAAATTGGCAACGATTATTACCAACATACCCATTGAAGTGAAAATGGATGAGCTGAAGCTTGGCGAATTGTCGAATCCCGAAGTTGCCGCACTCTTTCGACGCTTCGAATTTAACAGTCTTCTGGAGCGTATTTCAGCACCGGCGGACTTCAAAAGCGAAAAGACTGCTGACAAGCATCTGTGGCCGGAAATGACCACAATAGAGGCACTACAGGAACTTGATCGACAGGTGCAGCAGCACCAGGAAATTACATGGCACACCCTGACAGACACCAATGCAGAAGGGTGGCCGTCACCGGTGGCAGCGGCCGTTACTATTGATGGCAATACCGGTTGGTGGCTGGATTGCCGCAACGGCAAATACATGGCACTGGCAAGGGAGTGGATTGAAAAGTGGCTGGGAGACCCATCAATTCTGAAAAAAGTACATGATTTAAAATTGGAAAAAAGGGCTTGGAGAACTGTTCATATACCCTTCAATGGGGCTCCCTTTGATGTGATGATCGCCGACTATCTGATCAACCCCTCCAAGGCTTCGTATGATCTGGAAGCACTGGCGCTTCACTATGATGGACAAAAAGTGGTGACAGCCAAGGAACTGTGGGGAACCGGACTTAAACGAAAAAAACAGACAGAGCTGGACATGGAAGCTATGGTGGCTTATCTGGTACAGCGAACAGCATTGATCCATCGCCTTACACCTGAACTAAAAAGTCAACTCCAGGAACTGGAAATGTTGTCTCTCTACGAATCTGTGGAAATGCCGCTGGCTTTTGTGTTGGCCGAAATGGAATCAGAAGGCATTGAACTGGACGCTGCATTACTTAAGGAATTTGAGATAACCTATGCAAAACGAATTGATGATTTGATTAAACAGGTGCACGAAGCAGCCGGCACAGAATTTAACTTGAATTCCACTAAACAGCTGGGTGAAGTGCTTTTTGTCCGGTTGAACATGCCGCCGGTAAAGAAAACCAAAACCGGATATTCCACCGATGTGGCGGTGCTGGAAAAATTGAAGAATGAACACGCAATCATTCCCTTGATTTTAGAATACCGACAGATGACCAAAATAAAAAGCACCTATATTGACGGGTTGCTGGCCATTGTGAATGCCGGCACCGGACGCATTCACTCCACATTCCACCAGACGGTTGCCGCAACTGGCCGAATTTCCAGTGCTGACCCGAATTTGCAAAATATCCCGGTGCGCACGGAGATGGGAAGACAGCTGCGACGCGTTTTTGTCGCCAGAGAAGGCTGGCAGTTGATCGATGCCGACTACTCACAAATTGAACTGCGCATTATGGCTCACTTATCAGGAGACCCTGGTTTTATCAAAGCTTTTAAGGAAGAAGCAGACATTCATACCCGTACCGCCGCAGAAATTTTCCAGGTGTCGGAAGAAAATGTCACCGGGGAAATGCGCAGCAGTGCAAAAGCAGTTAATTTTGGCATTATTTACGGCATCAGTGACTTTGGACTGTCCAACAATCTGAACATCAGCCGACAGCAGGCACGCCTGTATATTGACGACTACCTGCAACGTTATGCCAGTGTTAAGACCTATATGGATGAAATGGTGACACAGGCAAGAGATAAGGGGTATGTCACCACTTTGTTGCACCGCATTCGATATATTCCCGAGATTAATTCAAAGAACTTCAATCTTCGTTCTTTTGGGGAACGCATGGCGATGAACACTCCCATTCAGGGAAGTGCTGCCGATATCATCAAAGTTGCCATGGTGAGGGTTGCAGATGAACTGAAGAAAGGAAACTATCAGGCGAGACTCATTTTACAGGTGCACGACGAATTGATTGTGGAAGCACCGCCGGAAGAGGTGGAACCGGTAAGCCTGCTGCTTCGCCAGGCGATGGAAGAGGCAGCTGACCTGTCAGTTCCTCTGAAGGTTGACCTGTCGGTGGCAACAAATTGGTTTGATGCGAAATGAGGTAACGCACATGAAGATAATCATCGGGTTAACCGGCGGAATCGCCTCCGGCAAAAGCACTGTCGCAGCCATGTTAAAAGAAAAAGGGGCTTGGGTGGTGGATGCAGATCAGGTGGCCCGTCAAGTGGTGGAAAAGGGAAAACCAGCACTCGATGAAATTGTGGAAGTTTTTGGGACGATGATACTTCAGGCAGATGGAACACTCAACAGAGAAGCATTGGGAAGGGAAGTCTTTGCGAATGATGAAAAAAGACGCCTGCTTAATCAGATCACTCATCCACGAATTCGGCGGGAAATTCTTCACATAATCAAGGTGTTTAGCGAGAATGACCCACGACAAGTACTGGTGCTGGAAGTGCCGCTGTTGTTTGAAACGGGGATAGACCAACTGGTGGATCAAATTTGGTTGGTAGACGTTGAAGAAGAAAAACAGGTGAGGCGCTTGATGGAGCGCAGTAAGCTGTCAAAAAGGGAAGCCTGTGCGCGCATCCAGTCGCAAATGCCTCAAACAGAAAAACGGAAACGATCCCATATTCTCATTGATAACAATGGTGACCGACACATGCTCCAAAAAGGTGTCAACCATCAATGGGAGGAATTGATGATGCAACTAAACAACAAAACCGGGTCTAAGAAGCAAGATAACGGCTGCTGATGAAAGGGGAACTATTGTGAAGCAAAAACAACTATTGGGTCTTGGACTGGCGCTGCTCCTGTCAATCGCAGGCCTGACAGCCTGTCAATCTGACGTCGCTGAAATACCTGAAGAAATTCCGGAGGAAACCGCAGATCTGGACTATCATCCGGCTGACAGCCCGCCATTACGACTTGCGGTTACCAGACCAACACAGATGAATCCGCTGCTGAATGACAACGATACCCTCTTTCAGGTGTATCACCTGATCTATGAAAGTATGATCACCTTCGATGATCATATGAAACCGGAACCATTGCTGGCAGAAAGCTGGGAACTTGATGACCAGGGAATGAGCATTACGTTCAACCTGCGTAGCAATGTGACATGGCATGATGGCGAACCATTTAGCCCCGAGGACGTAGTGTTTACATTCCAGGTACTGCGGGAACAGGCAGCCAGTCTGGCCTACCCGAATCTCTACGTCAACAATCTGCAACAGGTGTCAGATGTTCGCAAAACAGGGGATCATACGGTGCGTTTCACATTTACAAGACCTTATTCAAATATGCTGGAAACATTGGCTTTTCCGGTGCTTCCCCAACACCTCTTCGCCGGCCAGAACCGAAATCGCCTCACCAGTAGTCAGTTTCCGCTTGTGGGAACGGGGCGCTACAAGGTTGAGAGTTTTGAGGCATCGCGTTCAATGAAGCTGCATTATTATCCCAGCTACTGGGGGCGAAAACCCTATATTGAAGAAATTGATGTCATTGTGGTTCCTGACCATCAGGCACAACTCAGCCTTTTTGAAAGTGGCGAAATTGACCTTGTGGAGCCATTGACTGTTGACTGGATCAAATATACTGATCATGAGGCTGTGAGTGGTATTTCCTATCCCTCAACCCAATATGAATTTATCGGGTTTAATTTTCGGCAGGAAATCTGGCAAAATCAAAATTTGCGCCAGGCAGTGGCCCACGCCATCGACAGGGACATGATTATGAAAAATATTTATTTTGGACACGGACACCTCACAGATGTGCCGGTGCTTCCCACTTCATGGCTTTACCATGGAGAAGAGCTTCGTTACACCCATGATGTCACAGAGGCGCGAAGGTTAGTGGAAAGCGTTGAATTGCCGGAGAGTGCCATTTTCACACTGCTGACTAATGATGGAAATCCACAGCGGGAAAAGATGGCCAATGCAGTGGCTGAAGCTTTGGCAGAAGTCGGAATCACCATTGAAGTGGAAACTGTTTCATGGCAAGTACTGCAAGAACGGCTGGCTGCCGGGCAGTTTGATCTTGTGCTGACTGGCTGGCATTTCTCCATGGTGCCGGATTTATCCTTTGCCTTCCATTCCACTCAGGAGTCTGCCGGAAACTTTATTGGCTACGAGAATGCAATCATTGATCAGCTGCTGGAATCAGTTTTTGCGGCGCCCAATGAAGCTCAAAAACTGGAGCGCTGGCAGCAATTACAACAATATCTACTACAGGAGGTGCCGTATGTCAGCCTTCTGTTTAAAGAGCATGCTGTACTTCACCGCACTTCACTGAAGGGTGAACTGACTCCCAATCAGTTTAATATTTTCAGAGGGATTGAAGCAGCTTATTTGATACCACAACGCGAAGAAGCTACCGACGAAACAGCATCTGACGAGTCATCAGAAAGCGGTTCATAAAGCTTGACAGTCGATTGAAAAGGGTTTATACTGTTATAGTGTTTCGGCGAAAGTGCTGTGTTGTAAGCTCAGCAAGCCGTAAACCTGCAAGGCGACGTCGCCGGTGGAGATATTGGTTGATGATCGACGGCTTCGAGAATTCAAGTTTTATTAAGAAGCCGGGCTTTGCTGCATTAGCGAGAGTGCTGGAATCGGCAGACAGGCATGGTTGAGGGCCATGTGTTCGCACGAACGTGTGGGTTCAAGTCCCATCTCTCGCACCACAAAAATAACGCTGTCTCTCTCGGGAGGCAGCGTTTTTGAATTTCTTTCATAATGACCCATGTACGGCGATCACTTCACTGTTGGAGTTTCTCTTGCCTCGAGGGGTGCTTTATGCATCCATTTTCTGATGTCTGCTTCCAGCGCATCAAACATGAGGGGAAGTCCAGCCGTGTGAGTGCCTCCGCCTTGAGCGCTGATGGCATTGCCGCCACCCTTGCCTTCAATGTGGTGTACATGAGACATCATCAAATCTTTTATCGAAAAGCCTGTTATATCGGTGGTATTGATGAAAATGAATCGAAGAGAAGGTGAAGTGGTTGCCAGCAGTGCGACACTGTCTGTTTCAGACTTTAAGGCATTGGCGATTGACTGTAACTGATGGGCATCTAATGAAGCATATATCTGACGAATCACCCTGTAATGACCAAAGGAAATCGCCGAAGTCATCAACCGCTGACTTTCCAGGTGACACCATTCAGTCTGCAAGTTTTTAAAACTCTTTTTCAGTTGCTGATGATCCTGCAAATGCGAAGTCAACGCGGTCGGAATCTGGTACCGACCGACTGACAAAAGGGTACTGCAGTGATCCAGTTCCTGCTGCATCAGCTGAAAGTGCGAAAGGGCTCGTTGACCGCACACAAATGTGATCCGGGTGCCTCTTTTGTATGCTTCGGCTTTTAGGATTTTCACCGGACCAACAGAGCCTGTCATGGAGGGGTGGGTTCCACTGCAGGCTGAGCAATCAACACCCTCGATGGCAACAATGCGTACCGGGTCAGTGAGTTCCGGTGTTTTCCGCAACTTTAGACGGTTGTACTCTTCGGTGCTGATGAGGCGTGTCGTGACGGGCAGGTTTTTGAAAATCAATTGATTGACTGTGTTTTCGATTTTATGGTAATCGTCAGAATGAAATTGGTTGCGATCAAGGTCGATGGTGACAGTGTTTTCGCCCAAATGAAAACCAATGGTATTGGCGTTCCAATCATTATATAAAACTGCAGATAACAGATGCTGGCCCAGGTGTTGCTGCATATGATCAAAACGTCTGATCCAATCGATTTTGCCAATAACCATATCACCTGTATGGATGGTGCAATCATTATCGGTGGACAAGATATGCCAGACCTTTTCATCCTTCGATTCAACGTGAATCACCCGAAAATCATTGAGCCAACCCTGATCTGCAGGCTGGCCGCCTCCTTCAGGATAAAAGGCAGTTTGGTTTAGCTGTACGCGAAAAGGACCGGTGCTATCGCCGGTCGCTTCGATCTCAGTTACTTTGGCTTTGAAATCAGTTAAAAATGAATTCTCCCAATAGAGTTTCCTGGTGTCATAAGGCTGGTGCATAAAATCGCTCCTTTGGTTGAAAGAATAAGAGGTGCATCAGGATTTTTCATCAACAATGGTGCCCTTAACAAAATTTTCCGTTTGTTGCTGATGAACCTGGCGGTAGTGACTTTGGTTTGGGTGAGCCTGAACAGACTTGAATTGTACGTAGAGTTCGTAAAGAAGCCCTGAACGATAATTGAACAGTACCTGAAGATAATCAGGGTGATGCTCCAGATTGCGACTGAGAACGCTGCGGTTAACTTCAAGAAGTCCGGTGCTGGATAGAGTGATTCCCAGGCGATTCAAATATACCTCATATTTTCGTATGGTTCGAAGCATCAGTCGACTGTGGTGAATGCCAATCTCTTTTTCAAAAACAGTGAGACTCAGATAGGCGCGGTTGTATTTTTCAATCAGTTCGATGATCAGCTCAAGAAGTTCGTCAGGAAGCACATTGTCAGACCCGCGGCGAAAGCGCTCCATCACATCTTCCAAAGCTTGCTCGTGGAGATAAAATCGCTGATAAAATCGACGCAGATCCATCAACTTACCATAGAACACCTCTGAAAACATGGTGAAATTGTCGTTGGCACTGGCGGTATTGTTCTGTACCGGATTAACTCGTTCGAGACGATCCACCTGTGAAACATCCTGATTGTTGTTTCTTCGGTTCACTTGATAAGTGGAAATGCGGTGGCGGTTGACAGATGAAACACTCATCAAATCACCTCTTTATAAGATAAATACCCTTTAATTGAACAATATCCCGTGTATGGTGAAAAGAAAAGATCCTTTACAGTATTTATCGGTAAAAAAAGAGCATCTCTGTAAAAATATGGCGACAAAAATTAAAATTTCAACACATGCACGATAAATCAGGCGGAATTCCCATCGAATTAGATATGCTATAATGGGCTAAAATCATCATGAAAGGGCGGCTGAAAAATGACTTCATGGCAATCGGTTCTCAATCAGCTGGAAGAAAGTTTAAGCCACCTGACAAAAAGGATTCCATCATGCCGGTTGTTATTGTGGCTTGTGATGAGAAAACTTGGAGTAAACACGCTTGCTGCTGCACCGCTTCATGAAGATCTGGAATTGTTGAACATGGAAACGCAGGGCGCGCATGATCTTTTTGATAATCTGAATAAAGTTGATCTGTTTCAAACCGAAATACTTGATGAGTTATTTCAGCAATCGATGAATCCCGACTTTCGGGAAAGCAGTGGCAGTTATTACACAGAGACACCCTTGGCGGCCTTCATGGTAAAAGAGTCATTAAGAACACACTATCATCAGTGGATGAAAGGTTGCAGTGCCTCGGCATGGTTTCCGCTGGATCTGATCAAATCGGAGAATGATCCCGGTTGCATACCAGCTGGCATATTAGAAGCTCAGGAAGAGTGGTTAGACTTAATAACGGTGCTGGATTTATCCTGCGGTAGCGGTGTTTTTCTGCGGCAGGGGTTAATCCAGCTGGCGGCAGTGTCCAACTGGGTTAACGAAAAACGGGGTTTAGCAGTATCAATGGCTGATGTGGTCATGAAAATCGGATCGCGACATCTGACAGGTGTGGATAAGGAACCGGAAGCTGTGATGATGGCGGATATGCTGTTGCGTATTGAAATGATGCGCCAGGGGGGCGTATCGGTCATAACGCCTGGCATACAAAATATCCACTTAAAGGTGGAATGTGGCGATGCGCTCACCTGGGAGCCCGCTGCTGACGAACGCTATCAGCTTATTCTGGGAAATCCGCCTTATCTGGGGGAAAAGGGCAACAGGCGTCTTTTTGATAGTGCCCGCAGTACACGGGCGGGGGCCTTGTATTATGAAAAAAATATGGATTTTTCCTATTATTTTTTGCATCGGGGACTGGATCTCCTGCACCAAAAGGGATGTTTGTGCTACATCACTACCAGTTACTTCACCACAGCTGATGGAGCTCGCAAATTGAGGCAACGTCTTCATGGAGAAGTAGTATTTCATTGGTTGATCAATCCTGAAAAAACCATGATCTTTCCCCATGCGAAGGGGCAGCATAACCTGATTTATTGTCTGGGGGTAGCCGGCGAAGGTCTTTCGGTATTGCCAAGGCTGCTTCACCTGAATCAACCCATGGACAGAACAGCCTTGTTTAACCTGCTGTATCATCAAGGTTTAACGAGCCTTTCTCCTGCTGTTTTTGCGAGTACATCTGCCTTGTTTGACCAAAGAGGTCAATTGATGGTGCGGTCGCCCGGCAGGAATAAGAGCTTATTGCAACAGATGGAGCAGAAGACGGTTTTTCAGATTCAAGACCTTTGCTATGTGAATCAGGGATTGGTTTCGGGTGCCGACCGGCTTACCAGACGACACAACGATTTAGTAGCTGATGTGGCGCCGGGGACGGGGATCTTTGTACTGGATGAAATTGAGAAAGATCAACTGGTGACAGCAGCTCCCGAAGTGGCGCCTTATATAAAGCCATTCTTTAAAAACAGCCACATATGGCCTTATGAGGTGGCATGCACATCAAACCAGTGGTTACTTTACCTGACAGATAAAAATCTGCCTGATATCAGCCGGATAAAGCCTTTGGAGCAGCACCTGACACCATATCGTCCCATTCTGGAAAAACGCCGGGAGGTGGCGATGGGGCTGCGAAAATGGCATTCGCTTCACTGGCCGAGAGATCCGGATATTTTCGAATCAGTCAAAATTGTGGCACCGCAACGGGCGATGCTGAATGTATTTGCCCGATCCAACACACCCTGGTACGCCAGTGCCGATGTCTATTATCTGAAAAGACGCGAGACATGTTTCCATTCCCTGGATTATTTGGTTGCATGGCTGAACTCGGCCCTGTGTTACGCCTGGTTAAGTCAGTACGGAAAAATGAAAGGCAGCGATCTGGAACTCTATGCATCGCCTTTAAAAGCGATTCCAGTTCCTTCGCTGCCAGGTGGAGAAGCAGAGCAAAGAGTGATGAAGATGGTAGATGATTATCGGTTGTCAAATCAAGAGGCGCATAACCCTGAACAGATGAGATCGTTCTTAGAAGCGATGGACAGGTGTTTTCTGGAACAAACAGAAATCTCATTGGCAGATGCCCGGCCACTTTTGGAGCAAGTGTGCTCATTGCGTCGCCGGTTTCGTCGCAGGCAGGTCACGTAAAGCATTCGCCGGGGCCTGATAGGAACGAAGAGTCGTACCATCACTGTACAAGGTGACATGCCCCTGAAGATCAGTGCGATAAATCCAGACATCCAGCGCTTCCAGCCGGGAGATGACATCTTTGTGGGGATGACCATACGCATTGTTCCGACCGCAGGAAATCAGCACCACTTCAGGCGATACCATCTCTAAGAGGGCTTGCGTGGAAGAGGTGTTGCTGCCATGATGTCCGGCTTTTAGTACTGTTGACCGGAGCCATTCAGCTGGAAATGTTTCGACAGCCAGCAATTCTGCTTCCTGCTCAGCATCACCGGTGAAAAGAAAAGACTGCTGTCCATGAGTGACATGAACCCATAAACTCCAGTTGTTGAGATGATCCCCAAAATCGTGGCCGGTGGTCAGAATCCGCACCACCACATTTTCCTCATCCAGGATGATCGTTGGTTCAGTAACAGCAACAAGCTGTTGGCCCTCAGATTCGACGGTGTTCAACAGCGATTCAAATGTACGGCTGGTATGAACCACCGGTGGGAGATAGACAGTATCTACATCGAACTGTGTCAAAACCGTCTCCATGCCGCCAATGTGGTCGGCATGAGGATGGGTGGCAACCACCAGAGGAATTTTGCGGATTCCCTGCCGTTTAAGATAGGCTGCCACCAGATCGCCGCCTGAAGCATCGCCGGCATCTATGAGCAAACCTGTTCCTGAAGGTGTGCGGATAAAGAGGCTGTCACCCTGTCCCACATCGATAAGATGAACCGATAAGTGATTTTTGAATGGATTGGTGGAGAGATATCTGCCAGAAATACCAATGAATAGAATGCCAATAAGAAAAAATGGTACAATGAACTTGAAACGAGAGAATTTTGACAAAACTGGAACACTCCCTTATGTGGATTAAACAAGAATCGATGGTAGTTCGCTCTCCCATGATGATGTCTATTGGAGAGCAGATGCGGAGAACCGGCAATCAAGATGTTGGATAAGGATGATTTTCATATGTTGAAACGACAAAAATACAAATTTCAGACATTGCTGCTGGCAGCCATTTTTTTGCTGGTTGGTTGCAGTGAAAATGTCACAGATAAAATGGATGAAGTCAGTCGTCCTCAGGTGGATCTCAGTCCCCGGTTCATCCAGGTTGAGTCAATGCCGGTCATTGAAATACTGGCTGGGCAGGTGACGTTTCAATGGCCGGGTGAATCTTACAGCCTGTATGAAGAAGACCAGGAATTATATGCGTTGTCACATGATCTGAATACAATGGTTCATTTATTACCTGAGAGGCGTCAGATACAAGTAAATCACTGGGAAACGGCTGTTGAATTTATGGAGAAACAACAATTTGAACCAACCAGGGTTTATCCGTTGTTGCAGGGCTTTCTGACTGTGGGACGTTTTTCAGACAAACACAGTGGGCTGGTCCATTTTCGCAATCTACAAGATGAGAATCCGGTGATTTTACAGGCAAAAATACCAGATGATGAAGGAACACCACCAGATTTCCTCTTAAGTCCCGATGGCAGTAAAATTGTTTTTTTTGACGAAGTTTCCGGGAGTTTGGCTGCCTATCACACTGTCACGGGCAGAATGACACAGCTCACACCGCTGACTGTCCACTGGTTTTGCCACGACTGGACCAGTCAAGTGACTATCTCTCCAAAAGGGGGGTATCTGCTGGTGGAACAACAGGATTGTGATGAAACTCATCCACAACAGTTTATCACATATGGGGCTGATTCTGGTCGGCAGATTCACGCCTTTCTTCCAGGAATTCGGCCACAAATGAACCTTGAAGAAACAACCATTGCCTTTTTGCTTAATCCCGGTGCCCGGAAAATCGACGATCAGTCATCAAAACCCGTTCAGGTGGGAATTTACTCACTTGACCGCCGTGAAACGCAATTTCTAAACCAGGTTTCAGAAGGGTACAGCATCATTGGAAAACCCGTCTTCAGTGAGACGTACCCTTACCTGTTGTATGGTGCCCTGCCTGTTGATACCGACTCAGAAAATCCTGATAATACTGGAAAAATGATAACTTATCACCTGAACCAACAGGTTCAACAAACGCAAGTGCAACAATACGGCGACTTGATGGAAGCGAGTGAATCGATTTACTTCAATTATCCATGGCTCGTGTATCCATTGCAGCAAGATGACTCCAGGGTTGTTATCATTCATCATTTCGAAGATGAATGGACAGAAGTGATTGATGCGATCGAACCATGGGAGGCATTACCAACCGGCCAAATCACGTATTTCACAGGAAATGCCGAATCTGGATTTGTATACATGAAACATCGTCAGCTGATTCATTTTCAGTCAGGCAGCCAACGAATGCTGTTTGAAATACCAGAAATGCATCGTGTGAAGCAAGTTCTGACTTACCGGCGATGGCAAGTAGTGGTTTTAGAGACCCCAACAGGAGACTGGCAGACAATTTTTCCGGCACATTTTTAAGTGAGGATCAAAGATGGGCGTCAGGCATGACATTTATTGTCAGGCGTGGTTTAAAAGCTGATTTTGAGGGATACTTCTTTTGAAACAGGCCTTTCTGTGGTATTATGGTGTTCATGAATAGAAGGATTATCTGGAAACAATATTGTTTTCAGGATGGCTGAAAGGAGGCCTCCATGATTTTATATATCTTTTCTGCAACCAAAAAAGAACGCATGCGACTGCTTAGACAGTACTTTTATAAAGAGCTGGCCGTGGAAAGTGAACTTCGCAGTGATGGGATGCCAACGAGCAAAGTTCGTGGTGTCAAAAGCATCACAACGCCAAAGCATCATCGGCGGATTCCCGGCTATTGGATTGCTGTGGAATTTTGCAAGAATCATCAGGGCGCTGCGCTGCTTCAGCGAGTTCGGGATCAATTGCCTGCGCATCATCTTGACGGGCAAGTTTTCTTTCCCAAAAACGAGCTCTCCGGCAAAGAGCTGGAAAAAGGGTGGTTGCAAAAATACCCCTTTGATGGTGACCGGTTGGAAGAAGTCAGCCGCCTTTTTTTTCAGGAAATTCGAAGTCATTTAAAAGAGGGAAGACCAGGAAATGCTCTGCATGGCGTATTATTGATATTACGAATGAATCCTTTTTTTATGCGCAAGTATCGACGGTACTATTTGCTGGAGGATTTGGCATATGCTTTTGATCATGCAGGTAATCTGGGCAAAGTGATTCGATGCTTTCAACTTCAGGCAAAAATTCGACCGGAATCGCCAGAACCATACCTCAACATCAGCAGTTTTTATATTGTCAATGGGATGGAAGACAAAGCAGTCCAGCTGCTAAAAAAAGCTGTGAGGGAATATCCTGACAACCCATTCCTGATGAGCAACCTGATCATTGCCATGTGCAATCTGGGCCTGTACGATGCAGCGGTGATGATCCTAAAAAAAACCCTGGAGAAAGAACTGAAAAACGGATTTTACTGGAAGCTGCTGGGTGATGTCTTTTATGAAATGGAAGATAACGAAGCGGCGATTCGGTGCTACAAAAAAGCGGTGCGCGAAATGGATGACGAGAAGTCGGAAGAACTGACAGCTGATATTCACAGTGGGATTGCTGCTTGCTATTATGAAGAAGAGCATTACAAGAAGGCGCTGGAACACTATCAGAAGGTGTTGGCTATTTACCCTGAAGACCACTACACGCTCATCAGTTTGGCACAGCTGTATTTCTACAAGATGCAAAACTCCAAAGAAGCACTGAAGTACACAAAGAGAATTCTTGAAGTCTTGCCGGAAAATGGGTATGCGCACTATCACATCGGTTTGATTTACATGGATTTAAATCTCATTGATAAAGCGCGCTGGCACTTGTATAAAGCCCGTCGGATGATGCCCTACTACAATCCGGTTCATGAAGCGATTCAGATGTTGAAAAAAAATATCGATTTTACCACCGGTCGCAGATTGAATAGCAGCAGACAAGGCGAATGAGGAGCAGGCTGAATCATTCGTTCATTGATCAGGAGGTGTTCGCGTGCAGTTGAATCAAGGCATTAAGCGAGTGATCAGCAGCTTGCTGTTTCTGTTGATGATAATAACCACGCCGGTGGTTGCTTCTGAACTTGAAGACCCCTATGACAACACGATGCGGGCAAGGGTTTTGGCAGTGGAAGATCGAGGGCAGTCAGAAGTCTTTTTTGAAACTCAATGGGTAACACTTGAAATTTATAGCGGGCCACTTAATGGGGAAGTTGTCACAGTGGAAAATCACCTGTCTGATAATCCTGTCTATGACGTACCGGTGAAACCAGGTGACCGCGTGTTGGTGGTACAGGAAATGCTTGCCTCAGGAGACCTGGAAATATATATCATCGATTATGTGCGAGACATGTCAATTCTATGGATCTTGGGACTTTTTATATTGCTGTTACTCGTCATTGGCCGCTGGAAAGGCTTGAAAACCATTGTGACACTGGCATTCACTTTTGTTCTGATTATTCGCGTGCTGTTGCCAGGCATGTTAAAGGGGTATCCTCCGATTTTGCTGACCATCGGCGTTTCTTTACTGGTGACATTAGTGACAATTTTGCTTATTGACGGGGTCAATGTGAAAAGTATTTCAGCGGTTATTGGGATTACAGGAGGCCTGATGGCGGCAGGAGTGGTCATGTTCATTGCCGGGTCACAAGTGCGGCTGACAGGGCTGTCCAGTGAAGAAGCCATTATGCTGATGTACATTCCCCAGGAGGTTTCCTTTGATTTTCGTGACCTGCTTTTTGCGGGAATTATCATGGGGGCTTTGGGGGCCGTGATGGACGTGGGTGTTTCCATTGCCTCTGCCATTACTGAAATTCACCGGGTGAACCCGGCGGTATCTTCACGCCAGTTAATGAGATCTGGAATGAACGTGGGGCGTGATATTATGACAACCATGTCCAATACCCTTATCTTAGCCTACACTGGTGCGGCACTGCCATTGATGCTTCTTTTTATGGCGTATGACACCTCTGTGATTCGCATCATGAACTTAGATATGATTGCCACAGAAATTTTGAGGGCGCTGTCTGGAAGCATCGGGTTGCTTCTGACGATCCCACTGACTGTCGTGGTCACTTCTTTATTGTTAAAGAGAACAGAGGCAGGAGCCAAAAAAAACATGCCGGCTTCAAAACAATCACCTGACCATCCTTAAAAATCAGGGACATTTCAAGATCATCAGATTAAGTGAAAATGGCGAAAGGGTTGTCAACATTGCATAAGGGAGGCATCTCAGTGAAGCGACCTGCAATGATGATTGTTCCAGCTTTTACGCTGGGTATGTTGCTTGCGGGTCAAACGCAGGCGGTTGCCGGATGGCTGATCTTTCCTGTGGCACTGATGGCCGCAATTGGGTTGGTGAAGCTGGATGATCGACGGGCATTGTGTTGCATGATATTGCTGGCCTGTCTTATGGGCTTTCAACGACAACAGATGGAAAACGCAACAGGAACTTCGATGATGGGTGTTCTTTCCACCGATGATGTGACCCAACTGAAAATAATGGTGACGCATACAGGGAACAGCGGTCGTTTCAGTACCCGCTATGAAGGTGTCATCCAGCAAATTGTCATGGAAACAGAAAATATTCAGATGAAAGTACCCGTCATCATTGAACTGACACATTTTGATAATGACATTCCCAGGCTGATGCCGGGCCAGATGTTTTATGCTTCTTCTTTTCAAGTGGTTCATGATCTGTCGGAATCTGCCACAGAGCCTTGGCTTGAAAACTGGAGGTCCAGAGGGTTTCGTGGAGTCATTCAGCTGTCGGGAAAAGAGATTTGCGTGACAGAATCCGTAAATTGGTGGCGTCTAAGAGCTTACCAACTGCGAAAATTCTCTGAGAAGTCAATTGACAGCCGGCTTTCTGAACCGGAAAATCAGATATTAAAAAGCATTTTTTTTGGAGAGCGTCGTCTGTTACATCAGGATCAGCTGCAGCACTTCAGCCGTACAGGAACAGCCCACCTGATTGCAGTATCTGGTCTTCATGTGGGAATTCTGGCAGTCGTCATTCAGTTTATCCTCCAGAAAACAGGAGCAGGCAAACGTGGAGCACTTGTTACCACCGTGCTGGCGGTATGGTGTTACGCTGCCATGACGGGTTTTTCGATTTCCATTCTGAGAGCTGCGGTGATGTATACTTGCTACGTTGCAGCTTTTTTTCTAAAACGTCGATACGATGCAAAGAGCAGTTTGCTTTGGTGTGCATTGTTTTTTGCTTTCGTGAACCCACTAACGCTGAGAACAGTGTCATACCAGCTGTCTTTTTTGGCCACAGGAGGGATCCTCTGGCTATATCCACCCTTGCGCAGCTGTCTATATCAGGAGAAGCTGCCTGTGCTGGATCTGTTGCTGGTTACCCTGGCGGCCCAACTGGGGACCTGGCCTGTGGTGGCTGTCCATTTTGAGACATTTTCACTGGTGGCGATACCGGCAAATTTTCTGATTGTTCCCGTGATGGGCGTTTTGATGCCCCTGGCGCTTGTCATGATTGTGGCAGGCCTGCTTCACCCGATATTGGCAGTTTTGCCGGGAATCATGGTAACGGGTGGCATACGATATATCATCGCCGTCACCTCATACTTTAGTCAATGGCCCTGGGCAGAAATGCAGGTGTCATTCTTGTCATCCGGATGGCTCATAGGCTACGGACTCGCTTTAGCAATAATATGGAAAGGCTTATCAATATGCGAACAAAGTCGATTGGTGCAACTTAAGACGAAGATCTCATATTCGGCAGAACCAACACAAGGAGGCGAAGATAATGTCACAGAAACAGATATCAGACCCAAAAGCATTGATACTCATTGATTACACCCATGATTTTGTGGCAGCGGATGGCAAGCTGACGGTGGGAGAACCGGGCCAGGACATTGAACAGATGATCGCCGAAAAAATAAACACATATCTGACTGAAGCGGGCTATGTGTTTGTTGTCAATGATGTGCACGATGAAAATGATACGACCCACCCCCAACATCGGCTCTTTCCTCCTCACAATATTTCAGGCACTGTGGGCAGATTGCTTTATGGCAGCATTGAAACACTGGTGAGGCGTCTGGAAAAGGAGCATCCTGAAAAAATTATTCAACTGGATAAACGCCGCTATTCTGCATTTTGCGGAACGCCCCTGGAACTGATCCTTCGACAGCAGGGCATTGAACAGATTGAACTGGCAGGAGTCTGCACGGATATCTGCATTTTTCACACAGCCGTTGATGCCTATAATAAAGGTTTTGCAGTAATCGTCAACGAAGGAGCTGTGGCAAGCTTTAATGCGGAAGCCCATAATACAGCGCTGGCACATTTCGAAACAGTCATGGGATTCGATGTTGTGAGAAGAGGGTAGCCAATGGAAGTCATCAGAAGATTGCAGCAGACCCCGGTGGAACAGGTGCCGGCGGTTTTCATAATCACCGGAGAAGAAGAGTTGTTGATGAAACGTTACCTACAGGCACTCATCCAGCTACTGATCCCACCAGGAATGCAGGACATGAACCTGGTCACTTATGAGGGAAAAGATTTTACCATCGAAATCTTGCTGGAAGCGGTGGAAACGTTACCGGTGATGGCCCGGCGAAAACTGGTTGTCGTTAAGAATCCGTCATTTCTGGAAACAAAAGGAGCGGCATTGACAGAAAAAGAGGAAAAAAAACTACTGCAGTATCTTGAACGTCCTTCCAGCAGCACGTGTTTGCTGTTTTTCTGTCGTGTCAAACCAGATGGCCGAAAAAAAATTTTGAGAGCCATTAAGAAGGTGGCTCATACAGAAGATTTTCCGCGACTAAAGGAACCCGACTTTCGGCGGTTTATTCAGCAGGAGCTGGAGGCTGCAGGAAAAAAAGCGGATCAGAAGGCTGTGCGAACATTTGCAGAGAGCTTTGACTATTTTACCAGTCAACCGGAACAGACACTGCAGGATGTCAGCAATGAAATCATCAAACTGGTGGCGTATCTGGGAGATCAGCAACGGGTAACACAGGAAGAAGTGCAGCAGACAACATACGCCGCTTTTCAGAATGATATTTTCATGCTCATTGAGAGTTTTGCTGGTAAAAAGGGAGCAGAAACGCAGGTGCGCCTCCATGAATTATTGTCAAGAGGTGAACCTCTCATGAAAATTATTGGCTATCTGCGCAACCAGTTTAAGCTGATGCTTCGGGTGAAAGAACTGACCATGCAGGGTTATACGCCGGCAAAAATGGCGACAAAACTGAAACAACACCCCTATGCCGTGAAAAAAACAGTGTCATATAGTAAGCGTTTTCATGAAAATGATCTGATGTGGCTGCTGAATGCTTTTTTGGTACTCGACCGGCAGATGAAACAAGGGCTTTTGGATGCACAGCAGGCCATGGAGCTGATCATCGCTGAAATATGCTTGCGGAAATGATGGTCAACATTCAGACATATTAAAAAAAGCGTCTCTGAAGTAATCAGAACGCTTTTTTTATCTCATTTGATTGTTTAACGCATAAGTTTGAAACTTTTCATCTGATCTAAACCGTACGGTTTAATTTTTTCGTCAGGCGAGACAGTTTCCTGGAAGCATTGTTTGTATGAATGATGTTTTTGGCGGCAGCCTGCTTCAATTTCTTATCAACAAACTGAAGTTTTTCCTTTGCCACATCAAACTGATTATGATCCAGAGCTTCTTCGAAACGTCTGATAGCAGTCTTAAGTTGCGACTTAATCATTTTGTTTCGGGCAGTTTTTTTACGGATCACACGAATGCGTTTCATTGCAGATTTAATATTAGCCAATCACTTCACCCCCTTATGTGCTCATTAACATTCTAACTATACCAAAAGCATGCCTAAAAATCAATAGCTTCTTTCATTCATCTTCATGAAGTGATTGAAACTCACTAGACCCTTATGATATAATGCCTTCGTTAAAGGTGTCAATAGAAGGAGGAATTTCGTTGTTTTCAACACGTCAACATAAAATTCGCAATTTCAGTATTATCGCCCATATTGATCATGGAAAATCCACCCTGGCTGACAGGCTCATTGAAACCACGGGCCTGGTAAGCAGCCGGGAAATGAAAGAACAGCTGTTGGATAACATGGAACTGGAGCGGGAACGCGGCATTACCATAAAGTTGCAGACCATCCGGCTGAACTACAAAGCAAACGACGGCGAAACCTATCAATTGAACCTCATTGATACGCCGGGTCATGTAGATTTTACTTATGAGGTTTCCCGCAGCCTGGCTGCCTGTGAAGGAGCCTTGTTGGTGGTGGACGCCGCCCAGGGCATCGAAGCTCAGACGCTTGCAAATGTGTATCTGGCATTGGAGCAGGACCTTGAGATAATACCGGTGATCAATAAAATTGATTTACCCAGCGCACGGGTGGATGAAGTAAAAAAAGAAATTGAAGATATCATCGGACTTGACACAGAAGGCATCCCCCTGATTTCTGCCAAAGAGGGCCTTAACATCGAAGATGTATTGGAAGCTGTCGTTCAGCGCATTCCCCCACCAAAGGGAGACGAGGAGAAACCGTTAAAAGCACTCATTTTCGACTCCCTTTATGACAACTATCGGGGAGTCATTGGCTACATCCGCATGATGGATGGTGAAATGAAACCAGGCATGCGGATTCGCATGATGGCAGGCCAGAAAGAATTTGAAATCACAGAAGTTGGTGTGTTTTCGCCTGGGCCCATTGAACAGGATGTGTTGCGGGCGGGAGACGTGGGATATGTGGCAGCCAGCATTAAAGATGTGCGTCATTGCCGGGTGGGTGATACCATTACCGAAGCCAAAAGGGAAACCCAAACACCACTTCCCGGTTATCGAAAAGTGACGCCAATGGTTTACTGCGGCATCTATCCGGCTGAAGGCGAAAAGTTTGAAGATGTAAAAGATGCCTTGGAAAGACTCCAAGTGAATGATGCGGCACTGGTTTTTGAAAACGAAACTTCTGCAGCGCTTGGTTTCGGATTTCGCTGTGGTTTCCTGGGGTTGCTTCACATGGAAATTGTTCAGGAACGTCTGGAGCGGGAGTTTGATCTTGATCTGGTGACCACTGCCCCAAGTGTTATCTATCAGGTGCATAAAACCAACGGCGAAATGGTCATGATACAAAATCCTGCCAACCTGCCCCAGCCTCAGGAAATCCGACTTATTGAAGAACCCATTGTCAAAGCAAGCATTATGGTGCTGAATGAGTATGTAGGGTCTGTCATGGAGCTTTGTCAGGAACGCCGGGGAATGATGAAGGAAATGACCTATTTGGACCAGACAAGGGTGAATATTAATTACGAACTTCCCTTGAATGAAGTGATTTATGACTTTTTTGATGCGCTGAAATCCCGAACCCGCGGTTATGGATCCCTTGATTACGAAATGCTGGGGTATCGGGAATCACAGCTAGTCAAGCTGGATATTCTCATTAACGGAGAACAGGTGGATGCCCTTTCCTTTATTGTACACACGAGCAAAGCCTACGAACGGGGACGGCTCATGTGTGAAAAACTGAAGGATGAAATTCCGCGACACCAGTTCGCGGTTCCCATCCAGGCATCCATCGGGCAAAAAATCATTGCACGTGAAACGGTCAAAGCGTTACGCAAGGATGTGCTTGCAAAATGTTACGGTGGTGACATCTCTCGCAAAAAGAAACTGCTGGAAAAGCAAAAAGAAGGCAAGAAGCGCATGCGACAAGTGGGCAATGTTGAAGTGCCTCAGAAAGCCTTTATGTCAGTGCTCAAGCTGGATAGTTAAAGTGACTGCCGGCAAATGCGATTATTTCAGCAGTTATCCATTTCATGAAAAGTAGGTTTTAAAAATGTGGAGCAATCAACACCCTTTAAGCATTTACATTCACATACCGTTCTGTCGTCAAAAATGCCATTACTGTGATTTTTTATCATGGCCCAACCGCCTTGAAGATCTTGACGGGTATGTGGAAGCACTGCTGGCAGAAGTGGATCTTTACCGGGGTCGACTGGCTGAAAGGCCGGTCGCCACGGTTTTTTTTGGTGGCGGCACACCTTCGTTGCTGACGGGCGTTCATACCAGTCGTATTCTTGAGAAACTGGCCGCAGTGGGAAATCTTACAAAAAATGCAGAAATCACCATGGAAGCAAATCCGGAACAGTTGACCCTGGATCAGTTGAAAGCTTATCGTCAGGCAGGTGTTAACCGCCTCAGCCTGGGTCTTCAGAGCACACATGATCCGCTCCTCGCTTTTCTGGGGCGCAGGCATACTGCAGCCGACTTCTACCAGGTGGTGGAGCTTGCGCGCCAGGCAGGGTTTGTTAATGTGAACGCAGATTTGATCTTTGGAATTCCAGGCCAGCAATTGGAACAGTGGCAGGAATCACTGGAAACATTGGAAGCAATGAAGATACCTCATTTATCATGTTACGGCCTTACATTTGAACCCGGCACACCCCTTCACCGCCAGAGAGAAACAGGGGTAGTATGTGCAGCTAATGAAGATCTTGAATATGCCATGTTTCGTTGGGGAATTGAGTGGTTGCAGCAGAAAGGATACCAACATTATGAGATTTCCAACTATGCCCTTCCTGGGAAATCCTGTCATCATAATATAACTTACTGGGAAAACAGAGAATATCTGGGCCTTGGAGCAGGTGCCCACGGATTCTTGTCGGGCGAAAGAACCGCAAATAGTCAACAAATGGAAAGCTATGTGACAGCAATCAACCAGGGTGATTTTCCGTACATGAACAGCGAGAAAATTGGGCTGACAGAGTCGGTGAGTGAAACCATGTTTTTAGGGTTGCGCATGCGGCGCGGGATTTCTGAGACCGCTTTTGAAAGTCGTTACGGGCAGTCGATGGCGTCATTTTTTGAAAAGGAGATAGCCGAACTGGTGCAACGGGGATTGTTGGAGCGAAATTCGGGTTTTTTGAGATTGACTGAAAAGGGAATTGATTTATCGAACCTTGTATTTGAAAAACTGCTGGTATCTTCCAGATAATTCCTGCGGAGAATGCTTGACAAAATTTCTGTGAAATGGTATTTTGATATCAAGAATTAGCACTCACCTGAGTAGAGTGCTAACAAAATAGGGTGATCATGATGATGTTAAATGATCGAAAACTCATGATCTTGCAGGCAATTGTCCGTGACTACATTGAATCGGCAGAGCCTGTGGGGTCCCGCAGTTTGTCAAAAAAATATGATCTGGGAATCAGCCCGGCAACAATTCGCAACGAGATGGCCGACTTGGAAGAGCTGGGCTATATTTTGCAACCCCATACTTCCGCCGGAAGAGTGCCTTCTGACAAAGGCTATCGGCTTTATGTGGACCAATTGATGGAAATTAAGCAAACCGCCGACAAAAATCGGGTCAAAATCAAGACAGAATTGCTGCGCCAGTATAATGAATTGGAACAGCTTCTGCAGTATACTTCCCGGTTATTGTCTGAGTTCACAAGTTATACATCCATCGTGTTGGCGCCTCAGGTGAAAAAAAGCCGGTTGAAACAGATCAAGCTGACCCGTATCGATGAGGCTCATTTATTGGCTATTTTTGTTACCAATACCGGGCTTATCCAAAATCCGGTGTTTCGTGTGCCGCCAAATCTGACAGGAGATGACTTGGAAAAGATTGCCAATTTCCTAAACCAGGAATTTGCCGGGATGCCGCTGGAAGAAATAGAAACCCGTCTGGTTCAAACACTTCAGACAGAACTGGCCCAGTTCCATTCAACGGTACATGCCATCATGCCTGAAATGTTCCGCGCGCTGGAACAAATGAGTGACATCAGTCTTTATCTCAGTGGCACAACTAATATTTTCAACTTTCCGGAGTTCAGTGACCTCACCAGAGCAAAAGACTTTCTGACATTGATGGAAGAGAAACAGGTGATTAGCCGCATGATTACTGATCCGGGAGGCGGTCAGCTGAAAATAACCATTGGCAGTGAGAATCAGGTACAGCGTGCCAGGGAATGCAGTATTGTCAGCGCCACCTATCAGGTTGATGATCAGACGCTGGGCTGGCTGGGCGTCATCGGTCCGACACGCATGGACTATGGGCATGTCATTGATGTGCTGGATCAAATGAGTCGATTGATGAATCAGGCATTGAAAGATAAATCCTGATGAAAAATCGGCTTCCAAAATAACGGGAGTGCGGAGCGGCTGCTTTGCACTCTACTTATGCAGTCGGTCAGTTGATAGTTCTTAAGGAGTTCAAGCCAATTTAGAATGATGCGAATACAGCAGAATAGTGAATATCATATTGAGAAAGCGGGTGTCATGCAGTGAAGAAAGAAAAACAGAACCATACACAAGAACAATCAGAGCGAGCAGAACCGGATGCTTCAATGCAGGACAAGAGCGGTTCAGAGGATGTTGGTCCACCAGCTTCAGCTTCAACGGAGCCTGAAGTTCAGGCAAATGAAGAAACGTCGCAACTGAAGCAAGTTGAGTCACTTGAAGCAGCATTGCAGGAATCAGAAGATCGTCTTCTGCGGCTTCAGGCAGAGTTTCTTAACTTTAAACGGCGGGTGGAGAAAGAAAAATCAGATTTGCACAGCTATGGTTGTGAAAACCTGGCCAAAGATCTGCTGCCGGTGTTGGATAACTTTGAACGGGCACTGGAATCCGTTCAAGAGGCAGACCCGCAGATTTACAAAGGAATTGAGATGATTCACCAGCAAATGATCGAAGCCCTTAAAAAGCATGACATTACAGAGATTGAAGCATTGGGGCAGCCTTTCGATATGCATCAACATCATGCGGTGATGACTGAAGAAACCACTGAAGAGGAACAAAAGAACAGCGTAGCTCTGGTGATGCAAAAAGGATACAGAATGAAATCCAGAGTACTGCGTCCCAGCATGGTCAAAGTGTATCAGTAAAAATGAGTCAGATACCAACCCATAATCAGCAATATTTAACCATACGATTCGTTTGATAAAAGGAGGAAATAAACAATGAGCAAAGTTATCGGAATTGATCTGGGAACCACCAACTCGTGTGTCGCGGTATTGGAAGGCGGCGAACCGGTTGTCATCACCAACTCTGAAGGAAATCGTACCACTCCGTCTGTTGTTGCTTTTGGCAAAGAGGGTGAACGCATCATCGGAGAACCAGCTAAACGTCAGGCAGTCACCAACTCAGAAAAAACCATTATGTCCATCAAACGGCATATGGGGTCTGACCACAAAGTATCAGCCGACGGAAAAGACTATACACCACAGGACATTTCTGCCATGATCCTGCAAAAATTGAAAGCTGATGCAGAAAGTTATCTCGGAGAAACCGTGAAGGATGCCGTTATTACGGTGCCCGCTTATTTCACCGACAGTCAGCGCCAAGCCACCAAGGATGCAGGCCGCATTGCCGGTCTGAATGTCATGCGAATTATCAACGAGCCCACAGCTGCTTCCCTGGCATATGGGCTGGATAAGACAGACCAACAACAAAAAATTCTGGTTTACGACTTGGGCGGCGGTACTTTCGACGTATCCATTCTTGAACTGGGAGACGGTGTTTTTGAAGTACTGGCCACCAATGGTAACAATCATCTGGGCGGAGATGACTTCGATGAGGTTCTCATCGAACACATTGCAGATGAGTTTAAAAAACAAGAAGGCATTGATCTTCGAAAAGACCGCATGGCCCTGCAAAGATTAAAAGAAGCTGCTGAAAAGGCAAAAAAAGAATTATCCAGCACCACCACCACCAACATTAACCTGCCCTTTATTACTGCAACCAATGAAGGTCCCAAGCATTTGAACATGGATCTGACCCGGGCTAAATTTGATGAATTAACCGGACACCTTGTGGATAAAACCATTGATCCAATGAAAAAAGCACTGGCAGATGCCAAGCTGCAGGCGAGTGATCTTGATAAAGTGATCTTGGTGGGTGGCTCGACACGGACACCAGCCGTTCAGGAAGCCGTCAAGCGGATTACCGGTAAAGAGCCTCATAAGGGAGTCAATCCAGATGAAGTGGTGGCGCTGGGTGCTGCCATTCAGGGGGGGGTTTTAACAGGCGAAGTGAAAGATGTGCTGTTGCTTGATGTGACACCCTTATCCCTTGGAATTGAAACGCTGGGCGGCGTCTTTACCCAGCTGATTGAGCGCAACACCACCATTCCCACAAAGAAAAGCCAGGTGTTTTCCACCGCAGCCGATAACCAACCTTCGGTTGATATCCACGTGCTTCAGGGGGAACGCCCCATGGCAGCTGACAACATCACCATGGGACGCTTTGAGCTTTCAGGCATTCCACCGGCACCACGGGGAGTACCTCAAATTGAGGTCAGTTTCGACATCGATGCCAATGGGATTGTCAATGTATATGCCAAAGATCTGGGCACCGGCAAAGAGCAAAAAATAACCATTACTGCTTCCACCAACCTGTCACCGGAAGAAATCGAGAAAAAGGTGAAGGAAGCTGAAAAGTTTGCTGAAGAAGACAAACTAAAGAAAGAAAAAATTGAAACCAGAAACCAGGCCGATTCGCTGGTATATCAAACTGAAAAAACTCTGAAAGAAGTTGAAGATAAGATTGAAGCATCTCAGAAAGAAAAAGTACAAACAGAACTGGAACAGCTTAAAAAAGCATTGGAGTCCGATGACCTTGAAGGCATGAAGAAGGGCGTCGAAGGAGTTACTGCTGTTTTCCACGAAATATCTCAAAAAATGTATGAGAATGTGGCACAGCAGCCAGAAGGCGACACTGCTGGCGGACAGACTGCAAAGGATGACAACGTGGTGGATGCTGAGTTTGAGGAAGTCGACGACGAAGAGAAGTAGGATCATCTGACCGCATGGCAGCCGTATGTCATGCGGTTGCCTTTATATTGTCCGACGTACCGGTTGAAACCAGATGAAAAGTTCTCTATAATAGACGAGAACAGAAGCATTGAAAAGTTGGGGTGGTGAACAAGTGGCAAAAAGAGACTGCTATGAAATACTGGGTATTGATAAAAACGCGGGTCAGGATGAAATCAAGAAAGCTTATAGAAAGCTGGCCATGAAATACCATCCTGACAGAAATCCGGATGACCAGCAGGCAAGTGAAAAATTCAAGGAAGCCAATGAAGCATATGAAATTCTCAGCAATCAGGAAAAGCGAAAGCTGTATGATCAGTTTGGCTATGCAGGACTTGGAGGCAATGGCGGCGGTCAAGGCGGCTTTGGCGGCTTCGGTGGCGGCGGCGGCTTTGAAGATATTTTTGGTGATATATTTGATATGTTCGGCGGTGGCGGTGGTTTTTCATCATCACGGCGTCGCCGTGGCCCTCAAAAAGGGGCGAATCTGCAGTATGAAATGACCATTACCTTCGATGAAGCTGTTTTTGGCAAAGAAAAAACCATTCAGGTAAACAAACAGGATGCCTGTGACCATTGTGGCGGTGATGGTGCCGAACCGGGTTCAGGCACATCCACTTGCACTCATTGTAATGGTTCTGGTGAAATACGGTTTACCCAGCGAACGCCTTTGGGGCAAATTGTCAATGTGCGCCCCTGTGACCACTGTCATGGAGAGGGTCGCATTATTGAAAAACCCTGCTCGGTGTGCCAGGGAACTGGTAAGATGCGCAAAAAGAAAAAAATATCCATTTCTATTCCTGCCGGTGTGGATAATGGGTCGATCATCACCGTTCCGGGTGAAGGTGCTCCCGGTGAAAAAGGTGGTCCTCCAGGAGATTTGTACGTGGTGTTGACGGTAAAACCGCACCCACTCTTTGTGCGTGAAGGATTCAATATTATCTGTGAGGTGCCGATCACCTTTACTCAGGCAGCACTGGGAGATACCATCGAAGTGCCCACACTGGAGGGTCGGGTGAAGCACAAAATTCCGGAAGGCACTCAGAGCGGTACAGTGTTTCGGATGAAAAACAAAGGCGTCCAGAACCCAAGAGGATACGGTAAGGGCGACCAGTTTGTAAAAATAATGGTGGAGATCCCCAAAAATCTGACAGACGAGCAAAAGGATCTGTTGCGTAAGTTTGCAGCTGCAGGCCATGAAGATTCCCACGAACAACGCAAAACCTTTTTCGGAAAAGTCAAAGACATGTTTGGGATGTAGCAGATCAACTGCCAATGGAAAGGATGAGAACCATGAAGTGGATCGAGGTTTCCGTTAAAACCACCACTGCAGCAGTGGAGGCTGTGGCCAATGTGCTGTATGATGCAGGTGTGAATGGGGTGGCCATCGAAGACCCCCGGGACCTCGAACTGCTTGATCGGGGTGAGGATGCCTGGGAACTGGTGGATGAGTCATTGGCAGACAGCTACTACGAGGGTGCTGTTGTCAAAGGCTACTTGCCGGATACGCCAGAATCGGTTGCGCAGGTAGAACTGATTCGAAAGGCGGTGGAGTACCTGCCCTCCTACGGGCTGGACATTGGTCTTGGAGAAGTGGTTGTGTTGTCAGTGGATGAGGAAGACTGGAGTGAAGAATGGAAGAAATACTTCAAACCTCAAAAACCGGGAAGTAAACTGGTGATTAAACCCACCTGGGAAAGCTATGAAGCAGCAGGCGATGAAGTGATTCTGGAACTGGACCCGGGCATGGCCTTTGGCACCGGTACCCACGAAACAACCATTATGTGTATCCAAGAGCTTGAAAAAACAGTTGGCAAGTCCACGACTGTCCTGGATATTGGTTGCGGCAGTGGCATTCTGGCTATTGCAGCAGCACTATTGGGAGCTCGTCAGGCCATCGGAGTGGATCTTGATCCGGTGGCTGTGGAAGTATCCATACGCAATGCAGTACTTAATCAGGTTAGTGATCGTGTTGAAATACGACAGGGCAACTTGATGGATGTGGTATCAGAGCGGGCTGATATTCTGGTATCCAACATCATTGCTGAGATCATCGTCAAGATGTGTCCGGATATTCACCAGTATTTGAAACCTGGTGGTATTTGGATTGCTTCCGGGATCATTAATGAAAAAGTTCCGCTGGTGACCAGGGCGATTGAAGAAGCGGGGCTGAAAATGATTTCGGCCCGATCTCTGGGAGAGTGGGCAGTGATCACAGCGGCGGTACCTGGTGAGTCAACCAAAAAAGAGTAAATGAAAAGCAGCAGGACCCGCTGTAAAGGGGTCCTTTCTTGCCGTTTTTGCTTTATGTCAGGGCGGAGACAGAGGAAGAGAGGAGCAAACATGCATCACTTTTTTGCATCACCTGAAAACATCCATGAATCAGAAAAGCATATTGATCTCCTGGGACCGGATGTGCATCATATTCGAAAAGTACTCCGTCTTTCTTTGGGGGAGCTGGTCAGCATTTCTGATGGACAGGGACATCAGTATCAGGCTCGTGTGGAAGAAATAGAACCCCAGCGCGTGGGATTGACAATAATGAGCAGTCGGATTAAACAACATGAATCAGCCATGCGACCCGTTACACTGGTGCAGGGAATTGCCAAAGGGAGCCGTATGGATTGGGTCGTTCAGAAAACCACCGAGATGGGAATCGCTGCCATTCAGCCTGTAGGCACCAAGTTCACGGTGGTCAAATTTGAATCCCAAGGAGATGCTGAGAAGAAACAGAAACGATGGCAAAAAATTGCTGAAGAAGCCTCGAAGCAAAGCAAGCGAACCACCATTCCACGAGTTGAAACGCCGGCTTTGTTCAAGGATTTGCTTGAGAAAATAAAGCATCCCGAAGATCAAAAAGATCGCACACTGCGACTGTTGGCATATGAACGTGAAGAGGGGCAGCATCTGTCGGAACAATTGAAACAAGAAAAACTGGCTGCCTTTGACCGTATAGAAATATGGATTGGCCCCGAAGGCGGTTTTTCCACAGATGAGGTGGCTGCAGCAAAAGCGGCTGGCATACAAACAGTAGGGCTTGGCCCCCGAATCCTTCGGACAGAGACAGCGGGGCTGGTGTTGCTGACGGTGGTCTTGTACGAAATGGGAGCTTTGGAGGAAACATAAAATGGAAGCAATGGAACATCCGATGACAGAACTGTCTTTAACAGGCGATGCCTTTGAAAAGCGTCATGGACGACGAAAACGTCTGGCAACCCTGACCCTGGGCTGCAAAGTTAATCAGTATGAAACACAGGCACTGATTGAACTCTTTCAACAAGCAGGATTTGACAATGTGTCCTCAGAAGAGATGGCCGATGTGGTGCTAATCAATACCTGTACAGTCACCAGTATGAGTGACCGGAAATCACGACAGTTCATTCGCCGCGCCCGAAAACTGAATCCACAAGCTATCGTAGCTGTTGCCGGCTGTTATGCGCAGCTTTCACCTGAAGAAGTACGTCGCATTGAAGGAATTCAGGTGATTGCAGGCACCACGGAGCGGCATCGGTTGGTTGATGCGGTGCAGTATGCCAGGCATGATCAGAAGCATCCCATCGTACTGGTTAAACCCCATGAAGCCGGAGAAATCTTCGAACCACTAACGGTTCAGGAAACCAACGACATGACACGGGCTTACGTGAAAATACAGGATGGCTGTAACCAGTACTGCAGTTACTGCATTATCCCATATGCCCGGGGACCGGTACGCAGCCGGCCTTCGGAGGCGGTGATAAGCGAGATTCAAAAGCTGGTGGCCAATGGCTACCAGGAGGTTGTTTTGACAGGAATTCATTTGGCTTCTTATGGAAAAGAACAGGGTGAGCCAGATGCACTGATCCGCTTGCTGATATCCATTGATCAGATGACAGGCCTGAAACGCCTGCGTCTGGGTTCGCTGGAACCAACCTTGATCACGACTGACTTTACGGAGAAGCTGATGATGCTTCAATCACTTTGTCATCATTTTCATCTTTCGCTTCAAAGCGGCAGTAATCAGGTGCTGCGAGGAATGAACCGACGCTATGATACCCTTCAATATCGAAAAGCGGTGGAGTTGATTCGTCAGTATGATCCTGAAGCAGCCATCACCACCGATATCATCGTGGGTTTTCCGGGAGAAACCGAGGCACATTTTCAAGAAACACTTGATTTTGTATCAGACATTCAATTTGCAGACATTCATGTGTTTCGATACTCTCCCAGAGAAGGAACACCGGCAGCAGCCTACCCGCAACAGGTTGATGAGCCGGTGAAGCATGAACGCAGCCAGCGTCTGAGCCGTTTGGCAGCCTTAATGAAAGAAGCATACCTGAAGCAGCTGATTTCCCGGGAAGTAATGGTTCTCATGGAAAAACCTTCCACAGAGAGGCCTGACATGATGGAGGGTCATACCGGTCATTACGTGCGTGTGCTGGCACCCCTTGATGAAGCGTCGTTTCAGCGGATTATCCGGGTTAAGATTCACAGAACGGGCACAGATAGTTGCGAAGGAATTGTGGTATAATGCCTGTATTATTGTCAGCGAACCATCAATAATTCTGTCAATTAAAAAGGAGCGGTGAAGAATGGAGAACTGCATTTTCTGCCGGATTGCCAACAAGGAACTGTCGTCAGAGGTGGTTTATGAGTCGGATCAGGTGATTGCTTTTCGAGATGTGGCACCGGTGGCGCCCACCCACATTCTTGTCATTCCAAAAGAGCATATTCCTGCGGTACACAACTTAAGCATGGAGCAGCGCAACACACTGCTGCCAGCTATTTTTGAAGCGATTGACCAGTTAGTTGAAAAGGAAAACCTGGCAGAAAAAGGATTTCGGGTAGTCAATAATGCCGGTCAGGAAGGTGGACAGACGGTGAACCATTTGCATTTTCATCTTCTGGGCGGCCGATCTCTCCAATGGCCTCCCGGCTAATTTTCGGCATGCTTGATGTAAAATGTTTATTGCACAACAAGTCCAGATAGGTTATAATTGGAACATGTTCAATCAACCCCGCCACATCACAGTTAATACCTGCGACTGATCATGCACTATCTGTGCCAGCGGAGGGAGGGAGAAGTCAATGTCAGAAATCAAAGTGAAAGATAATGAGTCACTGGACAACGCTCTTCGTCGTTTCAAACGTCAGTGTGCGAAAGCTGGCGTGTTATCCGAAGCCAAAAAACGAGAGCATTATGAAAAGCCCAGTGTACGCCGCAAGAAAAAAGCGGAGGCCGCCCGGAGAAAGAATACCAAGAAGTTTTAGTGAGTGAAAGTATCGAAATAAGAAGAGTCAGGTGAAGCAAATGACACTAAAGGAACAATTGGCTACTGATTTGAAAGCAGCCATGAAAAATAGGGATACCGTCCGCAAGGATGTGGTCACGATGATTCGTTCCTCCATTAAGCAGGTGGAAGTTGATGAACGCAAGGATTGCTCGGATGAGGATGTGCAGCTGCTGATCATGAAACAGGTGAAACAGCGCAAAGATGCACTGGAATCCTTTCAGCAGGGTAACCGGCAGGATCTGGTTGAACAAACTGAAATGGAAATCGGCATCCTGGAATCCTATTTGCCCGAACCTCTTTCTACAGAGGAACTGATGGCAATCGTCCAGGACGCGGTGGCAGCCACCGGAGCCGAATCGGCGAAAGACATGGGCAGAGTGATGTCTCTGGTTATGGAAAAAACTAAAGGTAAAGCAGACGGAAAGACAGTGAATCAGCTGGTGCGCCAGTGTTTGTCTTCCTGATTAAAGTAAAAACCCGGCCTGTGCCGGGTTTTTCTTTCAAAAAAAACATAATGATGCAATCATATCATCAATGGAAACTTTTGCCAGCAAACGACGTCATAACAAATACAAGGGTGAAATAAGCGGGAATCAGGTGCTTTTTTGGTTGTGGTCTACAACTGTCCCATCCAAGCGGGCTGGCTGAAAACCTGAAAGTTTCTGATTGAAATGCCCCCATTGGCGTATATATCCAAATAGAAGGAATCGGTGGTGATGGTATCACTCATTGCCCAAACATGGCCCGCGGAGGATCTTTTTTTTGCTCGAATGACAGAAAGGAGCATGACCATGAAACGACCAATTTTTTTAAGACGACAGCTCTGGATCATTGTCTTTGTGTTGATGCTCACCAGCTCCTTTGCATGGGGTCAAAATGAAAATGGTCATGTCTATGTGATACCATTGCAAGGAGAAGTGGGTGTTGCCATGGAGCAGTTTGTCTCCGGAGCGTTGGCAACGGCACAGGAAGATGACCAGCTTTCAGGCATCATTTTTGTGATTGACACCTACGGAGGGCGTGTGGATGCCGCTGAACGCATCAGTGAAATGATCACAGGGCTTCAGGTTCCAACAGCTTCCTTTATTAACCCGCGAGCTATTTCGGCAGGGGTCCTTCTCGCCATCTCAGCCGACACCGTTACCATGGCACCAGGCAGTAACATTGGCTCTGCAGAAACCATTCCTGATACAGAAAAAGCACTCTCCGCATGGACAGGCGTGCTTCGGTCTGTGGCACAGGAAAAAGGCCGGAATCCCGAACTGGTGGCAGCAATGGCTGATCAACGCATTGAAATTGAAGGTATCACCACAGCCGGACAACTGCTCAACATGACAGCGGCTGAGGCTCTTGAGGCAGAATTATCTGATTTTACCGCGAGGGGACTTCAGGAAGTATTGCATGTGATGGAAATGCCAAACGCTTCTCTGATTGAAATGGAAGTATCCAGGGCCTTCAAAATGGCACAGGTGCTCACCAGTGCCTATGTGGCTCCCATCTTGTTGTCTGTCGGGTTCGTCGGCCTGCTCATCGAAGTCTTTACGGCTGGTTTTGGATTTGGCGGCACTGTCAGCTTTGTTGCTTTCGCTCTATACTTCGGCGGGAGTATTTTGGCTGGAAATGCAGGTACAGCAGTGCTTTTAGTATTTTTGGCAGGCATTATTCTATTGTTAATTGAAGCCTTCGCCCCTGGGTTTGGTTTTCCTGGTATTGGTGGTATTCTTCTTATTGTGGTCAGCATTGTCATGGCCTCCAGCTCTATTACATCGGCCATTGTTTCGCTGGTTATCTCCTTGGCGGCATCAGTGATTGCGCTCATTGTGATACTAAAGTATGCCCCCAAAAGCAAATACTTCGACCGGCTCACCCTGGCGACTGAAATGCGTACTGATCTGGGATATGTATCAACTGAAGGGAAGGAAGCACTGATTGGAAAAGAGGGGATTGTCATCAGTTACCTGCACCCTGCTGGTACTGTGGACATAGAAGGAGAAAAGGTGGATGCCGTTTCTGAAGGCATGTACGTGGAAACGGGTACCCGTGTGAAAGTGATTCGACGGGAAGGCAGAAGAATTGTGGTCAAAAAAGTCGATTAGGAGGGATTTTGAATGGAAGGTTTGATTGGATTAATCATCACTGTAGCAGTCGTTATTGTACTTTTGTCCGTGTTTTTAAGCTTTGTTCCGCTGGGACTCTGGGTGACGGCCTTCTTCTCGGGTGTTCGCGTGGGGATTTTTACACTGATTGGAATGCGGTTCCGTCGTGTGGCACCATCACGCATTGTCAATCCATTGATCAAGGCCACTAAAGCAGGTCTGGCATTGAACATCGACAAGTTGGAGGCACACTACCTGGCTGGTGGCGATGTCAACCGGGTTATCGACGCACTCATTGCGGCACAACGAGCTGAAATTAATCTTGAATTTGAACGGGCGGCGGCGATTGATCTGGCTGGCCGTGATGTGTTGCAAGCCGTTCAGGTAAGTGTTAATCCGAAAGTGATTGAGACTCCCAAAATTGCAGCAGTGGCCAAAAATGGCATTGAAGTAATCGCCAAAGCCCGGGTAACAGTTCGGGCCAACATTGAACGGCTGGTGGGTGGTGCAGGTGAAGAAACCATCATTGCTCGTGTTGGTGAAGGGATTGTCACCACTGTTGGATCGGCAGAATCTCACAAAGACGTGCTGGAAAACCCTGACATGATTTCACGAACCGTTCTGAACAAGGGTCTTGATGCCGGAACAGCCTATGAAATACTGTCCATCGACATTGCAGACATTGATGTGGGCCGTAATATCGGAGCACAGCTGCAGACCGATCAGGCAGAAGCTGATAAGCGGATTGCCCAGGCGAAAGCTGAGGAACGCCGTGCAATGGCTGTTGCAAAAGAACAGGAAATGAAAGCCTCTGTTGAAGAAATGCGGGCGAAAGTAGTGGAAGCCGAAGCCGAAGTGCCCAAGGCAATGGCGGCAGCTCTCCGCGAAGGTAATCTGGGTGTGATGGATTACTACAACATGAAAAATGTCATGTCTGATACAGAAATGCGCAACGCCATTTCTCGCATTAAAAAAGATGATGGCGACCATAAGGATCAGTAGAACATCCTGCATATTTTGAAAATATCTGGTGAAGCCATTGTCACTGAACAGTAAGGAAGTGATGGTATGCAAATTGAAAGCATCCTTATCTTCATTGTATTTGTGGTCATCAGTTCGATGGCCAACAGGCGTAAACAAGCCCAACAACGGCAACAACGTCAGCAACCTCAACCAATGGAAAACCAGCAGCCAAAAGTGGCTGCCAGTCAACCTAAAACTCAGCATCCATCTCAGCCTCCCAAGCCTGCCCGCCCGGCAAAAAGAACACTGCAAGATCTCTTCAGAGAAATGCAACAGGAGCTGGTGGATGAGTTCAAGCAGGCTTCGGAACAAGTGCCTGAAGATCGCAGTCTGGAAATGCAAGACCCTGCGATGGTCACCAGGTCTGCCAAATCTTCAGTGACCGCTGCAGCAAAGAATAGAGGGGCTGGACAGTCAACAGACGGGCGGAATGTTGAACCCAGCGAAACGATGAAGCGTAAGAGTCCGATATACGGAAATGAAATAAAAGAAATGCCTAAGACAGCAGCCATTGAGCTGACAGAAGAGACTGTGCTTAACGGCATCATCTTCTCAGAAATACTGGGAAAGCCCAAAAGTATGAGACGGTAACCACGAACCTGAATGAACAAGCAGAACAGCCTCGTTTCGGAGGCTGTTTTGTCTTGGGGGAAACCTACGATGACATGGTTGTTGTAGTACTCCCAATGCGTTATAATGGTGTAAATGACGTCACTGCCCATATAGCAGGATAAACGAACAGGAGGATTCTATTTGAATCAGACAGCTCAAAGATCTATTCCCGTGATCAAAGCGGAATGGATGCAAGCGCTTTTTGGTTCGGCAGACGAACACGCCAGACTTGTCAAAGAAGCCTTTGGTGTTGAGATGGTTGCACGCCAGGAAGCCGTTTTGCTTCTGGGGCCGGATGCCGGAATTAAAGCAGCGACACAACTGGTGGAAGGTCTGCTGGCCGCAAAAGACAAAGGAGAGACATTGACTCCCCAGAAAGTGGCCTACCTCATCAGTTTGATTCAGGATGATCAGGTGGAGCACATGAACCGGTTTATGGAAGAGCCGGTCTACATGACGGCTAAAGGCCGCATGATAAAGTCCAAAACATTGGGTCAGGCCCATTACATTCGAACGATGCAGCAGAAAGACCTCGCCTTTGGCATTGGTCCTGCAGGAACAGGCAAAACTTATCTGGCCGTCGCCATGGCGGTGAAAGCATTTGGAAGCAGAGAAGTGAACAAAATTATCCTCACACGACCGGCGATTGAAGCCGGCGAAAGCCTGGGCTTTTTACCTGGAGACCTGAAAGATAAAATTGACCCATACCTGCGGCCTCTCTACGATTCCCTTTTCGACATTTTGGGAGTCGATAAGTTCCAGAAGTATATGGAACGGGGACTTATTGAAGTGGCGCCATTGGCGTATATGAGAGGGCGAACACTGGATCATGCCTTTGTGATACTTGACGAGGCCCAAAATACCACCCGGGAACAGATGAAAATGTTTTTGACCCGCCTGGGTATTGGGTCAAAGGCAGTGGTGACCGGTGATATTACGCAGATTGACTTGCCAAGGGGTAAGTCATCCGGCTTAGTGGAAGCATTGGATGTAGTCAAAAGTATCCCAGAGATTGGCATTGTTTATTTGAATGATAAAGATGTGGTGAGGCACACGCTGGTGCAGAAAATCATCCGGGCCTACGAAGCCTCGGAGTCACAGAAATAGAAGACACCATCAGGAGGTCCGGTATGACATTGATAGATGGATGGAAGAAAAGGAAAAAGGGGACACCTGCAGAATCGGGAAGGCTGGAAATGAAGCGGATCGCAGGATATGTACTGATGTGTCTGCTTTTTTTCTTGGTGCTCTTTTTTACGCTCTTGGCAAGTCTTCAGCCACCCAAATATGATTTGCGTGTCGGTCAGGCAGCCCCTGAAGAAGTGTTATCACCAAAGTTGATCGTGGATCAGCACCGCACCCAGCAGCTGCGTTCAGAAGCCATGAGTCGTGTTGAGCCTGTTTATCGGCTGGACCAGGGAATTTACCCAGAAGTAAAAAGAGATATCGATTCGCTGTTTGATTTGGTCTTTGAAGTTCGTGAAATGGAAGAAGTGACACCGGAAGAAATAGTGGCCGAACTGCAGGACAACATGCTGGGAATCACTGGATACCAACTGTTGGTTTTGGCAGAAACACCGGTGGAAAGGCTACAGAATTTGCAGAACTATCTCTATGAAATAATTGCCCAGCGAATGAACCAGGGTATCAAAGTGGCAGATTTACAATGGGAGAAAGGTCAGATTCGGGAATATGTCGGTACCCTGACAGAGTTCGAGGAAAACTTAAGGGAAACAGCCGTGACTATTATCAACTCAACTATTCGCCCCAACGAGTTTTTAAATGTGGAAGCGACAGAAAATGCCCGTCAGGAAGCGGAGGAAAGCATTGAACCGGTGGTGATCCGTCGGGGCGAGGCTATTCTGCGTCAGGGTGACCGGGTGACTGCTGACCGACTGGCTCTCATGCGTGAGCTGGGACTGGTGGAGGGTGAGTATCAACCAAACTACCTGCTTTATGCCGGCATCACCCTGGTGGTGCTCTTGGTAATGCTGTTGTTTGTGGGTTATCTGTGGCAATTTCATCCAGTTCTGTTGCATCAGTTGGACAAACTGCTTCTGATTGTCCTCATTATCACCCTCATCAGTCTGATGACACGCCCCATTTTTATCTTGTCTCCCTATCTGATTCCAACAGCTGCAGGAGCTATGCTGTTATCACTGCTGGTAGACCCCCGACTGGCGCTGATGGCGAATACCATGATTACCCTTTTGGTGGGGCTTTCCACCGGGAACAACGTTCTAATGATTATGATGGGCCTGGTGGGCGGCACCGCTGGAGTGCTCAGTATGATGAACACTCAGCAACGGGGCAATATTTTCATTTCAGGTGTCATTATCGGAGCGGCGAATGTGGTGATGGTCACTGTATTCCGCCTGGTGGGTATGCACGAAAGTGTTCGTTTGTGGATGGATTTGATCTATGCTTTTCTCAACGGTATTTTATGTGCGGTTTTAACCATAGGATCCCTGCCTTTCTGGGAGTATACGTTTTCGATCCTAACGCCGTTAAAGCTCATCGAGCTGTCTAACCCATCCCATCCCTTGCTGAAGCGGTTGCTTATGGAGGCGCCGGGAACATACCATCACAGTATCGTTGTGGGAAATCTGGCAGAATCTGCCGTGAATGCTGTTGGCGGTGACGGACTTCTGGTACGCACAGGAGCTTTCTATCATGATATCGGCAAACTGAAACGTCCTTTCTTTTTCAAAGAAAACCAGTATATGATGGAGAATCCCCATGATAAACTGGCACCATCTCTCAGTGCCCTCATTATTACAGGGCATGTGAAAGAAGGCCTGGAAATTGCATTGAAGCACCGGCTGCCTGTCAAAATCAGAGCGTTTATCGAAGAACACCACGGCACCACACTGGCAGCATATTTTTTTCACAAAGCTAAAAGTGCCAGTAGCGAGCCTGAGAAAATTGATGAACACATGTATCGCTATAATGGTCCGATCCCTCAGAGCAGAGAGACGGCGATCTTAATGTTGGCCGACTCGGTGGAAGCCGCAGTTCGCAGCATGGAAAACCCCACGCGGGACAGAATCGAACAAATGGTGCAGAAGATCATACAGGGCAAACTGGACGATGGTCAACTGGAAGACAGTCAGTTAACCCTGAGAGAGCTGAAAGAAGTTCGCAAAATTTTCACCCGGATTCTGGCGGGGATCCTTCATGAACGTATCCAATACCCGGAAATGGATCTGAAGGAATTGAAAGGAAAATCACCATGAATCAAAGAGACATTCTCATCGACATTGATCATCGGCAAGATATCATCACGTTGACACTCCAACAAGAACAGCTGATTCAGCAGGCGGTGACTGCCTGCTATGAACTGGAAGACTGGCCGAAAGATTTCGAAGTCAGCCTTTCCTTTGTTATGAATGAAGAAATTCAGGCCCTGAACCGTGACTACAGGGGTAAAGACCAACCCACCGACGTGCTTTCCTTTCCCATGGATACGCCTGACAACGCCCCTGAAAAACTGTTGGGAGACATTGTGATTTCTGTTGAAAAAATGCTGGAACAGGCAACCGAGTATGGACACAGTGTTGACAGGGAAATGATCTACCTGGTGGTTCACAGTACCCTGCATCTTATGGGATATGATCATATGACAGAGAAAGACAAGCAGATGATGCGGGAAAAAGAAGAGACCATCATGAAGCGGCTGGCATTGATTCGCTAGGCCGCCGGGAGGACCGGCATGAAATCACGAAATCTCATGGACAGCTTCAACTACGCTTTTCAAGGAATCATTTACGCACTGAAAACACAGCGCAACATGAAAATCCATGTGGCCGCGGCCGTGGGAGTTCTGGTCATGAGCCTCTTTTTTCATTTGACCCGACTGGAACTGGTGATCCTCATTGCCACCATTTCTCTGGTGCTGGTGACAGAAATGATTAACACCGCCATTGAGTCAGCCATTGATCTGATGACTGATCAATACAATATTTTTGCCAAGATCGCTAAGAATGTGGCTGCCGGGGCAGTGCTGATCGCAGCCCTCAATGCACTAATTGTAGCTTATCTGCTTTTTTTTCAGCATCTCAATCCCCTTTCCAAACAAGTGCTTGAAACAGTGCGTCAGTCAGATATACATATCACCTTTATTGCCCTGATGGTGGTGGTGTTGGCCACCGTTGCCGCCAAAGCATATTTTGGCCGGGGGAAAGGAACACCAATGTCCGGTGGCATGCCCAGTGGTCACGCAGCCCTGGCTTTTGCAACGGCGACTGCCATCACCTTTATATCAAATCATGTGCTGGTTGCCAGCCTGTCTTTTCTGCTGGCGGTGTTGGTGTCACAGAGTCGTGTAGAAGGGAAAATCCACAGTTTGCTGGAAGTCGCTGCAGGTGCTCTTTTGGGGTTGTTGGTGACTGTCTTGCTGTTTCAGTTATTTCTTTAAGTTAGAATAAATCAATCAAGCGTTCCAAATCACAAGAATCAAGACACGCTAAGGAGGAAGGCATCCCTTGAAGAATCGAGTCAAATGGCTGATACTGTTGCTTCTGATGGTTTCACTGTGGTCCGCCGGATGTGGATCATCAGCACCTCAGGAAGACCCTGCAGAACTGGAAGAATCCATAGTTGAAGAAATCATGACAGAAGAACCGGAACCAAATCCCATTCCGGAGGGAATGGCAAAGAGCCCGCTCACCGGCTTATGGATTCCTGAAGAAATGGCGTCGGTGCGGCCGGTGGCCATGCAAATTAACAATATCAAGGTGGCTTACCCTCAAAGCGGTATTTCTCAGGCAGACATTATCTATGAAACCCTGGCTGAAGGCAATATCACCCGCTTGCTGGCGGTTTTTCATGTGTACGATGCAGCGAAAATCGGCCCCATTCGCAGTGCCCGTCACTATTACCTGGATATGGCCGCCAGCCACGACGCACTCTACATGCACTATGGCGGAAGCCCCCAGGCCTATGAGTACATCAGTCGTATGAAAGCACCAAATCTTGATGGACTGCCAAAACCTGACGGTGTACTAAGTTGGAGAGACCCTGAACGGCGCGCCATTCCCCGCATGCTGGAACACAGCGTCTACACCAGTCATGAGCTGATTGATGAAGCTTGGGAAAAAGCAGGTTATCGCAGAGAAGTGGCCGACGATTTTGAAAGTGGACTGCTATTTCGAAGCGAACCTAAAGCACCCTTGGGGCAGCGGGCCGACTATGTGACGATCCCCTTTTCAAATGCCTACATATCAACTTTTGATTATGAACCCGAAACCCGGGAATATATCAAATATCAATCGGGAGAACCTCATCTTGATGAGATGACAGGCGAACCGTTGCGCTTCACCAACCTGATAGTCCAGCGCACCAATATTTTCGTGATTCCCGGTGATGATGCCGGTCGTCGGGAGATCAGCATTATTGGAAGCGGCAAAGGTCATTATATTTCAGAAGGGCGTACGGTTGCCATCGAATGGAGTAAGGCAGGTTATAACCAACCCACCGTCTATGTTGAAGCCAAAACAGGCCTCCCCCTCACCATGAATCCTGGAAAAACCTATATTGCTATTTTTCCGGAACGTCAGGAAATCACGCTGGTTAAGCCTGTAGAAGCAACTGAAACACCGTAAAGGCAAATATGCCTGTCAGACTGGAGTTCACCAGTGGTAAAGAGGCACCCTATAAGAGAGGATGAAAAAAATGACACACCAGGATTTGATTCAGATAGCCCTTGAAGTTAGAGAAAATGCTTACGTTCCATATTCTCATTTCAAAGTGGGAGCCGCTTTGCTTGGAGTCTCCGGCAAAGTTTATACCGGATGCAATGTGGAATGTGCTTCTTATGGCGGTACTAACTGTGCAGAGCGCACAGCCATCTTTAAAGCAGTATCCGAAGGTGAACGTCGCTTTAAGACCATTGCTGTGGTTGGGGATCCAAATGCGTACACTTTTCCCTGTGGTATTTGCAGGCAGGTGATGGTGGAATTTGGAAAGGAACTGGAAATCATTGTTGCCAAAACACCTGAAGATTACCGGGTTTATACAATGAATGACATACTTCCCCATTCCTTTACACCGGATGATCTGGAAAACAGCAGGGAAGGAGCTCATTCACATGACCTTTAAATCAGGTTTTGTAGCCGTTGTGGGTCGTCCCAATGTGGGAAAATCGACCCTCATGAATCGACTGATCGGCGAAAAAGTGGCCATCATGTCTTCAAAACCCCAAACCACCCGTAACAGCATCCGGGGAGTTTTAAACCGCCCTGGAAGCCAGATGGTGTTGGTGGATACGCCGGGACTTCACCGTCCCAAAAACAAGCTGGGTGACTTTATGATGCAAAGTGCCATGAATACCCTGGCCGATGTGGATGTTATTCTGTACCTTGTTGAACCGGAAAATGACATAGGGCCGGGCGACCGGTATATTATGGAGATGCTGGCAGAGATCAAAACACCGGTGATTCTGGTGATTAATAAAATTGACCTTTCCAACGGCGAGCAGCTGGATCATTGTTACGGTCTTTATGAAACAACCGGCCGTTTTCAACGGATTATTCCTCTTTCAGCAACATTGGGAGTTAATTTGGAGCAGTTGCTGCGGGAGCTGGAAGCACATCTTCCTGAGGGGCCCCGGTACTTCCCTGAAGACATGATCACTGACCAGCCGGAGCGGGTGATTATGGCAGAGCTCATTCGCGAAAAAGTGCTCCAGTATCTGGAGCAGGAAATACCCCACGGGGTAGCGGTGATGACGGAGCGCATGCGACTCAATGAAGAAAAACAGCTGATGGAAGTGCAGGCCACCATCTTCTGTGAAAAGAAATCCCACAAGGGGATGATCATAGGCAAAAATGGCCGCAAGTTAAAAGGAATCGGCAAAAGTGCCCGGGAAGATATGGAGCGTTTTCTGGGAGTGAAAGTATATCTGGAGCTGTGGGTAAAAGTGAAAGAAGGCTGGCGTGATCAGGCGGCCTCTTTGCGGGACTTTGGTTACGACGAATAAAGGCGGCGGCGCTTGATGCTGATTAAAACGGAAGCATTTGTACTGAAAAGCCAAAAATACAGAGAATCAGACAGCCTTATCGTGCTTTTCAGTCGAAAGTTGGGAAAAATAAGTGCAGTTGCCAAAGGCTCGCGTCGTGCTAAAAGTCAAATGCTGGCCGGTATTCAGCCTTTTTGTCATTCTGATTTTCTGCTTTATCAGGGACGCAGCCTCTATACGGTTAACCAGGTGGAGGCAAAGCAGATTTTCTACCCCCTTCGAGAAGATTATCAGCGGTTGATGGAAGCGGCTTACCTGGTGGAGCTGGTGGATATAGAAATCAACGAAGGACAGCCCCATCCCCGTCTTTATTCTCTTTTTGGAACAGGACTGACCCTGCTCAGTCGAAACGAAACCGAGCTGAACACCCTGACAAGAGCCTTTGAAGTACACTACACCCGGGTTTGCGGCTATGCGCCACAAACAATGGCTTGTGTTGCCTGTGGTATTGCCTATTCAGAGCAATGGTCTTTTTCAGCGGCCCAGGGGGGGATTTTGTGTGGGAACTGCCGACACCAGGATCCCCAAGCCTCACACATATCCCCTACCTGCCTGAAACTGCTCAGGTATCTTGGAACCAAACCACTTCAAGATGTGGTGCGTCTTAAAATCCATCAAAAGCTCAATGACGAGCTGCAACAGCTCATGCGGCACTACCTGCTTTACCATATGGAACGCCACCAGTTCCGAAGTCAGAAGCTGCTTCAGCAACAGGGATTTCTTCCAGTCATTAAGGGCAGCGAGAAAGAAAACACCAGCACCACATTGACAGAAACAGGTAAATCTGGTACAGTCATTAAAACTGAATCTGGTGAAAACAGCGATGAGCAGAAGGAGTAATTTCCGTCACTTTCCAAAGCGAGCCGGGGCCGGTGGAAGCCTGGCGAAAGTCTGAAATGAAGGGCATCTGTGAGCTGAACTGATGAAAGTGGGTATCGCCTGAGTCGATATCAATCAGGGTGGAACCGCGGAAGACATATGATGCTTTCGTCCCTTATGCAAGGGACAGGAGGCATTTTTTTATGCTACCATACTTCCTGAACTGAAAGAGATTGTCAAATGAACAGGTAAGAGAATGCAAATATGAGAGGAGTCGTTATGATGGCAGTGGAAAAGAGCATGGAAAAAGTGGTTGCACTGGCAAAATCAAGGGGTTATATTTTTCCGGGGTCAGAAGTTTACGGAGGTCTTGCCAATACCTGGGACTACGGCCCATTAGGTGTTGAATTCAAAAACAATGTGAAAAAGGCATGGTGGAAAAAATTCATTCAGCAAAGCCCCCATAATGTGGGTCTTGACGCGGCCATTTTAATGAATCCAAAAACATGGGAAGCTTCCGGTCATGTGGGTGGTTTCAGTGACCCGTTGATGGACTGTAAAGCATGCAAATCCCGCTTTCGGGCAGATAAGCTGATTGAAGATTTTCTGGGAGATGAAGCCAGCCATGCTGCTGTGGATGGTTGGAGTACGGAAAAAATGGCGGCTTTCATTGAAGAAAATCAGATAGCCTGCCCCGAATGCAGTGCTCACAACTTCACAGGAATTAGGCAGTTTAATCTGATGTTTAAAACGTTTCAGGGAGTTACTGAAGACAGCAGTACACAAATATATCTGCGTCCCGAAACAGCACAGGGAATTTTTGTGAATTTCAAAAATGTGCAACGGTCTTCACGTAAAAAAGTGCCCTTCGGCATTGGCCAAATAGGCAAATCCTTTCGTAATGAAATTACACCGGGAAACTTTACCTTTCGTACTCGGGAGTTCGAACAGATGGAGTTGGAGTTTTTCTGCAAACCAGGAACAGATTTGGAGTGGTTTGATTACTGGTCCAACTTCTGTCACAATTGGCTCATCAGCCTGGGCCTGACTCCGGATAATTTACGGCTGCGTGAACACGAAAAAGAAGAACTGTCCCATTACAGTGCCGCCACCACCGATATTGAGTACCGGTTCCCCTTTGGCTGGGGCGAATTGTGGGGAATTGCCGATCGTACCGATTTTGACCTGAAACAGCATGCGGCCCATTCCGGGGTTGATTTCCATTATCAGGATCCGGTGTCCAATGAAAAATACGTGCCTTATTGCATCGAGCCATCTGTTGGGGCTGACCGAGTTGCTCTTGCATTCCTGGTGGATGCCTACGATGAAGAACAGGTGGGTGAAAATGATACACGAGTGGTGTTGCGTTTGCATCCGTTTTTGGCTCCCATTAAGGCGGCTGTGTTGCCCCTGGCCAAAAAACTGGGTGATGATGCGATGAAAGTGTATGATTTGCTGTCAGAACATTTTATGATTGAATATGATGATGCCGGCAGTATCGGTAAACGCTATCGCCGTAATGATGAGGTGGGCACACCTTTCTGCATTACTTTTGACTTCGATTCTCTGGAAGATGGGTGCGTGACAGTTCGTCATCGTGATACAATGGAACAAGAAAGGGTATCTATAGACGAACTCGTCCACTATCTGGCCAAGCGACTTGTATTTTAAAGGAGGAGATCGATGAAAGTTCAGGAACTGAAGTTTTTTATAGTATCCGACTCTGTGGGAGAAACTGCAGAGCTGGTGGCCCGGGCCGCACTCAGTCAGTTTGATTTTAAAAACTATGAAATCAGGCGTTATTCTTTCATGTCTGAGCCGGAACAGCTTCTTGAAATGCTGACCGATGCACAACCTGAAAGTACCATCATTTTGTACACCATGGTGGTACCAGCCATGCGTGAATTGTTGATGCGTGAAATCAATGAACGCAAATTACGGGCCATCGACCTGATGGCGGGTCTGATGGACGTTTTGGAAGATCGACTGTGTATGAAACCCAAGGGAGAAGCCGGGCTGATTCGCAAATTGGATGAACAGTATTTCCGGCGCATCGAGGCCATTGAATTTGCTGTGAAATATGATGATGGAAAAGATCCGCGGGGACTTCAAAAAGCAGATATTGTTCTCATTGGCATTTCCCGAACTTCCAAGACTCCCCTGAGCATGTACCTGGCACACCGAAACATCAAAGTGGCCAACGTGCCGCTGGTGCCGGAAGTGTCGCCGCCCAAAGAACTTTTTGAAGTGAAACCCCAAAAAATCATTGGACTGACAACAGACCCCTACAAGCTGATAGAAATTAGAAAAGAACGAATTAAAGCATTGGGACTGCAGGATAATGCCAACTATGCCAGCATTCAGCGCATTATTGAGGAGCTGGAATATGCAGACGCCCTAATGCGCAAATTAGGCTGCCCTGTCATTGATGTTTCTGCCCGGGCAGTGGAAGAAAGTGCCAGTATCATTTTGGAAATCTGCCGGGAAATTGGCTATGAGGTTGGACTGCTGAAAGGTTAAGAGAGACACTCATCAATTTCTTTTTGATGAAAACAATCTGCGGAGGTGACCATCTGTCATGAAACAGTACGTGTATGCATTTCGTGAAGGATCTTCAGAAATGAAACCACTTCTTGGTGGCAAGGGCGCAAACCTGGCGGAAATGACCCGCATAGGGCTGCCGGTGCCCGGAGGCTTCACCATTACCACAGAAGCTTGTATTGAATATTATGAACAGGGGAACATGATATGGGATGACTTAAAGCAGCAGATCGGACAAAAGCTGAGCGAGATGGAAACTGAAATAGGACATCAACTGGGAGACGTGAAAAACCCCCTGCTGGTTTCTGTTCGATCTGGCGCCGTTGTTTCAATGCCCGGCATGATGGACACCATCCTGAACCTGGGGCTGAATGATGAAACCGTTCAGGGGCTGGCAAACACCTCGGGCAATCAAAGATTTGCCTTTGACAGTTACCGACGTCTGATTCAAATGTTTGGTGATGTGGTACTGGAGATTCCCAAATACAAATTTGACAGTCTCTTGGAGAAAAAGAAAACTGAAAAAGGTGCCGCTTCCGATACAGACCTGGTGGCAGAAGATTTTATTGATTTGGTGGAAGCTTTTAAAAAAGTGGTTCAGAAGGAAACACGAAAACCTTTTCCCCAAGATCCTCAGGTTCAGCTCATGATGGCGGTGGAAGCAGTCTTCAAATCATGGAACAATCCCCGTGCCCGTGTCTACCGGGAGCATAATGATATTTCTCATCACCTGGGAACAGCGGTCAACATACAGGTGATGGTTTTCGGAAACATGGGTAATGATTCCGGGACGGGTGTTGCCTTTACCCGAAATCCTTCAACAGGTGAAAACAAGCTATATGGTGAGTTTCTGGTGAATGCACAGGGTGAAGATGTGGTGGCAGGCATCAGAACACCAAAGGATATTGAAGAAATGAAGAACCTGTTGCCCGAAGCATATCAGCAGTTCAAAGAAGTGGCACAGCTGTTGGAAAAACACTATCGGGACATGCAGGACATTGAGTTCACCGTTAACCGGGGCAAACTGTTCATGTTGCAGACCCGTACCGGAAAGCGAACCGCCCAGGCCGCCATCCAGGTTGCTGTGGACATGGTTGAAGAAGGACTGATCACCAAAGAAGAGGCTGTTCTGCGAATGAACCCTTCTGATCTGGACCAGCTGCTGCACCCCACCTTTGATGAAAAAGCACTGGAAGAGGCTGCTCTCATCACCAAAGGACTCCCAGCTTCTTCGGGAGCTGCCTGTGGAAAAATTTACTTTACCCCTGAAGAAGCGGTTAAAGCGCATGCCAGAGGTGAAACCGTTATCCTGGTGCGCAATGAGACCTCGCCTGAAGATATTGAAGGAATGGTGGCATCTGCCGGCATTCTCACGGCCAAGGGTGGCATGACCTCACACGCAGCGGTGGTGGCCCGGGGAATGGGAAAATGTTGTGTGTCCGGTGCTGGTGAGTTGAACATTAGCGAACAGGAAAAAACCATGAAAATGGAAGCGATTTCGCTGACGGAAGGCGACTTCATTTCTCTTGATGGAAATACCGGTTGCGTTTATAACGGCAAAATTGCAACCAGAGAAGCACGCCTGGGGGGGCGTTTTGTGACCCTTATGGAATGGGCGGATGATCTTCGAAAGCTGAAAGTGCGCACCAATGCCGATACTCCGAGAGACTCGGCCAAGGCAGTTGAGTTTGGAGCAGAAGGCATAGGCCTTTGCCGCACCGAACACATGTTTTTTGAAGAAAACCGGATTGCAGTCATGCGCCGCATGATTCTTTCCAGAACAGAAGATGCCCGCCGTAAAGCGCTGGCAGAGCTAATGCCCATGCAAAGAGACGATTTTGTCGCCATTTTCAAAGTGATGGGCGACAGACCCGTCACCATCAGACTTCTCGATCCCCCGCTTCATGAGTTTCTGCCTACGGCTGAAGCTGATATTCAACGTTTGGCCGGCGAACTGGATGTTTCAGTTTCTCAGTTGAAAGAAACTGTTCGTGAACTGGCTGAGGTGAACCCCATGTTGGGACATCGGGGCTGTCGATTGGCTGTCACTTATCCAGAAATCTATGAAATGCAGGTGCAGGCGATTATGGAAGCAGCCACACAACTGAAGCGAGAGGGGCATCATGTTATACCAGAGATCATGATTCCTCTTATTGGCGAAATAAAAGAGCTTCAGTATGTGAAAGAGTTGGTGCTGAAAGTGATTCACCAGGTGGCAAATGATACCGGCGAAACGGTACCCTATCTCATTGGCACCATGATTGAAATTCCACGAGCCGCCATCACTGCCGATGATATTGCCAAAGAAGCCGAATTTTTCTCCTTTGGCACCAATGACCTGACTCAGATGACCTATGGTTTTTCCAGAGATGATGCCGGCAAGTTCATCAAAGAATACCGGGATAAAGGCATTCTGGAAAAAGACCCATTCCAGCAGATTGACCGGCGCGGTGTGGGAGAATTGATGAAAACCGCTGTCAAACTGGGGCTTGAAAGTCGTAGCGACTTGAAGCTTGGTATTTGCGGCGAACATGGCGGTGATCCCAGTTCTGTTGAATTCTGCCACTTGCTGGGACTTGATTATGTTTCGTGCTCCCCCTTCAGGGTTCCCATTGCCCGACTGGCTGCGGCTCAGGCGGCCATCCGGTATCCTTCATGATGATTTGTCTCAACTGAATACAAGAACAGTACAAAGCACTGCAATTCAATACTTGCAGTGCTTTGTACTGTTCTTGGAATCGACCAGGAGATGATGGTCATGCTGGCGCTGATTGGCGGTCAAGAAACAATGACCTTTAATCTGAGCCATTGCGCATCTTATGATATAAAAGGTAAAATAGAAATAAAAAGCATTTTTCAACAACAGCGTTAACAGGTGAAAAAACTGTTAACCTCATGGACTTCTGTGAAAAAATTGGCCATCGTTGACAGTTGACAATCGGTTACTGCATGCGGTCGGTGTGAAAACCCCTGTCTTCGCGCCGCCTGGCAAATGGAAACGTCAGTAGACCGCCTAATCCTCTCTCATTATGCAATGCGTTGCAATAATTGAGGTTAAAACGCCATTTATTTGAAAATGAAAGCAACGAGAGCTGCAGAGATGGTCTGACAACGCCATCGAAATCGAAGAAGGAGGAGCTGTCTTATGGAAGTGATTAAAACACGGGATGCAGTGGGCATGGTAATTGGCCATGATCTTACAGAAATTGTTCCTGGTGAGTTTAAGGGAGTTGCCTTTAAAAAGGGACATGTGGTGCGGCAGGAAGACGTGGATCATTTGCTGCGTATCGGAAAAGAACATCTGTATGTCATGAATTTAAAAGAAGGAGAAGTTCATGAGGATGATGCGGCTACCCTATTGGGAAAAATGATTTGTGGTCCCGGTGTTCATTTCACACCTCCTTCAGAGGGGAAAATCAATCTGGTTGCCTCTGAAACAGGACTGCTGAAAATTAACCGCGACTTACAGGATGAAGTGAATGATCTGGGAGACATTTGTCTGGCCACCATTCATGGGAATCGTTCCATTGATGAAAAAGGGCTGATAGGAGGATGCCGAGTGATACCCCTGACAGTTCCACAACAGAAGCTGTCAGAGGTGACGGTCATTCTTGAGAATCAGGAACCGTTGATTCAGGTCAAGCCATACCAACCCAAGCGGGCTGCCATTATTGTCACGGGCAGTGAAGTGTTTAAGGGGAGACTAGAAGATAAGTTTGGGCCAGTGGTGGCTGAAAAATTGGCGAAATATGACGTTGAACTGATACACAGGCAGATTGTTCCTGACGAAACACAGTGCATTCGACAGGCGGTGGAAGATGCAAAAACTGCAGGCGCAAACTTGATTGTGGTGACCGGAGGAATGTCAGTTGACCCCGATGATAAAACCCCTGGTGCCATCAAGCAAACCGGTGCAGAAATGGTGGCTTACGGTACACCAGTGCTCCCGGGTGCCATGCTTCTGCTGGCCTACCTTGATGGAATTCCAGTGTTTGGGCTTCCGGGGTGTGTGATGTTTGCACATACCACTGCTTTTGATATTTTACTTCCCCGGGTAATGGCAGATGAAACCATCACCCGACGGGACATCTCCCGGCTGGGTCATGGAGGACAGTGTTTGAAATGCGATACCTGCTTCTTCCCTGATTGTCATTTTGGAAAATGTTAGCGGTAAAAAGAGGTTTCAGATGATTGAAGTTCTGAAACAAAGAGGATATCGGGTAGGAACCATTAAACACGATGTCCATGGGTTTGACATGGATCATCAGGGAAAAGACACATGGAAACACGCCTAGGCAGACTCTGACCTGGCGATGATCTCATCGCCTGAAAAATTTGCAATGATAAAAAAGGTTGAGACCGAGCGAAAACTGGAAACACTCGTTGCTGAGATTAAAGATGTGGACATTCTCATCACAGAAGGACAAAACGCGGGAATACACGAAACCCTGACGATGAAGAATCATTCAATTAATTATTCGATGTCAGGGTTTCCATATTTTTATACATAACCCATTGAGGGTTTTTCATTTTTTTGATATACTATAGAGCTTATGAGCCTTTTGGCAAACAGCATTTAGGGTATTGATACGGATAACAAAGGAGTTGATGGCGGTTGTCCGATAAAATCACCATTCGAGCCATGACAGAAATGCGCGAAAAGCAAACACTGGCACCTTATGCCCAACTGAGTGCTGATACCCGGGGTCGCGAAGAACCGGAACCCAATTGTGACATTCGCACCGTCTATCAGAGAGATCGAGATCGAATCATTCATTCTGAGTTTTTTCGCAGATTAAAGGGAAAGACCCAGGTGTTCATATTGAAGTCAGATTTTTACCGAACACGTTTGACCCATACCCTCGAACTCAGTCAAATCGCCCGCACCATTGCCCGGGCGCTGGGACTAAATGAGGACCTTATTGAAGCCATTGCCCTTGGCCACGACTTGGGCCACACCTGTTTTGGTCATAGTGGCGAAGAAGTACTGCAGCGACTGACAGGATTTTTTTCCCATAACGAACAGAGCCTGCGTATCGTTGACCAACTTGAACGGGAGGGGCGGGGGTTAAACCTCACGGTTGAAGTGCGTGACGGCATTCTGAATCACACCGGCGACGGCATTCCCATAACAATGGAAGGTAAGCTGGTGAAAATTGCCGACCGAATTACCTATCTCTGTCATGACATTCAGGACAGCTTGAGTGCAGGCATTCTTAAAGCAGAGGACATTCCTCCTGCCATCAGGAACACCCTGGGAGACAGTCACAGCCAACGAGTGAACAGTTTTGTGCAAGACATGGCCATGGAGACGGTCCGGCAACTGGCGCTTGGGAATGAACCCCGCATCTATCAAAGTTCGCATATGGAAGCTGTGATGCAGGAACTGCGCAGTTTTATGTTCGAAAAAGTGTATTACGGAGAACTGTGCATGCGGGAGAAAGAAAAAGCCACACATATCGTTGAATGCCTTTACCGTGAATACACCAAAAATATGACGCCCCGGGAATCAGCAGACATTATTGCAGGCATGACAGATGAAGCAGCTATTAAGGCATTTCAGGAGTTGATGATTCCGATTCCCAGTTAGAACTGATGTCATTTTATGTAAGGGTTGTTGATGTCCTGCAAATATATTGAGAACTTTTTTCGCCAACTGGCAGGACTTTTTGATTTCATGTCGAATAAGGTATCACGGAGTGGGATTACCTGCTTAAACTATTTGCAACTCGGAAATGGTGTGTGCATGTTGAGTAGACATATACCAGATGAAATTGTTCATGAGATCATAAGCCGAAACGACATTGTAGAAGTGATCAGTGAGTATGTGCCATTACAGCCGGGTGGAGCTAATCATCGCGCCTTGTGTCCCTTCCATAATGAAAAAACACCGTCTTTCATGGTGAGTCGTGAAAAGCAGATGTTCAAATGCTTTGGGTGTGGGAAAGGCGGTGACGTGGTAGGGTTCATAATGGAGAAAGAAAATCTTGACTTTGTTGAGGCGCTGAAAAAACTGGCCCAGCGAATTAACTTGCAGATTCCTGAAGCAGAGATGACACCCCAGGTCCGGCAGGAACTGCAGGAGCAACACCAGCTCATGGATCTGCATCGAGATGCCGCTTCCTTTTATTTCAATTGCCTTAAAAAAAGGGGCAATGCCGGTGCCAGATATCTGGCCGGGAGGGAATGGAGCATCGAGACCATTAAACGTTTTGGCTTGGGTTATGCCCCTGACCAATGGGATGCTTTGTGCCGCTACATGTCCACCAAAGGATATTCTAACGAGTTGCTGGAAAAAGCCGGGTTAGCCATATTAAGCGAGAAAGTGGCAGGCAATAAGCGGCATTATGACCGTTTCCGAAATCGCGTGATGTTTCCGATTTTTGACATTCGCGGCAATGTCGTAGCTTTTGGAGGGCGAATTCTGACTCCGGAAGGAACACCCAAATATCTAAATTCGCCTGAAACCCTCCTCTTTAATAAACGTCATTTACTGTATGGTCTCAATATCGCACGAACACACCTGAGACAACATACACTGATTCTGGTGGAGGGCTATACGGATGTGATCACCCTTCATGAAAACGGATTCCAAAACGCAGTTGCCACTCTGGGAACTTCCCTGACACCGGAACATGCTGGACTGGCTGAAAAAACTGCCAAACGGGTGATCTTATGCTTTGATGGAGACCAGGCGGGTGAACAGGCTGCCCAGCGTAGTATTCGTATTTTCCGTAATACTGAGGTTGAAGTCAAAATTCTCACGCTGCCCCATAAAACCGACCCGGATCAATACGTGAAAGAAAAAGGCGCTGAGGCTTTTGAGCAGCTGTTGCAGAAGGCCCCCACTGCTGTCGAGTACCAAATTTCTCTCATTCGACGCAGGCACTCGTTGGCTACAGTGGAAGGGAAAGTGCATTTTGCCCGGGAAGCATCAGACGTTCTGAAACAGATAAAAAGCATGGTTGAACGGGAAGCCTATGCTGCCCGGGTAGCTGAAGAAATAGGTGTTTCCAAAGCTTCTTTCATGGAGGAACTCCAGCAGGGTAAACGGAGCTTTGAGCTTCGGAATTATGGAAAAAATAAAGATGCGTATGTTGCTCGTCGGCTTTCCATTGAGGCTATGACACCTGTTGAACGTGATGCTGTGATTAAAATGGAATGCCTGTTTCTTAAATGGGCCCTCCGGCATCCTGAACACTTGCTTCAATTGGGTGAAAAAATTGAAGCAAGCCTTTTTCAACACACTACCCATCAGGTATTATTTCGATTAATGATAGAAAATCACGAATTACTTCAAAAAAATACTGTAAAAAAAGATTTCTTTGAAGGATTTGAAGAAGAAATGGCGAATATTGATGCAGCTGAAGATTGTGACCTTTCATTGGAAGACATGATTCGGCGATTTACTCAATATATGAAGACTCAACAGCGCCAGCAACAGCTGAAGCAGTTGGAGGAGAAACAACGGAAGCTGTTGGATAATCAGGAATTGAACCCGAAAGAGAAGGAAGATGAAATGTTAAAACTGGGAATGGAAATCAGACGCATCAACATAGAACTGCAAGAGCTGTACATGCAGAAGGGAGGGAAATAGTATGGATAGTCAAACCATCGATTTGACCAAAGAAATGTTAAAAAAACTCATCGAAAAGGGACAAAAGGACGGATCACTCACTTACGAGGAGATCATGAATGCCCTTGAGAAGGCTGAGTTGGATAAAGATCAAATTGACGATCTGTATGATCAATTTACAACCTTAGGCATCGATATCATTGGTGAAGAAAAAGAAGATGACCTTGAGTTGGATGATCCGGATCTTGAAGAAGATCTTAAAATTGATGAACCGGTTGAGGATGATTTATCTCTGATGAAAGGGGTAAACATTGACGATCCGGTACGCATGTATTTAAAAGAAATTGGAAAAGTGCCCTTGCTGACAAGTGCAGAAGAAATAGATCTGGCCCAGCGTATGGAACAGGGTGACGAGCAGGCTAAGAAACAACTTGTTGAGGCTAATCTGCGACTGGTGGTTAGTATTGCCAAGCGTTATGTTGGGCGAGGCATGCTGTTTCTCGACCTGATTCAGGAAGGGAATTTGGGTCTGATTAAAGCTGTTGAAAAGTTTGATTATCGTAAAGGTTACAAATTCAGCACCTACGCAACCTGGTGGATACGACAGGCTATTACCCGTGCCATTGCCGACCAGGCCCGTACCATTCGCATACCGGTACACATGGTGGAGACCATCAATAAACTAATTCGTGTTTCACGCCAATTGCTTCAGGACCTGGGCCGGGAACCGAAGCCCGAAGAAATTGCCCGTGAAATGGATATCACAGAAGAAAAAGTGCGGGAAATTCTTAAAATCGCCCAAGAACCGGTCTCGCTGGAAACACCTATTGGAGAAGAAGAAGACAGTCATCTGGGAGATTTCATCCCGGATGAAGATGTATTGGCTCCGGCAGAATCAGCGGCATTTTCCCTCTTGAAGGAACAACTGGTGGAAGTACTGCACACTTTGACGGTGCGGGAGCAGAAGGTACTGCGCCTGCGTTTTGGACTTGACGATGGCCGGGCCCGTACACTGGAAGAAGTGGGTAAAAAGTTTCAGGTTACCCGGGAACGTATTCGACAGATTGAAGCAAAAGCGTTACGCAAGTTACGTCATCCCAGCCGCAGTAAAAAGCTGAAAGATTATCTGGAATAAGCCGAATGAAAAACCTGGGATTCGCATTTGCGGGTCCTTTGTTTTGAAGGAGCCGATGACTATGTCCATAACCCTATCCCCCAGACTGGCAGCTGCAGCTAACCGGGCAGATCCGACAGCTGTAGTGGCTGATATTGGAACTGATCACGGCTATATCCCCATTTACCTGGTGAAAGAGAAGGGTGTTCGTCATGTGATTGCCACAGATGCAAACGAAGATCCTCTAAACAAAGCAAGGCGGATAGTACAGCGCTTTAAACTGGAAGCCCACATTACGCTGCGACTGGGAAATGGGCTGGAAGTATTGGAACCTGGAGAAGCCACCACTCTGATTCTGGCAGGTATGGGCGGTACGCTGATAACAGAACTATTGGAAGCATCGCCGATGGTGGCACACCAGGCTCAGCAACTGATCTTGCAGCCTGTGCAGGCAGTGCCTGTCTTGCGTCGTTACCTGGCCGCTCATGGGTACCGAATCCATGAAGAAGTGTTGATTCAGGAGAAACATCGTTTTTATGAAATAATGGTAGCCAAGTATGAGAATCTGCCGGTCCATGAACCTGAACCAGTGTGGCTGGAAACAGGCAGTTTTTTGAAGCAACAGCCTGCAACGGTGGCCAGGGCATTTGTTAGCAGAAAAATCAGGCTTTTTACCCAAAAGTATCAAGGGCTGTCGCAGGCTGATCCCCCCGATCCCCGGCAGCTTTCTGAAACCCGTGCCCTCATCGAAGCACTGAAGGAGGAATTGAGATGGCTCAAACAATAAGAGATATCGTGAAAGCGATGAATCTTCTGGCGCCACCGGCATTGGCGATGGAGTGGGATGCCGTTGGTTTGCAGGTGGGATCCATGAACGACACAGTCAAAACAGTGTTTGTGGCATTGGATTTGACGGAAAAAAGCCTTGAGGAAGCCCTGATTCATGACCCTCAGTTGATTATTACACATCACCCCTTTATTTTTTCGCCGTTGAAACATTTGCGTACCGATCAAACCATGGGTAAAATGATTCAAACGTTGATGCATCGGGGCGTGTCAGTTTTTGCAGCTCATACCAATATGGATATTGCCCAGGGCGGCCTCAACGACTGGGTGGCGCAGCAGTTGGAACTGCAACAGATAAGACTATTGGAGAAAACAAACATAGAACCCCTGCTGAAGCTGGTGGTATTTGTACCTGAGGCCAGCGTTGATCAGGTAGCCAACGCTCTGGCCGCAGCTGGAGCGGGCCACATCGGCAATTACAGCCATTGCAGTTTTAGAGGGAAGGGTACAGGCACATTTAAACCTTTGGAAGGTTCTAATCCAACGATTGGCGAACAAAATCATCTGGAACAGGTGGCAGAAATACGGCTTGAAACCGTTTTGCCCGCCGGACGCCAAAAGGCGATTGTTCGAGCTATGAAAGAAGCTCATCCTTACGAAGAAGTGGCATATGATCTCCTGCAGCTTGAAAACCCTGGCATTCAGAATGGGTTGGGCAGACTTGGACATTTGAAAGAACCCATGAGCCCGCCCACACTGACGACGAAGCTGAAAGAAATATTTCAATTAACGCATTTGCGATGGGTTAAGGGAAGCACAGACCAGATTTGCCGCGTAGCCATTGTGACGGGAAGTGGTGCCAGCGTCATTAAAGAGGCTGCAGCCACTGGCTGCGATGCTCTCGTAACAGGTGATATCAAATATCATGATGCACAGTTGGCGGAATCACTGGGGCTCCATCTTTTTGATGTTGGTCACTTCGAGTCAGAACAGTGTTTTGTACCACTGGTCACTAATTATCTATTTCAAACGGCCGATACCTCCGGCTGGTCTCTCGAAATAATTCCGGCACGCAACCAGAGCAGTCCCCTTCAAACTGTGTAAACCTCAACACAATAGGATGGAGGAAGGCCTGTCTTTGACAGAACCCTGTCCCAGTGTTACAATAAAACTGACAAATAGTGATGAGCGAGTAAGCCAGACAGCCGCGGCATCGTGATCCGATGACGAGGAAAGTCCGAGCTCCCCAGGGCAAAGGTGCTGGGTAATTCCCAGTGGAGGCGACTCCAAGGATAGTGCAACAGAGAGATACCGCCGGTGATTCTGAAAACCGAGGTTTTTGGAATTCCGGTAAGGGTGGAAAGGTGAGGTAAGAGCTCACCAGCAGCCTGGCGACTGGCTGGCTATGTAAACCCCACCTGGAGCAAGACCAAGCAGGGGCTAAAAGCGGCTGCCCGCCGCGCTCCGTGGTAGGTTGCTTGAGCCGTCTGGTAACAGACGGTCTAGATAGATGGCTGTCAAATACAGAACTCGGCTTATAGACTTACTCGCTGTCCATTTGACAATACCAATGATTGCTTCTGAAAAATGCTGATTTTCCCATAGGGGAGAATCAGCATTTTCTTTTGGCGTGCTGACAGCGTTGAACGATTAGAAAAACATCAGATGATGAAGCAATGGTTTTTGCGTAGAATAAGGATAAATGTCCCGAAAATATTGATTTATGTCCCTTGTCATGAGATAATGGTATTAGGAAGACAATTCCAATCATTCACATATTTCCAGGCGGACTCGTTATAGAATCTGATCTGACTTTTTGATATCCGAGCACCTGAAAAGGGGGCGGAATCATGGATGCACTGATGAGAAATCAAAGCCATAAGAAAAAGGGATGTTTCAATAGAAGGCTGTTTGCTCTGATGGTTCTCTTGGTGAGTTTATGTATGTTGTTTTTACCGGTTGAGTTTCATGCGGATCGGCCTCCGGCAGTTAGTGGCTATCAGTTGTATCGAGTGGTAGGCAGTAGTATGGAGCCAACATTTGCCAGTGGCGCAATACTGATCGTGCAGTCTGTGGATCCTGTCGCTATCAAGCCAAATGCAATCATCACTTATCAATGCACCCGCAGTGCAGTTAAAGTAACGACGCATCGAGTCAAATCAGTGGAGAATCCTCCCGGGGGCGGCGTCCAGTTTGTGACAAGAGGCGATGGCAATCCTGTTATTGATCCAAATCCAGTTTGTGGGTGTGAGTTGATTGGTGTTGTGCGCTGGGTGGTGGCTGCACCCAAAGCCCCTCCGATACTGTCGCATCTTAATAACATGGCAGGGTTGGCGCTGGTAATGGCCGGCATGTACTTCATTCGAATCCTCCACCAAAATCACAGAAATCGCCTTGAAAACCATGTGATGCATTAGATAACAAGCCGTTTACTACGATCAATGCAACCAAAAAACAACCGAGTCCATTAGGAACGGTTGTTTTTTCTTAAAAGAAATATTGTCTATCTGGAATAAAATTCAACTATGAGTTGATCGTTTACTTCCACCGGAATTTCATCTCTTGAGGGGATGGTTGTCAGACGACCAGTGAACTGATCTGACTGCTTTTCCAGATAATTGAAAGGAGATGTAGGCATTGAACTGAAAAATTCGGTAAAATGATCTATTTTTTGAGCTTTTTCATTCAGGCTGATCACGTCTCCCGGCAAAACCCGATGAGAGGGAATCGTCACCTTGCGCTGATTCAGTAGAATATGCCCGTGATTCACCATCTGTCGAGCCTGACGAATTGACTGGGCCATTCCCAATCGGTACACTAAATTGTCAAGCCGGCATTCCAACTGCTGAACCAACACCTCGCCAGTCATTCCCTTGGACTTCATGGCAATATCCACATACCTGCGGAATTGTTTCTCCATCACATTATAATAGGCACGCAACTTTTGTTTTTCCAACAGTTGTATTCCGTAATTTGATAATTTTCGGGTACTTCTGTCGAATGCAGCACCAGCCCGATTCATCGCCTTGGGATGACCGCAAATGTTAACACCCAGCCGGCGGCTGGTTTTAAAACGGGGTTTCATCATTTTTGCCATTCCATGTTCCTCCTAAATAAACAACAAGCGTTCTGCCGCGGTAAGCCTGTTGGCAACCATATTATAACACAGCAAAACGAAAATGAGAACTGTTATCAATGATATTTTTCAGAAAAGCTTCAGGTGCATGGAAGAAGGGTTCTTTCGGTACGTTCATTTTTCAGTTATAATGCCAGTAGGGCTTCGAGCAATTTTAGGCTGGTGGAATAAGAGAATGGCCTTCAGCATATTTCAGAGTACAGCAGAAAAAGGAGTTTTTAACAGTGCATCTTACTATTTTAAGTGTCGGAAAAATCAAAGAAAAATATGCGAAACAGGGCGTTGATGAATATGCCAAAAGGCTCTCCAGATATTGTCAGCTGCAGTTCATTGAAGTTCCTGATGAAAAGGCGCCTGAAAATCTCAGTCCTGCTGAAGAAGAGCAGGTGAAACAGCGGGAGGGTGAACAGCTCTTAAAAAAGATCAGTGATCACCAACATGTGATTGCTCTGGCCATCGACGGAAAACAGCATTCGTCAGAGGAGCTGGCCCACCATCTACATCAATTGGGTCTTACAGGCAAGAGCAACGTGGTTTTTATCATAGGCGGTTCATTGGGATTGGCAGAGGCGGTTCTGAAACGTGCCAATGAAAAGATCAGCTTTTCACCCATGACATTCCCTCACCAACTAATGAAAGTGCTGCTGTTGGAGCAAATCTATCGGGCTTTTCGGATTAACCGGAATGAACCATACCATAAATAACGGTGGTTTTTCTTGACCTGACCATAACTTCATACTTTATCATGGGGATAAAGGAGTGGTGATGCAGATGAATATTAAGAGAAAATTGATCCGAACATATCGCCAAACGTTGGAAGGAACCAGGGAAGAAATATTTCCATTGCTGTGTCCTGTTCGTGAGAAAGAATGGCTGCAAGGCTGGGATTATGAGATGATGTATTCAGAAAGTGGGTTCGCAGAAAAAGGATGTGTATTTGAGACAAATAATGACTATGGCAGCTATCGATGGGTTGTTACTGAACATGATCAAGAGTGTCATCGTATACAATTTGTCAAAATGCAGGCAAAGGATATTTGTGTGATCATAGACATTCGTTTAACGGTGAAAAGCGAAAAATGGACCTTTTGTGACATTCAATATACTTTCGTACCATTAAATTGTGAGGCTGCAGAGCAGATCTACAGGGAGAATACAGAAGAAGTATTTAACGGGCACATGAAAAAGTGGGAAAAATCCCTGAATCACTATTTAAAACATGCTGAAATGCTATTGGAAGAATAACAGTAAAGAAGGATTGCCCATGTATAAAATTGGAGATTTGGCAAGAAAGTTTCACATATCAAGAAGTGCAATACTATACTATGATCAGCTGGGCTTATTGAAGCCAGCGGAAAGGGCACACAACAATTACCGGATATATGGACAGGCAGAAGTGGTAAAATTAGAGAGAATATTATTCTACAGAGAATCAGGGATTTCTTTAAGGGATGTTCAGAAGCTGTTGGAGGTCGAGAACAGTGGCAAAACAGGCATACTAATGGAGCGCCTCAATAAGATTCAAATGGAAATCAAAAATCTTAAAAATCAAGAGAAATTAGTGCTTGATGTGTTGAAAGAAGAAGTTGCCATGGGCAACAGTATTTTCTCCAGCAGCAAAGCATGGACAGAAATGCTTGTCAAACTGGGGTATGAAAAACAGGATTGGTTAAATTGGCACCGGGAATTTGAACGGGATAATCCTGAGGGACATGTTCACTTTCTTAAAAACCTGAATATGGAAGATGATGAAATTGAACACTTGCTTGCATTGATTAAGTAAAATAGAGGAGATTTGTTAGAGAATGGGAAAAGATTCTCGTGATGAAGCTTTGCGGCACAAATGGAAATCAAACGGTAATCATATTTAAAACTGGGTATGTAAGAAAAGTGCTCAAACAAACAATCATAAATGCTGGGGTGAGACATCTGAAAATTAATCAAAAGTCAAGAATTCATATGATCATCAGTGCCTGCTTATTGCTGGCAGTGCTGATTCTATGGGTGGTAAACATGACACGCATTAACATGACCGGCGAGATCGAGCAGCAATTACAATGGGTGGTTGCTCATTGGGAAACCTACCAAATGACGTTTATAGCAGCAATGGCCATTGCACCTGTTTTTTTGTATTTTATCTACATACTACAACGGGTGGTTTTGATTTCTGGCGGCATTCGCAAAGCAGCAGGGGTCACCCTTGCACTTTTCTATGTCATTTTTGTCACGTTTTCCTATATATCACAGCTGACCTTGCTGCCGCTGTACCTCAGCAGGAACATGTCGGCGATGGCAAGTACCTGGTTTTTTTACGAAAGCCATTCCATCGCCTACTTTACAAATCAAACAGGCTACGCTCTTTGGGGCGGTGCAATGCTTTTTCTTTTTGGGCATTTGGTGAAGTATCCGGGGCTTCGGCGCTGGCTGGGTGTTCTGATAACGATAGCGGCCCTTCTTTCTCTGGCGGCCTTTGCAGGGCTGTTACTTGACCTTGATGGACTTAATATGTTGACACTCGTCAGTGGTGCACTGGTAATTCCCATTGCAGTGTTATCAATTGTGCTGGCAGTCAAAGCAGAACCGCTGCACCGGGAGGAAGAATCTTTTGAAGAGAAACCGACACCCCAGACAATCGGAGAGGAGACAAAACAATGAGAGAAATTCGACTGCTGAAAGACAGTGATGCTGCCTCCATGGCCCGCCTGATGGTGAATGCTTATCCCGGATATGACCTGAATGAAAATGCCCGGGCGACTACCGAAGACTGGGTACGCAAATATGTGAAAAATGGCGCTGACGATGTGCTGGCAGGCCAGTTCACTGATGAAGGAACTCAAATAGGCGGTATTCGCATGCTCACACAACCGATAAACCTGCGCATGAAGCAATTGACTGCCATCGGTTTGGGAGCGTTGTGTGTTGATTTGCTTCACAAAAAAGAAAAAGTGGCGCTGAAGCTGCTCACCTGGGCTTTTGAAGAAGGCCGTCAAAAAGGTGCGGCCTTGGCAGTGCTTGATCCATTCAACATTGGCTTTTACAAAAAACTGGGTTGTGGTCTGGGTGCGGTTAATCATCAGTTTTGGCTGACGCCGTCCCAGTTTCCGGCGCAGGGAGATCGTACACAGGTAGTGGAGCTGTCGCAGAAGGATTTACCTGAAATCATGGACTATTACAGGCAGTTTTTTCAAGCTCACCATGGCGTTTTAAGGCAGGAAACCTATGAGGTGGAAGAAATGCTGAAAGGCTGCCAGATGGTGGTGGGCGTACGTCGACATGGCCGCCTGACAGGTATCATGGCCTTTCATTTCCAGCGAACTGGTCCTGACAATCTTTTTAAAACGAATCTGCTGGTGGAGGAGCTTCTTTTTGATGATGCAGATACATTACTGGCCCTTGCCGCAATGATTCATGCCCAGGCTGATCAGGTCAGTCATGTACGGCTGCGTTCACAGCAACGGAACTTCGAAGCCTTTTTCGATAATCCGGATACCGGCAATGATGACACCTTTCACACAAGAAAAAATGAAATGTACCGCACAGGTAACGGTATGATGTATCGCGTGCTGGATATTCCAAAGGTGTTGGAAACCTTGCAACCGAATGAAGCAATGGAGCAGAGGCTGGTACTGAAGCTACAGGTGGCAGATGACTTAATACCGGCAAACCATGGGGACTGGTATTTATGGTCAGAAGACGGCATCATCAACATTTCCCGTGACCAGCGGGCTGCAACGGTGACATTAAGTCTTTCAGCAGGTGATTTGGCTTCACTGGTGATGGGGAGTGTCGGTCTCGCCTCATTGGTTGCCTTTGGCAAAGCAACACTGAATGAGCCGCAGTTTCTGAAGCCGTTGCACCATTTCTTTGATTATCCGGAAGCTCCCATTTGTTTAAGTCGTTTTTAACCGCTGAATCTGCAATCACAAGGAGGCACAAGGAATGAAACTGATTTCGTGGAATGTGAATGGCATTCGCGCCTGCATGAAAAAAGGATTTATGGATTTTTTTATGGAGGCAGATGCCGATATTTTTTGCCTGCAAGAGACCAAACTGCAGGAAGGTCAGATTGAGCTGGATTTACCCGGATACCATCAGTACTGGCATTACGCTGTGAAGAAAGGGTATTCAGGAACCGCAGTCTTCTCGAAGGAAGAACCGCTTCGGGTTACTTTTGGAACCGGAACCGGACTGGAAGATTTTGAAAGCGAAGGCAGAGTTATTACCCTTGAGTACGATGCCTTTTATCTGGTGAATGTATACACTCCCAATTCAAAACGAGACTTGGCCCGGCTTGATTACCGCATGGAATGGGAAGATCGGTTCCGGGATTTTCTTTCCCGCCTGGATACCCATAAGCCGGTAGTGCTATGTGGCGATTTAAACGTGGCTCATCAGGAAATTGACTTGAAAAATCCGCAGAGTAATCGACGGAACGCAGGCTTTACTGATGAAGAACGGGATAAGATGACAGTCTTGCTGACGAACGGATTTGTGGATACCTTTCGTCATTTTTACCCTGATAAAGAAGAAGCCTATTCATGGTGGTCTTATATGGGGAGAGCCAGAGAGCGAAATGTTGGTTGGAGAATCGATTATTTTGTCACCTCACAGCGTGTCACCCCACTGTTGGAAGATGCGGCAATTCATGCACAGGTACTGGGAAGTGACCATTGCCCGGTGGAATTGACAGCCCGGCTAAGAGAATTGTAGAGAAGAAAGTTGAAAGGGGGAGTGAACAATGGAGTGTCTGCGATGCACCCGGCAGCCATTATCAGTTTTCAGGCCTTCAAAAGTACTTTTTGCAGTGGCTACAGCGCATCATGCTCCCTTTGTTGAATCGGTTTTTTCGGAGTGGAACTCAGCTACGAAAAGCATCAAGCATATTATGAGGTGAGTTGCCTGATTATGAAGCTTTTATCAGATCATTGGCACAGCTCCCCTTCAATTCACTGGAACAGAGAGATATGAAATTATTGCCGCTGAAACATGAAGAAACATTGACCTTTGATAAACTGGATCTTTACCGGAGTTTGAAGGAATGGATGGCGCTTTGGCAGAGGGAGTGGAACTGTTGGATGAGGTGAATTATCTGGTGAAAAGTGGTGTCGATCTGTTACAGGGTTACTATTTTGCAAAACCTGCCCCGGTACCGCCCGAGGTAAACCGGTGAATGCTGAAAAGACAACGAACCAAATGCGACGGGTATTTTTTGCCATTCAATTAAACGAGTATACGGTGAAGTGCCTGGCAGAAGTGCAGAGTTACATCCGGCCATTAGTGAAAAAGGGCCGTTTCACTGATCCGGTCAATTTTCATCTAACCTTGCAGTTTGTTGGTGAAATTCCTGATGAAAAAATCTCACAACTCATGATTCATCAACCAAATGGGCCGGTTTTATCACGACCTCTGACACTAAAGGTTGAAGGGCTGGGATCTTTTGAAAAGCGTCGTCGCCACATTTTGTGGGCAGGGCTGGAATCCAATGAAACATTGAGCGAGTTGACCGGGTGGCTTCGGAACCACCTGGCGGAAAAAGGATTTGCAAACCATACACCCTTTCACCCCCATATTACCCTGGCCCGGGAATGTGTCTTCATAGACGCCGCTGCCCGAAGCGCCTTTGATCGTATGAAAGTAGCGTTGCCTGCTGTTTCTGCAGAGAAATATGTGCTTATGGAAAGCAGGCGGATCGAAGGGCGCCTTCGATATCTTCCATTAATGGTCTTTCCACTCAGCCAATTGCCGAATCATCACAGTTAGTTTTAAATTTGCTGATTGTTCTGAAACCATTTCGGTATATATACCATAAAGGGGGGATCGGAATGATGCAGGAAATAACGTTGAAGCCGGGTATGGAACACATGATCCAAAAGAAAGTTGCTTATGAAGACACGACGGTGAGTTTTGGGCGTGCCGGCATTGAAACCCTTTTCTCAACACCGGCGCTGGTGACGATGATGATTGAAGCTTGTGTTGATTTGGTGGGTGACAATGTGCCTGACGGCACAGTAACGGTTGCCCGGGGACTTCAGGTTACACATGAAAAGCCCACATTACAGGGGATGACAGTGACGGTGAAGGCAATGGTGGACAGGCTCGAAGGAAATGTGATTTATTTTGATCTGGTGTGCATGGATGAGGTGGGCCAAATTGCCAAGGGTCGGATGGAAAGGCATATTGTCAACAAAGATGCACTGATAAAACGGGCCCACAACCGGGCAGAAGTACTGGAAGACATCAATCGTTAAATAAACAAGCAAAAACCTCCCGGCTGATACTGAATATCCGGGAGGTTTTTTTGCGAGTCATGTATGGATAATTGGACAAGGAATCAAGAGATCATCTTACTGACCAGCGATGATCCGTACCATTTCTTCAGGAGATGAACCGGCTGGAATTTGAAAAGTGCCGGATTTGAGTTTCAGGGAGAGTTCCAGCGTTTCAGCCGCCTGCACAAAGGAAGTTGTGTCGGGAAGCAACTGATTGTCCACCAAAATCTGAGCGATTCCAATTCCTGGGGTGCCGTTGGGGATCGTTATTTCGACGGTTTCCCCGGCGGCAGGAGGGGCTGAAGGAGTTTGCGAAGGTGTGGTGGGGGTTTCATCAGCAGGTGCCGCATCGGCGCCCTCATCAGAAGCGTCGTCTTCATGACGCATTTCTTCCGGAGGCAGCTCGTTATCTTCCAGTTCATCAGATGGCAGTTCAACAATCAGTGGTGAGTCTGAACCGGTGCCGGGTTCGGCAGTTGAACCACCAGATGCCGGCTGGGCCATGACCACGGGATTATCATCAAAAATGGTATTCAGATTCACATAGACAACCGAAACCATGGCAACAATAATGAGGGTTGCCAGAAAAACATCAGAGTAATCATGGAGAAAATCTTTCACTCGATCCATGGAACGTGCCACCTTTCAACTTGACTCATCAATGGTTCCACTTTAGGATAGCACAGTTTTTACTGTAAGACAACTCAATGGGTGGTTGTGCATTGCTTTACATGAAAGGCAGTGGTACAATAGTGGTAGTTTTTATGGCTGTTAAAGAGCGACAGGAGGCAATGACCGCATGAAACAGGAAATAATAGAATGGGTGAAAACCATTCTGATCTCACTGGTGATCGCACTGATCATCACCACTTTTGTAAAACCCACCATCGTAAAAAATCATTCCATGAGCCATACACTGGAAGAAAATGATTTTTTGATGATCAATCGGCTGTTGTATCGCCGCAGTGAACCAAATGACGGCGACATCATCGTTTTTAGATCCCCTCTGACAACCGCAACAGGACAGGAAAAATTGTTGATTAAACGAATTATTGCGCTCCCGGGAGATGAAATTGTCATCAGCGAAGGCCAAGTATACATCAATGGCAACTCACTGGAAGAACCATATCTGGAAGACGGCTACACACTTGGTGACATTTCCATGGTGGTACCGGAAGGCAAGCTCTTTGTGATGGGAGATAATCGAAACAACAGCCTGGACAGCCGCGATCAAATGCTGGGATTGGTGGATGAAGAAGATATCATTGGAAAGGCTTTTTTGCGCCTGTACCCCTTTAACCGATTTGGCTTGTTGCAGTAATCTTCTGATGGAACAGGAGTGAAAAGAATGCCAACAACCGTGATGGTGGTCAATGATTCTGCCTTTGAGAAAATGGTTATGGGAAACACCTTGGAAGAAATGGGTTATCATGCGGTTCTCACTGATGAATTTCAGGTGGAAAAAGTGATTGTGCAAGAAAAACCGGCTGTAGTGCTGGTGAACCTGGTAATGGAGAATACGACTGGTGAACAGCTGATCCTCAGGCTGCGGCAGCTTTGGCCCCAAGGGGCTTATGTGCTGACATCCTGCAGTCGGGATAAACTGGAAGCATTGAAAGATCATGAGGCATTAAGCGGTATTATGGCAACTCCGGTGACGCGCGATCGACTGCGCCGCGTGATGGATGAAGTCATCAAAGCCATTTAATGCTGGTCGTGGGAGGCTGAAGGAATGACAGCTAAAAAGAAGCAGGAAACCATAAATATTACTATTGAAGGACATGGCGTATTTGAGTATCCCCATGGTGTCACCCTTGAGACGGTCAGCAAGGATTTTCAGAATGGATCGCCTTACCTGATTATTGCAGGCATTGTTGGCAACGAACTGAAAGAACTGCGACATACACTTGATGAAGACTGCGAAATCAAGTGGGTTGATTGTTGCTCATCCATTGGATCCCGCATCTACAAACGGAGTTTGTCCTTTGTTTTGGTTCGGGCCTGTATGGAGTTGTTTTCCGGATGCCAGGTGTCGGTGGAGCATTCCATCAGCAAAGGTCTTTATTGCGAAGTGGCATACAAGAAAGCACTTGGTCCTGACGAAGTGGACCGTATTCACCAACGCATGAGAGAAATCATCGAAGAAGATGTTCCTTTCCATAAAAATCGCATTCCTGTTGAAGAAGCCATTGATATTTTTCAGGACTATCATCAGAGCAGCAAAGTGCGGCTTTTGAAATATCGAGAAAAGCCCTACATTAAGATTTATCAGTGCGGCTGGTTAAAAAACTATTTTTACGGATACATGGTGCCTTCTTCAGGCTATCTGAAACAGTTTGATCTAACCTGGTATCCACCAGGAATTGTGCTTCGGTACCCAAGGCTGGAAGAGAAGGGTGCCATTCCGGAATTTGTTGAGAATCCCAAGCTATTCAAGGTGTTCAGGGAGTCGGAAAAATGGGCTGAAATTCTGGAAATTGATTATGTGGCTGCGCTAAATGATTTAATCGTGAGTCGCAAAGAGGCAGAGTACCTGCGAATTTCAGAAGCGTTACATGAAAAGAAAATTGCAGAAATAGCTGATGCGGTCACTCAAGATCTGGAGCACCGCAGACTGATTCTAATTGCTGGTCCTTCGTCATCAGGAAAAACCACTTTTACCGGTCGGCTGGGAATTCAACTGAGAGTGAATGGCTTGAAACCAGTCATGATTTCTCTTGACGATTATTTTGTCGACAGGGAGAAAACACCGCTTGATTCCAATGGCGAATATGACTTTGAATCACTGCACGCCATTGATTTAGAACTCTTTAATGACCACCTTCAGCGACTTCTGGCAGGAGAAGAGGTGGAACTACCCACCTTCAACTTCAAAACAGGGTTGCGGGAGTTTAATGGTCACCGTGTCAGGGTGGACACCAGCCAGCCATTGGTACTGGAAGGGATCCACGCGCTGAATGAAGCGCTCACCCGCAGTATTCCCAGGGAGAAAAAGTACAAAGTTTATGTCAGCTGTCTGACACAGCTTAACATTGATGAACATAACCGCATACCCACCACCGATACCCGATTGATTCGCCGCATGGTCAGAGACCATCATTTTAGGGGTAACGACGCCATGCGCACGTTGTCCATGTGGGCATCAGTTCGCAGGGGGGAAGAGGAAAACATCTTTCCTTTTCAGGAAGACGCAGATATCATGTTCAATTCTGCCCTCTTCTATGAACTGAGTGTTCTGAAGAAATACGCCGAGCCATTGCTGCGACAAATTGACAACCAGAATCCCTACTATCCGGAAGCAAAACGACTTCTCAAGTTTTTGGGTTATTTTGTAGCACTTGAAAATGAGGAGCATATTCCCAAAACCTCCATTTTGCGTGAATTCATTGGTAACAGTTCTTTTGAGTAGAACAGGAAGTAATGACAGCATCCATGAAACGCACTGCAGTGTGGCTGGAGTCACACTGCTTTTTCACGAGAATCAGTTTATCTCCCTGATCAACGAACACAGAGCAAGAAAGGCGGTTCACGGTGGAAAGAGCATGTCAGAACGGAGTACAACTGATGAAAGTGTATGTCATACTGTTGCTGGGAGTGGTGGGTATTTCATTCTCAGCCGTATTGACCCGCTTTTCTCAGGCACCTGCCAGTATTATTGCCTTTTACCGACTCGCGTTTGCTTTTTTGCTGACGCTTCCTTATGCCCTGGTATTTCAGCGTGACCATTTTAAAAAGCTGCGGGGCTCACACTTGCTATACGGCTTAGTCAGTGGTGCATTTCTGGCTGCTCATTTTCTCACATGGATCAAATCGCTTGAACTGACAACGGTGGCCTCATCTACAGTGCTGGTTACCCTCCAACCAGTATATACCATGATCATTGGCTATTTTCTTTACAGGGAAAAACTGTCGGGTCTTAGTTTGACCGGGATGCTCATCGCTATAAGTGGCAGTGTCATCATGGGTGTGTCTGATTTTCATGTGAACAGGGCTCACTTGGCAGGTGATCTGCTGGCTTTATCCGGTGGTTTTTTTGCGTCAATCTATATTCTCATTGGAAGAAAGCTGCGGGCGACAATGCCGGCGGCTACCTACTGTACCCTGGTATATGGAGCCTGTTCATTGGTGCTGCTGATGTTTAATCTGGTTTTCACCGTTCCGCTGAGAGGTTATGGAACGACTAACCTCAGTTTGTTTCTGGCTCTTGCGATTATATGCACACTAGGCGGACATAGCATTTTCAACTGGAGTCTGAAACATCTTGAAGCTGTTAAAGTCTCAACAGCTTGTCTCGGAGAGCCTTTGGGAGCTACATTACTGGCATTTCTGCTGCTCCAGGAGGTCCCGGGTTCATTACAGCTCCTCAGTGGTGCCGTGATTCTGGCCGGCTTGGTACTTTTTCTGAGGGGGTCGCTGAAATGATAACCATGGAACAGCTGAGGTCATTGGCGGAGTCGTTGCACATTGATGGCATTGGTGCTTTAAAGGCACGCGTGTTTCATGAGTTGACACCCATTCTGGAGAAGCGCCTGCAGGAACATCGGGTCACAGCCTTTGAAGAATCTGATCTGGCTCTTCGCATTGATCCCTTTCAAATCATGGCTGAAGCTGAAACCATCGTGATCATTGCCACGTCCTACTATTTAAATACGAAGGAAGATCAAGGAGAAACGCTCCCTTTGTCAGGCAAATTAGCCCGGTTTGCCTGGGGACTGGATTATCATCAAATCTTGCATCAACAGTTAAGGATGATGGGAGAGGCATTGCAAAAGCTGGAATCAGGATTATTGTACCAGGCATTTGTGGATACAGGACCCCTGGTGGAACGGTACCTGGCAGTGCAGGCAAGTATGGGCGCGTATGGTCGTCATAATTGTCTGATTGTACCGGGTGTTGGTTCCTATGTTGTGCTGGGGGGCCTGCTGATCAACAAACCGGTGGCGGGCAGTCAACAGACGACACTTCCGCTGACCAGCTGTGAAGGTTGTGGCCGATGTCAGCGGGCTTGTCCATCTCAGGCACTGGAAAAACCAGGTCAAATTGATCCCCGCCGTTGTCTTTCCCACTTATTACAGCAAAAAGAAACCATTCCCCGGGAAATGCGGCATTTGATGGAAAACAGGCTGTATGGTTGCGATATCTGCCAGGAGGCATGTCCACATAACCGAAAGCCGGCATCAGCCAGTCATCCTGAGATGATTGCTTCTGTAACGCAGCGTTGTTTGGATCTGCCCCACTTACTCTCTCTTTCCAATCGCCAGTTCAATCGCCTTTATCGAACAACGGCATTCGGATGGCGCGGGCAAAAAGTGATGCAGCGCAACGCATTGATGGCCCTGGGAAATTCTCATGACCAAAGTGCCCTTCCGGTCATACAACCCTTTCTTCAGCATCCCCGGAAAGAATTGCAGGAGATGGCCAAGTGGGCATCGAATCATCTGCTAAATGATAATTAGAACGTTTATATAATATGACAACTGACCAAATGAGGTGAAACCGGTGCTGGTGGTGGGAATTTGCAGTTTTGATTTATTACTTCACGAAGGGGCTTCCCTGAAAGAAAAACGGATGATTGTTCAGAGCCTGATGAAACGCGTTTCCAGTCGATATAATGTTTCTGTGGCTGAAATCGATAAGCAGGATAAGTGGCAGATTGCCGGTATCGGATTCAGCTGTGTGGGCAATGACCGCCGGCATGTGGAACGTATGCTTCAGGAAATACTTCGATTTATTGAGGCTGATGGCAGAGGCGAAGTCATGAACATTGAACGGGAAATGATTACATAACTGTTAAGGAATGGGAGCGGAAACCATGAGTGCAGGAATGAAAATAAAAAAGGTAGCGCTGCTGAAGAAAAAAGCTGTTTTAGAGGTCCTTGAAATTCTGGAAGCCACTTATCCATCGGCAGAAAGTGAGCTGGATTTCACCAACCCTTTTGAATGTCTGGTGGCCACCATGCTGTCGGCCCAGTGCACCGACCAGCGCGTTAACCTCATTACCGCCACACTTTTCAAAGAAATCAAAGGGCCTGAAGATGTGGTACAATTAAGTGAAGAAGAGTTGCAGCAGAAAATCCGAAGCTGCAACTACTATAAAACCAAGAGCAAGCATCTGCTGGCTGCCTGCCAACAGCTGTTGGCTCAACACAATGGGTGCATTCCCAATAACCGGGAAGCGTTAATGGCATTGCCCGGAGTTGGGAGAAAAACAGCTAATGTGGTCCTCAGTAATGCTTTTGGTGTACCGGCCCTGGCTGTCGACACACATGTTTTCAGAGTGTCTAACCGATTGGGACTTGTACGTGCAGGGGATCCGCTTGAAACTGAGCAACAGCTGATGAAAACTGTTCCCAGTGATAAATGGTCAGCAGCACACCACTGGCTGATTCTCCACGGGCGTCGAGTCTGTCATGCCCGTAAACCCAATTGCATCAGCTGTTCACTCAACCACCTGTGTCCCACCTTTAGGGCATCTAAACAATAATGGGAATGAGCGGTATCAGCATCGGCGAAGGAGGTATATCCTGTGAAAAGAAGAAAGTCAAAAAAATCCGGTCAGGCACCAAGCCTCTTCGCGCTTGATATCGGTACCCGAAGTGTGGTTGGCATGCTGGGACACCTGCATGAGCGGCGCCTGGTCATCGATCACGCCGCCATGATTTTTCATGAAAGTCGCGCCATGTTTGACGGCCAGATTCATGACATTGACAAAGTGGCTCAGGTGATTGACCAGGTGAAGCAGCAACTGGAAAAAAAGTCTAAACAAACCCTGTCGGAAGTGACAATTGCGGCTGCCGGCCGTGCTCTGCAAACAGTGACCCTTGAATGGGAAGCTCAACTGGATGAATTGCAGGCAGTGACACAAGCGCAGGTGCATCAACTGGAACTTGAAGCACTCCAACAAGCGCAATATAAACTGCAGGAAGATCTCCAAGAAGACACCCGATATTTCTGTGTGGGTCACTCGGTGATTCATTATGCCATTGATGGTGCTGTTGTGACTAACCCTGCCGGACATCACGGCCGTCGCATCAAAGTGCATCTGATTGCCACTTTTCTGCCCAAAATGGTGGTGGACAGCCTTTATACAGCTGTTTCAAAAGCAGGTCTTGAGGTGGTGTACATGACCCTTGAGCCCATTGCAGCCATTGAAGTGGCAGTCCCGGAAAACGCCCGGCTGCTGAACATTGCCCTGGTGGATGTGGGAGCCGGCACGTCAGATATGGCCATTACCCGTGACGGAACAATCATTGCCTATGGTATGAGTGCGGTGGCGGGAGATGAAATAACAGAACTACTGGCCAAAGAAGAAATGCTGGATTTTGATGGAGCCGAGCAACTGAAGTGTCGTTTGAACATGGAAGAGAGTCATTATTATACCGATATATTTGGTTTTCAGCAGGAAAAAAGCACCCCCGAGCTGCTGAAGCAGATTCAGCCAGCCATTCAGGTGGTGGCAGGAGAAATTGCAGCTGGTATTCTCGAAAAAAACGGAAAAAAACCCAGCGCCGTGTTTCTTATTGGGGGAGGCAGTCAAATTCCAGGATTACCTCAGGCGCTGGGTCAACAGTTAGAGTTACCGCCGGAACGAGTGGCGGTGCGTCATATAGGACAGATTACAGATTTGGAGTATAATGCTTCACTTGACCTTGGCCCCGAAGGTGTCACGCCCATAGGGATTCTTAAGAAGGCGTTGGTGGCGCGGCAAAAAGACTTTTTTGAAGTGGAAGTCAATGGTCGCCAGGTACGCATGTTTCAGACACGGCGACTTTGCATCAAAGATGCACTGGCAGCTGTTCAATACGATCCACAGCAGTTGGTACCCCGCAGGGGTGAAAGCGTAGATGTGACAGTGAATGGTCAGTCCATGCGGCTTTATGGCGAGTACGGTGAAGCGGCAGTTATATTTTTGAACGGACAAACTGCCAATCTTGAATCAGAAATTCATCAGGGAGACAAGATCATGATTCAGCCAGCCACTTCAGGAAAAAGTCGACGGGCGCTGATGAAAGAGGTGGTACCATCGGAAATGACCTGTCAGGTGGAAGGCATAAAACGCCCACTGATTGTGAATATGACTTTGAACGGCCAGCAGGTGGATCGAAGCGACATTTTACTGAATCAGGGAGATGCCATTGGGTATGATACATTATACACAGTTGAAGATTTTTGTGGTTTTTATCAATTGACTGGCAATGCAGCAGATTTTCGTGTCAACGGATTGCCCGCAACTGGAAAAACAACACTGCAGACGGGAGATTTTCTGGAAATTATCAAAAGGGCATCTGACACAATGTCTGCAAATGCGTCTGAAGCAAAACCAGTAAAGGCAGCTGACCCACTACTCAATGAAAGAAACATTGAGAAGATTAAGCCACCAGCAGCCTCGAGTTCGGAAAACCCGAAGGTAACAACGGAAGCTGACATCATGCGTTTCAACATCCAGTACAATGGCGCGCCTTTAACTATTGAAACTGAGAAAAAAAACCTGGTGTTTATTGATCTGTTTGATTATGTTGATTTTGACCGAAGTGATGTTCAGGGGAAATTGGTTCTCACCCATAATGGTCGTCCGGCGGAGTATACCGCCGCCGTTAACAGCGGTGATGATATTTGGGTATATTGGGACCAGGAAACTTATGCAGCATCATCGGGAAAGAAGGGGTCGGAAAATGACGCAGGAAACCTCACCAAAAATAAACATTAAAAAAGTGATTCTGGGAATTGGCCTGGGCATTTTAACAGGTCTCATTTTAGCAGGGGCAGCCACTGGTGTTTTTGTTCATCGAACCCTCAGCCAGCCCACCATCTATGCCACGGTACTGATTGAGGGATTGCCGGTACACAGCCTGACGAGTGATGAAGCTAAAGATCAACTGGAAGCACATATGGCTTCCCATATTCACGAGTCGACTCTGATATTCAGATACAATCATCAAGAGTGGGAGATGCCTTACACCTCGCTGGGCTTTTATTATGATTATGATCAGGCAGTTCAGGAAGCAATGGCGCTTGGTCGCAGGGGAACCATGCTGGACCGGATGACTGATATCAGGCGGATGCGTGAGCAGCCGGTACGATTGCTTCTTGACCATAGCTATGAAGAGACGCAGCTGAGAAGTTTTCTTGAAGACATTGCTCAGGAAATATTCATTGAACAGTATCCGGCAGAAATACGCAGGGAAAACGGTACTTTTATTGTTTCGGCTGAAAAACAGGGACTTTCCCTGAATTTGGAAGAAACCCTGCAGCAGGCTCACCAACGAATGACACATCTTGAAGACGCTCCGGTACATCTGGTTGTGACAGAGCACTCAGTGTATCCAACAGCTGCAGACCTGCGTCAGATCGAATCGGTGATCAGTGAATACAGTACCACCTTCAATACCGGTGATGCAGGACGAACAGCTAATTTACGTCAGGGTTCCGGCAGCATTGACGGTAAGCTGTTATTACCGGGTGATGTTTTTTCATTTAATGAAACCACCGGACCGCGCATTGCATCTGCCGGTTATCAGGAAGCGCCTGTAATTCTAATGGGAGAACTGGTTCCGGGGATTGGAGGTGGCATTTGCCAGGTTTCCACCACGCTTTACAATGCAGTGGTACGGGCAGACTTACAAGTGGTTGAACGTACCAACCATTCATTGCCTGTGTCGTATGTGCCCCGTGGTCAGGATGCCACAGTTGCTTTTGGGTCCCTTGATTTTCGTTTTGCCAACAATGAAGACAGTCCTATTTTTGTTGAGAGTGAAGTGAGAGGAAATCGGCTCTATGTTCGCATTTTCGGAAAAAGTGCTGATCGACCTGATATTGAGTTGGCCTCTCAGGTGGTACAAGTTGTTGAACCATCCAGTGAAACCCGTTATGACAATACCCTTTACGAAGGTGAAACACGGGTGGAGCGGGAAGCTAAAACAGGTTATCGAGTGGTGACACACAAAATTTATCGTGAAAATGGCCGGGAGATTCGGCGCGAAGAAATTTCACGGGATTACTATCGGCCTGTGAATGGTATCATTTTGCAGGGAACGAAACCCCGTCCGGTTAATGACTGGTTTTTCAGTGAACCGGAAGAACCACCCGGCGGGCAGGAATCACAGTATCAGGGAGGATGATTATGGACAAATATTTATACGACAAGGACTTGATATGTCCTGTCTGTAGCAAGAAATTCACCACCAAAAAAGTGCGGCTTCGCAAAATACCTGTGGATAAAAAAGACCCGGATTTTCATATCTGGTACAAAGACATCAATCCCATCTTTTATAATGTATGGGTGTGTCCCAATTGTGGATTTAGCGTGACAGAAAGCGAGCACAAACCATTAAACATGGATCAAAAAGGACTGATCCTCAAACAAATCAGTTCAAAATGGCAAAAACGTGATTTTGGCGGAGAACGAACCCACGCCCAGGCCATTGAAACTCACAAACTGGCTATGCTAACCGGTACGTTGCTGGGCAAATCAAAGGGGTATCTGGGGAGCTTATGCTTGCGGCTGGCATGGCTCTACCGGGAAGCTGACAATACATCCCTTGAAAAAGTGCACCTGAAACACGCCCTCGATCATCTTGAAGTGGCTTACACAAATGAATCTTTTCCTGTTGCAGGGCTCGATGAAATTTCGTTGGCCTACTTAATTGGAGAGCTGAAACGCATGCTGGGTGAGCCAAAAGAAGCAATCTTCTGGTACAATCGGGCATTGGAACACCCGGATATAAAGCACAAGCGGCTGATACAGCTGAAGGCCCGTGACCAATGGCAAGCAGCCAAAGAAGAATACAATCTGCTTAAGGAGCGGATGAAAAATGCCTAAATACTATTACGGATCAATTGACTGGAACCAGCAACCGGTGACACTGATTGCCTCAGAAATCGGTTTGGCCGCCTTGGAGTTCAAACGACTGGTAGATATGGATCTTCGCAGATTTGCAGAAAAACCGATGGAAGATTCGGGAAGAATGGCCCCTTACCTGAAACAGGTGGAAGCTTACTTTGAAGGGAAACAACATCAGTTTGACCTGCCTTTGGATTTTCAGGGAACCGATTTTCAGAAGCGAATCTGGCGTTTTTTGATCACCATTCCCTATGGAAAAGTGGCCAGCTATCAACAGGCTGCCCAAGCTGCAGGCAATGAAAAGGCAGTTAGAGCAGCAGGTATGGCCAACAACAAAAATCCCATTTCTGTCGTGATCCCCTGCCATCGCGTGGTGGGGAAAGATGGTTCACTTACCGGCTATGGTGGGGGCCTTCACATTAAAGAAGCCTTGCTGAAACATGAAGGCATACAAGTTGACGGAGGACGCATCAGGGAGGCATCTGCATGGTTGAAAACACCGGCATCACGCTAGTCACCGGAGGTGCACGAAGTGGCAAGAGTCGCTTCGGCGAAGGCCTTTTTAAGGGAAAAAGCGACAAAGTGCTCTACATAGCCACTGCAAAAGCCTATGATGACGAGATGCGGTTGCGCATTCAACGTCATCGGCAGCAACGACCGGCTTCCTGGGAAACGCTGGAAGCCTATTGTGGGTTTCAACAATGCCTTCCATCCTGGCAGGGAAAAGTGGAAGGTATTTTATTGGATTGTATCACATTGATGATCACCCATCTCATGCTGGAAAATGCTCCCGAAAACTGGGAATCAGTGACACCGGAAGCACTGACTGCATTGGAAGCCCGCGTTGACAGAGAGATGAATGAGTTGGTGGAAGTTCTCCGGGAGATGCGGGTGCCAGCGGTGTTGATTACCAATGAGGTGGGCATGGGCATTGTACCCGGCGACAAAATGTCCCGGGATTTTCGTGATATTGCAGGCAGGGTTAATCAACGCCTGGCAGAAGCGGCCGATCAAGTGTTTTTGGTGGTTTCCGGCATTCCCCTCTGCTTGAAGAATGCCACATCAACCGATTCAGCAACCGGTCAATCAATTGAATTTATTCGCAGCTGATGCAGCTTATATGCTGGAGAAAACGAAGGGGTGAGACGGGATGTTCAACAGATTTTTACATGCCCTCCAGTTTTTAACGGTTCTCCCAGTACCCACTCAATCAGTGTCAGATGATACCTACCATCAAACCATGGGATGGTATCCCGCTGCAGGCATTGTCATTGGATTGATGACGGCTGGTGTTTACTGGTTGATGGTTCAAAAATTACCAGTGCAGATGAGTGTGCTGACAGCCCTTTTCTTCCAGTTTTTCATGACAGGCGGTCTGCATTTGGATGGTTTGGCTGATACCTTTGATGGGTGTATGAGTGGCCGTGATCGAATTCGCAAACTGGAAATTATGAAAGACAGCCGATTGGGGACTCATGGAGCCCTGATTTTACTTTTTGTTTTGTTGTTTAAATTGACGGCATATACAGCTCTACCAGATCATCTGCGAATTGTCTGCCTGATTCTTGCACCTGTCACAGGAAGACTGGCGCTGGTGTTGGGTGCCTGGAAAGGTGTGTATGCCCGTGAAAATGGGCTGGGAAATCTGTTCATTGGGAAGATCACATTGTCTGAAGTTTTTGTGGCGCTGGGAGTGTGCATGGGAGCATTAGCGGTGACCCGTCAAATTGTTATGGGATTTGCACTCCTGGCAATTTTAGTGACGGTTGTTCTAGGGCGTTACATCATCACTCGCTTGCTTGGCGGAATGACAGGTGATACGCTTGGTGCGCTGAGTGAAATGTCAGAAGTTGTATTTTTGATGGTAGTCTTGCTGACTTGCTGAGCTTAACAGACCATGCACATCAAAATCAGACAACATCAAGAGGAGTGAAACAGATGAAGATCATGCTCATCAGGCATGGTGAAACCAACCACAACCTGGAAAATCGAATGAGCGGCTGGACAGAAGCAGTTCTCAGTGACAAGGGAATCCGGCAGGCAGAAGCACTTGGAAGATGCCTGGCAGGAGAAAATCCTGATAAGGTCATCACCAGCGGCATGAAAAGAGCTGATCACACAGCACAACTGGTCTTTCCCACAGCATTGCAGCAAAATCGGATAGAGATCATGGAAAATCTGAAAGAAATGCATTTTGGCACATTAGAAGGCATGACCATGGATGAAATTCGCGATCAACATATCGATGAATACACACAGCTGATGGAAAAACGTGGCCGGTATACCTTTCCGAGTGGGGAGAGTCTATACAGCTTTCACCATCGGGCAAGTGAAGCGGCGAAGGAACTGTTAATCTGTTCAAAAAAAGCAAATGCCTGTCAAATAGCCGTTGTGGCACATTCCGGCACGATTCGAAGTCTGCTGGCCCACTGGATTGCCAATGACTGGCAGGCTCACTGGCGTTTTCAAATTGACCACTGTAGTATCAGTGTGATTTCTTTTCATGACTCATTTCCCGTCTTGCAACGATGTAATGATACCCACCATCTAACAGATCTGAATGATTTGTCGGGTTGACAGTGAAGTGTTTTCAATGGTAGGCTGAGATTGACATCAAATTGAATATATTTAACTCAGGAGTGATGCTTCTATGGAAGCAGAGAGGGAAGCTGGTGTAAATCCGGCACGGTCGCGCCACTGTGAGGGGGAGCCGGCTGCACAGGTCACTGGAGAACTACTTCCGGGAAGACGCAGCGCAGGCAATGAACCCAAGTCAGGAAACCTGCTCATGAAATAATGACGGCTTGCCTGCGCGAAACAGGTGACTGCTTTTTTTGTGACGAAGACTGACAACTGAAGATGAATCGAGAAACGAGGAGAACGATATGGAAAATCGTCGACAGATGAGTAAGGGCTGGCGGTGGGCATTGATTTTACTGGTAGTGGGGCTCTTTGTAAGTGCCTGCAATGCTGCTAATCAACCATTGGAGACAGATCATGAAGAAGAGCCCGAAAGGGAATCCGGCGTTGACCTTCAGATTTCTGAGATGCATCCATTACGGATTGTATCGCTGTCACCCAGCCAGACAGAAACGTTGTTTGCGCTTGGATTGGAAGAAAAGATCATTGGCGTTTCCGACTATTGTGATTATCCGGCGGCGGCACTTGAAAAAGAACCGTTGGGAAGTTCGTGGACCATCAATCTGGAGCGAATCATCGAGCTGGAGCCTGATTTGGTGTTCACCTTCGCAGGCGGGCAACCAGAAGCAGTGAATCAAATGACTGCCATGGGAATTACGGTGGTTGATATGACACCGGAATCTGTTGAAGCAGTATTTGAGTCAATTCTCGAAACCGGAAGGCTGACGGGAGCAGAAGCGACGGCAACGACGCTGGTGGATCAGCTGACCACCGAAATGGATATGATTGTTGGAAAAGTCAGTGAATTGCCGCGAGTTCCCGTTTTTTATCAAGTGTGGGATGAACCATTACAAACAGCCGGTCCGGGGTCTTTTATCCATGAACTGATTCAACTGGCCGGCGGCGAGAATATCGCGGGAGACGCTGAAGGTGCGTATCCCATGTATAGCGTGGAAGCGCTGGTGGAAAAAAACCCAGCCATCTACTTTATGCCGCCACATGTGGCAGATTTCGACAGTATGACTGAAGCTGCAGCAGAAGCTTATCGGGATGAAGTGCGCCGGCGACCAGGTTACGATCAGATTGCTGCCATTCAGAACGACCGTATTGAACTGATGGAGCCTAACATTGCTTCCCGGCCAGGGGCTCGTATTGTTGAAGCATTACGCCTTTTTGCAGAAGCCATTCATCCAGAGGTGTTCTAAATGAGGCAAACACATCGCCGTTCATTGATTTTTACAGGTCTTATGGGTGTGTTGATCATGGCTGTTGTGTTGGCAGCTTCTGTAGGAGCTGCCGCCATTGCTCCTGGAGACGTGCTGCGAGTGATTGCCTCCTATCTCCCCTGGCTGGGAGATCGGGTGGATGTTTCTTCGGTATCTCTGGCCCATGAATCCATCCTGCTGCACATAAGACTGCCTCGCATTGCCCTTGCTTTTCTGGTGGGAGGCAGTTTGTCAGTTGCCGGATCAGCAATGCAAGGGATGCTGAAAAACCCGATGGCCGATCCCTTCATTATGGGAACATCATCTGGTGCGGCGCTGGGGGCAGCTGTGGCCATTGTGCTTCGGTTGAATCAAAGCCTGCTTGGTTTTGGAGCAGTTTCAATGATGGCCTTTGCAGGTGCGCTGCTGGCAACAAGTATTGTTTATCGGCTGGCCCGAATTGGTGGTCGGGTACCGGTAACGGCATTATTGTTGGCAGGCATTGCCACCGGTCAGTTTTTCACGGCCATTTTGTCATTTCTAATGGTAATAGCTTCACGAGATGTGAACAGTATTGTGTACTGGACCCTGGGCAGCCTATCTTCCAGGGGATGGCAGCATGTGGGCCTTGTGGTGCTTCCGGCATTGTTTGGAACCGCTGTGCTAATGTTCCATTCACGTGATCTGAACCTGTTGCTGCTGGGTGAAGATACAGCTGCCAACACAGGGGTGCCGGTGGAACGGGTTAAACGGGTACTGCTTATCACCAGCACATTGATGACTGCCTTCATGGTGTCTGTTAGTGGCATTATCGGCTTTGTGGGTTTAATTGTTCCTCACGCCACCCGGTTTTTCACCGGGCCGGACCATCGCTTCCTCATTCCTGCTTCGGGGCTGGCCGGTGGTATTTTTTTAATAGTGGCAGATACGCTTTCCCGTACCGTTATTGCGCCTACTGAATTACCGGTGGGTATTCTAACAGCCATGGCGGGTGCTCCCTTTTTTATTTACCTGTTACGCCGGTCAAAAAAGATCTCGTAGAGATCTCTTCAATGAGTGAGGATGAAGCTTCATGGGAAAAACCATTCAATTAAACAACCTTTCATTTGCCTATAATGAAAGACAGATTCTGAAAGCTTTGAATCTGGTCATTGGACGAAAGACATTTTTATCCATCATTGGTCCCAATGGCAGTGGCAAAACCACACTGCTAAAAAATATTGCACGAAACTTAAAGCCTACCGACGGCGGCATACTCATTGACCAACGGGCACTGGAAACATATGGCAGTGCCGAACTGGCCCGGGAAATGGCAGTTGTTCACCAGCAGACAGATATCGGGGCTGCCTTTACCGTGCATGATGTGGTGATGATGGGAAGAAATCCGCATCTGACCCGTTTTCAGCAGGAAAATGCCCATGATCGTCAAATAGCAGATCAGGCAATGCAATGGACCAGCGTAGATCATTTGAAAGAGCGATTAATCAATGAAATCAGCGGTGGTGAGCGTCAGCGGGTGATGATTGCAAAAGCATTGGCACAGGAGCCAACGCTCCTGCTGCTGGATGAACCCACCTCTTTTTTAGACATCCATCATCAAATTGAGATTTTAGAGCTGCTGAAAAAACTGAACCAGGAAAAAGGGATTTCTGTTATTGCAGTGATCCATGACCTCAATCTGGCGGCTCGGTACAGTCAGGAGGTTTTACTACTCCACCAGGGAAAGGTGCTGGCACTGGGAGCGACAGAAAAAGTGATGACAGCTGCAAATCTGGAGCAGGCCTACCATATGGAGATGATTATTGACCGTAATGCTTACACCGGGAGTCTGCAAGTCTGCCCTGTATCACTGCGGCAACGAAAATCCCGCACACAATGCATTCATGTCATCGGTGGCGGAGGAATGGGAAAAGAAGTGATTCAGCGGCTTCATCAGGATGGCTGGCAGGTTTCCCTGGGAGTGGTCAATAAAGGAGACAGCGATGCAGAGCTGGCCAGAAGGCTGGGAATGACCATCATTGAAGAAGAGCCTTTCTCAGATATCCAGGCGACAACACTTCATTCAGCAGGTATTGCTGCCAACAAGGCCATGGCAGTGATCCTCACCAGCATTCCCATTGGCCGGGGAAATCTGGCAAACATTCAAATGGCCATGGAGCAGCAGAAGAGTGGAAAAACCGTCATTCATTACAATACCTATCTCCCTGATGTTGATTTCGATTATGTGAAAGGTGAGGGAGCGCGATTATTGGAAGAAATGGCTCTGGCAGGGATGGAAAGTACCAATGATTTGGATCAACTCATGGCTCAATTGGAGGCGATGGCGCATGAAGCAGAAGCATAAACCGAACCTCATGTTACAGGGGACGGCTTCCTCGGTGGGAAAAAGCATTTTAACAGCTGCGTTTTGCAGGATTTTCAAAGAAGATGGTTACCGGGTGGTACCCTTTAAATCTCAGAACATGGCATTAAATTCATACATTACTGAGACAGGGCTTGAAATGGGAAGAGCTCAGGTTTTTCAGGCGGAAGCAGCAGGGATAAAACCACTGGCAGATATGAATCCCATTCTTCTGAAGCCCACCGGTGAAAGAAGCGCACAGGTGATCGTGCGGGGAAAGGTGCTGGGAAATCGAAGTGCCATGGCCTATCACCAAATGAAACCATCTCTGAGAGAGACGGTCAGGGAAGCCTACGAAGCGCTGGAGGCCTCGGCAGATGTGGTGGTGCTGGAAGGCGCGGGAAGTCCGGCTGAAATCAACTTGCAGGAACATGATTTGGTGAATATGGGGATGGCTGACATGGTTGATGCACCAGTGCTGTTAATTGGAGACATTGATCGGGGCGGGGTGTTTGCTTCTTTGTATGGCACCCTGTTGCTGCTTCCGGAAGACCAGCGCCATCGGGTAAAAGGGCTTCTCATCAATAAGTTCCGGGGCGATCTTGAGATATTAAAGCCTGGACTCAAGCAGTTGGAAGAACTAACTGGTTTGCCGGTGATTGGCGTGATCCCTCATGGTGACTTTGATATCGAAGAAGAAGATGGGACAGCCGAGAGACTGTCTACTCGTCCTCAGGCAGCCGATTCAAATGCCTTACAAGTGGCGGTGATACGACTGCCCCGAATTTCAAATTTCACAGATTTTCACTGGCTGGAGAAACTGCCCGGAGTCGAGCTTCGATATGTTCAACGACCTGAAGAGGTTGGTTTGCCTGATCTGCTGATTATTCCCGGTACTAAAAACACCCTGGCAGATCTGGCCTGGTTACGCCATCAGGGGTTGGACCAGATGATCTGGAAGGTGCGGGAACAGGGTGGCATGATTTGCGGCATCTGCGGGGGGTTTCAAATGTTGGGTACATGGTTGCATGACCCTTTACAACTGGAAAGCGATCATGGTTCCATGCCCGGACTGAACCTGATTTCAGCAGAAACTGTTTTTGAATCAGAAAAAACCACCACCCAGATCACAGGGCAGGTGAAGTGGCCGGCAGCAGTTCAGGGGAGTGGGGAACATGCTCAGCCGTCGGTTCTGTCAGAAGGCTACGAAGTGAAAGGGTATGAGATTCATATGGGACAGACGATGTTGAGTGAAGGGGTGGCACCCTTTGCCCAGCTAACTGACAGATCTGGCGGCCAGCGGATGGATGGCGGCGTTTCTGCCGATGGGAAAGTGTGGGGAACCTATCTCCACGGCATTTTTGACAATGAGGATTTTGTGACAGCATTACTCAAATCTCTTGCTAAATCGGTTGACGGTTGGGATGTTAAAGCGATGCCATCATTTGATGTTTACAAAGAAGCTCAGTATGATAAACTGGCGGCAACAGTGAGAAGTTCAGTGGATATGGCTGCCATTTACAGGATGATGAATCTTTCATCAGGAGACAAATCATGATCATATTGACTGCTTACATCCTTGATCTACTATTGGCTGATCCGCCTCACTGGCCTCATCCGGTTCGATGGATGGGGGCCCTCATCGGCTGGTTTGACCACCGCCTTCGCTGCACAGAACAGTCCGGCCAATGGCAAATGTTCAGGGGGGGAATCATGGTGGCCTTTGTGGTAATGGCTGCTGGTGGGGCAGCCGCTTTGATTTTGAAGGTGGCGTCATTACTTCATATATGGCTGGGTACTGTACTGGCTGGCTGGCTGGCATATACGTCACTGTCGGCAAAAGGGTTGAAACTGGCAGCGCTGGATGTACTGATTCCGCTGGAACAGAATAATCTGCCTGAGGCAAGACGGGCATTATCAATGATTGTTGGACGCGAAACAGAACACCTGACAGAAAAAGAAGTGGTACGGGCCACGGTGGAGACGGTGGCGGAGAATTTTTCGGATGGTGTGGTGGCTCCCCTTTTTTATTTGGCACTGGGAGGCGTTCCAATGGCTATTATGTATAAAGCAGTGAACACGATGGATTCCATGGTGGGGTATCGGAATGAGCGATACCTGTATTTTGGACGACCCGCTGCACGGCTGGATGACATTCTTAACTGGGTGCCGGCCAGATTATCGGTAGTGCTGCTGGTGGTGGGAGCCATGTTAACGGGAAACAGTGCACTTCAGGCCTGGAAGATTGCCCGCAGAGATGGAAGAAATCACAAGAGTCCCAACGCTGGCTGGCCTGAGGCGGCAGTGGCGGGTGCCTTGCAGGTTCAGCTGGGAGGCACCAACATCTATTTTGGCCGACCTGTTGAAAAACCCACCATTGGTGATGAGCAACGGGAGTTGACCCATGAAGCCATTCGAAAAGCTGTCGTGCTATTGGATGCAGCCACGTTGGTGGCGGTCATTGCCGGCACCCTGTGTCTGTTGATAATACCCTGGTAAATTCTCATAAATCCAAAGGGAGTGCTTTCCATGCACGGAGGAAATGTTCATGCAATTCAACGACAGACAGGCATTCAGGTATCTGCTCTGCTGGACTTCAGCGCCAATATTAATCCGTTGGGAATACCTGCAGCATTGCTGGAGGTCATGAAAGCTTCCCTTGAAGAATCTGTTCATTATCCGGACCCCGATTATCACCGTTTGTATGAGTCGATGGCCCGGTTTTTTAAGTGCGATCAGAATCGCCTGGTGATAGGAAATGGCGCAGCACATGTGATCCATGAGCTGTTGACGCTTCTTCAGCCTCAAAAAGCACTTTTGATGGCCCCCACTTTCAGCGAATACCGACAAGCGCTTGAAAAGTGCGATACCGCCATAAAAACACTTTCACTCAGTTCGGAAGATGCTTTTGACCTGCCTCTTGATCAGCTGGAACAGCAACTTCAGCGGGGAATCGATTTATTGATTCTCTGCAATCCCAACAATCCAACCGGCAGAATAATCTCGATTTCCCAAATGAAACAAGTTCTGAACCTGTGTCGTGGCCACCGGTGCCGATTACTGGTGGACGAAGCTTTCATCGACTTCACCACGAATGAATCCATTGACAGCCTTGTGAAGGAAACAGCCCATTGGCAGGAACTCACGGTGATCAGAGCCTTTACAAAAATATTTGCCATACCGGGCATTCGACTGGGGGCAGCTGTATTGGGAGATGTAAACCTGGCATCAAGAGTTCGAACTCACATGGTACCCTGGAGCGTTAATGTGGTGGCTGAAAGTATGGCGGATTTTCTCAATACACAGGAAGCAGCCAATTATCTTTCTCGTTCTGTTACATTGGTGACGGAAGAACGGGAATGGTTTTTCGGCGAACTACAGAAAATAGCTGGATTGAAGCCGGTGCCGGGAAGTGCCAACTATCTGCTGGTTGCCCTTGATGAATCTGCCCCGACAGTGGAGGCGTTGCAGGAATACTTGCTTCAGCAGGGTATCATGATACGCAACTGCAGCAACTACGATGGTCTTCATCACCGTTGGTTTCGCGTGGCGGTACGCAGACGTGAAGAGAATCGGAAACTGATTGACCATCTTAACTGTTTTTTAACACAAAATGCACAGAATTAACGGGAAAGGGTTTTTCCCATTGAATATAATGGGTATATAATCACTGCGTTTGTCGTGTAATTCATGAAACAACTCAAATTAAAAGGAGGATGTGTAATGATGACAGGCAAAGTAAACAGGAAGCTGCTCCTGTGGGTGATGGTGATTGCCCTGATGTTCAGCAGTTTTGGAACCCTGGTGGTATTTGCGGATGAGCACGCAGAATCGTTAATTATTTTGCATACCAATGATATTCATGGTCGGGGAGAGGCATTTGGCAAACTGGCAACACTTGTCAGCCAATATCGCGACGGTGACCATCAGGTGTTGCTCCTGGATGCAGGAGATACCTTTCATGGGATTCCCTTTGCAACGGTACCTGAAGGTGCCAGCATTGCCACGCTCATGAATGCTGTAGGGTACGATGCCATGACTGCCGGGAACCACGACTTTAATTACGGGCAAAGTCGATTGGTGGCACTGGATGGACTGACGGATTTCCCGATTCTGGCAGCCAATGTTTACAAAGCTGATGGTACCCGATTGCTGGATCCATATGTGCTGGTTGAAATGGATGGTTTTACTGTGGGCATTTTTGGACTGGCCACGCCAGAAACCCTGTTTAAAACCCATCCAAACAATGTGACCGGACTGACTTTTGTTGATCCTGTGAGCGAAGCAGCAGCAATGGTGGAAGAGCTGAAAGATATGGCAGATGTAATTATCGCCATTGGTCATCTGGGAATTGACGAAGAAACGGAATATGGGGCACGCAGTACCGCAGTGGCGACAGAGGTTGATGGCATTCATGTCTTTGTTGACGGTCACAGCCACGACCTGTTGGAAGACGGCATGATGGCCGGTGACACACTGATCGTCAGCGCTGGATACCATGGAAGTCACATGGGTATTGTCGAGCTGAGTATTGTGGACGGCCAGGTTGTTGAAACAATGGCAGGAGTAGTTGTTGTCAGCGGCGATGAAGCGCTTGAAGCAGATGAAGCGGTGACAGAAATCTTTGCGGCTCAACAGGCTGAGCTGGAAGAAATGTTAGCCGAACCACTGGGAAGCACAGCTGTGAAGCTTGAAGGTGAACGAGACTTTGTGAGAACCGGTGAAACCAATCTTGGAAATCTGATTGCAGATGTCCTCAAAAATGCTGCGGGAGCAGATATTGCCTTCACCAATGGCGGTGGTATCAGAGCCAGTATTGAAGCTGGCGTGATTACGCGGGGTGATGTTGTCACAGCATTTCCTTTTGGTAACAACATTGAGGTAAAAGAAGTGCCGGGTGCCGTTGTGAAAGAAATACTGGAACACGGTACACGTGCCTACCCTGAAGCCAGCGGCGGATTCCCCCACGTGGCAGGGATGTCTTATCAGATAGACCTGAGCCGTTCTGTGGGTGATCGAATTGTCAACCTGATGGTGAATGGTGAGCCCATTGATATGGAAGCAAGCTATCTACTGGCGACCAATGATTTCCTGGCAGCTGGAGGAGACGATTACACCATGTTGGGCGGACTGCCTACAGTCGCGCGTATGATGGCCATGGATGAAGCGCTGGCAGATTATTTGGCAGCAGCTGGTGAAATTGCACCGGAGGTGGAAGGCCGAATCACTGTTGCAGGAGAGTTGCCGGTAGCAGTGGAAGAGGAACCCGTAATAGAAGTTCCGGTGATGGATGATCATATGACAGACGAGCCCGAAGCCGCACCAATGCCAATGCCAGTTTCTGAACATGGCATTCACGTTGTTCAGCCGGGTGAAGTACTGTGGCGTATTGCGCAACAACATCACACCACATGGGAAATGTTGGCAGAAATGAATCAACTTGCAAATCCGCATTTGATCTTCCCTGGACAAGAAATAGCTTATCCTGCCCATTAAAGACATTTCCAATTATTGCAAAACACGCGACAAACAAACGCAAACAAACGCAAATAAAGGTCAATAAGAAATAAGAACACAGAAGCCCTCCACACCAGGAGGGTTTCTGTGTTCTTCGGGGATTATCGGAACTTTAAAATGTCCACATCAAGAGTAACTTAAATCAAGAGTTGCCTAAGGCCTCAAAAAAACAATGCTGAATGTTTTGGGACCACAGTGGCTGCAGATAACACAACCAGCCTGTGTAAGTGTGATGGTGGCCTCTGGCATGAGGTCGAGAATCTGTTGTGACAATTTTTGTGCATCTTCAGCACACATAGACTGGTTCACCACCACCGGAGAAGCGACAATATAAGGATGATCGTGGCGAAACAACTCCAGCATTTCATTCATCAGCTTCTCGCGTTTACCCCGAACCTTGCGATTGACGATGATCTGCCCTTCCACCACCTCCAAAATTGGTCGAATCCGCAACATGCTGCCCACCAGGTTTTCCATCGCCGAACAGCGGCCACCCCGGTGAAGATATTCCAGTGTATCAACTGCAAAGTATGTACGCACCTTGGGAACAAGGGTGCGTATACGGTCTGCCAGTTGAGAAAGGGAAAGAGATTCTTCTTGCAAAAGCATCACAGCTTTCATGACTAAAATGCCAATGCCGGCAGAGAGATTGAGTGAATCAATGACTTCAATGCGGTGGTCTTCAAATTCTGAGGCAGCGATGCGGGCATTTTGAATGGTTGATGACAGTCTGGAGGAGATGCCGATAAACAAAATGTCGTCACCTGCTTCGATGGCAGGGGTAAAACGTGCCAGAAAGTCGCTGGGTGAGGGACTGGATGTCTTGGGGAAAACATCAGTCTCAGCAACGGTCTGGTAAAGCTGTTCTGGATTTAAATCAACACCGTCGCGAAAGACGCGATCGTTAAAATTGACATAAAGTGGAATCACAGCGATATGATGTTCCTGTACAAACGAGTCAGGCAGATCGCTGGTGCTGTCAGTCATGATGCGAATACGATGCATGAAAAAACCTCCTTCTAATGAAACACATAAATCATCTTATTATACCTGTTGAACCTAAGCGGCGTCAATGAAGTAAGATTTCAAAAAAGCCTTGCCAATCAAGTGGGAACAGGGTAAGATATTCAAGTGCCTGAAACAGTCTGACACGAACTGTTGTCATGTTATTTTTCTCAAGATAGGAACATCGAAAGGAATGGTCTTCCAATGAAAGCAAAAACAACCTTTTGGATGCACGCAGCCATGATCGCTGCCATCTATACCGCGCTGACGGTTCTTTTTCGTCCCATCAGCTATGGGATGATTCAGGTGCGCGTGTCTGAAGCGTTGACAGTTCTGCCTTTTCTCACACCGGCTGCAATTCCGGGGCTGGCGGTAGGCTGCCTGATTGCCAATATCATCGGCCCGTACGGACTGGTGGATATTGTGGTGGGAACAGCAGCCACTACCCTGGCTGCCTTTATGTCTTCCAAAATGCGGCGCCGCTGGCTGGTCCCATTGCCGCCGGTTGTGGTGAATGCCGTCATGATCGGAGCCATGCTCTATTATTTGTTTTTGGGATCGCCTGATCAGGCGCCCATATGGATAATGATGCTCTGGGTTGGTGTCGGACAAATGGCTGCCTGTTATGGGTTGGGCTATCCATTATTACTGTTGCTGGAAAAATATCGAAATCGCATCTTTTCAAGAACTGTCGATCACCAAACACATCAATAAGAAAACCGTCCTTCCAAGTGGTGGACGGTTTTCTGATTACAAGGAGCAATTCCTCAGTTCTTCGTGTATTCAATTTGTTGTCCGCGATGGTTGAGAACAATCACACGAGACTCAGTGTCGGCAACCTGAGTGGCAAACCGCCGGGTGACTGAAAAGTCATTGGCGAAATGCATGGGAATAAAGAGACTGGGTTTAATGGTCTCGATAAAGCAAGTGCCCGCCCAGTGATAAGCAGTTCCCAAACGAGGATCAACAGGAACAAATGCCACGTCGATTCGTTTGCCCTGGAGGCGATGAATTTCCTCTTTGAAATCCTTCTCTTCCTGCAGCTGCTGTTGTGGTGAAAATGATTCCCAGTGCCACCAATTCAAGTCGCCTGAATGAAAAAAAGACAGATGGTCTGTTTGAACATAAAAAGAAACGCCTGCATCCGTCGAACCAAAGGCCTCGACGGATACCTCGTTAATTTGAAGTTTTTCATAGGGTTTCATCAGGTGGCAGTTTTCACGTGCCGGCAACGGCACGCCATCGCCAGCAATAATCTGAACAGCAGGATTCGATTCCTGATAATCAAAAAGCTGAGGCATGAAGTGATCCTGGTGGTGGTGAGTGATGAAAAAATATACGTTATCCCGTCTGGCCAGTTGATTAAGATCCAGTGAGCCGGCAATAGGTTTGGTGGGCATTCCACCTGTTGGTTCAACGTAGTCAAACACTAAAAAGTGGTGAAGGGTCTCAATGGAAAAGCCGCTGTGATAAAGGTGCGTGATGCGAGAACTGAAGGGTTTCATAGGAAAGCTCCTTTCCGGTTGCATGACAAAAATGTCATTGACTGTTGCTGTATTGCATACCCCATGGGGGATTTTAAAAACACTCATTGCGGCAAATCTCAACTGTGGTATAATCGGAACAAAGGTCAATCATGGAGTTGATAAACCCATACCACCAGGAGGACAACATGTCATTGCATATTGTTTTATATCAACCTGAAATCCCTCAAAATACAGGCAACATTGCCCGCACCTGTGTTGTTATAGGCGCGCACTTACACATTATTGAACCGGCAGGTTTTTCGCTGGAGGATAAAATGGTGAAAAGGGCCGGACTGGATTACTGGGATCTTCTTCAACTGAAAAGATACCAGGATTTCAATACATTTCTTCATCAAAATGATCATCCGGTGCCCTTCTGTCTAACCACAAAAGGCACTCGTTATTATCATCAAGTCAACTACCCGCAACCCTGCTACCTGCTTTTCGGAAGAGAAACTGCCGGCTTGCCGGAAGAAATACGACTGGCTTATGAAGATAGCTGCATCAAACTTCCGATGAATGATAATCCCCGCGCCAGGTCACTAAACTTATCCAATGCAGTGGCAGCTGTTGCATACGAAGTTCTCAGGCAATGGCGCTTTCCTGAAATGAGATGAAGAATAGAGATGAAGGAGGAATCGAAATGAGAACCATCCAACTTATCACGGACAGCATGACAGATATTCCCCAGTCTCTGGCAGAAAAACACCATATTCAGATTGTCCCGTTGACCATTTTTTTCGGAGTGGAAGCGTATCTGGATGGAGTTGATCTGACCAGTAAAGACTTCTATCACCGATTAAACGAAAGTGAAGCACTTCCCAGCACTTCTCAGGTAACACCGGCAGCCTTTCAGGCTGTCTTTGAAAAAGCGCTCGCTGACGGAAAACAGGTGCTTTGCATCAACGCTTCATCAAAAGCCAGCGGAACACACCAATCTGCACTTATTGCCAAAGAAACCATCGGATCTGCGGACATTCGCGTGGTGGATACCATGGGTCTGTGTATGGGTGCCGGACTAACAGTGCTGGAAACTGCGCGGCGCATTGAATCAGGAGCAACCCTTGATGAAGCTGCAGATTTTGCTGCTTCTTTTGCGGTGAATATCACTCATCTTTTCACAGTGGATACGGTGAAGTACCTGCAGAAAGGCGGGCGCATTAATCCTGGGAAAGCAATGATGGCAAACATACTGAACATCAAGCCCATCTTAACGGTTCATGACGGACTGGTTGATCCGCTGGATAAAGTGAGAGGTGCCAAAAAAGTGATTCACAAAATGCTGGAACTGGCATTGCAACAGCAACGTGATTTCACAGACAAAACCATTGTCATCGCTCATTCCAACGTTCCTGAAAGAGCAGCCGTTTTTCAACAGGAGGCACAGGAGATGCTGAAACCAAAAGAAATCATTCTGGCAGAAATTGGTTGCACCATTGGAACTCATACTGGGCAGGGGACTCTGGCGCTGTTCTTTCATCATGGAAACATTGCACATACAAGGCAAAACATGACTGAGTTGTAAGTTGTAATAAGTAAAGGTAATACATCAATGCTGTTTAAGTGTATACAATACCTTTGGAGGTGACTCTGGTGTTTTTTCCTGTTATCAAAGCAGAAGGTTATACCCTGGCTCATGCCGCCGGTTTGATGGCACGCTTCAGTGCAGTTGGACGTGAAGCAGTGCATATTAATCCGACAGCTGAATTTATGAAGAAACTGCCTGACTCGTTGCGCACATTCGATGAAGTGGTGGCCTATCCACCCAATCAGGTATATATTGGAGAAATGAACCCGGAACAGCTTCGGCGCCTTGGGACTCCCTGGTACGAACATCCACTTTCCGGTGCCGACAGATATGGTGCTTTTGGTGAAATCATGCCCCAGGAAGAATTCATCGGGCTGGTTAAAACGGCAGATGTGTTCGATCTCATCCGCCTTGAAAAAAGTTTTACGTCTGTGTTGAAAAAACAGCTATCAAAACACCCGCTTTTCAACGAAGCTCGGATTGCCCGACTTAAAGAAGGGGAAGAACTGGAAAGCCTTCGTTACCTTATCGAAGAACAGCAGGCCACACCGCTTGAACTGGAAGGCAAAATAATCGGCTGCGTGAAACGAGGTCATGAATTTGACCCAAACCTGTCACCGTTGGTCATCATGGAAAATCTGGCCACGAAAGCTTCGGCAGTTTTGACCTGCCTGAATCTGTTGGATAGAAACGGAATTGATCCTTTAGACATCGACTACGTAATTGAATGTTCAGAGAATGCAGCGGGTGATATGACGCAGAGGGGTGGCGGAAATTTTGCTAAGGCCATTGCCGAAGCCATCGGTGCTGGTAATGCCACCGGTTCAGACACCCGGGCTTTTTGTGCGGCGCCTGCTCACGCCATTGTGGAGGCAGCAGCGCTGGTGCAGTCAAAAATTTATAAAAATGTCTTGGTCACGGCTGGGGGTACCCTGGCAAAGCTGGGAATGAATGCCCGGGAGCATATGGCAAAGGACATTCCAGTTCTTGAAGATATGGTTGCTGGGTTTGCAGTGCTGATAAGCGAAAATGATGGGGTTAATCCCATTATTCGCACCGATCTTATTGGTCGTCATACTGTTTCCACAGGATCTTCTCCTCAAGCAGTGATCACATCGTTGGTCACCATGCCCCTTGATAAAGCGGGCTATAAAATACGGGACATTGATCGCTACTCTGTTGAAATGCAGAATCCAGATATAACCCGCCCTGCCGGGGCCGGTGATGTGCCGGAAGCTAACTATAAAATGATTGCGGCATTGGGAGTCAAGCGGGAAGAAATGGAGCAGCGTGAAGTGGCCACCTTTGGAGAACAACATGGTTTTCCGGGCTGGGCACCTACCCAGGGTCATATCCCTTCAGGGATTCCCTATATCGGGCATGCCCGCCAGGCTTTTCTCAATAACGAATTACATCGCGCCATGATTGTTGGTAAAGGCAGTTTGTTCCTTGCCAGGTTGACCAATCAGTTTGACGGTATCTCATTTATATTGGAAAAAAACCCAGGAGAAGTACAGCAGGAAAACGGCAAAATGATCTCTGAGGATGAAGTCAAAATGATGATCGCGTCGCTCATGCGGGATTTTGCGTCCAAGCTGCTGGATGATCGGGAATCATAGAAATCGAGGTGCATTGCCATGCCTGAACAGCTCTCTGTCAAGAAAATCGCGGGAGAGGTTTTTTACCAGATTGCCGATGCTATCGAAAGTGGAAAATTCGGCAGAAACATAAAAATTGGACTGACAATACTGGGCTGCGAAGTTGGAGTGGAAAACTGGGTGAAAGCCGCGGAGGAAATTTCCGGTCGCATGGATGAGTTTGAAGTGGTGCTTATAGGCCCGCGTCAACAGACCCATTTACTTCAATTTGAAGCCTCAACTGAAGAAGAAATGCATCGAAAAATGGAAACGATGCTGGATTACGGAATGCTTGATGCCTGCATTACAACCCATTACACTTATCCAATAGGGGTTGCATCAGTGGGCAAAATGATGGCGCCCGGAAAAGGGCGGGATTTTTATCTGGCAACCACTTCAGGAACGGCAGCATTAAACCGTTCTTCGGCCATGGTGATGAATGCGCTCTATGGCATAATCGTGGCAAAAACAATGGGAATTGCAACACCTCGTGTGGGAATTCTCAATGTGGATGGTGCCCGTCAAACAGAAAAGGCGCTTCATCAACTGGCTGCAAATGGTTACCCCATTGAGTTCGCCAGTTCTGTGCGTCCTGAGTCCGGCTGTATCATGAGAGGTAATGATGTGATAGCGGGTACGCCGGATGTGCTGGTGCAAGATTCTCTAACAGGTAATATCACCATGAAAATGTGCGCAACTTTTATGACTGGGGGCAGCAGTGAATCGGTGGGAGCCGGCTATGGCCCCGGTATCGGAGAAAACTACGAACGCCTGGCAATGGTCATATCAAGAGCCTCAGGCTATTCTGTTGTTCAGAATGCTGTTTTATATGCTGTTCAGCTGGCGAAAGGAAAACTGAATCAGGTGGCCAAGAAAGAGTTTGATCTGGCACATCGTGCGGGGTTACAGAGGTTAATCAAATCTTTAAACACTGACCGGAACGGAAAAGGAACCAGAAACAATGAAGAGGTGGTTTCACCACTGGGAGAACCAGTGACCAGTGGCATTTCAGGTGTTGATATCATGGACATTGAACAGGCAGTGAAGCTTATTTGGAAAAATGGCATTTATGCGGAAAGCGGCATGGGATGCACCGGGCCGATCCTTATGGTCAATCATCGAAATTTGGAAAAATCGTTGGCGCTGCTGAGGCAAACCGGATATTTAGTACAGGAAGAAATCGAATGCGTGTGAAACATATGCAAATTATGTGCCAAAATAAGCCGGTTAATGGAAAAGTCTTTTTATTTTTCCGGAACAATGGTATAATAACTACAGAATCGTTGGACGGTAATCAACATGAAGATTTGGGAGGTGATGGCAGTGGAAATGGGATACAATCTTCATTTGGAACAATCACAGAAACTGGTGATGACACCGCAACTGCGACAGGCCATCAAAATCCTTCAGTTCACTTCATTGGAGCTGGAAGAATACATTGAACAGCAAATTGAAAGCAACCCTGTCATTGAGATCAATGAAGAAGAAAAAGCCGCCAAAGAAGAACCCAGTCCCGAAAATAAAGTTGACTGGAAAGAATATGTGGAAGACTTTGATAACTATGAATACTGTAAAGAAGCATTTCATCACAATCGTGATAATGATTTCAATTATGAGAATATCATTTTTAAAAACCCAACACTGCAAGAACACTTACTGTTTCAATACCATTTAACCCTGCTGGATGCAGCTTATCATGAGATTTGCGAGTATATTATCCACAGCCTGGATGACAACGGCTACCTGACAGCAGGAGTGGAAGAGATCGCGCGGGAGCTGGAGGAAGATCCTGCAACGGTGGAATATGTGTTGAGAATTGTACAGAGCTTTGATCCTGTCGGCGTTGGGGCGCGGAACCTTAGTGAATGTCTTGCCATTCAATGTCGTGCCGCAGGAATCAGGAATGAAAACGTTTACCAAATTATTCATCATTACCTGGATGACCTGGCAGATAACAAGTATCCCCTCATTGCCAAACAACTGAACATTTCTTCAGCTCAGGTACAGGAAATCTGTGATTACCTTAAAACACTGGAACCCAAACCCGGGCGCATGTATGCCGATACCGACAACCGGTATGTGGTACCTGACATGGTGGTTCGTAAAGTGGGCGATGATTACTATATCATCCCCAACGACCGAAACAGTCCCCGGCTGACCATTCGTAAAGACTATCAAAAAATGTTATCGAGCGAAGAGCAGAATCACGATGCGGTCAAATTTCTCAATGATAAATTCAACAGCGCCATGTGGTTGATCAAAAGTATTGAACAACGCATGCAAACCATTTATAAAGTGGTTGAAATGATCGTTCGCAAACAGCGCTGTTTTTTCGAATACGGCAAAAAGCATTTAAAGCCAATGACACTGAAAGAAGTGGCAGACGAGATCGGAGTTCACGAGTCTACTGTTAGTCGTGCGACAAATGGCAAGTATATGGAAACTCCGATGGGAACTTTTGAACTGAAGTATTTCTTTTCAAGCGGTGTCTCCGACGAAAATGGTGAGGGCATTGCATCAGAAAGCATTAAGAACTATATCAGAGATATCATTGATGCTGAAAATGCACGAAAACCACTGAGTGATGACCGCATTGCCCACGAACTGGCGGTGAAAGGTATCAAAATATCCAGAAGAACTGTTGCAAAGTACCGGGAAGATATGAAAATACCAGCATCTTCTAAACGCAAACGTTATTGAAAAAAGGAGTTTCTTTAGTTGCTCTCCATTGGAATTTAAGATATAATGAGGGTGGGCCTGAGCTCGCTCTTTTTTTACGATATAGGGACAAAAAATGCAACACAGGGATCGAAAGTGTCCCGAGAAGGGCGGATAAATCCATGAAAGAGTTGCTGGATCTTCAAAAAATAATTGTGCCTGAAATGCTGACCCTCATGGAGAAACGGTATCATATTTTGAGGAACATTGCTGTTTGGCAACCCATCGGTCGACGGTTACTTGCCGGCAAGTTACAGATTGGAGAGCGAATTGTACGCAAGGAAATCTCTTTCTTGCAACAGCAGGGGCTTCTCGATGTTGAGGCTGGAGGCATGACGGTTACGCCAGAGGGGCGCGAAGTGATTCAAAAACTGAAAGAGAGTATCTATCAGCTGAGAGGCATCCGGCATCTTCAGGATTCACTTCAGAAAAAATTGGGAATCCGCAATGCCTATGTGGTCTCTGGAAATCTCGAAGAAGAAGAGTATGTACTCAATGATATGGCGAAAGTTGCTTCAATGCAATTGCAACAAACAGTGGAAGATGACATGGTGCTGGGGATCACTGGCGGCAGCACGATGGCAGCTGTGGCTGAAGTGCTTGCACAGGTGCGTAAGATGGAACATGTAACTGTCGTACCTGCCAGAGGCGGATTTGGCCGCGAAGTGGAAAAACAGGCCAACACCGTTGTGGCACAAATTGCCCGCAAGCTGGGAGCCCGATATATGTTGCTCCATGCTTCTGATACGTTAAGTAAAGAAGCTCTGCAAAGTGTTTTGAATGACCCCGCCATAAAAAAAGTGGTGGAAACCATCAAAACCACACGGTGTCTCGTTTTTGGAATAGGTCGTGCTGATGAGATGGCGCGGCGCCGGGAATTTACACAGGACCAGATTGAAATGCTGACGAGGCAACGGGCAGTGGCAGAGTCTTTCGGTTTCTATTTTACCCGGGAAGGTACCATCGTGCATGAAATTGAAACCCTGGGCATCAACTTCAACGATTTTCTCAAAATGGAACATGCCATCGGTGTTGCCGGGGGAGCTCGCAAGGCAGAGGCCATCTTCACCATTGCCAGATTAAAACCATCGATGGTGTTGGTAACAGACGAAGCTGCCGCAATGGAAATTATGAAACACTTTTAAAAGCAACCTATTATGAGTGACTATCGTGAACCTATGGCCATTGATCATGAATGATGAATAGGAGGGATCGTATGTCGGTGCTTCACAAAAAACGAATGGAAGATTTAAAGGTGTCTGGAGAAAAGGTGCTGGTGCGTTGTGATTTCAATGTTCCCATGAAAGAAGGCAGTATTACTGACGATATCAGGATTCGTGCTGCCTTGCCTACTGTGGAATATCTGCTGAAAGAAAAGGCGGCTGTGATTCTGATGTCTCACCTCGGAAGACCCAAGGGCGAGGCAAATCCGAAATATTCCCTGAAACCTGTGGCTCAGCGAATCGGAGAACTGCTGAACAAACCTGTTTTGTTTGCCGATGACGATCTGGTAACTGGAGAAACAGCTCAGCAAATGGCTAGTGCCTTAAAACCGGGAGAAATTCTACTGCTTCAAAATGTGCGCTATCGAAAAGAAGAAGAAAAAAATGACACAAACTTTTCAAAAGAGTTGGCCTCACTGGGAACCATGTATGTTAACGATGCTTTTGGAACAGCTCATCGGGCCCATTGCTCCACAACAGGGTTGGCCGAATACTTACCCGCAGCTATGGGATTCCTCATCGAAAGGGAAGTGCAGTTTCTGGGCAAAGCGCTGGAAAATCCTGAAAAACCATTTGTCGCTATTCTGGGTGGCGCGAAAGTATCAGATAAAATCGGCGTGATTGAAAATTTGATGACGAAAGTGGACGTATTGATCATTGGCGGCGGGATGGCTTACACATTCCTAAAAGCAAAAGGATTTGAAATTGGCAAATCGCTTCTTGAAGAAGATAAACTGGATTTGGCCACTGAGTTGATGGAGAAGGCAGCAGCTTCCAATGTGACCATGTTATTGCCGGTGGATACTGTGACGGCAGATGCTGTCAGCGAAGATGCTGCATACGAGACAGTAATGATGGAAAGTATGCCCGTTGATGGAATCGGTGTTGATATTGGTCCCGAAACCATTGTTCAATACACCAAAGCCATAAAAGAAGCAAAGACAGTTGTTTGGAATGGTCCTATGGGTGTTTTTGAAATCAGTGCATTTGCCAATGGCACCAGAGAAGTCGCAAAAGCACTGGCAGCCAGTGATGCGGTTACTATTATTGGCGGCGGCGACAGTGCGGCTGCTGTTGAACAATTGGGATTTGCCGAAGCCATGACCCATATTTCTACGGGTGGCGGCGCTTCGTTGGAATTTCTGGAAGGCAAAATACTGCCAGGAATTGCAGCGATTCCGGAAAAATAAAGGAGGAAATAGATGCGTATTCCATTGATAGCAGGCAACTGGAAAATGAACCTGGATTGTGTTCAGGGGACTGAACTGGTGAAAAAAATTCATGAAGAACTGGGTGATACCGATGTGGAAGTGGCTGTTTGCTGCCCTGCGCCTCTTCTCTGTTGTATGGCCAATGAGCTGAAAGACACCCCCATCCGGCTGGGTGCTCAAAACATGCACTGGGAAGATGCGGGTGCCTTTACCGGAGAAGTATCTGCTGCCATGCTGAAAGAAGCAGGTGTGCATTATGTCATTCTTGGTCACTCTGAACGCCGACAGCTCTTTGGTGAAACAGATGAAATGATTAACAAAAAGACCAAAAAAGCACTTGAAAAGCAACTTGTTCCAATCGTATGCATCGGCGAAACCCTTGAAGAAAGAGAAACAGATAAAACCTTTGAAGTATTGACACAGCAGCTGAAGAAAGATCTGGACGGTCTGACCGAAGAAGCGGTGGCTGAGCTGGTAATCGCCTATGAACCTGTATGGGCTATTGGCACCGGAAGAACAGCCACACCAGAACAGGCAAATGAAGCCGTTGGTTTTATTCGCAGTCAACTGGAGCAGGCATATGGAGACGACATTTCTGAGAAGATACGCATATTGTATGGTGGCAGTGTCAAAGCGGATAATGCCACTGAGATCATGAACTGTGAAGAAATTGATGGTGCACTGGTGGGTGGCGCCAGCCTGAAGGCAGAGGAGTTTTTAGGGATCATCCACTTCTAGTGCGAAAGGAAGCGATTTGATGAAGAGACCTGTGGTGTTAATGATTTTAGATGGATTTGGACTGAGAGAAAAAGTTGCAGGAAATGCGGTGAAACAGGCGCAACTGCCACGTTTTCATGAGCTGATGGCAACCTGCTCTCACACCAGGGTGGAAGCCAGTGGTTTGGCAGTCGGTTTGCCTGCCGGTCAAATGGGTAATTCTGAAGTAGGTCACTTAAACATTGGTGCTGGACGGGTTGTATACCAGGAACTGACACGGATCACCAAATCAATTGAAGAAGGTGACCATCTAACGAACGAAGCTTTTCTTACTGCCATGAACCATGCCCGGGAAAAGGGAACCACACTGCATTTAATGGGACTCCTTTCCGATGGAGGCGTTCACAGTTATTTGGATCATGTCATTGGTTTGTTGGAAATGGCTAAAAAAGAAGGGCTGTCAGATGTGGTGATCCACTGCTTCCTGGATGGCAGAGATACACCTCCTCAAAGTGCATTATCCTATGTGGAGCAGTTGGAGAATCAAATGATGCGAATCGGCATTGGACGAATTGGCATAGTTTCCGGTAGGTATTATGCCATGGACAGAGACAAACGCTGGGAGCGAGTTAAGATAGCCTATGATGCTCTGGTTCAGGGAATCGGACCCCGTGCCGCGACAGCAGCTGCTGCCATCCAACAGTCTTATGAGCGTGGAGAAAACGATGAGTTTGTATTACCCACTATCATTGGACTGAACGATGGTGACGGCCATTGTGTGAAACCAAATGATGCCGTGATTTTCTTTAATTTCCGTCCCGATAGGGCTCGGGAAATGACACGTGCCTTGCTGGATGAAACCTTTGATGGTTTTGAACGTCCGGCGGGCAAACTGCCTTTGGTGTATGTGACCATGACGCAATATGACAAAACCATTGAGGGACCACTGGTGGCCTACCCGCCCCAAAGTTTAATCAACACACTGGGTGAAACAATCAGTTATCAGGGCAAAAAACAACTGCGAATAGCAGAAACCGAAAAATATGCCCATGTCACCTACTTTCTTAATGGCGGCATCGAAACACCCTTTGAAGGCGAAGATCGGATCCTGGTGCCCTCTCCCAAGGTGGCAACTTATGATCTGCAACCTGAAATGAGTGCAGATGAAGTGACAGAAGCGTTGATCCAGCGCCTCGATGATCAAGACCTGGATTTGGTGGTACTCAATTATGCCAATCCAGATATGGTGGGGCATACCGGCATCATGGACGCTGTGGTAACAGCTCTCGAAACAGTTGACACATGCATGGGACGCGTGGTCGACAAAGTGATTGCCATGGGTGGTGCGCTGCTCATCACGTCAGATCACGGCAATGCAGAAGAATTATTGAATGAAGAGTCGGGAGCACCGGTGACATCTCATACCACCAACCCGGTACCGTTGATTCTGGCTGGGATGGAAGGCGTTTCCCTTGCAGATAATGGACGTTTGTGCGATTTGGCACCTACACTGTTGGAAATGATGGGGCTGGAAAAACCCGAAGAAATGACCGGTCAGTCGTTGCTGGTGAAATAACGGGCATCCAATGCCTGATCAAGTAACCAGCAATTGAAGGTAAAGGTAACAGTCAATCAGCAACTATCTATGAAAAGGAGTGAATCACATTATGACAATTATCAGTGATGTATATGCACGGGAAGTATTAGATTCAAGAGGCAACCCCACTGTTGAGGTGGAGGTATATCTTGAAAGCGGCGTGATGGGCAGTGCCATTGTACCATCAGGAGCGTCGACAGGACTGTTTGAAGCCGTTGAACTGAGAGACGGTGATAAAAGTCGTTACATGGGCAAAGGAGTTCTGAAGGCCGTTGAAAATGTAAATGAAGTGATTGGTCCCGAAATCATCGGGCTTGATGCTGTTGATCAGGTGGCCATTGACGAAATCATGATTGAACTGGACGGCACTGAAAATAAATCCAAACTGGGAGCCAATGCCATGCTGGGTGTTTCCATGGCGGTGGCCAAAGCTGCAGCAGAAGCGCTGGACCTCCCTTTGTTCCAATATGTCGGCGGTGTCAATGCCAAACAGCTGCCAATGCCCATGATGAACATTCTTAATGGTGGTGCCCATGCAGACAACAATGTGGATATCCAGGAGTTCATGGTAATGCCCGTGGGTGCAGCCACGTACAGCGAAGGGCTTCGAATGGGTGTGGAAGTCTACCACAACCTGAAAGCGGTCTTGAAAGCCCGCGGCCTGGCCACGGGAGTTGGTGATGAAGGTGGATTCGCTCCCAATCTGGCTTCCAATGAGGATGCATTTAAAGTAATCGTGGAAGCCATTGAAAAAGCTGGATACAAACCGGGTGAAGACATCAAAATTGCCGTGGATGCAGCGGCCTCCAGCTTCTATCTTGAAGATGAAAAAATCTATGATCTGGCAGGCGAAGGTGTGAAGAAAACCGCTGAAGAGATGGTGGATTATTACGAAGAAATGATCAACAAGTACCCCATCCTTTCCATTGAAGATGGTTTGGCAGAAGAAGACTGGGATGGCTGGAACCTGATGACCAAGCGTCTTGGCAATCGCATTCAGATTGTTGGTGACGATATTTTCGTTACCAATACCAAGCGTCTGAAAAAAGGAATTCAGCAAAAAAGTGCCAACTCAATTTTGATTAAGCTGAATCAAATCGGCACCATTACTGAAACTCTCGACACCATTGAAATGGCTAAAAAAGCAGGCTTTACCTGCGTCATTTCCCACCGTTCAGGTGAAACAGAAGACAGCACCATTGCTGACTTTGCCGTTGCAGTAAACGCAGGGCAAATCAAGACGGGTGCTCCTGCCAGAACAGACCGGGTGGCAAAATACAATCAATTGCTGCGCATTGAAGACATTCTGGGCGAAACTGCCAAGTTTGGCGGCGAAGAGTTGTTCTACAATTTGAAATAAGCACCGCTTTCAGTGGCAGTGTTGGTGTGCCCCTTCCGGAACCCGGGAGGGGTGTTTTAACTGTTGCGTTTAAAAAGGGCCTGTGATAGAATAGCTATGTTAAAGACATGGTATGGGAGGTGTGAAAATGAGCGGTTTTAGAATATTCCTGATGATTATTCAAGTGGTGGCCTCTTTGGTGCTGATCGGAAGCATCTTGATGCAATCCGGCAAAAGCGCCGGCTTATCCGGTTCCATTTCCGGTGGCGCAGAGCAATTATTTGGCAAACAGCAGGGCCGAGGCTACGAAGCCATTCTGACGAAGGTAACCACAGCCGGTGCAGTGCTGTTCATTATTGTTGCCATTATTTTGGTTGCCATTCAGTAACAACTTACTTATGAACTAATGGGAGGGACACGATCAAATGAATCAGTTCATTGCTGCACCCTTGGCGGGCATTGCGGCCCTTGTTTTTGCGTATGTGCTTGCCGCCAGAATTAAAAAGGTTGATGCGGGAAACGATCGCATGAAAGAGATCGCATCCTACATTCATGAAGGGGCAATGACTTTCCTGCAAAGGGAGTACAAAACCCTGGTTATTTTTGTCGTTGTATTGGCAGTCGTACTGGCAATCGGAATTAACCCGTTGACAGCTGTTTGCTTTGTCATCGGGGCGCTTTTTTCAGCCCTCGCCGGTTTTTTTGGAATGCAGGTAGCCACTCAGGCGAACGTTCGCACCGCTAATGCTGCAAAAGAAAGCGGCATGAACAAAGCATTAAGTGTGGCTTTTTCCGGCGGAGCAGTGATGGGTATGTCAGTTGTCGGCCTGGGTCTTCTGGGCGTTGGCGGTCTTTTTATTTTGATTTCGGGTATGAGAACTCCCGAAGAAGCTGCCACCATTATCACCGGATTTGCCCTTGGAGCTTCCTCCATCGCTCTTTTCGGTCGTGTGGGTGGTGGTATTTACACAAAGGCAGCCGATGTTGGAGCTGACCTGGTGGGTAAGGTTGAGGCAGGTATTCCGGAAGATGATCCCCGTAACCCAGCGGTTATTGCTGACAACGTGGGTGACAATGTGGGTGATGTTGCCGGCATGGGAGCTGACCTTTTTGAGTCCTATGTGGGTTCTATTATTTCCGCAATTTCATTGGGTCTTTTAGCCTACGGTTTAAACGGAGCTCTCTTTCCGCTGATTCTGGCAGCTGCCGGTATTATTGCTTCCATTGTTGCCACATACTTTGTTAAAGGTGATGAAAATTCCAATCCGGCAAAAGCACTTCACAGAGGCACCTATGTGAGCGGAGCCATCACCATTGTGGTTGCATTTCTTCTGAGTCGCAGCCTGCTGGGTAACCTGAGTGGTTTTATGGCAGTGGTCACTGGGCTTGTTGTAGGTATGTTAATTGGTAAAATTACAGAAATATACACCTCAGGTGACTATGACTCTGTGAAAAGAATTGCCAAACAGGCTGAAACCGGTCCGGCTACTACCATTATCAGTGGTTTGGCGGTGGGTATGATGTCTACCATGTACCCCATCATCTTTATCGCTGTTGGTATTTTAGTTGCCTTTAGTGCGGCTGGTCTCTACGGGATCGCGCTGGCAGCAGTCGGCATGCTGGCGACAGCCGGTATGACCATTGCTGTGGATGCTTACGGGCCCATTGCCGACAATGCCGGGGGAATCGCTGAAATGTGCGATCTTCCCAAAGAAGTTCGTAAAATCACCGATAAGCTGGATGCTGTGGGCAATACCACTGCAGCCATCGGAAAAGGATTTGCCATTGGTTCTGCAGCGCTGACAGCCCTTGCACTGTTTGCCACTTATACCGCTGCTGTCGGGTTGAGTTCCATTGACCTGACAAAACCCACTGTTATTGCCGGAATGCTCATTGGCGGCATGCTGCCTTTCCTGTTCTCGGCCCTGACCATGGAAGCTGTGGGAAAAGCGGCTAATGAAATGATTGAAGAAGTACGCCGCCAGTTCCGTACCATTGAAGGCATTATGGAAGGCACCGGTAAACCGGATTATGCCAACTGTGTTGACATCAGTACTGCTGCTGCGCTGAAAGAGATGGTTTTGCCGGGTCTGCTGGCGGTGCTGGTACCCATTGCCACAGGTCTGTTGCTGGGAACTGAAGCTGTAGGCGGTCTGCTGGCAGGAGCACTGGTTGCCGGTGTATTAATGGCCATTATGATGGCTAATGCCGGCGGTGCCTGGGACAATGCCAAAAAGTACATCGAAGAAGGACATCATGGCGGCAAGGGCAGTGAGGCTCATAAAGCTGCAGTTGTCGGCGATACCGTCGGAGATCCCTTTAAAGATACTTCCGGACCTTCCATCAACATTCTGATTAAGTTGATGACCATTGTTTCTGTTGTCTTTGCGCCGTTGTTCATGACTTTCGGCGGATGGCTCTCAGGCTTATTCTAAATCCCGGTTAAAAAGCCCTTTGCCCTTTCAGGCAAAGGGCTTTTTTCAAAGAAAAGGTATTTAAAGTTATTCAAAAAGGAGAATGAACATGCCATTATCCCCCGCCAATGCCTTCTATCTGATGATTGGCCTGCTGTCATTTTTGCTAATGGGCATCGATAAATACAAGTCTGTTAGAAAACAGTGGCGGATCAGTGAAATAACCTTTATGGGATTATCCATTTTGGGAGGTGCCCCGGGAGTGCTGGCAGGAATGCTGGTGTTTCGCCATAAAATCAGAAAGCCACTCTTTTATCTGGGGATACCGGCGATCTACTTATTTCACAGGGCGCTGCTGACGCCGCTGCTGCTACGAATATTGATTGAAGCGGGATTTGGGTGGTAAGAATAGGATAGCCTTCATTTTCACACATGAACCAGCAGAAGGAGGGAACGGAATCGAAACGACACGTATTGAACAATTGAAAGAACAGGTTATTACTTGTATGAAAACAAGTGCTTACCGGCCGATGTTGATCCATGAACTAATGGAAGCCTTGGAAATCCATAAAAGCCAGCGAAAAATGTTTCAGGAGGTTCTGGAACAGCTGGTGCAGGAAGGGTTGGTGATGCAAACCAGAAAACGCCGTTACGGCATTCCTGAAAAGATGGGATACATGATGGGAACTCTGAAAGGACATATGAAGGGGTTTGGGTTTGTGGATGCCGATGATCGGACGCTTCCATCTGCCTATATTCCTGCCAATTCCATGAAGGGTGCATTGCATATGGACAGAGTGCTGGTTCGCATCAGACAGGCTTCTGTTGATGGTCAAAAGGCAGAAGGTGAAATAGCCACCGTTTTGAAACGGGGCCTTACAGACATTCCCGGCACCTATGAAAAAGGAAAAAAATACGGATTTGTGGTACCGGACGACCAGCGCATCAGTACTGATATTTTCATACCATCAGATCGTGCCAAAGGCGTTCCCAATGGACACAAAGTGGTTTGTCGCATCACCCAATGGCCTGAGAACCGGCGTAATCCCGAAGGAAAAATTACTGAAGTACTGGGAAATCCGGCAGATCCTGAAACTGACATGTTGGCCATCATTGCCAAGCATGGGTTGAAGGAAAGCTTTCCCAAAGCGGTTTTGAAAGAAGCCAGAGGGATCGACCAGCAGATTTCACAGAAGGAAATCAGTAAACGTCTCGATCTTAGAAAGATGCAGATCATCACCATTGATGGTCCCGATGCGAAAGATCTGGATGATGCCATTTCGGTGGAAGTCCTGGAAAATGAAGTAATTCGGTTGGGAGTTCATATTGCCGATGTGGCTCATTATGTGAAGGCGGGGACGCGCCTTGATACAGAGGCTCATGAGAGAGGCACCAGTGTCTATCTGGTTGATCGGGTGCTGCCCATGCTTCCTCCAGAACTATCCAACGGTATTTGCAGCCTTAATCCGGGTGAAGATCGTTTAACCCTGTCTGTTTTCATGAATATTGACAAAAAGGGCAATGTGATCAAACATGATATCTGCGAGACAGTGATCAATTCCAAGGAGAGAATGATTTACGATGATATAAGTGATCTTCTGGAACATCAGAATGGTGAGATGATGAAGCGGTATCATCATCTAAAGAATGACCTGAAGTTAATGGAAACCCTCTATCGTCGATTGCGGCATAAACGGGATGATCGTGGCTCTATTGACTTTCATTTCGCTGAAGCAAAAGTGATTCTTGATGACAAAGGAAATCCGCTGGATATTGTGCTGGAAGAGCGGCGAACAGCTAACCGAATGATTGAAGAGTTCATGCTGGTGTGTAATGAAACTGTTGCAGAGCATTATTACTGGTTAAAGCAACCCTTTATTTATCGGGTTCATGAAGACCCTGCTGAAGAGAAAATGCAGGAACTGCGGTTATTCGTTCATCACTTTGGGCATCAGCTTAAAGGCAGTGGTGACGATTTACATCCGAAGGTACTTCAGGAATTGCTGGCGGCGGTGGAAGGAAAAAAAGAAGCACCGGTCATTAACACCATGATGCTTCGATCTTTGAAAAAGGCACGCTATACAGCTGTTCATGGCACCCATTTTGGGTTGGCTGCCCGCTACTATTCTCATTTCACCTCACCTATTCGCCGCTATCCTGATCTGGCGATACATCGCATCATTAAGAATGTACTGGCAAAAGGTGTGGTGACGAATGACGATGAAAAAGAAAACTTAGTGGCACGGCTTGAAAAGACAGCTGCACATGCTTCTGAACAGGAACGCACTGCAGAAGAAGCTGAACGGGAGACGGTGGATCTTAAAAAAGCGTTATACATGCAATCCCGTATTGGCAATGAGTACGAAGGTCTGATATCGGGCATCACCTCCTTTGGGATGTTTATTGAGCTTGGGAATACGGTTGAAGGCTTGATTCGCCTCAGTGACCTGGAAGATGATTACTATATTTTTGATCAACAGCATCTGACACTCACCGGTGAACGGACAAAAAAACGATTTCAAATCGGTGAACCGGTGCGTGTTCGTGTGGCTGGTGTGGAAGTGATGCAGCGGCAAATTGACTTTGAGCTCATTGAAGTGCTTGATGTGAAAAATAAAGTGACATAACTGAACCAATGTTTGAAATCGACGCAACACATTGACTAATCAGCCTAAATCGAGTAAAATTGTGACAGGATTGTCGAATAAACACATCAGTTACCGCACATGACGGTAACAACCAAAAGGGGGAGTTTCAAGTGAAGAAGTTTGGCAGCTTAGGTTTAATGTTACTACTTGTACTTGCTTTGGCACTTTCCGGTTGTGGATCACCGGAACCAGCAGCACCTGCAGCACCAGCAGCACCTGCAGAGCCGGGAGCACCTGCAGAACCGTCGGAGGATGCTCTGAAGGTTGTTCTGCTTCTCAACGGTACGTTGGGGGACAGATCATTCTTTGATTCCGCACATGCCGGCGTTCAAATGATCGAGCAGCAGTTTGGAGCAGAGGTGCGCACCATCGAAATGTCCTACGACCAAACCCGTTGGGAACCAACTCTGTGGGAAGTATCTGAACAAGACTGGGATATCATTATTCTGGGAACATGGCAAATGACAGAATACCTAGAAGAGATTGCTCAGGAATTTCCTGACAACCGCTACATCATTTTTGACACATCTGTAGATTACAGTGTTGGCGATCTGAGCAATGTTTACTCAATTTTATACAAGCAAAACGAAGGGTCTTTCCTGGCGGGTGCCTTGGCTGCCAAAGTGACCACCTCAGACATGGAGCTGTCCAATGACCGTAAATTGATCGGCTTCCTGGGAGGCATGGACATTCCCGTAATTAATGACTTCCTGGTGGGCTACATTGAAGGAGCTCTGTATGTGGACGAAGACGTTTCGGTGTACGTCTCGTACATTGGCAGCTTTGATGATTCCGCCTCCGGTAAAGAGAATGCACTGGCACAATACAATGCAGGTGTGGACATTGGCTTCAATGTGGCTGGTCAGGCTGGCCTGGGTCAATTGGATGCTGCTCAGGAAGTTAACCGATATGCCATCGGCGTTGACTCCGACCAGGCGATGGTTTTTGCAGAATCAGATCCTGACAAGGCTGAACTGGTGCTTACTTCCATGATGAAGCGGGTGGATAACTCTCTGGTACGAGCCGCTGAAATGCATATGGCTGGCACCCTTCCCTATGGTGAAGCAGAAGCACTGGGGCTGGTGGAAGAAGCAGTCGGACTGGCCAATAACGATTTCTTCGAAAGAAATGTACCGGCTGAAATTCGGGCTGAGCTGGAAGAGCTGGCTGAAATGATCATTAATGGTGAAATCACTGTCAGCAGCGCCATTGGCATGAGCACCGATGAACTGAACCAAATCAGAGATGCCGTCAAGCCTTAAGGCGATGACGAACAAAATGGATATCAACTGTACAATTCGGGGCAGAATATTCTTCTGCCCCGTCTTTCCCTGAACAGAAGATTTGACAGAGAAAAGGCAGTCCATCCAGTTGAGTATCCTGTGATTATAAACTCCCGCCCTATGACGGGAGTTTTATGGATAGGGGGTTCGAACAACAGTGGAAGAAATATTGGCAATGAAAGGTATTACCAAAGTATACCCCAATGGGATTGTCGCCAATAAAGACGTGGATTTCTCCGTCAGAAAAGGCGAGATCCATGCCATTATGGGTGAGAATGGCGCCGGAAAATCAACACTGATGAAAATCCTGTTCGGCATGGAACAACCGGAAGAAGGAGAAATATATTACAAGGGAGAAAAAGTGATATTGCATTCACCCAATACAGCCATCAACTATGGCATTGGAATGGTGCATCAACACTTTATGTTGGTCCCTTCACTGACTGTTGCTGAAAACATGGTGCTGGGAGTGGAACCCAAAAAAAGCAGTGTTCTTTTCGATTTTGAAAAAGCGGTTCAAATGACAGAAGAAGTATCCCAAAAATACAATCTGGCCATTGATCCAAAAGCGATAGTGGAAGACCTGGCAGTGGGAAAAAAACAAAAACTGGAAATTTTGAAGGCATTGTTGCGAGGCGCCGAAGTGTTGATTTTGGATGAACCCACGGCCGTTCTGACTCCACAGGAAACCAAGGAATTATTTGAAGAATTAATTAATCTTAAGAATCAGGGATTCACGATCATCTTTATTTCCCACAAATTGAAGGAAATCAAACAAATAACCGATCGGCTGACGATTTTAAGAAATGGCCGCAGCATGGGCATTCATGAGACAAAAGCCATCAGTGAACAGGAAATTTCCCGTCTCATGGTGGGTCGTGATGTTGTTTTGAAAGTAGACAAGCAACCGGCAACTCCAGGCGACGTGGTCATTGAAACCAAAGGTCTCAGCTACCACGATGCCACTGGAAAACCAGTGGTCAACCAAATGTCTTTCAGGGTTCGCAAGGGCGAAATCATGGGAATTGCAGGCGTTGAAGGAAATGGTCAGGGTGAACTGGTGGAATTGATCACCGGCCTGAAAAAGCCGTCTGTTGGCGATATCTTTATTGGAGGCGTGCCGGTGAAGGATCTGACAGTGAAAGAGATCCGCAACTTGAAAACATCTCATATTCCTGAAGATCGCATGGTATATGGCGTTGCAGCAGAAGGAACCATCGGTGAAAATCTGATTTCCGACCGATTTGACCATCCTAAATATAATGGTAAATTGCTGCAAAAAGTGAAATCCTTAATTTCACGTTCTGAAGAGCTGATTAAAGATTATAAAGTAAAATGTGATGGCCATACACAGCAGGTGAACATGCTTTCGGGTGGCAATATACAAAAGGTAGTGGTTGCCCGGGAGTTTTCATCAGATCCAAAGTTAATTGTCGCTGATCAACCGACCCGGGGAATTGACGTGGGTTCAACAGAGTTTATTCGTCGGAAGCTGGTGGAACTGCGTGATGAAGGTACCGCGGTGCTGCTGGTATCAGCCGATTTGAATGAAGTGCTGGAACTAAGTGACAGCCTGATGGTGATGTACGGCGGTGAGATTGCGGCTTACTTTGAAGATGCCTCACAGGTGGATGAAATGGAGCTGGGCATGTATATGCTGGGACTAAAAACAATGGAGCAGCATGAAATGGGAGGTGCCACCGGTGAATAAACGAGTTCTGTTTGAAACCATCCGCACATTGGTGGCCATCGGCGTGGCGCTCTTGCTGGCCCTTATCATTATTTTCTCCGTCAGTGATGAGCCGGGGTATGCCCTTGAACGTTTTCTGCTGGGCCCTGTGACTAACCTGCGGAATTTTGGTAATGTCCTGGAAATGGCCATTCCCTTAATCTTTACAGGTTTAGCCATTTCGGTGATGTTTATGGCGAAACAGTTCAACCTTGGAGCAGAAGGCGGTTTTTTCTTTGGAGCCGTCGGGGCAACAGCCTTGGTACTGACCTTCAACTTGCCGCCAGTGATACTGCCTGTGGCTGCCATTATTGTTGGCGCTCTGGCAGGAGGCCTGGGCAGTGCCCTTCCAGCAGTTTTGAAGGCCAGAATGGGTGCCAGTGAGCTGGTGTCTTCACTAATGATGAACTTTATTCTTTTCTGGCTGGGTCTCTTCATTATTAATAATTATTTTCGGGATGCCATGGCAGGTGCAATGGCTTCGCACCGCTTTCCCGATGCGGCGAAACTAACGCGTATTCTTCCGGGAACCCGGCTGCACTTCGGCATCTTCATCGCCCTTGCCATGGTGGTTGTCGTATACCTGTTTCTCTATCGCTCCCGCTGGGGGTACGCCCTGCGAATGGTGGGGTTGAATATTCGATTTGCCGAATACTCGGGAATCAATACCAAGTCAGTGATCCTGTACTCTCAGATTATTGGAGGAATGATTGCCGGGATGGGAGGTACCGTGGAACTGTTGGGTATGTATCCACGGTTTACCTGGTTTCAGCTCCCTGGTTATGGTTGGGATGGCGTCATTGTAGCTATTATGGCTCGCAATAATCCACTATTGGTGCCTGTTTTTGCATTCTTCCTGGCCTATCTGCGTATTGGGGCCGATATCATGGCCCGTGTGACCGATGTTCCCAGCGAAGTGGTGGCGATCATCCAGGGGGTCATGATTATGCTGGTGACAGCAGAACGACTACTGGCTGGCTGGCGGCATCGCATGGTGGTCAAGGAAAAAATGAAAGCAGCCGAAGCGGCAGAAGTGGAAGGGGGAGGTGTGCAGCATGGGTAGCTTATTTGACATTATTTTTTCAGCCAACTTTGGTTACGCAGTGTTGCGTGTGACAACCCCCATCCTATTTGCTTCTCTTGGTGCGCTCATTTCCATTAAAGCCGGTGTTGTCAACATTAGTATGGAGGGAACCATGCTGACAGCTGCATTGGCCGGTGTGGCCATCAGTGCTTACACAGGCAGTGCCTTTGGTGGACTGGTGGGAGCGGTGGTCGTTGGCATGCTTCTGGGCCTGTTGTTGGCGTATTTTGCCCTCAACTTGAAAACGGACATTATTTTGGCCGCTATTGCTATTAACCTCATGGCCTCCGGCGGCACTGTGTTCGGTTTGTTTGTGATCTCAGGTGACCGGGGCATTTCGTCATCTCTCGCAAGCAAGGTGCTGCCCCGCATCCAAATTCCAATTCTTCACCAGATTCCGGTGTTGGGCCCTGTGTTCTCCAATCATAATGTGCTCACGTATGTAGCTTTTATTTCAGTGGCGTTGGTTTATATACTGCTCTACAAAACACCTTTAGGACTTCGAATTCGTGCAGTGGGAGAAAATGCCCATGCTGCAGATTCGGTGGGAATCAGCGTGAAAAAAACCCAGTATATTGCCCTGATCATGAGCGGTGCTTTTGCCGGTTTTGGCGGTGCTTTCATGTCTATGGGTTATGTCTCCTGGTTTTCAACCAATATGATTGCCGGACGTGGCTTTATTGCCTTGGCGGCAGAAGCGTTGGGAATGGGAAGACCCTTTGGTGTGCTCTTAACTTCCCTGTTATTCGGCAGTGCTGATGCTTTGGCCAATGCCCTGCAGGCTTTCAGAATTCCTTCAGAGTTCGTTCAGATGGTGCCTTATGTGGTTACCATTATTGGTCTGGTAGTGTATGCCCAGCGCAAGCATTCTGCCGCACAAAAAGTACGTCAGGAGGATCGTGCATGAAAAAACCAATCTTAATGGACTGCGACCCAGGGCATGATGATGCCATTGCCCTGCTCATGGCCTTCGCCAGTGATCAACTGGACGTACTCGCAGTGACCACCGTGGGTGGTAATCAAACCAGTGAAAAAACGTTGCAAAACGCTTTAAAAGTACTGAGTTTCGCAGGCATCACTCATGTACCTGTGGCAGCAGGTGCCAGCCAGCCTTTGGTAAGAGAGCTGGAAATCGCACCGGAGGTGCACGGCGAGTCCGGTCTTGATGGCCCTGTGCTGCCGGAACCAAGCTTTGCTCCCAGTGATAAAACAGCCATTGAACTGATGGAAGATGTCATCATGAACTGTCAAGAAAAGGTGACACTGGTACCCACGGGGCCACTCACCAACATCGCCAGTTTATTAATTGCAGCTCCCCAGGTGAAAGAGCGTATCCAGCGGATTTCTCTCATGGGTGGTTCTGCTGTGGGAGGCAACTGGACGCCGGCAGCAGAGTTCAACATCATGGTGGATCCTGAGGCCGCCGACGTTGTTTTCCAGTCTGGCATACCCATTACCATGTGCGGTTTGGATGTGACCCATAAAGCACAGATTTTTGACCATGAAATTGAACATATTCGTCAACAGGGCGGCAAAGTGGCAGTGATGGTGGCAGAGTTGCTGGATTTCTTTGCAAAATTTCACCAGGAAATGGGTTTTGAGGGAAGTCCTCTCCATGACCCTTGCGCAGTTGCCTGGTTAATCGACCCCACCCTGTTTACCTCCCAGCATGTGCGGGTAGACATTGAGACCTGCGGCGAGCTCACCGACGGTGCCACCGTGGTAGACCTGAGAGGAATCAATGGTCGGGAAAAGAATGTGGATGTGGTTTACGACATTGACCGGGAACGATTTATTCAACTGTTGTATGACAGCCTAAAAAAATACCGGTAAGGAGGGTACTGCTTTGAAACATGCTGTGATTATTGACTGCGATCCGGGAACGGATGATACCATTGCCCTTGTCATGGCGCTGGCATCTGAAGCGTTGGACGTGAAAGCTGTGACCACCGTGGCCGGAAACCAGACTGCAGATAAAACGGCCCTTAACGGCTTGAAGATTGTTTCTTACTTAAAAAAAGAGATACCAGTGGCCAAAGGAGCAGATAAACCCATCATGCGTCCCCTGGTAACAGCTGAACATGTTCATGGTGAAACAGGATTGGGTCCGGTAACTTTGCCCGAGCCTTCCATTGAAGGGCTTGATACACCTGCCTGGGATCTGTTTTATCAGTTGTCGGCAGCGAAAAATGAAAAGATCCATCTCATTACCCTGGGTCCCCTTAGCAATGTGGCCATTGCCCTGATGAAGTATCCCCAACTGAGGGATTACATTACCCACATCACCATGATGGGCGGTTCCATGGGGTATGGAAATGACACCCCTGCAGCGGAGTACAACATTTACGCTGACCCGGAAGCAGCCCGCATGGTTTTTGAAGCAGGCATTCCCATCACCATGGTGGGATTGGACTGCACTCATCAAGCCTGGCTCACACGTGAAGAAATTGATACGATAGAAGCACCTAAAGGCAGCGGTGCCTGGCTTGCCAAAGCTATGATGAACCATATTCACGCCTTCGCTACCAACTACGGATTTCCGGGTGCGGTGATGCATGATCCCTCGGCTGTGGCGGCGGTGATTGATCCCACCCTCATTGAAACAAAGGATTACTATGTGGCAGTGGAAACCAAAGGCAAACATACCACCGGCAAAACCGTTGTTGATGTGATGGGCGTGACGAAAAAGCCGGCCAATGTGGCAGTGGCAGTGGGTATTGACCGAGAGCGGTTTGTTCAGCTGGTGCAAGGGTTGATGAAAGCATGATGGCAGATGAAAAAATGATTCACGTGAAAGCAGATGTGATACTGAAAAATGCCGGTATTCTTGATGAAACCGGCACTTTTTACACAGCAAAAACCCTGGTGATCCACAAAGGTGACATCATTGCCATTGAAGATGCCGGTGAAATGAAAGATGTGAATGAATCCGGCGCTGAAGTGGTAGACTGCAGTCAACTGGTGGTGACACCGGGCCTGGTGAACCTGCACACTCATTCACCCATGACGCTGTTTCGGGGACTGGCCGAAGATGTCTCCATTGACGACTGGTTCAACCGTGAAATCTGGCCTTATGAAAAAAACCTGCAGGCATCCCATGTGTATGCAGGAGCCCTGGCAGCCATATATGAAATGATCAATTGTGGTGTGACGGCTTTCGCCGACCACTACATGTTTCCTGAAGCCATTATGCAGGCAGTACTGGAAAGCCCCATACGCTGTGATTTGGCGCCCACCCTCTTTGGTTTGTCAGACACCATTGAAACAGAAATGGAGGCTTGTCGCAGCCTGATTAAAGAGCACCAGCATACCAACTCCCGCCTGGCCCTGCGGGTGGGGCCTCATGCCCCCTACACCTGCCCGCCGCCAGTCCTGAAAACCATGGTTGATATGGCGAAGGAGTTGAACACGGGAATACATCTTCATGTATCAGAAACTGAAGCACAAGTTAAAGAAAGCCTGAAAGTCTACGGAAAAACACCCTTTCAAATGGTGGCAGAAGCCGGCGGTTTTGATGTTCCTGTGATCATTGCCCATGGACTCTGGATCACACCGGAAGACCGACTGCTGCTGAGCAAGGCCACCACCATCGCCGTCAGTCCCAAAACATACCTGAAACTGGCCATGGGCCAGGGGCGCCTGTGGGATGACGCCATGAGCCTGCCCCTGGCGTCTGGAACTGATGGTGCAGCCAGCTCCAACACCCTTGATCCCCTGGAGCAAGTGCGTCTGTTTGGACTACTTGGAAAACACTTTCATCAGGATGCCACCCATTTCGGCTGTCAAACCCTTTGGAAAATTCTGATGAGGGGGCATGAGGCACTGCCTTTTCAATCAGGCAAAATCGCCGTTGGTGCAGCTGCAGATTTAACCTTCTGGCAGCTGAAACAACCTGGGGTGGCACCGGTGCACCACCCGCTGGCGGCTATTCTCTACAGCAGTGGCCCACAGCAGGTGGCCCATGTGATGGTGGAAGGAAAATGGGCCAAAAAAGATGGCCGTGTCAACATGAACCACCAACAGGTCAAAAACATGCTTACAGAAGCCAGCAACCATCTGATGACACTGGGGAAAGGCAGCATCCCATTCACTTTTTAGAGAAGTGACAGTGTATAACCAGGTATGCTGCCGGGTACCGAAATCGTAAACAACTAAGCTTAGTTATCGTCTGAATGGAGGTAATCGATCATGAAAGCATGGCAAATGGAAAAAGAGTTGATGGAAAAGGCCATTCCAAAGCTGCTCACAGAAGAAGAACAGGGGTGGAGTGCCATTGAACCCCTGGAAAAAGCAGAAGATGCCCGTATCAAACTCTGGTGGTACAGTGAAGTGCCTGGTTCAGGAGCACCTGAACGTCTGATCATTGCCGCCATCCAGTCCATGGAAAACAAAGGGTTTCAGGTTGAAGAAGCAGAAGCATTGATTCAACCGGGATTAAAAGCCTTTCAGGAAGATGACATGGCGTCGCTGCACCGTATTTCTGGTCAAATTTTTCACCTGCTTAACCAGGCACCCGTGAATGAAGCTTCTCCCTATTGGAAATATGCTGCCTATACCAGTTGGGATCAGCTGAAACAAGCGGCCAATTTCCCGGCATCCGTTTCTTTCGATGTGACACAGGCTTCCTTTCAGGATCAGCTGTATGCCGGCTGGCTGGCTCAAATCATTGGAGGAGCCATTGGAACAGCCATGGAGGGATACACGACCCACCAATTGAAAAAAGCCTTCGGAAAAGTGGATGGTTACGTTCGCAAACCAAATACCTTTAATGACGATATTACCTATGAACTGGCGTTCCTGAAAGCCTTTGAATCCAAGGGGTTCCAAATTTCAGCCGCCGACATTGCCGACCAGTGGCTGGCATTGGTTCCTTTTGGGTGGTCGGCAGAAGACATTGCCCTTCGAAACCTGAAACTGGGCATCTACCCTCCCGAAAGCGGCACACTCCACAATCCTTTTTCAGACTGGATTGGTGCACAAATGCGGGGGGCCGTCTGCGGCATGGTGGCACCGGGAAATGCAGAAGAAGCCGCTCGTCTGGCTTGGCTTGATGGCAGTATTTCCCATGCCAACAATGGGATTCTGGGAGAAGTCTTCAATGCAGTGCTGACAGCCAGAGCCTTTGTGACAACACACATGCCTTCGCTGGTGGAAGAAGTGGTGGCCATGATGCCCAAAGATGCCGAGTATACCAGCGTGGTGAACTTTGCATTAGAGCAGTGCCGAAAGACCAATCAGTGGGAGACAGCATGGCGCGCCTGTGAAGAAAAGTATGAAGCCTATAACTGGATTCACGCCTACCCCAATGCAGCCGCACAGGTGGTGGCCCTCTGGTTTGGGCACAACGACTTTAATGAAACCATGAACATCATTGCCTTGGCTGGTCAGGATGTGGACTGTAATGCGGCTCAAATTGCCACCATGCTGGGAATCGCCCGCGGAGTGGAATCCATTGATGCCAAATGGCGTGATCCCATTGGCGACCAACTGGATACCTACCTTCGGGGAATGAAACAAATGACCATCAGTGGACTGGCCCGCTGGACGGCAGCAGTGGCCCAAAAAGCAGCGATTGGAGCAATCCATGAATCACCAGGCAAAGCAACCAGCTAAAAGAGAAAGAGATTGACAGTAAAAAGAGAGGGAGACGAACCATGAAAATTGCAGTCATTGGCAGCATCAATATGGATATTGTAATGAAAGTGCACCGGTTGCCTGAAAAGGGAGAAACCCTCATGGCATCCGACTACCGCACTGTTCCAGGGGGGAAGGGAGCCAATCAGGCGGTGGCGGCAGCCCGTCTGGGGGCATCAGTAGCCATGATCGGCGCATTGGGAAATGATGCCTTTGGCGATACTCTGTTGAAAGGTTTTCAAGATGAAGGACTGAATGTGGAAGGGATACAAAGAACAACAGGGGCTTCCGGAAATGCCCTGATCACCGTTGACGATCAGGGAGACAACACCATTCTTGTCTATCCCGGTGCCAATGGAGACATCACGCCCCAGTGGATACATCAGCAGGAAAAGCTGATTCAAGAGGCTGACTGGGTGATGCTTCAGCTGGAAATTCCCATGAACTGCGTTGTTGCTGCGGCAAAACTGGCCAAGAAACATGGGAAAAAAGTGATACTGAACCCAGCGCCGGCGGCAGAACTGCCGCCCGAATTATACACTTTTCTGGATCTATTGACACCCAATGAAACCGAACTAGCCTTACTGACGGGAATCACCGGCAGTGAAGCCGGTATGCAAGAACTGCTGAAACGGGGCGTTAAGACGATTGTGGTTACCTTGGGATCAAAAGGATCCATGGCGAAAAACGGCGATGGTACCTTTACAGCTGAGCCTTATGCCATCAAAGCAGTGGATACCACCGCCGCAGGAGATGCGTTCAATGCCGGGTTGGTGGTGGCGCTGGCAGAAGAAAGACCACTGCAAGAGGCCCTGGCATTTGCCAATGCCGTGGGAGCACTCACAGCAACCCAAATGGGTGCCCAACATTCCCTCCCCCTGCGTGGGCAGGTGGATGACTTTATGAAGTCATATCAGGCATGAAACAAGGCTGGCACAAAAGACCTTTTGGCGGTACAATGGAAATAGAGGAAGTGAAGTCACCGGGTAAAGCAAATTTATCTGGTGGTGAAAGGACTGAAATGCATGGCAGAAAACGTTAAAATCATTGCCCAAAATCGAAAAGCCCGGCACGATTATTTTATTGAAGAAACCTACGAAACAGGAATTGTTTTAAAGGGTACCGAGGTGAAATCAATCAGAGGCGGCCGCATCAACTTGAAAGATGGGTATGCCAAGGTTGAAAATAGTGAAGTTTTCCTGTATAATGTACATGTAAGCCCTTATGAACAGGGAAATATTTTTAATACCGATCCTATGAGGGTTCGCAAACTCCTGCTCCACAAGCGGGAAATTCGCAAACTCATCGGCTATGTGCAGCAAAAGGGGTACTCCCTGATTCCGCTGAAGGCATATCTGAAAAATGGGAAGGTGAAAATCGAGCTGGCGGTAGCCCGGGGCAAGGCCCAGTATGACAAGCGGGAAACCATCGCCAAGCGCGACGCCGACCGCCGCATTCAGAAAGAGCTGCGGGAACGGCAAAAACAGTAAGGGGACGTACTGGTCTCGACGGGGGTTTGGAGTCTTCAGAAGCGAGCCGTGTTTTTGTTTCGGGTACACGTTAAAGAACGGGACACCTAAAGATAAACGCTAACGAAAATTACGCTTTAGCAGCTTAATATAGCTGCTCGTCACCTTCGGTAAACCCGCGGGCCGAAACGTGACGTCAACTTAGCGGGGAACGCCGCAGGGGGGTGCCTTGACCCTGCGTTGTACAACTGGGGCTGGTCAAACCTAAATGCTGTTGCTGGCAGTTAGGCAAGACGAGATCTAAATCAGCAGCTGCGCTCGGAGAAACTGGTGGCAAAGGGCCTTCGGACAGGGGTTCGACTCCCCTCGTCTCCACCACCCATAGTGCAACCGGCATCATCGGAATCAAACCCGATGGTGCTGTTTTGCTTTTTGATGAAAATAGGCCCGTTAAGAAATGCAATATGAACACGTTTTTCATAAACGATGACATAATCTAATCCCTGGTCAGAGAGGCTGCTAAGTCAAGCTGCCTCCTCCGGCACAACCAGCACTCAGTCAGTGCCTGGGCCTATGGCAAAGTCCAGCAACGCCTCCAGGTCCATCAAGCCAACATGGAAATCCAGGAGTTCACTGCCCTGCATCTTCAGAAGGGTGGGGGTCACCGGGCTGGTGGTGTCCGTTGTGTCAGCCACTGCCTGCCAAAAGTCCTGTTCCATTAACCAGTTCACCCGAAGGGGGTAGTCGCCAATTTCAAAAAGGAAGTAGGGCACCTGCCGGGGCTGGTAAACGGTAGGCCGACAGCACCGTTGTTTCCAGTATGTGACAGGGTTCGCAGTAAACAGAACCAATGAGCACCAGGTAGGGCTGGGCTTCCAGGTCAAAGAGCTGGCGCCACTGGGTGGGCAGGATCTCTGCGTAAGGTGCCAGGCCGGGCCCTTCACCACCTTCCGGGAAAAGAGGGGCGTCAGTACCGGCAGCAAAGTCCAGGTAGCTTTCAACACTGTCAAAGGCCTCCTCCTGGGAGGCGTCAGAGGCCCCACTGCAGGCGCTCAGGGAAAGGGACAACAGCAACAGCAGCCAAACAAGGGGGTTGCGCAGGGTAGGGTGGTTCATGGACACATAGCACCTCCGATACAGTTACAACAGCCGCCACAACATCATCCCCACGTAACCCGCCATCCCGGTGTAAAAAAGGGCCCCGGCCAGCTTGATGTGTTTCAGGTGGCGGGTCAGGGTGTCTGACACAGTGAGGAGGGTCTTGGCGCCATAGACAGCGTAAAACACCAGGACAATGGGGACAATGAACATCAGGTTGTACAAAGCCAGCAAGCCGTAAAGCTGCCACCTATCCGGCCGGGTGGACAGCAGAAAGGTCAGGGTGGGCAGGTAAATCTGGCCGGTACAGAGAAAGTCAATGAGGGAGATCAGGACACTGACAAAAAAAGTGGTCAGGTAAAGGCTGGTGGGGGACACACGGTTGCGCACCAGGCGGTGGATGACGTGCTTCAGCTTTTTGGGCAGCTGGGTTTTCACCGCTTTTTCATTCCCCGACTTTAAATGATGGTAATCCAGGAGGTTCAGCCCGGCAAAGGCCAGGCAAAAAAGCACTGTCAGGCCATAGACCAGCCGCAGGGCCAGGGGCAGAAACGCCAGTTGCAGCAAAAATGTCATCAACCCGGCCCCGATGACAAAGTACGTGAGAAAGGTGGCGCCGGCATAGATCCACCCCACCGTCAGGATCCGCCGGTAATCCTCCCCCTGGACCCCGGCCATCATCACATAGGACAACAGGAACATGAGCATGGCCAGGGCGCAGGGGTTAAGGCCGTCCAGGAACCCGGCCGCGAGGATCACCGGCAGGGTAAAGGCAAGGGGCCTGTCACCTGCCGGAGCAGCAGCGTGTGCCTCTCCTGCCAGGTACCCTGCCAGGGCTTCCGGCTCCCAAAAAGCCTTGATGGCTTCCAGACCGGAAAGGGCCACCTGTTCATTGACCACCACCAGGGGGATCAGGGGCGTCACCCCTTTGTGGACAACAGCAACCGGACCTTGGTCCCCGTCCGGGTGGTCAGCGAAAACCTGGGCATGGCCATCACCTGGGACGAAGGCGCCCAGCGAGTGGGCATCAACAACGAAATGTTCCTCACCATCGGCAGTGCCACCGCCATGGTCCGGGGAGCCTCCGTCACCATGGACACCCGGGCCCTCATTGTGGGGGGCAGAACCTACGTCCCCCTGCGCTTTGTCAGTGAAAACTTTGGTGTAGGAGTAGATTGGGCGCATAACAACCTGGGGGGCATTGACGTGTTCCTGTACACGGACCCTGACAGCCTGCCTGTCACAGGACCGGAGCCCACGCCGGAGCTGGAGCCAGAACCCCAGCCCCAGCCTGGCAATGATTACTCAGCCCTGGATGCGGGACTTCCCAAAAACAAAGATGATATAATTCATCAAGTGTGGGGATTCACTACGATAAAAGATGAAGTGGTCGATGCCTACCTAAACGCTGCGTCATCAACCATCAAACTAACCGGCAATACCATTGAGATGTATCTGCCCCAAATGCCTGTGGGTTGTGGATGGGATGTGCGAACATCCGCGCTTCTTAAAGGGGAGGTTATTGAGCGTAATGATAGGTATATCAATAGTGTTGGCGGCGAAGTAGTTAGTTTTTCAGTTAACTGGAGCACTCAGGAAGACTACAGTATCAGTATAGGTCTAGATAGGGATATGGAACCCTGGTGTATTTCTAACATGAGTAACCTCAGTTATATTTACAGTGACGGCCGAATAGAAACGAGTTATCGTCAACGTTAAAAACCATGGCCACAGAACGGGGGTAGTTTCCAGCCGCCTTCCCGGGGTGGAGTATAGTGACCACCGCCCGTGTTACAACGTACCACCCGGTTGCTTACCTGATTGGCTTGAAGTGCAGCCATACCCCACCAGAACCAGGTGCGGGAACCTTCACAAAGATGCACACCCCTCAATAGAAATGCACACCCCTCAATAGAAATGCACACCCCTATCGTCAAATCGTTGAACTTTCGACAGGGGGTGTGCATTTTATCAATCTATGGTTCCTTCTTCAAAAGAAGTACCACCTATTGATAAAGGGCATTTATCGATAGGTGGTTTTTATTTTGCCCTTAAACAGCTGAAATGAGTGGGTTTGGAGGTTTTGTGATTCGGGCGTGGTAACTGACTGGGTGATTTTTAGATGAGTATTTGAGGGTGAATGTCGATTTTGCTTATGCTAATCTAAAAGTAAGGCCAATAAATAATATAACAAAATAAATTGCAATCAAACAAATTGAGTGGTATATTAATACGTGAAACGTTATGTTTGGAGGTGGTTTCATTGATGATGGTTGCTGAGTCTTATTTGAAAGAGAATATCGACGAAGATTTAACCGTAGAGCCATGGCATAAAAAAAATCGTTTCCCACTGTTTTTGAGAAACAGTTATCATTTTTATGACATGAAAATCCTTGAAACTCAATGTATTTTGATGGAAGTCATTCATGAGATGCCGAATATCGATCAACTTCAAAAACATATTAAGCAAATTAAAAACCTTACAGACTGTCACGTAGTGCTCCTGTATAAAACCCTTTCAAGGTATAGAAGAAAAACGTTAATTGAAAGAAGAATCCCTTTTGTGATTGAAGACGGACAGATGTACTTGCCATTCTTGGGGCTTGATTTGAAAAAGGCACAAGAGCAAGCGGAACAAGAATTGAAGCGCTTCACAGCGCCTGCTCAGGTTGCATACTTGTATTTCTTGTACCATAAAGATGACGTTGTGAATATGACCAAGTTTGCAGAAAAGATGGGGTTTAATCACATGACAGCTTCCAGAGCGCTGAATGACCTGTACCATGCGAATCTAGTCACTTACGAGGTTGGTGGAAAGACGGGGAGAAGCAAAGAATATAAAAGAATTCCAGATCCGGATTATTTTGTGATTGGCAGGAAGTATCTAAGTACCCCAGTAAGAAGAACCATCTATACAAGAACAAGACCTGTAGGTGCTTTGACTGCTGGCTTTGAAGCACTGGCAGGGTTATCCATGATCAATCCGCCCGATCATCCAGTCATGGCAATGCATGGAAAACAGCTTGATGAAGAACACCTTGAAATTGTTAAGAACCAAGACATGATAAAAGACACGCAACTGGTTGAGCTTCAACTTTGGCATTATGATCCCAAGCTATTCGCTAAAAAACAGCATGTGGATGTCATGTCTTTATATGCATCCCTAAAGGAAGAAACGGATGAAAGGGTTGAACAAGCGCTAGAAACGATCTTGCGAGGTGAGTCATGGTACACGGACTAGAGAAATTTAAAGAGTATTTTAGAGAGCATACAAATCAATATGTTTTTATCGGCGGCACAGCATGTGACCTGATTATGGATGAGTTAGGAGCTTCATTTCGAGCGACCAAAGACTTGGATATAGTACTCATTATTGAAGCGCTTGATTTGTCTTTTGGAGAAACCTTTTGGAAGTTTATTGAAGATGGTGGTTATGATACTCGTGAGAAGAATGAAGGGGAATATCAGTTCTATCGGTTCACTGAACCGAAGGATCCATCTTTTCCTAAAATGATTGAACTATTCAGCAAGAAACCTGCTAACATGGAACTGAAATTTGATACTGGACTAACACCGATCCATATAGACGAAAGCATTGTCAGTTTATCAGCCATACTTCTAAATGACGTCTATTATGATTCGCTGGTGAAAGGGAAGCGAAGTGTTGATGGTTACTCAATCATTGAAATTGAAACCATCATTCTTTTCAAAATGAAAGCCTGGCTGGATATGAAAAAAAGAAAAGAAGCTGGAGAGCAAGTGGATTCAAAAAACATGCGAAAGCATAAAAACGATGTCTTTAGGTTATTATCCAATGTGACACCTTCTAAAAAAATTGAAACGGCAAAAGGAATCCAAAAAGACATCACAGAATTTTCTGAGCTGATTCTTACAGACAAGCCAGATTTAAGGAATTTGAGAATAAAAGGAACTGATTTCGAAGAATTGTTAGGTTTGCTAAAGGATGTTTTCTTAGAGAAATAAGAAGCTTGATTGAAAGAGTTTAGGGCGAAATCTTCAGAACAATGCACACTCCTAAACTAAAATGCACACCCCTTGTCAAATTGCCTATGCTAATCTGATAGTGAGCCAAAATCATACTTCGTGCTGATGAATAAGTGAGCCACCTAATCCAAACTCCTATACAATTGAAAGCATCAAATTAATTGATTGGAGTGTGAAAGGTGTGATCGTGGACGTGGAACTGTATGGTCAAATCAGACGTATGTTTACCCAAGAAGGTATGACACAACGAGCAATTTCCCGAACATTAAGCATCTCCAGAAATACAGTCAAGAAGCACTGCGAAGGCAACCATGTTCCCTGGGACCGAAAACCCTATGAACGAATATCATCCGTTGTGGCGGAAGAAATCCGTGCTTTTATCCAAGAATGTCTGGATCAGGATCAAGCGGAAGGTTTGAAAAATCAAAGTCATACAGCCAGGCAAATCTATCACCGCCTAAAACGTGAAAAAGCCTTTACCGGTGGCGAATCCACCATTCGAAATATTGTCAATGAAATGAGACCTAAACACAAAGAAGCTTTTATGCCGCTGGAGTTTGATCCAGGTGAAGCTGCCCAAGTGGACTGGGGAGAAGCAACAGTTTACATCAAAGGCAACAAAACAAAAGTACAGCTTTCTGTCGGCACGCCTGGTCTGCGGACAGTGCGGCGGGTTCTACGGCTCCAAGGTCTGGGGGTCTAACACAAAGTACAGGCGGACCATCTGGCAATGCAACGACAAATTCAAGGGTGAGGTCCGGTGCGCCACCCCCCATGTGACGGAAGAAGTGAAAGAGAAGTTCCTGAGGGCGTTTACTTCACTATTAGAATACCGGGAGAAGCTAGTTGAAAACTGCCGATTAGCACAAAAGACCCTGTGCCATGTGAAGGACATTGAGGAGGAACTGGAAGAGCTGCAGCAGGAAAAGGAAATGGCTGCAAAGCTGGTCAGGCAAGCCATTGAAGAAAACGCTCATCGGGTAGTTGATCCGGAAACATGGCAGGAGAGTTACAAGGGGTATCTGGATAGGTATCAACAGGCAGTGGAAGGAATTGACCAACTGGAAAGACAGAAAAAGGGGCGGAAGGACAAGAATCGGGAAATGGAACGATTTATAAAGCACATAGAAAAAGCAGACGAAACACTGACGGATTTTGAAGAAGGTCTCTGGGTGTTGATCATAGAACGTGTCACAGTCCTAATAGATGGCAGATTGATGTTTCATTTTAAGGATGGGACTGAGGTTCAAGTCCATCATCTGGAAGAAACGCCTTTCCATTCAATACAGCAGAAAGAACAAGTCACTATGCAGACAGGTTGATAGAATAGATCTAATGACAAGCACACCCTTTAGCCTCCAATCTGGAAGCCACGGGGTGTGCATTTTTTTAATGGATTTATATTGAAGTGTGAAAAACGATAACAGCTAGACTAGTCCTGTGACTGGACTAGTGTGTTTCACTGTGAGTGCTATCGCTAGCTGACCGGAACCAGACGGCCTAAACTGACCGAAAACTGCCGGACTTTGTGACCGGAAAACCCAAAAGCACTTTTGTCACTTTTGGGTTTTCCACATCAGGTTTCGTTGACCGGCTTTCTGCCCTCCGGGAACCGGAGGGAGTCATACGCGTCTTGCCCCAGACCAGGCGCTCGGGTTGCTCCTCAGCAGAGCCCTATCCTCCCGGAAAGGAAAAAACCGGTCAAAGTCATAAGAAGGTTTATCGCTTTGGAGGCATCTGCGTTATGCCATCTCCCCGCCAATGACCAGGCTGACCATATGATCATCAATGATGGGCTTTTGACTCTGTGCCCCATAGATCAGGCCGTCGTAGCCTCTTTCCTGGTATCGGGAAAGGTACCGGCGCAGGGTGCGTTCTGACAGGCCGGTTTCCTGGCTGATCTGGTCTTTGAGTTTCTGATAACTGGCTTTGTCCAGGCTGGGGGTCAAGAGGGGGGCGATGAGTTTCATCCGATTTTCCGCCAGCTGCCGTTGGTGCTTGTCCTTGGTCATGACAATCATCCTTTCATCGGTGGGATTGTCATCACCATACACTGATCTTACCTGGCACAAAAGGCCGAACGGGTCTGTACCCAGAGGTTCTTTTTCACCAGGCTTTGGACAATGCGGCCCAGCCAGCCGGGGGCACTGCCTACATACTTTCGGAACCGTTGAAGTGCAGTTCCCATGAGGGGAGTCTTTTCCATTGTTTCCTTCCGCTCCATGGTGTGCAGGGCACCCAACAGGTGGCAGGTGATGCCGTCAAACCAGACTTTCCAGCGCCTGAGGGTGGATTCTTCCACGGGTACTTCTTGTTCCTCCAGGGTAGATTCCATGAGTGCCGCTGCATGATGCTTGTAGGGGATTAGAAGGTCCGGCAGTTGGTGATGGATCTTCAGACAGGATTTGCACTGGAGTCTGCGGATACGAAGGACCTTCTCTACAAGGTCTCCGTTGGCCTCGTGAGCCTCAAGGACCTTCCGGTTCCGACTTCCAATGACCTTTTTTTCTGAAGAATGGCAGCAGGGGCAGAAAAATGGCTCCAAACTCCTAACAAAAAACACCGGTTTCGGGGTTTTCATCCAGCCTATACTCTGATAAAATGACCATAAGAGTTGTGTTGGACGTCCCTGAGACTGCTGTCGGAAGCAGTCTATCTAACAGGGGCGTCTTTCCTTTCTCAAGATTTGTTATGGTCATTATATCTGGCAATTTTCGGACAGGCAAGTACGTCAGCAATTGGTCATTTGGGATCGGCTTAAACAGGAAAGCTACTACAGGCAACTGCGGAAGGTGACCAAAGGAAAAGCCGAATTGTACCGATTCCTGGCAAATCTGTCCAGTTTGTGGATCAATACAGCATCAAACTGTCCGTTTTTGCATCCTTCATCATTCGTTGAAAGCCGGGGCAATCGTCTGAAGTAGCGGAGTGTTCTTCATCATTATGGTTCCAGCAATGGTCATGCCATTTTTATCCGCATATGATTTAATGGCCCGCGGGGGACAGGTTTTATTCTGTTCCCTGTTCTTGTCTGCGTCGAAATGACATGGCAAAAATCTAGCCTTTCAATGGTTAAAGGATGAAGATTTCCTGAATCCGTGACATTCAACACAAAAACAACTGTCGAAGCTCCAAAGGCCCCAAAACCTTAAAATTTGACACTGTAGTCGGGATATTGATCCATCAAGAGATCAATTTGGCAGTGATCTGAATCCCTTGGAACGGAAACAACGGTGGTTCAAATAGCAAGTGAATATTTATTTTCCAACTCTGCCCTTTTTTCTGCCGGGGTCATTTGGTGCTTTAGTTGATACCGGGAGTGATTATAAAATTCAACATAATCCATCACTTCTTGAATAACCTCAACAGCACTCATTCGAAATGTTCTTCAGCCACTCTGTTTTCATACAGGAGATTGGTGCATTATCAATGGGCTTTCCTGGCCAGGACACCGTAGGGAATAAAGACTTCTTTTGATCGTTTGAATCTTGTACTTTTTCATGCCATCATCCCTCGGGTATTGGCATACCTTTATTATACAGGAGTTCACCTGGCGGGTGAAGTGGTGTATAATAAAAATGTGTTGTTATTCCAAATGTTTGACTGTTATTCAGGTGCCGTTGTGTCACGGATTAAGGTGGCTTATTAACCAATCACATCTTTGAATCACATGAACATTATAGCTGCGGCGAATTAGAAACCTAATGAAAATGGAAGAAATTTATGTTTACAATTTATGTGTACGTTCTTGATACTTTAGCCGACGGGGAACTGAGTCATATTATTTCGGAGCTGAATTTTGGTCGACTTTTCTAAAAGGGTGAGTAACGTGTATCGCTCAAAATGGTTAGTTATTCTCAAGAACCAATCAATGTAATGGGCGGGATGACAATAGTGCCAAATTACTTGATTGATGATATAGTTTTGAGTTAAACAAGCATGTTGCCATTACCGGGCGCAGATTCATGGAATGACCCAAGGCATAGCAGGCGGTTTTTCCGGGCGTGGTCAAAGATCACAAGCAGGTTCGGGAAAGCTGGAACGCCTTGTATCAAGGCAGCATCAATGCTCGCCTTGATTTATTCCTCCATACGTCAGTGTGGACCATATGTGAGCAAATGGCGAAAAATACACTTGAACTCCGGCACATGGATCGACGATAATCACGTTGATGCTGTGCAAGTGGACAGTTAAATATGAGTTCAAAAAGCTTCCTGGCTGTGATCTCGATGAAAATGTCAGTTAGTCATCCATGATAAACAGACCAAAATCGCAGAGCGGATTTACGATGGTAGATGCATAATTTCGTCAAAGAATGCAATTGCCCCTAAAATGATGGCAATTGCACCAAAAGCGGTTACGGTTACTTTTTTGTGTTGATATATAGAGATTAAGAAAATATATCTCTGAAAATGCAGTTGCTGTACTTAGCGAAAAAAAGAAATAAAAAATTGGAACTTTATAAGCCTGTGGATAAATATTAATAGTTGGGACCAGTCGATAATGTAAATGTATTTTATAATCCCATGTCCAATGAAATCATTTTCCCAGCAGGTAGCCTAAGGAGATCAATTAAAAGAGGTTTAACAGTTGGATCAAGTACGCCACTAAAAACGAACAGGAGTGTGATTAGTCAAATGAAAGAAACGATGAAAGCAGTAAGGTTTTTCATTGCTGGTATGTTGATGATGGCGTTACTTTCCAGTGTGGTGGTGATGGCAAGCCCCGTGGTTAAGGAAATGATCTCTGGCGTTAGGGTTGAGGTTGATGGAAACGCGGTCAATTTCTCAGCTGACAGTGAGCCATTTATTATTGAGGGTAGAACCTTTTTACCCCTTCGTGCTCTTGCAGAAACACTTGGCTTAGCAGTGGATTATCGCTATGAAACAAATACAGTGCTTGTAACAACTGAAGGCTTATCCGCCGAAAACGCTGTTAAGCCAATTACCGAAGCAGAAATTGCTGCAGCTCAAGCAGCATGGGGCAAAGGCCTTGTTGATATTAGCACTGCCTATGCCACCGGCGATGATTATGTGGCTGTTGCGCAAGTTGTCATGGACAGTCTGTATGGATATGACGACGGAACTGTTTTGTTTAAGCCCACCCTTTCGCAAAACCCATATACTTTCAGGTTTACTGAAGAAGGTGCAACAACCTATTTTATCGGCACTGAACGCGCTCAAGACGGTTTTGCCCTCAAACCATGGACTGTTGTAGAGTTCGACACCAACGGAAAATCGATTATAAATGGAGAAATAGCTCTTTGGATGGGTAATGTACACATTACCAACGACAAAGGTGAAGTAACCACCGTCGATAAAACATTTGGCTATTACAGAAATGCTGATGGTGATGTAAGAATCAATGTTCATCACTCAAGCCTGCCAGTTACAAATTAACAGACAAGAATGATTATATGGGTGTATACATGGCTGCCGACAGCGAGTTTACCTCCCAGACCACCGATGATAACGGTAATCTAGTGAGTGAAACCCAGGCGGAAATTAGCCAGAAATTTGCCGACTCTCTATCGGAGACTTGGCCTAAAACCACCAATAACAAGATGGTTACAACGACTAACTTTGTTGCGGATGATATCCGTGTACTTTCCATGGGCATTAGCCTCATTCGTCCCGATGGCGCAGCGCTTAAAATCGCTTCAGTTATATTCGTTACGACCTGGAGGTCTCCTAAACCGATGCGGGACAGGGTTATCTAGACAGTGAGAAGGTCACGGTGATCATACAGGGACGATCATAGGTTTTGCGTTAATACTTCCGTAGGTGTGGCCCATTATCTTCAAGATGGTCAAGACAGGCAAACACTGCTGAGAAATGCAGATTCCACCATGTATGAAGCAAAAAGACAAGGGAAGAGTGGATTCAATTTCTGTAGTCTTAATGGCTGCATACAATACAGCGCCATTGGAGAAAACTGGGTTCGATATGCATATTAATACTGCAGATTCCATTTTTCATTCAATTCAACTATAAGCATAACTCTTAGCGGTTTAGCCAACGATAAACGATACTGCAAAGGACGGTCAGTTATTGTGGGCAGCCCTTTGGGTGACAGCGCCACGAATCAATTGACTGCACGCAACCCAAATGAAGGACCACCTATTGATAAGAGCTTTGTCGGCAGGTGGTTTTGTTTTGCCCTAAAAAATTGAAATATGTGGATTTGATGTTCTGCTAACTGAGTTGAAAACAATGCTCGGCAGATTTCGAATAAGAAGTATAATACGAAATGAATAAAGAAAACTGGTAAAACCCGGAAAGAATCGTTAAACTATAAGACACAGGCATGGATGTTAAATGCCAAAAAAACAATTGCACATTAGTTTCACACAACGAAAAAGGAGGGGCCGTATGATTCGTATAGCGATCTGCGATGACGAAGATCAGGAAATTCAGCGCGCACACGACTTTCTTTTTAAGTATATACAGGCACACTCTCATTATGAATACACAATTGATTCCTTCTCTGCCCCTCTGGAGTTAGTGTCTCATGTGGAAGAACATGGAGGCTTCGACATATTCCTACTGGATGTCTATATGGCTGGCATGCTTGGAACAGATGCTGCACGGGAACTACGTCAATTGGATGCCAAAGGAGAAATTATTTTTTTGACCACTTCTCACGACCATGCCATTGAGGCCTTTCAAGTGGATGCGGCTCAGTATCTGGTGAAGCCCTATACAGAAAGTGAATTTTTTAAGGCGTTAGACAAGGTGTTCCATCGACTGAAAGTAGATAGACGTCACCTGATTACGCTCAAGACGTCAGAAGGGATGGTGCGTCTTTTTACAAGGGATGTAGTCTTTACCGAAACAGGCAAAAACAATTATCAAATCATACACACGATACAAGGAGAAAAAATTGAAGTGCGCATGACTGCCACAGAATTGTTTGAGCTTTTATTACCAGCCAAGTTTTTTGTGAGAAGCGGCGTTTCCATTAATGTAAATCTGAAATACATTCGACAAATAACGAAAGATGCCATCATCTTTGATTCGGGTGAACAATTGGCATTCCCCTACCGTGCTTATCAGAAGCTGAAAGTAGCATTTCTCAGTTTTCAAATGACCTCAGATGAATAAACAAGGCAAATACCCCGAATCAAATGGCAATCACCCCAAAAAAATGGTTTTTAGTCAATTTATGCTATGCTATCTTTAAATGGCAGGCCATCATAAAGAAGAAAGTCATCACAAAACAAGGGGGAAGCTGACGTGTTGTATAGAAGTCTGGTCTTTTTATCATTTTTGCAGTCAGTCATTGGTTTTACGTTAATAGCTTCCTCTATGATGCGCTTTAAGGAGCCTGTGAAAAAGCGAATCATGTCAGGACTCGTTGTCATGATTTTTGGGATCAGTCTCCTATCTTACACACTTTTCACCCGAGGCAATGATTCGGTTGACCGTTTTGCCATACTTGTCATTCTATTGATACAGCTTTCATGGTTTTTAATTTGCTCTGGTGACCGGCTTTTCGTATCTCTCTTCATTTTTCTCACCTTTGTCAACATATATGTATCCATCAGCTATGTCAGTGATAATTTTTCCATAGGTTTTGACGGGAATGCTTTTATTGGCGCACGCATCATCATACGCATGGGGATCTACCTTGTGATATTGCCGCTGCTGTTTAAATATGTTCGTCCACGTTTTCGAATGCTGGTGGAAACCCTGGATAAGGAGTGGCGCATGGCCACACTGGTTCCGTTGATGTTTTTAATGATGCAGATCATGGTACTGTATTATCCGGCACCCTATTGGTATTGGAATAGCGGAAATTGGTCAAGATATGTCATTGCAACGGTGTACATGCTGTTTTTAGCCGTGTACCATCTCCTGTATATACAAGCAAGTGCCATTGTGGAAAAGTACGTACTGGAAAAGCGGCAACTGCTTATGGCACAACAGGAAAAATTGTGGGAACTGGAGCTGGTTCGTCAGAAAGCTACGGCAACACTGGCTTTTCAGCAAAAGCATGACATGCACCACCACAATGCTGTTATTATGGGGCTGCTGCAAAGTGGAGATATGGACACCTTGAAAAATTATGTGAAAAGTTTTGACGAAACACTGGATGCCCACCGCACCCAGGCATTTTGCCTGAATCCAATTGCCAACAGCATTCTGAATCTCTATGCCAGCAAAGCAGAAGAAAAGAACATCAAAACAACCTTTCATGTCAATCTGTCTGCGAGCATTGGCATCGATAACATCGATCTTACCTGTGTACTTGGAAATGCGTTGGAAAATGCCCTTGAAGGATGTCTTCGCCTGCCAGAGGACAGGGAAAAGGAAATCAGCGTTACCATCAAATACATTGACCACCGTTTGCGGGTGAAGGTGGAGAACACCTGTCGTACAGATATCACTTTTGATGAGGAACTGCCTGTCACACAAAAGCTCATTGGTGGAACAGGTACTAAAAGCATTCTGTATACTGCTGAGCGTTATGATGGGATGGCGGGGTTCTCTGTGAACAATGGGAAATTCATCACGCAGGTGGTACTCAATGGGAAGTAATGTCAGTTTCAAAATTGCAGTTACAAACGGCTGTCAGTCATCACTGGTAGTCTTTACTAATGAGAAGATCATTCATGTACGCGAAAGGTGCAGATACCGAATACTTTTTTACAATCGATTGACTTCTGGAGAGGGGCATAATTGGATGACACACTCAGCAAAATCCCATTTTTTGAAACAGCTGTTTCTGTGCAACGGCTTTGATCAAAGCAGCAAGGTCTCTTCTTTCCTGTTTTTAACATAGCGCAAGCTGTTTTAATTCTTTTTTTGCGGGTTGCCGGATTGTTGCTGAATCGAATCCAGCGAATCCACTCCCAGCGAGCCTTGGTTGTTATGATGTTCCACTGATTTTCAACTTCTCCTGAACGGATGGCTTGCTGTAAGTCCGGTGGCACTTCTGGCTCAAGCCAATCCTTCATTGGCTCAATAACCAAGGAAACAGCATCATCGACATTTAGCTGTGCAGCATTAGGCAGAAGATGATCCGTTCGAAACCAGTGGCTGCCGGCTCCGTCGGGTTCAAGCGGGATCTTAAAAGGAAATCCGTTAAGGGTTCCCTGAATCATTACCATTCCCCGGGATGGAAGCTGTTGACTGACGTTAGCGGGAATGCGCAGAATATGCCAGGTATTGATTTTGCAAATCTCTGCGTTAAATGAAATAGTATCCACAGTTTCAACCCTTTCCATAAGTGGAAGTACCCGGAACGGCTAGAGCATTCATATTAGTTATTTACCCAATTTATGGGAATCACTCAATCTGACGAAAAAATGAGTTCGAAAGAATAGACAAAAACTGATTGACCTTAATGTTGTGTCATGGTTTATCATGGTATTAAGATCATTCAGCGGCCGATGAATGACAGGATGTTCAATGAAGACAGGGTTTTGAAGTGATAATAATGACATACAGCATCAGAGAACTGGCGAAACGGGCAGGTGTCAGTTCCCGTATGCTGCGCTACTATGAAGAAATTCAGCTATTGACGCCAATGCGAGACAGTAACAATGGATACCGACTATATAGGCAACAAGTGAGTCGGGCGCGCGGTTGCGGTATAAGCATTTGTGCTGAAAGGAAAGATGATTTCTCAGCCGTTGATGGAAGTGGTATGATAGAAATGGAAAAAACAACAAGGTGAAAATATAGGAGTAGAAGGAGTGGAAACTGAATGAATTACAGAAACGCAACGATTGAAGATATTCCCGAGATTTCAGCCTTACAGCAGCTTTACCACGTGTCCACCATCAGCGATGCTGATAAACCAGACGGATTTGTTACAACTCTGTTTACCGAAGAACAGTTCAGGGGACTTATTGAGACCGAAAATGGGTTGGCAATTGCCTGTGATGGTGATCAAGTGGTGGGTTATGCCATGGCAGCATCCTGGGATTATTGGTCAGCCTGGCCCCTTTTTCAGCACATGATTCAAGATCTGCCAGAAACAGAATACATGGGCCGTATGCTATCAGTTGAAAATTCATATCAATATGGGCCTATCTGCATTCATAAAGACTATCGGGGCACAGAGGTACTTCCCAATCTTTTTGAGTTCTCCAGAACACAAATGCACAAGCGGTTTCCTATTCTAATCACTTTTATAAACCAGACAAATCCCAGATCGTTGAAAGCACACACAGAAAAACTCGGATTGGACATAATAAAAACCTTCACGTTTAATCAGAACCATTATTATGAACTGGGCTACAACACATCAAAAAGAACTCCAAACAGTTCACCTGAATAATCAAAGAAACCATAGAGTCATGCTGCTTACCCATACTGTCCCCCAAGGCATAGGTTTGATATTAATCAGATATCAGGCTGCTGTCGTGGGGGTTTTATATGCGAACCGATGTTAACGGATAATTTGGTTTCATCTCAAACATGAATGAGCTGTGATATGACTGAGAGTCATAGGCAGAAATTATATTTGACATATGTTCAAAAAGAGCTACAATATAAGTAGAATCGCTTGTGTCAGAAAGATCGACACAAATCATGTTATGAGGTGTTTTCCATTATGACGTGTGTGAGAGAAGGAGGGTGACCATGAGCTTTAGTCGCTATAATGCCACCACAACCAATAAAACCAGCATTCGAACTCCAGAAGACTATTCACCGACCACCGGAATGTGTACTGTTTGTACAGATAACTGCAACGGACCATGTGAAGTTGGACAGTCTGCGCTTAGGGGACCTGAAGTACTTTACCCAACGGCGCGGGCGACTTCACAGGCAGCCTCTGAAAAGGATTATCCCGTCGATCTTTCGCACCTGAATATTAATGGCAGGTGTTTCGGGGCCTACGGATCATCGGCTGACCAACTGGCGTATTGCCATGCGGACATTTGCTGTGAAGTAGGTGCAAAGGACACACGTATCAAACTGCGGGCACCGTATATCTTTCCTGCCATGGCGAAGCTTAACTGGAAGGGGTACTTTGGTGGTGCGGCCTTAAGTGGTGTGATGGCTGTTATTGGTGAAGACATGCCTACAACAGATCCCAATGCAGCATTTAACAATGGAAAAATAACAAAACTACCTTTATTGCACAAAATGCATGAGGCGTTTTATCAATATTACGATGGACATGGCGCACTGATGGTGCAGGCAAATCCTGATGATGAGCGTCTGGGACTGTTGGAATATGCTGTGAATGTGGTGGGTTTTGAGGCGGTGGAGTTGAAAGTGGCTCAGGCGGCCAAGGGTATACAGGGAATGGGAAAAGTGCCCACTATTGAAAAGGCAATAGAGTTGAAAAAGCTGGGATATACAATTGATCCTGATCCGGAAAGTGTGACGGTGCAGGAGGCTTATGGCAAAGGAATGGCAGGGCCATTTTATAAAATTGGGAAACTGCCCGCGTGGACGGAGGACTATTTGATCGATCGTGTCAAATCACTGAGAGCCATGGGAGTTAAGTTTGTAGCTGTAAAAACCGGTCCTTTTAGAATTTCTGATATGGCTCGTCTAATGTTGATGGCTTCAAAGGCCGGTGTTGATCTGGTTACGGTGGATACCGCCGGCGGCGGAACCGGTAACAGTCCCATCCGTATGATGAATGAATGGGGATATCCCACGGTGTACATGTTGGGTATTTTGAACGAAATTTGCGAGAAAATGAGCCGACAGGGTTTCTATGTTCCTGACGCAGCCATTGCCGGAGGTTTTGCATTTGAGGATCAGATATTCAAAGGGCTCGCTCTTGGGAGTTCGCATGTTAAGATCATCGGAATTGGAAGAGCAGCCATGGCGGCGGCCATGGTGGGTGAGAATGCAGGCAGTCAAATAAAAAACACTGACAGTCAACAAGAGTTGGAAGAGTTGGCAGCACTGTTACAGCGATATGGAACAGCAGCCTTTAACATGCCTGCAGGAGCATTGGGTGTCTACCGGTATGTTCAAAAAACCAATACAGGACTTCAGCAGTTGATGGCACTATGTCGAAAATACACTCTGGCCAACATATGCAAAAACGATCTCATGCCACTGACTCAAGTTGCAGCAGAGATCACTGGCCTTTCATTCGAATCGAATCAGGAGTGGGATGAAGTTGATACAATGATTCGGGGAACAATATAAAATTGAAACCTCTGAAAGATGAACGAATCAATAAGCCCATCACATGAACTGGGAGAGCAAAGGTGGTGTTGGTCATGGACAAAAAAGTCGCTGAGATCATACAGATGATCAAATCTGAAGGGTACCGTATCACTAAAACGCGGGAAATCATCATACGCCTTTTTCTTGAGACAGACAGGCACTTAATACCGGAAGAAGTGTATGAACAAATAAAGGGTAAGGGCATCAGTCTTCCGACAGTCTACCGCACCATCGACATACTGCTCAAAATGGGGATCATCAAAGAGCTGGCGATTCATCACGACCGTTATTACGAATTGTACCTTTTCAGCCAGAAGAAAATGCACATCCACTTTAAGTGCAACCGGTGCGGTACCATCAGAGAATATTCGGATCATCAGGTGTTCCGGGATATGGTGGAACAGCGGGACTATATTGAGAAAAAATATCAAGACGTTATTGAAGATATAACAATTATGATGACAGGTATCTGCCAACGGTGCAGAAAAGAGATGAACGAATCATTGGTTACCCCAGTCAATCCATGATGAGAGTGCTGTTTTCGTCCATGATCTTGTCTTTGATGCAAAAATTATCGATGATGCGTGCATAAACATCCACCGTATTGACAAGATCCCTGATGGCGATGCGCTCCGCCTCCGTATGGGATAGGCGAATATCCCCCGGTCCAACGACGACTGTGGGGATTTTTCCATAGACACTGAGGAGGGCGGCATCGGTCCAGCCCCGGCCCCGGGTGATTTTGGGGTCGCGTTGAATCACCTCCCTGAGAGCGGTCTTAACGGCATGAACAATGGGTTCAGACATGGGTGTGATGAGCGGCGGGTGGTTTAAGGCAGTGACGTTTTCTGCGCTTTTGATGATGGTAGCCTCCATGGCAGGATCTTCTTCCTTCATACTGTTTAGGAGATCCTGATATTCCTGAAGAACCGATTCCACAGTTTCGCCAGGGATATAACGGCGGTCGATTTTCACTGTGCACTGGTCGGCCACGGTGCTTTGTCCCAGACCACCTTCAATAATTCCCACATTCATCAGAGAAACACCCATGAATTCATCTTCTCGTTGTCGTATCTTGGGATAAAGCTCGCGTTTGGCCCGGTAGATGAACTCAGCTGCTTTTTCAATGGCATTCACACTGTTTTCAGGGCTGCCACTGTGAGAAGCTCTACCGGTAAAAACCACATCAAACCATTCCAGGCCGCGGTGTCCCACGGCATATTCGTAGTTTGAAGGCTCGCCAACAATGGCGGCGCTGGTGCGAATTCCAGAATGAATCAAGTGTTCTGTTCCTTCACTTTTTCCTTCTTCTCCGATGACACCTGCAAAAACAATATCACCATCGGGAACAATACCTGCCCGCTTCATCGCCACCATGGTAGTGATCATGCAAGCCAGGCCGCCCTTCATATCAGCAGCACCCCGTCCCCATACATAGCCATCCCGTACACGCTCATGAAAAGGATCAATGGTCATGCGGTAGGGGGTAATGGTATCGGTATGACCATTCAGCATCAGCGAATTACCCACACCGCTGCCTCTGAGAAATGCCAGCACGTTTTTGCGCTGATCAACCACTTCCTGCAGCTGCACCTCCAATCCATGTGAACCACAATAGTCATAGATGAACTCGGCCACTTCTTTTTCCTGATGGGGAACATCTTTATGACTGGGAATGCTGATGAGTTGTTGAGTGAGTTCAACGACTTCATCGCGATGAAAATAGTCTTTAACATTAAACACGGAATAACCTCTCCTCAAAGGTATGATGGCGTTGATTACGGCTGAAGCCCGACGGTTCTCTCCACATCAAGCAAAAAAGCGATGCCCTTGCCGGGTTGATTAATTTCTGCCTTTTCCATAATGGCATCCATGATGAGATCAGCCTTATCTGCTTTCGCCAGGATTAAAACAATTTCTTTTTCAGGGGTAATGGGAACCTCCAGTCGGATGGTCTGATCAAGCGCTCCAATACCTTTGCCGGCCATCACAGTGCCCCCTGTGGCTCCCTGACTTCGAGCGGCTTCCAGTACAACACCAGAACGTCCCTGATCCACAATGGTGATGATCAGTTCATAGCCGCTTTTAATTCTTTCCTTCAACATAATCCCCTCCTGTAGCTCCTCCAGGCTGCCGATGACGCCCCGAACCTGTTTCAGATCAATGACAAATGAAATTCCCGCCGGTGACTGAGAGAGTTGTAACTGCCGGTCGATGGTGGATAAAAGATTTTCCACCAGATCTTCATGAACAATGGTGAGTAGCAGCTCTTTGCCCAGGTGCTCAGAGGTGCGTGAAGAAGCCCACTCACGCCAGGGGGCAGTGCCCTTTGCCTTAATAAAAGTGCCTCCCTTGGCACCGGCTTCTTTAACAGATGCAAGGAGTTTTGTATCCAGCTCTTCGGTAACGACGGTCATCACCAGTTTCTGATATAATAAGAAGGCGCAGACGGTACTGACCATTCGGCATCAGTCCTTTCTGTAGATATCATCATTATACCCCAAAGCCCTGGCGGATCAAATCTGATTTATGCTAAAATGGAATTTGGCCGAAGATAATTGACAATCAGTGCTGATTTTGGTATACCTTTTTTGGGAAAAGGTGACATCGTAAAGGTGACATCGTATATGAAAATCAAAAAAACAAATGAAGATCGACTGAAGGAGGAGTACAGATGCAAACCAAACAGTTTCAGGCAGAAACCAAACGACTGCTGGACATCGTGATTCATTCCATCTACACCAATAAGGATATTTTTCTCAGGGAACTGATTTCAAATGCCAGCGATGCCATTGACAAGGTCTACTACAAAGCGCTGACAGATGAAACCATTCAGTTCAATAAAGACGACTATTATATTCGGGTGGAGGCTGACAAAGCAAACAGACTGCTAAAAATCATCGACACCGGAATCGGTATGACGGCAGAAGAACTGGAGGATAACATTGGCGTTATCGCAAAAAGCGGCTCACTGTCCTTTAAAAAAGACAATGAGCCAAAAGATGGCCACGAAATCATAGGGCAGTTTGGAGTTGGCTTCTATTCAGCTTTTATGGTGGCAGATGAAGTGACCATTATCAGCAAAGCTTTTGGAACTGAAGAAGCGCACAAATGGGAATCAAAAGGCGTTGAAGGGTACACCGTCGAGCCCTGTCAGAAAGAAACCTATGGCACAGAAATTGTTTTAAAGCTCAAGGAAAATACCGAAGAGGATCAGTATGATAAGTACTTGGAAGAGTACACCCTGCGTTCCATTATCAAAAAGTATTCCGACTTTATCCGCTACCCCATCAAAATGAATGTGACAAGAACCAAGCCTAAAGAAGATAACCAGGAAGAATATGAAGAGTACACTGAAGAACAGGTTATCAACAGCATGGTGCCCATTTGGAAGAAAAACCGTAATGAACTGACAGATGATGACTATGAGAAGTTCTATTTTGAAAAGCACTTTGGCTTCGACAAACCCATCAGACACCTTCACATTAATACAGAAGGAATGGTTTCTTATCGGGCGGTGCTGTTTATTCCTGAAAAAGCACCCTATGATTTTTACACCCGTGAGTACGAAAAAGGACTGGAGCTTTATGCCAATGGTGTGTTGATCATGGAAAAATGTGGTGAACTGCTGCCGGATTATTTCAGCTTTGTAAAGGGTGTTGTTGATTCAGAAGACTTGTCTCTCAACATTTCGAGAGAGATGCTGCAGCATGACGGGCAGTTAAAAGTCATTGCCAAAAACATCAAGAGCAAGATTCAGAAAGAACTGGTGGATCTGCTGGAAAATCATCGGGAAAGCTATGAAAAGTTCTACCAGTCATTTGGCCGGCAGTTAAAGTATGGGGTCTACAGCGATTTTGGCAGTCACCGGGATGATCTTCAGGAACTGTTGTTATTCCATTCATCCAAGGAAACCAAGCTGGTAAGCCTGTCAGAATATGTGTCTCGCATGCCTGAAGATCAAAAGTACATTTACTATGCCGTGGGCGATTCGGTGGATCGCATCGAAAAACTGCCGCAGACCGAAATGGTGAAAGACAAAGGTTATGAAATTCTGTATTTCACAGATGATGTGGATGAGTTTGCCATTAAAATGCTGCGTGAATACAAAGAAAAAGAGTTCAAGTCAGTTTCCAGTGGCGACCTTGACATTGATACCGAAGAAAACAAAGCATCTGATGACGCTGAAAAAGAAAACAAAGATCTGTTTACTGAAATGAAGGAAATGCTCACTGAGCAAATTAAAACGGTGCGCGCTTCCAAAAGACTGAAGCAGCATCCGGTTTGCCTGGTGAATGAGGGGGATATTTCCATTGAAATGGAGAAAGTGCTGAACGCACTGCCCAACGAGCAGGAAGTGAAAGCGGACAAGGTACTTGAAGTCAATGTGAACCACGAAGTATTCAAGTCGCTACAACAGGCCTATCAGGATGACAAGGAGAAGTTTAAGCTGTATACAGAGCTGCTTTATCAGCAGGCCAGATTAATTGAAGGCTTGCCGGTGGATGATCCGGTGGCGCTTTCCAATAAAATCTGTCAGATCATGAAGTAGTTCACTGATTGATCAAAGGATAACCTTCAAAAGCCCGAAGTCTTGCAAAAACAGCTTTCGACTGCCGATAACCACTATCGGCAGTTTTCCTTTTCTGGACCAGAGAATAAAACCCTGATACAATGAAATCAAATATGGGAAGGAGCTGCTAAAATGAAACCCGAAAACCTGACACTGGTAAAAACACTCCGTCATGAATTGCATCAACATCCGGAGCCTTCCAATGAAGAAACCTGGACCAAAAACCATTTGATTCAATTTCTCAAAACCCATACACAGCTGGAAATTAAAGACCGTGGCCGTTGGTTTTATGCGGTATACCGGGGAAAGAACCCTCAAAAAAATATCGCTTTTCGGGCAGATTTCGACGCTATTCTCATGAACGAAAACCTGGATATTCCCCATGCATCTCAACACCCAGGGGTTGCCCACAAATGTGGTCATGACGGGCATGCTGCCAGCCTGGTGGGTCTGGCCCTTGAAATTGAGCAGCTGGGAGCAGACCAAAATGTCTTCTTTCTATTCCAGCATGCTGAAGAAACAGGCGATGGCGCAGCTGAATGCGTGGCTTTTATTGAAGAAGAAGGTATTGACGAAATCTTTGCTTTTCACAATTGGAGCGAAGCGCCAAAGCACGCAGTGCTGGTAATTAACGGAACAGCGCACTTTGCCTCCCGGGGGATGACCATCCACCTTGAAGGGGTGCCGACTCATGCCAGTCAACCAGAGTATGGGCGTAACCCGGCATATGCTATTGCGCGACTCATCAGCGCGCTGCCTGAGTTGACATCATCGGCACATAGTCGCGGACTGGTGCTGGCAACAGTTATTCAGGTGGCCGTGGGAGAAAGAGCTTTTGGAATTGCCGCCAGCAAAGGTGATTTGCTGTTGACCATCCGAGCTGAATATGAGGAAGAACTGAATCAGTTGCAGGTGCATCTTGAAAACATGGCACAGCAATACGCCCGAGAAGATGGTCTTGAAGTCAGTTTTGCATACAATGATGTGTTCCCTGTGACCTCAAACCATACTGAAAGCGCCGATAAAGTGCGCCAGGTTTGCCAGCAAAAAGACTTCCGGCTCATTGAAATGGATAAAGGATTTAGAGGGTCAGAAGACTTTGGTCATTATTTAAAACAGACCAAAGGAGCCATTTTCTACATCGGTAACGGTGAAACGTATCCACCGTTACACACCTATGAATATGATTTTCCGGATGAAATTATTGAAACAGCCGTAACCCTGTTCAAAGGCTTGGTGGCCTTGGCATCATAACAACTAGCATGACAACAATTGAAAAGTCAGTTAAGGAGAGTCTATGAAACGCACATATACCGATAATGAACGCACCAAAAATCCGCTGGCTTTTTCAGGCTATAGTTGGGTGATTGTGGGGATCAGCGCGCTGATCCTATTCTTTTCCGGGCCGGGGCAAACCTACAACGTGTCCGTGTTTATCAATTCTTATATTGAATCAGAAGGTTGGAGCCGTTCTGCTGTATCTGGGTTCTATTCCATGGCGACACTTATTGCCGGGCTGTTAATGCCCCTTTCAGGCAGATGGATCGACGGCAAAGGCCATCGATTGATGACACCTGTCATTGCCACACTGCTGGCAGCAGCCTGCATATGGATGAGCTTCATGAAAAGCCCCTGGATGCTCATGGTGGGTTTCTTCATGATCCGCTTTCTGGGCCAGGGATCTATGTCGCTGCTATCTTCCACCCTGACGCCCCAATGGTTTGTTAGAAAAAGAGGCATTGCCCTCAGTCTGACGGCCCTGGGAGGGGTAGCTGGATCAGCTATGATTCCGGTGATCAGTAACCGATTGATTACCAATTATGGCCCCGCATTTGCATGGCGCTTCTGGGCGCTGCTATTATTGGGGATCATGGTTCCGGCAGGGTGGCTGTTAATTCGTAACCGCCCTGAAGAGATAGGAATGGGACCAGATGGCATGATGGCCTATGAAAACGAACAGCAACTTTCACAGATGCCACATCAGCAAGAGAACCTGCCTGGTCGCGTGCATGAAGCGCATGATTGGACACCTGGAGAAGCAATGAAAACCCGGGCGTTTTGGATGATGCTTTTCTGCATGTTAATACCATCCATGATTAACACAGGCATTACGTTCCATATGGTCTCAATCATTGGAGAGAAGGGTTTTGACTCTTCTTTTGCAGCCTTAATACTTAGTATATATGCCATGGTGCAATTGCCGGTGACTTTTTTGGCAGGCTGGCTTTGTGACCATTATCGGGTACATCGCCTTAAAGCCTTTAATTTTGGACTATTGGCAGTTTCCATGCTCATGGTTCTGTACAGTCCGTCACGTTTGTTACTGATCGTCTACGCACTGGTTCATGGTATTTACTCGGCGATTGATTCGGTCAGCACCGGCGTCTGGTGGCCAAACTATTTTGGACGGCGATATCTGGGCAGCATTCGGGGAATGGGTATGACCGCCATGGTTATCGGCTCTGCATTGGGGCCACTCCCCTTTGGAATCGCCTTTGATACCTTCGGTAACTACCAATTCATCATTCTGGTCATGCTGATATTTCCCCTCGCCGGTTTTCTGGCAGCACTGATATCACCGCCACCCGTTTTAAATCATATTTCTGGTCAGGAGGAGTAATAATGAAATACTTATTCCGAACATGCGATTTATTTTTGTGCAGGATCCCGATGGTTACCAGGTTCAGTTTGTGGAATTGATTCAGTAAAAGGGCATTCAAATCAATGAACCATTTGCCGCATAGGCAGGGAGGCATACCGGATGACGAAAACGCTAATCAACCAAATCATTCAGCGGGTTTATGAAACGTCGCAGCTGAACTTCTTTAAATCATTGCAACTGCCGTTGGAGCCCATGTGGCAGCCACCCATCACTGGATATGCAGCGGGAAATGACCCCTTGTTTGGATTTTTGCGGGATGACATTGGTGATTTTTACTGGCTGCCGTCAGAGGTCTATGATAAAAGCAATCCTTCACAAGAGCTTCAATCACACGATGAGACCCTCACCGTGGTAAGCATTGGTTTCTCACAGACAGCAGCCACTAAAAAAGACCAGGCAGGGGTGAGGGAGATTCCCTGTGATAAATGGCTGGTCACCCGGGGAGAATGGGAAGCTTTCATCAAAGATTTTTGCCGGAGACTGGTTGTTGCATTATCAGATGAAGGGATAGAGGCAGTGGCTGTTGATTTGTTGCCCTCGTTGCAGCGTGAGAATTCCATTCGATATGGATTCGCATCCAACTGGTCCCACCGACACACAGCTTTTGTGGCAGGCTTGGGAACCTTTGGCCTCTCAGAAGGATTAATCACCCGGCAGGGAAAAGCCATGCGTTTCACCAGTCTGGTGGTAAAGGCAACACTGCCTGCCGATGAAAGAAAATATAGAAATCACCAGGAATGGTGCGCCTTCCATGCCAATGGCACCTGTGGGGCCTGTATGTATCGATGCCCGGTCAATGCCATTACACCGGCAGGGCATGATAAGAACCGGTGCAGCGACTATTTGAACCGTTTAAAGAAGGAGCTGGGGCCATCCCTGCTGACCCAAAGCCATTACATATCTGGGTGTGGGTTATGTCAGACAAAGGTGCCCTGTCAAGATGGAATTCCTGCAGGGTTGGCGAGATGAGTTTGCGGTGGCTCTCAGAATGAAGTCACAACCATTATTTTCAGCATGTTCATGGAGAGTTCATTCTGATCATTTATGATGTTTCTGTTTTAAAATGCGTATGATATAATCAACGGAATTGATGCTGGCAAGATCAGTGTTGATCATCGGGAAGGGAGTGTTGATATGAATTGGCTTCAGCGATGGATGGTGGGACGGGCTGGCGGTGACCATTTCTCCCTGTTTCTTCTGGTGTCAGCAGCGGTGATAAACCTCATTGGCCGATGGGCTGGCTTATCATTACTGGTAATGGTGGGATATACAGCTTTGTTGGTTGGTATTTATCGTACATTTTCCAAAAATGTCTATCAGCGTCGTTTGGAAAACCAGAAATTCTTAAAAGCAGTAGGTCCCATCATCGATAAAGTGGGATTTTTGAACAGGCGCCGGCAAGATGCAAAAACCCATCATTATTTTCAGTGTGTTAATTGTAAAAAAACACTGCGGGTTCCCAAGGGCAAGGGAAAAGTCAGGGTGACCTGTCCGGCGTGTAAAAATCAGGTGGTGCGAAAAATATAATTTCGCAGTCAATGGGCGGTGATAAAGCCATTGATATTGATAGATGGTGGAAGGTGGGATGATATTGATAAAAAAGATCCTTGGAAAAGGGGTCTATGGACTGGCGAAGGGGATTGGTGCAGTACTTGACGGCCTGATTTACGCCACTGAAACCATGGTACTAATTGCTAAAAGTTTTCTTCGAGGTTGTGCAGTGCTCATCAGCATGGGCGGGTGTCTGTTTTTCTTTCTGATGATCGGCCCTCTGGGAGCCTGGTTGCTGGGAAATCCAGGCATACTGCTTTTGTTGATGATGATCTTGTTCATTCCGGTGGCGGGGGCACTTTTCATCACCTATCTCAAATATGTGAAGTATATTCTGACAGAATATCTCTTTCATACAGCAAATTGCTGGATGGGAAAATCCGGCTACAGCTACAAAGCCTTTGATCACTTCAAAAAAGCTTACCGCCAGGCGGAAGAAGACCGAATTAAGCGGGAACGCCAGCGAAGATATGAACAGCAACGGGAATGGGAAGAGCGCTTTCAGCAGTGGAATCAGCAAAATACTTACAGCAGCTCCTGGAGTACCGGTGGTACCGGTGCAGGAGGCTGGTCATACAATCAATATGGTTTCGGGCAGTCTGGGCATCAACAAAATGGTTATAGTCAGGGAACATCAAATCCATATGTGGCATTTCGCGAAAAATATCAAAAGAGCTGTGACGTATTAGGGGTGCCGGAAGACGCAGATCAATACAGGGTTAAGCTGGCATATCGCAAAATGGCCAAGATGCACCACCCTGATGTTAACCAGAGTCCTGATGCCACCAAAAAGTTTCAGCAAATTAACGACGCCTATGAGTTTCTCAACGAAGATAATATTCAACGTTATCAACAGATCAAAAAACACTAAAATACAGGCAGCTGCGGCTGCCTGTATTTTAGTGTTTTTGATCAACGGTTTGATCTGATCCGGCGGTAAGTATTCAACTGATCTTCGTCTTTAATCTCAAGTCCCCGTTCACCAGCCAGATTTTCAAGATGGTGGGTGAATTCATGGAGAAGTGTTTCTTTGAGTTTTTCATACAGCCTTTTTTCCGACAGATGAGTGTAGGCGTTTTGGAAAGAACCATAATACAGAATTATTTGCCGCCCCATGGCGCTGCGTTGATATTCTCCCATGATATAAAGTGGAAAATCAGGTTGGGTATCGGTGTGTTTTTTCGCGTACTCAACCAGTACCACCCCACCGTTTAATTCCCTGTAGAAATCCTGGGGGATTTCGTCGGATATCCTTTCAAGCATTTCTTGTACTTCATCAATGGATGGAAAAGTGCGCATGGCATTCACTCCTTTGATTCCATTTTACCATAAATCATCAATAAAACCCTGCAGAAAGACGGCTGGCAACCCCAATAACAGTATGATAAACTGATATCAACAGGAAGCCTTCAAAAACCGGGAGGTCCAACAATGAACATGTGGAAAAAGGCAAATGATTTGAGGGAGTTTGAAGGAAAAAATTCAGAAGATGCCCAATACACAGCAATGCAAAAACGCGTCATGCTGCTGAAAGGGCCATCAATGAAAACCAGCCTCAAATTAATGGGGATCGGTTTTGGCTGCGTTCTGGCAGTGACAGGCATCGAACTGATAGCAACGCATCCTGCGGTGACAGGTCTGCTGGCCGGTTTTTTCAAAGTGAGCTTTTTTATTGGGTTGGCTGGGGCTTTGCTGATTCCATACGGGTTATATCATGTGATTCGAAACATAAAGCTATAACAGTGCGGCTGTGTGAAAGAACAAATGTAAGCATATGAAGCAGGCTCAATGAACATCAAGTGCTAAGACTGAGTTCTATCAGATGAGCGTATTAAGTGCCGCAGAAAGTGCGGTACCGCTTGAAAGATGGCGGTGGCGGATCTGCATAGGTTTGCTGACTGGAAGTGTGGGCATACGGTTGTGACAACGCTTCAAGAAAGCGATGAAACCCCTGAAAATCGTGGTGATGAACAGCAGCCTCCAGTACTTGTTCAACATGATGATTACGGGGAATCACGGCAGGGTTAGACTGATGCATCAAGGCTTGCGAATCATTGATTAAATAAGGTTGACGTTTGCGACGAGCCTGCCACGCTGCCAGCCAGTCAGAAAAACCAGGTTGGGTGCTCAGGCTGGTTTCAGTTGTTTTGTCGTGGGTTAAGGCGACAAAGGTATTGGTATAATCTTCCTTGTGGGTCTCCACGAGTGAAAGGAGCCGGGTAATGAGTGATTCGTCCTGATCCTCCTCATTGAACAGCCCCAGCTTTGACCGCATTCCCCGCAGCCAGTGCTGTTGATAAACGGAAGCATATTTTTCAAGTGCCCCCTGCGCAGTTGTAATGGCTGTCTCTTTTTTTAAATGGAGCAGTGGCAGCAGCGTTTCGGCAAACCGGGCAAGATTCCATCCGGCAATGGAAGGCTGGTTGCCATAAGCATAGCGGCCGCCATGGTCAATGGAACTGAACACGGTGCCGGGATGATAGGTATCCATAAAAGCGCAGGGGCCATAGTCGATGGTTTCACCGCTGATGGCCATATTGTCAGTATTCATCACACCATGAATGAAACCCGCCAGCATCCACTGAGCCACCAATGAAGCCTGTTGATGAATGACAGATTGTAGTAAACACAGGTAGGGTTCATCAGATGAAGAAATTTCGGGATAATGTCGTTGAATGGTGTAATCGGCCAAACTGCGTAAATCTTCCTGCGAAAGGCGGGCGGCTGCATATTGAAAAGTGCCCACGCGTATATGGCTGGCAGCCACACGGGTCAGGACAGCACCTTCAAGCTGTGTTTCACGCAACACAGGTTCACCCGTGGTGACCACTGCCAGACTTCTGCTGGTGGGGATGCCAAGGGCATTCATTGCTTCACTGATCAGGTACTCACGAAGCATGGGACCGAGAGCTGCCCGGCCGTCACCCCGCCGGGAATAGGGAGTGGTACCAGAACCTTTCAGCTGAATGTCAAACCGCTTTCCGATGGGAGTCATGTGTTCCCCCAGTAAGACGGCCCGGCCATCACCCAACAATACAAAATGACCGAACTGATGACCGGCATACGCCTGGGCCAGTGATGCGGTGCCAGAGGGAAGCTGATTGCCTGAAAAGATAGCAGCACCTTCGGGTGTGTTGAGAGCAGCGGCATTTAAGCCCAGTGTGGCGGCCAGTGTTTCATTAAACAGCACCAAATCAGGAGCAGTGACAGGTGTGGGTTTCACGAGGGTATAAAGACCATTCGGCAGATTCAGGTAACTGTTGTCAAAGTGCCAGCCCATTTGCTGACCGTCGTTATTTCCTGCTGTGGTTGTATGGTTAAGGTAATGGTTGTCGGAGGTCATTGTCAAAATCCTTTCGTTGCTTTATCTTATATGTACCACAGATAAACAGTGCGAAACTCGGTTTCATGTGGAAGATACGGTATTATACAAGATGCATTCTGAACTTAAGACTGTCGGATATCAATTGACATTCATCAATTCCGTTCCATAGGAAGGAAAGGAGTTGTCTGTGATCAGACTTATTCTGAACAGCCTTTTGGATTTTCGGCGTTCATGGCGCCACTATATGGCCTTTGCACTTTTGTACATGTTGCTGACCAGTTATGTGCTGGTGCCGGTACTGGCTTTTCTGCTGAACAGGATTTTGATTTTAACCGGTTCAGGCGTCGTTCTCAACAGTGAAGTGTTTCGCATCCTGCTGAACACAAGAGGACTTTTGGGGTTTTTGGGGCTGGCAGCCCTGGCTGTCATGCTGATATTTCTTGAACTGGGAACGCTCATTGTCATCGCACAGAAGCGATTTTTTCAGCAGCGGGTGATGATTTCAGAGGCCATGGCCACAGCCATTTATTCTTTGCCACGCATCATCGGGTTTGGAATGGTTTACCTGATATTGCTATTGCTGGTCATCATTCCTCTAATCGAACTTCCTGTTGAACCGCTCATATCAAGTCGTGTCAATATACCGCCGCTGCTAATGGAAAAAATCCTCGCAACCTTTGTTACCCGGCTGTTGTATTGGGTGATGGTGGTGGGCTTGGTCTATACTTTGATTCGTTGGATTTTTGCGCTGCATTTAATTATTCTGGAGGGAAAAACTACCCGCCAGGCCATTCGCACCAGTATCCAGCTGACTCACCGAACAAAGTTGTCAACATTACTGATGATGATGGCGTTAAATATGATCCTGTTTGGTCTGGTATTGGGTGCATTGACAGCGGCCTCTCTGGTTCCTGAAAAACTGCGAATAGCCACCAGTTATTTGTTCAGCCAGTATTGGGCGACATTATCGGGATTTTTGGCACTGATGTTATCGCTGATGATGATGCCGGTGAATATGATTTTTCTCACAAGGCTTTATTACAAAACCAGTGAGCGAGCGGGAGTACCAGCAAAAGATTTGTTGAAGACAAGGCAGTTTTCATCACTTGAGAAAATTGAAAAGCTGCTGCAACGTCTGTTTCGCCGGCGCCGCCATTTGCTGGCGGCCATTCTGGCAGTTAACCTTATCGTTTCATTTTATGCCGGGTATACCCTCAACAAAGATCTTTTATATGTGGGGAGGAATGTGGCAGTTGCCGCTCATCGGGCAGATTCGCAAAATACGCCCGAAAATTCACTCAGCGCCATAGTGTCGGCCATTGAGATGGGTGCTGATGTGATCGAATTTGACATTCAAATGACGCGGGATGGTGTGATAGTGCTGCATCATGATGCAACACTATCACGAATGGCTGGAGTGAATGACAGAGTCGCAGAGCTTACCCACGAAGAAATACAGAAACTGGAGATTGGCAGTGCTTTTTCCCCATCTTTTGAAGGTGAGAGAATCCCCACGCTGGAAGAAGCCCTGACACTTATCGATCATCAGGCGGAAGCGCTGATTGATGTTAAAACCTATGGAAGTGGTGAAGTACTGGCCAGAGAACTGGTGAACGTGATCGAAAGAACTGGTATGGTGGAACACAGCTATGTGCAGTCTTTTGATAGTGATTTTTTACAGGAAGTGCGCCGCCTGAAACCCGAATTGCGGCTGGGACAGATCATGTACTATGCACTGGGAGACCTGGATCAGCTTGATGTTGATTTTTACACGATTCAAAAAGGCATGCTGAGTCGAAGACTGGTACGGGAAGCCAGACGGGCAGGCCGTGGTGTCTGGGTATGGACAGTGAACGAAGAAGCAGATATTCGTGAAGTGCTGCAATATGATATTGATGGAATTATCACCAATGAGGTAACCATGGTGAGGGAGATCATAGGGGTTGAGCCCAGAGGGGCATCGGAAGAAGTGACAGTCACAGATGAAACAGAAAGGTGACTGTGAAAAAAGAGTGTGCATTTACACATTTTTTTGATATGATAAAATAAAATGGCAGCCCAATCGATGGAATGATTGTGGCAGCCCTTAAGAACAGGAGGATGCGATTGATGAAAATTCTGGCCATTAATCCAGGTTCAACTTCCACTAAAATAGCGCTTTACGACAACGAGAGAGAAGTCTTTCAGCAGAATTTGGAGCATACCAATGATGATCTGGCACCTTTTAAGGAAATTGCAGATCAATACCAGATGCGCAAGACAGCCATTACCAGCGTGTTGGAAGAGCGGGGCATACGATTGGAAGAACTGAAAGCTGTGGTGGGGCGGGGTGGTATCTTGCCGCCGGTGAAATCTGGTGCTTACCGGGTTAATGAGGCCATGGTTGACCGATTGCGAAATCGCCCACTGGCGGAGCACGCATCAAATCTTGGAGGGCTGATTGCCTATGAAATGGCAGAGTCATTGGGAATCCCATCATTCATCTACGATTCGGTGGCAGTGGATGAGTTCGAACCCATTGCCCGCATCTCCGGCTTGGCGGATATCAAGCGAAAAAGCCTGTCCCATGCGCTGAATATGCGGGCAGCTGCCATTGAAACGGCCAAAAGAGTCGGAAAACCCTATCGTGATCTGAACTTAATTGTGGCACATTTGGGAGGCGGCATCACGGTCAGCGTTCATCATCAGGGACGCATGGTCGACATTGTGTCCGATGACGAAGGGCCTTTTTCGCCGGAACGGGCTGGGCGTGTTCCTTGCATGGAACTGGTGAAGCTTTGCTATAAAGAAGAGCAGGGGACAGCAATGAAAAAAATCAGGGGCAAGGGCGGGCTCATCTCTTATTTGAATACCAACAGTGCACTGGAAGTGGAAAAAATGATCGCCCAGGGTAATGATGAGGCGAAACTGGTGTATGAAGCCATGGCTTATCAAATTGCCAAGGCCATCGGTGAGTTGGCAACAGTTGTTGAAGGGAAGGTTGACCGGGTGGTCATCACCGGCGGAATTGCATATTCGGAGATGATGACGGGATGGATCCAAAAGCGGGTTGAGTTTATTGCGCCGGTGGAGCTCATACCTGGTGAAAATGAGCTGCGATCACTGGCGCTGGGAGCATTGCGCGTTCTTAAAGGAGAAGAAACTGCATTGGAGTATGATTTGGATTAACAAATGAATTACTATCTGGAAGCATCCAGCTGTTGGATGGCTTCCAGAATGCGCGGCACCACCTGTTTTTTGCGGGAGACAAGACCGGTAACAAAAACCCCCTGGTCAGCGGATGTCTGAAAAGCCAGTGGAATCAGTTGCCGGTTTTTGCATTGGTAAAAAAGATAAGAACCTTCTTTCAGAATATCTGTCACCAGGAGCATGGTGAGCTCCAGATTCCTGTTTTCATGCAAGGTGTGCAGAGTCTCAAGCACTTCATTCCGGCGAAGAAATACCTCGTCCACATCAAGGGTGAACACCTGGCTGATTCCGGCTTCAAAATGACCCACCTGAAATGTTTTGTAATCTTTGTTGAAAATTTCCATCATCGACTGTCCCTTTAGTGAAGTGCCTGCCTGGAACATCTCCATGGCATACGCTTCCAAGTCTGATTTGACCGAACGGTTAAGCTCTTCGGCGGCTTTTCGGTCGGCCAGTGTCGTGGTGGGTGATTTGAAATAAAGCGTATCAGAGAGAATGCCGGAAAGAAGCAACCCAGCCATACGGCGGTTGGGTTCCAGCCCGTGTTCCAGATACATTTGATAAATAATGGTACAAGTGCTGCCCACCGGTACGTTTCGAAAAGAGATGGGGAGATTAGTGGAAATATCGCCCAGCTTATGATGATCAATAATTTCCATGATTTCAGCTTCTTCAAGACCGTCCACGCTTTGAGCATATTCATTGTGATCCACTAAAACCACCCGTTTTCGGCTGGGACTAAGCACATGCTTGCGATTAATGAAACCTGCCAATCGACTACCTTCATCCACCACCGGATAACTGCGAAAGTGAGAGCGGCTCATTTCATCCCGCACATCTTCCAGATAGTCATTGGGATAAAATCGAATGACATCACCAATACGCATGATGCTGGCCAAGTAACCGCACTGATGGATCATTTTGGAAGTATAATAGGTGTCACTGGGAACGGAGAGCATGCAGACACCGGCAGACTGAGCCAGTTGGATATATTTATCGGGAATGGGTTTGCCACCGGTGATGATAATCAGTTGAACCCGTGATTCGATGGCATGTTCAATAATGTCATAACGGTCTCCCACGATGATAATGCTTTCATCATTGAAGGTTCCTTTGATGGTTTCCACATAAAAGGCGATGACGGAAATGCGTCCCTCAATTTCGCCGGCGGTACCTGAAAGCAGGGTGCCATTGAGGCCGTCAATCAGATTACTGACAGATGTACACAACCGGTGAAAATCTCCGCGAATCAACCCCATGGCTATATCTTTCATGCTGACGATTCCCTGAAGTTCGCCGGCATCATTAAGCACGGGCAGCGTAGGCAGATGCTTTTCTTCCATTAGGTGATAGGCTTCAAGAATTGACGTTGTTGGGGGGAGCCCGGGGATGTTTTCCAGCTTTAGATCCTTCACCTGCGTTTTGACATCCTGTATGATCAAGGGAGGGGCGACTTCGAACCGGTTTAGGACAAAAGCGGTTTCCCGGTTGATTTTACCGGCGGCAGCAGGAACGGCGTCAATTCCCAAACGGCTTTTGAGTGCAGCATAGGCAATGGCAGAACAGACAGAATCAGTATCTGGATTTTTATGACCAAAGATGAGAACTGCCATGGACATCACTCCTTATTGTTTTTCCTTTTCATCATACCATACAATTCATCATTTTGAGGTAGGTATATAGGTGTTAGAGTTGAAAATGGGTATTAATCCAATAGTCATGTGGTTGAGAATTCATCATCAGAATGACCAGTCTGTGAAAGAAGGCGTGAAAATGAAAGTGAAGGATTTGGGGCGTCAGTTGCTACAACGTTTTGCCATCAGTTTCAGGCGTTTTCCGGTTTCAATGTTCATGGCAGCAGCCACCGTGACACTTTTGATAGTATTAAATCATGTGGATTATCAACAGACGCAGTACCGTGAAATATTGGAACGGGTGTCCATGATGACCGCTATCGGATTTCCCATGACGTTAATCATCCGGCTTTACAGGGAAGACAGATCTGGCCCAACACGAGTACCTGAATGGATGGCCTATGGTCTGGTGATAGTATTGCAGGTTGCCGGATTCTTTCTGTTGGTTCCTGAACTGGGAATGATACAGGTTACCCGATATACAGGGTATAGCCTGGCTCTTTATCTGGGATTTCTTATGGTACCTTATGTTCATGATTTTGAAGGATTCGAGATGCATGTTGTCAGGCTGTTTGCCGCTTTCTTTGTCACTTATCTTTATTCGGGAATTCTGTATACCGGCCTGGCTTTGATGCTGGGAGCGATTCACATCCTTTTTGAAATCACCATACCTTCCCGTTTGTATTTTGATATATTCCTGGTGGTGGCAGGAGTGGTGGCACCGGCAGTCTTTCTTTCAGAGGTTCCCCGCAATTCTGAAGAAAAGAGGTCGTATGATTATTCTAAAGTGCTGCGGGGCGTGTTCCTGTTCATCGTAATGCCACTGTTGGTGGTATACACACTGATTTTATATGCGTTCTTCATCCGGCTTTTGATAACGCGCCAATGGCCCCATAATCTGGTGGCACATCTGGTGGTCTGGTATGGAATAGCAACCGCCATCACGTTATTTCTCAGCACACCTCTGCGGCAGCAACATCCCTGGGCCGCCTTGTTTGCCCGCTGGATGCCAGCAGTAATCTTACTGCCTTTTGGAATCATGTTCACAGGAATTGGCATTCGTATTCACGCGTACGGCGTTACAGAGCCCCGTTTTTTCCTGCTGGTAACGGGAATATGGCTTACAGGAGCGATGCTCTTTTTCATATGGCGGTTTCGGGAACCCAGGTATCTGCCTATTGTCGCGGCGTTATTAGTGATGGCAGTTCTATCGGTCACTGGCCCATGGAATGCTTATTCCATTTCTCGCTGGAGTCAGTCAAATCGTTACCGGCAATTGCTGGCGAACCACCAGCTGCTGGAAACAGATGGAACAATCATACCTCGGCAGAACATTCCGGAAGAAGACCAGAGATCCATCAGCTCTATCCTGCAATACTACCTGCGATACCATGACGTTAACCAGCTTGCGGGTGTTCCGCAAGGCTTTGAAATGGGTGATATGGATTCAATCTATGGATTTGCGGCGCATTATGATACAGGTATTCCATGGGAAGGACAGGAGTATGTTTACCTGGGACGCGAAGAGGGATCGGAACTGATTCCCATTGAAGGGTATACACACATGACCACGCTGAATACCTATGGCAGCCAAAAAACTGAAATCAATGAAGCTGAGCTCCAGGTAACGTACCATCCGGAAAGCCGTACAATACGCATTCTCAATCAGAGTTTGATTGTTTATCAGCAGCGTTTGGATGAGATGGCAGAGCCGATTATCCAAGCAGCAGGAACAGGAAAAATGGGCCCACTGCCTTTTGGAGAAATGATCTTTACGGATGAGACGGAAACTGTTAAAGTAATGATAGCCTTTCGACACATCAACGGCGTTGTGAATCGCCACTCTCAAAAAGTGGAAGTGGAAGGTGCAGAGATGGAAGTTTTCTTTGCGCTCAAGCCATGAGGCAGAATCACTAGATGGCCTTAAATAACACGTCATCAGACAGGAGGAAATTCATGAAAAAAGCAGTCATTGAAACACGTAAGGGAACAATGGTTATCGAATTGTTTGAACAGGATGCCCCAGGCACGGTGGCAAACTTCGAAAAACTGATTAAGGATGGATTCTACGATGGGCTGACATTCCACCGGGTGATACCTGATTTTGTCATTCAGGGCGGTTGTCCTCATGGAACCGGAACCGGAGGACCAGGCTATACCATCAAATGTGAACTGGACAACAACCCGAAACGCCATGAACGCGGCAGTCTGTCAATGGCCCATGCAGGTCGTGATACAGGCGGAAGCCAGTTTTTCGTCTGCCACAGCCCACAGCCTCATTTGGATGGCAACCACACTGTTTTTGGAAAAGTTGTTGAGGGTCTTGAAGTGGTTGATGATATTCGACAAGGCGATGTGATGGATAAAGTTACCATAATGGAAGAATCAACAGAAGATTGAAGTTTACCCTCATAAAACCTCAAAAACCGGCGCAAGCCGGTTTTTTAATGTTGATTTTCAGGTGATTACTTTAGATGTGAGATGGCGGTCATGTGCGATCAGAATCTTGTGTGGCAGATATGATGTCAATCCTGTGTTTCTGGAAATATTCCCGGTACAGATCTGGGAAATCATCTGAAATAATGGTGTGTATCTTTGAAAGGTCAGCGACAGGGTACATGGCAATGCGGTCATATTTTGAATGGTCAGCCATGAGAATCCATCGGTGAGCCATACTGGGGATGTGCTTAAACACATAGGTGCTGATAATGGAGTTAACAGTCAGCCCAGCCTTTAAATCAATTCCTGAAATGCTGGTGAAAGCTTTATTCACATAAATGGACTCTGTGAAAGGTTGAGGTTGTTCCCAACTGGAAAAAAGGGTATTGGCATCAGTAGAAGTAACTTCACCGCCAATGAGATAAACTTTGGAAACCCTGGCAAGCAAATCCTGGAGAGCAGTAATGTTGTTGGTCACCACTGTCAGCTTCTGAAAACGTTCCAACTTCCGGGCCAGTACACAACAGGTTCTTCCAGATCCCAAAAAAAGGCAATCACCATCTTCGATTTCACGACAGGCTGCTTCTGCCAATTGTTGTCGTAAAGGATCCTGGTAGAAATCCAAAACTGTTTGGCCTTTTGATGTCAATGGTGCCTGATTTAGGCTGAGAGAAGCCCCGCCGTAAAATCGCTGGGCAAATCCTTCGTTCTCCAGAATCGACAAATCTTTTCTGATGGAGACGGTACTGACGCCGAAAGACTCACTTAAATCACTGACCAATACTTGCTGGTGTTGCAATAGTTGTTCTCTTATCAGCTCAATTCTTTTCTTTGGCATCATTGTCTCCTTTCCGGCAGTCCGATAAATCATTATAATCATAAGCCTGAAATCCTGTCAAATGATGGCGCATAATTCAAAAATAATGATTGACAATTCAGAACGAAAGCATTAATCTTAAATCAAAACATAAACGAAATAGAAACGAAACAAACGAAACATCGGGAGGTGAAGTTTAATGATACTAAACCAGCAACGACCACTTGATTTGATTTTGGCAGGCCGGGCAGGTATTGATTTCAACGCTGGGCAAATGAACAGTTCGTTTGCAGAAACTGCCACTTTTTTTAAAACTGTGGGTGGTTCACCTGCCAATATTGCTCAGGGCACAGCCCGCCTGGGTTTGAAAACCGGGTTTGTTGGAAAGGTTGCCGGTGATGGCATGGGCACCTATATTCGAAAAGTCTTTGAGAAAGCTGGTATTGACATCACCGGACTGATGGATGACCAAACAGGAGCAAGAAACTGCTTGGCTGTGACAGAAATCTTGAATCCGCATCAAAGTGGCTCCTATCTGTATCGGGAAAAGACAGCAGATCTTATGATTCAGCCGGATGAAATCAGTGAAGCTTATGTTAAGCGGGCTTCAGCCGTTTTGATTTCAGGAACAGCGTTATCGGAGAGTCCATCACGAGAAGCGATGCTGACACTGATCACCTATGCCCGGCGTCAGAAAACCCACTTGTTAATGGATTTGGACTACCGGCCTTTTGGTTGGAAAAGTGCAGAAGAAGCAGCGCTTTATTACTCCATGACAGCTGAATTGTGTGATGTGGTGATTGGAAACAGAGAAGAGTTTGATGTGCTTGAGTTCCTGTCAATGCCTGGAAACCGTGACAACCAACGTACAGCGCAGGATCTGCTGTCGAAAGGTGTCCAACTGGTGGTGATTAAAGATGGTGCCCGAGGGTCTTGTGCGTATACGGCTGACGGAAAAATCGTGAAGCAGGGTATCATTCCTACCCGCATCAAAAAAACCTTCGGCTCAGGGGACGCTTATGCAGCAGGGCTTCTGTACGGACTTTTTTCAAAGTGGCCTTTAGCGGAGGCCATGGCATTGGGATCTGCCTGTGCCTCCATCGTTTTGGCCGGGGACAGCTGTGCTGATGCCATGCCCACACTGGAAGAGGCAAAATCCCATTTGGCAGACCATCAGTTCATATCTGATGAACAGCTCATGGAGGATCTTACATGAAGCACATCAATGAATATATTCGACATGCAACGTTTCAAAAAAAAATGATCCCCGGCTTCAATGTTTTCGGGTATGAAGATTCGTTGGCAGTGGTAAAAGCAGCAGAACAAGCCAATGCGCCAGTACTATTGATGGTGAACCGGGATGCCCGGCGTGTCATGAACATCAAACACTGGGGGGCACTGCTGAACTCCATCGCAAGTCAGGCCAGTGTACCTGTCGGTGTTCATCTGGATCATTGCACTGAGTTAAAAAGTATTCAACTAGCCATTGAAAATGGATTCACATCAGTCATGTATGATGGGTCAAAGCTTCCATTGAATGAAAACATAATGAACACCCACCAGGTGGTTTGCCTTGCAAGAGAAAAAGGCGTTGCTGTTGAAGGCGAAGTTGGTTCGGTGCCATACGATGATCTGGGTGAAACCCGCAGTGAAATGACATTGCCAGAAGAAGCATGGCAATTCTGTCAGGAGAGTCAGGTTGACTGGTTGGCCGTATCGGTGGGCAACATCCACAGATTACACGAAGGCAAAGCCAAACTTGATTTCTCAAGACTTGAAAGCATTGAGTCCCTTTGCCAGACACCACTGGTGATACATGGGGCTTCCGGGATCGGTTCTGATGACATCAATAAGTTAAAAGAGCATCATGTGGCAAAAGTCAACATAGGAACAGTTCTGAGACGCGCCTTTGGGGAAGCTCTTCGTCAGTCTTTTCAAGAGAATCCAGCGGTATATGATCGCCTGACACTCTTTGAAAAACCGGCTCAGCAACTTGAAAAAGTGGCCTATGAAATTATTTGCCAACTTAAATAAAACGATGGATCAGCAAGCTGCTTTTCAAAGTTCTAACGATTTTTTGTCAGTTATCTGCCACCATTGTACCAAAGAAAAGAGGTGCTGAAGATGAGAATTAAGCAACAACAACCCTTTAAGACCGGATACAATGCCATTACAGAAATGACAGGAGTGCACCCTGAAATGCTGATGGATTTTGGGATCCTGAAGCTCCCGGCTGAGGAATACTATTCTGACCATCTCCCTTATGAACGCATATTTGTCCTGCTCTATGGAGAAATAACGATAGCATGGGAAAACCGACAGGAACATGTCAGCCGAAGCACATTTTTGGATGATCAACTGTGGTGCCTGAATGTACCGGCAGGGACAGCGGTTAAAATTGTTGGTGTGGCACCAGACAGCGAAATGGCTGTTATTCGAACAGAAAATGAAAAAAAGTTTCAGGCGGTGGTGCGTTCAGGCAGTGAGATTATCAAAGAAGTACGTGGAGAAGGGACCATGAACGAAACAGGAACAAGAATTGTACGAACGGCACATAATGTGGATTTATCACCGGATTCCAACATCATGTTTGGCGAAGATGTACACTATCCGGGTAAATGGGCCGGCTTTCCCTCTCATCATCATCAACAGCCAGAAATTTACTTCTACAAGCTTCAGCCCGAAAATGGATTCGGACTCATGAAACTGGGTGAAGAAGCAGTATTACTGGAAAACAATGACACTGTATTGATTGCACCTAATTTAGTCCATCCACAGGTATCGGCACCGGGATATGCCATGTACTTTTTATGGGTCATCAGACACCTGAAAGATAACCCCTATATTGCCCCCACCTTTGAAGAAGAACATCTATGGGTGGAAAAGCCGGATGCAAAAATCTGGCCGGAAAAATGACACACCACAGACGATTTGAATTTGGAAACGGAAAAGAGGCATGACATGAAAACAACAATTCGATTAACCACTGCGCAGGCATTGGTGACTTTTTTGCAAAATCAGATGATTCATGTTGACGGCGAAGTCACACCATTTGTACATGGATTTATGGGTATTTTTGGTCACGGCAATGTGGTGGGGCTGGGACAGGCACTGGAACAGATGAAAGATCAGATGCCTTTTATTCAGGGGAAAAACGAACAGGATATAGCCCATGCCTGTATGGCCTACGCCAAGCAAAAAAGACGGCGGGCAATCTATGCCTGCACTGCCTCCATCGGCCCGGGTTCGCTGAACCTGGTAACAGCTGCCGGCACTGCCACAGTCAACCGGATTCCACTGTTGTTACTGCCGGGGGATACCTTTGCCGACCGACAGCCAGATCCGGTACTGCAACAGGTGGAAGTGGAATCAGACTACACCATTAGTGCCAACGATGCTTTTAAACCTGTCAGCCGTTACTGGGACCGGATTACCCGGCCTGAACAGTTGATGAGTGCATGCCTTAATGCGCTTCGGGTACTGACAGATCCGGAAAAAACCGGTGCGGTGACCCTTTGCCTCCCCCAGGATGTTCAGGGTGAGATGTATGACTATCCGGTGGATTTCCTGGCCAGACGCATCTGGTACCTGGATCGAACACCGCCTGCAAAAGAAGCAGTTCAAAGAGCTGCTGAGCTGATAGCCGGCAAAAAGAAACCTCTGATCATATCCGGCGGCGGCGTTCGCTACAGTGCTGCCGGTGAAGCGGTGAAGGCGCTGTCTCTCCGCTTTGGTATCCCCGTGACTGAAACCCAGGCGGGAAAAGGTGAAATTCAGGGAGATCACCCCTTTTATGTAGGCTGCGCCGGAATCTGCGGTACACTGGCGGCAAACCAGCTGATGAAAGAAGCAGATATCATCATTGCCATAGGTACCAAGCTGAATGATTTTGTCACCCATTCCAAAGGCGGATTTCAACATAACGGTATTCCACTGGTGTCCATTAATCTCAGTCGGATGGATGCCCTGAAAATGGGAGCCCTCTCCCTTGTTGCAGACGCTCGGGAAGGAGTGACTGCGCTGACAGAAGCATTGACTGAAAAGCAGTATACCACGGGCTATCAAAATGAAGTGGAAGATGCCCAGATTCAGTGGCATGAAGAACTGCAGCGGTTGTCAGCTCTCGACCCGGTAGAAGGACTGTCCCAGACCCGTGTATTGATGGAGCTTAACCAGTGGCTTCGGGCTTCAGATATTGTGGTGGCCGCCTCCGGCAGCCTGCCATCAGATCTGGAACGAATTTGGTCTGTGCGTCAGGCAGGAACATATCATCTGGAGTATGGGTTTTCTTGCATGGGATATGAAATTGCCGGCGCATTTGGTGTCAAGCTGGCAGAACCACAAGCAGAAGTATACAGTTTTGTGGGCGATGGTGCTTTTTTACTGGCACATTCCAATTTAATCACCAGCCTGCAGGAACGGCAGAAAATCAACATCCTTCTCTTCAACAATCATGGACATCAGTGTATTCGCCAGTTGCAGAATAATCAGGGTATCGACACCTATGGCACCGAATTTCGGTACCGTGAAGCTGACACCGGTAATCTTTCAGGCAGTCCAATCCCCATTGACTTTGCCAAGGTGGCCGAGGGGTACGGTGCTCAGGCCTATCACGTCAGATCCTTGCCAGAGTTGAAAAACGCCCTGGAGATGAGCCGGAAATCACCGGTATCCACACTGATCGCCATCGACGTTCTACCTGGCACTATGACAGACGGATACGCCAACTTCTGGCGTGTGGGAACTCCGTCGGTTTCAGAGAACCCTGCAGTGAAAGAGGCGCATCAACGAATGGCCACAGCTGTCAGAGAGCTGAGAAAGTTTTAATCACAGTGACAAGTCGATGAAAACATAGAGGGAGTGATGGAATGAATCGAAAAGCACTTCATACCAAATCCATCTGGAAAAGCAACTTGCTGTCAGATCTTCGTATTGCCAAAGAAGCAGGTTTTGGAGCAGTTGAGATGGCCGGCGATAAGGTGCATGATTACCTGGCAGCCGGACTGTCGACAAATCAGGTTAAGGAAACCCTTAATAATCTGGACATTCAAATGATTAGTATTAATGACGTGGCCCATGTGGAGCGGACAGATGACGATGCTGTTCATCGAATGCTGATGGAGACTGAATCCCTGTCTCGATTCGCACAGGAAGTGGGATGCGACTGCATTCAGCTGGTTCCGCTCTGCGCCTTGGAAGGTCGCTCCTGGGAAGAAATCCGAACACTGACAGCCCGGAACATTCGACGTATTGCCGATGTGGGCGCCTGCTATGGTGTCCGATTCCAGCTGGAGCCAGTGGCCTGGTCACCCATTCACTCCCTTTCGCAGAGCCTGGAACTCATTGAAGCAGTTGAGCGGGATAACTTTGGTATGGTCATCGACTTTTGGCATTTGTGGTATGGTGGAAAAACCACTCCGGAAGATGTTGCCCGAATGAATCCGGCACAGATTTACCACATCCACTTTGGTGATGGTAAGAAAAACCCGCCGGGAACCCTTTGTGATGAAACAGACCTAAGAGGATATTATGCAGGAGACGGCGACATTGATGTGCCTCAATGGGTGCAAGCGGTGAAAGCTTCCGGCTATGATGGATGGTGGACCTATGAACTGGTCAGCGCGTATCATTGGCAGATGGATACCCGTGAAGTGGCAGAAGCCACCAGCCGGCTGTTGGATGAATACGTATTTAAAGGATAAAGCATGGATATTTCATGACATAAAAAACTTTAATGGATTTCGTCTGATAATAAGACGAAGCCATTAATAATGAATCAGCTTTTTCAATAGATGGAGGTGGAAAGGTATCTCATGAAAATTCAATATGGCTGCGCACCGATTAACTGGTCAAATGATGATTTGCCCAGTTTGGGGGGAGAACTGACCTACCAGCAGTGCCTCAGCGAAATGGCACTGGCCGGCTACACCGGCAGCGAAGGCGGCATCAAATACCCCAAAGATTTTGATGTCATTAAGAAAGCCATTGACCTGCGAGGCATTACCATTTGCAACATGTGGTTCAGTACAGAGTTTACCGTTTTCAACAATGAAGACACTTTTAGGCGCTTTCAAAAACACTTGGACTACACTTATGGGCTGGGAGCCCGGGTGGTGGGTGCAGGCGAATGTGGTGTGACCATTCACGGTGATGAGTCCATTCCCCTGTTCAAGAATCGGGTCATTCTTGACGAACGCCAGTTTAACAATCTGGCTGAAGGTTTGAATGAACTGGGCAGAATGGCCCAGGCAAAGGGCATGAAGCTGTGTTTTCACCCCCATGCGGGAACGGGGATCGAAACAAAGGAAGAAATTGACAGATTGATGGCGATGACCAACCCAGAGACGGTGTTTCTTCTCTTTGATACCGGACACCTGACCTTGGCAGGTGAAGACCCGTTGGCAGTGCTGGAAAAGCATCTGGACCGAGTGGCTCACATTCATGTTAAAGATGTTCGGCGACATGTATATGAGACGGTTAAGGAACAGGACATGAGCTTTCTTCAGGGGGTTAAAAATGGCATGTTCACCGTCCCTGGAGATGGCGATATGGTGAACTGGGATGGTATTTTCGATCTGATTAAAAACAGCAGCTATGAAGGTTGGATAGTGGTGGAGGCGGAACAGGACCCAGCGAAAGCGGATCCCCTGGAATATGCGATGATGGCCCGCCGCTTCTTACGGGAAAAACTGGGCCAATAGATCATTCATAGTCTTCGAAGTAGCAGGAAAAACACGATTAAGAAAGTGTTCGATCGGCCGATAAAGAGGCTGTCTGAGTGGATTGTCCATAACTAAAGCGGTAAATTTTTCAACTGCCTTCGGTAAAAAGAGAAGGCAGTTTGTGCTTTTTGGTATTATTTGGGTAATAGAACAAAAATGGAAGAACTTTGAAAAATCGACTTGATTTCCACATTTCTTATAGAATTAGTGGTAAATTGGATTAACTCCCGCAGGATCAAAATTCTAAACAAAAATCGAATGTGGGAAGAGCCTGTCATCCAATATGGATCTGAAACAGGATGGATTGACAGATGTTCAACTGCCGGTATGAAAAATTAACTAATGGAGGACAAAATTATGAAAAAAGTCGAAGTCTATTGTTGGACCTATTGTCCATATTGCATTCGTGCCATGCAGCTGCTGGATCAAGAGGGAGTTGCATATGAAAAAATTGTTATTGATGGAGACAATGAATCGATGAACAAGCTGAAAGCTAGAACGGGTAGTGGTACAGTGCCACAAATATTTGTTGAAGATCAGTTTATTGGAGGATGCGATGATTTAATGGCAATCAAGCGTCAGGGGAAATGGGATTCACTTTTTTTATAAAGTCAGTGGCCGGGCCACTCAAAAATGTCAAAAAAATGCGATATTGTTCTTGACATTGAAAAAATTCTATGTTAGTATTGATCCAATTTAATAAGTTAACTCTTATAAAGAGCAGGCGGAGGGACTGGCCCGATGAAGCCCGGCAACCGGCAGCAGAGCTGTACGGTGCTAATTCCTGTAGGTGTAAACCTAAGAGATGAGAGATGAGCAACCATCGAACCTCTTGATGCACCAGTCAAGAGGTTTTTCTATTGCCATCTCAACAACACAAAGGAGAGATGAACATGACGACAACCAACCTGAAGTTTGACACGTTGCAAATTCACGCTGGGCAGGAGCCTGACCCAGCCACAGGAAGCAGGGCCGTACCCATTTACCAAACCACTTCCTATGTTTTTCAGGATACTGACCATGCTGCCCGCCTGTTTTCCCTTGAAGAAGCCGGCAACATTTACACCCGCATCATGAATCCCACCTGTGACGTGCTGGAAAAGCGCATTGCTGCACTTGAGGGTGGTGTGGCGGCATTGGCCGTTGCATCCGGGTCTGCAGCTGTGACTTACGCTATTTTGAATATTGCCGGTACGGGCGACGAAATTGTTGCATCCAATACCCTGTATGGCGGCACCTATACACTACTGGATGCCCAGCTCCCCAAATATGGCATAACCACCCGGTTTGTCAATCCTGATGATCCGGAAAATTTCAGAAAGGCCATCAATGATAAAACAAAAGCTGTTTTAATTGAGACCATCGGCAACCCCAATATTAACCTGATTGATGTGAAAGCTGTGTCTGCCATTGCCCATGAAAATGGCATTCCTGTGATCGTTGACAACACCTTTGCCACCCCCTATCTCTACCAGCCTTTCAAGCATGGGGCTGATATTGTGGTGCATTCTGCCACCAAGTTCATTGGTGGCCACGGTACCAGCATAGGCGGGCTCATTGTTGACGGAGGTACTTTTGACTGGGAAGCCAGCGGCAAATTCCCGGGGCTGACCCAACCAGACCCCACCTATCACGGCATTCGATATACTGAAACATTTGGCCCGGCGGCCTTCATCGTGAAAGTGCGGGTGCAGTTACTCAGAGACACTGGCGCAGCCCTCAGTCCTTTTAATGCGTTTCTTTTTCTCCAGGGAATTGAAACCCTTTCGCTTCGAGTAGAACGACATGTGAGCAATACACGAAAAGTGATTGAGTTTCTTAATCATCATCCTCAGGTGAGCTGGGTAAACTATCCTGAACTGGCAGACAGCCCTTATCAAGCGCTTGCAAAAAGAGATTTTACCAAAGGTGTAGGCTCTATCTTTACTTTTGGAATCAAAGGTGGTTTACAGGCGGGCAAAACATTCATCGACTCTTTGAACATTTTCTCATTGCTGGCAAATGTGGCCGATGCCAAATCGCTGGTAATTCATCCAGCCAGTACCACCCATGCACAATTATCTGAGCAGCAGCAACTTGAAGCGGGGATTCGCCCTGACATGGTGAGGGTATCAGTGGGATTGGAAGACGCGGACGACCTGATTGCCGACTTGGAACAGGCGTTACAACAGGCGGGGAGGTAGTGAGTGATGCCGGTTAAAATTCCAGATACATTGCCTGCCGCAGAAATCTTGGCTGGTGAAAACATCTTCGTCATGAAGGAGAGCAGGGCATATCATCAGGATATTCGCCCGCTTAAAATAGCCATTCTTAACCTGATGCCCACAAAAACGGCCACTGAAACCCAGCTGCTTCGATTATTGGGAAACACAGCGCTTCAAGTGGATGTGGTTCTGCTTCACCCGGCAACCCATGATTCAAAAAATACACCGCAACATCATTTAACCACCTTCTATAAAACATTTGAGGAAGTGCGTCACGAGAAATTTGACGGATTAATTATTACCGGAGCTCCCGTGGAACAGATGCCCTTTGAAGAAGTGAACTATTGGGAAGAACTTCAGCAGATTATGGAGTGGAAGAAGACGCATGTCTTCTCCACCCTGTTTATCTGCTGGGCTGCACAGGCAGCATTGTATCACTATTACGGAGTGCCCAAATATCCACTTTCAGCAAAACTGTTCGGGGTCTTCAGTCATCAGGTACATCAACCCCACGTGAAACTGCTGAGAGGATTTGACGACTTGTTTCAGGCCCCGCATTCCCGTCACACAGAAGTGCGGGCAGAAGATCTGGAAGCAGTGCCAGGGCTTGATATTCTGGCCACTTCACCGGAAGCAGGCGTATATATGGCGGCAACGCGGGATGGGAAAAACATTTTTGTCACAGGCCATTCAGAATATGATCCATTAACCTTGAAGGCGGAATATGATCGTGATGTGAAAGCGGGCTTTTCCATTGACGTTCCGGTGAATTATTTTCCGGAAGATGATCCTTCAAAAACACCGCTTGTCACCTGGCGTGGACATGCCAATCTACTCTTTGCCAACTGGCTGAACTATTATGTGTATCAAGAAACGCCATTTGATTTAAATCAGATCGGATAAAAGCATCACTGTTTTTATATTGTCATCAGATGCGATGATCTGTTATTGCGCATCATCACACAAGATTTTTTGTTTCCTGTGATTCCTGTGATTCCTGTGCTATGCTATAGGATAGAAAAGTATCCGAAAAGGTGCAGACAATACAATGGTATAGTCAAAATGTATAAAGGGGTCATAGGCGTGAAAAAAAAACCGCTCCATCACCAGCAGCAATTATGCAGGGCCTTAACCCGGCATAGGCAACCGATAATCACGAAACAGTTTCAATTTGGAATCGGACTATTGTTGATTTTACTCATTGTCGCTGGCTGCGTTTCTCCCTCAGGAAAAACAGAGATGGTTGATGATCAGACGCTGGCCGGTATTCCTGCGGTTTGGGACTGGTGGACGCAGCAAACATCACCAGTACAGGCGCGATGGATGTCGTCATTTGGTTTACAGACAGAGGATTTACTGGTAAGAAAACTTGAGAAACAGCGCCATCAACAAACAAACCTTTTTGAGATGGGGTTTGTTTGCTTGAACATGAGGGAACCGGAAGCATTTGATCGTGCCTGGTTTCAGTCGGATCAGACTTACTTTCAACAGTTGCACAGTTTGCCAGATACTCATGGGAGAAGAGTGAAGTTGTATCTCGAAACCCTCCAGTTGCAACGGTATCAACAGAATGTCATCAGTGCGGTAAAAAAAAGACATCCACATTATCGCCTTTATTCTCCGGCAGAGACTGATGCAATAAACAGTTTGTTCATTGCAACCAATGCCCGGCGACGTTTGTTAAAAGACAGCTTGTCAGGTGACTTAGAGTCGGCTTGGGAAAGTTACTATCCAATCGAGTACACATATGCATTTTTTCAGTTGGAGCACTTAAACCTTCAGGGTGGAATTGAAAAAGCAGCCGTGGAAGTAATGGATCATTTTACAGCATATGATGAAGCTGTGATCCATGATTTTCTTGATGCACTTCCTGCACCTGAGATGGTTTATGATGGAAAAGAAGTTTTCTTCATTAATGGTGCCAATGATGAATACGGAGCAGTGCATGCCAACGGACAGATTTTGGTATTTAATCTTTTTGAAGATGTATCAGATGTTCTCAAGTTACTGGCCCACGAAGTAGGCCATGAAGTTGGGTATCTTATTTTTGGAAGAGATGGTTATGAGAATCAGAAGAACAGTATCAAAGAGGCGTATGCCAATCTTTATGGGTACCCGGTTCCGGTGGATGAACGTGTTCCTTGGGGAGCGCGGCTGAGCGAGAACTTTGCAGAGGACTTTGCATGGGTATATGGTGATTTTCCCAAATGGAGCTGGTGGGAGGGTGCTGAAAAATCTCTGATACAGAACTTCATCGAAACGGAGCTGAGTCGGACGGATTTAAGTGATGCTGTGCTGATTCGTGATAATGTACACGTATATGCAGATAATCACATATTGACGCTTTTTAGTGGTTTCCATGAGGATCATGTGCAGGTTATTGTTGATCCCGAAATACAGCTTGTCATCGACGGATTTCAAAAAGGACCATACGATTTGTTTGTTCACGTGCGCAACAATGTGACAGGAAATCTTCCACGTCAACCCTTCTCAGATAACGGAGTTGCAATGCTAAATCTTGGACAGCTGCCTGAAGAGCAACAAAGGCTGGAAACAGAGGGCTATGTGGTCTATGAAATTCAGATAAAGCTGTATCATTATACTTCATTAAGAAAATATCACCAGCCAACCATTGCACGTTTTTGGGTTGTGCAGTGGGCTGGCTGGTGACAGGGAGAAGATACCGTCTTTTGAAAGTGATATTCGAAGAAATTTGGCAGGTTATTTCAGGGAGTGAACAAACAGGCCACTACGTAATTTGGGTTCAAACCAAGTGGATTTGGGGGGCATAATTTTCTGCTCATCAGCCACCTGAAGCAAATCCTCAATCGTGGTGGGAAAAAGGGAGAATGCCAATGCCATATCTGTCTGAACCCGCTTTTCAAGCTCTCCGATTCCGCGAATGCCGCCGACAAAGTCAATGCGTTGGTCGGTACGAGGGTCTGAGATGCCCAAAATAGGTTGCAAAAGCCAGTTTTGAAGTATACTGACATCCAGCTGCGAAATGACGTCTTCAGAATCATACGTATGGGGTTTGGCCTTCAATGCATACCACTGTTCATCAATGAGCATGCCAAAAGAATGTTTTTCCTGAGGCTGATAAGCCTCATTCACCGGCTGACATTCAAAATGAGCTTCAAGTCGGATGATCAGTTCTTCCGGCGATAAGTCATTAAGATCCTTAACTACCCGATTATATTCCATAATCAGAAGATCTTCCTGCGGAAAACTGACAGCCATGAAAAACTGACTTGGATCATTGGCATCCAGGTCTTTTTGCTGTGCTCTGCGCTGCAAACCTATTTTGGCAGAAGAAGCACTGCGATGGTGGCCGTCGGCGATGTAGAGAGACGGAACTTCCTCGTTAAAGATTGTCTGAATTCGTTCAACATCTGAAGAACCGCTAACAACCCACAAAGCATGGCCGATGCCGTCCTCGGTTATAAAATCGTACGCTGGCGCCTGTTTCACAGTGAGTTCCTGTAAAAAGCCGGTTAGAGAAGCATTACTGCGATGTGTTAGAAATACTGGTTCTGTATGAGCATCACAAGCATCAAAATGATGGATGCGGTCATTTTCTTTTTCGGGCCGGGTGAGTTCATGTTTCTTAATACGGTCATTGACATAGTCATCAATGGAGAAGCAGGCCACAATTCCCAATTGACTGCGGCCGGCCATGGTTTGTCGATAGAGGTAAAAGGCCGGCTGATCATCTTGAATTAATGTGCCTTTTTTGATCAAGTATTGTAAATTCTCAGAGGCTTTCTGGTAAACTGCCCTGTCATAAGCATCGACCATGGGGTCAAGATCTATTTCTGAACGAATAACATGAAGAAAAGAGTTGGGGTTTCCATCGGCCATTTTGAGAGCTTCGGCTCTGTTCATGACATCATATGGCAAACAGGATACTTCCCGGGCAATGGCAGCTGCCGGGCGAATTGCAGGAAATGGCTGAATAAGCATAGATCTATCTCCCCTCGCAAAATTCGGTAAAAATGGATACCAACTCGTCACCAATTCGCTCCTGGGCTTCTATGGTAGAAGCTCCAATATGAGGAGAAAGAGAGACGTTTTCATGGGTTAACAGTGCTTCATTTATAGGGGGTTCCTTTTCAAAAACATCAAGACCGGCACCTGAAATCGCTCCATTGTTTAGAGCCTCCAGCAAAGCATTTTCATCAATCAGACCGCCCCTTGCGCAGTTAATGACATATGCCCCACGCTTGATCTTATCAAAAGCCGGCTTGCCAAGAACTGGAGGTTCACCAGGAATTTTGGGTACGTGAAGGGTAATGAAGTCAGAAGTGGACAGGAGCGTATCCAAATCAACAAAAGTGAAATGAGATAAATCTTTTGCCTCGCCCATCACATCGTTGTATTGCACCTTCATACCCAGCGCATGTGCTTTCTGAGCAAGATCACGGCCAATGCGTCCGAACCCGATAATTCCCAAAGTGCTGCCAGAAAGTTCAACTCCTTTGTATGTCTTTTTGTGCCACTCCCCCCGCCGCATGGTCACATTCGATTTCTGAAGATGGCGAGAAAGGCTGAGCATATGAGCCAGTGTTAGCTCTGCCACTGATTCAATACTGGAATAAGGTGTATTTTTGACTGTGATGCCCATTTCTTTGGCAGCTTCCAGATCAATGTTGTCTAAACCGACACCGGCTCGTACGATCAGCCGCAATTTTCCGCCAGAACCCATTTTCTCCAGTAATTGACGGGTGATTTTGGTGGCCGATCTAATAATGAGTCCATTGTATTCCCGCAGCTTCTCAGGCAGTTCTTCCTGATTATAGGAAGCTTCTTCCACTGCGCAACCCATGGCACGCACCTTTTCCAGTGCGCTCTTGACGATGCCGTCAGAAGCCAGTATCTTGGTGTCTTTCATGTTATTCATCAAATCGCCTCCTGATTAGTTTGATAGGGATGTGACGATAGCTGTTTGAAACACCTATAAAATCTGAACAACTGGAAGTTACTTTGTTTTCAAAAGCAGTTCTAAGGTAATATGCTTTCAATGACTTGCAGCAGTTCCTTCACTTCATCAACTGTACGATCAGCCATATGGGCAATGCGGAAGGTTTTTTCTTTCAAATTGCCATAACCGTTGGAAATGGCATAGCCCTTTTCCCCCAGTCGCTTGTTCAGATCTCCAATATTAATTTCGCGGGTGTTGCGAATGGTTGTTAACGTGTGGGAAGCAAATGGCTTTTGGGGGAAGAGCGCGAAGTTTTCTTCTGCCCACGTCTGGACAAGATCTGCCATTTCTTTATGTCTGGAAAAGCGGTTTTCTGGCCCCTCTTCAAAAATGCGGTCAAGCTGATAATCAAGAGCATACATGTGGGAGAGAGAAGGCGTTGATGGATATTGATGATCTTTCTTTTGAATATAATCATATAGAGAGAGGAGATCAAGATAATAGCCGCGATGCTCCACCTGGCGGGCAGCTGCCACAGCTTTCTCTGAGAAAGAACAGATGGCCAGTCCTGGAGGAAGGCCCAGTGCCTTTTGAGTGGAGGTGATACAAATATCGACACCCAGGGCATCCACTTCAATCTTGGTGCCTCCCAGTGAACTGACGGTGTCCATGGCGAAAACCACTTCAGGGTAACGGCGAATCACCTCTGCCAGATCAACAGCAGCATTCATGAGGCCTGTAGATGTTTCATTATGGGTAATCGTCACCAAGTCATACTTTCCTGTTGCAAGGGCTGCATCCACCCTTTCAGGTGTTGTCGGATGTCCTGGTTCTGACTCAAATAAATCAGCGGGCACTTGGTTCCCGGTAGCCAGTTCATACCAACGTTTTCCAAAAGCGCCAACAGAAAAAACTGCCGCCCGCTTACGGGTGCAGGAACGTATTGCGCCTTCCATTAAACCGGTACCACTGGTGGTGGAGAGCATAATCTGATTTTGGGTGTACATCAGCTTCATCATTTTTTCGGAAATACTGCGTTGCAATGCACTGGCTTCTTTTGAACGATGACCGATCATGGGGGTGGCCATTCTTTCCAGTACTTCCGGAAGTACGTCCACCGGGCCGGGAATAAAGAGTTTTTTGTGCATGAAAATCCTCCTTTATCGTTGTTTGGAAATGGTGGTGCGCATCATTCAATGATGATTTCATACTCGATAAGGCCGGCCTTTTTCAGCATGGCACTGACACCACAGTATTTCTCTTCAGAAAGGTGAACAGCTTTTTCCAACTTGTCCATGGGAAGATTATTGCCCTTAAAATAATAAACCACTTTAATTTTGTCATAAATCTTGGGGTGTTCTTCTGTCTGAGAACCCGAAACAGTGATACGAAAGCCTTCCAGCGGGACACGCATTTTATTCAAAATGGAAACCACATCAATGCCTGTGCAGCCTGCAAGACTTGCTAAAAGCAAAGGTTTTGGCCGGGGGCCCCGGTTTTCGCCACCCAGTTCAGGGTTCGCATCAATAGTCATATGATGTCCGTCAATAGTGACATCAAAGGCCATATTCTCCATCCATTGGCAGTCAATTTGGTGATTCATTATACGAACACTCCTTTTTGGTAAATGGTGTCAAGCGTCAGATGCTTCCATCATTATATACCTTAAATGCACTGATTTGAAACAAGAAGAAACTATCTTACTATTTTGTTTATTTAAGCATAAGGCATTGACAACAGGAAAGCGGTTTCCTATAATAAAAGCAGGAAACCGCTTTCCCAAATAACGACAAAGGGAATGGAGCCAATGAAAATAACCATTGATGAAGTAGCCAGGCGTGCAGGCGTTTCGAAAGCAACTGTTTCAAGGGTAATGAATGACTCTAAACCAGTGAAGCAGGAGAAGTACGATCGGGTGATGCAGGTTATCGAAGAACTGGGATTTATTCCCAACCCTGTTGCGAGAGGCTTGGCCCATCAGAAAACCGGCTTGGTGGGCGTCGTGATTCCTGACATTACCAATCCCTTTTTTGCAGAACTGGTTAAGGGGATTGAAGAAGTTGTGAGAGACAAAAATTATAATATGGTTCTTTGTAACACCTTTCATAATTTTGAAAAAGAGATGAGTTACTTAAAAATGCTTCGCGAAAAATATGTGGATGGAATTATCTTCATGACTGCAAAAGTCACCCATGAACATCGGGAATTTTTTCGGTCCAGTCAATTGCCGGTGACGTTTATAAACAGAAAATGTGAAGACTTGAATGTGTCAAGTATCGACATTGATAACTATCAGGCGGCCCATGATATAACCACTTTTTTCCTGAAACGAGGGCATCGTCGGGTTGCGATTATTCGAGCACCTTTAACAGATAAGACTTCTGGTTATGAGCGCTTTCACGGATACCGGGATGCCATGCAAGCTTACGGAATAGAACTGAATGCAAGCCTGGTAATGCGCTCGAACTTTAAAATTGAAAACACCTACAGAACCGTCCGTCGCTTTTTAAGAGAAGAACCCGCTGTGACAGCCATTTTTGCAACCAGTGATCTAATGGCCATTGGTGCCATCAAAGCACTTCAGGATGAAGGTATTCAAGTGCCTCATCAGGTGGAAGTGGCAGGGTTTGACGATATTCCCATGGCTTCTTACTATCATCCGTCCATTACAACGGTTCGACAACCCATTACTGAAATGGGGCGAACAGCCACTAAAATACTGATTCGGGAAATCAACGGCGAAAAAGTGAAAAATCGCAATCTGATTCTTCCTTACCAGCTGATTTGCCGTGAGAGTACGCTTACTTCCAAAGTGTCAGGAGAATGAAGATGCGTTTTGATGATACCCTTCAACTGCAAAAAACTGAATATGACGTGGTGGCAATGGGGGAACTGCTCATTGATATGATTTCCACCGATTATGTTGCTTCTCTGAAAGAAGCAGTCCATTTTCAGAAATCTTTTGGGGGTTCACCTGGAAACCTGGCAGTAAATCTTGCCGGAATGAGCCATGCTGCCGCATTAATTGCCAGTGTTGGTGACGATGATTTTGGCAGGTATTTAACCGGGTTTTTACAAGAACAACGAGTGGCACTTCAGGGTGTTCATGTGAGTTCCTGGCCCACTTCAATGGTATTTGTCACTAAAAGTCGAGAGAATCCTGCGTTTATGCCAATGCGCCGCGCAGATCTTGATGTGATATTAAAGCCAAAGCATGAGTTAATGGTAGACCAGTGCCGCATTTTTCATTTCACTGCCTGGGCTCTTTCTCATCAAGAAATACGCGAAACAACAATGACGTTAATCAAACGGGCTAAATCACAACACAAGCTCATCACTTTTGATCCCAACTATCGACCGGTGCTCTGGGAACCTGGACACGATGGCGTAGAGTTTATCAATCGACAGATTCTACCTCTGGTGGATGTCATCAAGCCTTCGGAAAGTGATGCTGAGTATTTATGGGGAACGGGCAGTTGGCAAGATGTAAAAAGACGTTTGCGTCAACACCCAGATCTATTCGTCATCATGACCTTGGGAGCTCGTGGTTTAGCAGCCTTTAATAGTGATGAGGTGTTGCAACTACCTGCTTATGCCAGGGAAGTGGTGGATACCACCGGGGCAGGAGATGCATTCTGGTCGGGGTTTATGTCTGGGCTCCTCCGCGGATTAACGGTAAAAGATGCATTATACCAGGGCAGCTATTGCGCTGCCTGGAAACTGGGTTCCATTGGGGCAATTTGCCAGATGCCAGATCCAGAAAGTCTTGAAAAATGGGCAACAGATACTGGAAAGGAGAACCTCCATGCACATCGCTTGTTTCAACCCACAGGGAAACTTTGATCAACACGACAGCTATTGGACACAGCACCCAGACTTTGGTGGTCAATTGGTATATGTGAAAGAACTCGCTTTCGCCTTTGATCGACTGGGTCATGAAACCATTATTTTCACCCGAAGGATAGAAGATGAAGACTGGCCGGAATTTCAACAGCCTGAAGAAGTTTACGCAGGAACCAATGTGCGCATCGTGCGCATCAGTTTTGGCGGAAAAGCATTTTTGCCAAAGGAACAATTGTGGCCTTTTCTCCATGAGTTTGTGGAAGGTATTCGTCAATGGTATCATCAGGCGGGTTACTTGCCAGATGCAGTTACCACCCATTATGGCGACGGGGGCATTTCAGGAGCCATTTTCCAACAACTTACAGGTGTTCCGTATACGTTTACAGCCCACTCCCTTGGAGCACAAAAACTGGAAAAGCTGATGGGAACCGGAGTGTCTTATGAGACGCTTGACCAACAATATCAATTTACCATCCGGTTGGCAGCGGAAAGAACTGCCATAAGCCAAGCCATGATCAGATTTGTGAGTACGCAGCAAGAGAAAGAGCAACAGTATTTTCACACATTATATCGAGATTTGTTTAGCCAGCAGAAAAAGCTGCCGTTTGTTGTTGTTCCTCCGGGTGTGAATCAGGATATTTTCAATGATAAACCCCAGGCACATGATCAAGCAGTGACAGAAATCATACAGCAAGTACTTCGCCGTGATGTGGCAAAAGAAAGACAGCATTTGCCATGGGTCATCGCATCCAGTCGACTGGACCCTAAAAAAAACGTGACAGGATTAGTGAAGGCTTACGGTGAACATTCTCACCTGCAGGAATGCTGCAATCTGATTCTGGCTGTTCGGGGCATTGATGATCCTCAAGCGGATATGCATCGACTCAAAAACGAGGAACAACAGCAACTGGCATCCATATTAAATTTAATACAGACCTACCAGCTGGCTGGCAAGATTGGTTTTGTGAACTTATCCGGACAGCAGCAACTGGCTGCTGCATACCGGGAAACAGCCAGGCGGCACGGGGTGTTCGCGCTAACCTCTCTCTATGAACCTTTTGGTTTGGCCACTATCGAAGCCATGGCATGTGGTGTGCCCGTGGTGGTGACAGCCAACGGTGGGGGTCAGGATATCTTGAAGAAGGGAAATGAGTCTTTTGGATTGCTGGTGGATCCTCAGCAGTCAGATGCCATCGCTGAAGGTATTTTCTCGTTAATGAAAGATCATGTTTTGTGGAATACTTACCACCAAAAAGGATTGGAAAGAGTTCGCAGCACATTTACCTGGAATGCAGCTGCTGATGCCTACGTTAAGGAAATACAGCAATGGAAGAAAAATACGCAAGAAAAAGCCCGTCAAATCAATGTGCCTGATTATTTTATGAAACACGAGTCTCAGAACAAGCATGAATTTGAATCTATACGTGCTCGTGCTGCGGGAATTAAATTAGAACAGGAGTAGCGAAAGGGGGGGGATTATGAGTAACGATAAACGAAGCGGCCGATCTGAGTTGGCAAAAAGAGAAGAGCGTACTGCTTATCGGTTACTGTTACCGGCGCTGATCATTTTGCTGGTGATTGCGGTTTATCCGCTGGGTCAGGTGTTTTATACCAGCTTTACCAATCGTCAATTTGCCAGCGGACAGGAAACAGAATTCATAGGATTCGACAATTATCAGCGACTATTGAGTGTCACGATAAGTCAATTGCCGCCGGTGATTGATGAAGACACCAACCAACCTGTTATTGATGAGGAAACAGGAAAAACCGTTTATGAACGGCCCATTTCGGTATTGCCACGGGAACCGGTGCGCTACCGGGAATACAAACAGTTCTCTTTTATGGGAAATCGATATGTGCTGGGAGCTACTGATGTTGATTTCATTGATGCCATCACCAACACCTTAATTTTCACTGTTACCTCCGTATTTCTGGAACTGGCGCTGGGGCTTGGAGTTGCTTTGGTGGTGAATAGCAATTTCAAAGGAAAGGGCGTGACACGAACTGCGATGCTCATCCCCTGGGCGGTGATCACAGTTGTCTCTGCCCGTATGTGGGAATGGATGCTGGCTCCCAATCGAACCGGACTCTTCAACACCATGCTCTATACCCTGGGATTGGCAGACGGGAGAGTGGCTTTTCTGGCCAGTGGTCAGCTTCAGTTATGGGCCATGGTTGCAGTGGATGTATGGAAAACGACCCCCTTCATGGCCTTGCTGTTGCTGGCAGGACTGCAAACGATACCGGATGAACTATACGAAGCCGCTGCCATCGATGGTGCGGGGCCAGTCAAACAGTTTTTCAGCATTACCTTTCCGCTACTGAAACCTGCCATGGCAGTGGCGCTAATTTTCAGAACGTTGGATGCATTACGGGTATTTGACGTTTTTCAGGTATTGTTGGGACAAAGCCAGTATTCCATGGCAACATACAACTATTTTCAGCTAATAGGAAATCGAAACATGGGGCTGGCCTCAGCCATTGGTGTGGTCATTTTTATCATCATCTTTGGTTTTGCCATTGCCTATATTAAAATGCTGGGGGTGGACATGGATGAAACCGCCTAAACATTTCAGTCATCTTCTATTAAAAGCTGGGTTTTATCTCATTCTGATGATTATATTTATCTATCTGCTGTTTCCATTTTACTGGGCCATCAATTCCTCTCTGAAATCGGAGGCACAACTGCAAATGGCACCTGCCACACTTGTTCCCCGGGATCCATCTACCGGTGATTTCGCGCCAACACTGAGAAATTATCGGGTGATATTTGAAAATCAACAGTTTGTTCGGGGGCTGATCAACAGCAGCATTGTAGCCACCAGCACTACCTTACTGGCATTGGTAGCCGGTTCATTCGCCGCCTTTGCCCTGGGAAAACTCCGGTTTCGCGGCAAAAAACCAACCCTGTATATGATTTTAGCCATGACCATGTTTCCTCAGGTAACAGTACTTGCGGGGTTATATGCAGTGATCACAACCTTAAAACTGCCAACGATCACCAGCATGATCCTGTCATACATGATATTCACACTGCCCTTTACCACGTGGGTGCTGACGGCTTTCTTCAAAGGATTGCCCTTGGCCTTGCTTGAATCGGCACAGGTAGATGGTGCAACGCCTTTTCAAACGTTTTACAAAATAATGCTGCCACTGACCGCTCCGGCATTGGTGACAACGGGGTTGCTGGCCTTTATTGCCGCATGGAATGAATATCTTTTTGCGCTGACATTTACCTCCATTAATCCAGGTGCCCGTACAGTACCGGTTGCCATTGCTTACTTTACGGGAGCTGTCGCCCGACAAGAACCCTTTGGTGAAATTATGGCAGCAGCTGTGGTGGTGACGGTGCCCATTGTTGTGTTGGTGTTGATATTCCAGAAACGGATCGTGGCAGGGTTGACTGCCGGAGCCGTGAAAGGATAAAACAAACAAACCCGGCAGGTGATTTACTGGAAGGGAGTTGATGCCCAAAATTATTACCATACCATAAGCATCAAAAGTATCAAAAGCATCAAAATAATGGTTCCATGATGATCAACCAAAGATGAAGGGGGAACATTCATGAAAATCAAGAAAAAGCACTGGTGGACATTGTTGTTGGTAATGGTATTGGTGGGTAGCTTGTTAGCGGGTTGCGGAAGCCCCGCAGAGCCTGCTGAACCGGCTGAACCTGCAGAGCCTGCAGAACCCGCAGAGCCTGCTGAACCGGCTGAATCTGGTGACCAGGTAGTGATTACGGTGGCCGCCGGCGCTGTCGGACAGGAACTGGAGCTAACGCAAAAGGCTGCTGAAATGTATATGGACCAAAATCCCAATGTTTTGGTGAATGTCCTTGATACACCTGACCTGGCTCAGGATCGCCTGGGTCTCTACCTGCAGTTTTTTGAAGCACAAAGTGCTGAGGTGGATGTATACCAGATCGACGTGATTTGGCCCGGGGATTTGGCAGAGCATTTTGTTGACCTCTATGATTTTGGTGCAGCAGATGTTGTTGACGAGCATTTCCCGGCAATTGTGGAAAACAATACAGTAGATGGCAGGTTGGTGGCAATTCCATGGTTTACAGACGCTGGGTTGCTGTATTACCGCACCGATCTTCTGGAAAAATATAACTTTGAGCCGCCAGCTACCTGGGATGAACTGGAGGAACAGGCATCGGTAATTCAAGAGGGCGAACGTGCTGAGGGCAATCCTGATTTTGTGGGCTTCGTATGGCAGGGAAATGCTTATGAGGGGCTTACCTGCGATGCACTGGAATGGATTGCTTCCAATGATGGCGGTACCATTATTTCACCCGAGGGCATGATTACCATCAACAATGCCAACGCCATTGAAATCATTGACCAGGCTGCCGGGTGGGTGGGTACCATATCACCCAGTGGTGTTACCGGCATGGGAGAAGAAGATTCCAGAGCCGTATGGCAGGGCGGAAATGCAGCTTTCATGCGCAACTGGCCTTATGCCTACAGTTTAGGGCATGCTGATGACAGTGCCATCAAAGGTCTCTTTGATGTATCACCATTGCCTGCCGGTAAAAGCGGTGAAGGTGCGGCCACCCTTGGTGGATGGCAATTGGCAGTGAGTCGTTACAGCAACAATCCTGAAATAGCTGCCGAAGTGGCACTATTCATGGCTGGTTATGACGCACAAAAAATGCGCGCAGTGGAAGGTTCATTGAACCCAACCATTATGTCTCTCTATGAAGATGCAGAAGTGCTGGAGGCCAGTCCTTTCTTCGGCAGTCTGTATGATGTGTTCATCAATGCAGTTGCAAGACCTTCAACGGCGACAGCACCCAACTACAATGCGGTTTCAACTGCTTTTTTCAGATCGGTGCATTCCGTCTTGACAGGGTCCATAGATGCAGCGACTGCCTTTGAAGAACTGGAATTGGATTTACAGGACATCACCGGATTCGATATTCAATAAGCAACCATCCGGACTGCCCGGCAAAACCGGGCAGTCCGCTACATACTTCCGTTAAGTGAAGTGAATGAGGTGCGTTGGAGGGGACACGTTATGAGCAGAAATAGACAACAAAAAAAGATATTCTATAAGGTGGATCCCTGGAAAATAATCGAAACTGACTTTGACCCCCAAACTAATTTTCTGAGTGAAACTGTCTTTTCTTTGGGAAATGGCAACCTCGGTATTCGAGGCAGCTTTGAAGAAGGATACGACGGTCCGGCGGGAACATCAATGGAAGGCACCTATCTGAATGGATTTTTTGAAAAAGTACCCATTCACTATGATGAAACGGCCTATGGATATGCGACACACACAGAAACTATGCTAAACGTGCCAAATGGAAAGTTGATTCAACTCCAAATAGAAGATGAAGTCTTCAGCTTATTTACAGGTACCATTGAAAAGTATCGACGGGAGCTTGATCTTCAGCAGGGGATTTTAAGGCGATATACACGTTGGGTATCGCCACGGGGTAAGATTGTTGATATAGAAGTTGAACGAATGGTTTCCTTTGCCGAAGACAGCTTGGTGCTGATACGCTACGCAGTGACCCCTGTTAACTTCAACGGAACAGTTCAGGTCATCTCCATGCTTGATGGACATGTCCATAATCAGACAGCTGAAAACGATCCTCGAATTGGAACATCTCTCACAGGACAAACTTTAAAACTGGAAAAACTGGAGCAAAAGGAAGATGCTTCCAAACTGTTACAGGTCACCACCCACTCAAAGCTGCAAGTGCTCAGTTGTATTCATAACCTGATTGAATCGGGCCACTGTATCAACAGAATGAATCATGCGCATGGTCAGATGCTGGTGCATCGTTATACATTTGCAGCAAAAATGGGAGAACGTATCAGTCTCACGAAGTCGTTGCTTTACCTCAGAAGTGACCGTGTTCCGCCTGATCAACTCTGGGAAATGGCTGATACCATTCTCGAGACAGTCAAGCAACAAGGATGGGCACACTATCACATGGTACAACGTCAGGTGATGGATGATTTCTGGATGCATTGCGATATAGATATTGCGGGAAACGATGAATTACAGCAGGGTCTTCGGTTTAACCTGTTTCATTTATTTCAGTCAGCAGGAAGAGACGGCAGTACCAATATCGCAGCAAAGGGGCTGACGGGAGAAGGTTATCAAGGGCATTATTTTTGGGATTCTGAAATTTATATCGTTCCTTTTTTTATTTACACCCAGCCCTGGATTGCCCGCAAACTACTGGAGTACAGGTTCAATACCCTTGACCAGGCGCGCCGGCGGGCACACACCCTTTTTCGGAAAAAAGGTGCATTATTTCCCTGGCGTACCATTACAGGAATAGAATGTTCTTCCTATTATCCAGCCGGGACTGCTCAGTATCATATAAATGCAGATATTGTTCATGCCATACGTCAATACGAAATGGCAACCGGAGACTGGGAATTCATTCTCAACTTCGGCGCTGAAATTATTTTTGAAACAGCGCGTATCTGGCTTTACATTGGCGCATTCAGCGGTGGAAGTCCCCAACGCTTTTGTATTTTCACTGTGACAGGACCGGATGAGTATACGGCACTTGTAAATAATAATTTTTATACCAATGCCATGGCGAAGAGTCATCTGAATTATGCAGCTGCCTTGGCAAAGAGAATAGCGCGGGAAGATGATGAAGATTTTAGCCGCATAAGTCGCAAGATTGATTTGGGAGCAGAAGAAATCGAACAATGGCAGATGGCAGCCGACGCCATGTATTTGCCAAAAGATGAAGAACGAGGTATTCATCCGCAAGACGACAGTTTTTTGGATAAACCGGTTTGGCCCTTTGACACAACACCGGAGAATCATTATCCATTACTATTGCACTACCATCCCCTGGACATTTACCGTCATCAGGTGTGTAAGCAGGCGGATGTAGTTCTGGCCCTCTATTTACTTCATGATCAGTTTTCCCATGAAGAAAAGAAAAGAGATTTAGCATATTATGAGCAAGTGACGACCCATGACTCTTCTCTTTCACGATGTATCTTCAGCATCATAGGAGCTGAAACAGGCGACACCGAAAAAGCTTCAAGCCATTTTTTGGAAACGGCCCGACTAGATCTGGATAACCTGCAGGGCAATGCCCACCATGGAATTCACACGGCCAGCATGGCAGGCACCTGGCTCAGTCTGGTAAATGGGTTTGCAGGCATGCGCATTTCAGAGGAAGGGCTTCGTTTTTCACCTCAGATCCCAGTTGGTTTGACAGGATACAGTTTCCGCATTAAATTCAGGGGTAACTGTTTTAAAGTAAATGTTTCAGTACAAGAGACGACAGTGAAGTTGCTGGAAGGTGATGGATTTGAGTTTTATTATGGAGATGAGAAATTTTTACTGCTCCCTGAAGAATCCATTCAACTACAACGAAAAAGAGAATAACATAGCATGCATAAACCCCATTTTGCAAGGACAAATTTGGAAAGAGGTGATGGATCAATGGCAGGATTAAAGCTGGTCAATGTGAATAAAGTTTATCCCAATGGCTTTCATGCCGTGCATGACATGAATTTGGATATTCAGGACAATGAGTTCATTGTATTTGTAGGTCCCTCCGGGTGTGGAAAGTCAACAGCGTTACGCATGATTGCTGGTCTTGAAGAGATAACCAGCGGTGAAATATACATCGAGGACCGCCTGGTCAATGATGTTTCTCCGAAAGACAGAGACATAGCCATGGTTTTTCAAAACTATGCCCTTTATCCACATATGACCAATTATGAAAATATGGCTTTTGGTTTAAAGCTGCGCAACATGCCAAAAAAGGAAATTGACCAGCGCGTCCAAAATGCAGCTGATATTTTGGGATTGCAGCATCTGTTAAAGAACAAACCAAAAGAATTGTCAGGTGGACAACGCCAGCGAATCGCCCTGGGCAGAGCCATTGTTCGTGACCCTAAGGTCTTTCTGATGGATGAACCACTTTCAAATCTGGACGCCAAACTGCGAGTACAGACAAGAGCAGAAATCAGCAAACTTCATCACCGACTTAAAACGACGTTTATTTATGTCACCCATGACCAGACTGAAGCAATGACCATGGGAACCCGCATCGTTGTTTTGAAAGACGGTCATGTGATGCAGGTGGATACACCCACCAATCTCTATGAAAAACCGGCCAATAAGTTTGTAGGCAGCTTTATAGGGTCGCCACAGATGAATTTCATCGAGGGTGATTTGGAGCGCAATGATAGTTTGTTAAAAGTCATTTATGACGGAGGAAGCGTAGCTGTCAGCGGAGACCGGGAAGAAAAGTTGAAGAAAAGTGGAGCAGAAGGGAAAAAAGTGGTTATGGGGATTCGTCCTGAACATATTGAAGTGGAAACAGGGGAATCGGAGGAAAATTCGACCAATCGTGCGCTGGTCGAAGTGACAGAATTATTAGGCTCTGAAACCTATCTTTTTCTTAAACTGAAAGAGAATACGCTGGTTGCCAGAGTAGATCCCTCGGTGAAAGCAGATGTGGGTGACTGGGTTACCATAAAACCAAGAGTTGATCGGGTGCATTTTTTTGATCCTGCGACCGAAGTATCCCTGTTGATGTCATAGGTACCATGGGAATAACAAACGAGGGCCAGTGCTATTAAGCACTGGCCCTCGTTGATTTAATGTACTCAAAAGGCTAATCAGTGAAAAGCTGTGTCCAGGTAATGCCGCCATAAGGCCCGCCATTGACAGCTCCGATACCAATCTGAGTAAACTCTGGATTTAAAATGTTTTGTCGATGCCCGGGAGAATTCATCCAGTCACTGACAACTTGCTCCGCTGTGCGTTGTCCTGCAGCAATGTTTTCACCGGCACGACGATAGTTGACATTGAAAGAATCCAGCATGTCTCGCATTTCACCATAAACAGGCGAAGTGTGAGAGAAGTAATTGTTATCCACCAAATCTTTGGATTTTTGTGTTGCAACATACATCAAATGGTCATTTTTACTGAGCGGCTGAAGATTTTCCTGTTGACGTTTATCATTTATTAAGCGCAATACTTCAAGTTCAATGCTGCGTTCATCGTGAGAAAAAGGAGATCTGACAGTTGCCATATTATCTTGTTCGTGGGTCCCCTGATTGAGATGTTCATGATCTCGACTTTCAAGTTGAGACATGACAGAAGCCAGTTCCTGTGTATCAGAAAAATGACCGGTGATGGTCACTGTTCGTGCCACGGCATCCCATGAAACAGAAAAACCAAGCACTTCACTGACAAAGCGTAATGGAACAAAGATGCGGCCATTCACAATGACTGTCGGCGTACTCAACTGAACATTGCGGCCATTGACAAGAGCTGTCTGACTGTCGTTTTTCAGAATAATCTGCTGAGAGTCGTTGGTGACAATAACCTGCTTTTGTGAAGCAATCCATTCAACGTGGGCCCCCAAAGCTTCAGAGAAAAAGCGAAGTGGTACCAGTGCACGACCATTTCGAATCATGGGAGGCGCTTCCAAAGAAAAAACCTGATTGTTTATGTATGCCTGTTGTTCATTGATAGTCATTCTTACAGCAATAGAGGCATCAGCTGTAGGAGAATTACCATATACAGGGACTATTGTGAAAATTGTCAGGAAAAGTAATGGAATCATACTAAGCATTTTTTTTGTTGATTTCATCGCACCAACTCCTTTATTCAAATCATATTCATTATCCGTCTTCAGTGAAGTTATGTCTACCAAATAGGAGCATTTATTTGAAAACCGAGTTAAAATAGGGCCTATAGTCCTACTTGAACCATTTAAATAGTCAAGCAATTGTTCTGTTCCATGAAGTTACCCTTGACCATGCTTCCATTATAGATTAACATATAAAGAATCCTTTCAAGGCTTTCTTCTGTCAATATAGATCCACAGGAAAAGAGGTGTGTTCTTGAGTTCAACTTCTTTAAACAATAACGATATAGAAATACTGCGTCATGCAATCCTGGATCAGGGCCGGGTGATTGGCAATGATATTCTTAAAGTAGACAGTTTTTTAAACCACCAACTGGACGTTTCTCTTTTGAACACCATTGGCAGGGCATTTTATGCTCACTTCGGACAACTTAAAATCGATAAAATTCTGACTGCAGAAGTATCTGGTATTGCCATAGCTGCCATAGCTGCCCAGTATTTTAAGGTGCCGGTTGTTTTTGCAAAAAAAACACTTTCTAAAAATTTAGATCCCGATACATGGGAAGGCTCAGTCTACTCTTACACTAAAGGCCAAACTTATCAGATTCGTGTTGCCCGAAGATACCTGCAGGCTGATGAAAAAGTGTTAGTGCTAGATGACTTTTTGGCCAATGGAGAAGCTATTAAAGGTATGAAAGAGATCATTGATCTGGCAGGTGCGCAAATGGTTGGAGCAGGTGTTGTGATTGAAAAGAGCTTTCAGCCAGGTGCCGAAAAGCTGCGTGAGTTGGGTGTTGATGTCCATGCATTGATTCGAGTTGTCTCGTTGGATAATGGTCAGATCAACTTATAAAAAAACCGCCAAAAAGTTGAAATAAAGTCTTTACATTCATCGCCCTATCAGGTATAATCAATTTCGTGGTCAAAAACGGCAACACGCTGTTGTAGCTCAGGCGGTAGAGCACTTCCTTGGTAAGGAAGAGGTCCCGGGTTCGAGTCCCGGCAACAGCTCCAGTAATTCCAATGCTTACGCCAGTCTGAGGACTGGCGTTTTTTGATTCTTCTAACCCATTCTTCTAACCCCTTAATTTAAAATGGTTACAAATTGAATTCATTCCACGAAAAAAGCCCCGCGTTTGGGGCTTTGCTTAATGTCCATTCATTCATTCGTTCGTGAACTCGTTCGCTCGTTCATTCGCTCGTTCATTTGATCATTCGGTCATGTATTCACTGATTATCATTCAGGCGTTCTACTAACAGGCGTTCTGCTAAAAGTGCAAGATTTCTGCGGCCTCCCGTTGCATGGAAGGAATCACATGGGAATACAATCCCAGGGTGACTTTTATGTCGCTGTGACCAAGGCGTTCCTGCACCACCTTAGGGGAGACGCCTGCTTTCATCAGCAGGGTGGCGTGGGTGTGGCGCAGGTCGTGAAAGCGGACAGGCCGAATGTCTGCCTCTTTCAGCAGTTTTTTGAACGTTTTTGATACATAGTCGGGGCGCATGGGCTCGTTGTCTTGCCAGGTGCATACCTGCTGATCATCCATTTCATGACGGCGGCCATCGCTCAGCCGAATAACGTTACCTTCCCGCTGCCTGATGAAATCTTCCTGAACCGCCTTTTGACGCTCCAGCACTTGCTTGACAGAGTCATTGAAGTCAACGGAACGATGGGAGGAGTCTGTCTTTAAACTGGCCATTTGGACGCCCTGAGTGGACTGTGTCCAGGCATCTGTCACATGGATCACCCGGTTTACCAGATCAACATGACGCCAGGTGAGCCCCAGAATTTCGCCACGGCGAAGGCCGCAGCTGGCTGCCAGAAAAATAACCAGATGCATGGGGGTGCCTTCTACAGACTTCAGCAGATGGGAAACTTCTTCGGCAGTCAGTGTTTTCATGGCTTTCTTCTTTTCTTTGGGCAGGGTGATATCAATGCAGGGGTTATGGAGAATGATGCGCCACTTGACGGCTTTTACCATGGCAGACTTGATGGCCGTGTAGTAGGAGATAACAGTGTGGCGGGCTTTACCCTCTTTCACCAGGGTATTCACAAATCGCTGCATGTGCTGAGGCGTTATTTTCTGGATTCGTTCATGGCCAAAAACCACATTCGCGGCTTTGACGGCAGCGCGGTACTTGTCAACGGTGCTGGGAGAGGTGTTGGGAACCACGTGATCTGCCAGCCACTGGTCAAAAAACTCAGAAGCCTTCATGGTGGAAGCATCCACCACAATGCCTTTTTGAATATCAAGCAGAATGTTGGGCAGATCAATTTCGGCCGCTTCTCTGGAATCATAGCCAGAGTACCATTTGCGGTGCTTCTTGCCGTTTTTCATTCCCAGGTAAACAGAGATATACCACTTGTCGCCTTTTTTAATAACGGATCCGCGCATGAGATGTGCCTCCTCCTTTAAAGATGCCCTGTTAAGATGCCCCAAAAAGATGCCATTTAGAGCAATCATTTAAAGATACCATTTGACACTGATTCAACTGCCAACAACACAAGGCTTGATGGAAAGGGACGTGAAACAGGCTGCAGGTGAATACACTGGGGGAATGTTCAAGCTTGTGGAAACGATTGAAGCTGGATAATACGATGCAAACTGAATAAGTTGAAGAAGCTGAAGAAGTTGAAGAAGCGGTTGAAGATTTAGAAGCTATCTAATTGCGATGAGAGTGCACTGGAGCACTTTTCAACGCATGGTTGACGATGGAAGTTGATGAGATGACGGGCGAAATAGGCGGCATCATCTGCAAGGGGCTGAAAGGCTGCATTCTTTGGGTACTGCTTTGATTGTTGATCTGGGTACTGATCTGATTGTTGATCTGGGTGTTGCGCTGGGTGTTGCTCAGATTGTTGCTCTAAGACATGGGCCACTTGAAAAAAGTGGGGATGACTCAAGGGATGACACAGGAGATAATGGCACAGTTGCGTTGCCAAAGATAGTTGAATCTGGTCGAAGGGCTGGGAGGTGTTGTAAAACAGATAGCATTCTCCCTGCTCACAAACAGTAAAACCAGCCGTCGAAATGGCTATTAGTTCAGGATTGGCAGTGCTGTAAGAGCAGGCATGCACTTTCACATGGGCACAGAGGCTCTCCAGGTTCAATGGCTGGGCACTGAGAAGATGCCTGTGGGCGGGGTCTGCTAAAAAATCAGTCACTTTACCGGTTAGAGCCAATCTGTGATCATGGCTGCGGCCATCTCCGGCATTCAAATCGTGTTGTTCATCATCCAACTGGCGGTGTGTGTGATTGTGTCGGTTACTCATTGATCCACGCCTTTCAGTTTTGATTTTTGGCTTTCATCTGCCGAATCATGCTGGTGATGATTTCACGTTGTTCATCGGTGAGTTCAGAAGCCTCCCGTCCAATAAAGAGGGCTTTTGAATCCGCTTCGTTTTCGCCGTTAAACAAGTAATCGATGGTGGTACCCAGCACTTCAGCAACACGTTGCAGTTTATCGGCGGTGGGCACAGAATTGTTCCACCTGCGAATCACTCCATTCCCGATATTGGCTTTTCTTTCCAGTTCAGCGATTGTCATACCTTTTTCCCTTAATAGCGCTTGAATCCTATTAAGTATTTCCATTTTTGACCTCCATTCCGACCCCCGATAGAATGTGGCACTTATAAATTAGCGCATTCGCTATTGACAATTAGCTTTTAATTAAGTATAGTGTTTTTTATAAAGTTTCAGCGCAAGACGGATGCCGAATATAATATGGGGGTCGTTCGTGTTCTATGTTTTTTTATAATGTAGGATTCTATGCTAATAGATTAGCATAAAAACTAATAAATGTCAACAGATTAACTAAGTTAAGAAACTAACACCATAGGCTAAAATGCGAAGCGCAGTCGCTATTCAAACAGGCTTCGTCGCTATTCAAACAGACTTCATCGCTATTCAAACAGACTTCATCGCTATTACAAGAGATGTAATCGCTAAGGGACAACGCGATACATTTTGAAAAGCACTAAGAAAACATCATCGACCAAAGACAGGAGGACAAATCATGAACTTTGAAAAAGCTGTGAAAGAAGCGCTCATTGACAAACGCATGACCCAGAGCGCCTTGGCAAAACAGCTGGGCATTTCAGGGCCCTATCTATCAGACATTATCAGAGGCAACCGGATTGCCCAGCAGCACCGGGAACGGATCATTGTTTCCCTGGGGCTCCAAGGAAACGTGGAACCCCATGAAAACGCTTAAGGAGGTGTGTCTGGCAGCGGGGCTCATCCGAAAGAGACCCGTGAGACAAGCATCATCACCAATCAACATCACCAAGCATCATCACCAACCATAACCATTAGGGAGGCTTTCACATGACACTTTACACCGTTAAACAATCAGCAGACCGCTTGCAAGTAAGCACCGACACCGTTTATTCCCTCATTCATGCAAAAGAGCTGCCGGCGGCCCGCATCAGAGCCCAATGGCGGGTGAGAAGCACCGATCTGGAAGAATACATCCAGCGCATGATCACAGATGATCAGGAAGTGGAAGCATCGACCATCACCATTAAGACCATTAACGTGCAGAAGACCACCGGTGCCAGAAAAGCAAAAGGCTAAAAATGGAGGGAATAGAGGGAGCATGGAATACTTGAGAGCTTACAAGCCGGGGGACTGACACCTGTGAGATGTAGGTGATGGAAACTGGTGCACAAGAAAACGGCGCCAATGAATCATAGGCACAGCATTAAGGTCAGTTGTGAAGCTCCAGTCTCTTGGGAGGTTAGTTTGCATGGGTACAAACAGGGGATATGTCAAAATATATCGCCAGCTGCAGAACCACTGGTTGTGGGATGATAAACCTTTTTCAAAAGGCCAGGCCTGGCTGGATCTGGTAATGCTGGCCAATCACACCACTAAAAAGTTCCTCCATGGCAGTCATCTCATCCAGTGCCAGCGGGGCCAAACAGTCACCAGTGCCAACCAGTTGGCCAAGCGGTGGGGCTGGGGCGAGAAAAAAGTGAGAACCTTCATCAAACAACTGGAAACAGACACCATGATAGCACGTCAGGCCACAGCCCATTACACCATCATTGAGATCAGCAACTATGATAAATGGCAGCAGTGGGACAAGGCGTGGGATAGTGACCAGGAAAAAGACACCCAGCCACATCGTCAGGCAAATAACCAGGCAAACCCACAGATCATTAACCAGTCACTCAGCCAGGCAAACCCACAGATCATCACCCAGCCACATCGTCAGATAAATAGTCAGACAAACCCGCAGATCATTAACCAGTCACTCACACAAGAAGGTGGCCAGCCAGGCAGCGAGACAGTGTGGCAGGAAACACAGCCAATGAAGATCCCCGACAGCGCCAGACCAGATGAAGAGCTGAAAGAGGACCTTGCAGACTTGCCAAAGACCAGGGAAGCGTCGCCGGAACGACGCAGCAAATCCACTGGAAACACTGAATCGCCAGATGTTGAAGACCAGCCAATGGCAAGCCGGAAACCACACAGCCGCCCACAAACAAGAAAGAAAGAAAACAAGAATGAAAAGAAGGATATCTTCAATAATATCTCCAATGATATCTCCACTGATGTCTCCACTCACATCAAAGGATTCCACGATATTCAGGCGACCCATCACACGAAAAATGAAAAGGCAGCCTCAGCCAACACCTCAGTGCCTTATCAGCAAATTGTCGACCTCTATCATGCCGCCTGCCCGTCGTTTGCGAGCATCATCAAGATTACGCAGAAACGCCGGCAAGCCATGGCAGCCAGATGGAATGAGTATGGCCAGACGACAGCACACTTTCAGCACTTGTTTCAGATGGCAGAAGCCTCAGATTTTCTTAAAGGGATGAACAACCGCCAATGGAAAGCTACTTTTGACTGGCTCATCAGCAACGAAGGCATGGCCAAAACCCTGGAGGGGAATTATCTTAATCGAGGAGGGCAAGAAAATGACCCGAAAGCACCACACATACAGGCATCCCACAACGTCTCTGCCCACAGCAACCATCCCCAAAAAAACCATTCCCACAACAACGACCCTCACAACAACCATCCCCGAGAGCATCACAACCGTACTGGAAAGAACCCTCAACCGGTTACCTCCCGTGTCAGCCCCGCCGGCCAAAAACAGCCCAGCACCAGCAACGAACCAGTCACCGACACCCATGGAGAATACACCGGCATTGGCATCGACCTTGACCACCTGGACCTGTAAAACCAGTGTTAATGAGAACATCCATCACGCCCGAAAAATGGGTAAGACTGCCAACGCCCACGACTTTCACGATACCCACGACACTTGTGACACCTGCGGCACCAAACGCACCACCACCATCACCATTCTTGGCATCAGCCGAAAGGTTCCCTGCGTGTGCCGGTGCCAGGCAGAAGCCCAGGCGCTGCGAAAGCGTGACGAACAACGCCGTGAAATCATTCGACGCATCGAAAAACTGAAAAAATACAGCCTGATGGATGCCCGTTTTCGCAACAGTACCCTCGCTGCCTGGAACGACGACGTCGGTTGCCCCAAGCTGAAAAAAACCATTCTGCGATATGTGGAAGCCTGGCCAGAAATGAAAACCTGCAACATCGGCCTCATGCTTCTAGGGAACCCAGGCGTGGGAAAATCATTCGCCGCATTTGCAGTGGCCAACGAGCTAATCAGCCGCCACCGTGAAGTCGTGATTGCCGTCAGTGCCATGGGTTTGCTGGCAAGAATTAGAGAAACCTTTAACCGGCAAGACAGAGAGGCAGAGATTGATATCATCCGCACCCTTGAAAATGCCAGCCTGCTGGTGCTTGACGACCTGGGGTCTGAGCAGAAAACCGACTGGGCCACAGCAATGCTTTACCAGATCATCGACAACCGGTACAGAAGCGGCAAGCCCCTGCTCATCACCACCAACCTGAGCCTGCAGCAGCTGCAGCAAAAACTCACCGGCTACGACCAAGTGGTGCGCACCTATGACCGTCTCATGGAAATGTGCCAGCCCATCACTGTCAAAGGCCCTTCCCAGAGAGCCGCCGTGGCCCGCAGCAAGCGAGACCAGCTGATCCAGCTGATCACCAGCGAAACCTGATTCCTCAGTCTCTTTGATAACAGCCACAACAGCCACAGCAGCAGCGCCGAGGGCAGTAACACCAAGAGCAGCAACAGCCACAACACCAAGAGCAGCAACCACATGAACCGACACAAAAGGAGGCCCACCATGAGCAAACCCGTCATTATACTGGAAGACCTGAACTTCGACTGGCAGCCGGAAGACATTCAAAAAGCCATTCATATGTGGCAGTCAGGGTACGGCGTCACAGCCATCAGCCAACACCTGAGATCACCTGCCACCAGCGGCAAAACCGGCGCCGACGCCGAATATGAAACCGCCCTGCTCATCATGCATCTCAGCAGAGAAAACCTGATTAGCCTGGATCGCAACAACAACCCCCAGGGAGCAGCGGAAGGCAGCAGCACTTGTTGAATCTTAATAAACTCATCAACAATCCCGGCAGAGAGTGTGGTTCACTCGTTGCCGGGATTTCTACTGGGTTGCTGTGACAGTACAAGACGATTGCTGGGCAAGACCCCGGAGACAATCTTTCACAGTGTTCTCAAAAGCCGGACCCACAATCGAATTTTAAATAATATCATCAATCAGGCAATTTAAAAAAATCGAATGAAATCCTAGAAATAGACAAATTTGAACGTTTATTATGCTAAAATAGTAGCTGGAGAGTTTTTTTGAAGAAAGTGGCAGACAAAAAAATAGGCTACCCAATAGACATTGTTGGCGATCTACCCAAATTGTCGATACTCGTTGAGTTGTTAGGAGCAAAATGATCTAAAAGACATATTGTTTACAGGAAAGCATCTCATCAAATACAAGGGGTGAAACACATGAGGAGCCCAAAGGTCTTAGACAACAAAGTGAACAAAGTGGTGGATGAACTTCGCTCTGAACTTAGAAAAGGAAGCCGGTTGTCTGTGGTATCTGCCTACTTTACCATTTATGCCTACGCTGAACTACGAAAAGAACTGGAAAAAATTGACCGACTGCGCTTTGTTTTCACCGAACCCACTTTTGTCAAAAAAGACCATGAATTAATCAGGGAATTTTACATACACCGCAACACCGAAAAGATAGTTTCCGGAAATGAGTTTGAAATCAAATTGCGCAATGAAATGCGCCAAGCTGCCATTGCTAAAGAATGTGCCAACTGGCTGGAACGAAAAGCGGAAATTCGTTCTCTGAAAAGCCCCAACCCGGCACAACCCCGCCTCATTTATGTGGAGAATCCAGAAGAAAATCTTTCCATCAACGGTACGGTTGACTTCACATCAGACGGGTTGGGGATCACTCCTTCAAACCGTTTGGACAGTAACATGTGTCTATACGGCAAAGAATACACCCTGGCTTTTCTGCAAGCCTTCAATGACCTATGGGAAGATGAAACAGCAGTGGAGGACGTGAAAAAACAAGTGTTAGAACAAATGCAAATGCTTTACAGTGAGAACGTCCCCGAATTCATCTACTTCGTTACCCTCTACAACATCTTCACCGACTACCTGGACGAACTGACAGAAGACAATATCGTGAAAAGCCGTACCGGGATAAAGGACACCTTGATCTGGAACAAACTCTATAAATTCCAAAAAGACGGCGCCATGGGTGCCATCGATAAAATTGAAAAATACAATGGCTGCATCATTGCAGACAGCGTTGGTCTGGGTAAAACCTTCACAGCCCTGGCAGTAATGAAATACTATGAACTGCGCAATGATCGTGTGCTGGTGCTGGTGCCTAAGAAGCTTCGGGATAACTGGATCATCTACACAAAAAACGATAAAAGGAATATCTTTGAAAAAGACCGGTTCAATTTTGACGTCATTAACCACACTGATTTAAGTCGCACCAGCGGCAAAACCGGTGACATCGACTTGGCAACCGTCAACTGGGGAAACTATGATTTGGTGGTCATCGATGAAAGCCATAATTTTAGAAACAACCCGCCAGTCAAAGGCCGTACCACCCGTTACGAACGATTGATGAACGAAATCATCCGTTCCGGTGTTAAAACGAAAGTCTTGATGCTATCCGCCACACCTGTCAACAACAAGATGAATGACATCAAAAATCAAATTTCCTTCATCACCGAAGGCGATAATCATGCCCTGGCAAAAGTGGGTTTAAACAACCTGGAGCTTATCTTAAGACAAGCACAGACAGTCTACAACCGTTGGTCGGAATTACCCGACGAAGAGCGAAAAACCGAAACGTTTGTCAACATGATGCACCTGGACTACTTCAAGTTATTGGACACCGTTACCATTGCACGGTCACGAAAACACATTGAAAAATACTATAATCTGGATGAAATAGGCAAATTCCCCACCCGATTAACTCCGGAAAACCTGTACCCGGAAATCGACCTAAAGGGCGATTTCCCCGAAATTGAATACATCAACAAATTGATTAAAAAGCTAACCCTTTGCGTGTATTCTCCCTTGGGGTACGTGCTGCCGGAACGAAGAAGCGCCTATGAAGAAAAGTATGACGTGAAAGTAGGCGCCCATAACAGCATCTTCCGACAGGTGGACCGGGAAAAAAGCCTGGTAGGCTTGATGCGTATAGGGATCTTAAAGCGCATGGAAAGCTCCATCCACTCTTTTGCACTAACGGTGGATAAAATATTAGGCAAAATCAACGCTGCCCTGGAACTTATTGAACGAAAACAATGGGATTATGATGTAGAAAACAACATTGAAGACATTGACCTGGATGATCCGGACCTGGACAACCTTCTCTTTGGCAACAACATTAAAGTATTGCTGCAGGACATGGACCTGCTCAAATGGAAACAAGACCTGCTGGCAGACAGGGACAAGTTGGAAACCATTTACCTGGAAGCCGTTGAAGTAACTCCGGAAAGGGACGCCAAACTGGCTCAATTAAAAGACCTGATGCAGCATAAAGTGAACCACCCCATTAACCCGGGAAACCTAAAGATCATTGTGTTCACCGCCTTTTCAGACACAGCGGAATACCTCTATGCCAACCTGACCCAGTTTCTTGAAGACAGAGGCCTGTACGCAGCCTTGGTCACAGGTAGCGGCACCAATCAGTCCACCCTGCCCTTAACCAGGGAACAGCGTAAAACCATCCGCATTACCGACCTGAACACAGTGCTTACCCTGTTCTCGCCCCGGTCAAAGGAATGTGAGAAAATCTACCCGGAAATGGACAAAGAGATTGATGTCATCATTGCAACAGACTGTATTTCAGAAGGCCAAAACCTGCAGGATTGTGATTACCTGGTAAATTACGACATTCACTGGAACCCGGTGCGCATCATCCAGCGCTTCGGTCGGATTGACCGTATTGGCTCCATCAACGAAGTCATCCAACTGGTCAACTTCTGGGCCACCCGGGATCTGGACGAATATATCAATTTGCAGCAACGAGTCCAGGGCCGTATGGTGTTAATGGATGTCTCCGCCACCGGGGAAGAAAACCTGATTGAAACCGACGCCAGCAAAGAAATGAAAGACCTGGAGTACCGTCGTAATCAGCTAAAACGTCTGCAATCTGAAGTGGTAGACCTGGAGGACATCTCCGGCGCCATCTCCATCACCGACCTGACCTTCAACGATTTCAAAATTGACCTGATGGAATACATGAAAGAAAACAGAAAGCTGTTGGAACAAGCCCCCAATGGCATGTACGCTGTGGCAGAAATCCCTGACGCGCTGCGTGAAGAGCTGAAACCCGGCGTTATCTTTACCCTGCGCCAGGTGAAAGAGGCCCAGCAGTTAAAAGAACAAAACCCCCTCTACCCCTATTACATGGCCTATGTGTCAGAGGAAGGGGTGCACATCACCTACACCCATGCCAAGAAGATCTTGGACTACTACAAAAAACTATGTTCTGGCAAGAAAGAAGTCTTTAGGGAACTGGTGGATGCCTTTAACCAGGAAACCGATGATGGACTCAACATGAAAGATTATTCTGATCTGCTGGAAGCCGCCATCGAAAACCTGACGGGTAAAAAAGAAGAAATGGGGACGGCCAGCCTCCTGAAAAAAGGTGGCACCACCCTGACGAAACATAAAGCAGAAGGCATCGACGATTTTGAACTAATCACCTTCTTGGTATTGAGGTAGGAGGTAATTTGATGGCCTATCACCACAAACTTCAAATCCCATCAAGTTGTGAGATCAATCAAATCATCGCCAAGGATTTGTTCTACAGTCAAGCCCAACTTACCAACAAGGAAAAAGACTTGATCAAAATGAACATCTCCCGGATCACATGCCTCTACAGCCTCAAGCCGGCCACCATCAATGTCAAAGCCTACAAAGACCCACTACGGGAATACGAAGAACTCCTTGTGATTCAAATGGCAGTGCGGGAAGACCGTAGCCTGGACCGACTGGCGGAGATTCTCATGAGAACCATCCCGTACCCCATGCTGCTGTTTGCAACCTGGGAAGAGAAGATCAAGCTCTATGCGGCCCACCAGCGCACCAACCAGAACGACCCCACCAAAAACACTATCGAAGAAGTGGTGGCAACAGACTGGGTAATGGAAAACAGCTCTCTCTTTGAGAGGCTGAACATTACAAACATGCGCTTTCGTAACCTGTATGCACTGTACGATGATTTTGTCTCGGCGGTATATCAGTTCAAAGTGGAGGAAATACTGAATCACCCTGCAGACCTCACACCGGAAGAAGCCAGGGATTTAAGCCTAACCATTCAACGGCTGGACGAAGAAATGACGAGTCTGAAAGGAAAGCTGAAGCGGGAAACCCAGTTTAATCGGAAAATGGAACTGAACATACAGATGAAAAAGCTGGAACAACAGCGCCAACAATTGACGGGAGGAAAGAACCATGAATGAAACCAAGCTAAACGGAAAAACCCCTAACATCACCCAGGAGAACATCAATAAACTGATGGAGCTGTTCCCGGAAGTGGCCACGGAAGGGAAGGTTGATATTGAAAAACTGCAGCAGCTGTTGGGAGAATATGCAGAAGACAAGCCAGAACGCTACAATTTTACCTGGAATGGTAAGAGCAGAGCCCTGCGCATTTCCCAAACCCCTTCCACCGGCACCCTGCGGCCCTGCAAAGATGAAAGTGAGCAGTGGGACACCACCCAAAACCTGTATATAGAAGGCGACAACCTGGAAGTGCTGAAGCTGCTTCAGAAGAGCTACCATGGCAAAGTGAAAATGATCTACATTGATCCCCCTTATAACACAGGCGGCGATTTTGTGTACAAGGATGATTTCAAAGACAACATCAAGAACTATAAAGAAATCACTGGTCAGGTAGATGGAGAAGGCAAGAACCTGAGCACCAATGCAGAAACCAGCGGACGTTATCACACTGATTGGTTGAACATGTTGTACCCCAGGTTGAGGCTGGCGCGAAATTTATTGAGTGATGATGGAGTTATTTTTATTAGTATTGATGATCATGAAGTTGATAATTTGAAAAAAGTACTAGCAGAAATATTTGGTGAAATGAATTTCATATGCCAATTTGTCTGGGCAGCTGGCAGAAAAAATGACTCAAAATTAGTTTCAATATCGCACGAGTACATGCTTTGCTATTCGAAATCGAAAAGTTGTTTGACTGAGAGCTCAACTTTGTGGCGGGAGAAAAAGCTAGGGCTAGATGAAATTTACTCTGTCTACAATAAACTCAAGAATAAATATAATCATGACTATAATGCAATACAGAACGAGCTGAAAATGTGGTTTAAATCTCTTCCACCAAATCATCCTGCAAAAAATCATTCACATTATTCATCCGTTGATAAGCGTGGAATATATTTCCCAGACAACATATCTTGGCCGGGAGGTGGGGGGCCAAAGTACGAAGTACTACATCCTAATACAGGAAAACCAGTTAAAATTCCTTCTCGTGGTTGGATGTTTAGTTCATATGCAAGGATGAAAGAGTTAATTGATGACGATAGAGTGCATTTTGGTGCAGATGAAAATAGTGTGCCCTGTACAAAATCATATTTAAAAGATAGGGAAACATCAGCTCCATACAGTGTCTTTTATAAAGATGGCCGCGCATCAACAAAAAGGCTTATGTCGTTAATGGGTGGTAAGGTTTTTGATAATCCTAAGGATGAAGAAATCATTAAGTCTTTAATTGAGTTCACAGGAACTTCTGAGGGGATTGTTTTGGACTTCTTCTCTGGCTCTGCTACAACCGCCCACTCAGTTATGCAATTTAATGCTGAAGACGAGGGAAATCGCAAATTTATCATGGTACAGCTGCCGGAACCCTGCGACGAAAAAAGTGAAGCCTTCAAAGCAGGATACAAGAATATTGCTGAAATCGGTAAAGAACGTATTCGACGTGCTGGCAAAAAAATTAAAGAGGAACATGGTGACGCTGCTGAAAACCTGGACATTGGCTTCAAGGTGCTAAAACTGGACAACTCAAACATCCGCAGGTGGAACCCAGACCCTGATGACCTGCAAACCAGCCTGGAAGATCACCTGGAAAACTTTGTGGCAGGGCGCAATGAGCTGGATGTAGTGTATGAGATCATGCTGAAATATGGTCTTGATTTAACCTATCCAGTGGAAGAATATGAAGTAGCAGGTCAGAAAGTCTATGCCATTGGCTTTGGCATGTTGATGATTTGCCTGGGAAATCAGATCACAACCAAAGTGGCTGAAGGTATTCTTAATTTGGTGAAAAAACTGGAACCTGAAAGTGCCCGGGTGGTATGCCGTGACAATGGCTTTGCCTCAGACAGCGAAAAAACCAATGTGAAAGAAATCTTTAACCTTGGCGGGATTGAGGAATTTATTTCAATATAGGAGGTGACGGAGGATGAAACTTCAATTTGACTCAAAACTGGATTTTCAAAAACAAGCCGTCGCTTCTGTGGTGGACTTGTTCCGCGGGCAGACACCCAACCACACTGTGTTCACGGTCACAACCCAAACACAACAGGTGGGGCTGCTTGATACCCAGAATGGTGTGGGGAACCGTCTGGAGTTAGACGAGGAAGAGATACTGAAAAACCTGCAGGAGGTGCAACTGCGCAACGGCTTACCCCAATCATTAAGGCTTCCTGCCATTGATTATAATTTTGATGTTGAAATGGAGACAGGCACCGGCAAAACCTATGTATACCTGCGCACGATGATGGAACTAAATAAAAACTATGGGTTTTCAAAGTTCATCATCGTAGTGCCAAGCCTGGCCATTAAAGAAGGGGTGTATAAATCCCTTCAGATAACTTATGATCACTTTCGAGAACTTTATGACAACGTGGTCTACAATTATTATATCTATGACAGCAGTAAGCTGGAACAGGTGAGAAGTTTTGCTGTCAGCGACAACATTGAAATCATGGTCATTAACATCGACGCCTTCCGAAAAAGCTTCAGTGACCCGGATAAGGTGAACAAGGCCAACATCATCCATCGGGAGAATGACCGGATGAACGGCATGCGACCCATTGAATTAATTCAGGAGACCAACCCTTTTGTTATCATTGACGAGCCCCAGTCGGTGGACACCACACCCAAGGCCAAGGAAGCCATCAAATCATTAAACCCACTGTGCACCCTGCGCTATTCAGCCACCCATGTGGATAAGCATCACTTGGTTTATAAGCTGGACGCCATTGACAGTTTTGAACTAGAGCTGGTGAAGCAGATTGAAGTAGCAGGCCTTGAAGCCAGGGAACAGCACAACCAGGCTTACCTTAAACTGGTGTCAGTGGATAATAAAAAGTCGCCTATAAAAGCGAAAATTGAAATGGACGTGCAAGACAACAAAGGCGCTGTCAAGCGAAAAGTAGTCACAGTGGGCGCTGGAGATGATTTGCAGGAAAAGGCTGGAGGTCGGGAGATCTACGAAAACTATGTGGTCAATGAAATCAATTGCGAGCCAGGCAATGAATTCCTTGATTTTACCTCCCAGGAAACGGTGCTGCGGTTGGACAAGCCGGTGGGCCATGTGGATGCGCTGTTTCTGAAAGAGCAGCAGATCCGTAAAACCATCGAAGAGCATTTGGACAAAGAGCTGTTGCTTAACAAGCAGGGCATCAAGGTGCTCAGCCTGTTCTTCATCGACAAAGTGGCCAACTACCGGTATTACGATGAACAGGGGAACCCACAGAAAGGGATCTATGCCCAGCTCTTTGAAAAGCACTACAAAGAACTGATCCTTCAACCCAAATACGCCACCCTGGTCGAAAAGATTGACGTGGAAACCCCTGCAGAAGAGGTACATGACGGGTATTTTTCTGCTGACAAAAAAGGCCGGGTGAAAGACACCACGGGGAAAACCCAGGACGATGAAACCGCATATAACCTGATCATGAAGAAAAAAGAAGCGTTGTTGTCCTTTCACACAAAACTCAGGTTCATATTTTCCCACTCCACCTTGCGTGAAGGGTGGGATAACCCCAACGTGTTTCAGATTTGTACCTTGAACGACACCAAAAGTGAAGTGAAAAAACGGCAGGAGATTGGTCGAGGGCTTCGTCTTTGCGTTGACCAGCAGGGCCAGCGAAAACATGGTTTTTCCATCAATACCCTGACGGTCATGGCCAATGAAAGCTATGAACAGTTTGCAGAAGCACTGCAGAAGGAATACGAAGCAGAAGAGGGCATTCGTTTTGGGGTCATTGAAAAACATACTTTTGCCAACATTACCATGGACAAAGCACTGAAAGCCAAGGGTTATATAGGCCAAGAAGCCTCAGAAGAAATTGTAAAATATTTCCAGGCACAAGGCTACATCGACAGCAACGGTAAAGTGCAGGATGCCCTGAAAAAAGCCATTAAAGAAAAAGACATCAGCTTGCCAGAAGCCTATGTACCTGTGAAGGAGGCTGTGATGGCCCTGAGCAAGAAGATTTGTGGCAGCCTGAACATTAAAAACAACAGCGACAAGCGAAAAGTGGAGTTGAACAAGCAGGTGTTCCTTGATCCGGAGTTTAAAACATTGTGGGACAAGGTGAAATACAAAACCACCTATTCTGTTGACTTTGATACCGATGAATTGATTGAAGAAGGCTGCCGTGCCATGCAAAAAGAATTGTCAATCACAAGCCCAAAATTGGTTTATACCAAAGCACGGCTTGAAATCAATGTGGGTGGTGTGCAAGATTATGAAGTAGACCGCAGTTCAGTGAGCGTCAAAGAGATAGACACAGCTCTGCCGGACATTATTGCCTACCTGCAAAACGCCACAAACCTCACCCGAAAAACCATCGTAAAACTGTTGGTGGATAGCAAAACCCTGCATCTTTTCAAAAAGAATCCACAGCAGTACATGGAGCAAGCAGCCCAGATCATCACCGCCAAAATGCGCTCCATGATTGTGGACGGCATCAAATACACCAAAATCGGGGAAGACGCCTATTATGCCCAGGAGCTATTTGAAGAAGAAGAGCTGACAGGCTACCTGAAAAAGAACATGCTGGCAAGCCAAAAGTCAGTGTTCCAGTATGTGGTCTATGACAGTGACGTAGAAGAAAGCTTTGCCACAAGTTTTGAGAACAACAACCGTGTGAAGCTGTACGCCAAGCTGCCAAACTGGTTTAAGATCCCCACACCACTGGGATCATACAACCCGGACTGGGCGCTGCTCATTGAAAAAGATGGCACAGATAAACTCTACTTTGTCGTTGAAACCAAAGGGAGCATTTTGGAAGAAAAACTGCGCCCCATGGAACGATCTAAAATAGAATGTGGACGTAAGCATTTCGAGGCAATAAACCATGACGTGGCCTTTACGGCTGCAGATAATTTTGAGGCTTTTATTGAGGATGTGTAGTGCTTGAGGACATATACAGATTTTATGTTCTTTTATAATGAAGGCTATACAGAAACTACAAAGGTGAGGTGTCCACATGAGTAGTGAATTGATGTTGTATTACATGCTGGCGGAGAACGTTGAAAAGAATTTAGATTTTATTGATTCGCTGTTGCCATTTGTTGAATACTGTCTTTTTGACAAAGTGCCAGATAAAATCACAACAGAGGTTTTGAAAAGCTGTGTCACATCAAAGTACGACATGAGTCTTACGGCAGCTAATTACGAAGATATTCTGAATCGCTTGGAAGCAAAAGGTCTGGTTTATAAGGCTGAGGCCGAAGGGATTGTCTACTACGAACCGGTGAAGGGCTATAAAGATCAAGAGGTTTTGAAGCGAGGCGAAGAGTTTACGAACGCCCTGGATAAGATCTGCAAAGACGTTATCATTTTCGCAAAAGAGAGTATGGGTGAAGAGATAAGTCCCATGGGCGTCAATGACAAAATGTTGAAGTACTTAGAGAAGAATATTGATGTGTTGATTTCTGAGGATCTGGCAGCACTAAATGGTGTGAAAGATAATAGTAAGGAAGATGTGCTGTTTAGTCTTTATTTTGTTGAACAGTACGAAAAACAGGAGCCTTTCAATGAGGCAATCGAGCAGTTAAAAACACTGCTTAAAGGCGTTGTTGCGTATAAGTATATTCACTATACGAATAATAAAGACAAAAAGTTAGAAGGACTTAAGGTCGTGCTCGACAGCCCATTGTTGATTTATGCACTTGGTTATGCTGGCGACCTTAGGAGAGACCTTGTGCGTGAACTATGCGATACCCTCAAATCACTCGATGCTAAAGTCTATTGTTATGAACATTCCGTATCAGAAGCTAGAAACAACTTGATTGCTTGCGAAAACATAATGCAGTACAAAGACCCGTCTTATGGCGATATGAGACTGACTGTGGACCACTTCTTATCGAAAAAGAACAGCAAAACCGAGATTTTTGAAGCCATTAAAAACATTAAGGCATCAATTAAGGAGATTGGAATTGAAATATACCCTGAGGAATTTTACGAGAGAGCTGATCATGCGCGATTCATCGATGAAAAAAGGCTGGCAGATCAAATTAATGAAGGGTTTAACAATACTGATCTAAATGTCGAAAGAGGAGAACATGACGCAAAAGCAATTAACATGACCCAGCTTCTAAGAAATAACAAGCAACCCAGTAATCTGTTCGAAAGTGAAGCGGTATTCGTTACCAAGAACAGGAAACTGGTTTATATTTCTACTTCGTTTCTCAATGAAGATGATTACACTATTCCGACGACCATACACTATACCACGCTGGCAACCAAACTATTGCTCATGAACGGCATTAAAGAGCCGAAGCTGCCATTATCAATTATTATGGAAAGATGCTATTCGGCTGTTGCACCAAAAAATGAGACATGGGATGCGTACATCAAGCAGCTAAATGAAGCACATAAAGCGGGTGAGATCAAAGAAATTGATTATATGATGTATCGTTCAGAAATGCGTTCGCGGAGATATCTGCTTAAAAAAGAGCTGGATGATTCGGTCTCATCAATTAGCATCGAAGAAGTAATGAGGTATGAGGAAGCAAAGATCGCAAAGGAAAAGGAAGCGGTGAGGCAAGAAGAGGAGAAAAAATATAACGAAAAACTGGATCAGGAGAGACAATCTAAGAATGAAGTTGAGAAGCATTATTCTAAGGTGCTTAACAACATTGAGAAATTTAAGGATGATGAAAGAACGCGTATTGAGAAAAAATACAAAAAAAGAAAGTGGGGCGCCGTGGTTGTGATCGCTCTATTTACCATATTCCAAAACATTTTCGATAATACCGTAGCTAAGGTTATATTCGCCTTAATCGCTGCTATTGGAAGTATGTTCATACAAGAAATACTGAAAAAGAAGGAACTGGATGACATTGACAAAAGAATCGATCAGGTTGACGCTACAATCCAGTCGGAAAATTGAATCATGGATAATATTCCGATGAGACTGGTGCACAATGGGGTGATGCAATGAAAAAAATTTCATTGAGGTATAAGTTAATACTAGTCATATTTATTGCAATACCAATTGTTGTAGCGGGTTTGATGGAGATTAACCTACCATTTAGTTTTTATAGGAATAATGATTGGATTGGTTTTTTTGCCAGTTATTTTGGCGCTATTATTGGTGTTATTGGTGTGTATGAGGTTATGAGATTTGATCAAAAGAAGAGGGATGAAGAGCGGAAAGATGAGATGTTTCTTAATCACTTGCCAATATACAGAAAGATTGAATCCAGCTTAGTTGTTTCAAGACTAACAAAACTACGAGAATCTTTATTTGATATTGAGAAGGATCCTGGCTGGGATATGGTCGATTCACGGACAAAACGAAAACTTATGCAAATAAAACAAAGCTTATATTATTGCGATGAAGTCAATGGATTTCATCACTTCATGCAAAGCTACATAATGAAAAATCTATATGATGATATCAAGATTACTGTTCAAATACAAGCTGATGAGTACACTGAAGCTGCGGAAATAGAGGACGTTCCAATTGAGTACCTTGATATGTTTATTGATGCAGTGAAGAAATGTTTTGATTTGGAACTTGAGACTGAGTACAGATTGGTTATTAAATCTTCTCGGAATGAAATGTTAGAAATAATCAGCAAGGTATCACAAAGAGATTTCACTAATAACATTGATGTTATCTTTAAGAAGCTTTCCAGGATTGATAGATCGGATGAATGGGCTTATTATATTTCAAAACATCAGCATACTTTTAGTCAAATTGATGGTATTAGAAATGAAATAAACAGAAGGATAGAGAAAGCACTAAACTATTAATTGAATAAGAGCCTCTTTCCAGTTATTAGATAACGTAATAATGTGAATATGCTGATGGTGCTGACTGACCAGCTCAGACGACACCTATTAATGGAAAAACAACAAACAAGATCTGTAGGGTGAAATAAGGAGGCCTGAAAATGCCCACAAGAGGAAAAAGCATCAACCTATACTTAATGGACGGCACCGCCAATGGCCGTATTAAATGCACCCTGGCCAATTGGACAGGGGTGGCCTACAAAATACCCCGTACCGAAATCGACAATTGTAAAGAACGGCACGACCTTAAGCAGAGCGGTGTCTATTTTCTCTTTGGCATCTCCGACCAGACTGGTGATAATGTGGTGTACATTGGCCAGGCAGGGGCCAGAAAAAACGGGGAAGGCATTTTGTACCGTTTGCAGGAGCATAAACGCAACCCTGAGAAGGATTACTGGACAGAGGCGGTAGTCTTCACCACCTCCAATAATTCCTTCGGGCCAACGGAGATCAGTTACCTGGAGAATCGTTTCTGCAAGTTGGCCACAGAGGCCAAGCGCTACCTGGTTAAAAATGGTAATGACCCTACCCTTGGCAATATCACCGAAGAAAAAGAAAGTGAAATGGAGGAGTTTGTTGATTACGCCAAAATCATCATGGGCACTTTTGGGCACAAAGTCTTTGAGCCTTTGGTTGGCAGTTCGCCCACTCCCGTCATAGACCCTCCAACCATCGACAAAGAACCAAAACTCTACCTGTCAACCACCAAAGCCAATGCCATTGGCCGCCGTACCAATGAAGGGTTTGTGGTGTTTAAGGGTTCCACGGTGTCAGCTGTACCCACAAAGAGTTGTCCGGAGACCATCAGCCGATTAAGAAAACAGCATGCAGAGCGAGTGAGCAGCGAGGGCATGCTGCTGGAAGACACTCTTTTTGGCAGCCCTTCGGCAGCTGCGGGCTTTGTTACCTATAGCAGTGCCAATGGTTTAACCATGTGGGCCACTGAGAACGGCAAGACATTGAAAGAGCTTGAGGGTGAAGATGAGAGCGAGCAATCTTCGCAAATATGAATCGGTGCTTTGAAAGCAAAGGAGTTGGCTGAGATGGCACAAAAATCTGCACACTTTGATACTGTTGAAGTAGTAAGGAATCGAACCATCAGACCATCGACAAGACTGGAAACATCGAAGAGCTATAAGATCGACACTAGGAAAGTATCTACGAACAACACCTTGATTGTAAACATTGACCATGAAGCGAAACCTTTCCAGAAGTCATACAAGTTCAAAGGCTCAGATGTCGCACACCGAAACAGCATCAGCTTTAGGGTAGATGAACTTGAATCACCAATCAGAATAACCTGGAGCGGCGTAACACCTATCGAAACATTTGTTCTTGAGACCAAATCGGAAATATCCAAATCATTAGAAACGAAGGCAAGTGGTACAGTCAGATCCAACTCTTCACAGATAAACATCAAAACCTCATTCGCTCCTATTGAGGATCAAAATATAATCACACTGATACTAGGCACTATGCCTGGAGATAAATCGTTAGAGTATGGTGAGTATTATAAAAACCCCAGGAATAGATTTTGGAAAATAATAGCTGCTATTACAAAAAATGATCTGCCAGAGACATATCAGGATAAAAAGATGCTTCTCCTCAAAACGAATATTGGAGTTTGGGATGTTGCCCATACAGCCATAAGAAAAGGAAGTTTGGATAGAGATATGGAAGTTCAAGAACCTAACGATATTGGGAGCTTTATTGCAGGGCATAAGCATTTAAAAACAATTGTGTTTAATGGATTAGAGTCTGAAAAGCTGTATGATAGATTTTTTGAAAGAAGTAGAAAAATAAAATATGTATCTTTGCCAAGTTCTAGTTCGGCAAATGCAGGCATTAGTTTTAAATTAATATGTGAAAAATGGAAGCAAATACTGGATTTTTGATCACTATAACAAAGAATACGCGTTGCTGTTTGGTTACAAACTATAGTCACGCAAAGAATAAAAACCTTGTGATTAGAAAGAAGGTGCTGTGACCTTGATTCATACGCCCTTGCGAGAGTTATTGGATGGCTGACACCAATAGATTTTGCCTCAAAAAGCTGGGTGTATGCAACCAACATTAAAACTTCACTATTGAATGGAATTTACTATTAACTGCGAAGGATGTGTGTTTATGGGAAAGAGATTACTCATAATGTTGGTTCTGTGTTTTGTCTTGGTAGGTGGCGGGTGTTCAAATGAGTTTAAAAACAAACTTGATGAAGGCAAAGGAGCGTATGAAGCAGAGAACTTTATAATGGCGATTATTCATTTTGAAGAGGCTTTGTTAATTAAGCCTGGCGATGAAGAAGCAAAACAGTTGCTGGAGATGTCAGAATCTAAATTGAAAGTATTGCTTGATGAGCTTGAGAAAGCCCAGCTAGAATTGGATTTAATAAACTACTTCGGCAACCTCTACTCAGCTCATTATAGCTTTATTGAATACCTTCAATTGGCATCAACAGACGATGATGTTGATCAGTTACTCAAGTTAAAAAGAGACTTAAATATCAAGTCGCCAGCGGCTATTGTAGATTATCACCGCCAATATTTGAGTGCTATGGATGAAATATATGATGCCCATTTGGAGTACATTAGGGGTGTAGAAAGGCAAGACCATAATCAAATAAGAGAAGCATCCAATAAGTTAGGTGATTCGGTGAGGTCTTTTGAGTTGTATATAAGAGATATGGAAGCTTATTTTATCAAAAATCAGATGACAAAAGAGCAAGTGGCATTTCCATGGTAGTATTTATTTGTTCCGGAAAGTAAAACCATACACAGAACTCACGTTTAATTTTCACAAATCATTTATCGAGGAGGACTCAAATGTTTGGATTCTTAAAACTTGGTGGGGCACCACCGGCAGCATACAATTATTACCGTGGCACATCTAATCAAGAAGAGAGGACGATACTGGAAGATTTGTACAACGTGTATGATAAGTCAGTTAAACTAGTAGAACACGATTTTAAGGAATTAAGAAAGCACTTACTGAAAAATGGGAGCAGTATTGACTCATTGCCGGATGAAAGGTCGTATATTCTTGGAGGTACTTATGAAAAACTAAAAGAGTATGGCAAGAATAAGGGCTATCCTGAAGCATTGATATCGCTATTTGACCAGGGTTATTGAGTCTTGGATTGAAAAATGACTGAAATGATAAGTGGTGATGACTAAGGTGATGGTATCGCGATAATGTATAAACCGCTTAAACCATGTAAACATAAATCAGGGCAGTTGGGACGGAGGTACTGTAACTTTGGTACTGTAACTTTCTCGAAGGAATTCATAAAAATGACCACTGGTTACTGGCCCAGTGGCCGAGGCCTTTGCTCGTCCTAAACCGTAGGTAAAGGATCATGCTACTTGTTACTTGAAAAGCGAAACGCATCCTATTAATAACATACCACTTAATCATCCGATTAATCACATCTTATGCACTACTTGAAATCGCAATGCCAGAACAGTATAGTATGGTCAACAGTACCTGCCACGCCTCTTCACAATGCGTACCAAGGCGGGTCGTTTTGTTTTTTGGTCCCCCCTACCATTCTCGTCACCAATATTGTATAATATTAGTGACGAAAGGTGGTGATGAGCATGACCAGTAACAAGGTAATGGAAAGTATGATCCAGAGAATAGACGCTTCCCCGAAGGGCAAAGCCTTTGTTTTGTCAGACTTTGCAGATTTGGGAAGTTACGATGCGGTTAAAAAAGCCTTTTCCCGGTTAGCGGCAGAAGGGAAACTGATCCGGGTGCACAGGGGCATTTATCAAAAACCCGACTATAATGAGTTTTTGCAGCAAGAAGTGGCGCTATCGCCACGGGAAGTGGCAGAAGCCATTGCCCGGGCCTATGGATGGCGTATTGTGCCCTCCGGGGAGGCTGCCTTGAACCAGATGGGGCTTTCCACCCAGGTGCCGGCGGTGTATGAGTATGTGACCGACGGTCCCCATAAAACTATTCGTCACGACCAGTTTGTGATCAAGTTTAAAAGGCGAACCAACCGGGAGATTAGCGAAATTTCCCCTAAAAGTGCCCTGCTCATCGAAGCCATTAAAGCCATTGGCAAAGAAGAAATGAACAATGAAATAAGAGCGAAAATGATGCGCAAGTTTAACCAGGCAGAAAAGAAAAAGTTATTGAAAGAAGCCCAAAGAACACGCTCCTGGGTTTATGAGGAGATTAAAAATATGACATCGGAAAGAACCTTTTAAGTTAGCCATTGATGAGGCCGACAAGCAGACCATTCGGTTTATTTATCCCCCATTGTTCAAGGATGAAGCGTTGAGACAAGAAATCAGGCTTGAAATTGGCCCTTTAGCGGCATGGACACCGGTTGTCACCAAGACGGTTGAACCCTATGCAGCATCTTATAAACCGGATCTTTTCGAAAAAACACACACTGAAATTCGCATGGTGAGTGCTGCAAGGACATTTTGGGAAAAAGCGACCATTTTGCATCAGGAAGCCAACCGCAGCAAAACGAAGATGCCAGCCCGGTATTCACGACACTATTATGATCTTTACATGATGGCCCAGACACCTGTGAAGAGTGAGGCCATTAATGATTTAGCGTTGTTATTGAGAGTTGTCCAGTTTAAGCAAAAATTCTACGCTTGCGCATGGGCTCAGTATGAACATGCCACGCCAAAAGAAATCAAGCTGCTGCCACGCGAGGAGCATATGAAGCAATTGAAGGATGACTATGCAAAAATGGAAGCTATGTTGTTCGGAGAAATACCTGAATTTGAAACGCTGCTTCAGGGGCTTAAAGACTTAGAAGATGAAATTCATGCCCTTGAGTAGAACGTGACACTGCTTCAACAAATGATGATGGTTGGATTTGTTTATTAAAATGCAAGGGATATAACCCAGCGGCGATGTTCATCAGGAGGAGGAGTCCTCTCTTGACCATTGACTTCGTCGCTGGGTTTTTGTGCCCCAACATCTAATCTCGATTACCCGCCAGCACTGTAATGCTCTTGGCCAATTAATGACGTTGCATCAACATGATTGATTAGCGTAAGCACCTAAACAAAGCAAAATAGAATAACATTAACACGAATAGATACAAAAAATATCGAAACCGAAAAATAAATTCACAAATTACGTGTTTTGTGATATGCTTTGTTGTAAGTGGAGGTGTATATGATGCAAGATGTGATGATTCGCATAAGAGAAGCAGAACTTGTTAATATAAAAAATGTTGAATATGGAAAAATTGAGATTTCAAATGACAAAGCATCGCCACATAAACGGATGAGTGCCGATATAATTGGCATCTATGGTCAAAATGGTTCAGGTAAAACAGCATTTGTGGATGCGATGTGGCTCGTCAAACACCTGATCAGTGGGAAAGAGCTGCCGAAGAACGCCGGCGACTATATCTTTGAAAATGAAGAAACGGCCACGATTAAACTGGGTTTTGATTTGAGTATGGATGATGACCATTATCAGATTTTCTACGAAGTTGAGATTGAAAGAAGAGATGAAGGCAAAGCCAAAGTGGTTCGGGAGTATTTGGCTTACAAAGAGTTTGTTGATAATGCCTGGAAAAGCAAGGCAGGCATTATTGACTATCATGTGAAAGACAAAGAGTATGCATTTAAGCCGACAAAAAACTATCGTTTACTGGCATCGAAGAATGAAGATGTTCAAATTGATTTGGGTGTTGCGAAAAAAATGTCGGCTAAAAACAGCACTTCTTTTATTTTTGGCAGTGAGTTGGAAGAGATCATTAAGAAAAGCCAGGGCTTTAAACGCTACACAGACATAATGGTTGCCTTAAAGCACTATGCCAATGTGAATCTGTTCATTATTAAAAATCATCATGCGGGAATGATTAACATGAATGTGTTGATTCCCTTTAGTTTCAGGTTGCTGGAGGAGAAAAAAATCACACAGGGGGATTTGGCAATTGGTCTTTTGAAGCCATCAGTGGTGCCGGAAGAAGTATATAATGTTGTGGTGAAGGTGCTTGAACAGATGAACATTGTCCTTGAAACCATTGTGCCAGGTCTTACTATCGGACTGAAAAATCACGGCAAACAACTGAAAGAAGATGGCAATGAAGGCATTCGGATTGAACTGATCTCCATAAGGGATGCTATTCGTGTGCCATTAAAGTATGAATCCGATGGGATTAAGAAAATCATCTCCATATTGAGTACATTGATCACCATGTTTAATCACCCTTCAGTCTGCATGGTGGTTGATGAATTGGACGCCGGCATTTTTGAGTATTTGCTGGGTGAAATTCTTCAGATTATCAGTGAAAATGGAAAGGGTCAATTGATCTTTACTTCTCATAATTTGAGGCCGCTGGAAATGCTGGATACTCGTTCAATCATATTCACAACAACGAACACAAAAAATCGCTATCTGCGATTTGCCAATGTGAAGAGCAACAATAACCTGAGAAACCTGTATTATCGGAGTATCAATCTGGGCGGCCAAAAGGAGGAGATTTATAAAGAGACCAACAGCTTTGATATCAGTCGTGCCTTCAGGATGGCCGGGAGGGTGATTGATGAAAATTAAAAAGGTCATTCTGTTTATTGTGGAAGGCATCGCAGACAAAACATCTTTGGGTGGCATCATTGGTAAATTGGTTTCTTCCAACTTGATAAAGTTTTATATAACCGGGGGCGATGTAACGAGTGACCAATATACTCATGGCGCTAATGCCGTTAAGAAGGTTAATGAGCATGTTAACAGATTTCTGAAAAGAGAAATTGGCATTAATAAGGGTGATATTATTCAGATCGTACACCTCATTGACATGGACGGCGCCTATATTGAAAGTGCTCAAATTAAAGTGGAAGAGGTCGAGGGCTTTGTATATTCGGAATCATTTATCGCAGCAAAGGCAGCCAGTCGTGTTACTGAAAGAAATAGTAGAAAGCAGCAAGTCATTAATCGATTATCGCTGTGTCCCCAAATATCGGGCATTCCGTACAATATGTACTATTTTTCGTGTAACCTTGAACACGTGTTGCACAATGAGATAAATCTGGCGGATGAGTTGAAAATGGAATATGCTGCAGCGTTTTCGGATTCCTATTATAAGACCGAAGAGACATTTATTGACTTCATTCGAGATAAATCCTTTGCTGTTAAAGGTGATTATAAAGAAACCTGGGAGTTTATCAAGCTCAACGGAAATTCTCTTAAACGATACAGCAATTTTCATTTATTCTTTGGATGATCAAACTGGACTACCGAAAGGGATCTTTGACCCCAGCGCTTGACCCGTGAGGGTTCGCCAATATGGACGCACCCATATTGGGTTTGTCATTGAAATAACCGGTGATCTTTGCTATGATGTGCTTACAGTTAACCGCAGAGCGTATATTGGCAACACCATAGGTATGAATATGAAATGTCAATGAATAAAGCAGGTGTCAAGTATGGCGACCAAAAGCATCTTAAAAAATATCAATATCAAAGACAAGCGTATGGGCAGGTCGGTTGTTTCTTCTCTTGAAAAAGCCAAAGACAAAGAAACTACGGCAGTTGTGATGTCAAAAAAAGTTAAAGAAATTAGAGGCGATGAAATCGGGGCGTTGTTTGGTGGAAAATAGACAAACGGGTTATAACCTCATTAATCTAACACACCTGATACTGCAAATGGGGGAGGATAGAACAAAATCTATCCCCCCCATTTTTATTGCCCGATAAACGATGACGTTAATCCCGGTTGCCAAGCACTGTGATGCTCTTGGCCAGCTCATTATTTTAGGTGCGGATTACTTGAGCATATTCATTATCTGGCTTTTGATTTTGCAACAAAAGCAGTAGCACCAGCCAGTATCATCAACAGAACAACAATCAATGCGGTATAACTTGTATGTGAGTCGGTGGACATCACTACACCAATTGTATTGTTCATGTCTGGCCGGCCCATTCCTCCGGGGGCATTTGCGTCTCTCTCAGGCATAGCATTTGGCAAACCTCTTTCATTTCCACCACCTGGTAATCTGCCTTGCATATGAGTGAGGATTTCTATCTGTTCATCGGTTAGGCCCAGTTCCAAAAGTTCGTCTCTCACTTCACTGGTGACTTCGCCGCCTGCCTCCATTAGTACTTGCATTGCCGGCTGCATGAGTTCTGTCTCAATCATATCCATACCGCCCATGCCTCCGGGCTGCCTGGCCTCACCGCCTTGCTGACCACCCATTGAGCCGAGGGCTGAAAGGGTGATACTGGAAGCGTCGATCAACGACGATGTGTCGGCGCTTTGGCCGCTTGATGTGGTTGGGATCGTCCCGTCCAGTTGGCCTTTGATACTTTCGGCGCGCAAACGTCCAAGCTCGATGAAATGTGGCAACGAGGCTTCATACTGCTCATATGTGTAAGAAGCAGAAACATCATTTTTCACATAGTCATTGATCTTTGTGTCCAGCTCGCGTATCCTGCTTTCATACAGGCCGCTCTCGAAGTACCCTTCAACAATCTGCCGCAGGTATTCATGGTAGCTGTCCATGTACTCATCGACTTCCAACAGCTTGTTCAATAATGGCCTGTCTTCCATTGACACACCGCTGACCGGCGTGTCAATGGGGAAATTCACAACATCCGTTGCGCCTGACGTGCCTCCAAAGGACATGCCTCCGAAAGCCAGGTTATAGTCCCAGGGCAGGATGGCTAATACCCCGTCGCGCTCATAGAGATAGTAGTTCTGTGCCATGTTTGACGTGTAACTGTCCAGGTTCACAACCACCGTATGCGCCGCGAAATAGCGCAGCGTCGCATCGACGTCAATGTATTCTTCCAAATCGGTTCCGGCGTTTAAGTTTTTCAAAGCCGTGATGACACGCTGCTTGTCGCTGTCGGAGTTGTTGTTAAAAACAGCGTTGTCCAATACCGAGCTGTAACTGCCGGGATCATCGTCAGTATATACCAGGGAACCGCCGCCCATGCTCCCCATGCCGCCGAAGCCGCCGCCTTGGGGCCGCTCGCCTCTGGGAATATTGGGCACTTCAGTCGTGCCTTCGCCTTGTTCTGCGGTGCCATCCGGCACAGCAGGAAAATCTGTGTGATTGACGTCTGTGCGTCTGCCAGGAAAACTGTTGACGGCACTTTGCCGCAAATCTTCAAAATCTCCCCGCATTCCCATCCCAATTTTCACATTGTACAATTGTCCGGAAGCGGTGTTGTAAACCCTTTCAAGGAAGGACTGTTCGTACCGTTCCAGCATGATCCCGAAACCGTAATCCTCGCCGTTGACTGTGACGCTGGCATAATTGTTCAGCGGTGTGGCCACACCAATATAGCTCATAAGATCATAAGCGATATAATCCTTCATATAGGTTGCATCACCTATCATGTTATTGACACAAAAGACATCCAGTCCGTAAAACGTCTGTCCTTTGACATATTTATTGGCTTTGAACTGCAGGCTGTAATTGCCGTCATATGAATCACCCATCCTGCTGCCCATGGATAAGCTTGAGTTACCCTTCGTCCGTATACCGATGGTGCTGAACCTTTGTCCGTTGATGACCAGATCAGCGGAAATCCACTCCTTGGCTTGGGCGTTGCCAAGCAGGTCTTGCCAGTCTTCCTCACTTACCTGAATGTCGATGGTGACAACCTCTTCGCCGAACAGTTCTTGCTGATATTGGGGGATGCGGATCGTATCAAATGAGTTGGCCGCGTAGACGATAAACCCACACAATACTAAACTGAAAAGCATGGCTGCTGTGGTAATGACAGCAATATATTTACTGGATATCATGTTGAAACATCCTTCCCGGTAAATTCTCCTTACATGTAGTATTCGCCGTTATAGGAAACAAGAGTCGCATTGTGAACACCTTCGATTGCTAAAAGTGCGTTGACAAATTGCGACGATGATTCCTTTAGCCGCACTTCGACGGTTAACTCTACACCTGTGATGGAGACGCTCTTCGCCTTGACAACGGTTTTTTTGGTGTGACTGTGCAGCAGATGAATTGACTGTTCTTCTGCCTTTTCGTCAGAGCAGCTGATGACAACCACATACGGCATGTCGTTCGTTTTTCGATGGACAAAAATAAAGAGCATAAGGCCAATGACGACAGAACTGATGACTGCCATGGGAATGAGTCCCGCACCAACAACGATGCCTTCTGTGATCGACCAAAATAAGTACACCAGGTCGAGGGGTTCTTTTACTACTGTTCTAAAGCGGACGATGGACAGTGCCCCAATCATGCCGAGACTGATCAGCAGATTCGAAGAGACCGTTAAAATGACAAGGCATATAAGCATGTTCATGGCGATCAGTGAAACGCCAAAGGACGATGAGTACATAACGCCTTTGAAAGTTCTTGTATAGACAAAGAAGATGAACAGCCCGATGGCAAAGGATATGAACAGCGCCGCCAGTATATCGGGGATTGAAAAAGTCGCGGCTCTATCCAAATAGCTGAAATTGAAAATTTGTTCCAACATGGTTGATTCCTCCTGTGGTTTGAGTTGTTAAAATACATGGAATGTCGTTGTGTTTGTTTATACAAGTCTTCCGACGACATACTTTGAAAATTCAGTTTGATTGCGCCAGCCGATTTGAAGAATGTCGCTGATGATATCCGGAAGAAAGCCATCATATTTGATCTCTAAGATGATCGTTTTTGCCGCCGGAATAGTGGTCATATGCCGATTCAGAAAGCCCGCCACCCAGTTTGCTGTTCTGATGTTGCTATCAAAGGTAACTCGCACATTTCCCGCGTGGTATGTGTAAGCTTCCCGGTGGTATTCCACAATGCTTTTTGGTCGAAGGTTCTGATAACGGATTTTTGTATACAGTTCCATAAACAATGGCTCGTCCGGGGTTTTAAGGCAATCGTATTCCCCTGCCAACAATGCTGCACATTGCGCTGCCTTGATGACGGTGCTCTCCTTATAAGTCAGCCGGTTTTCCTTGCTCTTTTTTTCCAGGCGAATCAGTGATGTGTCATCGTTGTAATATCGCAACCGGAATTTTTCCCTACGGCTCAAACCCGATAACTTTTCCACCACAGCCTTGTCCGAATAATTATCAAAGTAGAGGCTGCGAATGATATAGCCATCATCATCCCCGACGTTTTCGTCCAGTCTTGCTACGGTCTGCAGCCTCATTCGCAACTGTGCGTAATCCGATGCGTTGATATGATACTTCAACTCATGTCTGCCGTTCATGTTCTCACTCCCCTCATATCTGTATGCACGTATGATATTGCATAAAACTGAACATTCATTGTCAGCTTTCTGAACTTTAACTGAACTTTTGCTTAACCAGCAAGGGAAGCGTGAGAATGTTCAAAAGACATAAGATGAGTCTCTTGGAGTGGATTGTTTGGGAGGATTTGAGTTTAAAAGCGATGAGCAGCGAATCATTTTGTTTGCTGTACATGTTGGCAAGGAAAAGATGCCAGGTTTGAGTCATGGTAATAGCTCCAGCAAAGCAAAAGATCCCGGGGAATCGATTCTCCAGGATCTTTTGCTTTGCTGTCGGCGGGTTTTACATCTTAAACAAAAACCATTTACAGGTACTCAGTTCGTACTTCAGTTCATAAACCCTCTCAAGATCATGCATCACGCTCTGACAACGGTAAACCAGCATGCGGTTTCCTGCCGGCTTTTCTTCATGCTGCTGAAGAATACGGTCCACTTTAACAATTACAGGTTCGTGGTGAGGCTGGTCTTTCGCTTGCCAGCGATACCGCAGCGGACGGGGAAGTCCCTGAGAATCAAAAAAAGCAATGACTTCAATGGGATGCATCCATACTTTCATGACAATTCGCCTCCCAGCGAGTAAATGAAAATTCAATAGAAAAATTAGATCTTTCTCCCTTTTGCCGCGCAATAGAGGCCGATGTAAAAGATGAGAGACCAGGAGACCGCCCAGCAAGCAAGTGAGCAGCCACATATAACCAGTTACTACAAATAGCTGGCCATCATGGGGTATTCCACCTCTTGGTCTTGCAGCACTCCACCCATGAGAGGCTGAATGGGAGAGTGAGAGAAGCAGCCCCGAAAAACAGCCCGGGTGCCAAAGCGGGAGCGGAGCGCATCAATGGTCTTGTCCAGCTGATGATGTTTTTCCAGATGCTGATGGAAGAGGGACAACTGGTAATAATCGTTGCTGCAAAGATCTGACAGGTGCATTCCCATGTGCCGAAGAGGCTCCTTTTGCCAAATATCATCAAAAAGACGGCAGGCTTCCTGCCAAATGAGAGATGTGACATCGGTGGGTACCTCCAGACGGCGTTGGTGATGGCAGGTAATGAGCTTATCGGAACGAAGGGTCACCGAGACTACCTGTGCACAGCGGCGGATTTTTCGAAGACGCATGGCGGTGGTTTCGCAAAGAGACAGGAGAATCTGGTGGGCTGTGGCTCTGTCAGTCACATCAAAAGCCAGGGTGCTGGAATTGCCGATGCTTTTGACGGGTACGGGTTCATCTGTCACCCGGGAATGATCCAGTCCATTGGCATATTGCCAGATAAGCAGTCCTGGTTTTTTCAACCAGCAATGAATCAGCTTGGGATCAGTTGCTGCCAGCTGGCCAATGGTGAAAATGTTGTATCCCCGCAGTTTTCGAGCGGTGGCCCGGCCCACAAAAAACAATTCCTGAACTGGAAGAGGCCACATTTTTTCGGGCATTTCATGAAGAAAAAGGGTATGCACCTGGTCAGGTTTTCGCAGCTCTGAAGCCATTTTAGCCAGTAGCTTATTGGGTCCAATACCCACATTCACCGTAAAGCCCAATTCCTGCCTAATTTGGGCTTTCAGTCGAGTGGCGGTTTTCACGGCGGCGGCTTCTGCCTCAGGTCCCGGTGTCATACCTGGAGGAAACTGGTAATGCAAAAAAGCTTCGTCGATAGAATACCTTTGAATCAGGGGAGCATACTGGCTCATGATGGCCACCATGGCTTCACTGCACTGCATGTATAATCCATAGCGGGGAGGCACCACCATCAGGCCTGGACACTTTTGTCGGGCGCTATGAAGCGTTTCCCCTGTATGAATCCCGTATTTTTTGGCGGGAATGGATTTGGCCAATACAATTCCATGGCGGTCGGCTTCGTTGCCGCCCACCACTGAGGAAATAGTGCGCAGATCAACAGAATCTCCCTGTTGCAATCGATACACTGCTTCCCAAGATAAATAAGCACTGTTAACATCCACATGAAAAACACAGTACATTTGTTTCGCCTCCACCTTCATCATACACGGAACATATGTTTGATGTCAACATAAAAGCCATTGTCGAAATAGCGTGAAGACGTAGATGTAATAAAATAGGGTCTGCTGAATAACATTAAACCCGTTGATATTACTGACTCAAAGCCTCTTTTGTGATATAATAAGTGCATAGGTTTTAACTAATCCAACCCAAAAACCGTGCACTTGGGAGGTGAAAATGTATCGAAAACCCGATGAACAACATAGCGTTTATGCTTTTTTATCGCCGCTGGGCAGAGGCCTTAATCCTAACAATCGATGGGTAAAACTGGCAGACCAGATACCCTGGGATTATGTCGAACAGGAATACGCCAAAAATTTCAAGCCCGACGGGGCCCCAGCGATACCCGCTCGCATGGCCTTTGGTTCCTTGGTGATCCAAACAAGAATGGGCACTTCCGATGAGGAAACCAGGCAACTGATCATAGAGAACCTGTATTTGCAGTACTTCATTGGACTAAATGAGTTTCAGACAGAACCACCCTTTGATACCTCCATGATGCACCACTTCCGCAAGCGCATCCCCGCCGACATGATCAGGCGCATCAATGAAGAAACCCTCCACCCTGGCACACACACCCGAACTGATGATGACCAGGATGACCCACCAACAGGGACAAGCACAACACTGGATGAACATACAGAAGAACCTCCTGCCAATAAAGGCAACCTGATCCTGGACGCCACTTGCACACCCGCTAACATCAAGTACCCAACCGACCTGAGCCTGCTAAACGAAGCCCGGGAGAAATTGGAAAAGTTCATCGACTGGCTCCACAAACCCTTGAAGAAAGTTCAGGACAAGCCCCGCACCTACCGCAACAAAGCCAGAAAGAACTATCTGAACATCGCCAAATCAAGACGACCCGGTAAAATGAAAATCCGTCGAGGGATAAGGCAGCAACTGGGTTACGTGAAGCGGAACCTGACAGCCATCGACACACTACTGCTAGACGAAAGAAACCAGCCCCTCACCGGCAAACAAAAAGAAATGCTGGAAACCTACGAACACTGTATGAGCAGCAGCAAACCATGTATGAACAAGGCACTCACAGCATCGACGATCGGATCGTCAGCCTTCATCAACCTCATGTTCGCCCCATCGTCAGAGGGAAAGTCAACCAACCCACTGAATTTGGCGCCAAAGTCTCCATCAGCCTGGTAGACGGCTACGCCTACACCGAGCGAATCAGTTGGGACAACTTTAATGAAAGCACCGACCTGATCCTGGCAGTGGAGCGATACCTCCAGCGCTACGGCTGTTATCCAGAAGCCGTCATCGCAGATAAAATCTACCGCAACCGGAAAAACATCGCCTACTGCAAAGAAAAAGGCATTCGGATCAGCGGACCTGCCCTTGGCCGAAAAAACAAAACACTGGCAAAAGCCCAACGGGCACAGGAAAGACTTGACGAATCCATTCGCAATGCTGTCGAAGGAGCCTTTGAAGTCGGAAAACGCTGTTACGGTTTGGATAGAATCATGACGAAACTTAAGGAAACATCCGAAACAATGATCGAAATGGGCTTCTATACCATGAACTTGGAGAAGAAGCTCCGGGTTCTTTTGACCCTATTTACAAAACGCCCTTGTTTTTGGCTGAAAAAACTTCTATACAGACCGTCTTGGTTGACAGGGCGTTATATAGCAGTGTAAATATGGGGTTTTTTCAACAGACCCTAGTTATTATCTATCCGTTAAAATTGATGCTTCGTGAACCGCCGTGTACCGAACGGTACGCACGGTGGTGTGAGAGGTCGGTAGCTGAATTAATCAGCTACCCCCTACTCGATTTTTTGCAAATCCATTCTGCTAACCCTTTATTTGAAATAGTTGCAAATTGAGTTCATTCCACGAGTAAAGCCCCGCATTTGGGGTTTTGTTTAATTTGTGTTCAATCATTCACTCGTTCGAGTCAATTCCAAAATAGTGTGTAACTTCCTCGGCGGTGTTACCAATCTATGTGAAGCAGCATAAACACGAACGATTTATGCCGCGAAAGCCTGGTGACGCAGAAAAGAATCAATCAATTTGCCAGTTATTCGCCTTGGTTGCGCAGGTACATAATCAGTTCTTTCGTTTGACGGCTTTTCTTAAATGTGATACCTTTGTGACGTTTAAGGGCATTTTTACCACACAATACTGGACAATTGGAGGAAGACACTCATGTATAGTAAAAACAACATCCTTGTCGCAGTTATTCTGCTGGTATTTTCATGGTTCACACCTTTGTTCACAATTCTGTCTCAGCTGATGGTGGGTTTTACTGGCAGCTTGTTGAGCATAACAAGTAGTTCCTGGTTTTTCTCCAACCTGATTGATACAGCCATCTTACTTGCCGCACATATCATCTTTGTGTGGGTGATGCTAAAAAAGTTCAGGAAGAAAGACATTGTGCATGGCAGCATGATCTTTGCACTGATTAATGGCTTTGTCGGTATGTTGGTCTTTCGAAATCCGGTTTCCACACCGGGCTTATTCTACCAAACGGTTAATTTTCTATCCAATGTGATTCTGTCAAATGTTGTGTTTGTACCAGAACAAGGCAAGCCATACATGTTGCTTCTACCATTGGTGACACTGGCAGTTCATTTACTGCTCCCGCATATCATTCTATTCATTCAAACCAACGAAAAAGAAGCGCCCAAACGTCAGGCAGAGAACGCCCAGTAGTCACGGTTATTTCTCGCAGGTTAATTAATGGCCTGATCATGCTGATTAGACATGATGCCAACCAAAATATCAGCATGATGATGATTTCCTTATCATATCAATTGTATTAGTAGCTGACTGAAGGAAAAAACAAAAAGAAAAGGCCTGCAGTGTGCATCGTTTTGTACACTTCAGGCCTTTTTTGAGACGTGGCGATACAGCTGACACTTCAGTGGTTAAGCTGTTTCCAAACCTAATCTATAATAGAGAGGAAAGCAACTTATCAAAGCCATTTCCATCAACAAAAGAACTTTTCAAGAATTGGGCTACCAGGAAAGAAATATCTTCAGGAATGGATTAGTAAAAACACTGATATTTTGGATGAAAGGCTGTTGATCATTCAAAAGGAGTTCAGCGGTTTTGATGATACGAAGGAACGGTGTGACCTTCTGGTTTTCGATGAACAGGGAAGCTTGATGATCATTGAAAACAAGCTGGATGACAGTGGCAGCGACTCGACAAGGGAAAAGGCAGTCGTATCGCTTATTTTCTCAGAGACATCGATGCTTTTAACGAAGATGACTGGCCGCGAATGATCCAGTTCATGACAACCCATATGATTAAACATGAGCAGGTGATGAGAACTGTTTTGTAAGATATTATGAAAGGTAGCAACTTATAATAATTTTTGCAAATGTTACACGACATTTTGTAATGATAGTTGGATATATCAGAAACAGTAATGAATCATGAACATTTTGTCATCAAAAAAAGGAGCCCGGTATTCAGGTTCCTTGGTTTATTTTAAGATCATCTCTCGGATTTATGGCAACTGATTTTTAGATTAAATCAATGTCAGTGCCACCACAGTGTAGCTCATTTTGGATCATCGCGATTAATAAATTATTGACAAAAGAAGAAAAAGTAAAGTATATTGATAGTAGATATATCTATCATCGATATAAATGCGACGGAGGTGATTTGATGGCAAGGGAACAGTTTAAAACCTTGACAGAGCCGATGTACTATATACTTCTGACTTTGATAGAGCCTCAGCACGGCTATAGCATTATGCAGGAAGTAGATAGGCGAACTGATGGAAGGGTCAAAATTGGAGCTGGGACGCTATATAATCTTCTATCCAGATTTGAAGAAGAGAAGATAATTGCACAGGTTTCTGAGGAGAATAGAAGAAAGGTATATACAATAACAGATAAGGGATTAGATATTTTGAAGGATGAATACCATAGATTGGTGCAATTGGTTTCAGACGGCAGGCATCATCTAGAGAGGGGGCGGTGATCTGGTGAAACATAAAACGAAGAGAGTTTTTTGGGGATTCTTTTCCTTGGACTATAAAGCCATAGGCATCTATCTGGAAGAAATGGCTGCGAAAGGATGGATGTTGGAACGGGTTGGGCGAGTGATGGCCAAGTTCAGGGCGATAGAGCCTCGGAGATTAAAATTTTATGTTGATGTGTTTAAAGATGAAGACCCGCTGACGCCGGCAAACACAAAAGAATCAGAAGAGTACAGAAGCTTGTGTCAAGCATCGGGATGGACTTTCATCACTTCACAGGACTACCTGCAATATTTCTATTCTGAAGATGATGATTCTGTTCCGATTCAAACTGATGAAGTGCTGGAGCAGAAAATTGTAGAGACCACACTTTTTAAAGGTGAGATACTAAATACCTCACTGATTTTGATTGTTGGCATAGTGGCATTGGCGATGCATTTTCCCGTCAGACATCATCATTTATTGAGCTTTGCAGGTGTTGCGGTAACAGTATTATTCCCCATCCTTTTTGGGGCTGTACTGACTTCCACTGTCTATAGCGTGACAAGGGTATTCAAGGCCAGAAAAAATATCAAAAGAGGTTTGCCTTTGGATAAGCCCACCCTGAAAAATGCCCAAAAGCGTATTATGGCATTTAATGGCATTGCAATGACGATAGTATCTCTAATCATGGTGGCATTTTTGGTAGATGCATATTTTAAGCCCAGCAGTGTGATCCCCATCATAGGGCCAGTTTTGGGGACGATCATTGGACTGGGCCTTCGATACGTCATTAAGAACAAATCAACCGATAAGAATAGTGGTATTGCCTATATCACCTTGGTGGTCTTGGCTGCTTTCTTTTCAATGGCCATTGTCAGCTCGCTGCTGAGCAATCGACCCTTTGATGATAGCAATCGAATTGACCCTGTTCCAGAGGGCTATCCGTTAGTTACCATGATGGAATTGATCGAAACATCACAGCAGGGGAGTCTGGCAATCAGAGAGTTTAACCGCGGTATGAGTCCTCTCACACCATTGCACTATGATTACCTGGAGGTCTGGGACTTTGAAAAAGAGAGGCAGGGAGTACGTGTCCGCTATTACAACACCATACATCCATTGTTTGCTCAGATGATTTTTGATGGCATAACAGAAGAATTGACGAGGGGTGTCAAATTTAGAGGCAACTATTATTTGACAAAAACCATTCTCTCAGATGAGGCAATGAAGTCATCCTGGCGGATGGATCATCTGGCATTAACAGAAGATCGAGATGAACTCATCCTCCAACAGGGAAATAAGGTGGTGCATTTGTCCGGGAAGGTAAATTTTGATGATGGTCAGATAAAAGATATAATCCTTAATCGTTTGTTTATGGATAACCAGTGATAAATAAGGGGAACCCTTGTATTATAAAGCTTTGAAGGTCTTGATAGAACGAGGCAATCAGATTTCTCACTTTGTCAGCGTTACTTGACACTTGTCGTGCATGATGCTATGATGAGATCGTGGTTGACACTTGTCGTTCAAAGGAGGATTGTGATGGCAAACAACAATAGTACGCTTGGAAGAAGTGAGTGGTATATCATGGAGAAACTCTGGGAAATTGCCCCCCGCACTTATGTGCAGCTTTGCCATGAATTGAAGGAAAATCCGGGCTGGAGCCGCAGCACAGTACAAACGATGCTGGAACGCATGACTGAAAAAGGTGTTCTTCGCTATGAAGTGGTGGGTCGCGCAAAACACTATTATCCTAATGTAGCACGGGATGATGTTGCCATGGCGGAAACACGCTCTTTGCTCGATCGTGCATTTGAAGGTTCGGCCAGCTTGATGATGAGCACATTGGTGCGCAAAAAACAACTTACAAAAAAAGAAATTGATGAGTTGCATGCCATTTTGGAGGAAGCGGAGGTGCCGAAATGATTGAAACTATCATCACATCTTCGGCTTTAATCCTCATTTTGATGGCATTGCGATATCTGTTGCGGAATAAAATTTCTTCACAGCTGCAGTATGTATTATGGGCGCTTGTTGCCATCAGGTTGTTACTGCCGTTCTCTTTGTTTGAAAGTCCTGTCAGTATTATGAATGCGGTACCAAATACTCAGGGATATCAATTGACAAGCACGCAACCCAGCACACCAGCAAACCCCGGAACAACAATGCCGAACGATTTACAAATAATCCAAAACATTGATCCGGCTGCTGATATCAAAACAGAAGCGGTCGGGTTAAAAGTGATTGTACAAGTTGTATGGCTTGGTGGCGTTTTTCTCTGCAGTTTGTTTTTTGTGGTTTCAAATAAGCGACTAAGCCTGAAACTCAGACAAAGCAGAAAACAGATTCAGATGAAAGATATTCCATTGGCTGTTTATACGGCCGAAGGATTGCCTTCTCCCTGCCTGTTTGGATTTTTGAAGCCTGCTGTTTATCTCACGCCTGAAAGTTTGTTGGATGAACATAAAGCAACTTATGTGATTGCTCACGAACTGACGCATTATCGCCAGAGAGACCATATTTGGTCATTCGTGCGTGTTTTGTGCCTGTGCATTTACTGGTTTAATCCATTGGTGTGGGTGGCCGCTGTATTATCCCGCAGAGACAGCGAACTTGCCTGTGACCAGGGAACACTCCGCAGAATCGGTGATAGTAGACGTATTGAATATGGGAGAACGCTGATCGATATGATGACTGCACCATCAAAGCCTTCCGATCTCTTTTGCTGTGCTACGATGATGACTGGCGGCAAAAGAGAAATGACAGAACGCATCAAGCGCATTGCAAAACAGCCTAAAACGCTTATGGTATCGCTTGTTATTGTTCTTATCGTTGGTACGGCTGCAGTTGCCGGTACCTTTGGTGGTGTTCGCAGTATCGCGCTCGCCGACGCTGTCGGAGGTAATGATGGAATCTCGTTAGAACCCCTCAATCAAGTTGCTTTCGGTACCTTAACTGATGGCAATGAAGACATGAGTTTTTCTGCGGTAAAGGCAGAAGAAATCATACCTTTTTTAAGGGAGCTTCGTGTCGGCAGGAAGGAAATAAGCGTGAGCAGAGAGGTTAATCGTGACAAAAGCAATCAAGTCCATTTTACATGTGAAGGTTTCTTGCAAGAGGGCACAGTAGTGGATATTAGCTTTAATTTCAATGCCAATTATACTGCGGTGTGGGTAGATAACGGCATAAAACCCAGCTTTTCCTATCCAGTTATAAAACCCAATGAAGTGAAGCTCTTTTTTGAACAACACTTGGAAAGTGTCACGCAAGCTTCGGAGATCGGCTCTGCCGAAGCGTTATGGAAAGCACGCACTCTATATGTGGGAGACAACTCAGCTGTGAGCAAATTGCTTGGCCTGCTGCGTCTCCCGGAAGGATTGCGACATAATCACTTTGTGCTGCACACTACTGGAAATGAACGCGGCCTGGAATGGATTCTTGATAGAGATGAAGCTGTCACCTACAAGGCTCGTGAGTTTGATTTAAACGCGGGGCTGCTCTTTGCACTGATTGACAATTTAGAAGACTTTTACGTCACGGTGGAATCTGTTTCAGGCGAAGGTATGAAGCACCATTATGACAGGAAATGGGCAGATGAAATGGTTGATTACGACGTGCGGCTTTATGCAGAGAGTCCCGAAAAACTGCAGGAACTAATCGATCTTTTTGGGACAGACGATGCTTATGTTCAATACAGTATCGCGAAGATTGTAAAAAATGGGGAGGAAACGATTACTTATTCTCTCGAAAATGAACAGCTTGCGCATGCAATTTTCATGGATTTTATAGTGAAGTCTGCTGCATGGGAGGGTGTTGATGTTGCTACTCTGGAAGAATGCTATCTGATTCGCCAAAAATTCTCGAACGAAAACGAAAGTCATGATTTTTACGCTTATTTACTGGAGGATGGAACAGCGGTATTACAAATGGGTCAAGAAGGAAGATATAGTGTGCTTTCGCAGGAGTTATATTCTGAACTGGTTGAATCTTTCTAAATCACCAGTGGATACAAGGCTGAAAAACACATATACTAAAAGAGTATTCAAAACAGTACAGAAATGTTAGGGGGCGTTACCATGTGCGGACGCTTTCGGTTGATGACAGACCAGGAGTTGAAAGAGATCGACTGGATCATCAGCCACTTGGAAGATGGGCAGCTGAAAAAGACCAAAACAGGCGAAATTTTTCCCACTGATATGGTGCCGGTGATAATGGTTCGAGATCGCAGTATTCGACCCTGGCCAATGACTTGGGGATTTCCTCATTTTAAAGGAAGTGGCGTTATTATCAATGCCAGGTCAGAGACAGCAGCGGTGAAAACCATGTTTTCAGGGAGTGTGAAGCAGTACCGGTGTGTGGTTCCCGGCACCGGTTTTTATGAATGGAAAAAACCCGAAAAACAAAAATACCTTTTCCGTTTACCTGAAGAACCAGTACTTTACATGGCAGGTCTTTACAGGGAATACGGAGATGAGAGCCGATTTGTGATCCTTACTACTAAAGCCAACGTATCCATGAAAGGCGTTCATGACCGCATGCCACTGATTCTGAGAAAGAGTGAGATTAAGAATTGGATGGCAAATGATAGAATGGCGCGACAGCTACTGGCGAATCACCGAGATCGACCGGAACTCATCAAAGAATTAGCGTAATGAAAATCATACAAAAAATCCGAACAACGCTTCTGTTGGAAGACGATTGTCCGGATTTTCTGCATTTCTTAGGATGATTAGCTGGCTTCCTTTTGCCGATCCAGGAATTGGAGCAAAGCGGCTTTGGCATCACCTACAAGGTATAGCGAACCGGTAATCACAAGCACTTCATCCATAGAGGTCTCAAGATAGGCAGCTTCCACAGCTTCGGGAAGTGAGTCCACTACATAGACTTCTTTGCCGAAAAACTGAACATTTTCAGCCAGGAGCAATGGATCGACTGCTTTTGAGTTCGCAGCTCGGGTGAAGAAAAGTTTGTGGCCCAAGGGAAGCAAAGTGTTTAGAACGCCTTGAATGTCCTTGTTGTTGAGCATACCAACCAGGAAGTTAATTTTTCGGTCAGACAGATGTGTGTTGAGGAAGTGCTGCAGGATTTCAGCTCCTTGAAGGTTGTGGGCACCATCAATGATCACCAGTGGTGATTGATGCAATACTTCAAGGCGGCCAGACCAGTGCGTGTTCAAAAGACCCCGTAAGATGGCTTCATTGCTGATGGTAAGATTTCCGTGGTCACGAAGCACCAGAAGGGTCAGGGCTGCCAGTGCGGCATTACTCATTTGATGGTCGCCCAGCATTCTAATATGCAGGTCTTGTAAACCATACTGGGGATGATTTAAATGAAAGTGCTGTTCAAGTAAATCAGAGTTTATCGGAAGAATATGACTCGATTCCAGGCAGAACAGGGGGGCGCTCAAAGAAGCGGCAACTGAACGTATGGTTGTTTCTGCTTCGGGCAACTGGTGATGATAGATAACTGGCCGGCCATGCTTGATAATGCCCGCTTTATGTGCAGCAATACCTGAAAGGCTGTTGCCTAAAAGATCAACATGATCGATGTCGATGGGGGTAATGACGGCAGCCAGGGGAGATTCTATCACATTTGTGGCGTCCTCAAGTCCGCCCAGCCCCACCTCTAAAACAACGTAATCGAGGCCTGCATTTCCGAAATAGACAAAGGCCGCAAGTGTCATCAGATCAAACATGGCGGGATGCTGACATTTGCCGTTTTGAACCATGGGGGTTATGAGAGACTCAATTTGCAGTATAATACGTGCCAGTTCCTCTTCTGGAATATTGACCCCATTAATTCGGATTCGCTCGGTATAGCAGTGCATGTGGGGAGATGTGAAGAGACCGGTACGATATCCTTCAGCAGTCAGCATATTGGCCAAAAAAGAAGAGGTTGAACCTTTCCCGTTGGTGCCTGCCACATGTAAAATGTGCAGTTGCTTGTGGGGGTTTCCCAAAAGATGAAGCAGATGATGAATGGTGTGTAAATGTAGCCGTGTTCCAAAGGCATGTGAGGTCTCCACATAATGGATGGCAGAAGCAAAACTCATGGGTGTACCCCCTTAAAATATGATGATAGCAGATCAATTATAATCGGTAAAAAAGAGAAGTGCAATCATTATTTTTGCGAAAGAGAGTATTTTTGTGAAAGCTCCTGATTTAAAGGATTTCAGCGAATAAAAAATAAAAAAAAACCTCCTGGGTTACAGGAGGGCTGCGAAATTCGTGATTACAAGTCATTCAGGTAATTGGCATCCTTAATAAATGATGCTGCAAAAGGGGTTGACACCGGGCTGACGTTCCTGGATCAACAAGTCTGCCATTTCATCAGCCATGGCGATGCACTTTTCAAAATCCGGTTCTTTAGGTGAGGATTTTGCTTCCACAGATTCTCCGACTTGCTGCCATTTGATCTTCTCAGCAAACTTATTCAGATTGGAGACTCCGCCACCACTCCAGGATGCAGTACCAAAAATACCCAGGTAGCGATCTTTCAACTGATAATTTTCAAGTTTGCTCACCAGGCTTTCCATTGAGGGGAAGAGACCTGTATTATAGGCGCAGCTTCCGAAAATAACACCTTTAAACCGCCAGATATCACTGATTAGGTATGAGACGTGCGTTTTGGAGGCGTCATATATGCGAATATTTTTAATTCCCTTGTCTGCAAGGCGACGGGCAATTAGATCGGCCATTTTTTGCGTATTGCCATACATGGAACCATAAACAATAACAACCCCTTCTTCGGTTTCGGCCTTTGACCAGCGATCATAGTAATCAATGATGCAACCGGGGGCGGTACGCCAGACAGGACCATGGGTGGGGGCAATGATGTTAATGGGAATACCGGCATTTTTAAGTTTGGTCAGTGCCTTTTGAACCATGGCACCATACTTGCCAACGATGTTGGAATAATAGCGGCGGATCTCATCCATATAAAATTCCAGATTCACTTCATCGTCAAAAACACCGCCATCCAATGAACCGAAACCTCCAAAAGCATCCATGGAAAAAAGAATCCCAGTTTTCTTCTCGTAAGTCATCATGGTTTCAGGCCAATGGACCATGGGTGTCATATAAAATACCAGTTCATGGCTGCCGAGAGAAAGAGTATCACCATCTTTCACAATATGGTAGTTTTCCATTGGACCATAAAAGTTCTCAAGTATTTCAAAAGTTTTGGCGTTGCCAACGAGTTTCAGCTGTGGGTATCTGTCTTGTAATGCTTTGATTGATCCGGAGTGATCGGGTTCCATGTGATTAATCACCAGATAATCAAGCGGACGATCTTTCAGAATCGAACTTATTTTTTCGATAAAATCGTTCATTTTAGTATTTTTGACAGTGTCAAACACAGCTGTCTGTTCGTCGTTGATAAGGTAAGAATTATACGAAACTCCTTGGTCCAGAGGCCATAGATTTTCAAAAAGATAAGTTTCTCGATCGTTGACACCCACATAATGGACATGTTCGGTTATACTGACGGTGGTGAGCATAGTAACACTCCTTCATATTAATTTGATAATAATATTGAATATATCATGATGGCGGCACAGCAGTTTCTGATAGAATCATACCATCAATCAGCTCCATTAATCAAGAAACTGATTCGATGTGTGCAACAAATCATGATCAGCAGCAAAAAAGAGAATAATAACAGACTATTGGGATGATTTCAATATCATAGAACGCTCTTGTGGTCTTGTCACAGATGCTATAAGATTAGAGCATAATTCAAATTCCACAGAAGATGAATAAGGGGGAAAACAAAACATGCTTGACTTACTGATGAAAAGGCGCAGTATACGAAAATATGAAAAAAGAGCAGTGGAGCCTGAAAAGATAGAGCAAATCATGAAAGCGGCACTGTTGGCACCCTCGTCAAAGAAGTCACAGCCCTGGGAGTTTGTCGTTGTGACAGAACCCGAACTACTGAAAAAGCTATCCCAATCCAGGGAAATGGGAGCCGCTTTTGTCAAAGAAGCGCCACTTGCCATCGTCATTCTGGCAGACCCGGCTAAAAGCAATGTGTGGGTGGAAGATGCCGCCATTGCCGCCACATTGATTCAATTGGAAGCAGAGATACTTGGGCTGGGTTCCTGTTGGATTCAGGTGCGTAACCGATCGTGCGATGAAGTGCGATCAACAGAAGCTGTTATTCATGAAATGCTAAAAATCCCCCAGCACCTTCACGTGGCAAGTTTTATCGCCATGGGATACCCTGCAGAAACCAAGCAGCCTTATTCAGAGGATGACTTGCCTGAAAATCGTGTTTTTGTTAATCGCTATGGAGTTGGAGAATAAAATGTGAAAGATATCTGCACAGACCTTTCTTGAAAAGAAAAGGCCGGCCTCTACAGCCGGTCTTTTAATGTATGGTAGGCGATGCCCACTGTGCCTGGTCCAACATGGAGACCAATCACTGGGCCAATGGGAACAACGGGAACTTCTTGATTGATTTCTTTTTCAAGAACTGAAGCCAGTTCAGTACCGGCAGTTTCATCATTAATATGGTGAACCGCCACATTCCCTTTTCCAAATTTGGAAAAATCATCCAGCAATAAATGGGTCATTGCCTGCAAGGCTTTTTTCTGCGTGCGGACTTTATGAAGCACAGCTGTCTTTCCATTCTCAACAGTTAATAGAGGCACGATACGAAGCATAGAGCCTAAGAAGGCAGAAGCAGCACCAATACGCCCTCCTTTTTTTAAGTGGTCAAGGGTTTTGGGTGCAAAAATGAAACGACTTTTTCGAATAAAACCTGCTGCCTGATGATGCACTGTATCAAGACTCAGACCATCGGCAATTCCTCTGGCCGCCTCTAATGCTGCAAAACCCATCTGCATACAGTTGGTTCTTGAGTCAATCAATTTAATCTGAGCCTGAGGATACTTTTCTCTAACGATTCGGCTGGCAAGTAGGGCTGACTGATACGTTCCACTCATGTCTGAAGAAATAAAAATGCCTAAAACGGCCCATCCCTTTTGGATACAAGCTTCAAAAGATTTCACAAAGCCCTCGACAGGTGGTTGTGAAGAAGTGGGCCAGATCGGGTCGGCTTTCATTCGCTGATAGAAATCATGATGACTGATCACATCCTCCTGAAAAACCGTTTCTCCAAAATGGACACTTAGTGGAATCACCTGAATCGCATACTTTTTGACCAGAGTTTCGGGCAGATAGGCGGTGCTGTCGGTGATGACCTGTATGGACATGTTATCCCTCCTGCGTGACAACTGCTTCAAATGGTTGAGATTGTTTTACTCAATGGAGTCATTCATTCCCAAATGGTGAAATTTCACATAAAATGAATCAGAAGTTAACTTCTTGAAGGTATATCCCCGCGACTTAAGATGGGCAATAATTTGTGGGAGTGCTTCAACGGTTGTCGTTTTCGGGGAAGAATCATGAAAGAGAATTATGGCATTTTGATGTCCGGCCAGGTTATTCAATGTATTCGATATAATAATATCTGTATCAAGAGTTGAGGCTGCCGCATCAGTTGAACTGACATTCCAGTCAAAATAAGCTAATCCTTTATTCTCCAGCGCCTGCATGATTTCTATCATGAAAAAGGGGTTATCAGATGATTGAAACTGTTGATAAAACCGATTATTTGAGCCTGCGGGAAACCGAAACACTTCTGGCCTTACGCCGGTAATGGTTTCCAGATGATCTTGCAAACGCAATACGTCGTTCATAAAACCATCGACAGAACTGTAGATTTGTTGGTAATCATGGGTATAGGTGTGATTTCCGAGAGCATGGCCTTCGTCAACGATTCGATGATACATACGTTGCGCAAACTCACTGTCGCTGCCAACCACAAAAAAAGTTGCCGGTATCTGATGCTGTTTCAGCAGATCCAGAATACGTGCTGTATTGGCACTTGGTCCATCATCGAAAGTGAGATAGACAGTGCGTTCATCATTTCGATTACCTGAAACCATATTTCTCCCGTGCCTCATTGCAATTTTTTTTTTAGAAGTTCATTTTCAGTGGCCAACTCGTTAAGCCAACCGTCAGCCTCCTGTAAAAGTTGTCGCTGACCCGTTAATTGAGTATTTAAGTCGGCAACAGTCTCCTGCAGGATCTCCAGTTCTTCATATTGACGAATACTTGCTGCTTCGGCATCCAGCATAAACTGTTGAAACCAGAGAACTTGCTGCTGTTGCTGGCGGTGTAGCAGGATGACGGCGATGCTGTTAATAATCATCAATGCAATCAACACACCGGCAAGAAGGGGATAAAACTTGGATTTCGAGGTAGTTGGTTCCGACTGTGAGAGAGGCGCATCTGATTTATTCGATTTATCCATAGCATCATGATGGTTCATGAAATCGTCTCCTTTTTAAACATCTACTAACCATCATAAACTGATGAATGTTGCATTGTCAAGGAAAACAGCCTCTTGGCTGAGTGACCGGCTCAACAACCTTGATTGACAATCCAGCATGATTGGATAAAATGAGAGCATAGGCACATCACAACGAAAGCGTGATCATTACAGTTGAAGAAGAGGGGGAATAACTGATGGTATCATATCGGAAAGAACTTTGGTTCAGTACTTCAAACAGACGTGAATTTATCAACATAACATCAGAAGTCGAATCTTGTCTCCGGGAGAGTGGCATTCAGGAAGGGCTTTTACTGTGCAATGCGATGCATATTACTTCCAGTGTTTTTATTAATGATAACGAAAGTGGATTACATCAAGATTTTGACTTGTGGCTTGAAAAATTGGCTCCCGAAAAACCATATTCTCAATATCAGCATAACGGATATGAGGATAATGCAGATGCGCATTTAAAACGAACGATAATGGGAAGAGAAGTAGTTGTTGCGATTACCAAGGGTAAACTGGACTTTGGTCCATGGGAGCAAATATTTTATGGTGAGTTTGATGGAAAACGGGAAAAACGCGTATTGGTTAAAATCATTGGTGAATAACTTCATGCTTTAAGAATTTCACCCTTTTTGAGATTCGTGTGATTTGCAAGCAAGGTACTGATTCTAACGACTGGAAGTGATGGAAATTCTACTTCAATACCGTTTCTTATTTGGATCAATTTATTTTGCCATTGGAGCATTGTATTCATTATTGGCTCTCTATTTGGAGAGAATTGGCTTTAGCGGAACACAAATAGGCTTAATCATGTCATCTGGGTCTCTAATGTTAATTTTCTCACAGCCGTTTTGGGGAATTGTTTGTGACAAAACAAGGAAAACTGTACTGGTTTTGAAGGTTTCACTGATAGCAGCCGGTGTTCTGGCATTATCACTGCCCTTTGTCAGAGGGTATCTACTTTTTCTGATTTTGTATGCTGCGGTTCATTTTTTTCAGGGGGCGAATGCTCCCATTTCTGATACACTTGGAATAACTGCGGCAAATCGTCTGGGACTAACTTTTGGTGACTTCCGGCAATATGGGGCCATTGGATTTGCCATTGCCGTCTTCACGGTTAGCAATATTAGTGAAGTAGTGGGATTATGGATCATTTTCCCCTTTTATTTTCTCGCATATCTTGTTGCGGCCATTTTATTCCGTCAAGAAGAACCTGAAATAACAGATATGCATGTACCGTTGATTCCGGGATTAAAACAGCTTATTATTTTACCGCGATATCGTCTGATTCTGGCAGCTACCTTTTTTATTTTTGGACCAGTGGTGGCGAATAATAATTATTACGGACTTCTTTTTGAGTTTACAGGAGGCACAATTGCCGGTATAGGACTGGCATTTTTATTGTTCTCCGGCAGTGAAGCGCCTTTCATGAAATTATCAGGCAAAATGATTGCTCGTTTGGGTTTAATTAACACGATGATGATGGCCACTAGTATTTCTGCCGTTCGCTGGTTTTGGTATAGCACCGGGCCTGAGCCAAAATGGATGCTTATATTTTTTGTTATTCAGGGTTTGTCAGTGGGTCTGTATATTGTCAGCGGTGCACAGTTTGTTTCAGAAAATGCGTTACCTCATTTGAAAACGACAGCAATGACTCTGTATGCGTCGGCTGGAATTGGAATGGGTGGTATATTTTGCCAGTTTACCGGAGGAATCTTACTGGATTTATACAATATTTTAGCTGTTTATTTCTTTTTTGGTGTCTCAACAATTATTGGCTTCCTAATTCTCTGTTACCTGCGTTATCATGCCAGAAGAGAGGGTTAAGATGTTAATAAGCCGCCATTGATATATGTGATGGCGGCTTTCACTTAAACAGAATCAATGTTTGGATTTTTAGGAAGGGGAAGAATAATACGAAATTGGCTTCCTTCTCCCGGAGTGGAGGAAACATGGATTTGCCCCTGATGAATGGAAAGAATTTTTTTGACGATTGAGAGGCCCAGACCCTCTCCTTCTGCATGGTTTGGATGCAACCGGTGGAAAATGTCAAAAACTTTTTGGTAATAGTGCGAAGAGAATCCGATGCCATTGTCTTCAATCAAATACTCAACAGCGTGTTCTGATCGATGGCCAGCGATGTGAACATATGAAGATCTGTCTGAGTGGCGGTATTTAATGGCGTTATCAATAAGGTTAAAGAATAATTGTCCTACAAGCATTCTATCACCGTAAACGTTGGGCAGTTCGCCGGTAGTGACCTTGATTTGATGTTGGGAAATAATATACTCTTGTGAGCTGAGTTGTTCCTGAATCAGTTCGGCCATATCAACCTCTGCCATTTGAATACCTTGTCTGCCTGTACGGGAATACTTCAGCAACCCTTTGAGGAGTAGATCCATTTTCTGGGTACTACTGTTGATAAAGGTCAAACATTCGGGAATTTCTTCATGAAGCAGCGTTTCAAGCTGGGGTGAAGCATGTTGGCCTTCATCAGAGTTTGCCGGAGAAGAGAGGTGCTCGCGAAGTTCACTAAAGGCAAAACCCAGTTCTTGACTGAAGCCTTGCACATTCACTAAAGGTGACCGAAGGTCATGAGAAGCGACATATATAATCTGCTCCAACTCATCATTTTTGCCTGATAATTCGAGGTTGAGACGCTTCAGTTCATATTCTTCCTGTTCTCGCTGGCGAGTCATCTGCATAACAGAATCACTCAGCTTTCCAATTTCATCATGGCGTTCCAGAAAATGGCTTGGGATGTTGACATTGGCATAATCGCCAGACGCCACTTTCCCTAATTCCCGGGAAATATGCATCACAGGGCGCGTGATGCGCCGAGTGGCCTTTAATGAGACAAAGGTTACCAAAATCAAAATAGCCGTAAGAAACAAGACCGAATGCATGACATCATTCATAAGTTCCTTTTGAAAGAGATCTCTTTTTTCGGCAATTAGATATTCGATGTCGTCAACATAGGCTCCGGTACCAATGACCCAGTTGAAAGGCTCGAAGTAACCGGCATAACTTCGCTTGGGGAGAGGTTCCTCTCCGCCAAGACGGGGAAAATAGTATTCTTCATAGCCATTGCCATGTATTGCAGTTTCAATCATATCCCGCACGATAAACCGGCCGCTTTGGTCTTGAAAATCCAATCGGTAGCGGCCTTCGGAGGGACTTCCATAAAGCACCACATTAACACCTTCTGTGGTATCAACCCAAAAATAGCCATCATATTGGTTAGAGGCATCCGCATAGCGCATTTCGCGGATTAAATCTGCGGCCAGTTGTTGCCCCTCAGGGCTGGTCAGTTCGCCACTGATTATTTTGCGGTTAATCTCTTCAAGCATGGTAATCACAGTTGTGACTTGTGCTTTCGTTTGCTTATCAACTTCCTGGTACAGAGACTTTTCAAGTTCAATTAAAGCTCTTTCATTAAGATCAATACTGCGATAAATAGAGGCGCCACTGATAAGCAATAAAGAAAAAAATGAAATTGTGAGGGTGACAACCAGCAATTGCTTAGAAAAGCTGTTTAATCGGAGGTAACTTGACATGACCATCACTCCTTGACTGTTGCTTCCGATGCACTTATTATAGCTGATATAATCGAGTGATGCCATTCTGTTCAGTATATTAGAACGATTGAGTGGTTTTGGAAAGGACTGGTTAATAGTGAAAATAGTACTTACTGACAAACTGATTAAGTTCCTTAAGAAGCGCAGGGTTAATGTGCTGACCGTTCAACTTCCAAAAGCAAGTGGTTGTTGAGGTGTTCCCAATACATCATCGGTGATGATGTCAGAACCAAATGAAAAAGCAAATTATGTCATAATGGATACAGAAAGCGGCGTTCAAGTGTACCTTCACCAGGGGCTGGTGGGAAAGAAACCGGAGATGGTTCTTACGGTCAGTCATTTTCTGTTTTTCCATTCCATATACGAACTGCAGTCACGTTGATGACAGCCGCAGGAAAATGATGCAGAAATCTGAAATTCGCTGTTGAATAAGTGGTATCTCGGAAGCGTATTAAAGAAGCTCTCATTGCAATTTATGAAACTTAGTAGATACCCTTGTCATTTAGATATGCGCCATACTGGCTATCGACTTCCATTATGTGCTTTTGAATCCAGTCGGCCAAAAATGTAAGCAACTCCATGGATACTTCAGCCTGGTTTTGGTCTACGTCTTGATCAAGCATTTCCTGTACTTTGGCAAGAAATCGTTTATGTTGCATTCGATGTGACATCAGTTTCGGATAGCCGTATTGTTCCATGAGTGATTCTTCAGCATGAAAGTGGTGAACTGTGTAATCCTTTAACGCATTCAGAGCTGCAACAATCTCATCGTAATGATCGGCATTCTGATCACTTTTTATGATGTCAAGAAGCGTGTTGGCCAATAAGAATAACTGGCGGTGCTGTTCATCAAACCTTGCAATTTTACAGCTGAAAACTTCGTCCCATCGAAACATATAAATACCTCCTAAGATTGTCTGGTCTGCATGATCTGCAAACACTGCTTGATGATTGATATACTTATCTACTTATTGTACGCTTTCTCTGTAAAAAAACAAGCCTGTAATGATTAAGATAGAGATAATCCGTTTGAGTTGCTGCCCATTGGCTATGAATAATACGTGATGAAAATGGAAGGAGGAAATGGATTGAGTTGGAGAAGAACCATCCTAATTGGCGGTGTTCAAGGTGAGGGGGTTGCCAGTACAGGCATTAACCTTATGAGAGCACTTGCAGGTCTCGGGTATCACGTTTATGGAGAGCGTAAGTTCTCTTCACGCATTAAAGGTGGTAATACCCATATGATCATTACCATTGGCGATGATCATGTGACATGTGTGGAGTCTGTCATCGATATAATACTTGCTTTTGATGAAGAGTCGATCAGCTTTAATCAAATCAAACTGAGGGATAATGGCATTATTCTGATGGATGAAACATTGACTCCAGAAGCATCTTTAACGCAGAATATTAACACTGTTGCACTTCCGCTGACACTGATGGCCAAAAAACATGGATCGTTACTGATGAAAAATACAAGCGCCATCGGATATCTGGGAAAATTGTTGGGTATTCAGCGTCAAGTACTGGAGTCATCAATTGCAAAAACATATCTTTCCAAAGGCGATGAAGTCATACAACAAAACCTCCAGGTACTGTTAGCTGCTTATGATGATCCATGCCCGGAACTGGAAAAAATAGATCCGTTGCCAGATGCGCCACACAGGCAGGAAAGTATGATGATTCTCATGGGGAATGATGCGATCGCCTTGGGTGCACTGATGGCAGGTTGTCGTTTTATGGCAGCCTATCCCATCACACCGGCCTCAGATGTAATGGAGACGATGAGCAGGGTGTTTCCAGATGAAGGGGGATTAATGGTTCAGACGGAGGATGAAGTAGCTGCAATCACCATGTGTATTGGTGCGGGCTATGCTGGTGTGCGAAGCATGACGGCCACTTCAGGGCCCGGTCTGACGTTGATGATGGAAGGACTTGGTCTGGCCGGCATGACTGAAACACCAATTGTTGTGGTTGATGCTCAAAGAGGAGGACCAAGCACTGGTCTTCCCACGCGAACAGAGCAAAGTGATTTCAGTGCACTCTATCATGCTGGTCATGGAGAATTCCCCTTGATTCTTTTAACACCTTCCACAATCGAAGAGTGTTACGAACTTACCAAAGAAGCATTTAATCTGGCAGACATTTTTCAATGCCCGGTAGTCGTCATGACTGATTTGAATTTAAGCTTATCTCCCCAAACGATTCCGGCTTTCGATTACGTCCCGGCGGCCATTAACCGCGGTGTACTTATGTCGTTAGAAGATGAGCTGTCAGCTGCCAAGATAACCGAACCATTTGCCAGATATGCCTTGACTGAAAATGGCCTTTCTCCCCGAAGTTTTCCTGGAATGCCTGGTGGTATTCATCAGGTTACCGGTCTTGAACATAACAAGTGGGGAAGACCTTCCGACCAGCCTGCTAATCGTCAGAAAATGATGGATAAACGCCTGCGGAAACTGGAACCTCTTAAAGATCAGTCTGCAGTTCATTTGGAACAACGTGATGGAAAGATGTTATGCCTGACCTGCGGATCTTCATGGGGTGTGTTGCAGCAAGCGGTAAAAGACACCTACTTATCTGTTGATATTGGCCGAATCTCTCGTATACGTCCGTTACCGAAACGGCAGCTCCAACAATTATTGGCAAATTACGAAAAGATCATTGTGATGGAGCAAAACCAGCAAGGACAATTGGCTTTGATTTTGCGTCAGGAGCTGAATCATCAGAATAACATTGTCAGCATGACGCGCTATGATGGTGAATCATTTCAAGTTCAAGAAGTGCGCCATTTACTGGAAGGATGGTGTTCAGAATGGAAATGAAAGACTATAGTAATGGAATTAAGCCGAACTGGTGCCCTGGGTGTGGCGACTTTTCAGTTCTTCGGGCGATTCAACTGGCTGCAGCCAGTTTGGAAATCCCTCAAGAGCGGATGGTCGTTGTCAGTGGTATCGGATGTTCAGGACGTTTATCTGGCTATATGAATACCTATGGGTTTCACAGTGTTCATGGTCGCAGCCTGCCACTTGCTCAAGGCATTAAACTGGCAAATCGAGAGTTGACAGTTTTGGCAGCGGGGGGCGACGGTGATGGCTTTGCCATTGGAGCCGGACACACATTACATGCCATTCGCCGTAATGTTGATTTGACATATGTGGTGATGAATAATCAGGTATACGGACTTACGAAAGGGCATGTATCTCCTGTGAGTCTGCCAGGACTCAAAACGAAAACAACTCCCGCGGGGTCAGTGGATCAACCAATACAACCAGGATTATTGGCTGTGGGTGCGGGTGTCACTTATTATGCACAAGGGTTTTCGGCACAGCAAGAAGAACTGGTATCGCTGATCGCTGAAGCTATTAAACATAAAGGATTCTCGCTGGTACAGGTATTCAGTCCCTGTATCACTTACAACAAAACAAACACATATAGCTGGTTTCGTGAGAACTTAACGAACGTATCAGAAGTACCGGCGCATCAAACAGATAATGTGGATTCAGCACTTCGAATACTGAGGGAGACAGATGGACTGATAACAGGGTTAATCTATCATCAACCAGATCAACCCACTTTTGAAGACAGGCACGGATTAAACCAACATGATCCGCTGACAAGTAAAATGACAGAATCAACAGAAGAACAGTTTTCGCGCTGGACTAAACGATTTTTCATTTAATTGAACTGCTTAAATCACGGTTGTACCCCTTTTATTTTTATGAGAAAATAGACCATGCAGCACCATCCTGGAAAGGGGCAGGCGATCATGAAAAAATTGGGGATTTTTTTCTTGTTGCTGGCAATGGCAGCCAGTGCATTTTATGGATATATGCATTTTTGGCCTTCAAGTGAAACTGCACTGTATAATGCCACAGGTATCCCGCAGGTGTATTATGAGGGGCATCAACTTGACTTGTCAGAACCTTACCGGATGGTGGGAAATGAAGTGTTGGTGTCACTTGAGTTGGCAGAAATCATGACGAATGTTCATTATTACTGGGATAGAACTGAAGAGACACTGGTGGCAACCACATACGATTATGTGTATCGTTTTCAGCCGGGGCGCGATTTTTTGATGGAAAATGGACGGCCTGTTGATCTTCCAATTCCGATGACTGTCGAAGGAAATGTTCCTTATCTACCGGTAGCATTTTTGAACAACCATCTTTCGATGGAATGGCAGTTACGCCAAGAAGATCAGGTGCTTGTCATTGAAGAAAAAAGACCATGTCGAATGTGGGCGGAGGTGATCACAGAGGCTCCTGTGATGCGGCAGGCTCCCGCAGTTAAAGCTCCGATGTTTGAAGAAACTCTCGTACCAGGAGACCGTTTAATGGTTTATGAAACCTACGAAAAATGGTTGAAGGTAAGAAATGAAGCAGGCCTTATCGGATACATTCAAAAGAAAGATGTTAGGCGTTATGAAGAATGTGCTGAAATATCAACACGCTCATTAGCCAATCGCTCCCCGCGGCAAGATACAAAAGGCAAAATAAGTCTGGTGTGGGAGCATGTTCATCAAGTCAATCCCAGTACTGCCGGACTGGTACCTTTGCCAGGGGTAGATGTTGTGTCACCAACATGGTATGAAATTGCAGATGAGTCAGGTGCTGTTTCAAGCAATATAAGCCAGGCTTATCTGAACTGGGCATTAACACACGGTTATGAAGTATGGCCGCTGGTTTCAAATGGGTTTAACCCGGATCGTACCAGTGCATTTTTAGCAAGTACATCCATTCGTGAAACTATTATTGATCAATTGCTGGAATCGGTGTTGCAACATGGCATGCATGGATTAAACATTGATTTTGAAAATGTCTATTTAGATGATCGTGACCACGTCACACAGTTTGTCAGAGAGTTAACCCCTTTGTTTCGAGAAGCCGGATTGGTAGTCTCTATGGATGTTACCATTCGCTCAACCAGTGAAATGTGGTCCATGTTTTATGACAGGGAAGCCTTGGGTGAAATAGTAGATTATATAGTTGTGATGACATATGATCAACACTGGGGATCAAGTCCTGTTGCTGGTTCAGTGGCTCAATATCAATGGGTGGAAAATGGTATCAAAGGGATTTTGGAACAGGTGCCTGCCGAAAAGGTATTATTGGGTTTGCCCTTTTATACGAGAATGTGGGAAGAAAAGGAAGTCGATGGTCAAATCACGGTATCTTCTCAGGCTTTGTCAATGAATCAGGTTCAGCAGATCATTACTGGCCGAAATCTTGAAGTTGTGTGGGAGGAAGAAAGCGGCCAGTACTATACAGAGTACACTGAAGGAGGCAGCCGATTTAGAATCTGGGTTGAAGATGCACGCTCCATCGATTTAAAATCTTCACTCGTTCACCGGCATCAACTGGCCGGGACTGCTTCGTGGCGTCGGGGATTTGAGTCTCAGGAAATTTGGGGAGTGTTGGCCCATAATTTAAAGGAAATGGACGATTATGTGGCATGGGCCCATGCACGACAAGAATGGGATCGTATCTTTTAGTGAAGCATTGATTGAATGGTTTTTCAGGAGGTGAAATTGTGAAAGGCTGGATTAAAATACTACTCATTTTAGCAGTACTGGCAGCAGTTATTCTTCCCTTTGTCAACCGGGGGATTCGATATTACCAGTATCAACAACAAATAGAAGCAATATCAATACAGGACATTGATCTTTCAAAACTGAAAGATGGGGTCTATGCAGGTACATATGATGTAGGGTTGATTCATGCAGAAGTGACTGTGGTGATCATCGATGAAGCTATCCATGATATACAACTCATTCATGAACATGATCGTGGTCAACGTGCTGAAAGAATCATTAATGATGTTTTACATGCTCAAAGTCTTAAAGTAGACATGGTAACAGGAGCTACTGACAGCAGTCGGGTTATTTTGAAAGCCATAGAAGTGGCTTTATCGGAATAGGGGAGACTTAATGGAATATATTTGGTTTATGGTAAGTGCAATACTGGTTATTTTGGCAGGAAACCGCCTTTCTGCCCATGGTGACTCCCTGGCGGCGCACACAAAGCTCGGGCATGGCTTAGTGGGTGGTATTCTAATAGCGAGTGTCACCAGTCTGCCAGAACTAGCCAGCAGCATTTCAGCAGCCATGATTGGCGCTCCAGATATTGCTTTTGGTAATGTGTATGGCAGCAATGCCTTTAACCTGATGATACTTGCCATCGTTGATTTGTTTCAAGGAAAAGGCAGTTTACTTCAAATTGTCAGAGATAGTCATATTCTAACGGCAATGTTTGGTATATTGCTTACAGGAATCAGCATGCTTGCCATATGGATCACACCTTATGAAGTTTTTAATATCACCATTGGATGGGTAAGCGGTTATAGCATTTTGATAATGCTTCTTTATCTTTTCTCTGCGTTTTTAATGGTTCGCTATGAAGAAAAGACAAGAGTGCGATTACCTGAAGAACCAAAGATCGAGACAGAAAAAGACCAGGATCTGGAGCTTCCTGACTTCACTTCTGATAAACATCAGGCTGTTCAAGGGAAAAATGCTTTTAAAAAAGCGGTGAAAGGCTTTATTTTCTCGGGGATTGTCATTGTGGCAGCAGGAATATTATTATCTGTCAATGCAGATGTTATTGCAAGAAATACAGGATTAGGGCAAACTTTTGTGGGCACCTTGCTGGTGGCAGGAGCAACCTCTCTGCCAGAATTGGTGGCTGCCATTGCAGCCATCCGCATCGGGGCCTATGACATGGCAGTGGGAAATGTTTTGGGGAGCAATATCTTTAATATTCTTATTTTAGTTGTGACAGATATGGCATATATGTCTGGATCCGTGTATCAAGTTGTCAGTATGCAACACATTTTAACTGCTGGTACTGCGATGATTTTGAGCAGTATTGCAGTAATCGGACTCTTTTATCGCTCCAAGCGAACAATCCTTACCTTGGGATGGGATACAGTCGCAATTCTGATCGGATATGTTACCATGATGTTTGCGCTGTTCAAGATATCTGTAAAATAATTGAACTGAGCAAGCGCTACAATGCCAGTGATTGCGGAGGTGATTGCCATGAAAATACTGACGAGTCAACAAATGAAACAAGTTGATGATACGGCCATCAGAGAATATATGATGCCCAGCGTACTGCTCATGGAGAGGGCAGCAATGGCAATAGCGGTTGCAGGTAAAAAAATGTTGACATTTGAAGGACTTTCAGGCGTGCTCATATGTTGTGGGCCAGGCAACAATGGCGGTGATGGATTGGCTGCAGCCCGACACTTTCATGAGATGGGTATTCCTGTTCGAATCTTATTGTTGGCAGCTCCAGAAACGTTTACTCATGATACCCTGGCAAACTATCACATGGCCTTGAAGTGGGGATTGGAGACTGAGTTCTATGAGGATCGAAAGGATCAGTTGGAAGCGCTGGAAAACTGGCAGTCGGGCCAGTTTTTAATTGTTGATGCCATTTTGGGCACTGGCTTATCCCGTCAGGTTTCAGGGAGGGCCTATAACCTCATTCAATGGATCAATCGGCACCCCTCACCTGTTCTTGCGGTGGATATTCCCTCGGGGATACATGGAGATACGGGGAAGGTGATGGCAATAGCAGTAGATGCCACTAAAACCGTTTCTTTTGGATTGCCGAAAGTGGGAAATGTGTGTTTTCCGGGAGCTGAGTACAATGGCAGTCTTTCAGTGGCAGATATAGGGTTGCCGCCCGAGCTGCTGATAAAAGCACCCTGTGTTGCCCGTCGTCTTTCAGTGGCAGACATTATAGATTTATTACCGGACAGACCCCGAAACGCACATAAAGGAACTTTTGGCAGCCTGCTTGTCATCGCTGGCAGCACCGGCTATACTGGCGCTGCTATCATGGCTGTTCGTGGAGCACTTCTCAGTGGTACTGGACTTATTAATATTGCGGTGAAGGAATCTCTGAATCACATTTTTGAACAGACGTTGTGGGAGGCCATCACAACTCCACTGAAAGAAGGGGAGGACGGTGGGTTTTCCGCTGAAGGGATCAAACGGATGCATGAGCAAAAATCCAGGTCTCAAGCAGTGGTTGCAGGACCTGGCTGGGGAAGCGGCAAAGGGTGGTCTGAAGTGCTTGAAGGTCTGTTGTCACAGGCAGATTGTCCAATGGTGCTGGATGCAGATGCACTTAATTTACTGGTGGGCCGTCTGCATTGGCTAAAAGAGTTAAAATCGCCGGTGATCATCACGCCGCACCCTGGTGAAATGGCACGGTTGACAGGTATGAGTATTGAAGCTGTCAATAATAACCGGTTGAAGACTGCCCTGGAAGCCGCAAAACAATGGGGCGTTCATGTGGTTTTAAAAGGAGCGGGTACCATCATTGCCTCACCCGACGGCAAAGCTGTGATCAACTCAACGGGAAATGAAGGAATGGCAAAAGCAGGAAGTGGAGATGTGCTTGCCGGGATAGTGGGTTCTTTACTGGCACAGGGAATGCAAGCTTTTCAGGCAGCGGCAGTGGCCTGCTGGATTCATGGAAAAGCTGGTGATGTGGCGGCAGATGTCATTGGAAAGCGCTCAATAACTGCAGTTGATATCATAAACGCTTTACCGGAGGTCTATCGCCGGCTGGAGACGAGGGAGGGATTCAATGAAAACCATGCAGGATAACATCGTCAAAGAGATAGACCAGATGATCAAAGATCAGATGTATTATCGCGATATTCCTGGCCTGTCTATTGGAATTGTATTGAATCACGAACTAAAACTGCAAAAAGGTTACGGCTGGGCTGATTATGCATTGAACAAAGAAATGTCGGCGGATGCAATATTTCATATGGCATCGATATCCAAGCTTTTTACTGCAACTGCGGTCATGCAGCTTGTGGAGCAAAGAGTGCTGGATCTCAACAAACCCTTCATCAGGTATCTTCCAGATTTCAAACCAGAACAGCCCATGGTAAACGAAATTACACTGAAGCAAATGTTGAGTCACACTTCAGGCATGCCCGATTGCGATGATTACGAATGGGAACTTGCCCGAGAGGATGAAGCTGCTCTCCATGAATATGTGATGAGTCAGACTGATATTTCCTTGGTGTCACAACCAGGCGAGCGCTTTAATTACAGCAATATCGCCTATGAAATACTTGGTGATATTGTCAGGTACCAGTCAGGCATCTCATTTGATGATTATTGCTGGCAATACCTATTGAATCCACTGGAGATGAAATCCAGTCACTTTATCATGAAAATGGTGGATCAGCAACGCCTGGTAAGTCCGCATATCAAGGATGACGATAACAAGATCAGGGTGAGCCCTGTTTTTCCTTACAACAGGGCTCATGGGCCCAGTTCTACTCTTTACTCCACAGTTGAAGAGCTGAGCCGATTCGCTTGTTCCATGATGACTTTATGGCAGCGCAAACACTCACCAGTGCTGAAATACAATACATTAATGACAATGTTAACACCTGAGGCGAAAATAAAAGAAGAGGAACAGATTGGTCTGGGATGGTTTATTAGTCAGTATGATCAGCAAACATTCTATGGGCATGAAGGTAATGATATTGGCTTTCGCACCACTTTTGCGATGATTCCATCGAAAGGGTTGGCGATTATAGTGCTGGCAAATCTGCAAACAGCGTCAACCCGTAAAATCATGAGAGGAATCTATGATATTATCTCTTAAAACAATGCCTCTGATTATGAGCAAAGTGACAACCGCTCATTATCAGAGGCATTCGCTATTAGTGGAAAGCTTTTAAGAAAGCATGCGGTCAATTTTAGCTGCAAAAACGAAATCCGCATCGCTTAAACCATCAATCTTATGTGTATAAAGAGTCAGAACCACCTTGCCCCATGACAATGCGATATTGGGATGATGACCTTCGTCTTCAGCCAGCTGGCCGATTTTATTGGTGAAATCCAAAGCCTGCTGAAAGTTTTTAAACGTAAAGGCTCGTTCCAAATGATGATTATTTACCAGAATCCATTGAGAGTCAAGCTGTTCGAGAAAAGTTTTCAGCTCATCACCGGCAAGGGGAGGAGTCCCTAAGCTGCAAGGTAAACATTTGAGGTCAGCAAGTTCAGGCACCAGCTAACACCTCCTTTAGATATACCAACGACTGGGTGTCTTATGTGATTAGAATGGAGAAAATCCTTGTTCAAACCAATTCGCTTCCATAGCCTTTCGGTACTCGTTGTAAAACACTCTTCGATGTTCATTCTCCCATTCAAAAAGCGCTTGGAGTGTCTGTTTTCCAACTTCGTCAGACACCTGATCCATGGCCTTTTTATAGAACTCAGCAAAATCATTTTCAATAAGATAGGCCATTCTCAAGACAGATAAGTCTGATAAACTGTGCTTGGTATCACCTGGCGCGATTTTTTCGCGTTGGCTTCTATTCTCGAAAAGACCGGGATCCATATCAGCGGTAAGGCTTTCGATAGGCAACCAAGTGCCATCCTTGTCAAGTTGTTGATACTGTTTCTCAAGAATTTCGTAATGTTCTCTTTCTGTTTCGGCTAATACTTCAAACCATTTTTTGGCTTCGGGATGATCCACCTGATCCGCAAAGCTTTCGTAGAACTTCTGCCCCTGTTTTTCCATGTTCATTGCAAAGGCTATGATTTCTTTTGAATTCTTCATAAACAGACCTCCTGTCAGTATCGAACAAATTGATGTTTAAATCATTGCACTGTGATCCGGTCAAGAAAAACGCCGTTGGACTCTAATCCCATGTCTTCTGTCAAAATTGATTGAATAGAAGCCTGCATTTGATCTAACATCAATGGCTCCAGTAAGGCATCAGGAGAATAACGATTCATCTCACTGGATATCAGAGAACGGATCTGCGCATCATTGGCTTCGGAGGCTTGAAGGTGGCGTCGTTGATTAAAAGACAACACGAATGTCATTTTCACATAAGCAGCCCTTCCGCCGCTGTCGGGAGCAGTTTGTGTCAAGATGGTGATGGGCTGGCTGTAATATTTAACTGATGGGTCACTGCCCGTGATAGATCGGTCATTAGTGGATGCTCCTGTTAAAAAAACAATAATGCCAGCCATAAGTATTATCAGGAGCGCGATCACCAGCACCACTATCGATTCTTGTTTTCTTTTAAGATGATCAGATCCCATAGGTTTATCTTCCCTTTAGAGTACTTTAAAAGAGGGTACCTTTTTTCAACAACATTTCGATATATTGAACACGTTCGTAAGCCCATGGATCCTGTTGCTTTTTCTTACTCATTTTACCACGAAAATCGTTAATAGTTTGATAACCCTTCAACTCCATCCACTTTTCAAGACCAGCCACCATCTCCTGAACATAAGGAATACCATTTTTATACAGTGTGCTAACAATTTGGACAGAAGATGCGCCTGCAAGAAGTGCCTCAATGACGTCCTCATCATCGAGCACACCTTTACTCATTGTGACAGGACACTTAATTCGATCACTAAGAAGTGCTGTCCAGCGAAGAGAAAGCAAATGATCGCCTGGTTGACTGAAGGAAAAAGTCGCAGATTCTTGTTCTGATATAATATCAATTTCAGGCTGAAAGAAGCGATTAAATAATGTTACTCCATCTGCTCCGGCCTCTTCCAGAGCGGTGACGAAATTTGTCAGATGTGTGTAGTAAGGGCTGAGTTTGACGCCTACTGGAATGGAAACAGCGTCCTTGACAGCTTTAAGAGCATTGAGTTGACCAGTTTCCAACTCTTCAGCAGAGACTTCACTGTGTACTGGGAGAGAGTAGAAGTTAAGTTCCAAACCGTCTACACCAGTGGCGGCAATATCCTTTGCATACTGCACCCATCCTTCAGTTGTAACCGCATTAAGACTGGCAATTACAGGAACGCTGACACTTTTTTTTATTTTTTCGATCATCATTAAATGTTCTTTATCTCCGGCGTGTTCCAAGTGTGGGTAATGAGTTAGCATTTCGGCATGCAAATCATTATAACGTTCAAGCGATTCATCCAACTGGAATTTTTCAAGTTGGATGGCTTCCTCAAATAAGGACTTGATGACGATGGCAGCAATACCTGCGTTTTCCAGTTCTTTCACCTTTTCTGACCGAGCGGTCAACGAGCAGGCCCCAGCTACCAGGGGATTTTTGAGGGGAATGCCATACAAATTGCTTTGAAGCTGACTCATTAATATCCCTCCTAATGGATGATTCTTGTTTCGCGGAAAAACATGTCATATCTGAATACTACCTCAAAATTAAAACGTTAAACAGGCGATGGATTATCTATTGATTTCACTGAAAAAAATGGTATAATAAAACAAAAGGTCAAAGATAGTCAAATGATATCTCGGCTTAATAAGGAGGTGGGTCAATTGCAATATAAAGATTATTATAAAACTCTTCAGGTTCAAGAAACAGCAGATCAGAATACGATCAAACAAGCATATCGTAGTTTGGCTAAAAAATACCATCCGGATGGGCATCATGGAGATCAACTCATGGCAAATAAATTCAAGGAAATAAATGAAGCCTATGAAGTGTTGGGAAACTCTGAGAAAAGGCAAAAATATGATTATATTAGAAACCAATCCTCCGGAACACATGGGACGGCATTTGATCCATCTCAGTTCGGATATCAGTTTTCAAAAAAACGAAAAAAGCAAAACGATGGAAATGATTCAGGATTTAGTGATTTTTTTGATGCGTTTTTTGGCAGTGAGATGAATGGCGGATATCGTTTCGATAGTTTCTATTCGTCAGCACCGTTTCAATCCTATAGGACAGCGGATGGAAATAATACAAAACAATTTGCTGGTGCTGCAACAGATACGACAGCAGTCCTTCAGCTGACATTGGCCGAAGCCTTTCATGGCGTCAAAAAGAATATTATTCTTCGCAATGGGGCAGATGAAAAAACGTTGCAGGTTAAGGTTCCTGCCGGGGTTCTATCTGGAGAAAAACTGAAGCTTGAGGGAGAGGGAGGTCACGCTGAGGAGTCTCTTCAACAGGGCGATCTGTACCTGCAGATTGAAATAAAGGAAAATGATGCCGAAAAGCTCGATGGATTAAATATAATTCAAAAACTTCCGGTAACCGTTTGGGAGGCTGCGCTAGGCGGCAGTATAAAAATCAATACACTTTCTGGTCCTCTGCGTTTTACGCTCCCTCCATCCACTTCAAGTGGGAAAACATTTCGGGTAAAGGGAAAAGGATTCAAAAACCGCAAAGGGGAGACAGGAGATTTATTGCTGGCAGTGGAAATCAAATTACCTACGACTTTTTCTTTAAAAGAAAAAGATCACTTTGCTGCACTGAAAGATCTTTCGACATTTAACCCCCGCTCGTAGAAGGTGAACGACGAAACTCAGCGAACTAACCATTTGAAATCATTAAACCCGGAGGAGGTTTTACGATGCAAGTTGAAAAATTGACACAAAAATCCAGAGAAGCTCTTGGTCTTGCTCAGGAGATTGCATTGCGGCATGCTCATCCGCAAATCGATGGTGAACATTTGCATATGGCTCTGTTAACCCAGGAACATGGTTTGATTGTTACTATTCTGAAAGAAATGAATATCAACTGCCACCAACTAATTGGCGAACTTCAGCAAGAGCTTGATAAGCTGCCTTCAGTTCATGGGGGCGATGCACAGCTCTATGCGTCTCGCAGATTAAACACGCTACTTGTTAAGGCCCAGGACCAGGCCCGCAGATATCAGGATGAATATGTGGCGGTGGAGCACTTGTATCTGGCTCTTCTTGATGAAACAGATACACCGTCTGCCCAAATGATTTCTCGGGCTGGCATTACCAGAGATGGTTTTCTTAAAGGATTGCAAAATATGCGGGGAGGTCAACGCGTCACAAGTGAAAATCCTGAAGAAAACTATCAGGCGCTGGAAAAATATGGTCGCGACTTAAATGAACTGGCTCGACGGGGAAAACTCGACCCGGTTATTGGACGCGATGGAGAAATTCGAAGAGTGATACGCATCCTATCGCGGCGAACAAAAAATAATCCTGTGTTAATTGGCGAACCAGGGGTGGGGAAAACAGCCATTGCAGAAGGTCTAGCTCAACGAATTGTCAAGGGGGATGTACCGGAAGGTCTGAAGAATAGGACGATTTTTTCCCTTGATTTAGGTGCTCTTATTGCAGGAGCCAAATATAGAGGTGAGTTTGAGGAGCGGCTGAAGGCTGTATTAAAAGAAATTTCTGAATCAGATGGACGCATCATTCTTTTTGTTGATGAAATCCATAACATTGTTGGTGCCGGCAAAGCAGAAGGAGCAATGGACGCTGGCAATATTCTAAAGCCAATGCTGGCCCGGGGAGAGCTCCATTGTATAGGAGCAACAACATTGGACGAATATCGACAGCACATCGAAAAAGATGCTGCACTGGAAAGAAGATTTCAAAAGGTATTGGTTGATCCACCGACTGTAGAAGATACAATTTCCATTCTGAGAGGATTAAAAGAACGATTTGAAATACACCACGGTGTGCGCATCACCGACCAGGCCATTGTTGCCTGCGCCTTGCTTTCAGACCGATATATTTCAGACAGGTTTCTTCCGGATAAAGCCATTGACTTAATGGATGAGGCGGCTGCCATGATTAGAACAGAAATCGACAGCATGCCTTCTGAGCTGGATGAGTTACAGCGGCGCACCATGCAGCTGGAAATAGAACGGGAGGCGTTACTAAAAGAAAAAGACACAAACTCCCGTGAACGGTTAAGGGAACTGGAAACAGAGATCGTACAAGTGAAAGAGCAGGGTGAGCAGTTGGATCTTCGATGGAAACAGGAAAAAGAAGTGCTGCAGCAGGAAAAGCAGTTAAAGGAAATAATAGAAGCAACCCGAATGGCTGTCGAAGCAGCTGAACGGAAATATGATCTGGAAACACTTGCTCGACTTAAATACGGCGAACTGCCTGAGCTCGAGAAAAAATTGGAAGCACAGCAGCTAAAATTGGAACATTACGATAATCAGAGGATGATTAAAGAAGAAGTAACAGCAGAAGAAATCAGTCAGATCGTTTCCCGCTGGACAGGAATTCCTGTGACGCGTTTGATGGAAAGTGAACGGGAGAAAATATTATCTCTGGATCAAGTACTGCACCAAAGAGTGATAGGCCAGAATGAGGCTGTGGAAGCAGTCAGAGATGCAGTGATTCGGGCACGAGCCGGTTTAAAAGATCCCAAACGGCCCATTGGCTCATTTTTATTTCTTGGTCCTACAGGTGTGGGGAAAACTGAATTAGCCAAAGCCCTTGCAGCTGCACTTTTTGATACTGAAAATAATTTAATTCGAATCGACATGAGTGAGTACATGGAAAAATTTGCAGTCTCTAGACTGATTGGAGCTCCTCCTGGGTATGTAGGCTATGAAGAAGGTGGACAACTAACAGAAGCAGTGAGGCGCAAACCGTATAGTGTCATTCTTTTTGATGAAATTGAAAAAGCACATCCTGAAGTGTTTCATATGCTGTTACAGCTGTTGGATGACGGTCGATTGACTGATAGTCAGGGGCACACTGTAGATTTTAAAAATACGATTCTGATTATGACATCCAACATTGGAAGCCAGCTAATTCTTCGGGATTTGGAAATGAATGGCAATCTCACAGATGCCACTCGGGAAGCGATCCATCGAGAGCTGCAGCAATATTTTCGGCCAGAGCTGTTGAATCGTATCGACGAAACAGTTATCTTCAAAGCCCTTACCCAAAATGAAATTGATGCAATTATCGATATGTCAATGAATGAAATTGAGCACAGGCTGAAGGAACACCATTTAACGATTCATCTTGAAGACTCTGCCAGGAAACACATTATGGAGAATGCATATTCTCCCACATATGGTGCGCGCCCCATCAAACGATATATTCAGAAACAATTGGAGACGGGTATTGGACGTGCTCTGCTTGACGGAACAATTATTTACAAAGATCAGATATTGATTCGTGAAAAGGAAAATCGGCTGGTGATCGAAAGCAAAAGGGGATTGGAAGGATAGATACCTGCTTCAATCAGCAGATGATCAGCCCATCACGATTAAGTGGTGATCATTTGTGAGTATTTGCAACTCAATCACAATTCATCTGAATGAAAAGGCAGTGAAAGGGAATGAATATGGTAAAAGGGGAGGGTAAAAATGAAACCCGCCGAATTTTCCAGGTTTATTTCCGGGGATGTCATGTGCATGCTTTGCCCCCATCACTGCCGTTTAGTTCTGGGTGAAACAGGACTATGTCGTGTGAGGCGTCACGAACCTGAAGGGTTGGTGAGTCTGAGTTATGGCAAAATAAGCAGCATTCAAATTGATCCAATTGAAAAAAAGCCTCTTGCACATTTTATGAGTGGAACTGAAACTTATTCGATTGGTAGTTATGGATGTCAGCTTCGATGCCCATATTGTCAGAACTATCATTTAGCCGTGGAAATACCAAAGCTTTGGAAAATCACCCCGCAAACCGTCATTGAACAAGCTTTGCAGGCTGGAACTCCCAGTATCTCCTACACATATAACGAACCGCTTATCAACTACGAATTTGTCAAAGAAACTGCCACTCTTGCCAAAGAAGCAGGCTTATGCAACATACTTGTCACAAATGGGTATATTAATCCAGAACCGCTCAAGCTATTATTACCAACAATTGATGCTATGAACATAGACATCAAGTCTTTTCGGGATCGAACCTACCGGCAAATGTGTGGCGGCATGCTGAAACCAGTACTGGAGACAGTTAAAACGGCAAACAAAAGCTGCCATGTTGAAGTTACCACATTACTTGTAACGAAGATGCATACACTGGAGGAATTGGAAGAGCTCGTGGATTGGATTGCTCATATATCTACTGATATTCCACTGCATGTGAGCCGTTACTTTCCCCGCTATCGATGGCATGAGCCCCCGACAAATCTGAACTGGGTGTACCAGGTTGTTGAGATGGCAAAAAGAAAACTGACTCACGTCTATGCAGGCAATTGTTGATATAATTGTTGATAATGATTCGATGAGCTGAAAGGAGCATGGAGATGCCTCCAATTATTGGGACAGCCTTTTTACCACATCCTCCCATTATTATACCTGCCATTGGAAAAGGCGAAGAAATATTAGCACATAAAACTTTGAAAGGGATCGAGCAGATTGCAAGTATTATATCTGATTTGGAAATTGACACCATAGTTGTGCTGACACCTCATGGAACTACAAATCAACAGCCGGTCACTGTCAATGGAGGACAACCGCTCTCTGGAAACCTTGGCACTTTTGGTCATGCTGAGGTGGAGCTGCATTATCAGAACAATCTTGAACTAGTACAAGTGTTGGTATCCGCCCTTCAAAATGAAGGGTTTTATCTCGAAAAAACAATCATGCCACTCGATCACGGTGCAGTTGTACCGCTCTTTTTTATTGGACAGCAACCGGCAGTTAATATTTACAACATAAGGCTGATTCATATGGCAGTAAACAGCATCGACTATAATGAAGTGTTTTGCATGGGAAAAATAATGGGAGCGGTGCTCCATTCTCATGCTTTAAAGGTGCTGATTTTAGCAAGCGGCGATTTGTCACACAGACTCAAGGAAACAGGTCCTTATGGGTATCATCCGGCGGGGCCTGTTTTTGATCAGAAAGTGGCAGAATCATTTAAGAACAATCGGCTGGATGACTTATCGAGCATACCTGGTGATTTAATGCAACTGGCAGGACAGTGTGGACTTGGACCTTTTATCATGGCAACAGGTATGATGAATCACCTTGAAATTGAAACGACCCTTTTTTCCTATGAAGCTCCTTTTGGAGTTGGTTATTTGTGTGGAATGGCAGTAGTTAAAGCACAACTGGTACACCCTGCTGTTTGGCTTGCCACTGAAGCCGTCAAACACTGGCTGACAAAGAAAGTCAAGCTTGATATAAACCGGGCATTGAAGGCTGAAAAATCTTTGCAGAAGAGTGAGTTCTGGATGGAAGCAAGGCAACGTCAGGCTGGCGTTTTTGTATCGCTTCATCACGAGGGAATTCTGAGAGGATGCATTGGAACCATACAGGCGACTACCGGCTGCATTGGGGAAGAAATTATTATGAATGCTATTCAATCAGCCACATCGGATCCCCGGTTTTCTCCATTATCACTGGAAGAATTGGAGGGGTTGGAAGTAAAAGTGGATGTTCTGGGAGATATGGAACTGGTAACAGATGATATGGAGTTGAATGTACAAAAATATGGTATCATGGTAGAATCAGGCTATAAACGTGGCGTACTGCTACCAGCTCTTGAAGGAATCAACTCGGTTGAACAACAACTATCCATAGTGCTTGAAAAAGCGGGTATTCTTCAGGGAGAGTCTTATGTTTTGAAGCGCTTTATCGTGTCACGATATCAATAACACCACGGGGTGACGAAATGATTTCTTGGTTGAAAGGTGTGTTGCTTGGTTTTATCATGGTACTGCCTGGGATGAGTGGCGGTACCGTCTTTGTTATTTTTGGGATATACGAGCAACTTGTTCATGATTTGGTACATCTAAAGTTGAAGCCCTATCTGCCATTATTAGGTGGTGTTATCGCAGGGATTTTCATTAGTGGCTCACTGTTCTCTTACTTTTTTGAGATTTTCAGAAACGAAACAGCTGCTTTTTTGCTGGGTTGTTTGCTGGCCTCCATTCGGGCAGTACTGCGCTGTTGTCCTATTGTAACCGAGAGGCGCATCATCTCCATGGGGTTTGGAGTCATTGCCGGTTTTGCCCTTGGAGCAGATCCCATCGGGTATGCCACATCGGTTGAAGAAGTTGGAATTATCTACCTGTTTATTGCAGGCGCTTTGGCAAGTGCAACAATGGTTTTGCCTGGGCTTCCCGGAAGTTCAGTGCTCATTTTGATGGGCATTTATGATACTGTACTGATTTATTTGAGCGAGCTGATATGGGGACGATTGTTGGTATTTGGCGCTGGGAGCCTTGCGGGCATGTTTTTATTGGTCAATATGCTGGAAACTTTTTATGCCCGTCACCGTGCGATCATTTCATACTTTTTTGCCGGATTAATACTAGGGTCTTCCAGAGCTTTGATTCCAAATGAATTTAACTGGCTTATACTTCCTCTGTTTTTGTCGGGTTTTGTGAGCGTATGGGTTTGGAGTGGCAAATCTTGACAAGTGGGTGAGGTGGATGAAAGAACGAATTAGAGTACTGCAAGCGGATCAGGATATTAAGAAGAGCCGCCGTGGGCCGGTGGTTTTCTGGATGAGCAGAGATCAGAGGGCTGAAGATCATTGGGGACTCATTTATGCCCGTGGGCAGGCAGAAATTTTACGCACCTTCTTAGTAGTTGTTTTCTGTATAGCGCCAAACTATCTTCTGGCGAAACAGTCCCATTATCATTTTATGATTCAGGGGTTAAAAGAAGTAGCAGTTGATCTTGAGAACAAAGGGATTCCTTTCCATGTCATTCAGGGTAAGCCACAGGTTTGCATGCCGAAACTGATTTCCGAGTGGGATGCCTCCATGCTGGTGATGGATTTTAATCCTCTGAGGATTAAGCGAGACTGGGAAAATCAGATTACTGAAGCAGTTGATTGCGCAGTACATCAGGTTGACAGCCATAATATTGTCCCCTGCTGGAAAGCGTCAGATAAATTGGAATATGCGGCCTATACATTTCGACCACGCATCATGAAAAAACTAAAAGAGTACATGACGGACTATCCGCCGGTTGCTTCTCAAAAAGTATCTGGTGAGTGGTTTGTTAAACAGAACTGGGAGTGGATGATAGAAGCGAGGAACCCGGAAAAAAAGACATTTCATTTCCAATCAGGCAAAAAAGCGGCTTTCGCTCAATTAAAGCGATTTCTCGAGCGGGGTATTCATCAGTACGGTAAAGAAAGTAATCAGCCTTTGAGTGATGCAGTGTCGCGATTGTCTCCAAGTATTCATTTTGGGCAAATTTCCACTCAAAGAATTGCACTTGAAATTATCAAAAGTGAAGTTGAGGGCATTCATCAGGAGGCTTTTCTTGAACAGTTGATAGTCCGCCGGGAACTATCAGATAATTTCTGTTTTTATCAGCCTTTATACGACCAGCCAGCAGCTTTTCCCCGATGGGCCAGAGAAACACTCAGCCAACATGAAAATGATCAACGTGAGTATCTTTACACGAGAGAGGAACTGGAGTCGGCTGCTACTCATGATATGCTCTGGAATGCAGCACAACTTGAAATGAAATGGACCGGTTATCTCCATGGGTACTTGAGAATGTACTGGGCTAAAAAAATATTGGAATGGTCACCTGATGCAGCGACGGCTCAGCAAGTGGCGATATACTTGAATGATACCTACTTGTTGGACGGAAGAGACCCTAATGGCTACGCGGGTATTGCATGGAGCATTGGCGGAGTGCATGATCGTGCATGGGCAGAAAGATCAGTTTTTGGTAAAATTCGATATATGAACAGCCAGGGTTGTCGTCGGAAATTTGATATAGAGGCTTACATCACCGGTGTTTTGAAGGGAATAGAAGAAGCGAAAGTAAAGTAACGGGGGAATCATCATGAACCAGTTTGTTGAAAATGGTTTGTTGCGCCATATTCTATCAAATCTGAATGTATTGATATATTCTCGGGATGGGAATAATAACTGGTTCTATTTCAGCGATCAATGTGAACAATACACCGGTTATTCATCTGACATTTTCTTTCAAAATCATCATTCGTGGTTGGAATGCATTCTCTCTGAAGATCGGGTTCAGCTCACTCAACAATGGCAGGAACTTCACAACGGGGAGACGACAACAGTTGAATATCGGTTTCAGTGTGCAGACGGTACGGTGAAATGGTTTTCGGATTCAGCAAAAGCTGTTCTTGATGAAAACAAAAAAATAGTGCGGGTCGATGGCAGTATTAGGGACGTCACACGACATAAAGAAACAGAGACTGAACTGCATTTGGTCCGCTCGGCTGTTGAGAGTGCCAACAATGGAATGATCATCGTCGATGCTCGCAAAAAAGAAATGCCAATCATTTTTACCAATCGGGCATTTGAAGAATTGACAGGCTATGAACGTGACGAGGTTTGCGGGAAAAACTGCAGGTTGTTGCAGGGAAGTGACCGTCAGCAGGACGGAATAGAGAAAATCAGACGTGCAGTTCGCGATCAAAAAAAAGCGAATGTGGTGCTTCGAAATTATAAAAAAAATGGTGATCTTTTCTACAATCATATTTACATTTCTCCTGTTAAAAATATGCTGGGAGAAGTGACTCACTACATCGGGGTGCAGTATGATGTGACAGAAAAGCATCGCTTGCAGCAAAAATTGAAAACATATTATGAAAGAGAAAAGTATCTTCGAACAATCCTTGGTATTATCGCTGACTTAAATAAAATGATCGGGACAGCAAAAAATGAGTCATTTTTGTTCCATAATCTATGTCAAAAACTAATGGAAAATAAGCATTATCAGTATATTTGGGTTGGGCTGATGGGAAATGGAGAAATATCCAAATCCTATTCTTTGGGGCAACCCGCCATTTCTGTTGATAAAAAAAAGCAATATCACGAAAATATTCAAAGCATAATTATGACACAGCCTCATTTAACGACGCAACTTCACAGCCGGCATCGCAACCTTGGATATTGTCTGGTGATACCCATGAAGCAAATGGTGAAAAAAGAAAAGCTTATGGGTCAGCTGGTGATATATTCACATTATGATCATGGTTTTATGGAAGAAGAAGTGGCGATGATGGAAGACTTAATGATGACGGTCAGTAATGCCATAGAGTATCAAAAGATGGACCAGTTAATGTTTTATCATGCACGCCAGGCGGCATTGGGTGAATTAATCGGTAATATGGCCCATCAGTGGCGTCAACCAATTAACGAGCTGGGTCTGATTCTCCAGGATTTAAGAGAAGCCTATCATTATGAAGAATTAAATGAGGCATATGTGTGTCAGAGCACTGAATCGGGCATGGAACTATTACATCAAATGTCGGCCACCATTGACGATCTTCGGCGCTTTTTTACTGGCAGTCAGCGCAAAGAATCATTTTTACTGTCAGAAGTCATTCGTCAAAGCCTTGCGTTGGTACAGCCTCATCTAAACAAGTTATCAATAAAGGTGGAACTTCAGGAACTTGATGAGATTCGTCTATTTGGTTACTCAAGAGAATATGCACAAGTGGTGATCAATCTTTTGAACAACTCACGGGATGCATTGTTAAGACAGCAACCATCGCATCCACAGATTAGCATTTTTATAAAGAAAGAAGGATCTTTGGCTATAATGACTATTGAAGACAATGGCGGAGGAATTCCAGAAAACCTGATGGACCGTGTTTTTGAACAGTATTACACAACAAAAAAAGATTATCAGGGTGCTGGACTGGGTTTATATATCAGCCGCATGATAATTGAAAATGGGATGGGCGGCAAGATATCAGCCAAAAACATATCTGAAGGTGCATCCTTTAGAGTGGAGGTGCCGTTATGAAAGAGAAAAAATATGATCCTCTAAATATTTTGTTTGTTGAAGATGAAAAAGGAACAAGGGAACGTGTTACAGGATTGCTTCTCAGAAGGGCCAGTCATGTATTTGCGGCAGAAAGTGCACTGCAGGGATTCGATATTTTCCTTGAACATCAGCCACAGGTAGTGTTGACAGATTTGAATTTACCCGACATTTCCGGTCTTGAGTTGATTAACCGAATAAGGGAAATCAATACGAAAACCGCAGTTTTGATTATTACCGCTTACAATGAGACGGAGTACTTGCTAGAGGCTATTGAACTGGGAGTCTCTCATTTCCTCATTAAACCTCTTAGCATTGAGAAATTGGATCGTGCGCTGGAGAAGATTCACAAGGAATATATGATGGAACAGGAAATCGAAAGACAGCGTCATTATACACGAACCGTATTAGATTTTCAGGATAGTCTTGTGATGGTAACAGATGGCAAAGTCATCTTTGATGCAAATCAAAGATTTATGAATTTTTTTAAAATGAATGAACTTCCTGATCAAGGAAATATTTTGGAACGAGTTTTGAGGGAAATACCAGACGCGCCGGATTTTTCTCGATACAATGAAGAAGACTGGCAACGGGCCACAGAACTGGTGAAAAAAGTAGTTATTTTTGATCATGAAGAAGCAGAAAACAAATATTTCAACTTGAAAGTAGCGTTATTTCCAGGCATTGAAAACAAAAAAATTATTTCTTTAACGGATGTAACTGAGTTGGAACATGAACGACAGTATTATAAACGGTTAGCAATCATTGATCCGCTGACGCAGATATACAACCGCGTTCAATTCAACCGTTCATTGACAGAAGAGATTCAGAAGGCGCGTCGTTTTCACTCTCAGTTTGCCCTGGTGATGTTTGACATTGATCACTTTAAAAAAATAAATGACACTTATGGACATCAATTGGGAGATAAAATACTGGTGGAGTTAACAAATACAATTCGCGATAACATCCGTGAAGTTGATATCTTTGCCCGATTCGGAGGAGAAGAATTTATTATTCTTGCACCGGAAACAGATCTGGAGGGAGCAGCTACACTTGCTGAAAAGTTACGTAAGGCAGTGGAAGAGGCCGAATTTAGTCATGGCGAAAGACTAACCTGCAGCTTTGGAGTTTCATCAAACAAAAAAAATGATCAGCCTGACGACCTGATCAAACGGGTAGACGACAGGCTGTATCATGCTAAACATAGGGGTAGGAATCGGGTGTGTTCGTCAGTAAGCTGTTGATCAGGGCATAATGCGGCGAGAAAACACATCAAGAGAGTCTTCCAAATAGTCGTCGATAATGTTTCTGAGTTGATCATCCTTAAGAATGATGGCAATTTCAATTCGTCGGTTTCTGGCTCGACCTGTTTCAGTCTGGTTAGAGGCAATGGGACGAAATTCAGAATATCCACTGGCTGCAAAGTAATCTCCGTATTTTCGTTCAAGATTGGGATTATTGTCCATCATGTGTGTCACGACAGCGGTAGCTCTTTTGGTTGACAGATCCCGGTTATAGGCGGCACTTCCTGTGGAATCAGTGTGCCCTTGAATGCTGATGGCATCAATGTTTGCACGGGTGGCGGTGTCATCCAATACGCGTTCAAAGGCAGCAGCAAGCTGGTTGAGAAGTGCTCGTCCTTCAGGCTTTATTGCATAGGAGTTGTAAGCAAAAACCAACCCCTCATTAATGACAATATTACCGTTATCGGCAATTGTCACCAGCTCCTGACCGGCTTCATTGGTGCGGCCCAGTTCACTTTCGATACTGTCTTTTACCCGCTCAAGTACTTCCAGTCGCAACAATGCAATTCCGGTAAGCCGGGTACGAAGTTCACCCAGTTCCCGGTTGCTTTCTGCAATAATCTGGCGTTGTTCATCAATTTGCCGTTCAGAAAGAGTCAGTGCAATCTCTCCTTCTTCAACTTCAGCCTTCACTTCTTCAATTCGATCCATGAGGAGACGCAAGTTCTTTTCAGCCTGGCTGATTTCAGCATTTGCTTCTTCAAGCCGGCGTTGGGTATCAATCACCTGACGTTGAGCAAATTCCAGGTTTTTACCAGAAATAATGTTCTGAAGATAGGCCAAGAGCATGAGAAAAAAGAGCACCAACGCAATTGTGGAAATTAAATCGGTAAAAGAGGGCCAGAAATTTTCGGTTTCCATCCCGTTTTTAAAATTTCTGCGTCTGATCTTCATGGTAAACCGCCTTTCTAACATTTTTTGCATTTACATCAATGGCTAAACCGAACTGTCGCTGTTTCGGCGGGTCGTTTCTTTCAGTGTATCCGTCAGATCAGCAAAGCCAACATTCATACGGTCGATATTTGTTCGAAGGTGATGATTAAACTCCGAAAAATCCCGGGTATTCTCTCGGAAGTTTGAAAGAGAGCGATCAAATAATGCAATGCTTTTCAATAGCTGGTCAGAAGCATTGCCAATTTCTGCAGTCGCAGCTGTCAACGGCCCTTGGAAGCTCTCCACCACATATGCAAAACTCTTTTCCATATTGTGGGAAAAATCATCCAATGTGCTTTTCAGGGCCTGGTTTAACAATTCGTACTCACTGTCTACTTCTTTGGAAATTTGAAGAGCAACCACATTGTCAAGGTATTCTTCTACATCAACAAAGAGTTTTTCCCGAGCTGTCTCGATATGACTAAAGACAGAAAAGAGCGTCAGCAAAATGGCGCAGGCGATGGCAAAAAGAGAAGTCACAAAAGCAACAGACATGCCCCTCACTGAGTCAATCAAGCCACCAATGATGGAATCCATGCTGGTGAGCATTTCAGTGTGCTGGCCTGCACTCAATAATTCAACAAGATTGCCAATAGAGAGAGTCAGCCCGTAAAAAGTTCCCAGCAATCCTAAAATAATCATAAGAGAAACAGATGTTTTGACGAAGCGTTCTCCCAGGTTCAGTGAACGAAAATCATGGTTAAAGTGACGTTCAATGATGGCTTGGGTGTTCACTTCATGGTGATTTCCTTTGGCAGCAGTACAATAGCTATCAAGAATTCCCTGCAGTACGGGGTGACCGGCTCGGCCTTCCTTTAACTGTTGAAGACTTTCCCCCAGTTGTCGGTATTTGCTCCGAATCGTGATGGATATGACAAGCGAACTGAAAAAAACTGCTAAAATAAAAAGGATGATAATAATGGCGAATGGGTTCAATTGTGACAAAATATTCATTGAGGGATCCCTCCTGAAATAGTGATAAATGGTTGGTAAGCGAGCATCAAACAGATTTTCATTATAACATAAGGATAACACAATGGAATAGTTTTGAAAAACCTTTCACACGTTTGATTCATATGAGTGAATTTGAACGGGGAATTTCTATTGCAACTGAAAATATGATAAACTGTACCATGTTTCATGTTTTACAGAAACCATTAATAGCAAAATCAGCGCAATAAAATTTTGCGGCTGACATGGAAAGGAGCGGCGCCAATGAACCATGAGCATACACCTGTAGAACAGGCAGCAGCTTGGATCAAGGAATCGGCTTCGACGGTTGTTTTCACAGGAGCCGGCATGTCTACAGAAAGTGGTATTCCGGATTTTCGCTCAAAAAAAGGTTTGTGGACTAAAACTGATCCGATGGAGGTAGCTTCAACAGAAGCTATGAATGAACAATACGACCTTTTTCATGAATTTTATACACTGCGGTTTAAAACCCTTGAACGCTGTCATCCACATATGGGGCATGAAATACTGGCGGAATGGGAACGCAGAGGACTGGTTGATGCTATTGCCACTCAGAATGTGGATGGTTTTCATCAGCAGGCAGGCAGTCAAAAGGTATATGAGCTTCACGGTGCATTAAAAAAAGTGTGTTGCATTGACAATGGACATCAAGCCACACCTGATGATTTCATCATAGGAAACCGATGCGTGTGTGGCAGCAGGTTGCGTCCAGGCGTGGTTCTTTTTGGAGAGATGTTACCACAAGATGCATGGGAGAAGGCTATTGAAGTGATTCAGCAAGCAAGCGTTCTATTGGTCATCGGTACAAGTTTGCAGGTATCGCCTGTGAATCAGTTGCCTTTAATGACAGCCGGAAAGACTATTTTCATCAATCAGGAAATGGTGCCAGCCGCTTCGGGGTATGACCTTGTGATTAAGGGAAAAGCTGGCGATATGATCTGTCACTTAAACGATTTGCTTTGTGGAGGGAGTTCATGAAGGCGTGTTATGAAACAAAATGGATATCACCCAATCATCACGCACTTGGTGAACTGCCTGGTCGGTTTCATCCGGTGGTAGAAAAAATACTCGTGAATAGAGGTGTGAAAGAAACCGCTCAAATGGAAGAATTTTTGTCGGAGTGCCCACAACTCACTCATGATCCCTTTCAAATGAAAGGAATGGACAAAGCGGTTACGTTAATTATTGATGCCCTGAATAAAAAACAAAAAATTGTTTTTTATGGAGATTACGACGTTGATGGGATGACATCGGTTGCACTGTTGCTGGATTTTTTTTATCCAATGACATCCAACATTGAATTTTACATTCCTTTGCGAGAAGAAGAAGGGTATGGGCTAAACCGGGAAGCCTTGCTGGAGATAAAAGAAGACTATCAAGCTGATTTAGTGGTGACGGTGGATTGTGGTATTAGTGCGGTGGAAGAAACAGAATATGCCAAGAAAATAGGTCTGAAACTCATTATTACCGATCATCACATGCCGGGTGATCAGCTGCCAGATACGGTGGTTGTTAATCCGAAGCAGCCTGACTGTGATTACCCCTTCAAAGAACTCTCGGGCTGTGGAGTTGCCTTTAAGCTGGCGCAGGCGCTGCAGAAAAAATTACAGATACCCAAAACACGGCTGACAAACCTCCTTGATTTGGTTGCGTTGGCCACAGTATGTGATGTTGTGCCGCTTCGGGATGAAAACCGAACCATGGTAAAATATGGAATTCAAAAGATGCGTACCACACAGAGACCCGGCTTTCAAGCTCTGCTGGAAGTGTTGTCCATTCCAAAAGAGCAAGTCGGTGTACGTGAACTGGGATTTCGTATCGGACCACATTTCAATGCTTCTGGACGTATTGATGATGCCAGAATGGGAGTACAGTTGCTGGTTACGAGAAAGCGCCAAACTGCGTTGATGTTGGCAGAGCGGCTGCGGTGTTTAAATGATAAACGCAGAAAAATCCAGGAGATAGGACTTGATAGGTGTCACCAGCTGGTTGTCGAAAAGTTTCATGAGCATTCGTTTCTTGTGGTTGATAGCGAGGAACTCCATGAAGGGGTCATCGGAATTATTGCCGGCCGTCTGCGGGATGCTTATTATCGGCCAACGCTGGTTTTAACACCGGCTAAAGAAAAGGGAATATATACTGGAAGCGGAAGAAGTGTTGAAGGCTTTCATTTGTTCAATGAACTAAAGCCGGCATCCCATTTAATGGAACGCTTTGGAGGGCATGCCAATGCCTGTGGCCTAAAAATAAGGGAGGAAAATATCCATCAGCTGAGAGATTACCTGCAGCAAAGGGTATTAAAGGTTCAGGAGCAGATACCGGACTTATTGATGAAGAAAATTCATGTGGCAGATCATATCTTGCCAGAAGATCTTTCGGAAGAGTTTGTTGAAACTATAAAACGGTTGGAACCTTACGGTATGGGCAATGAAAAGCCATATTTTTTGATGAAACACATCCAGGTAGGCGTGAATAGTCACATTAAATTCATGGGAGAAGAAGGGCAACATCTTAAAATATCACAGTTCATGCAAGCAGGAGAAAAAGATGTTTCGAACATCGAAATCATTAGCTTTGGGATCTCAGATGAACATCGGAAGCTGTGTTCGCAGCCAGATGCACCATATGATCTGGTTTTCTTCCCGCAGGTAAATGAATTCAGGGGGAATCGACGTATTCAAATGTTGATGCTGGACGTGAAGCAAGCGGCAAAACACCCTGATTAAGCTTGAGATGATCGACATAAAACATGAAGGAGTGGATTCGACTTGAAAACACTAATTAGTAAGGCGCAGGTAATGACAATTTGGGATCAAACACTGGCACAAAAGTCAATTGGCATTATTGATGATATGATTGCTTTTGTCGGCGAAGTTCCTGAAGATTTTCAGGCAGATAGAGTCATTGAAGGGGCCGGGTATCTGGTGATGCCGGGGCTGGTCAACGCACACACACATAGTGCCATGTCACTGTTGCGAAACTATGCAGATGATATTCCGTTCTGGGAATGGCTGACAGAAAAAGTGTGGCCGGTTGAAAATCAAATGGGTGCTTCAGAGGTGTATTGGGGATCAATGCTGAGCATTGCTGAAATGATAAGATCAGGGGTGACTGCTTTTGCAGATATGTACTTTTTGTCGGAAGAAACCGCCAAAGCAGCAGCCCAAAGTGGGATTCGCGCCTCCATTGCCAAGGGCTTGGTAGGTTCTTCTGAAAATGATGCTGAACGCTTGTCTGATACAAGAATGTTGGTCAAAAACTGGCATCAGGCAGAAAATGGATTAATTACAGTCATGGCAGGACCCCATGCACCATACACCTGCGATGATGCATTTCTTCGAAAAGTAGCAAACCTGTGTGATGATTTACAAATTCCAGTTCACATCCATTTATCAGAGAGTGTGAAAGAAGTGGAAGAAAGCCTTTCAAAACACGGACGTACTCCAATTCAGCATATGGATGATTTGGGTATTTTCAGGCACCACACCTTGGCAGCTCATTGCGTGCACCTTCATCCTGCTGACTTTGAGATCCTCAATGAAAAACAGGTTAATGTTGTGCATAATCCAGCCAGCAATCTTAAACTGGGCAATGGGATTGCTCCTCTTTCTCAGCTCTTGGCGGCAGGTGTACCTGTATCCCTTGGTACTGATGGCTCTTCAAGCAACAACAATCTGAACCTGTTTGAAGAAATGAATCTGGCAGCATTGCTTGCAAAAGGTTCAACAAGCGAACCGACGGCGGCACCGGCTTGGACCGTATTAAAAATGGCTACTACCCAAGGAGCGCAGGCATTAAATCTACAGCAGAAAATTGGTGATTTAAAGCCGGGGATGAAGGCGGACATGATTTTAATAGATCTAAACAAACCACACTTGTATCCTCGTTTGAACCTGGAAGCTTCTATGGTTTATTCGGCCCAGGCTTCAGATGTCGATACAGTTATTATTAATGGTAAAATCATTATGGAAAAGAAGGAAATGAAAACGTTGGATCTTGAGCGCATCTACTTTGAAATCAATCAAATTACCGAATCTCTATTGGGGAAACCCATTGACCCAAGCCAGACCAATGCACCGTTATAGCGAATGCTTCGCTTCGGGATTGCATTTGTAAGAGTAATGGCTGCATGAATGATATGGCTGTTTTAAAAGACAGCTGTTACTGGGAATGAGTATAGATGAGGAGTTGTCACATCAATGAATTATTCTGAAGGACAAGAATTACATGGATTTCGTATTGTTGCAATCACGAAAGTGAATGAGGTGGAGGGGACTGCATATGAGATGGTGCATCAAAAAAGCGGTGCCCGTCTTTACTACCTTCAATCGGAAGATGATAATAAAGTCTTCTCCATTAGTTTTCGAACGCCGCCCGGGGACAGTACGGGCTTGCCTCATATTCTGGAACATTCAGTACTCTGTGGCTCTCGAAAATACCCATTGAAAGATCCCTTTGTCGAGTTGGCGAAAGGTTCGATGAATACCTTTTTGAATGCAATGACATTCTCCGATAAGACAATGTACCCTATTGCCAGTCGAAATGAGAAAGACTTCATGAACTTAATGGATGTCTATTTAGATGCTGTTTTCTTTCCAAATCTCCATGATCAGCCAGAAATTTTGCAACAGGAAGGTTGGCACTATGAAATAAAATCAAAAGAAGAACCTCTGACAATTAAAGGGGTTGTCTATAATGAAATGAAAGGGGCGTTTTCGTCTCCTGAGCAAATACTATTTCGCAAAATTCAGGAAACACTTTTTCCAGACACACCATATGGTTTTGAATCGGGTGGAGACCCTGAGATCATTCCCCAACTGACACAAGAGATGTTTACCCAGTTTCACCAAACCTATTATCACCCATCAAACTCATACCTGTATCTTTATGGGAATGGGCCAATTGAAAACCATCTGGCATTGATTAACGAAGAGTACCTCAGTCATTTTGATAGAATTTTTGTTGACTCTGCAATTCCCCTTCAACAGCCATTTGTTCCAGAAAAAAATCTGTTAATAGAATATCCGGTAGCTTCAGAAGAATCAGTGATAGAAAAAACATATCTGAGCATGAACTTCGTCACCGGGATTGCCACCGACTCGGAACATCAATTGGCAATGGAGATGTTGAATTATCTATTATTGGGAACTCCCGCTGCTCCGTTGAAGAAATCTCTTATTAAAGAGGGATTAGGTAAAGATGTATTTGGCTCATATGACAGCAGTATTCAACAGCCGGTCTTTAGCGTGATTATCAAAAACAGCGAAGCTGACAAATTGGAAAACTTTACCAAGTTGGTTCGAAAAACGTTACAGGAGCTCATTGACAATGGCATTGACAAAAAGTTGATTGAAGCCGTCATTAACATTCACGAGTTCAAGTTGAGAGAAGCCGATTATGGGCGCTATCCCAAAGGGCTTATCTATGGCATGAAAATAATGGAGAGCTGGCTGTATGATGAGGTGCCTTCCATTCACTTAGCTTACGAAGGTCCATTGCAACGCGTCAAAGAAGCGCTTACCACACCCTACTTTGAAAACTTGATTAGAGCCATGTTGTTGGAAAGCAAACATTACAGTACACTAATCTTGACACCAAGCCCGGGGATGAATGAAGCAAGGGAGACCATACTGTCAAATCAGTTGGAAGAAATGAAAAAGCAAATGTCATCGGAGATGTTGGATGATTTGATTCTGAAGAATCAGCAACTGGAAAAATGGCAGGAAACGGCGCATACTGAAGAGGAGTTGACGGTGATGCCTTTGCTGACCCGTGAGGATCTTCAGGCGGAACCGGAAGTAATTCCAACCAATGTCATTCCCGGATATTCATCAGAAGTACTTATTCACGATCTCTTTACGAATCGTATCCAATATGCAGGAATCTATTTTGATATGGCGCCGCTAAAACAGGAAGAGTTGCCGTATGTGGGCCTTCTTGCAGCCCTGCTTGGGCGAATCAGCACAGAAAACTATTCATACGAAGCACTGTCCAACGAACTCAACCTTCATACGGGCGGATTCTATTTCAAGCCGGATGTTTATCCAAATTATTCGGGTAAAGATGATGGTGTTCATCGTTTCATCATAAGAGGAAAATCATTGACTGAAAAGAATGAGTTGTTTTGGCATTTGCTTCAGGAAGTGTTGCTGCGCACACGTTGGGATGATCGTCAACGGATTCTGGAAGTGATACGGGAAATTAAATCCCGACTGGAGATGAACCTTCTTCACGAGGGACATTTAGTGGCATCAAAAAGAGCGCTGGCATACTTTTCTCCAGAAGCTGCTTTTCAGGAAGCCACCAGCGGCCTGCTGTTCTACCACTTTATAGCCTCCCTTGAAAGGGATTATAATGAGCAGATAGATGCTGTGATTGCAACAATACAGTCAGTTCTTAAGCGGATCTTGGTACAGAAGGGCAGCATGACCAGCTTTACAGGAGAAAAAAAGGATTTTGAAGCTTTTTCATATGAAATGGAAAAATTCTTTTCGCAACTGCCGAATTCATCGGAAACCGTTAAACCCTTGGCTTTAAAATGTGTCAACTATCAACGTGAAGGCCTCTATCTGTCAAGTAAGGTACAGTATGTTGCTCAGGCATCAAACTTTAAAAAATTTGGTCATGTTTACTCTGGAAGCATGCAAGTGCTTAAAACTATTTGCAGCCTGGATTACCTGTGGAAGCGAATAAGGGTTGCCGGCGGCGCATATGGTGCGATGACTGGCTTATTCCGAAATGGTGATGCTTACTTTGTTTCATACAGGGATCCGAATTTGGAGGAAACATTAAGAGTGTATCATGACCTGGCGGAATACCTTGAAAGATTTGATGCCAGTCATCGGGAAATGACAAAGTACATCATTGGAACGATGAGCCGGTTAGATGCCCCCTTAACCCCCTCGATGAAAGGGGAAAAGGCAGATGCCCGTTACCTGGCAGGTCTAACTGTGACAGATGAGCATCGCGAACGGCTGGAAATCATCGAAACTGGCGCAGACACCATTCGCAGCTACAGTCATTTGATACGGCAAATGATAGCCGAAAACCAATATTGTATCATCGGCAATGAGAATCGCATTAAAGGTGCGGCTCCCCTTTTTGACAGGATGGCTCAACTGATTGACTGATAAACAATGATTCTGTTATTTGAGCGGCGTAACTTGCCGCTCTTTTTTTTATATCGTTGGCTTCAAGAATGCTCCCCGGATCATAGGCAAGTGCGGTTAAACAAAATTTTGGCGGTAGTTGAAAACCTTTATTAATGCAGAGGGCATCAATAAGCTGCCTGGCGACGGCATCTGCGCCGGAGTTCCCTGATACGATAATTGAAAACAGTTGTTTTCCATTAAATGAATGCGTGCGATAGAGAGCAGTTAAACGATTGATAACAGCCATCAAATTGGCTGAAACGGCATCGTTATAGTTGGGGCACAGCCAAAGGAGGGCATCAGCCTGTTCAATAGCAGGTATTAGCTCCCGAATCATATCACCGCCATAAAAACAGCTTTTCTGGCGGCCAAAGTAAACACAAGTTTGGTATGGGCATCCGATGCAATCAATGATGGTGCCATTGGCCACATGAAATTCATCTATATCGACTTGGTTTAAATGCTCCTTAACCAAGTGCCATAGCATAAATGTGTTGGAAGTATTTCTTGAACTGGCATGAAGCACGGCGAGCTTTGGTCTGGGTGATGAACAATGGCTAAATGACATTAATCTTTCGACTGCATTTTGACTGAAGTCATGAAGCAACTGGATTTTCGCAATATTTGTCGTTTTTTCCCATTGGCTAAGATTTTCGAGGTTGGGGATCATTTCTACCAAAGGGTGACCAATAAAACGACATCCCCACTGATTTAGATTAAATATGAGCCAGGAGGAAAAGGTTTTTGTATGCCACTCATTAGGACTTTTTACCATTAGCATGGCCACCGAATGTTCCAGTATTGCTGACCAGTGACGCTTCATGGCATAAAGAATTGGTAATAAGTCGCCGTTACTGCCGATATCATCAAGTTCAACGGCAAGAATGATAGATAAAGCGGACGTGGTTTCCTTAAAAAATGTGGGCATGGGGACTACTTTTGAAGCTTCATCGATCACCAGATCGGGTGAATAAGGGATTAACTCATTAACCAATCCAATGAAGTTCTCCGTAGCCTTCGGTCGAATAAGCACTAACATTGAAATTGCTCCAATCGGGTATAAGTATCTTGCAGTCGTTGATAAAGTGCGTCTGGAAATGTGAGTGTCTCCCATTCCTGGCCATAAGCCAGCCAACGATTGCGGCACCCAAAATAGACACCACCGATGAAAACAGTACTGTAGTGCCACTCTCCCCGCAGGGTTGCCAACAGCGGCAGGCAACCGGACGAAAGTGCCGGAGCGACAAAAGGCTTAAAGCCAATTTCACGTATAACCAAATTGGCACTCAGTGTTTGACGAGTAAGCAGATCTGAGAGGGTTGGATCAAAGTGGGCAATACTATTGGCGACAATTAAGCCTTGACCATGTGGTCCAAAAACGCGGCCTTCCTGGCTAAAGTGTCTTGTGTCCGGATGTTGCTTTGCATAATAATGCGCCCGGGCGTTCATGACTCCCAGTCCAAAGCCTTTCACCTGTTCAGGCATTAATCCTTCACCATCGTAATTACCGTAGGCATCCTCATTACTTTTACGGTAAGCGGTGATACAAAGCTGATCAACCGGATCTGACACAACTGCAAAAATTCCCCGATATTTTGCGGCTCTTGCTTTGAGGGCATATTCCTCAATAATGATTCGATTTGCATCAAACTGAGCCATGCGAACATCCACGTTCTTGACATCAAGGCCAGGAACCTGACGGGCTATGCAGAAAATAAATAAATCACAGTTGAATAGTTGTGATTCGGTCAACGACAAAACAGGGGGGTAGTCAGGATAGTTCAAGTCTGCAATTTGGTTGATTTCATTAGTCCATCGTTGCAGTTTGCTTTCTGATAAGTCAAAAATGCCAATGGAATCAATATCATCTTTCCCCAGTAATCGAAGCCCGGTGAGCAATGTACTGCCCACATCTCCCAAGCCTGCTAAATGAACTCTCTTTTTTCGGGGAAATGAAAATGTGAGTCGCTCTTGCCAACGGGAATGAGCGGTATTCACGAGGAAAACCTGCTGATTTCTGATTTTTTGAACCAGCCACTCTGGAAGTTGACCAACAGATTCATTGACTGTATTTTCACTGTCCATATCTGTCTTTCGAGAAAGAAATGCCAAAGACTCCTGATCCAAAAAAAGATGATGAGGCTCATGTAATAAAGTACACACCTGACTGTTTGCGGCCGATCGGTTTATTAAGAAAAAGAGGGGTGACCGGTGGAGCGCTGTATCGGGATCTGCCTTTGGCAAATCAGAGAAGAACAGGAAAGATACGGCCACACCCTGAGACAATTGGTAAAAATATATCATTGAATCACCGCCTTTAGAAAATCGATAAACCATTAAGATGTGATTACCATTAACTCAAGTCTTTTCAGTAATTCGAGATCTTTTTTCAGATGCTCTGAAGCAGAGATGCTGAAATCATATTCCATATATGGCCCGTTGTCGGGATAACGCGGATAAATAAAGACCTCTCCAAGAAGTGCCAATGTCAGTTTTCGTTCATATAACTTTTGATATTCTTTTTCCAGAACGGTTAGAATTTCAATCGCGTTGAGAATGGATACTTCAGACATGTTATACAACTGACGGTTGGTGACTCCTTTGATAAAGGCAGGTGACGTATAGGGTAAAATCAAATTTATGGAAGGCAGCAGATTGCTTTTAGGGTATTCGCCTCTCCATAAATAATCACCTCCAATATAAGGGTAAAGAAGCGCTTCATTAAACCATAACCGTAGCTTGGGTATAAAATAGGCACTGTCAACAGCCCGGTTTTGAATTTCCATCAATTCTTTTCCCCTGCCCGACAAAATTCCCACAATGATTTTTTTAACCTCCAGTTTTTCCTCGTTGAGTAACGGATCCAGCGCACGAATTCGATAGCCTTTATTGAGCAAGTCATCCACAAGAATCACAGGACGATTAAATGACTTAATCATTCGGATTTGATGTTTGAGATCAAGGTAGTAAGGAAAGGAGCGAATGGTGAAGTGCTTCATGTCGGGATCAAACATTTTCTCGGTATGCAGTGATTTGGTGATTGTGTTGGGAACGATACTGCGATTCAACACATTGCCAAAAGGCACACACATCGATTCACCCATGCGCCTGGGTGATAATGGCACCGGTGGAATCTCATTTTCATGGCAGATTTTTTTGATGAGCGTTTCGTCAATAATGCTGCGATCAAAGGATAGTAATAAATGGCCGGGATAAAGTTCGGTGAGTACTTGTTGCATACGATGCCGCGTTCGATTAATCACATTTTGAACATGCTGATTGCTTTTGAAGGGTTCTTTGATGATTGTCATAATATCCAGATTCAGGGTGCATGGATTTGACATATCAACCGTATAAACAGGTTGCGCTGTTGGTGTGAAAGATAGTTCGGAAAAACCGTGAAGCTTGAGAATTTCATCGACTTCATCCGGCGTATGTTCATCTATTTTATTTTGATAAATCGCATAACCGTAGTCGTTTTTCAGGCAATAAGTGAGGGTTTCTGTCAGTATAACCTGATTTAGATTTTCAAAAGGATGATCCTTTACAGAAAAAATTCCGTCTATAAGGATAATGCGTCCACTGTAATGTTCGCGAATATGTTGAGAGATGTTGCGGTCTCTAAACTCCTGAAATATTTGTTCTGAGGGGATCCAATGAAGGGCTGCATAAGCCAGAATACGTCCATTTTGATTGACATCCCTGATTAGTATTAATCGACCATTGGGTTTTGAAAACACCTGTTCGATATTTTTGAATGAATAGGTGTAATTTTGATGGAATGTGGAAACGATATTGTTGATCAGCTCATAGGTGACATGATCGCGAATATCCACATCGAGTGAAATAGTCTGAATCATTGACTTATATTGGGGTTCATTTCGATACAGGTTTCTTTTGTAGATCAAGTGCTGCGCCAAGGGATCGATCATTCGGGAAATATCCCGGTTTTCATCAATATAGTTCCGAATTTGAGTAGAGCTGATTTCTTCATACTGTGTCGGTAGATTCAAGCGAACTGAAGGGTGATGAAGTGCTTCCAACACCTTGTTTAGGCGAGCGTGACTATCTGGCGAATAAGAAGCATTGCGCCTTTCAAAAACGATGTGGGGAAAGCTGAAAATATATTCGTTGGCAGGATCGCTGTACGCGGAGGCGTTAATGAGCACATCACTGCCTGCAACAAGGTGGACGCTGGAATTGGGGAAATTATTGTTCAAATGACGCAAGTCTTTGGGATTGGCCAGATTCACAGGCAGTTCTTCGGGATAGAGATAAATATCCAACTCATCAGCGATAGACATGTTGATAATATTTTTGCGGATTAAGTTTGGTTGTGTTCTTTTGGACCATGAAAACTCATCAACAGCTAAGTAGACTTCATAACCAAGGTTGCGAATGGCCTTTGTGATGGCTTTGTGTCCCAGTGTAAAGGGGTCAAAAGAGCCAGGGAAAAAAGCGACTCTTTCTGGCGTTGGAATTTCGATGGTTTTATGAAAAAAGGCATAATCAGAAATAAATCGGTACAGATGGTTTAATCCGGAAGAATTGGTAAGAAATAGAAGTTCATGATCTTCTGTCTCTTTGGAGAGCGTTAGTATTTTTTTGGCAGTCATCAGGAACAACTGATATTTTTCCGGCAATGAAAGTTTGTTGGAACCAAATACATCCTTGCCAAGAACGCTAAAAGAGATTTGCTGAATTTGAAGTTGGTGATGAACCAACCCATTAAGAAGGATCCCGAGCATCTTTTGAAGCCGATACTCATATCCTTCATCAGTTTCTTGAAAAAACTCCCGATAGCGGGGGTAGTTTTCGATGAAAATGCCAATGGTCTTCATCAGTAGTGAGTTAATTTCTGTATTGCTTTGTTTCAGTTTTTCATTTAGATCAGTAATCATTTCATCAAGTTCAACGGGCTGCAGATATATGATTATCTGACCGAGATAATCAGGAATGTACTTTGTATGCTGAGCACCGTCAATCTCAAGAGCACGAAGAAGCTCAATGGCTACGTCATTTCGTTGTTCGAGAGGCAGGTGTGGAAAGAGCTTCACCAATGATTCGCCAGCCTGAATTCGAACACTTTCAACAGAGCTGACTTTTAAGAGATTGCAATAATGCATAGCTGTGTATAGTTTGTTTAATGTAGGGTTCTGTTCCAAATATTCCTGCAATAACTCAACATGAATTCTCTTGGTAACCCAATTTGTTGCAGATTTAAGATTCGTCAGGTGGATATCCGGAACCTTATGGATATCCAGTTCATAAAACTCATGATACGGTGTAATCATCTTTTCTTCTGTGAACAATTTTTTAGCGAGTTTAAACATCAGATAGTTTTCTGCAGGCACCTGAGATTTATTGGGTTTATCAGTAAATAGGTGTCGAATTTTTTGGACAGCGTCGCTGTCGTCGGCAAAAAAATCGACCAGATAATAGATTGATTCGAGGATGGACATACGAAGGTCAACGTTTTCCAGATCTTCCAATCGATGATTGGAAAGAGAGAAGATAACGTAGTCAAAGAAGACGGCCAATGAAGGGTCGCCAGGAAACACAGGAATCCCTTTAATTGTATTTAACAAATGAATATCGGGCTGTTCGTGTATATTTTTTGATTCTTCAAAGAACTCCAGAAGAATTTCTTTATAGAGGCTGATAAATTTCTGCTCGCAACGGCTCAGAAGTTTTATAAGCATATGCTTAAGGCTATATCGAATCCAATAAGCATGAAGGTCGGTGATCTTATGGTCTGGATATAAAAAGAGTTTCATGTATTCCCGCAATAGGTCAAAACTGGTGATATCTGGCATAGGGAGTTTTACGTCTTCAGGCACTTCTTTGCGATAGTTTTCATCAAAGCAACTGATGATTTGACCAATCAGCTCAGCGCATTGTCTCCGAATGTCTTCTTCAGGATGTGTCAGTTTTTCATATAAAAATCTCAATGTAACAATTTTTTGCTTCTGGGTCAAATAAGCAGTGTATTCTTCAAACAGCCCGAGATATTCTCTGAAAATCTTGTCATTTTTCTCATTTCGAACAATTTCAATGATCTCGCTCAGAGAATCCTCATCACGAAACTTATAGAGCAAATGAATATTATGCTGAATAGCTAAATATTTCAAATTCTGGGTGATTTCATGACCCTGCATCAAAGAAAAATATTTTTTTCGACTTCTGGCAGAAATTCCAATGGGTTTTTCTGGGTCCACTTGGACACCAAGGTCAATCATATAGTCTTCGAAATCTTTTAACTTGGCATAGACACGGATGTAACGCTTTTCCTTTTCGGCATCAACATTATCAAGTTTGCTCAGAATGACAGAAAATGAGTCGGATAAGCTAAAATACGACATTTCATACTGATTCTTTTTGTTTTTAGAGTTCTTAACCCTGAAATCACTATAGATTAGAATTAATGACTCGAGAGGTAAGTTTTCCAGTTCCAGATCCCAAACTGAGTGGTTCAGGGCAATATGACCGATATTAAAGATGTCCCGCGATTTAAACCATAGTTCGGTGTAGTAATAATGGAGGTATGCAACACGCTTGTTTTCAAAGCTACGGCATCCATATTTTCCCAAATCATGACCGGCAGCAGCACCGGAAATCTTCCCTAAATCCACCGGGATACCAAATTCATGCAGTTGCTTAGCAATACGCATCGCTAAAAAATGGACGCCGCTAACATGGTCCATCGTGTTGTGCTGGGTAACTTCAAAATTTAATTTCATCATCTCGATAACATACTCATTTTTAAAGGCGCGAATAAACCTGCGATACTCACGCGAATATTCGTTTTGATTGTCATCGCTCTGAAATTCAAGCTGAAGGGGATAGCGGGCCTGAAAAGACGCACTGTCATGTTCTTGCTGAATGGACAATGTAGCACGCAAGGCTTCCAAATAAAACAGGCAGCCTGAGTCTAGTCGGGAATCCAGTTTGGTTTCAACTGCATCAGGGAAAGATTTGGATAAAGCAAATTGATAAATGTAATACAAGGGGTCTTCGGGGAAAGCTTCAGCCCACATTGTTTGGAGCATAGGTTCACATAATTTCTGCACATCGCGGCATGTGAAATGATTCTTCGAAATCATTGCTTCCAGTTTCCCTGAAAATGTCTCATTTTCCAAGAATGAAAAGATCAGATCAATTGATGAATCTGTTTGCTGAAGCAAGTCGGGTTGAGTCCAATGCTGTTTAATGAGCTGGTAAAAATCATGGCTGGTTTTCATCGTTGAAACCCCCTATTGATCGTCTCTATGATGGTGTTACAATATTTTAGAACTGTCACTGATTATTATACTTGATGGTAGCGGTTCTGGCGAATGAAATTCTGCTGTATCAGCGCGATTACTTATATACATTTATATCTCTTGGAGGATTCGGCGAAACATAAAGATTTGGCTATGACTGTAGAAAGGGATGTGTTGATATTTGAATATACCTGTATTTTGTGATACAATTTTGAATTGGAAACTATGATCTATTTGTGAATCAGCCAAATTGCAATCGGTTTAACTGGAAAATGACGTGCAACCAGTTTTTTAAGACATGCTGCAATAGATTGGGAGGAATGCGAATGGAATTTGTGAATCAATTATTAGACATGATTCCGGCGGGTATGGTGATTATTCGAGAAAACGGTGAGATCCTGTATCAAAACAAAAGAGCTTCTTTTTTTCTGGATTTATATCGCATAAAAATTGGAAACGAACAACAAATCGCCGCATTTATTGCAGACTTACAACAGAACCGACAGGAAAACTGGAAAGTGCTGGAAGATAATGATGTCCTTGTGCAGACTTATCTAATGGCAGAAGATCAGGATGGATGTATCTTTGGAGCTATGTTTTTTGATATTGAAAATATGGCAAACGTTATATCAAATGCAAGCACAGAAGAGTTTAAAATGATTTTTGATTCTGCCCAGGACGCTATTTTCATCGACAATAAAGACGGTGTCACCCAATGGATGAATAAAGCAGCCAGCCAACTGTATCAGGTATCGAAAGAGAATGTTATTGGCAAAAATATTGACGAACAGGAAAAATCAGGGCTGTTTTATCCATCTGTTGCCAAAATGGCTTTTACAAAAAAAGAAGAAGTAACCATTCTTCATAACAATCGACATGGAAAAAAACTAATGACAACAGGAACTCCCATTTTTGATAAACGGGGCAATATACAAAAAATTATTACCACATCCAGAGATATGACAGAACTCATATCCCTTAAAAACCAGCTTGAAGATGTTCATAACACGCTGGAAGAACTGAAAGAAGAACAACAGGAACGTATCGGTACATTGATTATCAAAAGTAAAAAAATGAAAGATGTTATACAACTCTCAAAACGTTTGGCACAAATCGATTCGACGGTTCTTATAACGGGAGAGTCGGGCGTCGGAAAGGGAGAAATTGCCAAATTCATTCATCTTTTCGGCGAAAATCAGGACAGGCCCTTTGTTAAAGTTAATTGTGGGGCAATTCCAGAATCCCTCTTGGAGTCAGAACTTTTTGGATATGAAGCAGGTGCTTTCACAGGTTCTAAAAAGCAAGGCAAGCCGGGTCTGTTTGAAGTTGCACAAAATGGTACTATTTTTCTTGATGAAATCTCAGAGTTGCCGCTTAACTTACAGGTTAAGTTACTGCACGCAATTCAAGATAAAGAAATTCAGCGTGTTGGAGGAATCAAACCAATACCCGTGAACGTTCGTATTATCACAGCCACAAATCAAGATTTAAATGAGATGGTGAGAATGCATCAGTTTCGTGAAGATTTGTATTATCGGCTAAATGTTGTCCCGATACATCTATCGCCGCTAAGAGAGAGAAAAGAAGATATTTTTCCATTGGTAACCTATTTTTTAAAAAAGTATAATGAGAAGTTTGCTGTTGAAAAACGCCTTGATTCGAACACAATTGATGTGCTTCTGCGTTATAGCTGGCCGGGAAATGTTCGGGAGCTGGAAAATATAATTGAAAGAATCGTTATTACAACAAAAGGACAGGAGATTTTGCCCGAGAATTTGCCGGGATTTATTTTGGGAGAAGACCATCGCCAAAAAGATATGAGACTTTCTGTGAAAAGCACACTGAAACAGACGGTGGAGGAAGTCGAAAAACAGGTGATTGCAGCGGCTGCTCAAAAACATAGAACAACCCGTGAAATTGCGAAAGTGCTGGATGTGAGTCAACCCACCATCGTTCGAAAAATGAACAAGTATCATATCAAATACCAAAGCAGTTAAGGTTCAACGTTGATTCACATTAGAATCACATGATTCAAAGACTGCTCAAAGAAGTAGACATTGACATTATTGAGATCATTTAAACATTTTCAAGCCCGTTACAATTGGACGAGTCATTAATGAATCGCAAGGAGGTGCTTGATGATGCCATTGCTGCAAACAACCGGACAAAAGAGTGATTTATCATAGGAACCACCATACTTTAACGAATAAACCTTATTTCGTTGCGGTTTCTGCTTGCCATCGCGAAATGTGGCACGGTACTTGCATATTAATCGCTATGATGGAACAAACATGGCTATTCATCATTTATTGTCCCGGCATTTGCCGGATCATAATTAAATTTTAGGAGGCGTTCAGATGGATCAAATGAATCAAGAAGCTGTTAAGTATGTTGCCGGGTTAATTGAACGAGCTCGAAAAGCTCAGGAAGCCATTGAGTATTATACGCAGGAGCAAGTGGATGAGTTGGTTGAGGCGCTTGTATGGAATATCGTAAAAGATGGACCTGCGCAGGAAATCTCCAAAATGGCGGTTGAAGAATCGCGCATGGGGAACTATGAAGGAAAATACAACAAATTAATGGCAAAAGCAAAAGGCGCTGTCCGCGATATGAAAGGCAAAAAATCTGTTGGTGTTATTGAAATTGATGAGGAAAAGCAAATCACAAAAATTGCAAAACCTATTGGAGTGATCGGGGCACTGATTCCATGCACAAATCCTGAAGCTACACCGACAGTTAAAGCAGCACATGCCATCAAAGGTCGCAATGCGATTGTTATGTCACCCCATCCCAGAACAAAAAAAACCAACACATACATTGTGGGTTTAATGAGAGAAACCTTGAAGCGTTTTGGAGCTCCTGAAGATCTGGTCATTGGCATTGAAGATCCGACACTGGAAATCAGCAACGAGTTAATGAAACAATGCGACCTGGTGGTTGCCACAGGTGGCGCTGGCTTGGTGCATGCTGCTTATTCTTCGGGAACACCTGCATATGGTGTGGGCGCTGGAAATGCTGTTGTAGTCATTGATGAAACTGCTGATATTAAAGATGCAGCAGAAAAAATCAGAATCAGTAAAACTTTTGATTTTGCAACCAGTTGTTCTGCAGAAAACTCACTCATTATTCAAAAAGATATCTATGATGAGTTTTTAGATGCATTGAGAAAAGAAGGTGGCTACGTCGTAAATCCTGAAGAAAAAGCAAAGCTTCAGGCGGCAATGTGGGTTGATGGCCATTTGAATCCTAAAATCATTGCTCAATCACCTCAGACCATTGCAGAAGTGGCCGACCTTTCAATTCCGGATGATGTTAAGTTTTATGTTGTGCCAGAAACTGGAATTGGAGCCGACTATCCTTTCTCAGGAGAAAAGCTGTCAGTGGTGACAACTGCTTTCAAGTATGATCAGTTTAGCGATGCTGTTGACCTTGTCAATACGATTACCAAGTTTCAGGGTATGGGTCACTCCTGCGGCATCCACTCATTTAATGAAGAACATATCATGGAACTTGCATTAAAAACGAAAGTCAGCCGCATGAACATCCGGCAAGGAATGGCGCCTGCCAATACAGGAAACTGGTTCAATGGAATGCCATTCACCACAAGTCTGGGTTGTGGAAGCTGGGGAGGTAACAGTGTTTCAGAAAATATCACATGGAAACACATGATTAATACAACTTGGGTGTCCAGACCATTTGCTCCTGTAGTTCCCACTGATGAAGAACTTTTTGGAAATGTGATGAACAAATAAAGGGAGGCGACAACATGCAAGATGCGGCAAAGGTCAAAAAAGATGACTTGGCGTACAACCTTCATTCCTGGAGTGCTCAAGGAGCATTAAACCCGCTGGTTGTTACCAAGGCAGAAGGCATTTATTTTTGGGATGCTGATGGTAAAAAGTACTTTGATATGTCATCACAATTGGTCAACATGAATATCGGACATGGTCACAAAAAAGTAATTCAAGCCATCAAAGATCAGGCAGATAAAATGGCATTCATGGGACCTGCATATGCCTTTGAAGCCAAGTCTGAAGCTGCCCGAAAAATTATTGAAGTTGCTCCTGACAACATGGGCAAGGTCTTCTTTACAAATGCAGGTGCAGAGGCAAATGAAAATGCCATCAAGATCGCCCGCATGTTCACAGGTCGGCACAAAATATTTTCCCGCTATCGCTCCTACCATGGAGCCACTTATGGGGCCGCTAACCTCACCGGAGAACCCCGCCGGTTTGCCAGCGAACCCGGTATTGCCGGTTTTGTGAAGTTCTTCGATCCTTATGTCTATCGGGCTCCATTCCCCTTCAAGGATGACGCCGATGCTACCAAATACTACATTGGACAACTTCGGGAGCAAATTTTATACGAAGGCCCTCAGCATGTTGCTGCCATCTTCCTGGAAACAGTTACAGGCAGCAATGGGATTATTATACCGCCAGAGGGTTACCTTAAAGGCGTAAGGGATCTTTGCGACGAATTTGGCATCGTAATGGTTTGCGACGAAGTCATGGCTGGCTGGGGTCGTACCGGTGAGTGGTTTGCGGTAAATCACTGGGATGTGAAACCTGATATTATTACTTTCGCCAAAGGATCCACCTGCGGATATCTGCCGTTGGGTGGCACCATTGTCAGTAAAGAAATTGCAGCTTATTTTGATGACAATGTGATGTACTGCGGTCTCACCTACAATGGTCACCCCATGGGTTGTGCAACAGCCTGCGCCACCATTGACGTTTATCGGGATGAAAAGCTTATTGAAAACTCCAAAAACCTGGGCAAGGTATTGGGGAGCCTGCTGGAAGATTTGAAAGCGAAACATCCATGCGTGGGTGATGTGCGCTATATCGGACTTTTCTCAGCGGTGGAACTGGTGAAAGATAAAGAAACAAAAGAGCCCATTGTCCCTTACGGTAAAGATCCTGAAAAAATCATGAAAAAAATCTTGGGGATGCTTCAAAATGAGGGTTTTGCAACTTACAGCCACGAAAATATTCTCATTGTTGCACCACCATTGTGCATCACTGAAGCTGAATTGCGGGAAGCACTGGCTATTCTCGATCGCGTGCTGGATTCCGCTGACAACATGATTTAAAGCTTTCAGTTTTACTGGGTCTCTTTCCTCATGATGGGGAGAGGCCCTTTTTTCAATGGGTGATGCTGCTGTTTCTTCTCGTGTGCCAGCCATCAACGCTGGCTTATGATGATGAACTGTGCTACAATAATGTCGGTAAATGGTGAGTGGCAATACAGACATGCAGGAAAGGACATTCATTATGAATCAACGAACATTGAGAGTGCTCGAGTATGATAAAATTATTGAAATGCTTGGACTGGAATGTCAGTCTCCGTTAGGACAGCAGCTTGCAGAATCAACTACCCCTGAAACAGAGCTGTTGCGGATTCGAGAATTGCAGCAAGAAACTAGTGAAGCCGAATCACTGATTATGCAGAAAGGCCCCATACCTTTATCGGGACTCCAGGATATCAGTGTGCTTTTACGCAGAGCTGATATAGGCGCTGCTCTTGACCCGGGACAACTACTTGTGGTGGCGCGGCAGCTGTCTTTGGCACGAAAATGTCGTTCACATATGCAGTCCATCGACCAGCGTGAAAAATTGTCCAGGATTCATAGTCTGGTATCTCAAGTTCAATCAGTTAAAGCACTTGAGGAACGAATCACATCATGCATTATAAGTGATTCTGAAGTTTCTGATCAAGCCAGTTTGCTATTGCGCCAAATCAGGAAACAAATACAGCAAAAAAATGAAGCGGTTAAATCAAAACTTAATCAAATGATACAGTCAGTCAAAACACAAAAATATTTGCAGGATCCTATCGTCACGATCCGACAGGGAAGATATGTCATTCCAGTTCGGCACGAGTATCGAAATATGGTGCCAGGACTGGTGCATGACCAGTCTTCCAGTGGAGCAACATTATTTATTGAACCGATGGCGGTTGTCGAATTAAACAATCAGCTAAAGGAACTCAAGCTTAAAGAAGAGCTGGAAGTTGAGCGAATTTTAATGGAGCTAACTGATGAAGTAGCTTCGCATGCATTGGCACTGAGCGATAATCAGGAAAAACTGCAGTTTCTGGACTACTGGATGGCAAAGGGACTCCTTTCAGTTAAAATGAAAGCCGTTGAACCTTCTGTGGTGGATAATCAAGTCATTCATCTTCGAAACGCACGTCATCCATTGATAGATCTAAAACAGGTGGTTCCAAACAACATCTTGATTGGTGAAAAGTATAATGCACTGGTTATTACAGGTCCGAACACAGGCGGTAAAACCGTAGCTTTAAAAACGGCAGGTTTGTTCATTCTTATGGCTCAGAGTGGTCTGCATTTACCAGCTGACTATGGAACGACTGTGGGAGTATTTCACGAAGTTTTTGCCGACATAGGAGACGAACAAAGCATCGAACAGAGTCTAAGCACTTTTTCTTCTCATATGACGAATATTGTTGAGATTCTGCAGCATTTTACAGGAAGATCACTTGTGTTATTGGATGAACTGGGAGCGGGCACTGACCCCGACGAAGGAGCGGCCCTTGCCATGGCCATTCTTGATCATCTAATACGTGCTTCTGCAACAGTGGTTGCGACCACTCACTATAGTGAACTTAAGCAATATGCATTAACAAATGAACGTGTTGAAAATGCTTGTGTAGAATTTGATATAGCCACACTGAGTCCGACTTACCGGCTATTAATCGGTATACCGGGAAAATCCAATGCTTTTGAAATTTCTAAAAAACTTGGAATAAATGAACATATCGTTGAAAATGCAAGAAAATTATTGACGACAGAGAATGTTGCCTTTGAAGATGTGCTTCAAACCATTGAAACGAACCGTGTAGAAATAGAAAAAGAATTAAAGATGGCTTCTGATGCCCGCATTGATGCTGAAAAAATCTTAGGGCAAGCGAAGGCTCAAAAATTCAAACTGGAAGAACAGCGAGAGGCGATTCTGGCGGCAGCACGAAGAGAGGCACAACAGCTCCTCAAAAAAACAAAAGCAGAGGTTGATCAGACGATACTTGAACTGAGAAAAGCACAAGATGCAGCGCACCAACAGAGTCTGGGCCGCGAAACAGAAAAAATCAGAAATCGCATTCGGGAACAATTGGATGAGGTGCAGGGAGGAGAACCTGATTTCCTGCTATCAAATGAATCTGATGATAGAAGTCAAAGTCGTGAGAAGTCGTTTAAAAAAGGTGATGAAGTGCGAATCCCATCCCTAAACCAAACAGGAAGCATTATTTCTATTGATAGTAACAATGAAAATGCATTGGTTTTAATGGGAATGATGAAAATGACGCTCCCGATAAGCAATCTTGTGAAAGAAAACCGTAAACAGCAACACATTCAAAAAGGAGTCCAGAGAATCATAAAGAGTAAAGCAGAAACAAGCAAGGCGGATATTGATGTTCGTGGGACTGATTTGGAAGAAGCACTATATCTGGCTGATAAGTTTCTGGACGATGCGTATCTAAGCGGGAGAGAACAAGTAACCATTATTCATGGTGTTGGAACGGGAGTATTGAAACGGGGCATTCAGACGATGTTGTCCGGTCATCGGTTGGTATCAAAATATCGTGATGGTCAATATGGTGAAGGTGGCGCTGGTGTAACGATTGCAACTTTCAAAAAGAGTTGATTGGTGGAAGCATTGGAAATGGAGGGGAATCATGATTGCAATCAGTGCATGCCTAATGGGAATTCCCTGTCGCTATAATGCAACAGCGGCAAACTGCTCGGGGCTGCAATTTTTAAGCATAGATCATCCCCTTTTGGTATTTTGTCCGGAGGTGATGGGGGGGGCTGCCTATTCCCCGTGAACCGGCTGAAATTCAAAAAGGAACAGGTGCGGATGTATTGTCAGGTCAGGCATTGATTAAAAACTCAAAAGGCATTGATGTCACGCAGTTATATTTATCTGGTGCACAAAAGGTACTTGCCATGTTAGAAAGTCATAATGTTCAGGTGGTGATCCTGAAAGAGAACAGTCCAAGCTGCGGCTTGTGTTATATTCACGACGGAGAGTTTAGAGGTCGGTTGGTAGAGGGCAGCGGTGTCTGTGCACAACTTCTTAAAAATCATGATTTCAAGTTGTTCAATGAACATCAGATCGATGAAGTTTCCCACTTGGATGAGTAGTCTGCAAAAATGATTTGCTGAAACTGTCAAATAACAACTTAGTGAGGTGATTTTTTGATTTCTCTCCAAAGCAACTTATTGAAAAATAATATATTACTGGTTTTGTTGGGACTGGCATTGGTTTTTTCGACAGCGTGTCGCCGGGCATTGCCTGAAGAATCCCCTGCGGGACCTCCGCAGACAGTTGAGAATGATGTATCAGAAGAAGTTGAGCCAGATTCGATGGAAGAAGAGTCAGTAGACAGGGTATACTATGTTTTGTACTTAAAACATCGAGATCAACCTTTTATTTTTTCAGATACATACAGTATTCGCGAAGACGCACCGGAGTTGGAGAATAGTTCATTGGCTGCTTTTGTTGTTGAACAATTGATCAACCAACAGGGCGTTGGTGAGCTGGTTAATCCAATTCCCCCAGAAACACAACTTCTCTCCATTCTGCAGGATGGCCGATCAACAACAGTTAATCTTTCCAGTGATTTTTCTGATAATATGACGGGATCAATTGAAGATACGGAAGCAACCATTGCGATGGTGGTGAACTCACTTATCACGCTACCGGGTATTGACAGGGTGATATTGCAAATTGATGGTGAAATCCCTTCAGAAATAAACGGTTTGGCTATTCGTGGTGTATACGAGTTTGTGACGGATTATTATCCAGACAAATAATCCTCAAGAGAGCCTAAGGATTATCAGCTGGATTTAAGTTGGACTACTTGAATGGAAGGAGAAAAAACAATGAATCAATACAAAAAAATGGTGGCAGCGGCCATCGCTGCCCACGTGCCCGAGCTTGATATGCGTGAAATATCAACTATGATTGAAACTCCCCCCGAAGCGCATATGGGTGATTACGCATTCCCTTGTTTTCGGCTTGCAAAAACCATGCGCAAGTCTCCGCAGCTCATTGCTGAGGATATTTCCAATAAAATTATCTGCCCTGATATCTTTGAAAAATGCATGAATGAAGGAGCTTATGTTAATTTTTTCTTCAACAGAAAAAAACTGGCAGAAGAAATGATAGGCCAAGTATTGGCGGAGAAAGAATCTTTTGGAAGCTCTAAGGAAGGCAATGGGAAGATCATTTGCATAGACTATTCTGCTCCCAATATTGCCAAACCTTTTCATGTCGGACATTTGCGTTCGACAGTCATAGGCAATGCACTCTATAAAATATACTCTCATTTGGGATACACATGTATCGGAATTAATCATTTGGGTGATTGGGGAACACAGTTTGGAAAAGTGATTGTTGCGTATCGAAACTGGGGAGATGCAAAAGCCATTGAAAAAGAACCGATACAGTCGCTGCTGGATTTATATGTGAAGTTTCACGAAGAAGCAGAGAAAAATCCTTCGCTGGAAGATGAAGCCAGAGAATGGTTCACCAGAATGGAAAAAGGAGATGAAGAAGCGCTTTCTCTTTGGAAGTGGTTCAGCACTGAGACGATTAAAGAATTGGAGAAAATCTATGCCTTATTAGGCGTGAAGTTTGATTATTATACCGGTGAAAGTTTTTACAATGACAAAATGGAGCCGGTTCTTCGTGATTTAGCCGATAAAAATCTCCTGACGGAAAGTCAGGGTGCCACTATGATTGATCTAGAAGCCTTTGGAATGCCGCCATGTCTGGTCCAAAAAAGTGATGGCAGTACCTTATACGCAACGCGCGATATTACCGCTGCAATTTATCGAAAAAACACATATGATTTCTTCAAATGTCTTTATCTCACTGACTACTCACAAAAACTTCATTTTGCCCAGTGGTTCAAAGTAATTGAACTCATGGGATACGAATGGCATTTGGATCTGCTGCATCTGCCTTTTGGCCGCGTAACCCATGAAGGGAGAAGGATTCAAACACGGAAAGGAACCGTTGTTTTGTTGGAAGAAGTGCTCAACGGTGCGATTGATCGAGTCAAAGAAATTATTGAAGAGAAAAACCCGAATCTGGAGAATAAACTGGAAACGGCGGTAGCTGTGGGTGTTGGTGCCGTTATTTTCAATGACCTAAGTAATAACCGCATTAAAGATATCTCTTTCTCATGGGAAACCGCATTTAGTTTTGAAGGTGAAACTGGCCCTTACGTACAATATACACATGCACGTGCTTGCAGTGTTCTGAGAAAAGCCTCAGAAGCCGCTATCAGCCAAGCAAATCATATGGAAGGACAGTATTTAACTGACGACATCAGCTATGAAGTGATTCGGAAGATTGAACAATTCAGTGACAGCATTGCTGATGCTAAAAATAAAAATGAACCTTCTATCCTGACACGTCATGTCATTGATTTGGCACAAGCATTCAATCGATTTTATCATGATCATCCGGTATTGAACGCAGAGCCGGAACAGCGAAATGCCAGGTTGGCACTGGTAGCAGCAGTGAAAGAAACACTGAGTACGGGACTATCCCTGCTTGGTATTCAGGCTCCAGAAAAAATGTAGAATCAGTAAAGAAAACCACAAAAAAACCGGAACCATTTATCGGGAATAATCCGATGGTTCCGGTTTTGTGTATTGCTCCGGTACTAGCTTTGCATTAAAGACAATAATTCTGCCTCTGTGACATCTGACAACGCTGTTAATTGTTGGATTAAATCGTCTTTTAAATCAATAAAGGCCTGAATATGCATGTGTTCACCGGTATATTCCAGGGCCTGCAGAATCATTAAAAAGTCTTTCTTGGAAATGTTTTCGATAGAAATATGGTTAAAATTTTCCATGGGAAGCCTCTCTTTCTTCAAGGTTTTACTGAAACTATTTTATCCCAACCAGTTCGCAGATGCAACCCTAAATCAAATCAACCAACAAGGCGGAATAATGCCTATCATATGTGAGTGCACAATAAAAGCGGGCACATGATACCCGCTTTCACATATGTTGAGGCCGTTATGCGGTTGCGTGAAGGGCTTCAGTGCGGCACATGGACTGTTGCACAACCATAAGCCCAACAGAGCGTGAAGCATGAACAGAACTGTTCAAATCATTCAAGTAACTCTCGCTTCTTGATTGGTAAACACTATGAAGATCATCAAGATAACCTGTGACTTGATCAAATTGCGAAAAATCAATCCACTGGTTACTTCGAATAGCTTTAGGAATATGAATTGTGTGCTTAAACATTTGGTGAAGTTTAGCTTCATATTGACAGTGATTAATGAAATGGTGTTGATAAGTCTTACGGTCGTTGTGAGGAACGCAGAAGTAATCAGCAATGTAATGTGTTACGATACCAATCTTTTGTGACAAGATGGCGATGGCTGCCTTGTTGTCGGGGGTGTGCTTCTGCGACAGCGCAGTAATTTCTTGGCAGATAGTTGGAAAAGACTGCTGTTTAAAGTGTTTAAGCTTAGGCAAACCTGAATACAAATCAGGTTTAATGCTTCCATAGATCAATTGAGTTTTATTCAGCTTTATACGATGGTGCCTAAAAACATCGTCATAGATGAGACTAGCAATGATTGCATGACTTTGGGGAAACAAATAACGGCCACCTTTCCTGTATAATCAACTGCCTTCCATTATAAACAATGTGGAATCAAATCGCAATAGGTTTACATAAAATATTTGCCTGATTCTTTAATTTAGGTGTGCGCGTGGATGATAATGGGCGTACTTAAGCTCTTATAATGGATAATATTTGTTTTGAAGGCTGGCCATGCTATAATATAAGACATGAGGTGCAAAACAATAAACAAAAAGGGACGTACCTACGGGAGGCAGTTGATCGTTGAATATTACTTTGACAGCTATAAATGCTCGATATGTTCATACAAATCTGGCGGTTCGATACCTCAATACCCGATTGAAAAATTCTTTTGAAGTTTCTGTTGTCGAGTATACAATCAATCATGATTATCAGGAAATTCTTCGGGAACTTTATCTGTCAGGAGCGGATGTTGTTGCCTTTTCTTGTTATATCTGGAATATAGAAATTGTCATTAAGATAGTGAACTCTTTAAAAAAGATTAAACCAGAGATGCAGATTATTCTGGGAGGACCTGAGGTTACATATGATGCGCAGCAAATCATGAAATCCTGTGATGCAATTGACTTTATTATTACAGGAGAAGGTGTTGAAGAGATTTTTGAACTGGCAGATGCGTTGGCGAATGATAAAGATTATACGAACATTCCAGGAATTAACTATCGAATACGCGGCCGAGTACATTCAAATCCTCATGAACAGTGTTCGACCTCTGCATTACTGGAACTATCGGCCTACGAGTATGAGCCAAATATGGAGCATGATAAAATCTATTATTGCGAAACATCACGAGGGTGCCCGTTTTCATGTCAATTTTGCCTGTCAGGAAACGATTCAGGGGTTGTTTTTTTTCCATTGGAGAAGGTTTTTAAGGAACTCAACATTTTCCTCGAGGCACAAGTGAAGCAGGTGAAGCTGGTTGATCGCACTTTTAATGCGGATCCTAATAGAGCAATGAAATTATGGCAATTTTTGAAAGAACATGATAATGGCGTTACGAATTTTCATTTTGAAATCAGTTCGAGATTATTGACCGAAGAGATGTTGGTGTTTCTTGAAACTGTTCCACCGGGATTGTTTCAATTTGAAATTGGCATTCAAACCACCTGCAAGCAAAGCCTCAAAGCAATCGGAAGATCACAGGAACAAGAACGAGAATTCAGTGTGATTCAGCGGCTCATCCGATCAAGCAACATTCATATACACGTTGATTTAATAGCCGGACTACCATATGAAGATTTTTTTCGGTTTCGCGAGTCTTTTGACCAAGTGTTTCACCTCCAGGCCGATATGTTGCAGCTGGGGTTCCTCAAGCTTATTAAAGGATCTGGCCTGCGGAATAAGATTTTAGATTATGGCTATGTCTATCAAAGCCATCCGCCTTATGAGGTTCTCGAATCGCACGTCGTCAGCTATGGTGAAATCATTCAACTTAAGCAAGTGGAAGAAGTTTTGGAACGTTATTGGAATCATGGACATTACCGCGAAACAATACGGTTAACACTGGATATTTCAAAGAAATCACCATTTTCTTATTTCGGTGGGCTGGCACTCGAATGGAAAAAAGCGGGTGGGTGGCATCGTCAAATCGGTCAGGCCGAACAATTTGATATACTACGTCGGTATTTGCACCAAACCATTGATGATGATTACAAGTTTATTGATCACGCACTTCTTTACGACTGTGCGCTTGCGGGATACCGCGGGAAATTGCCTGATGAAATACATGAAACGATGGCGCCAATTAACAAAGAACTGATACATGAACTTCTTCATCATGTTTGCTTTCGTGAGAAGTATTTTCCAGATATGAAACAGATGCCTTCAAAAAAATACTTACCTTTTGTTAAATTGTTCAGTCTCCCTGCACATCTGATAATAGAAAACGGCCATCTAAAAATTGCTGTCTATGATAATTCTACGATGGTGGAAACAAAAAAAGACTGGTTAATGATATATCCACGCAACAGAACATCCAGAAACCAGCACATACCAGTTGTTAATGTGGAAGAAGAACTGGAGGTTTGTGGAGTCTGGAAGGAGGGAACGATTTGAAAATCCAGTATCATCAGTCCTCGCTTCAGGATGCACCTGATATGTTTACACTATTTCAGCAATTAAAACAAGAACAACAAGAAGTTTCCTTCACTGATGCAACAAATACTGAAGATATCATCACATGGATGAACACAGAAGGGAATTACTTCTACGTCGCTCGCACAAATCAGCAAGTCATTGGTGTATTGCGCGCGACAAGAGGGACGTGTGAACAGCAGCATGCATGTCATGTGACGATAGCTGTCTCGTCGGACTATCGTCAGCAGGGTATTGCAAAATCACTTGTTTTATTCGGTCTCTCTGATCTGAAAACCGCGGGAGTGAAGATAGCAAGAGCATTGATTTTCAGTGATAACAAAGCATCTCTCAACACATTAATGGCAGCTGGATTCAGTATATCCGGATCCATTGTTAAACATCATTATCATCATCAGCGCAACACCTATATTGATGATGTTATTCTTTTTAAAGAATTATAGCGTGGCTGCAATCTGGTATGCATTTGATGTGAAACCAAACACTTGGAAACAGTAATAGATTAAAGAATTAAAAGCAAGAAAAGTAGGGAGGATGAAATGGGAATTATTGATGATTGGGCTCTCAAAACAACTGAACAGTTAACTTTTATACAATTAAGACCTGGGTTGGTGATGGGAAACGAACAATTTAAAGTTCCGCCAGAAGGACTCTACGTTCCGCTATTGACAGATGAGCTGGCGATACGTATTCAAATGAATGATGAAAATCAGATCATCAGTATTCCAGCGATCATTAGAGGTATGCTTCTGCTGTTGGGAGCCGACCCAACCTTTCAATATATTGAGACCTATCGGATGTTTCTAAGAGGATTTCAGGAAGATTTGAAAACAGTGGTCTTTGAGTCTGTAAAGCAATTAGAAAAACAGAAAAAACTTAATGAGGCAGCTGTTATTTTGAGAGGCTATTTAAGATGTGAAAACGTTGAGAAAAAAGCAGCGATGATGCTGGGTGGATGTTATGTACGCATTGCCGGTTCAGACCAAGAAGTAGAACCCCTTCTTGAAAAAGCACTAATGCATGAAGCTTATCAATTATTGGAAAAATGTTCTGAAGCGTGTCAACATGAAATGTTATTGCATTATTACCTCGGAATTTACTATTACTGGCAAAAATCATATATGAAAGCACAAGAAGCCTGGGAAACGGCGTTGTCGTTGACAACGATCTCAAAGCAGAAGAAGCACATCAACCAGAAGTTGAGTCAGATGGCGCCTTTAGTTACATACGAGAAGGGGTACAATTTTATATTGCAGGGACATTCGCATGAAGGAATTAAATTATTGAAAACATTAGAGACAATAAAAGATGACTGGTGGAACCTGTTTTTCTTCATAGCGCTTGGATACCGTCAGATTGGAGCGCTGGATGATGCAATCATGTATTATGGCAAAGTGATCAATATCCGGGGCTTTCACCAACAAACTGCCATTGAGCTTTCTGAGATTTTTTATGTCAAAGGTGAATTAGAAAAAGCAATACTCTGGATGGAAGAAACGCTTTTGCAGCATCCCGATCAACCAGATCTTATGTGTCGCATGGCTGTTTTGACCACGGAGGCTGGGCGTTATCCAGAAGCTCGCGAGTGGATTGAAAAAGCACGAAAAAATGGCGCTGACCCTCATCTTCTGGCCAAAGCTGAACTGCTTATTCCCTGATCATTTCGGTTTTTGCTTTGCTGGTTTAGACGATTATAACGAAGACACAAATTGTGGGCTATGTTATACTTATTGTAAAACGAATAAACAATTGAGGTGAAAGAATGATTCGTCATATGAAAAGCTTAATCGAGAATGCCGCTAAAGGGAAGAGAATGTCACTGGCTGTTGCTGCTGCGGAAGATAAGGATGTCCTGCTAGCTGTGAAAGCTGCCATAAAAAGTGATCTTATTTCAGCACAGCTTTTTGGGGATGAGACTGCTATCAGGCGTATTGCTGCCGAAATCGAGCTGGATCTTCAGCAAATATCAATTATTCCCTGTGATGATTTTTCCATATCAGCCAGAAAAGCAGTACAAGCAGTCAGTGATAGAAGGGCAGATTTTTTAATGAAAGGACTGCTTGACACATCAATTCTTTTAAAAGAAGTGCTGGATAAAGACTTTGGATTGCGCACGGACAGGCTGTTAAGTCATGTGATGATCTACGAACCTGCTGCATATCATAAGTTCCTTTTATTGACAGATGGCGGAATGAACATCACCCCTTCTCTTGATCAAAAACAAATGATTATTACGAATGCTGTTGAAGTTGCGAAAGCGCTTGAAATAAGCCCTGTCAAGGTTGCCTGCGTAACAGCAAAAGAAAAGGTGTCTGAAAAAATGACTGCTACTGTTGATGCAGCTGCGCTGAAAGAAATGCAGAAACAGGGAGTGTTCGGAGACGGCGTGGTGATTGAAGGGCCGATTGCATTGGACTTGGCTGTTTCCAAGGAAGCTTGCAGAATAAAGGGTTTTGAGAGTCCGGTTGGGGGCGATGCCGATATCCTGTTGGTACCCACCATTGAAGTGGGGAATGGAATTGGAAAGACATTGACTTATATGGCGCAAGCACCATCCGCAGGTATTATTATGGGTGCAAAAGTTCCAGTGGTCCTGGTGTCAAGGGCAGATTCTGCAGAGTCAAAACTCTATTCCATCGCACTGGGTAGTGTCATTGCAGCTAAAATGAGATAAATTTCCGTCCAAAGTAGTTGTATATGGATATTTTAAGTAAGAGGTGCGGGATATTACATCGGCACCTTTTCTTTTTGGCAAAGTGGATTGACGCCATCTGTCAATTATGCTATATTAGGTGTTGCCCTTTTGTTTAAGTGGTGATGTAAGCGATGGTTTGCCAGAAAAAACTTTACAAAATCTTCACAAAACGGTTGACAGGCAAGATGAAAGATGGTAAAGTATAAAAGTCGCACGGATCGAGACAACGCAAGGCGAGACAAGGGATGCGGCGAACACGTTCTTTGAAAACTGAACAGCAGGAAGAAGCGAAGAGAACCAAAAAAAGCCAGAATCTGAAAAGAGACTGGGTTTGGGAAAAAAATTCTAATAAGAGTTTGATCCTGGCTCAGGATGAACGCTGGCGGCGTGCCTAACACA